>CAWABX010000008.1:0-287500 GCA_963780405.1 uncultured Flavobacteriaceae bacterium
CCACAAGTCTCAATTGTACCAAGGTCACTTGATAAAAGAGTTGCTTCTTTTTCAAGCAGTTGAAGTTGATCAGGATGAAGACTTTCAAAGGCGTCCTGGCTCATGACGGTTATGGGTTTATTATCCTTGCCTAAGACCTGAAGCATATTACCAACAAAATGTTCTACCTGCTCTTCGGAAATATTTATAATTTCCTTTCCACTGATGACAGCATGTGCAATAAAATTTTTTCGCTCTTTTTTGTCATCTATGGAATCAAGACAGGCAATAATATATTTCTGGGTAACAGCCATCATCACATTCGTATGATAGATCAGCTCCCTGTTACCATTGACCGTCTGATAAGCATGAAAAACAACGGGTGTATATTCGAAATCTTCACAAAACTCTATAAACAGGTCTTCATCGGCTCTGGCAGACAAAGCACAATAGGCGATCCCGTTTTCACGATCTAAGACAATGCTCCCGGTAGCTTCAAGAAATATACCTTCTTTCTCTGCTGAGGAGTAGTCAATGATCTCGGTTATTGTAAAACCTTTCTCTTCCAAAGTATCCAAAATATCTTCTCTCCTTTCCAAACGTCTGTTTTCAGCAAACATCGGATAAAAGCCTACTTTCCCATTGCTATGGAAAGAAATCCAATTATTCGGAAAAATAGAATCAGGCGTACTAGGGACAAGGGTATCTTCTATGACAATAATATTGACACCAGCCTCCCTTAATTTTGTGACAAAACCATCAAATTCAGCCAAAGCTTTTGACTGAATTTCCTGAGCTGAAAGATGCTTTAGGTTTTGTTGGTAATAATTATTAACGGCAGTTTGCTCGTTCATTCGGAACGATACTGGCCTGATCATCAAAATAGAATTTGTAAGTTGTTTCATAGCAGTATTATTCTCTTATTAAAGGTAGTGTGGAACATCTGAGTAAACCTTCTTGTTTACCAATTTCAGCATAGGGAATTTCTTCTACGGTAAAACCATGCGCTCTAAGCCAACTGTTCAATCTCGTAAAAGCCTTTTCAGAAACAATTATATTTTCTGAAATAGAAAAAATATTAGAATTCATATCATACATTTCTTCCTTAGAAATTTCAAAAATATTGTCACTTCCAAAAAAATCTACCAGAAACTGGTATTCTTCTTCTATTAAGAATCCGTTTTTATGTAAAATCGCTTTATCCTTTCCAATAGGTTGAAAGCAACAGTCCAAATGAAGCGCATTCTCTTTTGGATCAGTATTGGATTTTCTAAGTTCAAAGGATTTAACAATTTTATGGGGAAACAATCTCTGGATAAAATCAACAGCCTCTTGATTGGTTCTGGCGGTGATATAATCCGCATAGTCATCTCCTGTATAAACACCCACAAAAATATAGTCATTCCATGGCATCACATCGCCACCTTCAACATGCACCTCTTCTGGCGGAGTAATTCTGTTTTTTCGGATCTAATTGTTCATACACATGATGGATCGCATCAAGTTCCTCGAGTCGGTTAGGTAAAATATTCGACCTGATAAATTTATCCTCTATAACAAAGCCAATGTCACGGGTAAAGATCTGGTTCACATCCTTGATCACCTCTGGTCTGTATACCTTAACCTGATACTTTTTAAGTACTTTTCAAAAGCATCCATTTCCCGAACCATATCACTTTCTTTTGGATAGGTACCGGCCAGTATGTTCTCAATAGACTTAGGATCATAACAATCCTCAATTTTCGGAACAGGGCCGTTTGATTCGGCAGTACCGAGAATCACTGCTTTTAGCTTTGAAGTTTCGTTTACAATATGAAGATCCATTCAAGTATATTTTCACGCAAAAATAGATAAAAAAATCGCGCCGAAAACATTGTTTTCAAACGCGATTCTATATATGATCAACTAAAGTAATTTTACTCAAAAAGCCTTATCGACCCCTATCTCTCCTCAAATGATTTAAAAGGTCTTAATGCTTCTCCAACATATAATTGTCTGGGTCTTCCAATAGGTTCTCCGTTTAACCTCATTTCTCTCCACTGAGAGATCCAGCCTGGTAATCTACCAATGGCAAACATGACGGTCATCATTTCTCTTGGGAAACCGAGGGCACGATAAATAATACCCGAATAGAAATCAACATTTGGATATAATTTTCTCTCAGCAAAGTATTCGTCGTTTAATGCCACTTCTTCCAAGTGCTTGGCAATCTCCAATACCGGATCATTGGTTCCTAAGTCAGCAAATAAGTCATCAGCTGCTTTTTTAATGATTCTCGCTCTCGGGTCAAAATTCTTATATACCCTATGCCCAAAGCCCATTAACCTGAATGGATCATCTTTATCTTTGGCCTTTAAAATATATTTCTCTACATCTCCTCCGTCTTTTTGAATATTTTCAAGCATTTCCAAAACAGCCTGATTTGCTCCTCCGTGAAGTCTTCCCCATAGTGCCGATACCCCAGATGATACAGACGCAAATAATCCGGCCTCAGATGACCCAACAATTCTTACTGTAGAAGTAGAACAGTTCTGCTCATGATCTTCATGCAAGATCAGTAATTCATCCAATGCCTTTACAGCAATCGGGTTCATTATATATTTCTCTGTAGGAATCCTAAACATCATCTGCATGATATTCTCTATATAATTCAATGAGTTATCTGCATAATTCAAGGGAGTGCCCAAATTTTTACTATGGGCCCAGGCAGCAATTACAGGAAACTTACCCATCAACTTGGTAATCGCACCGTAAACCTGTTCTTCTTTTGAAATGTCTACCGTAGCAGGATTAAACGCAGTCAATGCAGAAGTTAAAGAGGATAGCATTCCCATGGGATGTGCCTTTTTAGGGAACCCATCAATGATATCTTTCATTTCTTCATTAAGAAGTGAATGAAATTTAATATCCTTTTCCCATTTGGCAAATTGTTCCTTTGTTGGTAATTCTCCAAATATGATCAAATAAGCAACTTCCAGAAAATTTGCTTTTTTGGTTAATTCCTCAATGGCATAGCCTCTGTGCCTTAATATTCCTTTCTCTCCATCAAGAAACGTGATCTTACTCTCGCAAGAACCTGTATTTTTAAATCCTGAGTCAATAGTTATGATTCCACCCGTTACCGCCCGTAAAGACTTTATATCAATGGCTACTTCATTTTCTGTTCCCTCAACAACTGGAAATTCATATTCTTGTCCTCTAACAATTAACTTTGCTACTTCTGACATATGTAATAATGTATTTAATTTTTATTAATTTTTATACTTGCTAAAGTACAAAATAATGGTCAAATTCCCTTGTTAATTGCCTCTATTGTTACACAAAAAAAGCCGGACTTTCATCCGGCTTCATTTATAAATATCAGTAAAGACTATCCTACTTTAAAAGCATTCAATTGAGGATAATAAGCAGTACTGTGCAATTCTTCTTCAATTCTCAACAATTGGTTGTACTTGGCCATACGATCACTTCTTGAGGCAGATCCGGTTTTGATCTGACCTGTATTCAACGCCACGGCAAGATCTGCAATCGTATTGTCTTCGGTCTCACCAGAACGGTGTGACATCACAGATGTATATCCGGCATTGTGAGCCATATTAACTGCTGCTATT
Organism: uncultured Flavobacteriaceae bacterium; assembly: GCA_963780405.1. GTDB lineage: Bacteria > Bacteroidota > Bacteroidia > Flavobacteriales > Flavobacteriaceae > Lutimonas. Next base: position 3,591 of record CAWABX010000008.1, read on the forward strand.
GTCTCAGTCAAAGTTCCAATTTGATTTACTTTGATCAGAATAGAGTTTGCGATACCGTTATTGATTCCTTTCGACAAGCGTTCAACATTGGTTACAAATAAATCGTCTCCGACCAATTGCACCTTGTCTCCAATTTTATCTGTCAAATATTTCCATCCGTCCCAGTCATTTTCATCCATTCCATCCTCAATAGAGATGATAGGGTATTTTGCGGCCAGTTCAGCGATATAATCAGCCTGCTCCTCACTTGTTCTTACAACACCTTTATCTCCTTCGAAAAGTGTATAGTCATACTTTCCGTCTTTATAAAATTCTGCAGCTGCACAATCAAGGGCCAGCATTACATCATCACCTGCTTTATAACCTGCTTTTGAAATAGCCTTAATAATGGTATCAAGAGCATCCTCTGTACCATTAAATGTAGGCGCAAAACCTCCTTCATCACCTACCGCTGTATTCAGTCCACGGTCGTGCAATAATTTCTTCAGGTTGTGGAAAATTTCACTACCCATTTTGATGGCTTCTGTAAAATTCTTTGCTTTTACCGGCATGACCATAAATTCTTGAAACGCAATAGGGGCATCAGAATGAGATCCTCCATTGACTATATTCATCATAGGCACTGGTAAGGTATTGGCACTTACTCCACCAACATATCTATATAATGGTTGGTTTAACTCATTAGCCGCTGCTTTCGCTGCTGCCAAAGAAACTCCCAAAATCGCATTAGCACCTAATTTGGCTTTGTTTGGTGTCCCGTCAAGTTCGATCATGATTTGATCTATGGTATTTTGTTCAAAAACAGAATATCCTATCACTTCCTTAGCAATAATCTCATTCACGTTTTCGACAGCTTTCAATACGCCTTTACCCATATAATCTTTTCCACCATCTCTCAACTCAACAGCTTCATGTTCTCCTGTAGATGCTCCTGAAGGAACCGCTGCTCGCCCCAATACACCATTTTCTGTGATCACATCAACCTCTACAGTAGGATTTCCTCTGGAGTCAAAAATTTGTCTTGCATGAATGTCTAATATAATGCTCATTTTATTAAAATTTTAATTGTTTTTACTGTTGTAAATTTACGAAATATTAAAGGTTTTCACCTTTTATAATTTATTAAACTACTATATCGTTTTCGGCCAAAAAACTCTTGTTACCGATTACTTTGACTCTTTGATCATTTCGATAAACTGATCAAACAAATAGGCTGAATCATGAGGTCCCGGACTAGCTTCAGGGTGGTATTGTACCGAAAAACAATTCTTATCCTTTACTCTCATCCCAGCAAGGGTCTGATCGTTTAAATGTTCATGTGTCATTTCTAATTCCTTATGGGATAACACTGCTTCCTTGTCAACTACAAATCCGTGATTTTGAGAGGTGATCTCTCCTTTTCCAGTCAATAAGTTCTTTACAGGATGGTTGATCCCTCTGTGCCCATTGTGCATTTTGTAAGTAGGTATTCCATTGGCCAATGCAATGACCTGATGCCCTAAACAAATTCCAAATAAAGGTAAATTACGATCGATGATCTCTTTAGCTACTTTTTGAGCATTCTTTAGCGGACTTGGATCGCCAGGGCCATTCGATAAGAAATAACCATCCGGGTTAAAGGAGCTCAAATCTTCAAACGAAGCATCATATGGAAAAACCTTTACCAAACAATCGCGCTAGCATTAAGTTTCTAAGAATATTTTTTTTGATGCCTATGTCCAGTGCGGCAATTTTATACGTGGCATTTTCATCTCCAACCGTATAAGGTTCTTTTGTTGATACCTTTGATGCCAGTTCCAGACCCTCCATAGAAGGAACAGCATCGAGTTGCTTTTGCAAAACTTCCAGATCTGTTTCTGTTGATATAATAGCATTCATAGCACCCTTATCCCGAATATACCTTACCAAGGCTCTGGTATCTACATCAGAAATAGCAACAAAGTTCTGTTTTTTGAAATAATCCAGCAACGACTCTTGGGCATTGACCCTTGAATAATCAAAACTAAAATTACGACAAACGAGTCCTGAAATTTTGATACCTTCCGATTCTTCCTCATCATGATTGATCCCATAATTTCCTATGTGGGCATTGGTAGTCACCATCAATTGCCCAAAATAAGAAGGATCTGTAAAGATCTCCTGATATCCGGTCGTTCCGGTATTAAAACAAATCTCTCCAACAGCAGTACCTTCGATTCCAATGGATTTTCCTTCAAACATGGTTCCATCTTTTAGGATCAAAATTGCCTTTTTCCTGTTAATATTCTGCATATTTAAAATTAATTTAGTTCTCTTCTTATAAATTGTTGTAAGCTTCAAAAATACTGATCAAATCCTCTTGCTTTTTATAACTCAATTTTTCCGACTTCATTATTTTTTTCATCGCTGCTGCCTGATCACCAAACACATCCTCCAAACTACTTTTGGACGGTTTAAATTTCATCAAGTTACCTCCAGACAAAACATAATAATCATCCATAATCACCAAGCGACTTGGTCCCTTAGTTTGATCCGTTACATTTACCTGACCATCCGCAATTCTTGTTGAGTATTTCTTAAACAGTGAAGCCTTAGATCCTGTCTCCAGCACTTCGTAGAACTTTCCATCCATCTTATGGAGCCTTGTATCATCAATCTTTACTGAATCAATATATTTTGTTTCATACACAAAAACAGATTCCTTTTCTTTCAATGCTCCGATCTCTTCTTTATGGATATTATAGTTCAATTTATCCACCTCCAAATATTTCCCTTCAGAATATACAACACCTTTGGTATTCCAATCCTCAAAAAGAAATGGATTTCCTTTCAATTCTTCACTGCCTGTTTTAAAACTATGGTATTGCCATAAGTTAGCCATACCACCGACCAATTCATTTGAATCGACTTCATCTTGCGCATATACCCACTGATTGGTCATGATCAATAACATACTGAACATAAAAAGCTTTAAAAAATTCTTCATAATAGATATATCTACGATTAATATTTAAAAAAAAAAGGATAAGCTAATAAATAGCCTATCCTTTAATAGTTTCACTAACAAAAATGATATTTATGCTTCATCCTTATTTTCAGCATCTTGTGATTTAGGCTCTTCTGCTTTAGCTTCCACAGCCTTTTCAGTAACTGGCGCATCTGCAGCTTTTTTTCCACCTCTTCTTCTTGTTGATTTCTTCTTCTTGGCTTTAGGATTGTAGATCTCGTTATAATCTACCAATTCCACCATAGCCATAGAGGCATTATCACCTTGACGATTTCCTAATTTGATGATTCTGACATAACCTCCTGGCCTGTCTCCAACTTTTACCGCTACATCTCTGAACAGTTCAGAAACCGCATATTTATCTCTCAAATTACTAAAAACGATTCTTCTGTTATGTGTCGTATCGTCTTTTGATTTGGTAATCAGAGGCTCAACATATTGACGCAAAGCTTTCGCTTTTGCAACCGTTGTATTGATGCGTTTATGTTCAATCAAAGAACATGCCATATTAGCCAACATGGCCTTTCTATGCGCCGTCTTTCTACTTAAATGATTAATTTTCTTTCCGTGTCTCATCTTTCACTTGACTATTTAAAATCTGTTATCGAAATAACAAATCTACTCTTTATCTAATTTGTATTTTGTTAAATCCATTCCGAAGGTCAATCCTTTGTTGTTTACCAGCTCATCCAACTCTGTAAGCGATTTTTTACCGAAGTTTCTGAACTTCATTAAATCACTTTTGTTAAATGATACCAAGTCTCCTAAAGTATCTACCTCTGCTGCTTTCAAACAATTCAATGCTCTTACAGAAAGATCCATATCGATCAAACGTGTTTTAAGCAATTGTCTCATATGAAGAGATTCTTCATCATATGTTTCTGTTTTTGCGATCTCATCAGCTTCCAAAGTGATTCTTTCATCTGAGAACAACATGAAATGGTGAATTAAAATCTTCGCAGCTTCTGTCAAAGCATCCTTAGGTGCTATAGATCCGTCTGTGATGATATCGAAAACCAATTTTTCATAATCAGTTTTTTGCTCAACACGGAAGTTTTCAACTGCGTATTTTACATTTTTGATCGGAGTGTAGATAGAATCAATAAAAATTGTTCCTAGTGGAGCAGAAACTTTTTTATTCTCTTCTGCTAACACAAAACCTCTACCCTTTTCGATAGAAATTTCCATATCGATCTTTACCTTAGGTTCCATACGGCAGATCACCAATTCAGGATTCAACACTTGAAAACCTGAAATAAAGTTTTGAAAATCACCGGCTGTCAATTGCTCTTTACCTGTTAAAGATAATACCACAGTTTCATTGTCAGTATCTTCAATCTGCTGCTTGAAACGCATTTGTTTCAAGTTAAGAATGATTTCAGTTACATCTTCTACAACACCTTCAATCGTTGAAAATTCATGCTCAACTCCTTCAATTCTTAATGAAGTAATTGCATATCCATCTAAAGAAGATAACAACACTCTTCTCAAGGCGTTACCAACTGTTAGTCCGTAACCAGGTTCTAAAGGTTTAAATTCAAATCTACCGTTGAAATCTGTAGATTCAATCATTAATACTTTATCCGGTTTCTGAAAATTTAATATTGCCATAAGCTTGCTACTATCTTTAAAGGTTATTTAGAGTATAATTCAACGATAAATTGTTCGTTAATGTTTTCTGGAATTTGAATTCTTTCAGGAACAGTAACAAATCTTCCTTCCAAGGTTTCCTGATTCCAAGATAACCACTCATATACATTCGATTTAGCTGCTAAAGAACTTTCGATGGTTGTTAAAGACTTTGATTTTTCTCTTACACCAATAACATCACCTTCTTTTAAAGAATAAGAAGGAATATTTACGATCTCACCATTAACAGTAATATGTCTGTGCGATACCAATTGACGTGCCCCACTTCTAGAAGGAGCAATACCTAAACGGTATACCACGTTATCTAAACGAGATTCACATAATTGTAATAAAACCTCACCAGTAATACCTTTACTTCTTTGAGATCTTTCAAAAAGATTGTGGAATTGACGTTCCAATATACCATAAGTATATTTTGCTTTTTGCTTTTCTTTTAATTGAATTGCGTATTCAGATTGTTTACCTCTTCTCTTGTTAGCACCATGCTGACCCGGAGGATAATTTCTTTTTTCTAACGCTTTGTCATCCCCGAAGATTGGTTCTCCAAACTTACGAGCGATTTTTGATTTTGGTCCTGTATATCTTGCCATCTTATATATTTATTTGAGGAACTATGAATTAAGGCAGTCCTTCGATAATTTTAATCCCCAGTTATTAAAAATTTATTAAACTCTTCTTCTTTTCGGAGGTCTACATCCGTTATGTGCGATTGGTGTTACATCAATAATTTCAGTAACTTCAATCCCATTGTTGTGTAAGGTTCTAATCGCAGATTCTCTACCATTTCCTGGTCCTTTCACATATACTTTAACTTTTCTTAATCCTGCTTCATGAGCAACTTTTGCACAATCTTCAGAAGCAGTTTGAGCAGCATAAGGAGTATTCTTTTTAGAACCTCTAAACCCTTGCTTTCCTGCACTAGACCAAGAAATAACATCACCCTTTTTATTGGTTAAAGAGATAATGATATTGTTGAAAGATGCAGTGATATGCGCTTCTCCAACAGCGTCTACGATAACTTTACGTTTTTTTACGTTTTTTGAACTTGACTTTGCCATCTTGTTAACTATTATTTAGTTGCTTTCTTTTTACCTGCTACAGTTTTTCTCTTTCCTTTACGAGTTCTAGAATTGTTTTTGGTTCTTTGTCCTCTTAATGGAAGACCAGCTCTGTGTCTGATCCCTCTGTAACATCCGATATCCATTAAACGCTTAATGTTTAACTGAACCTCAGATCTCAATTCACCTTCGATGGTCAATTTGCCCACCTCTTCACGAATGCTGGCGATCTGCTCATCGTTCCAATCCTGAACTTTGATGTGTTCGTCAACTTTTGCCTCTGCTAAAATATTTTTAGCCTTACTTCTTCCGATTCCAAAGATGTAGGTTAATGCGATAACGCCTCTTTTATTCTTTGGGATGTCAATTCCTGCTATTCTTGCCATAATTATCCTTGTCTTTGTTTAAATCTAGGATTCTTTTTGTTGATTACATATAATCTGCCTTTTCTGCGAACTATAACACAGTCGGCACTTCTTTTCTTTACTGATGCTCTTACTTTCATCTCGTGTTGTCTTTAATATCTATAAGTAATTCTTGCCTTAGTTAAATCATAAGGACTCATTTCTAATTTTACCTTATCTCCTGGTAGCAATTTAATATAATGCATTCTCATTTTTCCAGATATATGAGCGGTTACAATATGTCCGTTTTCTAATTCTACACGAAACATAGCATTTGATAATGCCTCATTGATTCTACCGTCTTGTTCTATTGCTGGTTGTTTTGCCATAATTAATATGCTACTTTTCTTTTAGACCCTGATTTCATCAAACCATCATAATGACGATTTAACAAATGGGCATTGATTTGTTGTAAGGTATCAATTGCAACTCCCACCATGATCAATAGTGATGTACCTCCATAAAATATAGCCCATCCCGGTTGTACTCCAGCCTGTGTAATAATTGCGGGAAGTATCGCCAGAAAAGCTAAAAACAAAGAGCCCGGTAAGGTAACACGAGATAAAATCGTATCCAGGTAATCTGCAGTTTCTTTACCAGGTCTAATTCCTGGAACAAAACCACCACCTCTCTTCAGATCGTCAGCCATTTTATTTGTTGGTATTGTAATTGCCGTGTAAAAATAACTAAAAATGATGATCAATACAGCAAACAAAATATTATACCACAAACCGAAAATATCAGTAAAAGCAACTCCTATCGACTTAATGACTGAATTCTCAGAACTTGCCATCAAACCAGGAACGAACATCAATGCCTGAGCAAAAATGATCGGCATTACTCCTGATGAATTTAATTTTAAAGGAATATATTGTCTTGTACCTGCCACGTCTTGAACGCTACCAGCTACGGTCCTTCTCGCATACTGCACTTGTATTTTACGTACGGCAGTTACCAATAGAACACTAGCAAAGATCACTACGAACCAAATCACAACTTCGATCAAGATCATGATCAAACCTCCATTTGACTGGTTAATTCTTGAAGTAGCCTCCTGCATAAAAGACGAAGGGAAAATAGCAATAATACCAATCATGATCAGTAATGAAATACCATTTCCAATTCCTTTATCTGTAATTTTCTCTCCTAACCACATGGCAAAAACTGTACCTGTAGTCAGTAATAGGATTGAAGAAAAATAGAACAGGGGACCCGTACCTAATAAAAACGCACTTTCAGGAATACCTAAACTCGGTAAACTTATCAAATACGTAGGCGCCTGAATAATCAGAATGGCGATGGTCAACCAACGTGTGATCTGATTAATTTTCTTACGTCCACTTTCTCCTTCTTTCTGTAGTTTCTGTAAATAAGGAACCGCGATTCCCATTAATTGCACAACAATAGAAGCAGAAATATAAGGCATAATACCCAAAGCCATTACAGAAGCTTTCGCAAAAGCTCCTCCTGTAAAAGCATTCAACAATCCTAATAAACCGTCAGATGTCTTGTTAGCCAAACCGGTCAACTGCGTTGGATCGATACCAGGAAGTGGCACCTGAGCAGCAAGACGATAGACTACCATCAAACTTAAGGTTAGAAGGATCTTACTTCTTAGTTCTTCAATTTTCCAAATATCTTGGACAGTACTAATAAACTTTTTCATTTAATTTTTATCATTAAATAGTTACAGCCTCACCTCCCGCTTTTTCAATAGCTGTTTTAGCAGAAGCAGTAAATTTATGTACTGAGATATTCAATTTAGCTTTCAATTCTCCTCTTCCCAAAATCTTTACCAGGTCATTCTTACCTACTAAACCATTTTGCATCAATATTTCTAATGAGACGGTATCCTTGATCTTTCCATCATCAACAAGTTGTTGTAAAGTATCAAGATTTACACCCTGGTATTCTTTACGGTTGATGTTTTTAAAACCGAATTTAGGCACACGTCTTTGAAGCGGCATCTGTCCACCTTCAAATCCAATCTTTCTGGAATATCCAGAACGAGATTTTTGTCCTTTATGACCTCTTGTAGCGGTACCACCTTTTCCGGATCCTTCACCTCTACCAATACGTTTACCCGATTTAACGGACCCCTTTGCAGGTTTTAAGTTATTTAATTCCATAACCTTTCTATCTTAATTGATTTCCTCTACAGAAATTAAATGATTAACTGTTTTTACCATTCCGAGAATCGATGGTGTCGCATCGTGCTCCACTACCTGATTCATTTTTCTCAATCCCAAAGCTTCAAGCGTTAACTTTTGATTTTTAGGACGTCTGATTTGACTGCGTACTTGTTTTACTCTAATTCTTTTCATCGCTAAAAATTAACCGTTAAACACTTTATGAACTGATATACCTCTTTGCTTAGCGATCGTATAAGCATCTCTAAGATTCAATAAAGCATCAAAAGTAGCTTTTACCACATTGTGTGGGTTTGAAGACCCTTGAGACTTGGAAAGTACATCGTGTACACCAACTGATTCCAATACCGCTCTCACAGCACCACCGGCAATAACCCCGGTACCATGTGAAGCTGGCTTTAAGAATACTTTTGCTCCACCGTATTTTCCTTTTTGCTCATGTGGCATTGTTTGATTGATAATAGGAATTCTCACCAAATTCTTCTTAGCATCCTCAATAGCCTTTGCAATGGCAGAAGCAACATCCTGAGACTTACCTAATCCATGACCAACTACTCCATCACCATTTCCGACAACCACAATGGCTGAAAAACTAAAAGTTCTTCCCCCTTTGGTTACCTTAGTAACTCTTTGTACTCCTACCAAGTGATCTTTAAGCTCAAGTCCGCTTGGTTTTACTCTTTCTACGTTATTATATTTTTTGTACATGGAATAATCTTAAAATTTTAAACCTGCTTCTCTAGCACCATCAGCTAGGGATTTTACTCTACCGTGGTATAAATAACCATTTCTATCAAAAGCAGCGGTTTCAATACCTGCTTTAGCTGCTTTTTCAGCCAATGCTTTACCTACTGCTGCTGCAACCTCTATCTTAGTCCCTTTAGCATCTTTCAATGCTGCGGAAGAAGTTGATACCAAAGTTACTCCTGCAACGTCATCTATTAACTGAGCTGAAATACCTTTGTTACTTCTGAAAACTGATAATCTAGGTTTTGCTGCAGTTCCTGAAACAACCTTCCTGATTCTATTCTTGATTCGGTTTCTTCTTTGAAGTTTTGTTAATGCCATAACCTTTATATATTATGCAGTTTTACCCGCTTTTCTTCTTAATTGTTCTCCTACATACTTAACCCCTTTTCCTTTGTATGGCTCAGGTCTGCGGAAACCGCGAATTTTCGCTGCTACCTGACCAACCAATTGCTTGTCCAAAGAAGTTAATTTAACTAACGGGTTCTTACCTTTATCAGATACTGTCTCCACTTTTACTTCTGGTGCAATATCTATCACAATATTGTGTGAAAATCCTAAAGCCAAATCCAATTTCTGACCTTGATTCGAAGCTCTGTAACCAACTCCAACCAATTCCAATTCTTTGGTCCATCCCTCAGAAACTCCTATGATCATATTATTGATCAATGCTCTGTAAAGACCATGTTTTGATTTGTGGTTATTTACATCAGAAGGTCTTTCCAATGTAATGACTCCATCCTCTATTTTTACGGTAATTTCCTCAATTTCTTGAGTCAACTCTCCTAGCTTACCTTTAGCGGTAACTAAGTTATCCTTTATTTCAACAGTAACTCCTTCCGGAATCGTTATTGGGTTTTTTCCTATTCTTGACATCTTAGCTACTTTTTAATAAACGAAACATAAAACCTCTCCACCAATATTCTCCTGACGCGCTTTCTTATTCGTCATTACACCTCTTGAAGTAGAAACGATGGCAATTCCCAAACCGTTTAAAATTCTAGGCATTTCATGTGCACCTGCGTATTTTCTTAAACCAGGAGTACTCACTCTTTGAATGTTCTTTATTACAGGTTGCTTCGTATCTTTATTATACTTTAAAGCAATCTTGATAATATCTTGAACTTTGTTTTCAATGAACTTATAACTTAAGATATAACCCTGATCAAACAAGATTTTGGTCATTTCTTTTTTTAAGTTCGACGCTGGAATTTCCACAACTCTGTGTCCGGCGCTTGCAGCATTTCTAATTCTAGTTAGATAATCTGCGATTGGATCTGTATACATATATAAATATTTACGGTTTTGGTTTTCGACCTTTATCGGTCAAACCTGAAACCAATTAATGATTTTACCAACTAGCTTTTTTCACACCAGGGATCAATCCTTGATTAGCCATTTCGCGAAAAGTAACACGAGAAATTCCAAATTGACGCATATATCCTTTTGGACGCCCAGTCAATTTACATCTGTTGTGCATACGGATAGGCGAAGCGTTTTTTGGTAATTTTTGCAAACCTGCATAATCTCCAGCCTCCTTAAGAGCCTTTCTTTTTTCAGCATATTTTGCAACAGTCTTAGCTCTTTTCACTTCACGAGCTTTCATTGATTCTTTTGCCATCTTATTAATTCTTTTTAAATGGTACCCCTAATTCGTGTAATAATGATTTTGCCTCTTTATCCGTATTGGCAGTTGTAACAAATGTGATATCCATACCACCTATTTTGTTCACCTTATCAATATTGATCTCTGGAAAAATAATTTGTTCGGTAATTCCTAAATTATAATTTCCTCTTCCGTCAAAACCATTGGCTTTTACTCCCTTAAAATCTCTTACCCGAGGTAAAGAGGCAGTAACTAACCTATCTAAAAATTCGTACATCTTGTTCTTACGCAAAGTAACTTTCACCCCAATTGGCATCCCTTTACGCAACTTAAATGTTGCAATATCCTTTTTTGAAATTGTTGAAACCGCTCTTTGACCAGTGATCTGAGTCAATTCTTCAACTGCATATTCAATTAATTTCTTATCTGCTATAGCAGCTCCAACGCCCTTGCTGATCACTATTTTCTCCAATTTAGGAACCTGCATTACATTTTTGTAACCAAATTCTTCTTTCAATGCAGAAATAATTCTGTCGTTGTAGTCCTTTTTAAGTCTTGGCATATTTTCCATAACTATAATACTTCTTTAGATTTTTTTGAAAACCTAACTTTTTTATCTCCTTCCATACGGTATCCTACTTTAGTAGTTACTCCATTTTCAACCAACATGAGGTTCGAAATGTGTAAAGAAGCTTCTTTTTTTACAATACCTCCCTGTGGGTTCTCAGCACTAGGTTTGGCGTGTTTAGAAATCATGTTCACACCTTCAACGATCGCACGGTTCTTATCAATAAAAATCTTGATCACTTTACCTTCTTCACCTTTATGGTCACCGGCCATTACCTTTACAGTATCTCCTGTTTTAATTTTTAGCTTTGTCATCTTTCTATAAATTAAAGCACTTCAGGTGCCAATGATACAATTTTCATGAATTGTTTTTCACGAAGCTCTCTCGCTACAGGTCCGAAAACACGCGTCCCTCTCATTTCTCCTGAAGTAGAATCTAATAATACACAAGCATTATCGTCAAAACGAATATATGATCCGTCTTTACGTCTTACTTCTTTCTTAGTTCTGATCACAACTGCCTTAGATACCTGACCTTTTTTAGCTGTTCCATTTGGAGTAGAATGCTTAATCGCAACTACAATTTTATCTCCTACTGAAGCGTAACGTTTCTTCGTTCCACCTAGCACACGAATAATTAGAGCATCTTTGGCTCCGGTATTATCCGCTACTGTTAATCTTGATTCTTGCTGTAACATAATTATTTAGCTCTTTCTAAGATTTCTACTAATCTCCAACGCTTTGACTTACTTAAAGGACGGGTTTCCATGATTCTCACTTTATCCCCTTCTTTACAATCGTTGTTCTCGTCATGTGCCACATACTTTTTGGTGTTCAATACGAACTTACCATACATCGGATGCTTTACTCGTTTCACTTCAGACACAACAATAGATTTCTCCATTTTGTTACTTGAAACTACTCCTATTCTTTCTTTTCTAAGATTTCTTTTTTCCATCTCTTCAAATCAATTACAATTATTGTAATTCTCTATTAGTTAATTCTGTGGCAATTCTTGCAACTGTTCTACGCACATTTCTTAATTGCAATGGAGTTTCCAAAGGAGAAATGGCATGAGCAAGTTTTAGATCAGTATAATTCTTTCTGAATATGGCCAACTTCTCGTTAAGCTCTTCTACTGATAATTCTTTAATTTCTGATTGTTTCATGTGTTCTTTGTTAAATTTAATTCAATGCCATCCTCCTTGTCAAAGGATATCATATGATTAAAAATTAAGCGTTGTCAAAATCTCTTGCAACCACAAATTTCGTTTTTACAGGTAACTTCTGAGCAGCCAAGCGCAATGCTTCTCTTGCTACTTCAATGGGTACACCTCCTACTTCAAACATAATTCTTCCAGGCTTGATAACTGCAACAAAATATTCTGGTGCACCTTTACCTTTACCCATACGAACCTCTAAAGGCTTTTTGGTGATAGGCTTGTCTGGAAAAATCTTAATCCATAAACTTCCTTGTCTCTTCATATATCTTGTAGCCGCAACCCTTGCTGCTTCAATCTGACGAGAGGTAAGTAAATTCTGCTCTAATGACTTAATACCGAACATACCATTAGAAAGCTGGTGACCTCTTTGGGAGTTACCCTTCATGTTCCCTTTGGCTTTCTGTACTTTACGATATTTTACTCTTTTTGGTTGTAACATTTTCTACGTCTTAAAAAATTTATCTACGAGATTTATTCCTACCTGGACCTGGTCCTTTACCACCACCTTTGCCTTTCTTAGAAAGACCCACTAATGGAGACAATTCTCTCTTCCCATAAACCTCACCTTTCATAATCCAAACTTTCACACCTATTTTACCATAAGTAGTACTCGCTTCTTCCAAGGCATAATCTATATCTGCTCTAAAAGTAGAAAGAGGAATTCTTCCTTCTTTATAAGATTCAGATCTAGCCATTTCAGCACCGTTCAAACGACCTGAAATTTGTACTTTAATACCTTCTGCATTCATACGCATCGTTGCAGCAATACCCATTTTGATAGCTCGTCTGTATGAGATTCTGTTCTCAATCTGACGTGCGATACTGGCAGCTACTAACTTAGCGTCAAGCTCCGGACGCTTGATTTCAAAGATATTTATCTGTACTTCTTTCCCGGTGATCTTTTTAAGCTCTTCTTTCAACTTGTCTACCTCTTGTCCACCTTTCCCGATAATGATACCAGGTCTTGCAGTAGTGATAGTAACGGTTACAAGTTTAAGCGTACGCTCGATAATCACACGTGAAACACTTGCTTTTTGTAATCTAGCATGGATATATTTACGAATCTTGCTGTCTTCGGCAATTTTATCTCCGTAGTCATTTCCACCGTACCAGTTAGATTCCCATCCTCTGATGATTCCTAAACGATTTCCTATTGGATTTGTCTTCTGTCCCATGCTTAATTAATTGCTTAAATTATTTGTTCCCAAAATCATTGTTACATGATTTGAACGTTTTCTAATCCTGTGCGCTCTACCTTGAGGAGCAGTACGCAACCTTTTCAACATCGTAGCGCTATCTACATAAATCTCTTTGATAAAAAGCCCGGCATCTTCAATGCTCGCCTCTTCATTCTTAGCTTGCCAGTTGGCAATTGCTGATAACGTTAATTTTTCAAGATTAATCGATGCCTCTTTTGGGTTAAATTTCAAGATCTGAAGTGCCTTTTCAACTTCTACCCCTCTGATCAAATCTGCTACTAAACGCATCTTTCTTGGAGATGTAGGACAACCATTAAGCTTCGCAACGTAAGTACTCTTACGAGCCTCTTTCAGTTGATCTGCTCTTAACTTTTTTCGAACTCCCATAACCTACTATTTTTTACCTTTATTTTTCGCTCCAGCGTGTCCTCTAAACGAACGTGTTGGAGAAAATTCACCTAATTTATGACCTACCATATTCTCAGTAATATATACCGGTACAAACTGACGGCCATTGTGAACACCAATTGTTTGTCCTACAAAATCAGGAGTGATCATAGATGCTCTTGACCAAGTTTTAATTACTGATTTTTTTCCTGCGTCTATATTTTTCTGTACTTTTTTCTCTAAAGCGTGAAAAACATAGGGTCCTTTTTTTAACGAACGTGCCATACTTTCTAACTAATTATTTTTTTCTACGTTCAACGATTTGCTTATTGCTTGCCTTAGTCTTAGAACGGGTCTTGAATCCTTTTGCAGGAATACCATTCTTAGATCTTGGGTGTCCACCTGAGGCTCTACCTTCACCACCACCCATCGGATGATCAACAGGGTTCATCGCTACAGGACGCGTTCTTGGACGTCTTCCTAACCATCTGCTTCTACCAGCCTTACCTGAAACAGTTAACTGATGATCAGAATTTGATACTACACCAATTGTAGCCTTACAAGTAAGAAGGATCATTCTGATCTCTCCCGAAGGCAATTTAATGGTTGCATATTTTCCTTCTCTTGCCATCAACTGAGCAAAGGTTCCGGCACTTCTTGCAATTACAGCTCCTTGTCCAGGACGCAATTCAATACAAGAAATAACTGTACCTAAAGGAATATTACTTAAAAGCATGGTATTTCCGATTTCAGGAGTTACCTTATCACCAGACATAACTTCCTGCCCAACTTTTAAGCCATTCTGAGCTACAATGTATCTCTTTTCTCCATCCACATAGTTCAGCAAAGCAATGTAGGCTGTTCTGTTCGGATCATATTCAATACTCTTTACAGTTGCAGGAATACCATCTTTATTTCTTTTGAAATCTATAACACGGTATCTTCTTTTATGACCACCTCCTAAAAAGCGCATGGTCATTTTTCCTTCACTGTTTCTTCCTCCAGATCTTTTGATCGGTGCCAAAAGGCTTTTTTCCGGTTTGTCTGTTGTTACAACATCAAAATCCGTCACAACTTTAAATCGTTGTCCTGGAGTTATCGGTTTTAATTTTCTTAATCCCATCTTCTTATCTTAGATATTGCTATAAAAATCAATGTTCTCACCTTCTGCTAACTGAACGATGGCTTTTTTATAAGCACCTTTCACATTTGAAACCAATCCTTTTTTCGTGTACTTTGTAGTACGCTTTACAGGATAATTCAAGGTTCTTACAGTTTGCACAGTAACACCATAAGCAGATTCTACAGCTTCTTTAACTTCTATCTTATTAGCGCCCTTCTTTACAACAAAGGTAAAGCAGTTATTCAACTCGCTCTGGTCTGTTGCTTTTTCCGTAATAATAGGTTTTATCAATATACTCATGACCCTTATTTGCTAAAGTTAGATTCAATTTCTTCCAAACATGTCTCAGAAATTACCACTTTGTTGGCGTTAAGTACCGTGTAAGTGTTTAATTCTGAGCTGTTTATGACATTTGTTCTTTTCAAATTTCGTGATGACAAATATACATTATTATTTGACCCATCCAACACAAACAAAGATTTTTTGCCTTCCAGCTCAAGGGCTTTCAAAACATTTGTAAAAGCTTTTGTCTTTGGAGTTTCAAAATCCATCTTTTCAATCACAAGGATATTATCCTCTTTAGCCTTGATCGACAATGCCGATTGACGTGCTAATTTCTTCAATCCTTTATTCAATTTGAATGAATAACTTCTCGGTCTTGGACCAAAAGCTCTACCTCCACCTCTGAATAATGGTGACTTGATACTACCTGCTCTCGCAGTTCCTGTACCTTTTTGTTTTTTGATCTTACGAGTACTTCCTGTAATGTCAGCTCTTTCCTTCGCTTTGTGAGTCCCCTGACGTCTATTAGCTAAATGCTGTTTAACATCTAAATAAATCGCGTGGTCATTTGGCTCAATACCAAAAACTGCCTCCGAAAGCTCAACATTTCTTCCGGTCTTTTTCCCGTTGATATCTATAACAGCTACTTTCATTATTTCTGAATAATTACATATGAATTCTTATGACCAGGAACCGCACCTTTTACTACAATAAGGTTTTTATCCTTCACCACTTTTAAAACTCTAAGGTTTTGAACTTTCACTTTATCACCACCCATTCTACCGGCCATTCTCATGCCCTTAAAGATTCTGGCAGGATACGATGCAGCACCTACAGAACCAGGAGCTCTGTTCATACTTTGTTGACCGTGTGTTCTTTCAGAACCTGCAAAACCATGACGTTTAACAACTCCCTGAAAACCCTTTCCTTTAGATGTACCTGATACATCTACAAATTCTCCTTCTTCAAAGTGATCTACTGAAATTTCATCACCTAATTTAAAATCTTGCTCAAATCCTTGGAATTCAACGACACGTCTTTTAGCAGTTGTACCAGCCTTTTTAAAATGACCGTTAAGCGCCTTATTAGACTGCTTTTCTGCTTTGTCATCGAAACCAAGTTGCAAGGCTTCGTACCCGTCAACCTCTTTGGTTCTGACTTGGGTAACTACACAAGGACCAGCTTGAATCACGGTACATGGAATATTCTTTCCATTCTCGTCATAAATACTGGTCATTCCAATTTTTTTTCCTATTAACCCAGACATTTTCTATTATTTAATTATTATTCTCTTATTTACAAAAAACAGGGTCAAAATATCTTCAACCCTGAATCTATTTTTTCCGTTTTTCCCTCGTCAATCGCTCAGGACATGTAACTGAAAATTCCTTTTCAGCTTTGGATCATGCTGATCCTTAAGATCAAACTTTGATCTCTACCTCTACACCACTTGGTAACTCCAACTTCATCAAAGCATCAATAGTTTTCGAAGAAGAACTGTAGATATCTAAAATTCTTTTGAACGAACTCAATTGAAATTGCTCTCTTGATTTCTTATTTACGTGCGGTGAACGCAATACTGTAAAGATCTTTTTATGTGTTGGTAAAGGAATTGGTCCGTTTACAACTGCACCTGTATTCTTTACCGTTTTTACAATCTTCTCAGCAGATTTATCTACTAAATTGTGATCGTAAGACTTTAATTTAATTCTTATTTTCTGACTCATTTTATCTCGTTTAAGTAGATTAACCTTGTGCTTTTTTGATGACTTCTTCTGAAACATTCGCAGGCGTTTTCTCATAGTGAGAGAATTCCATTGTTGAAGTAGCTCTACCAGATGATAGTGTTCTCAATGTTGTTACATAACCAAACATCTCTGATAAAGGAACATGTGCCTTCACCACTTTTGCCCCGGCTCTGTCATCCATCGCATTCACCTGACCTCTTCTTCTGTTCAAATCACCAACAATATCACCCATGTTCTCTTCAGGAGTAACAACTTCCAGTTTCATGATCGGCTCCAGGATAACTGCTCCGGCTGCTTTCGCTGCTGACTTATATCCCATTTTAGCTGCCAATTCAAAAGATAGTGCATCAGAATCCACAGGGTGGAAAGAACCATCCTTTAAAGTAATCTTCATCGTATCCATTTCATAACCAGCCAAAGGACCATTTTTCATCGCCATCTGGAATCCTTTTTCTACTGAAGGCACATATTCTTTAGGAATATTTCCACCTTTGATGATATTGGCAAACTGTAATCCAGTTCCTTCAAAATCTTCATCAGCAGGTCCCATTTCAAAAATGATATCCGCAAATTTACCACGCCCACCAGATTGCTTTTTATAAACCTCTCTGTGAGATGCAGTTTGAGTAATCGCTTCTTTATATTCTACTTGAGGCTCACCTTCATTCACTTCAACTTTGAATTCACGCTTTAAACGATCGATCAAAATCTCAAGGTGCAATTCACCCATACCTGAAATAATGGTTTGGCCAGATGCTTCATCTGTTCTTACCTGGAAGGTAGGATCTTCTTCAGCCAATTTGGCTAGTCCCATACCTAATTTATCTACATCAGCCTTGGTTTTTGGCTCTACAGCCACACCAATTACAGGATCAGGAAAGTCCATACTTTCCAATACGATCGGCGAATCCAATGCAGACATCGTATCTCCGGTTTTGATATCCTTAAATCCTACAGCAGCACCAATATCACCAGCTTCAATATAATCAACTGAATTCTGCTTATTTGAGTGCATCTGATAGATACGGGAAATCCTTTCTTTTTTACCTGATCGGTTATTCAAGATATACGACCCTGCATCCAATCGACCCGAATAGGTTCTAAAAAATGCCAATCTACCTACGAACGGATCCGTAGCAATCTTAAATGCTAATGCTGCAAAAGGCTCCTTTACAGAAGGCTTTCTTGCAACTTCTTTCTCAGTATCAGGATTGATACCAATAATTGCTTCTTTATCTAATGGTGAAGGCAAATACCTACATACACCATCCAATAAAAACTGAACTCCTTTATTTTTAAAAGCAGAACCACAGATCATAGGAATGATCGCCATATCCATAACGGCGGCTCTCAATGCATTGTGAACTTCTTCCTCTGTGATCGAATCTTCATCTTCCATGAATTTCTCCAATAGATTCTCGTCATAAGACGCCACTTCCTCGATCAACAAAGCTCTATACTGCGCGGCTTCTTCCTTCAAATCTTCAGGAATCTCAATGACCTCAAAAGTAGAACCGAATGATTCTTCATTCCAAGTAATTGCTCTGTTCTTTACCAGATCAACAATTCCTTTAAAATCTCCTTCTTCACCAATTGGTAAAACAATAGGAACCGCATTAGAACCTAACATTTCTTTTACCTGAGTACATACTTTTAAAAAGTCTGACCCCTGTCTGTCCATTTTGTTTACAAAACCAATTCTAGGTACTTTGTAGTTATCAGCTAATCTCCAGTTAGTTTCTGATTGAGGTTCAACACCATCAACCGCACTAAAAAGAAAAACCAACCCGTCAAGTACTCTTAACGAACGGTTTACCTCAACTGTAAAATCAACGTGACCGGGAGTGTCAATAATATTAAAGTGATAGCCTTCTGCATTTGGAGCAGGAACTCCATTTTCAGTTGGAAACTGCCAGGTACAAGTTGTTGCAGCAGAAGTAATTGTAATACCTCTTTCCTGCTCTTGCTCCATCCAGTCCATCGTCGCAGCACCATCATGTACTTCACCTATCTTATGAGAAACTCCAGTGTAATATAGAATTCTTTCAGTAGTAGTGGTTTTACCCGCATCAATATGTGCAGCAATACCAATATTTCTAGTTAATCTTAAATCTCTTGCCATTCTATATGCTTATTAAAATCTGAAATGAGAGAATGCTTTATTCGCATCTGCCATCTTGTGTACATCCATTCTCTTTTTTACTGCGGCTCCTTCTTCCTTCACTGCTGCAAGCACCTCACCGGCAAGTCTTTGAGACATACTTTTTTCATTTCTTTTTCTGGCATATAGAATCATCCATTTGATCGCCATAGAAATTTTTCTATCTGCTCTAATCGGCATTGGGATCTGAAAGGTAGCACCACCAACTCTTCGGCTTCTTACCTCTACGTGTGGCATTACATTTGATAAAGCCTCTTTCCACAATTCAACAGCAGTCTTTTCTTCATCCTGCTTTTTCTCTTCAACTATCTCCATTGCATCATAAAAAACTTTAAATGCAATTGATTTTTTGCCATCCAACATCAAGTTGTTTACAAATCTTGTAACCATCTGATCGTTAAACTTCGGGTCCGGTAAAAGGATCCTCTTTTTTGAAACTCTTTTTCTCATTGTTCCTTACATTAAAGCTTATAAATTATTTCTTTGGACGTTTGGTTCCGTATTTAGAACGACGCTGAGTCCTTCCTTCTACTCCTGCTGTGTCCAAAGCACCACGAACAATGTGATATTTAACACCCGGTAAATCTTTTACTCTTCCACCTCTAACCAATACTATCGAGTGTTCTTGTAAATTATGTCCTTCTCCTGGAATGTATGCATTCACTTCATTACCGTTAGTTAACCTTACCCTAGCAACTTTTCTCATTGCTGAATTTGGTTTTTTAGGGGTAGTAGTGTAAACACGCGTACAAACTCCACGACGTTGGGGACATGAATTCAAAGCAGCCGATTTATTCTTCTTGGTTGTTTTGGTCCTTCCTTTTCGTACTAATTGTTGAATAGTTGGCATTCTATCTTTATAAAATTTTAATTTTCGTTCTCTCTCTTTTTAAGAGTTTGCAAATGTATGACATTTTTCTCGTTATTCAAACTATAAATTATTGATTTTTTTAGCTTTATGTGCACAATCAAAAATGAACCCTGAGTCAACAAGACGCTGCAGCACAGTAAAACCAACAAGTTGTTTCGTCTGCTTCCAAGTTCTGCTCAAAAACCCAACAAATTCGCAAGGCCAAACATTGACAAATAACTTATTTGTAAATCGCTGAAATTGATAGATATTTACGCCAAAATATTGTGCCTTTTGAAAGTTAATAGTACACCATATATATATATACTTATTTTCCTTGTCGGATTTCAAGGTGCACAGGCACAAGACCAAACACTTCAAATCAAATTAAATTCTGCAGAAAACCAAAACCTTTTATCACTAGAAAAATCTACGAAGATCACAACAGAAAAAGAGACGCTCGACCAAGAGATCAACTCTTTTGTGAAAAAAATAGAATTGATGGGCTACCTCAGCTCCCGACTCGACAGCTTGGTCAACACAGATTCCTTATGGATTGCTTATATCGATCCCGGAATGCGGGTAAATCATATCAATATTTATTACAATCAAATTCCTCAAACCATTTTACCACAAAAAGAACTAAAACTATATACCAAAGAGTTGACCGACAAAACGATTCGAATTCCTTTTTCTGAATTGAGTGAATTTATGCAATCACTCGTCAATTTGTTTGAAGCGAAAGGCAATTCCTTTGTTCAATTTTCTCTCGAGGATATAGAATTGATTGACAATGAAGCTAGTGCGACCCTGGTCATGAATTTGAATAGACAACGTCATGTTGATAAAGTGGTCATTAAAGGATATGAGAATTTTCCCAAAAACTACCTTACTCATGAGCTCAACCTTACAATAGGATCCGTTTTTAATAAAGAAAAGATCGAGCGTGTATCAAGATCGGTGAACAACTTATCATTTGCTGAAGAAGTCAAACCGCCTGAAATTTTATTCACCAACGACTCTACGATCATATATCTGTATCTAAAGAAAAAAAAGTCAAATCAATTTGATGGTATCATTGGTTTTGCTTCAAAGGAAAATGATGACGGTCTCGAATTTAATGGCTACCTGGATTTAGCCATCAACAATATTTTTAACAGCGGTGAAACCATTGTGCTATTCTGGAAGAACAATGGCAACAGCAGACAGCGATTTTATCTTGAAACAGAAATACCTTATCTCTTTAACTTACCTCTTACCCCAAAACTAAATTTTGAATTGTATCGACAGGATTCTACTTTTAGCAACACCAGGGCGCATATCAGTTTGATATACAATATGATGGGAAAAGGTCAAATTGCCGCCCAGCTGAGTACTGAAAACTCAAATGATCTCACCAATGGCACTTCGACGGGTATATCTTCCTACTCAAACATATTCTATGGCATCTCATATACTTTTAAAAAATTATCTACAGACCCACTCTTTCCGGTAACATTTAATGCAAATCTCAGTGCTCTTGCAGGAACCAGAAAAAATGAAGGTAAAAGCACCTCACAATCAAAATTCCTTTTACTCGCCCATTATCTGTATGCGATCAATAACAAAAACTATCTATTTATACAAAATTCAAGTGGACTTTTAAATTCAGATGACTATTTTGAAAATGAATTGTTCAGATTTGGCGGTATCTATAATTTAAGAGGGGTTAATGAAGAAAGTATTTTTGCTTCAGCCTATACGGTGTTCAATCTTGAATACAGATTCAAACCGAACCTATCCAGTTACTTCTATACCATCACCGATTTTTCCTATTCTGAAAACAATCTCACGCAAACAAACACCAATGTGATCAGCCTTGGTCTTGGCTATGCCTTTCAAACAAAAGCGGGTATTTTAAACCTGAGCTACGCCTTGGGAAAATTCGATCAAGAACCTGTTTCATTTGACAACTCGAAGATTCATATCAAAATTGTGAGTAAATTTTAAATGAACGCAACCTATATCCTTTTTAACATCTAATGGTTAGAAATGCCTTTCTTCTTAACAAAGCATTAACCTTTTTTTTAAATTTTTATGTTAAAAACTTGGTATATTAACTTTTTATTAAGATTTTTGGCTCAAATTAATTCAAATAATTTATATAATGAAAACAAAGTTAAGTGGAATTTTGACGCTTTTACTAGCGTTTGTAGTGCAAATGACATTTGCACAAGAAAGAACTATCACGGGTACCGTGTCGGATGAAACCGGCCCTTTGCCAGGTGTTAGTGTTTTGATTGAAGGTACCACTTCTGGTACTGAGACTGATTTTGACGGTAATTATACCATCGAAGCTAGCAGTGGGGATGTGCTTCGCTACAGTTTCGTAGGAATGACTACTATAACAAAAACAGTTGGAGCTGATAGTTCAATCAATGTTACTATGGTTTCTGAGGCGAATACGCTTGACGAAGTCGTTTTGACAGCATTTGGACTTGAGGTGAAAAAAGATGATGACCTTTCATCTTCTACAGCAGTTGAACCAGACGTGATCACAAGATCAGGTGAATCTGGTTTGATCCAAGGTTTAGCAGGTAAAACTTCTGGTTTGAAAATTACAAGAAGTTCTGGTGATCCTGGAGCTGGTGCTTACATCCAGATCAGGGGACAAAACACGATTACGGGTTCATCTTCTCCATTGATTGTAGTTGATGGGGTTCCTGTATCGAACACCAACGTGGGTGGTGGTACTGATGGGGTAACTCAGCAATCTCGTTTAAATGACTTCAACCCTGAAGATATTGCTAAAGTAACTGTTCTTAAAGGTGCGGCTGCTGCTGCTGTTTGGGGAACAGGTGCTGCCAACGGGGCGATCATCATTCAAACAAAAAAAGGAATTAAAGGTAAAATGAGCGTTGACATTACCAGTGCTGTATCTTATGACAAAATCAATGTTGAATTTGAAAAGCAAGATAAATTTGGTCAAGGATATCCAAACTGGTGGATTGGTGTAGACCCAGACAACTATGGTTCTGATAACGGTAGGTATGTTCCTAACACTGGTTTCTCATGGGGAGATAGAATTTCTGCAAGATCCGGAGCACCTAATGGTGTTGTAGTTGGTAACACACGTTTTGAATCTAATACTGGAAATGTTGTTTATCCATTCGCCGCTAACGCTGATGGTACGGTTGCAAAAAATGACAACACTGTATATAACGACATCAACCGTGACCAGGTTTTTGGTAACGGTACAACCTATAACTTAGGTGCCAGTATTTCTTATGCCAATGAAAACAGTAACACTTTCTTGAGTGTTGCCAACTGGGATCAAAAAGGTATTATCAAAGGAAGATCTAGTTATAACAGATCTAACCTTCGTTTAAACCATACGGTTCAGTTAACTGAAAAATTTGGTGCTAGTATGAGAGCTAGTTACTCTTTTATCAGATCAGATCGTATCCAACAAGGTTCAAACCTTCAAGGTCTTTATCTTGGTTACTTGAGAACTTCTCCTGACTTTGACAACAGAGACTATAAAGGAACTTACTACGATTCAAACAATGTGCCTACGCCTAACTCTCACAGAGGGTATAGAAATTATCTAGGATCTGGTGCACCGGTTTATAACAACCCGGGATGGACCATCAATGAACAAGACAACCCTAACGTGGTAAACAGATTTAACTTTGCTCCTGAGCTTACATGGAAGTTCAGTGATGCGATTAAATTAACTGCTCGTTATGGATTGGATTATTATACAGATAACAGAGAAACATTCTTCCCTGTAAATTCTGCTGCTGGTAATTCAATTGGTATTTACCAACAAGATAACATCACTGAAAAAACTGAGAACTGGAACTTCTTTTTACAAGGGGTTCACGATATCAGTGATAATTTTAGCTTTGACTGGATCGCAGGTACTGCATTTGATCAAAACGAATATGCCAGACTTAGTGGATATACTGAAGGTTTTACGAATCCTGACGTAGGTGATCTAAGAATCTTTGGTAATGCTAATGCTGAGAATGAGTTTCCAACGAATTTTAAGCAATTGACAAAAAAACATGGTGTTTATGCCGTGGCTAACTTCAACCTTTGGAGTCAATTACTCGTTAGTTTAAGTGGTAGATATGAACGTCCTTCTACTTTAGAATAGAACGTATTCTATCCTTCAGCTTCTTTAGGTTGGAAATTCTCTGAGAACTTTGAAAGCGATTTCTTAAGTTTCGGTAAGTTAAGAGCCAGTTATGGTGAAATTGGTATTGAGCCAGTTCCTTATGCAAGTTCTACAGTATTCTTTCCAGGTGGAGTTACTTCATCATGGGGTGATTTTCTTGGAGCTGCAGCTTACGGAAACCCATTTACAAGAGACCTTACTTTAGGAAATCCTAATTTAAAGGAAGAAAGAGTAAAAGAATTTGAAATAGGTGGTGACTTTAGATTATTTAGAAATAAATTGAATATAGGTTATACCTATTATAACAGAACTACTGAAGACGCAATTTTATTTGTAGATGTTGCGCCAACTACTGGTTTCTCTTCTACTCCTACAAATGCTGCTGAGATCACTAACGAAGGTATGGAAGTTGATGTGAACTGGAATGTATTGAGAAAAGGTGATTGGTCTTGGGACATCAACGCTTTTTGGTCTTATAACAAAAACGTTGTTACTGATTTAGCGGGTGTTCAATCTGTATTCTTAGCCGGTTTTACCGGAACTTCTTCAAGAGTTGTTGAAGGAGAACCTATAGCTACATTATGGGGTGTAGGTTTTGAAAGAGAAGATAATGGAGATCTTGCTTTACGCTCTGATGGATTCCCTATAGTTGCTGCTGAAGAAGGCGTACTTGGAGATCCTAATCCAGACTGGATTGGTGGTTTAGGTACTGTTGTAAGCTGGAAAGGAATTTCATTGTCCGCTCAGTTTGAAACTTCACAAGGTAACGATCATTGGACAGGAACTGCCGGTGTTATGGACTACTTTGGTGTGAGTACCAATACAGCTAATGAATCTGTTGCTCCGGTTGATTTACCAACTTATGATGGTAGGGTAATTACTGCCGGAACTACTTTCCGTGGAAACATTGAAGATTTCGGTGGAGGGCCAGTTGCTTTGGATTCTGAATGGTACACCAGTGATGGTGGTGGTTTTGGAAACCAATCTGAATCTTTTATAAAAGATGCTTCTTGGACAAGATTAAGAGAGCTTTCTTTAGGATATTCATTCCCAGAAAAAATATTGGGTAATACAGGATTAACTCATTTTGATGTTATGTTAACTGGTAGAAACCTGGTTTTATGGACTGACATTGAAGGTTTTGACCCTGATATCAACTTGACTGGTGCTACTCTAGGTAGAGGTTTGGATTATTTCACCAACCCTGCTACGCAATCGTTTATTCTTACTCTTAAATTTGGATTTTAAAATAAAACATTATGAAAAAATATAAAATATTTTTAATGCTTATTGCGATAGGGTTTAGCTCTGTATCGTGTGAGGATTATACGGATGGCATTAACGTCGATCCGAACAACTTTACCTCAGCTCCTGGTAACCTCATTGTAGGTCAGGCAGAGTTAGTTGTTGTGAAACTATCTTCAAGTAACTCTTCGAGAACTGCTGGAATGTGGACTGACCAGTTTACTGGTACGGATAGACAATACATCACATTAGACCAATACGGTACAACTGCCGGTGACTATGATGATGAATGGACAGATTTATATACTTCTGGTGCAGCTCAGGCGCGTATCGCTAAACAAAGTGGTGCTGAAGCAGGTGATGCTCTTTTAGAAGGTGTTGCAACTGTAATGGAAGCTATATTAATGGGTGAGGCAGCTGCTCTTTGGGGTGACGTTCCTTACAGAACAGCTTTCGATTATACTGAAAATGAAGATCCTACATACGATCCTCAGGCACAAGTTTTTAGTGACGTGCAAGCTTTATTGTCTAGACGCTTTGGTTAAAGTTGGACCTGATGCAAATGTTGCATCTGTATATGGTGCTCCTGTCTTTGTTGGAAACGGTGCCAACTGGGCTGAAATAATTCACTCTTTAAAGGCGCGTTATTTCTTGATCACTAAAGAATATGCAAACGCTCATGCGGAAGCATTACAAGGAATTTCTTCGGCTGATGGTGATCTATTATCGGCACATTCAAATGCAAATGGATCCAGAAACTTGTACTATCAATTTACGATAGAACAACGTAATGAATACTTAAGAGCAGATGATTCTAATTTAGTGAAATTAATGACAGGAGTAAGACCTAGAGCAATTGCAACTCCTGGAGATGCTGTACGTTATGATTCTTACTTTACACAAGGTTTAGAAGGTATTGATTTAAATGCAACAGCCAAGTGGTTATTTTGCAGTAGATGCTTCTTTCCCAATCGTTTCTTATGTTGAGACCAAGTTGATAGAAGCAGAATGTGCTTCTCGTTTAGGTCTTGATGATTTAGCTTTAGCTCCTTTTAACGAAGTGAGAGCTCATTTAGCTGATGTATGGGATGCAGATTTTCCTGCTTCAACTTCAACTGGAGCTGACTTGTTGTATGAAATTACTGAAGAAAAGTATGTTTCTATGCCAGGTTCATTGCAAATTTTCCACGATGTTCGTAGAAATAACAACTTATTAGATGTGCCAATCGATGGTGTAGGAACTACAGTTATTCCTCAGCGTTTCTTATATCCACAAGTGGAGATAGGTGCAAATGATAATTTCCCTGGGTTGGTTGATTTATTTGCTCCAACACCAGTTAACCAATAATATATAATTTAGATTAGACACTTTTTATATGTTAATGCCATCCCGCCTTTGGCGGGATGGTTTTTTTTGTTCAAGGGCTCACTTAAGTGACCCCTCAAATACTAAAAATAGTTTAACTTCGCAGCATGGAAAAAGACATGACAAAAATATTCGGTTTACGTGCTATTCTGGAGGCTATTGACTCTGGTCAGGAAATAGAAAAGATATACCTGCAAAAAGAAATTCAGGGCTCACTTGCCAAAGCACTACAGCATAAAATCAATGAAAATAATATTTCTTTTAGTTATGTTCCCATTGAAAAGTTAAACAAGCTTTCTAAATTTCAGAACCATCAAGGTGCGGTTGCCAAGACCTCTTCTATACAATTTAAAGACCTGGATGAATTATTAAACGAGTTACAGATCAAGATACTACTCCCCTTTTCCTGCTTTTAGATCAGATCAGTGACGTAAGAAATCTTGGCGCCATATTAAGAACTGCTGAATGTACAGGTGTTAATGCAGTAATTGTTCCTTCACACGGAAGCGCACCCATTAATGCTGATGCGATCAAAACTTCTGCAGGAGCTGCTTTTAAATTACCTATTTGCAAGGTGAATCATGTTTTGGATGCCATCTATCAATTAAAGGCTCATGACATACAGATCGTTTCGATCACTGAAAAAACCGATGTACCCATTTATGATATAGATTTTACGCCTCCAACTGCTTTGGTTATGGGATCTGAACATAAAGGGATCTCTACTTCTGTCTTAAAGAACTCCGATCATAAGGGTAAACTGCCTTTATTGGGCACTATAGACTCTTTGAATGTATCAGTGGCTTGTGGTGCTACTCTATATGAAATAGTGCGTCAAAGACGCTAAAAACAAGTCTCATCATAAAGTCAGGGATTTAGATCAGCGTCTAAATCGTTTCGTTCCTCAAATAGCGTATCAAATTCATCTGGTTCATAGTCTTCCTTTTCCCACTCATACTGAAATTTTTGAGGACCCGTGTCTCTGTAGATAAAAGCCATAACCAGTCCAGATATAAAACCTGAGAGATGTCCTTCCCATGAAACACTTTCTTTTACGGGCAAGACATACCACACCATACTTCCGTAAAGAAAAATCACCATTAAGGAGACCGCCACCAAACGGTAGTTTTTTCTAATGATGCCGCTAAAGAATATAAAACTAAACAAAAGATAGATGATACCACTGGCGCCTATATGATAGGACTTTCTGGCGATCAACCAAGTCATAAATCCGGTGCAAAGCGTACCATATATAAAAACTTTCCAGGCAATACTTCTATAAAAATACAAGAGACTAAAGAGCAATACAAACAAAGGTGCCGAATTATGATATAAATGCTTTATATCACCATGTATAAAAGGTGAAAATACAATCCCCCTTAAACCAACCAGGCTGCGAGGAAGAATTCCATAAGCTATTAAAATTATAGCCGTTCCTCACTTCAAACCAATAAACCACCCATAAGGCCAGCACAAAATAAAGAGGTACGGCCAGTATCCAGGGTGAAAACTTAAATTGATTTTGGGCATCCATCAAACGATAATTTTCAGCTAAAATACAATTTTACCAATAACAAGATGTCCTTAAGAAAATTAGTTATTCTATGAATTCTTCACTTTCAAAGTTTGGCATTTTAACCTACTTTTACATCATGAACGAACCATTGGCAGAAAGGATACGACCCAGATCATTGGACGAATATATTAGCCAGCAACACCTTGTTGGCAGCAAAGGGGCCCTCACCATACACATCCAAAATGGGCTTATTCCCTCATTGATCTTATGGGGTCCGCCAGGAACCGGTAAAACGACACTTGCCAATATTATTGCACAGGAATCAGGAAGGCCTTTTTATTCGCTTAGCGCTATCAATTCCGGGGTAAAGGATGTTCGGGACATTATCGATAAAGCCAAAACCAGTGGAGGGCTTTTTACACAAAGAAACCCCATTTTGTTTATTGATGAAATTCATCGCTTTAGTAAATCCCAGCAGGATTCACTTTTGGGAGCGGTAGAAAAGGGTTGGGTCACGCTAATCGGTGCCACAACTGAAAATCCAAGCTTTGAGGTAATTCCTGCCCTTTTATCACGGTGTCAGATCTATATTTTAAATGCCTTTGACAAGGATGACCTTATCGCCCTTTTACATCGCGCCATTGAAAAGGATGTATAGATCTCGAAAAAAAAGGTGCAACTGAAAGAAACAGAGGCCTTATTGCAATTATCAGGTGGAGACGCCCGAAAATTGCTGAATATATTTGAATTGGTGGTCAACTCCCAAAATGAAGGGGTCAGTATTACCAATGACCTGGTATTGAGTAAGGTTCAAAAAAATATGGTCAGGTATGACAAAACCGGGGAACAGCATTATGATATTATTTCGGCCTTTATCAAATCGATCAGAGGAAGTGACCCCAATGGCGCCGTTTATTGGTTGGCAAGGATGATTGAAGGTGGTGAGGATGTTAAATTCATCGCCAGACGCTTACTTATTCTGGCCTCCGAAGATATTGGAAATGCTAATCCTACCGCGCTGATCTTAGCCAATAATACTTTTCAGGCCGTTTCGGTGATTGGTCATCCCGAAAGCAGGATCATTTTAAGTCAATGTGCTGTATATCTGGCAAATTCTGCCAAAAGTAATGCTTCCTATATGGCCATTAACAAGGCCCAGCAACTGGTTAAAAACACCGGTGATCTCTCTGTGCCTTTGCATCTGCGTAATGCGCCAACAAAATTGATGAAAGACCTCGACTATGGCAAGGAATATAAATACTCCCATGATTATGATCAAAACTTTGTAGAACAGGAGTTTTTGCCCGATGAAATCAAAAACAGCATCTTATATGAACCTGGAAACAATCCACAGGGAAAATCAATTCAGAGAAGTCCTTAAAAACAGGTGGAAATCAAAATATGATTATTAGATAAACCCTGTTTTATTTGACTTCGGTAAAGGTGAGCACTTCTATTTTATCGTTGCGAAGTATATCTATTTTCAGGTTTCCCTGCTCATCAAAATAAGCCGTCGTATTCTCAATATCTTTTTGAGGCTTTTTCCAGGATACTCTAAATACATTGGGCAAAGAAGTCTTTTGAAAGGTGCCAATAAGTTCACCTGGCTTGTAGTTTTTATTTTTACTCTCGCTAACAAATGCCTGCATCTGAGCTCCTTGATCTACAAGTAAAAAGGTAGTTGTATCATTCTTAAAGGCCCTTGCTCCTCCTGCTAGCTGAGGGCTTTCTGATTTCTCTTCGCTTGGTATCACTTTTTCTGTTGGCGCTGTGATGGTAGCTTCGGCTACTTTTGGTTCAGCAACAGCTGCTGCAACCGATGCTTCTTTTGGAGTTTCCTCCACTGCCACAGCCACAGACTCTTCAACCACAGGTTCTTCCTCTGTTGGGACAAGTTCCTTTGACTTTGTTTGATCCGCAACAACAACTGGAATTACTGCCACCGATGCAGGGCTCACCTTGGCTTGTATTTTTAGCAACTGAAACCGGTTCAGGACTTGACTTTGTTACCGGCTCCGCTTTTTCCAACACCACAGCAGGCTTCTCAGAACTCACGGTTTTCTGATTATTGGCCACTAAACCTCTTGCCTCGTTATTGATCACTAGTGATTCATCATAAGAATAATTCAAACTTTGAATGGACACAAAACTCTTTTTGAGCGCGTCGATATAAGTTTTATCAAACTCTTTAATTTTACTTTTCCCCTGTGCACTTGTATACACTTCCTGATCACGACAATCCTTAAGCGCAATTCTAAGCTTGGTTGTAAAAGCACTGGACTCATTCAGCACAATGGCAGTTAATGCCAAACATGGATTCGCATTTAAATCAGCCGGATACTCATCACCTTGATATAGGGTGGTAAAACCTTCTTGTTCAAAAAGATATTTTGTCATAGAATTGATCCTGTATTGATTCTCTTTTTTAAGGAAATCATATTGCTTAGGAACGATGATATACTTAAAAGGGTTCAACTCATTTTGTGCGTATCCTGAGAAACAGAATAACAAAAGAAAAAAGAGGCTTGCAACTTGTTGAATTCTTGACATAATAACTATTGAAATATAAAATTCATACCAAACTGAAAAGATTGGTAATTACTGTTTTTAATAGAGGCTAAAGCTACTAAATTATCTGCAGTTGCATAAAAATTAAAACTCTTAATATGAGCGGAAACACCAAGGCCTAAATTATAATAGGAAAATTTATCGACGGTATAAGTTGCTTTCGCCGACAAAAAATTGGTCAATTGCCGTGAATAAAATCCTGTAACTGCCCAGATCGGGTATTTTGGCCTGAATTCTGTAAAGACCTGCATTCCAAAAGAACTTGTCAAATAATCACTTGAAAGATCAGCTCTTACATTTCTAAAAGCTTGAGGTTTATCCTGTTTCACTTTTCTGCGCATTTCGTAGCGTACAGAGCCATTTAATTTCGGTGATCTGAAATATGAAAAGCTTTTTTCATCTGTGGTCAGGGGCAACTCGTCTGACAGCCATAAACTCCTCCAATAGTCCAATCCCTTTCCGGAAGGATCATAAAAGTCTTCTGACGGAATAATGGCCTCTTCAAAGTCCATGGTGGTCAATTTATGTTTAAAAGAGATCATGCCAATATCCAATAAACTACCTGTAAAAATGAGCTCATCACTGGCCTTATAGGTAAATCCAAGATCAATGGCAGCACCCATACTACCATTCATAAAGAACAGACCAGCCATCAACTCTGAAGGTGATCCTATATCATCAGTCAGATCAAAAGAATCCAATAAGCCCGAAGTATTCAATCGTACAGCGAGATTCTCATAATTATGCGTGATAGGGTTCATTTAACAGACCCCCGGGTGTGAGGTAATAGTTTCCTTTATTCGAGCTTGTTTCAAGCCCTAAGGAACCTGACAATAATTTAAGTCTTCCTCCAATGGTTAATTTTTCATTTACTTTTTTATTAATGCCTACGTGGAAGACACCCACCAATTCAAAAACAGCGTTGACATGATTTGCTTTAAATCGCTCCTCAAATTCAGGGTTTCCATCCTGATTCTGGTCATTTCCATACAGATATAAATCTATAAAATCCTGCGGATTGCTGGAATAACCATCTGTTTGCTGATACATTCCAAAGCTCAGGTAATAATCAGGGTTCCTTAATCTCAATCCCCCATTCAATACTTCAATTTGCTGATGAAAAAGAAATACTTCTTTCTCACTCAAACCCAGTTCCTGTAAATTTCTAAGCACCTCAGTATTTCCTTCGGTTCCAGCAATTAAGTTATTGTAATTGACATCACGGCTGGAAGCCCCTCCCATGGCATATACATTCGATAAAAAGGGAACACCAATATGCTTATCATAAGTAACCATTGATCCTGGATTGAGCATCAAAGTTTGAGGTAATTGATCAAAATCATACAAAATCTGCATGTTTTGAGCCATGGTTTTTAAACACAAAAAGACAAACAACAGATATAGACAGTATGTTCTGATCATGAGGGGATTATCTAGCAATATTCTTTATAACAAGTGCTAAATATACATTTATTTTCAGAAACGGTTCAAATCGAGGCCTTAAAGAAAATTTTTTAATTCCAGTAAATTATCGACTGTTGGAACCTTCCTTGTAGCAATTTCACCATTGAATTTACAAAAAATGGCTTGCATGCCCACCTCCATGGCGCCAATGATATCGGCTTCAAAGTTATCCCCAATCATCACACTTTCATGCGCTCCTGCTCCCGCAATCTCCATGGCATATTCAAAGATTACCGGATTCGGTTTTTTAACCCCAACTTTTTCTGAAGTGATGACCTGATCAAAAAAAGGTGACAAATTCGAATTTTTAAGTTTCCTGATCTGCACTTCTTCGAAGCCATTGGTGATGATATGCATGTTGTACTGCGGCTTTAAATAGTCAAGCACGTCAATAGCATTGTCAAACAAGGCATTATGATCAGCCAGAAACCTAATATATTCTTCCGAGAGAAGATGTATCATTTCATCATTAACCTGATATCCTATCGCATCAAAGGCTTCTCTTAACCTCCCGTAACGCAAGTCTGCCTTACTTACCTTATCCTCGCGAAAAAGCTTCCAATATCTAAAATTAATGGGTTGGTATACTTCAATAAACGCATCAAAATCTATTTGAAGCTGATTCCTCTTAAATATATAGGAAAAAGTCTTGTTTGAATTTGTTTCAAAATCCCATAAAGTATGGTCAAGATCAAAAAAAATATGTTTGATATTCATGTTGTTTCAGTTTACAGGTATTTTCAACTCAGTAATAGACTTTTTGAAATATAGAAAATACATCAGGGCAAATATAAGCCCTATAGCAATTCTATGCTCCATTTGCAGATCCATTTTATCAACGAATATGGTAAAAATCAGGTACTGAAATGTTAATAACAAAAGCATTTTCAATAGTATGCTTCTTTTTCCCCTCGGTAGTTTCAACACCTCTTTATCACGATAATAAAACAGCAATACCATAAACAAATATGAGATCAAGGTGGTATAAGCCGCCCATTGATAACCAAAATTGGCCACAAAGACCAAATTCAACAATATATTCAACAAAGCCGTGATTACAGCAATTCCACCGAGCCATTTCAATTGATTTGAAAACTTCAATCTTAATTCGAAAAAATTAGACAGCCCATGCAAATAAGTAGCCATAAAAATATAAGGCATCATTACATATCCTGCTCTAAAATTTATTCCGAGTAAGACCTCTGCTATTTCCTTAGATAAAATACTGAGGTAAAACACTATTGGAACTCCAATCAATATAAACGGATAAAGGTAGTGCTGCATCTTGGTTAAAGAGCCTTTAAAATCCGAATCAAGGGTCTTTAGCAAGGTCGGATTTATCGTATTGAAATACACCGTGATCAAAGCCATTATGGACAATTGAGCAATTTTGGAAACCTGGTCATAGATGCCTACCTGCTCCAAATCATGGTATAGGGCAATCACATATCGATCACTATATGAAACAGCCAAAAGACTGATATTTAAAATAAATCCCAAACTTCCGTATCGCAACAACTTCTTTAGTGCAGGTTTATTGATCTGACTAAAATGAGCTTTTATTTCCGCAGGATTTACCAGTGCCAAAATGACCAGAGA
This sequence comes from uncultured Flavobacteriaceae bacterium, assembly GCA_963780405.1. Lineage (GTDB taxonomy): Bacteria > Bacteroidota > Bacteroidia > Flavobacteriales > Flavobacteriaceae > Lutimonas. Next base: position 37,652 of record CAWABX010000008.1, read on the forward strand.
ACCCATGTCAACCAAAACCAAACTACTCACTAAAGCGCTAATCCCTAGCTCAAAATAGAACACCAATAACAAGGCAAGTGACAAACTCAATAAAGCTCTTATCCCTTGAAAGACTGTATAATACCGGGATTTTCCAGTGAGTCGTATAACGACCATATAGGCAAGAAATAATTGATTGAAGATCAATTGCAAAAATGAATAGAAAATCAATTCCTTTATAAGCGCTGTCTCAGACTCCATAAACCATATTGTGGCAATAAATCCCAAGAATATCAATGAAATTGTAAACAAGAAAAGCAGGTTCGAATAAAGAATGGTCAATCCTGCGGCAGTTTTATAATTACTGTAATATCGCCACAGGCAGGAACTGATCCATGAAAAAAGCATCATCCCTAAAAATGAGAATGAAATACTTACTATTCCCAACTGGCCAAAAGCTTCTGTGTCAAAATGTCTTGTAAAAACAGGAGTTTTAATGAAACCTATAAACATGGGAAGAATAGAGCCCAAAGAATACCAGAAGAAATCTTTCTTAAAGGTAGATTTGATATGCGTTTGATCACCGGTCATCCAAGGCTTTTTTATAATACAATAGTAACTTGTTAAATTCAAATTCCCACTCTGTATTTGTTTAAAGAGGCCCGCCTACCATTGTCACTATAATATTGGTATAAGATCATCATTCTTCATTAATGACAAAACCGCATCAGCTATGGCTCTGCTATCTTCAGGTGGCACTGCAATTCCACAGGCATCTTTTTGTATATACGCTTTCATATGACCAAAATTACTACCAATCACCGGTAAACCAAAGGCCATATATTCAAAAATCTTGATCGGCATACTGATCTCAAAAGTTTTTACGCGCTGCAAAAGCACCAATCCGATTTTACTCAAACTATAATACCGAGCTACTTCCTTATAAGGAACAGCATCCTTGAGCTCAACAAGATCATGCAGGTTGTTTTTATTGATAAAAGTTTGAAGTTCGTCTTTAAAAGAAACAGGAAAATAGTTTCCTAAAAACAAGACCTTAAGATTCGGAAGTTCTTCTTTGATCATGTTGTACCGCTTTCAATATTTCAAAAGCGCCTCTTAACCGGGTAACTGCACCGCAATAAATCAAATCATATATTTTTTCATCAATAGGGATAGGCTTAGTTTCGTCAATCAGATTCGTATAGTTATACAATACAACAGATCGCTCCTCTCCTATCACTTTTGCAAAATTTTGTTGCACGTTAAGTTCATTGGCGATCACAAGGTCATAATTTTTCGCCTGCTTCTTTTCCCATCGATCCAATCAGAGGCAAATAATTGCAGGAGAAAGGGAAATGGGGTTTTCACATACGACAGATAATCGGCTGCATAAGGCTCCCTGGCATCATAAAAAACAACTGGTTTATGCGTAAGCTTTTTCAATTTAGGGCCTATTCTATTGATCCATAGATCGTGAAAATGATAGATATCTGCCTGAATGACCTCAGCTTCCCTGAGCATGGCTCTGTAATTATTGTCTGGGTTCAGTCTTTTTATAAAGAAATTCAAAAATCTGTTTTCTGAAAATGTTTTAAGTTTAAACACCTTAAAATGAACACCTTCTGCTGTAGTGCCGGATGCAGCTTTTTTACCTATCAAGACATAATGAACTTGAAATCCCTTTTTAACAAGAGGTACAGCCATTTTCCAATAGATCCTGTCGTCATACAAGACCATGCCGGTCAGCCAAAAAACAAATACGAATTGGGTTTAGACATGGCGAAGTGAATCTCTTTTTAAAATAATAATAGGATTCTGCATATGCACCAAAACTCTGATAGAAATTTTCAACACCGGTAAGCATAGAACCTTCAAAATCCAATATCATTTTCTGACCTTGAAAATCGTTGATCAATTCATTGATAAGGTAGGTGGAGACATGAAGTTGTTTGGCTCTTTCATTCGCAATAGGGGCCAAATAAGTAATTCTATGGGCATCTTCAAGCCAAACCAGTCCAGCCAAAAATTCACTGTCCTGAAACACATTCCAAACATGAACATGTTCCTTACCCTTGTATGTAAAGACATTTCAGAAGGTCGATAGCCTCCTCAGAAATGGTATAGGGTTTATCCTGATTTTTATAGTTTTCAATAAAAAGATTTATATCCCCGTTTTTATCGAGAACTAAACCATCAAATGATCTTTTTGAAATTCTTTTCCTGTTCTTGTTATACTTAGCTTGAATTTTCATCCAAACCTTGTTCCAAAGAAAGGAGGTAATTATTTTTGATCATCAAAGATCCTGAAGCTCCCTCATAAGCTGAATTCAAATGATAATCAATCCAAAGAAACTTTTTGGAGATACTTTTTAAAAATTCATGCTGGGTTTTCTCAGTGATTTTATCTAACGAAAACAGCCCTAATTGTTGTACCCAGGAAGGTGTATAGACATAGAGTAATTCCATATTTGGTTTTTCTGGGAAGGGGCATTACCGAGTCATAATCTCCTTTTATCAATACATCCCATCGGTCTGTTACACAATCAAGATACCAGCTAAATGCATATATTCTGTATGCTCTGGAATGACTGAATGCAATGATCATATTTTGTTTTGTCAATTTCGTGATATGGAACATATCTGATCATAAGGTGAAAAGAATATAAAAGCCGTAAAAAACACTAGCCAACAAGCTCATATATACAAAGATTACAAGACTTTGTTTAATTCGATCAAAAGACTTTCATAAAGCCTTCCCCAGCCTCTCCACCTTCCTGAACCACTAACTGATTCATTGTGAAAAATAGTGATCAGTGTGCCGTCAACTTTTCTTACCTCTTTGGCCAGCTTTATGATGGTATTAAAAGCTCTTTTTGGTGTGAAATTTAAATAATCTTTTAAAGTGGCATCCATCACGGCAAAGGGAAATACTTTCAATGGGGTTTGAATTTCAAAATCAAGATCATAAAAATAGAAAGGGGTACAGGTACTTGCCCTGAATCCATAGTGGGAGGCATATCCCATTGAATATTCCTCTTTAATTTCAAGATCAACCAGATTCTGATAGGTTTCTGGTAGCTCTATTCTCAGGTAATGTTGTCTTGATCGCGTAATTGGAAAATTTACGATGCTTTCAAGAATCCCCTTCTCTTTTTTGGTTTTCAATTCGTTCTTCATACTAAAATAGGATGGATGAATACCTACTTCGGCATAGTCTGCTATGTTTTTTATCAGTAATTTATAATTTGTGTTTCCAGGTGAAATATTCTTGTCAAAGGTGCTGTAATCGCCAAGTAAAAAGAAAAATATGGTTTTGACCTTGTACTTTTTCTTCATCAAAAGCAATCTTTTATACATATCAAAAGGATCACGACGAATACCAAAGAGCACCAGAAAACGCAACCAAACATTCCTAATATCAAATTGGCTGATGTCCTTTAAAATTCCTCCCACACTTCTTGTAAACCCTTTGTGTTTGAATTGATAAGCATTGTCAATATCGATTGTTGAAATATAATTGAACTTCCTTTTTTTATTGTTGAGTTCTTCCTGATAGTCTTTAAAATGTGAGCTTAATATATCCCTGAATTTATAGGCCCAAATATCTATGATCGGTTGGTCCAAAAACTTGTGCTGATAGGCTAAGCTTTCTGAGGCAGGAAAGCGTTCAAACTGATCTTTCACATGGGGTAGGTATTCTTCATAACGACTAATCAAATAAAAACTGGCTGCGAAAAGATCGCAGGGTACCTCTGCAGAGAAATTCGTCTGGAAAAAACAAGGTACTTCTCCCCAAGTCACAAGGTTGATATCTACATAATCAATCCCCTGGGTAAATAACAAATCATTACATTTTATAAATAATTCGCTCCCCAAAGGCTGTTTGGTATATGAAAACTTCAAGCCGTCATGCGCTATGAACTCCTCAATTTTTGTAGTGAAATTTACCTCAACATGCAAAATTCTTACAAATATGTGTCTGAAGGTATATGTTAACCTTGGTGTGATCTTATGGGTATATACTAACAGCATGTTCGGTGAGTTTGTCAACCCAAATGTAAACTTTATAAAGCGTATTATAAAATCTCTTTATTGAAAAGAAACTTGAATCCTGATTTTACTGCATATAGCGCTGTACTTATAGATTTCCCTCGTCTGCAAAACTGTAATAACCCTGTTCGGCAACAATAATGTGATCAAGCACTTTGATATCCAGAATAGCTCCTCCTTTTATCACTTTTTTAGTCAACATGATATCCGATTGACTCGGCATAAGGTTTCCGGAAGGATGGTTATGACAAAGGATCATACTTGTGGCTCCCCTTTCTATGGCTTTTTTATAAATAAGCCGCACATCCACCAGGGCAGCTGTAATTCCCCCAACACTCAATTTCCATTTGTATTCCATTTTGTTGGCATTGTTGAGTAATAATATCCAAAATTCTTCATGGTCAAGTTCTCCAATTAGTGGCTGCATCAATTCAAAGACTGTTCTGGAACTGCTCAACTTTGTCTTTTCAAAGTTGTATGCGCCTCTTCGCCGCCTTCCCAATTCCATGGCTGCAATAATAACAGCTGCTTTGGCCTTTCCGATTCCTCTTACCTTCATGAGATGTTGAACACTAAATCGAGACAGAACTGCCAGGTTATTTTTTGCTTCAGACAAAACCTTTCTGGAAATTCCCAGAGCTGAATCCTTTTTATTTCCTGATCCTATCAAAATCGCCAAAAGCTCAGCCTCTGATAAGAACCATACGTCCTTTCAAAAATAATTTCTCTCTTGGGCGATCATTTTCACTCCAATCTTTTATGATCATATCTTTTCTCAGTTTATGTCATTTTTGTACTAAAGATCAACCCTTTGATATAAAAGAAATATGATACATTTGCATATTCAATATGATGAATTTTAAGTTGTTTGTTCTGTTTATTGAATTGTTCAATCAATAAAATATAAATGAAAATAATTATTGCCGGGGCCGGAGAGGTTGGATTTCACTTATCAAAACTTCTTTCCTTTGAATCGCATGAGATCATTCTTATCGATCGTGATAAAGACAGGTTACTTTATGCTGATTCCAAATTAGATATCAAGACCTTACAACAAGACGCTACCTCAATTCAGGCTTTAAAAGATGCCAATGTTGAAAATTCCGATCTTTTTATTGCAGTAACTTCCTCAGAAACAACAAATATCACGGCCTGTGTGATCTCTAAAAAACTTGGGGCCAAAAAAACTATTGCCAGAATCAGCAATTCTGAGTTCACGGATAATAAAGAGAAAATTAATTTTGCCGAATTAGGGATTGATGAACTGATTTCAACTGAAGAACTTGCCACCAATGAGATCAAGTTACTTCTTGAAAAAATGACTTTTAATGAAACTCATGAGTTTGAGGGTGGCAAACTAACTATGGTAGCTATGATCCTATCCAGATCGGCACCTTTTGTTGGTAAGTCAGTGAAAGACGCTGCAGGAATATTTACCGGGATCAATTTCATGCCTATTGCTATTAAAAGAAAGAATACTACAGAAACTATTATCCCTCGTGGAGATACCAATATTCCAAGTGGGAGATCAGGTATATTTTATAACCCTGGAAAAGGGAGTGGCAGAGTTAAATCGATTGTCTGACACACAAAATAAACCAATCAAAAATGTATTGATTCTGGGAGGTAGCAAAATAGGCGAAAAGACGGCCAGAGATCTTTGCGGTAAGGGTCTAAATATCAAACTGATCGAATACCATAAAAAACGCGCCATAGAATTGGCCGATGAGCTTCCTAATGCGATGATTATATATGGTGACGCAAGAGACGTAGATTTACTGGAAGAAGAAAATGTTTCAGAAATGGATGCAGTAGTGGCGGTGACAGGAAGATCTGAAACAAATATCATGTCTTGCCTGATGGCGAAATCCAAAGGTGTCGACCGAACTATTGCACTGGTGCAAAATGTAGACTATTTTAGCCTGAGCAAAAATATTGGGATTGATACACTTATCAATAAAAAGCTTCTTGCGGCAAATAGTATTTTTAGGTATATCAGAAAGGGGGACGTCCTGGAAATGACAATTCTAAATGACGTAAACGCAGAAATAATTGAATTTCATGCGCATAAAGGCTCTAAAATCACCCAAAAACCTGTCAAGGACCTGAAATTTCCCAGAAATGCAATTATTGGAGGGGTCATAAGAGACAACGCTGGTATTATTGCCCTTGGAGATTTTAAAATACGTGAAGATGATAAAGTTGTTATTTGTTGTTTTCCGAAAACCATTTCGAAAGTTGAGCGATTCTTTAAATGATCCTTAGATGAAAAAATTCAATTTTAAGATCATTTTACAGCTCATGGGTATTCTACTCCTTTTCAACGGAGGGTTTATGCTTGTATCAGCACTGGTAAGCTGGTATTTTAAAGATGGAGCGCTCAATGCCATACTTTTAGCAGGAGGTATTACACTGACCATAGGCTTACTACTCAGATTTGTGACCAAAGGTTTTGAAAAGAAGATCAAAAAACGCGAAGGGTATCTTGTGGTAACCCTGGGGTGGGTCACCATGTCATTATCTGGTGCCCTACCCTATATATTTTCCGGAGCAATTCCTTCCTTTACGGATGCTTTTTTTGAAACCATGTCAGGGTACACCACAACAGGTGCTTCCATTATGAACAATATTGAGATCATGCCGCAAAGCATCCTCTTCTGGAGAAGCACAACACACTGGATTGGAGGAATGGGAATCATTGTTCTCGCGATAGCGATTCTTCCCCTTCTTGGTATTGGAGGGATGCAAATGTTTGCTGCAGAAGCGCCGGGACCATCTTCCGATAAATTACATCCCAGGATTGCCGACACCGCAAAAAGATTGTGGTTTCTTTATTTTGGACTCACTCTAACCGAGGCAATACTCCTAAAATTTGCCGGTATGGGTTATTTCGATGCCGTAAACCATGCGATGAGTACTTTATCTACTGGTGGATTTTCTACAAAAAATGCCAGTATCGCCTATTGGAATAACCAGCCGTTGATCCAATATATCATTATATTTTTTATGTTCATCGCCGGGACCAATTTTGTGCTTAGTTATTTTGCCGTAAAGGGTGATTTTTCCAGATTTCGCAAGGATGAAGAATTTAAATATTATGCCACCGTCATCATAAGTATTACGATGATCACCACCCTGGTGGTTTATTTTTATGCGAATGTTTCTGTAACCCCTACTGAGATGCAGGCTATTGCCCATCCAATGGTATTTGGAAGATTGGAAAGCGCTTTCCGACATGCCCTATTTCAGGTCATTGCTGTAGTTACCACAACGGGGTTCGTTTCGGCCGATTTTACTATTTGGACACCCTTTTTAAGCGTCATGTTTTTGATTATGATGTTTTTAGGAGCTTCAGCCGGATCTACTGCCGGAGGTGTTAAAATTGTAAGGCATATCATCATGATCAAAAATGGCTTTCTTGAATTTAAAAGAAGTCTGCACCCTAATGCAATCGTTCCGGTGCGCTATAATACCAAAACAGTTACCAGAGGCATCGTTTTTAATATCATGGCCTTCTTTATTTTGTACCTCATCGTATTTGCTGTCGGCTCACTGGTATTCAGCTTTATGGGTATTGATTTTATGACTTCTGTGGGAGCAGCTGCTTCTTCTCTGGGAAATGTAGGACCCGCTTTTGGTGACCTGAGCCCAGTGAACAATTATGCCAGCCTGCCGCCTTTTGGCAAGTGGTGGTCATCTATATTAATGCTATGCGGAAGGTTAGAATTATTTACAGTTTTGATAATATTTACACCATATTTTTGGAGAAGCAACTAAGTTGACGGCAAAAAACCCTTTATTTTTTTCAATTTTATAATTGAATCGCAAATCGGTTTCTGATTTATTTTGTAAAATCAGTACCTTGCAACAAAGAAATGAGACCCTTTTATGAAGATTATGAAGCCCTATATTCCGAAGAATAAAATACGCATCGTAACAGCCGCATCATTATTTGACGGACACGATGCCGCGATCAATATTATGAGACGAATTATCCAGTCTACTGGTGTAGAGGTAATTCATCTAGGTCATGACCGAAGTGTTGAAGAAGTTGTTAATACCGCCATTCAAGAAGATGCCAATGCCATAGCCATGACTTCCTATCAGGGAGGTCATAATGAGTATTTCAAATACATGTACGACTTACTTCAGGAAAAAGGAGGCGCTCACATCAGGATCTTTGGCGGAGGCGGCGGTGTGATCCTTCCTAAAGAGATCGAAGACCTTATGGCTTATGGAATCACCAGAATTTATTCTCCTGACGATGGCAGACATATGGGTTTACAAGGCATGATCAATGATATGATCGAACATTGTGATTACGATCCCTCACTTTTGCCTGAAAAAAAAGGGGATATTAACAAACAGCTCAAAGCAAACGACAAACCCGTCATTGCTAGACTAATTTCTTTGGCTGAAAATCATCCGGAGGTTTTTCACAGTAAATTCAAAGAACTTCATAAAGTAGGAAGTGATACTCCGGTCTTAGGGATCACAGGAACAGGAGGAGCAGGTAAGTCATCTTTGGTAGATGAACTTGTGAGGCGATTTTTAAGTGATTTTCCTTCAAAAAAAATAGGTATTATCTCAGTGGATCCCTCCAAAAGAAAGACAGGTGGTGCTTTACTCGGTGACAGGATCAGAATGAATTCTGTCAACAATGACAGGGTATATATGCGATCATTGGCCACACGTCAGTCAAATCTGGCTTTGTCAAAGCATGTCAACGAAGCGGTAAATATTTTAAAAGCGGCTTCATTTGATTTGATCGTCCTGGAAACTTCTGGTATCGGTCAGTCTGATACTGAAATTCTTGACCATTCTGATTTTTCTCTCTATGTGATGACTCCTGAATATGGAGCAGCCACCCAATTGGAGAAAATAGATATGCTGGATTTTGCCAATGTGATCGCCCTGAATAAATTTGATAAAAAGGGTGGGCTAGATGCCCTTAGAGACGTTAAAAAGCAATTCCAAAGAAACCATCAGTTTTGGGATGTTCCGGTTGATAGTATGCCGGTTTTTGGAACCATAGCCTCTCAGTTCAACGATCCCGGTACCAATAACTTGTACAAACATATCATAGACAAGCTAAATGAGACCACAAATAAGTCATTTGTTACGTCTATGGAAGTAAGTGCTGACCTAAGTGAAAAGCTGTTTATCATCCCACCAAAAAGGGTGAGATACTTATCGGAAATTTCTGACACCAATGTTCAATATGACCAATGGAGCAAAGATCAAAGTGCATTGGCCCAAAAATTATATGGTATCTACCTTACTTTACAAAGTCTTTCAGGTAAAACAATACACCTTGATGCGAATGGACTGGACTTATCTCATGCTGAGGAAGCTGCGGATAAGGAAACAAGATCTTTGATCGAAAGATTGCTACTTGAATTTAAGACCACTAAAATGAACCTGACCCCTCACAATTGGGAGCATATCATAGGTTTTGAAGCCAAAAAACAGGCTTATCAAAATGAGATTTATAAATTTAAAGTGAGAAACAAGGTCATTGAAATAGAAACACATGCCACTAGCCTGTCTCATTTAAAGATCCCAAAGATCTCATTGCCAAAATATAAGGCCTGGGGTGACTTATTGCTATGGATCCTCCAAGAAAACCTGGCAGGTGAATTTCCATTTACCGCAGGTATCTATCCTTTTAAAAGAACGGGTGAAGATCCCACAAGAATGTTTGCCGGCGAAGGCGGACCCGAAAGAACCAATAGAAGATTTCACTATGTAAGTTTGAATTCTCCGGCAAAGAGACTGTCTACCGCCTTTGATTCTGTGACTTTATATGGGCATGATCCGGATCATCGACCTGATATCTATGGAAAAATAGGAAATGCAGGCGTCTCGGTTTGTTGCCTTGATGATGCTAAAAAGTTATACTCAGGATTCGAACTCACCAATCCGATGACCTCAGTATCAATGACCATCAATGGACCTGCTCCCATGTTGCTCGGTTTCTTTATGAATGCCGCTATTGATCAGGAGTGCGAAAAATATATTACTGATCACAATCTTCAAGAGGAAGTTGAAAGGAAAATTAAGGCAATTTATAAAGACAAAGGCGTTTCCAGACCTTCATATCAGGGCGAAACTTCCGGAAGGCAACAATGGGCTTGGATTGATGCTGCTTGGGGTTACTGGAGATCAAGTACTGCCTCATGAAGTCTATAAGGCGATCAAACAAGATACTTTGTCTAAGGTGCGAGGTACGGTTCAAGCGGATATCCTCAAAGAAGACCAGGCACAAAATACCTGTATCTTTTCAACCGAATTTGCTTTAAAAATGATGGGGGACGTTCAGCAATACTTTACAGACAACCATATTAGAAATTTTTACTCTGTTTCGATTTCAGGTTACCATATTGCCGAAGCAGGAGCAAATCCTATTTCACAGTTAGCCTTTACTTTGTCAAACGGATTTACCTATGTGGAATACTATCTCAGCAGAGGTATGGATATCAATAAATTCGGTCCTAATTTGTCTTTCTTCTTTTCGAATGGAACAGATCCTGAATACGCCGTCATTGGACGGGTAGCAAGAAGGATCTGGGCCAAGGCCATGAAATTGAAATACGGGGCAAACGAAAGGGCCCAGATGCTCAAGTATCATATCCAGACATCCGGGAGATCCTTACATGCCCAGGAAATCGATTTCAATGATATTCGAACCACTTTACAGGCATTATACGCTATCTATGACAATTGTAATTCCTTGCACACCAATGCCTATGATGAAGCCATTACAACCCCCACTGAAGAATCGGTAAGAAGGGCCATGGCCATTCAATTGATCATCAATAAGGAGCTTGGACTGGCAAAAAATGAAAACCCTTTACAGGGTTCCTTTATCATCGAGGAATTAACCGACCTTGTAGAGCAAGCTGTATATTTGGAATTTGATAAGATCACTGAACGAGGCGGCGTATTAGGTGCCATGGAAACCATGTACCAAAGATCAAAAATACAGGAAGAGAGTTTGTATTATGAAGAAATGAAGCACAATGGTGAAATTGATATCATAGGAGTCAATACGTTTTTAAATAGTAAAGGGTCACCAACTATACTCCCTCAGGAAGTAATTCGCGCCACCGAAACTGAAAAACAATACCAAATAGAAGTCATCAGAAAATTTACATCAGGCCAATAAAAAAACATCCGATCAGGCATTGGCAAAACTTAAGGAAGCAGCCATCCAAAATGGAAACATTTTCGAACAACTTATGGAGGCCACAAAAGTTTGTACTTTGGGACAAATCACTTTCTCTTTGTTTGAAGTTGGAGGCCAATACCGCCGCAATATGTAGATATTTAGTTCAACCAACAATAGATCATATTATTGATACTTCAATATTATTTAAAAATGTAAACTTGTATTTCTTTTGTAGATTTACCGGTATAATCATATTTCAATGAAAAATAGACTGCTGCTGATCATGTTGCTCCTGATGGGGAGCCTTTCATTTACTTCATGTAATAAAACCCAACTAAACGAATCGGATGATTCAACTACAAAGGATACCTATGTCAAGGACCATTTTGATAAAAAAGAAGTGACCATAGAAATGCGTGATGGGATCAAACTGCACACAACAGTGTATTCCCCAAAAGACACATCAAAGTCTTATCCTATCCTTTTAAAAAGGACACCGTATAGCTGTAAACCCTATGGAGAAAATGAATATCCCATCGAACATAGGTCCAAACAAATACATGATGAAACAAGGGTATATCGTTGTTTATCAAGATGTAAGAGGTCGATGGATGAGTGAAGGCACTTATGATAATATGAGGGCCTATATCCCTAATAAGCGATCAGAAAAAGACATCGATGAAAGCTCCGACACCTATGACACCATTGACTGGCTGGTTAAAAATATTGAAAACAATAATGGAAATGTTGGAACCTGGGGCATATCCTATCCCGGCTTTTATGCCACTTATTCTGCCATTGATGCTCATCCGGCTTTAAAGGCTGCTTCTCCTCAAGCCTGCATCGGTGATTTCTTTTTTGACGATTTCCATCATAACGGAGCATACTTATTGAGTTATTTCAGAGCCACCTCCTTGTTTGGTACACCCAAAGACCAGCCCATTGACACGGCCTGGTATAAACTGCCTGAACTCAAAACAGAAGATCAATACCAGTTTTTTTTAGATGCCGGCCCCTTGAGCAATCTCAACAAGTACTTTCAATATGAAACCGTTGATGATCCGGGCTTGAGAAAAGAAAATCTTGTCGACGATTTCTTTTGGCAGGAACTTATTGACCACCCAAATTACGACAGTGTTTGGCAAAAGAAAGGCATCATACAACACCTTAAAAACATCAAACCCTCGGTGGCCACTATGGTTGTTGGTGGCTGGTTTGATGCAGAAGATCTTATACGGACCATCTAGAAACCTATAAAACAATTGAAGCTCATAATCCGGATAACTATAACACTATGGTTTTTGGACCTTGGGACCATGGTGGCTGGGCCAGATCAAAATCAAAAAATACAGTAGGTAATTATTATTTTGGGGATTCCATTTCAGATTTTTTTCAGCAAGAAATTGAATCACGTTTTTTCCAGCATTTTTTAAAGAACGACGGTGATCACAATTCAGGACTTCCAGAAGCCTATGTATTCGATTCAGGTAAAAAAGCCTGGAAAACTTTTAACAGTTGGCCCCCTGAAAACGTTTCAAGACAGCAATGGTATTTATCTGAAAATCAAAAACTTTCTAAAACTAAAGGTGTTGAACAAAAAATAACATTTGTAAGTGATCTAAAAAGGCCCGTTCCCTATTCAGAGGATATCAAAACGGTATTTACACCGCGAAAATACATGACTGATGATCAAAGATTTGCCGCCAGAAGGCCGGATGTTTTGGTATTTGAAACTGAGGTACTTGAAGAAGACTTGACTTTAGCCGGAGATATTCTTGCCAAGCTCATGGTGGCTACAACGGGTACAGATGCTGACTGGATCGTCAAAGTTATCGATGTTCATCCGGCCGATACAAAAAATAATAATGAAGGGCTTCAAGATCACTTAAAAATGAGTAACTATCATTTGATGGTGAGAAGCGAAGTGATGCGAGGAAAATTCAGAAACAGCTTTTCTGAACCGGAACCTTTTGTTCCCAATCAAAAAACAGCCGTGAATATAAAACTTCAGGACGTTTTTCACACCTTTAAAAAAGGTCACAAACTCCAAGTTCAGGTTCAAAGCACCTGGTTTCCGTTGATCGATCTGAATCCTCAAACCTTTGTTCCCAATATTTATAAAGCAAAAGAAAGTGATTTTAAAACGCAGTCCCATACTGTTTTCACATCTTCATCTGTTGAATTTACTGTTTTAGAATAATCTATGTTTTATCAAAAATACAAAGGAAAGGGCCAAAGCATAAAAACCATTGTGTTTCTGGCTGCACCTGTATTATTCTTTTATCTCGTGTTTTTTGTTGAGCTCGATAAAGATAACCGGCCATCACCTATACCCTTGCAGTGGCATTGTTAATGGCGTTATGGTGGGTTACCGAGGTGGTCCCACTTGGCAGTCACTTCTTTGCTTCCATTTGTGCTTTTTCCGATCCTCGGGGTTATGAATGGAAAAGATGTTGCATCCAATTATTTTAATGATATCATTTTTTTATTTCTTGGCGGATTTCTATTTGCCCTGGCTATGCAAAAATGGAACCTCCATCGCAGGATCGCCTTAAAACTATTGATCATTGTAGGTAACAGTCCGGCAAGAATCATGCTTGGCTTTATGTTGGCCACCTCATTTTTATCCATGTGGATATCCAATACGGCAACTACCATGCTTATGGTCCCAATTCTCATGTCTATCATTCTGAAACTTGAAGAAGTAAATACAGGTAACGGTATCAAATCGTTTTCAACGGGTTTATTGTTGGCAGTAGCTTACAGCGCCTCCATTGGCGGTATCTCAACTTTGGTCGGAACACCTCCAAACCTGTCTTTTGCGCAGAATTTTCGCCATTTACTTCCCTGATGCACCTGAGATCTCATTTGCATCCTGGTTCTTTTATGCATTTCCCTATTGTCGTGATTATTTTTACCATCACTTTTGGATATCTCTATCTGGTATTTATAAGGAACAAATCTGATGGGTGGACCAATATTGACACCAAAGATATTGAATTAGAATACGCTTCTCTCGGTCCATGGGTCATGGAACAGCGTATCGTTGCCGTATTTTTTGGACTCTTGGCAGTTCTTTGGTTTACTAGAGCCGATTTAAACTTTGGTTTTATGACTTTACCCGGATGGTCAAACATTTTTCAGAACCCAAAATTTTTAAATGACGGAACAGTTGCCATTACTATTGCCGATTGTATTATTTCTGATTCCATCGAAAAATGGAAACAGTCACTTTATCATGGATTGGAAAACTGCTGAAAGTATTCCATGGGAAATTATTTTACTGTTTGGAGGAGGATTTGCCCTGGCCAGTGGATTTAAAGAATCCGGACTTTCACAATGGTTTGGTGATCAGCTCATCTGGCTCAAAGATGTACATCCGTTTATTATTATTTTGTCGGTGTCTTTATTGATCACCTTTCTCACTGAATTAACTTCAAATGTGGCCACAGTGGAAACTTTTTTACCTGTTTTAGCCGGTCTGGCAATGAGCATCGAAATAAACCCTCTTCTATTTATGCTACCTGCTACTATTTCAGCTTCACTTGCCTTTATGTTGCCTTCTGCCACAGCACCTAATGCGATTATTTTTGGAACCAAAAGATTAAAGGTTCTGGATATGTCAAGGTCGGGCATTGCTCTTAATTTTATAGGAATTATCATCGTCACAATAGCCACATATTACGTGGCAACGTTTGTTTTTAGCATTTCATTGACTGAATTTCCTTCTTGGGCAAGAAAATAATTAAGAGGTATTTAACATGCTTTTTTATGGAGTTTTAATACCTTGGAGAATCAATATGTATCTTTTTGAGGGTATTTTTTATCATATTATTCTTTTTTTGTTGGTACCAACCTATTTTCTCAAGAGGATAGATTCAGGAAAGGTGAAATAATAGATACGATTTGGGTAGACAAAAAGATAGGAGAGAGTTTCTCCTTTTACATGCCCAGAACATATGAACCATCAAAAGCTACACCCATTATTTTTATTTTTGAGCCTATGGCGAGAGGAAGAACGGGTATAGATCCGTTTATTTCAACAGCAGATACATATGGTTATTTGCTCGTTTGTTCAAACAACACTAAAAATGGCCCTTTCGAAGAAAATTATCCGATCATCGATAGATTGTTCGCTAAAGTCTTTACAAGCTTGAAACTTGATCCAAAACGCGTGTATACTTCAGGTTTTTCCGGTGGAGGAAGACTCGCATCATCTATTGCTTTAAAAACTGATCAAATTCAAGGTGTGGTTTCTTGTGGTGCGGCCTTCACGGTTAATTCGGGAGGATTACCTACCACACAAACCTTTTCTTATGCTACAATAATAGGGGAACAGGATATGAACTATTACGAGTTGACGTTTACCCATAAATACCTCAACAAAACAAAGCTGTCCTACGAGATATTTTCGCCAGATATTAACCACCGCTGGCCCACAAGGGATCAAATTTTAATGGCCTTTGACTGGATGCAATTAGAGGCGTATAAAAATCTATTGTTACCTGTTGATTCAACGGTTACCAAACAGATCTATAACAAATACTATCATCAGGCACAATTAGAAGAAAAAGGCAAGCGCCTCCTTGCTGCTTCAAACGAATATCGAAGAGTCCTCAATAATTTTAAACGATATTATCAAATGGATACTATTCAGGAAAAGCTAAATAACCTCGAAGAAAGCAAAGCCTATAAATCTGAGAAAAAAAAGAGCGAGATCACTATTAGAAACCGAATTAGCGCTTACCGATGAATTATTCGATCGATTCAATACAGATATCAATAAAAGATCTTATAATCTGGGCTGGTGGGAAAATCGAATTGAGAAGCTCAAAAAGAAAATGGAATCAGATTCTCATATGGAACAAACCATGTATAGGCGATTATTGTATAAAGTCTTTGCACATGCTATAGAAACTGTCAATCATGATCCCAGTATTAAAAATATAGCGCAAAAGATGTTTTGTTATGATATCTGTATATTGATTTACCCATCCTATGCCCTGCCCTATATCAAACAAATTGAAAATGCTGTTGCAATGGAAAAATCTGATCTTGGCTTAGATTATTTGGAGAAATTACTCAATACGGGTTTTGATGAGCAAGAAGGTCTTCTAAAAAATGAATCCATCAAGGCCCTCGAAAATATGGATCGGTTTAAAAAATTAATGACAAAATAATCTGGCTTTATGGATATAAACAATTTAACAGACGTTTTTGGTAAGGCTATTCAGGATTTTTATAAAGGTAAAAATGCAGTCATAGACACCTATTCATCAATAGGTGGTTGGGATGAATTACCTGTAAAATATCTTTTCCGTTCCTTTGAAGAAATGCCTGAAATTGAACAAACTGCTCTTAACATGGCGTTTGGAAAAGTTTTGGATCTGGGCTGCGGAGCCGGAAGTCATTCTCTTTATTTACAAAACAAAGGCTTATCGGTGAAGCCGGTTGATCATATCAAAAGGAGCCATAGAAGTTTGCAGGCTAAGAGGACTCAAACATGCAGAAATGACAGACCTTTGGGAATCTGAAGGATGTTCAATTCGATACAATTCTGGCATTAATGAATGGAGCTGGTATTTGTGGGTCCATGAAGCGCCTTCCCGATTTTTTAACCCATTTGGCATCCCTTCTTAGACCGGGGGGTCAGATTCTAATGGATTCTACAGACATCATTTATATGTATGAGGACGAAAACGGTGAAGTAGATCTTTCAGAAGTGCAGCATTATTATGGTGAGGTTGAATTTCAATCGAAGATATCATGGTGAGAAAAGTGGCTCATATCCTTGGATGTATATTGATTTTTACAACCTGCAACAACAGGCATTTAATGTCAATTTACAATGTGAACTGCTTAAAAAGGGGACACATTATGACTACCTGGCCAGGTTGAGTTTTCCGGAATAGATCAGGAAGATTCCTTTCTATACAATCCCAGTAAAATCAAACAGGCGAGCAGACAAATTCCTGCCATAAGGTACCAGGTTGTTTCAAATCCAAATTTAGCCGAAAATTGCATACCTAGGTTGGGGCCTAAAATATGAGCTACCGAAAAAGACATACTGTAAAGGGCCATATAGGCCCCCTGATTACCAAGTTTTGAGCGGTTAAGCGCATATGAATTTGAAAAAGGAAACCCTAGCATTTCTCCAAAGGTCATAAAAATCATACCAATAATGGCCAGCCCGATCCAAGGGCCCAAATTCAATACAAGAAAACTGAGCATTAATAAAAACACCCCGCCTATGACTATTTTCAGACTTTCAATTTTTCCTTTTTCCAAAGCATGAACGATAGGCATCTCCGTTAAAAAAATCAACAATCCGTTCATGGCAAGCATCAACCCAATCTTGTCTTCATCCATACCCAGTCGCTGACTATAATACAAAGGAATGGTAGAAAAATATTGCATAAAGGTAAAACCAATCAAAAACATCGCAAACCAAAAAATGAGATAACGACCATCCTTATATGGAGACAATTTTGGTAAAATTGAATCTTTATGCTCCTTTTTAACTTCACTTTTCTGACTTAAAAATCTGATGATGATCAATCCAGCAACCAGACATGTCAATCCGTCAACCCAAAACAGACTTCTGTAACTCACATAGGTGATCAACAATCCGCCTAAAGCGGGACCCATAGAAAATCCAAGGTTGATGGCCAATCTGATCAAAGTTACCGAACGGGTTCTGTTATCCGCTTCACTGTAATCATCAAGCGCCACCCAAACTGCAGGCCTAAACATATCTGCAACAATGGTTAGTGAAAATACACCAATGCATAGACTGTAAAAATCTGTGATAAACTGGATTGAAAAAAAAACCAGCCCGGTACCCAAGTAAACTCGATATACATGACTTTGTAATAGCCAATTCTATCTGCCAGTTTCCCACCAATAAAAACACCGGCAACCGACCCTAAACCATAACAAGACATGATCCATCCTACTTTTTCAAGTGAGAAATCAAGAAAGTTGGTAAGATACAAGGATAGAAATGGCACGACCATGGCACCTGCTCTGTTGACAAACATGGTCAGTGCCATAAACCAAACTTCTTTGGAAAGTCCCTGATACGGTTTGAGGATCTTCTTTAACATTTGCCAAAGATATACTTTATCCATATTTGATCATTTGATTTGAATATATTTGATGTGTCCAACAAATTAATCCTGAAGCTCTTTTAAATATTTATAGGTATATTTGATTTAAAAGATTGTCCATGAAGAATATCCCTGTTTATACTTTTATTTTTATGTGTGTCTGTTCTGTTTTGCTCAGGAATCAAGCGATTCAAAGAAGCAAATAAATTTCAGCAAAAATTGAATAAAGAATTTTCCAGTAAGGAAGAATCCCCTTTAACGGAAGAGGATTTGGCAGTATTTGAAGCACTTGAATTTTTTCCTATTGACAGTAATTTTATGGTCACTGCTTCGCTAAACTTTCACAAAGACAGCAAACCTTTTAAGATGAAAACGACAACTGACAGGTTACCAATTTATAAACTCTATGCGACCGCTCGTTTTCAATTACATGGAAAAAATTATTCCCTGGAGATCTATCAAAATGAAAAATTACTTTTAACACCAGATTATGAGGATTATTTATTTTTGCCTTTTACAGACCTCACCAATGGGGAAAGTAGTTATGGTGGTGGAAGGTATATTGATCTGAAACTTCCTGAAGGTGACAGTATCGTGATTGATTTTAACCAGTCTTACAATCCCTATTGTGCATACAACGAAAAATACTCATGCCCTATACCTCCAAAATCAAATCATTTGGATACAAAGGTCTTGGCAGGGGTAAAAGCTTTTGATCATTAAGTTTTAAATGAATTTTGACGCATACATCCCTAAAAAAACAGCTGAAATGGCTAAAACAAAGGTGACGATGATATAGGGTAAAAAACCAAAATAATCACCTCCCTTTAAATAGATATGATTTTCATAGGCAAAAGTTGAAAAAGTGGTAAATCCACCACAGAATCCCGTGGCTAGGAGCAGCGAGTGATTTTCATTCAACAAACCTGTTCTGGCAGAATATCCAAAAATTATTCCAATAATAAGGCTTCCTAAAACATTAGCCAATAAGGTTCCATAGGGTATGGCATTTTCAAAATTATTCAATTTCATGCTTAGCCAGAAGCGCAATACGCTACCAAGACCTCCTCCAAGAAATACCAATAATGCCTGTTTCATTCTTTATCAGTCTAAGATTACACTTTCAGCTTGTCTCCAACTCCATTTTCCTGTGATCGTTCCTTTATCCAGCGTCAAAATACCTGGGTTAGATCTAACAATGGTTTTCAAAGTGGTTTCATCACAAAACAACAAATCAAAATCCAAATTATATGCTTCTTTGAGCTTTTCATAATCTTCCTGCGTTGATGCAGAAAAACAATAAACAGTATATCCCTTTTCCATGGCCCTTTCTGAAAGCTCTTTGACCTCCTTCATCCCCTTACTACTGGTCAGTTTAAGGTTATAGGCTACCACCAGCATCAGTTTTTCCTTCGCCATAAGCAACTCAGTAATATCCTCACCACCATTTTCCATGGTAAAATCATGAATTGGAGGCACATAGCCTTCTTTTAAAGTTCTTGTTTTTCGATCAACAAAAGTGGCTCCTTCAATGTTCCAAGGCTTTTCTTCAGTGGTAAACACCTGATCTTCCCCATTTACATTATAAATCCAGGTATCTTCATATACTGGCTGCTCGAGCATCTTCCGGAATCAGCATGCCTTCAGGAATGTTCTTACCTATGGCATAGGGTCTAAAATCAATGATGGGAAGATAACGCAGCACATAAAACACAATTCCAATAAACAGTATCAAGGCGACCACACTCACCCTTTTGGCCAAAATCTCAGAAGAAATAGGCTGAATATCATACACCCTGATCAACAGATAAATCACTAAAACGATGAGGATCACATTTTTATAAAATGTCTCCCAAGGTGTTAATTTTACGGCATCGCCAAAACAACCGCAATCCGTAACCTTATCATAATATGCTGAATACCATGTTAAAAACAAGAATAATAGGGTGATTAAAAACAAACTCCAAACCGTTAATTTGGCTTTATAACCAACCAATAACATGACCCCAAGCATGATCTCGGCAAGAATCAGTAGAATCGGAAAACTGCAAGTGCATAGGGAATTAAAAACTCCAGGTTTAACACATCTGCTCCAAAATATTCCTCAAATTTATAGGCTGAGCCCAAGGGATCAACCAATTTCACAAAACCCGAAAATATAAAAGTCACAGCAACTAATAAGCGCGCGATTTGGGTCAAAATATTCATTAATTCGTCAAATTAGTCATTCATTAAAATCAAGGCAAAAACTGCATAATTGATCATATCCTGATAGTTTGCATCTATTCCTTCAGATACCAGTGTCTTTCCTTGATTATCTTCAATTTGTTTCACTCTTAACAATTTTTGCAGAATCAGATCAGTTAGGGAGCTTACCCTCATATCGCGCCAAGCCTCTCCATAATCATGGTTTTTATTCTCCATCAAAGTCTTTGTGCTTAACATATGCTTATCATACAAGGAAATGGCCTCATCTACATCGAGATCCGGCTGTTCAACAACGCCTTTTTCCAATTGGATCAGTGCCATGATCGAGTAATTGATGATTCCGATAAATTCAGAGATTTCATCTTCATCCACTTTACGCGTATCGTTTTCTTGAAGTTGTCTGATTCTTTGAGCCTTGATGAATATTTGATCTGTAAGTGATGGAAGTCTTAATATCCTCCATGCACTACCGTAATCACTCATTTTATTTATAAAAAGAGAACGGCATTTAGCCGTTACTTCATCATATTGCTTCGATGTATTCTGCATGTATATTGAAATCAGAGAATTTAGTTTTTTTGTCGAAACGAATTTATAAAAATCTCATGATATAATATCGCCGGTTTGCTTATTTTTACAAAATATATACCTGTAAAAACCCTTATAAAATGAAACGTATCGCTGTTTTTTGTGGTTCAAGTAAAGGCTTCAACCAAGAATATGCCCATGCGGCTGTAAAATTAGGTGACTATTTTTCAAAACAGGGAATTGGCCTGGTCTATGGGGGTGGGAAAATTGGTATTATGGGTGTCATTGCAGATACAATGATCAAAAACAATTCAGAGGTTATAGGCGTTATTCCTGGCTTACTGAAACATGAAGAGGTGGCCCATACCAAGATATCTCAAATGATTACCACCAAAAAAATGTCAAAAAGAAAGGTGAAAATAAGCAAACTTGTTGATGGCTATATTGCCTTACCAGGTGGTTTTGGAACACTTGATGAAATTTTTGAAGCCCTTACTTTAGGACAACTTGGAATTGAAAACAAAGCCATTGGTATCTTGAATACCAATAATTTTTTCCACCATGCTCTTTTGCAACTTGATCATATGGTGAAAGAAGGGTTTTTAAAACAGGAAAACAGAGACATGATCATTGGTAAGCGAATCGATTGAAGACCTGATTCATAAAATGAAATCTTATAAGGCACCTGTTTTAAGCAAAGTCGTAAATACTGTAGCCAGTTGATCCTAAAAATACGAACATGTATATCAATTGTAAAGGCCATTTAATAGATCTTGAATCATCCAAAGGTGATGGGAATTCTTAACCTGACCCCTGATTCTTTTTATGATGGAGGCAAATACAAATCCGCTGCAGATATCGTTAGACAAGTTGAAAAGATGCTGAATGAAGGAGCTACTTTTATTGACATTGGAGCCTATTCTTCAAGACCCCAAGCCAAACATATTTCCCAGGATGAAGAGCTTTCCAGATTATTGCCCGTGTTGGAATTAGTGATGAAAGAATTTCCCGAATGCACTCATCTCAATTGACACATTTCGAAGTCATGTTGCAGAATTGGCTATTACAATCAGGAGCCTGTATGGTGAATGATATTTCAGCTGGTTCTCTGGATGAAAATATGTTCGCTACCATTGCCAAACTTCAGGTACCTTATGTATTGATGCATATGGTAGGGACTCCTCAAACCATGCAACAAAATGTTCAGTATGAAAATCTGATCAAAGACATGATCTTTTATTTTTCTCAAAAGATATTTACAACTGAGGAAACTTGGTGTGAACGACCTTATATTGGATCCGGGATTTGGATTCAGTAAAACCCTTGATCAGAATTTTGAACTATTGCAAAAGCTAGAACTTTTTTCGGGTATGAACCTTCCGGTTCTTGCCGGGTTATCAAGAAAATCAATGCTTTATAAACTACTTGACCTGGATGCCGATCGGGCCCTGAATGCAACAACTTCAGTCAATACAATTGCCTTGATGAAAGGCGCCAATATCCTGAGGGTCCATGATGTTCAGGAAGCTATGGAAACAGTAAGAATATTTGAAAAAATAACGAATAGACCTTCCTTATGATCAAAAGAATTTACCTTATCTCTATTTATCAGTTCGATACTTCTAAGCAGCTGTCAAAAAAAACCGGTGCAATTGCCCTTGATCGATATTCCTGGGATTTCAGAAATTCAAAATCATTCCAGTATTTGGATTTTTATGGAGACGATCAATGGAGAGACATCAGCCAAACTAAACAAGAATAACAAAATCACTGAACACCCATTGGATTTTCAATATAGACAGAAGATTAACCATGGCGCAAGTTGTTCCGATGCTTGATAGAAATGCAGGAAAACAGAAATAAGGATTCAATGCATAAAAAAGAGGGTATGAACAATTATTTTAGCTATGCAGACACTGCAACTGAGAAAATCTCTCTTTTACCTTTTCCTCAAACTAACTTTAAATTCGGAAACGCTAAACCTTGAAAAGTTAAGCGGGGAACCCTGTACGGTCATCCTGGAAATCTGGGAGATCAGATTAAAACTAAACAATGAATTGGTTCCTTTGAATTCCTTACTTTCTACTTTAGAAAATGATGAAGTCCTGCGATCCTGATGAAGACGATAAAAATCGTTCTCACTTATGACGCTCAAACAAGCTATCAGGATTATATAGAAGTAAAAGCTTTCCTCGTGTCAAACGAAATTAACTGCTCATCCGATCGAATATGTTTATACTGTAAAATAATTCATACATTTACAAAAATTAGCTCAGCATTGGATCAATTTAATTTTTTAAACATCAACTTTTTAGACATTCTTGATATTGTTCTAGTTGCTGTATTACTCTTTTATATTTTCAGGTTAATTCGCGGAACTGCAGCAATTAATATCTTTATTGGCATCGCCATTATTTATCTAATTTGGAAACTGACCCAGGCGCTGGAAATGGAATTATTAAGTGACATTCTAGGTAAATTTCTGGGAGGTGGTTTTATTGCACTTATTATCGTCTTTCAACAGGAAATAAGAAAGTTTCTTCTTATGGTTGGATCGACCAATATTGCCTCTAAAAAAGGATTTTTAAAGCATTTTAAGTTTTTTAAGACTGACATTGCGGCTAACAATCACATCGATGAAATCGTAAGTTTTTGCGAGGAAATGGGAAAGTTAAAAACAGGAGTCCTTATTGTCCTCAAAAGAAACAATAGTCTGGAATTTGTAAAAATGACTGGTGATGAAATGCAGATTAAGGTGAATAAGCCTATTTTGAAAAGTATTTTCTATAAGAATAGTCCGCTTCACGATGGTGCCATTGTGATTGAGAATGAATTGATTACGGCTACAAGAGTTATTCTTCCGATCGAAAATACGCTTGACATCCCTTCTCATTTCGGATTGAGACATCGAGCCGGTCTTGGTATTACGATCCGAACAGATGCCCTGGCGCTTATCGTATCGGAGGAATCTGGACAGGTTTCTTATGTCAATAACGGAGCCTTTATATTGTTTGAAGATTTTAGTGAATTGGCTGAGATTATAAAAGATGACCTCAATTAAATGCCAAAACCATTAACTGGCTTGTTTCTGAACAAATTGGATATTATATAATTTACTATAATAGCCTTTTTTATCCAATAGCGTCTGAATGACTTCCCTGCTCCACAATTTTTCCGTTTTCCATAACAATGATCTTATCTGCCTTTTGAATGGTAGCCAACCTGTGGGCAATAATAATTGAGGTTCGGTTCTTGGTGATTTTTTCAGTCGCTTCCTGTATTAATTTTTCAGAATGGGAATCAATCGAGGACGTAGCTTCATCCAAAATAAGTATGCCGGGTTTACTCACAGAAGCCCTGAGAAAGGCAATCAATTGGCGTTGTCCTACTGATAACATCACCCCTCTTTCCTTCACATTGTAATCATATCCTCCGGGTAAAGACATGATGAAGTCATGAATACCAATCACCTTGGCTGATCTCTGAACTTCCTCAAGTGAAATAGAATCATCCTTTAGCGTAATATTGTTAAAAATACTATCTGAAAACAGAAAAACATCTTGTAATACAACTGCGATTTGATCACGTAAAGAATGTAGATTATACTCCTGAATATCAACGCCATCAATTTTAATACAACCACTATTTATATCATAAAATCGGTTTAATAAATTAATAATGGTTGACTTTCCAGCTCCCGTAGCACCTACTATAGCAACGGTTTCACCCGGATTCACATCAAAAGATATTCCTTTGATCACCTCCTCATTCGGGATATAACTAAAGTGAACATCTTTAAACCTAACCTTTCCTTTAAAGGTCTCTACCACTCACTTACCCTTGGTCTTTTTCGCTTTCATTGGCATCCACGATCTTAAAGACTCTTTCTGCCGCCACCATACCCATTTGAAGTGTGTTGAATTTATCTGCTATTTGCCGTAAAGGCCTAAATAACATATTGTTCATCATAATAAAACTAATGATCTCACCAGCGGTAACTGAATTACTTGTGGCAGCATTTAATCCTCCATACCAAACCACCAATCCTATGGCGATAGAGGGAAGAACTTCTGCTATTGGAAAGAATATCGAATTATACCATACGGTTCTTATCCAGGCCTTCTTATGCTTGTCATTGATGCTTTTAAATTTATCATATTCAATTTTTTCTCTTGAAAAAAGTTGAATGATCCGCATCCCTGTAATTCGTTCCTGAACAAATGTATTTAAATTTGATACCTCTGTTCTTACTTCCTGAAAAGCTGACTTCATGGCCTTTTGAAAGATCTTTGTTGCAAAAATCAACACGGGTAAGATCGCAAAAACAATCAAAGCCAATTGCCAATTCATATAGAGCATCACCACTGCGATGACAAACATTTTTAACAGATCACTGATGATCATAAACAATCCCTGACCAAATACACTGGCAATGGTCTCAATATCAGAGACCACTCTTGTCACGAGTTTACCAACCGCTGACTTGTTGTAATACTGCATTTTAAAATTCAGTAAATGCTTAAAAAGCTGGATTCTCATGTCTCTTATGATACTCTGGCCTAACCAATTGGCAAAATAAATAAATAGAAACTGGAAAAGCACTTCCAAGACCAGTACGAACAACATCAAACTGGTAAACACGACCAGTTGCTCGGCATCTTTATTAAAAATAAAATCATCTATGATTCTCTTCAGCAGCACAGGCCTGACAGCGGCAAGAAGGGCAACAGATAATACTGCAAGTACAGAAAGATTGAATTGCAGCTTGTAATGTTTGGCATAGCCCATCAGCCTGTGAAAACAGCTTAACGTCATACACCTTACCCACCACTTTTTTATGATCTTTCTTTTTTTCAGACATAATTAATCTATGAAAATACTATCGGGATAAATAACCCTTGTTAAATATAATCCTTTCGCTTTTACTGAAGCACCAGCCATTTCTCTATCACGCGACTCTATCACCTTCTTGAATTCATCAAGAGTCATCCTTCCTTTACCAACTTCAAGCAGGGTGCCAACAATGGCTCTTACCATATTTCTTAAGAACCGATTTGCAGTAATAAAGAATTCCAAATGATGCCCATCCGATGTCCAATAGGCTTCTGTTATCATTACAATCGTATGTTTTAACATCTGTTTTACTTCTTGAAAAACATTTAAAATCAGTATAATTCATCAACAAAGCAGACGCTTCATTCATTTTTTTAGTATTCAGATCAGTTTGATAAATATGCAAACTCAGGTCATTTTCAAAAACGTTCTTATCCAGTGAAATCCTGTACTGATAACTTCTGGAAATAGCATTAAACCTGGCATGAGCATCATCATTAACCCTAAGCACTTGAAAAATACCAATATCCTCTGGTAAAAAAGAATTTAACTTATACTTTAACTTTTCTTTATCTAATTGTTTTTCAATATCAAAATGTAAAAAGAACTGTCTGGCATGAACTCCGGCATCGGTTCTTCCACAGCCAATTACTGAAATCTCTTCTTTCAGCAATAAGGTAAGGGCCTTTTCAATGGTTTCTTGAACAGAAATTTCATTGGCTTGTTTTTGCCATCCATGATAATGCTTACCGTGATAAGAAAGTTCAATAAAGTATCTCAAAAACCTTTAATTTTACGCCGAACAAAGATAATTAATTAAATCAATACTCGTTTGGCGCAAAAAATTTTACTTTTATCAGATACACATGGCTATATTGATGAAAAGATCTTGAATTATTGTAAACATGCGGATGAAGTATGGCATGCGGGAGACATTGGAAATCATGGAAGTTACTGATAGAATAAAAGAAGTAAGCCGACTGAGAGCGGTTTACGGAAATATTGATGACAAAAACATTCGAAGTGAATTTCCTTTAGACCAAAAATTTACAATTGAAGGGGTCACTGTTTGGATAACACATATTGGTGGATATCCCTATCGTTATAATCCAAGGGTTAAGGAATCCATCTCGTTAGCCCCTCCTAAATTGTTTATTTCGCGGTCACTCTCATATCTTAAAAGTTCAATATGATAAAAAGCTGAAATTATTGCATATGAATCCCGGAGCAGTTGGTAAACATGGATTTCATAAAGTACGAACCATGTTGCGCTTTGAAATTGAAAATACAGATATAAAGAATCTGGAAATTATAGAGATGAAAAGATAAGATCAAACAGCTTCCACCAATTCTGGCTGTAAATATCGGAACGGAAATAAAAATGCTTGTTCCTTCTCCTTTTTTAGAATTGATATTGAAGACACCTTGCATGATCTTGATCCTGGCCTCAATATGACTCAAACCCAAACCATCTTTTCTCCTTGCTTTTTTTAAGTCAAAACCCTTTCCATCATCAATGATCTGTATCAATAATTTGTCCCCGTTTCTTTCAATAAGATTTATAGAAGCATTCTTTGCACCACTGTGTTTTAGAATATTATTGATAAGTTCTTCTATAATATTATAGATTTTAATTTCAAATTCTTGATTATATCTTTTGATACCATTATCATCACTCATAAACTGAATTTCCGAATTGGAATATTTTTCACATAGGTCATGAACAGCAAAAGCCAGTCCAAATTTTAACAAGACAGAAGAAATCAGTTCATGTGACAAATCTCTGATCTTGACCGAGGCCTCATTTACGATTTCCTGTGCCTTGGTAATTTCAATGGGTACATGCGAATTCAATTGTGTCTTAGAGGCTTGTAAATGCAAATTAGCAGAAGATAGCAAGGCACTTACACTGTCGTGAAGAATCTCAGCGATAGATTTACGCTCCTTTTCCTTGGCATCAATGGTCGCATTGATAATTCTGGTCTGCAGGTTGCTATGGATTTGTTCAAGTCGATTCTGCTCCTTTAATTTATAATTATTATAGAAAATAAAGGCAAAAATCAACAAAGATAAGCGTTATAAAAGCCATTCCACCAAACAAGACCTGAGCTCTAAATGTTTTACTTTTTTCTTCCTCCGTCTTTTGCTCTTCAACGGCTAAATTATACTTGGCTTCAACTTCAGCTATATTTTCAGCCAATTGCTCGTTCGTCAATTTAAATTTTAAGATCATAGGATTCATGCAAATAATAATATGCATTTTTATAATCTCTTATTGAATCATATGAAACAGATAGATTTTCATAGATAATTCTTTTTATATTGATCGAACTTTCTTGTCGTATCATTTTTTACTTGTTCAAAAGCTTCCAAATATTTTTGATGGCTGTTTCATATTCATTTTCAAAATGATACAAATTTCCAAAATTAACACTTGAAGTTGCAATTCCAATCTATATCATTTTGCTTCAATTTCAATTTCAAGGCCTCATTGAGCCCAATGCTTTGGCCAAATCAAAATTATCATTATTTTGGGCAATTACGCCCAAATTATTATAAGCATTAGAAATTCTGAACTTCAGTCTTAGAAGTTACTGGAAAATAAGTTACCTGTCCTAAAAAACATTTTTGCACTATCTTCCTCATTCTTAGCATAATAAAAACTTCCAATCGGATCAAAGACCTTTAGTAATACTGACAGTATCCTTAATTAATTATGCCTTTTGAAGAGCAATTTTATTGTAATAAATTGCTTTATCAAAATTTTGCGAATCAGCAAATATCCTTGCCAAAAGATTGCGTATAATCAATATTTAATTGCGAAAATGGATTCCCTTTTAATCTATCAAGTCCATTTAATAAAATTTCCATTGCTCTTTTCTTTATTATCCTGCTGATAATAATTTTTAGCAGTTCTAAAGTCAAAAGCCAATTGTTGTTCTGAATTTTTCTTAAATGAAAAGGTGTTTAGAGTGTTTTCAATAAGGTTATCAGCGCTATCAAATTACCTAAATTTATTAAAGAATCAATTTGATTTAATTTATTTTGAATATAAGCGGCTTCCTGCATCACCTTCTTGAGCACAAACTTGAAGCCAAAAACAAAAAAAATGACTAGGAATATAAATTTCCTGCCATTCAATAGTGGATTTGATATAAAACTATATAACCTCATTTTTCAAGGCAAATATAGCTAACCCAACACTATTTTTAACTTTTACTTTTTTCATTAAATTTTTACGGTGGGTCTCGACAGTACTTTCACTAATATGCAGTTCATCACCAATTTCCCGTGTACTGTATTGCTGGGCAACTAGTTTTAGCACCTGAACTTCTCTTTTGGTAAGTGAACTAATCAGAACCCCATCCTGGCTTCCTTCATTCTTCACCTGACCATTCAATAGGGTCTGCATCATTTTTTCTTTAATATCATCAGTAAAATACTGGTTACCTTCAGATACCTTATATACAGCATTAACAATATGTTCCCCTGCAGATTTTTTCGGAACAAAACCTTTGGCCCCCATTTGTAAAACTTCCTTAACAAGTTTAACATCATCATAACTCGACAACACAATGATTTCAGGACGATTCTTTAAAGTTTTTGAGTTTCTTCAATACCTCTATCCCATCTAATTCCGGCATATTGATATCCAATACCAGAACATCTGAATTGTTTTCTTCGTACCAGGCAATGACTTCATTTCCATTTAATGAAAATCCAATGACCTCAATATTGGGCTCCAAATTGAGCACTGCTTTAACACCATCAATCAAAATTTGATGGTCATCGGCAATATGAACTGTAATCTTTTTATCCATAGATCAAAACATTTCTTCAAAACAAGGTTTAAAAAAATCCGAAAAAAACTAATTTTTCGGATCTCTTACCTAGTTTATTAAACAAACGTTTTAAATCTGTTTATATTGTGATGAATGCCTATTCCCAAATAATAATACCCTTTGGTCTTCTTTCTGGCTCGCTTGCATTTAATAAAGCATCCATAGCAGCGACATCATAATTACTTTCATAAATATTGTTAAAAGCAGTTTCAACCTTTCCATTTACAGGCTCAAGATCGAGTGTCACGGTTTTTGATGAGTCTGAATCCCCATTTTCCACTAGAAAGATCTCGTTTGAAGAACCAATCAAAGCATGAAGAAACCATAACATTTTGATCAACAGTAAAGGTCACTTTAACGTCTCCATCATTGTTTTCCAATACAGGAGCTGACTTTAATAAAGTTCCTTCATAATCAGATAAAACAGCTGAGGTTGAGTTAGTTAAGTTGGTTGTAAAAGAAGCCATAACCAACAACATGGCAATTGCAATAGTAAAATTTTTCATAATAATAAACTTTTAGATTTGTTTTGTATGTATATGTATATCAACCAAAACAGGCTAACACTTCAAATGTATCGGCAAATAAGGTATAAACCAATAGCGGAATCAGGTATTTTTTAATCTACCCAGAAACCACGAGATTTATCCCTATAAACCACTAATTTGATGGTTTGAAAGATATAAAAAATCTATTATTATGTATTTTTTCCTTGTTTCTATTCATTTACTAAGTCTTTTATTGATTTATTTACTTTAATTATCAGTGATATTATGATGTTGTGCTTATAAATTATGATCATATTTATATTTGAATATTTCAAATTCTTTTTCTATCTTGCATGTTCGTTAGAATTTGAATTTAATTTCAATAGTTGAAATATTTATAGTAAGGAGAGAAGTTATTTGTTTATTAGAAAGCTTGTTTCACTTCTCTCCTAACTCCCTTTCCTTTTTCCCCTTTTAAAAAGAACAATTGTTTTATTATTCTTAAGAAATACTCAAGTCTCCGTAGATTTGAGTATTTTTTTTGCTTGAATATAGTAAGGAGAGAAGCTTATTTGTGTTTTATTTTTGTTAGAAAACAATTTGCTTCACTTCTCTCCTTTCTCCCCTCTCTTCTTCTCCAAATTTATGGAGTATTTGTTGTTGATCTATCAATCTATATCTCGATCAGTGTATCTGTTAAAGACCTTATCTGAAATTTATTTAGAAAACAGGGCATTTTCCTTTTGAAAAATAGTAAGGAGAGAAGCTTATTTGTATTTTTTGTTCTATGTTAGAAAACAATTTGCTTCACTTCTCTCCTTTCTCCCCTCTCTTCTTCTCCAAATTTTGGAGTATTTGTTGCTGATCGTATAATATATCTCGATCAGTGTATGTTTAAAGAACTTATCTAAAATTTATTTAGAAAAACAGGCTTTTCATTTTGAAAAATAGTAAGGAGAGAAGCTTATTTGTATTTTTTGTTCTTGTTAGAAAACAATTTGCTTCACTTCTCTCCTTTCTCCCCTCTCTTCTTCTCCAAATAATTTGGAGTATATGGTTCAGTTTCTTCCGAATTGATCTTTAAACTTATCTTGAAAGAGTTATATTTTCCTTTTTTGAAAAATAGTAAGGAGAGAAGCTTATTTGTATTTTTATTCTTATTAGAAAACAATTTGCTTCACTTCTCTCCTTTCTCCCCTCTCTTATGCTCCTTGATATAACAATCAGGAGTGTTTCTTATCATAAAGTATCCTTTATGAGATCATTTCTTTGAGAAATTTGATGTCTACATGTCAGTTTAGGAATCTATAGCAATTTTCCCACTTTCTGAAAATAGTAAGGAGAGAAGTAATTTGTTTAATTAGAATGACAGAAACAATGCGCTTCACTTCTCTCCTTTCTCCCCTTTTGTTCTCTCCATAAATGTAAATAGGAGTATATATATTATTAAGAATAAATAATTCTTAATAGCATCTCTTTAAGAGAAATTTGATTTTCAAAATGTCAACTTTAGGAATTCATAGCAATTTATTCCTGGAGTTTAAAATAAGGAGAGAAGCTCTTTTCTTCTTTTGAAGTGAAAGTGATCTTCTCTCCTTTCCCCCCTTATGCCTTTTCTCAAAGGCTGTTTTTTCATAACAGCAACTATTACTTGAATAATTACACTACAAATATATGTACACATCATGTTTCTCACAATAGAGGAACTTGGGATTTTGAAAATTACCCAAAAACCGTTAGTAATAAATTAGGCAAAAAAAAGACTGTCTGAATTAGATTCAGACAGTCATACACACTATAACTAAGGTATTAGTATTATCGCAATCTATCTACAGATTTTACAAGTTTATCATCCTTAATAATTGCCTTATTCGCCAAAGCCAGAAAAACAATGACTAATAAAGGTATGAAAACCCCAATACCCTTCTCTGAAACTACAGTTCCTCCAGGTAATTTTAGTAAATGATATACAATAATTCCTAACAATAAAAAGTTGATCACAATATTCAATCTATTGTATACGATTTGTTTTGTTCGGGTTTTATAAGATAATAAGGTCAATAATCGCAGATAATTGCCGACACTATAAATGCAGCAGGAATAACCATTAAAGTTAATTCTCCTGTTTGCAGCAATGAATCCAAGAAAACAACTTCCATCTCCTGAACCTACCCAGAATGGAACTAAAAAGGCAACCGGTCCCTGATAAGCAGGATGGCGATCAATAAATAAAGGGTTTGAATTCTTTGTAACATTTCTTAAAAATGAAGGGCAAAAATACATTAATCTTTTTAAGAAATAACTTTCTATATTAATTTTATTTTGTAATATTGTGGCATCAAATCGAAACATATTGTAAAAATACTTCTTTTACGATACCCTATTATATTATCAAAACATATTCATTTAAACAGATAATTCTTACCAAAGAATTGATATCATTAATTAACATTTATATATGATGTTTGACATAGACGAACTCAAAGAGATGAAACTTTTGGAGTTGCAGGAAATTGCGCAAAAAATTGATGTTCCAAAGTTCCGTCAATTGAAAAAACTTGATTTGGTTTATCAAATATTGGATGTTCAGGCTGCTAATCCAGAAGCAATTGAAAGAAACTGCAGCTTCCAGTAAACCAAAAAGAAGGAGAATTTCTAAAAACGAGTCAGCACCTGATATGGCTTCCCCAGCCACTGACGTTAAAGAAAGAAACTCTTCCGAACAAAGAAATCAGAAAAACTGAACCTAAAGCCATCAATGAAAACAAGACTCCGGCAGAGACTGAAAAGATCAAGGAGAATAAGCCGGTTCAAGATGCAGCTAAGCCTGTTGACGCAGAAAGAAAACAACCTGCGCCTCAGAAAAGAATTCAGGCTCATCAAACCGAGCAGAAAAAGCAACATCCGGCTCAACAAACCGATCAAAAAAAGCAGCGTCCTGCTCAACAAAAGGATCAAAAAAAGCAACATCCTGCGCAGCATAAAGAGCAAAAGAACACCCAACATCCACAGAAAAAAGAGCAAAGAAATCCAAATCAAAACCACAAACAACGTGGGAATGAAAGCAATCAACCTGGTAAATACAGAGATCCTGATTTTGAATTTGATGGTATTATTGAAAGTGAAGGTGTATTAGAAATCATGCCTGATGGATATGGATTTTTAAGATCTTCTGATTATAATTACCTTTCATCACCAGATGATATTTATGTGTCTCAATCACAAATCAAACTTTTTGGTTTAAAAACTGGTGATACTGTAAAGGGAAAAGTAAGACCTCCCAAAGAAGGAGAAAAATATTTTCCACTTATCAGAGTAAGTCTTATCAACGGGCTGAATCCAAGTATTGTGAGAGACAGGGTTTCTTTTGAACATTTGACACCATTATTTCCTGAAGAGAAATTTAATCTTGCTGAAAAAGGAAGTCAATCTTTCAACACGAATTATTGATCTGTTTTCACCTATTGGAAAAGGTCAAAGAGGTATGATCGTTGCCCAGCCAAAAACAGGTAAAACTATTCTATTAAAGGATATTGCAAATGCAATTGCGGCCAATCATCCTGAAGTATATCAATTGGTATTACTGATTGATGAACGTCCTGAAGAAGTTACCGATATGCAGCGTAATGTTAAAGGAGAAGTGATTGCTTCTACTTTTGATGAATCTGCAGAAAAACATGTAAGAGTAGCCAATATCGTTCTTGAAAAAGCAAAAAGACTGGTAGAATGTGGCCATGATGTGGTCATCCTTTTAGATTCTATCACACGACTTGCCAGGGCATATAATACAGTGGCACCTGCATCCGGTAAAATTTTATCCGGTGGTATCGATGCCAATGCCTTACACAAACCTAAAAGATTCTTTGGTGCGGCCAGAAATATTGAAAATGGAGGATCTCTTTCGATTATCGCTACTGCACTTACCGATACAGGTTCTAAAATGGATGAGGTAATCTTTGAAGAATTCAAGGGAACTGGTAATATGGAACTTCAATTAGACAGAAATATTGCCAATAGAAGAATTTATCCTGCTATTGATCTTGTGAAATCAAGTACACGTCGTGATGACCTACTTCATGATGATAAAGTAAGACAACGTATTTGGGTATTGAGAAAATATCTTGGCAGATATGAATCCTATAGAAGCCATGGAGTTTGTTAAAGACAAAATAAAATATACCAATAACAATGAAGAATTTTTGATGTCTATGAATGGATAGACGTTATTCTCAAAGCTATATTCCGGATATAATTTACTATAAATACGGATAATGAATTGAAAGTCAGATATAAAAATATCTGACTTTTTTTATGAAAAAACCTTTGTTTATATCTCTAAATATTGTGTATCTTTGCACCCACATCGCGGGATAGAGCAGTAGGTAGCTCGTTGGGCTCATAACCCAAAGGTCGCTGGTTCGAGTCCAGCTCCCGCTACTAGCAAAACCTTTCAGGAAACTGGAAGGTTTTTTTGTTAAGAGAAATCCGTAATGCTTGCATTTAAGGATTTTGATCAACAAAAAAAATATTGGCGATAGCCAATAGGTTTTGCTAGTAAAGCTTCCCCATTCTGGCCCATTTCGAAGCACAGCGGAGAAATGAATCCAGCTATTCTCCTCACATATTTTCTGGCTTAAAACTTTATGTAGTCAGGGCTTGACAGCAGCTTTATGAAAAGAGTCAAACCCTGACCGTTTCTAAGCATCCCCATCCTGGTCCGACGACTGTAAGGAGTCAATCCAGCATCCCCCATTCTGGCCCATTTCGAAGCAAGCGAAGAAATGAATCCAGCTATTCTCCTAACATATTTACTGGCTTAAAACTTTATGTAGTCAGGGCTTGACAGCAGCTTTATGAAAAGAGTCAAACCCTGACTGTCTCCAAGCATCAAACCAACATTAAATATAAAAAGCTACTGGATGTCAATATATTGCGATCTGCTAAAGATCGATCATATAAGCCACCCCAAGATTAAAGAAACTGGTGTTTTTTAAATCGGTTTCATTACCGAGCTCAGAAGGAATGTTATAGTTGAATCCCAGTTCAAAATCAAAGGCACCTATACTGTATTGCAAGGGTATATTGAACTGGGTATTGATCAAACCAAAGACATTATCTTCTAAAAGCACATTATCTTCTAGCGGAGCATCCACTTTGTTCTCAAGTACTTTTTGAATGGAACCCCCTGACAGGTCAACAATTTGTGTACCTGTAACAATACTAAATTGAGGTCTAAATCTTACATAATGTTTTTTGTTTTTTAACAGTTTTAGATTGGCATAAGTTCTTAAAACAATTTGATAGGTTACCTCTTCACCAAAGTAATAGGAAAGCGACAATTGCGTTCCAAAGTTTCTTTTTTTATTACTGATACCAATACCTCCGTTTACAGTACTATTGTATAAATTATCGATATCATTGGAATAAAAATAATACGAATATGAAGCGTAATAACGCCACAATTTCTTTTTACCAAAACCATTGCCATAACCGGCAGTCAAAGTAGTAATATCCCAATTCGGTTCGAATTCACTGTAATAAATTCCAGAAATACCAGCGTAAAATCCTTTGGAATGCATGTAAGTAATTTGAGGTACAATATTGAATTGATCAACATCTATATCCCGCCCCGAAAAATAAGTAGCACTATTGTAATTGACGGATACATAAATCAAATGATAATTGGTAAGGCTGGCCATAAAAACATCAATTGATTCGTCTTCCATCAGAAAATCTTCAATATTCTGATCAATATCTGTTTTCTTTTGCGGCGGTTCCTGAGAAAAAAGAAAGAAATTTCCGAAAAAAAATAAGGCCAATGTGAAAATTCTTCTCATCTGCTTGAATTTTAAATGGAAAGGTGATTGATTCTAGTCAACCACCTCACCAAATCAATTACATCCATTATTTTATTATTGATCAAGGCTTAATTTCCACTGCCTTTAGGATTTCCATTGCCACCGCCATTTGCTCCTCCAGCTCCGTTTCCGCTGCCGTTTTTCTGATTCAATCTTCGTTGTTCTCTAACATTTTTGCGCAGTTCATTACCTGAATCTGAATCTCTGTTGGCTCTCATTCTGTTTCTTATTTGTTGGCGCTGTTCCGCGGTGATGGTATTTTTAAACTGATTTTTAATTTCGCTCATGGTTTCTCTGTTATTTGCCATGAGGTTTTTTTGATCAACTGTTAAGGTTGACATAAGTGCTTCTCTTCTTTCTTGATTGGTAAGTTGTTGATTTTCAAATATGGCCAATTGTTCCTCTGATAGTGTGGCTTTCAAAGTTTCTCTGTTTCTTTTTATCAACTCTCTTCGTTCTTGGAGTAATTGTTTTTGATCATCTGTCAAATTCTCTATTTGATTCATATTTCCAAATCCATCTCCATTTCCGTTGCCGTTGCCGTTGCGTTTTGGGCTATTAAGATTGAAGTTCCAAAAAGGATTCCAAATAGGAGGACTGCGATTATTTTTATTGATTTCATTTTATGAGTATTTAAAATTATACTTTAGTTTTTGAACGTTCTATTTAATTAGACCTTTACAGTTTGAAATAGTTTTGATTCATGGTAAAAATTTAATAAAAGATCATTGTCTCGCCTGTCAAATCATCTAATAGAAAGTGGTCAATATATTCGTCGATCACAACTTCTTCAATAATATAAGTATCCAAATAATTATCAATTTCCGAATCATCTATAAATAAAGATGCTATCAAAATATCATCTTCA
Source organism: uncultured Flavobacteriaceae bacterium (assembly GCA_963780405.1). GTDB lineage: Bacteria > Bacteroidota > Bacteroidia > Flavobacteriales > Flavobacteriaceae > Lutimonas. Next base: position 74,586 of record CAWABX010000008.1, read on the forward strand.
AAGAAAAATTCGTCATTGGCCAAATCCAAATTTCGTATCTGACCAACCGTATCTGCAATAACCGATGGTATATCATTTAGAGTAGGCAAGGTGTCAGGTTTAAATACAGAAAAGGCCACAATGAACGCTATTCCCGCTGCTGCAAACCACATTACTTTATTTCTGTACAATGGAATTTCTTTTGATTTATTTTGAAGAAAAACCTTATCTAGAATATCCTCTTTAGATTTTGCAAAATAATCTTCCGGCATACCCAATCCCAATTCATCGGTATGCATTTTGTCGATTTTATTTTCTAATGAATCAATATCTTTCATCAACTCATTGCGTCTCTTATAATCTTCCATATAATTCATACTATTTAATTAGACCTCTGATTCCTTAAAAAGTTCTACGTTTTCAATATTTTTTTCGATGAGTTTTACCGTTCTGTAATATGATGTTTTCAAAGTGCTTTGATTTAGGTGTAAAATATCCGCTAATTCATGAAATTTAAGATTGTCATAATATTTCATTTGAAATATTTGCCTGTCTTTTTCTGGCAGCGATGCAAGAACACTTTGCAATTTCAATTGTGCCATATCTCCTTCAAAAAAAGTGTCAGCAACCAAATTGTTCATATATGTTTTACTCAAATCGTCAATCGAGCTGTGTGTCTTCTTTTTCTCCTGTTCTAAAAACCGCAGGGATTCATTATAAGCAATGCGAAACATCCAGGTGTTTAAAGAACTATTTTGCTTAAAACCAGGCAGGCTCTTATAAATACGCAAAAAGGTATTTTGAAGCACATCATTCGCATTTTCATGGGTAATAACCATTTTTCGAATATGCCAATACAAACGTTTTTGATAAAGGTCGAGCAACTCTTTAAATGCTTTTTCCTTTTGGTTCAATAATGACTTTATAAAATCAGATTCGTCGGTCAAGGTTCTACTATTTAAATCTCTAATAACTGAGTGCAGCTCAGCATACAATATATTAGACCCTTAAATTTAGTTAAAGTTTGGGCCTAAGGGATAAAAAAGTCAAAATAAGTCTTGTAAAAAAAATACTACCAAAGCAGGTTATGTCTTAGTTTTCCTATATTTAGCAATTATTAATCAGATTCAGTTTTAGCCATATGAATGATTACGGATTTCTATCTGTCTTACCCCCCGTTATTGCCATTATTCTCGCTTTAAGAACCAAACAAGTTTATATAGCCCTTGTTTTTGGAATCTGGTTTTCATGGCTCATTATGAGTGACTGGAATCTACTGGATGGAACCCTGGCCACTATTGAGGGAATGGTCAATGTTTTTAAATCAGAAGGAAATACAAGAACCATTATGTTCAGTGCCCTTGTTGGCGCATTACTTCTCTTTATCCAATATTCAAGAGGTGTAGAAGGCTTTATCAACCAATTGAATAAGCTTATCGCTTACTTTGAAAAGAAACATACAGGATATAGCAGGATCATTATTCAGTTATTGGCTATGCTTACCGGAATCGTGCTTTTTGTAGAAACGAGTATAAGTTCACTAACTGTTGGTACATTATACCGCCCTGTTTTTGACAAACTCAAGATTCCAAGAGAAAAACTGGCCTATATTGCCGATTCCAGCTCAGCACCTACCTCTATCCTGATTCCTTTTAATGCATGGGGTGCCTTTATTATGGGGCTTTTGATCACTCAGGGTATAGACAATCCATTTCGTGTCATGCTCTCGTCAATTGCCTATAATTTTTATCCGATACTAGCACTAGTGATACTATTTATTGTGATTGTTTCAAAAAAAGACATCGGCTCCATGGCAAAAGCTGAAAAGCGAACGCTTACTACAGGTAAATTAATGGATGAAGGTTCAAAACCCATGATCTCTGATGTGATTACTTCTTTCGCGCCGAAAGAGGGCATAAAGGCAAAATCCTTTAATATGGTGATCCCTTTGTTGACGATGGTCATTATGATGCCTGTAAACCTTACCTACACGGGTTGGTCGAAAGTTGAAAAATCTGATTCTTTTTGGAACCATGTGTCTCAGGCCATTGGTAATGGATCTGGCTCTTCCTCTGTTCTTTATGCCGTTATTACTTCCCTATTAGTAGCGATGATTCTATATCGGGCTCAAGGAATTATGAAATTAAAAGAGATGGTAGATCTCATTCTTAAAGGAATAAGTGAATTAATGCCTCTGGCTCTTTTGATGTTACTGGCTTTTGCCATTGGTGATGCCTGTAACCAATTAGGAACGGGGCAATTTGTCGCCAACTGGTCAAAGGACTGGCTCTCTCCCCAATTTTTACCTGCCCTTGTATTTGTGATCAGTTCATTTATAGCATTTTCAACTGGAACATCCTGGGGTACCTTTGCTATTATGCTGGCCATTTCGATTCCTATGGCGGATATACACGGTACTGAACTTACCCTGGTGATCGCTGCAACTTTGGGAGGTGGCATATTTGGTGACCATTGTTCTCCTATTTCAGATACGAGTATCATTTCCTCAATGGCTTCTGCCTGCTGACCATATTGATCATGTTCGAACCCAACTTCCCTATGCCCTGCTTGGAGGCCTGATCACGACCATACTTTATTTGATTTTAGGTTTCGCCATGATTTGAATTTAGCATAGAAAAGAGATTTTCCTAAGGAAAGAAAGATGAAAACCTAGTACCTTTGTATCCTAATTTAGCCGATACATGAAACATAAAGCCGGATTTGTTAATATCATCGGAAATCCAAATGTTGGAAAATCTACCCTGATGAACGCCTTGGTTGGAGAACGGTTGTCAATCATCACGTCAAAGGCTCAAACCACAAGACACAGAATTCTGGGTATTGTCAATACAGAAGATTATCAAGTGGTATTTTCAGACACTCCGGGAATCATTAAACCGGCATACGAGCTGCAGGAATCAATGATGGACTTTGTAAAAACTGCCTTTGAAGATGCCGATGTTTTGATTTATATGGTTGAAACAGGGGAAAAGGAATTGAAAGAATGAAGCTTTTTTTGAAAAAATTAAAAATCTTAAAGGTTCCTGTTATATTGCTTTTGAATAAAATTGACCAATCTTCACAGATAGAATTAGAGCAACAGGTAAATTATTGGAAAGAAACCTTACCCAATGCTGAAATTCACCCTATTTCTGCCCTTGAAAATTTCAATATAGAGACGGTCATGAACCGAATCGTGGCATTTGCTGCCGGTATCACCTCCATTCTATCCTAAAGACCAGCTTACAGACAAACCCGAACGATTCTTTGTGAATGAAACCATTCGGGAAAAGATCCTGATGCATTATAAAAAGGAAATTCCTTATTCGGTTGAGATCGTAACAGAAGAATTTAAGGAAGAGCCTAAAATAATCAGAATTAGATCAGTAATTATGGTCGAAAGAGATACCCAAAAAGGAATTATTATTGGCCATAAGGGGTCGGCTCTTAAACGCGTTGGTATGGAAGCCAGAAAGGACCTTGAGAAGTTCTTTGGAAAAAAAATATTTATGGAACTTTATGTCAAAGTCAATAAAAACTGGAGAAGCAGTAATAGTCAGCTCAAAAGGTTCGGTTATAAAGATTAATTTATAAAAGATCTTTCACCTCATCAAAATCAAGACCTCCATAATTACCGGAACTCATTAACAGAAGTGCTGTATCTTTCAGGTTCCTGCTAAATAAAAAATCTTTAAATGCTTTGGGGTCAGTATAAATAATCAGATCATCTCTTTTAAAAGCCTTGGCTATTTGCTGCTCACTTACTTCCTTTAATCTTTTGATCTTTACAGCATGAGGAGAATAAAATACAACGGCCTCATCAGCTTTATCCAACGTACCGACATACTCCTTAAGAAAATCTTCATTCAGACTGCTATAGGTATGCAATTCAAGACAGGCGAGTAATTTTCGATTGACATATTGTTCTTTGACGGCATTTGTTGTTGCCTCTACCTTTGAAGGAGAATGCGCAAAATCCTTAAATACCACAGTCTGCTCATTTTCTGCTATTTTTTCAAGTCTTTTACTAGCTCCTTTAAAATCGGCAATTGCCTCATAAAACTCCTCTTCACTTATACCCAGATGAAAACAAATACTGCGCGCTCCTTCAAGGTTTTGTAAATTGTGCTTGCCAAAGATCTCTAAAGGAACTTCTCCTTCGGCAGTGTCCAAAACAGTGGCTCCATTTTCAATGGTATAAACTGGTGTTTTATAAGGATATATTTTGATTTGATTGGATGTTTGCTCAACAACTTCCTTTACTACCTCATCCTCTACATTGTACACCATCATTCCTCCTTTAACCATGGTGTCGACAAAAATTCGAAACTGATCCACATAATTCTCAAATGTTGGAAAGACATTTATATGGTCCCAGGCGATGCCACTCAACAAGGCAATATTTGCTTTATATAAATGAAATTTAGGGCGAAGATCTATCGGTGAAGATAAATATTCATCTCCTTCAAGTACAATAATCTCATTCTCATCGGTCAGATGTACCATTCGATCAAAACCATCCAACTGTGCTCCAACCATAAAATCAACCTCAACTTCATGGTATTTTAATACATGTAGGATCATTGATGTAATCGTTGTCTTACCATGAGATCCACCAATAACTACTCTGGTTTTGTTTTTAGCGTGTTCATATAAGAACTCAGGATAGGAATAAATGGTAATCCCCAGTTCCTGTGCCTTGATCAATTCCGGATTATCAGCCTTGGCATGCATTCCTAAAATAATGGCATCCACTTCAGGATTCACTTTTTCCGGAAACCAACCCAGGGATTCGGGCAACAGACCTTTTGCTGCTAACCTTGATTTGGATGGTTCAAAAATAGCATCATCACTTCCGGTGATGTGATCTCCTTTTTCATGAAGTGCCAAAGCCAGATTATGCATGGCACTGCCTCCAATTGATATAAAGTGTATGTTCATTCTATGGAATTAATTGCCGTAAAAATACAAATTTATAGCGGTTGACCTAAGTGATTTCTATCGAATTTGAATCGATTTATGTTACCATGGATGCAACAGAAAACCACCTGTAAAAAATCAATTCTTATCTGCCCTTGTCATTGGTCTTGTCAGGCAAGTTGGGCCACCGCCACCCATGACGCTTATATGTTGCCCCTGATAAGTCAACACTTCGCAACCATGATCTTTAAGTCCTTGTTCCGTTAATGGATTCCCTTTGAGCATCACACATTTTTTAGGGCCAATAGCCAAAACATTACAACCCATAGAATCAAATTCCTCGTCAGGTACTTCTACCAGATCATATCCTCGTATCAGCAACTCATTTCTAAAATATATAGGCATTAATGGTGAATACACCACAGCAAGCTTTTCTGCTACAGGACTAAAAATAGACATGAGATGAAATACATCTGAAGGTCCTTTATAGTGAGGTAATTCAACGACAAGAACCTTGATCCCACGAGGCTCCAATAGCTGCTTCAATTGTACTATTCCAGCTTCATTTGTTCTATAGGTATGTCCAACCGCCAAGGTGGTTTGATCAAGCCAGGCAACGTCACCTCCTTCAAGGGTGCCGGGAAACTTGATCTCTCCTAAAACCGGGATATTATTTTTAATAAAGAACGCTTTTTGGGCCTTAGGCTCCTTATTGCGTTCTTTTTTACCCATATGACAGATGATCATACCAAAATCAGTAGCAATTGAAGCATCTCTGCAATAAACAGAATCCATACTTAGGTCTTCTTGTTCGGGCAAATACAACACATTTGTCTTATGATCCGTTAAGATAGATTCAAATTCTCTGTATTCATTCATCGCCACTTCAAGATCCGGCTTTTCCAGAAAATTCAACAGCTGCCATTGCTCAGAGATGACCCGATCGGATCGAAAAGCTGCCGAAACCGGTTTTATTAAAACCGTTTCTAAGTTTAAATATTCTGTATGGGATGTGTTATTCATTTTTTCCTTTTTTAAGATAAGGCCTCAATATATAAAATTGATTTCAAAGCAATATGAATAAAAAACCATTCAATGGCTATCATCAAAACCAATACTAAAAAGTTTCCTGCTATCAATACAGGCTTTTAATGGCATTTTTTCACAAAGTGCCTCGTTTATAATTCTATATTAATTACTACATTAGAACAATGTTTTAAGCCTTTAAAGACCCAAACTTATGAACGACAAATTCTATGTTGATCCTGATATATGTAAAGCCAGCACCTTACCGTCCTCTTTTTATAAAGATCAGGTCGTTTTTGAGAACATCAAAGAAAAGATTTTTTTAAAATCCTGGCAATTTATTGGAGATGAGCAACTTGTAAAATTACCCAAATCGGTGCATCCATTTGTTTTGTTAGATCGTTATTTAACCGAACCTCTTATTGCTCACAAAAGATGAAGATGGTACTATTCATTGTATGAGTAATGTTTGTACCCATCGGGCAAACCTTGTCGTCTTAGGAAGTGGAAAGCTAAAAAAGTTAACCTGTATGTATCACGGTCGTCGATTTAATTTGAAAGGTGATTTCGAGCATATGCCAGAATTTAAGAAAGCCGAAGATTTTCCACGTGAATGTGATGATTTACACCAGTTTTCTCTGGAAAAATGGGGGCCCTTGCTATTTACCGGATTGGATCCTGCCTTTGATTTTGATTCGGTCATAAAGATTATGGAAGAGCGAATAGGTTTTTTACCACTACATGAATTCAGACATGACGCCTCCCTTTCAAAGGATTATCTGGTGCAGGCGCATTGGGCCTTATATTGCGACAATTATCTCGAAGGTTTTCATGTCCCTTTTGTTCATGAAGCACTGAATAAGGTATTGGATTATGGTTCCTATACCACTGAAATTTATGATCATTGTAATTTACAAATAGGGTATACTGATGAGGCTACCGAAACTTTTGACCTTCCTGATGGGCATATAGATCATGGAAAAAATGTGGCCGCCTATTACTATTGGATTTTTCCTAATATGATGTTTAATTTTTACCCCTGGGGACTTTCTATAAATGTGATAAAGCCTTTAAGTATCGATCGGACCAAAGTTTCCTTTATCAGCTATGTTTTTGATCCTGATAAATTGGAAAAGGGAGCCGGGCAAGCCTTGGACAAGGTAGAGCGAGAGGATGAATTTGTTGTTGAAAATGTACAAAAAGGTATACTTTCATCCTTCTATAAAGCGGGAAGGTTCTCTCCGGAACGAGAAAAGGGTGTGCATCATTTCCACAGATTACTGGCCGAATTTATGAACCGCTAATTCAATTTAAAACTCCACTCATTTTCGTTGAGTTCATCAAGTAGTTCTTTGGTAATATTGATCTTCGCACTTCTGCTGGGCATATTCAGCTTGAGTTTTTCTTGTTGATCGATGATCATAAAATTGAGATGCTGATTTCCCTGGTGTTTCTTAAAAACACTGTCAAATTGCTTCACTGATGTTTCATTGATGCTTTCTATAGGTAAATTCAAAGTGATCTTTTTGGCCATATTAGCCAAAACATCCTGCAACTGTTGTATAGTTGTAATTTGCACCCTGACATCGCCATTCTGCCAAGCTCTTCGCATCACCGTTTTTAGATAGAGAAAGGTATTAGGAATTAGAAAATGCCTGAATTTTAAATAATCTTCATTGAATAGCCTGAATTCATAAGCTGTCACTATAATCTTCAAAAGTAAACATCCCCCAAGGTTTACCATTCTTGCTTACCCGATGTTGCACATCTGTAATGATACCCGCAAATGATAATTCTTTACCTTCCAATTGATTGATGTTTTGCAAACTGTCAACCCTTGCGTTACAAAAATATTGAATTTCTGTTTTGAAATCGTCCAGCGGATGACCTGAAATATAAATACCGATCATTTCCTTTTCCTTTGAAAGCTTTTCCATCACATTCCAAGGCTCACATGGAGGAATTTCGGGCTCTTCAAACTGAACTTCTGAAGCTTCCCCAAACAAGGATACTTGGGCAGAATTCTTGCTCTCCTGAAACTTATTACCATATCTGATCGCTTTTTCAATAAAGGTAACTCCCTTTTCGTCCAAAGCAAAGTATTGAGATCTGTTTGCGGTTTGAAACGAATCAAAACCACCAGCCAATACCAAGCCATCAAAGGCCTTTTTATTAGCGGCCCTTAGATCTACTCTTTTGGTTACGTCAAAAATAGAGCTGAAATTCCCATTTTCTTTGCGTTCATTGACGATAGCCTTAACTGCTCCTTCTCCTACGCCCCTGATGGCACCCATACCAAATCGAACTGCTCCTTGTTTGTTTACAGAAAACTTATAATAGGATTCATTGATGTCCGGTCCGAGAACTTCAATTCCAGATCTTTTACATTCTTCCATAAAAAAGGAAACCTGTTTGATATCATTCATATTATTACTCAACACTGAAGCCATATATTCGGCAGGATAATGCGCCTTTAAATAGGCTGTCTGATAGGCTATAAATGCGTAGCAGGTAGAATGCGATTTATTGAAGGCATAGGCGGCAAAGGCCTCCCAATCTTTCCAGATCTTTTCTAATATCTCCTCGGGATGGTTATTTTTCTTACCCCCTTCTATAAAAAGCGGTTTTAATTTCTCAAGCAGGGCAAAAATCTTTTTCCCCATAGCTTTACGCAGCATATCTGCCTGACCTTTGGTAAACCCGGCCAGTTTTTGAGACAAGAGCATTACCTGTTCCTGATAAACCGTAATTCCATAGGTTTCCTTAAGATACCCCTCCATGTCCGGAAGATCATACTTGATCTCTTCACGGCCGTGTTTACGGTCAATAAAAGATGGAATATATTCCATCGGACCCGGCCGGTATAAAGCGTTCATTGCGATAAGGTCTGCAAATTCGGTCGGCTTAAGCGACTTCATATGCTTTTGCATACCCGGCGATTCATATTGAAAAATCCCAATAGTTTCTCCTCTCTGGAACAAAGCATAGGTCTTTTCATCATCAAGAGGAAACTCATCCGGGTTCAAGATCAACTCCGTGCAAGGCTTTTACGATCTTTACAGTATCCTTGATCAGGGTTAGGGTTTTTAATCCCAGGAAATCCATTTTTAATAAGCCTGCATCCTCAACAACTCCATTGTCAAACTGGGTAACATACATATCCGTACCCTTGGCGGTAGCAACGGGAATCAGATTCGTAATATCCTCGGGAGTAATAATGACCCCACAGGCATGTGTTCCTGTATTTCTGACTGATCCTTCAAGCATTCTTGCCTGATTGATGGTATCAGCTTCGATCCCGTTTCCTTCAGCCATGCTTTTTAACTCATCGACATTCGCTTTTTCCTCACTTCTCAATCCTTTTACCTTGGAGATACTTTTCTCATCAGTTCCAAAAATATTGTTCAATTTTAAACCTGGAATCAATTTTGCGATTCTGTCCGCATCAGAAAGCGGAAGATCGAGGACTCTCGCCGTATCTCTGATCGAAGATTTAGCGGCCATGGTTCCATACGTAATGATCTGAGCCACCTGGTTGGAACCGTATTTATTGATCACATAATCAATCACTCGTTGCCTGCCTTCATCATCAAAATCTATATCAATATCAGGAAGTGAAACCCTGTCAGGGTTTAGAAAACGCTCAAATAGTAAGATCGTACTTAATAGGGTCAATATTCGTAATACCAAGACAATAGGCTACTGCGGAACCCGCGGCAGAACCTCTTCCCGGTCCAACTGACACCCCCATTCTTCGAGCCTCCTTTATAAAATCCTCAACAATAAGAAAATATCCCGGATATCCCGTCTTTTCAATGATCATCAGCTCAAAATCAAGTCGTTCCCTTATATCATCATTGAAGGTCCTTATACCTTATATTTCGCTCCCTCATAGGTCAAATGTTTTAAATAGGCGTTTTCTCCTCTTTTTCCTCCATCCTCTTCATCTCTTGCATCATAAAATTGCTCAGGCATGTCAAATTTTGGCAGCAGCACGTCTCTGGCAAGTTCATAGATCTCTATCTTATCGACCACTTCCTGTATGTTGATGATGGCCTCCGGAACATGCTGAAACAAGGCTTTCATCTCGTCCTGGTCCTTTGAAATAGTACTCATCATTGGGTAAACCATATCTGAATCCACGGCCCCTTCCCTTGGGCGTGGCAATTTTTTCTCCGTCTTTTACACAGAGTAAAATATCATGGGCTAAAGAATCTGATTTTTTCAGATAAAACGTATTGTTCGTCGCAATAAGCTTGACCTGATGCTTTTTAGAAAATCCGATCAGTACCTCATTGATATGTTTTTCGTTTTCCTGCTCGATGATCACTGATCTCAAGGTAAAAATCATCCTTAAAATTTTCCTTCCACCACAAAAGTGCTTCCTCTGCCTGATGCTCCCCTATATTGAGTATTTTATTAGGTATTTCACCATTAACTCCACCACTTAAGACAATGATATCTTCTTTGTATTTCTGAATCAAGCTTCTTGTCTATTCTTGGCACATAATAGAATCCGTCAATAAACGCCGCAGAAGCAAGCTTCGCCATATTGTGGTAGCCATTCTTATTCTTTGCCAGAAGGACGACCTGATAGCCATTATCTTTAACTGATTTATCCAAATGGTTCTCGCAAACATTGAATTCGCAACCCACAATAGGCTTTATGGGATGCTCTGCTGTTAGGTTATGGTTCAATATGGCTTTGACGAAAACAAAAGCTCCCATCATATTTCCTGTATCCGTAAGCGCTACAGCAGGCATATTGTACGCTATGGCCGCCTTCACAAGATCTGCAACGCTCGAGGTTGACTGTAAGATCGAATATTGTGAATGATTGTGAAGGTGAGCATAAGAAGCTTTTTGAAGCGCTTCCTGATCTTGAGAACTTACCACTACATTGCTCTCAGCAGTTTTTTCAGCGATTTGACGCAACTTATCGCTTTCCTTCTTTAAATTCAAGTGCTTTAAACCTACAGGAGGAAGAACTCTTGTGGGTTGTGGGTTGTAAAGTCAACAAAATAGGAGCTGTCTACCTGTAATTCCTCCTGGGTATAATGACCGTTTCTAAGGAGTTCCAAAAAACACCTTGTGGTTGCCTCAACATCTGCAGTGGCATTATGCGCTTCATTAAAAGGTTGCTTAAAGAGCTTTTCGTGTAATTCTGTTAAGTGTAGGAAGTTTAAATTTCCCATACCTTCCTCCAGGAATTTCACATAATAAGGCTGTCTTCTCTGTACAGGTGTCAAGTACAGGCAGTTCATTAAGTTCGGTGCTTGATATTTGATCTGTGAAATTCACAGCCCATGATATTCAAATCAAAATTAAGATTCTGTCCCACTACAAATTTCGCCTTGGACAAGGCCTCATTGAATAAATTCAACACCTCATTCAAGCGGTTTCCCTTGTTGAATGGCAAGGTCGGTTGAAATACCATGAATCTGCTCAGCATCATAGGGAATTTTGTAATTTTCAGGTATGATCAGAAAATCTTCATGTGAAACCATCCGACCCATATCATCATGCAATTGCCAGGCTATTTGAACACAACGGGGCCAATTGCTCACATCCGTGATGGGTGCATTCCAGTTCTTGGGTAAGCCTGTGGTTTCTGTGTCAAAAATCAAATACATGAAGTGAATTCTTTTGTGAGGATTTCAAAGGCATAAAAATAGGTATTTAGAAGTTTACGATTAAAGTGATTCGCCCGTAATTTTATCAACAACCGTTTATAATTGTAAATTACCAAATGGCATATCCTAAGCTGCTGACAATTAGATAGATAATAAATCATACTTTTTGATCTCTGATTGAATATTATTTAGTAATTTTGCGCCCTACTTCGAGAAAGTAGAATTAGTATATTAATAACTTAGGTCGTGAACCTAAAAATTTAAACAATTATGTCAGTAAAAATTAGACTACAAAGACACGGTAGAAAAGGAAAACCATTTTTTTGGATCGTAGCGGCAGATGCCCGTTCAAAAAGAGATGGCAGGTCTTTGGAAAAACTGGGAACTTACAACCCTAACACGAATCCGGCAACTATTGAATTAGACGTTGATGGAGCAGTTAAATGGCTTCAAAATGGAGCACAGCCAACTGATACAGCAAGAGCTATTTTATCATACAAAGGAGCTATGTTGAAAAATCATCTTGCAGGAGGAGTTAAAAAAGGTGCTTTGACTGAAGAGCAGGCTGAAGCTAAATTTCAAGCTTGGTTAGAAGAAAAAGCTACAAAGGTTTCTGATAAAGAAGGAGCGATTGCCAAGGCAGAAGAAGATGCTAAAGCTAAAATATTTGAAGCTGAAAAAGAAGTGAATGCAAGTCGTAAAGCGGCTGCGGAAGAAGCTGAAAACGAAGCTATTAAAGCAGAAGCTGATGCAAAAGCAGCAGTTGCGGCGGCGGCCAAAGCTGAAGAAGCAGTAGAAGATGATGCCCCTCAAACAATTGATGAGGCAGCACAGGAAGCTAAGGAAGACGAAAAATAAGACATCAAACAGATACTTATTAAAAAACCTGATATTGATTTATCAGGTTTTTTTATTTTACATTTGATACAATTGCAATTTTAACACATGAAAAAAGAGGATTGTTTTTATCTTGGAAAGATCGTTAAGAAATACAGTTTTAAGGGAGAGCTAATTTTAAAGCTGGATACCGATCAACCTGAGATCTACGAAAATCTCAACGCCATCTTTCTGGATATGGGTAAGACACTTGTCCCCTATTTTATAGAGAGCAGTCTTTTTCAAAAAGGGAATCATATGCGCATTAGATTTGAGGATGTTAACTCTGAAGAAGAGGCAGAATTTCTGTTAAAGAGAGATGCCTATTTACCGCTTAAGCTACTGCCTGAACTTAAGGGAAATCAATTTTATTTTCACGAGGTGACCGGCTTTGTTCTGGAAGATGTTAATTTTGGAAAAGTTGGGATCATTGCCTCTATTAATGATACTTCTGCCCAGCCCTTGTTTGTTGTGACAACAGACAGTACTGAAATTTTAGTTCCGATGGTGGACGATTTTATCGAGCAAATTGACAGGGTCAATAAGAAAATTATTGTAAGGACACCTGAGGGCCTTATTGACATGAACAGATCTTAAGTTTTCATACATGTCTGACAAACCTTTTCACTTTAAGGAATTTAGCACTGCTGCAAGATCAATGTGCGATGAAAGTGGGTACTGACGGAGTCTTACTCGGTGCCTGGACAAAGATTCCTCAAGATACTGAATCCATTCTGGATATTGGAACCGGTACTGGCCTGATTGCCTTGCAAATGGCACAAAGGAGTGAAGCTGAAACGATAGATGCACTTGAAATTGAGGATAAAGCTTTTGAACAGGCTGTTGAGAATTTTGAAAATAGCTCATGGGCAGACCGACTCTATTGCTACCATGCTTCACTTCACGAATTTAAAGAAGAGATAGATGAGCAATACGATCTTATCATAAGTAATCCACCCTATTTTAACGATACATTTAAAGAACTAAACCAGGAGCGTGCACTTGCCCGACATACCCATAAACTGAGCTATAAAGAACTACTGGTGTCCACTGACAAGTTACTGTCTCCTGCTGGTAGTTGTGCTTTTATTATACCTTTTAAAGAAGAAGCTGATTTTCTTTCTCTGGCGTCCTCCAAGGAACTTTACCCAGTTCGGATGACAAGGGTAAGAGGCACTGAGCAAAATGACATCAAAAGGAGTCTACTCCAACTGACCAGACATTCCACTCAGGTCATTCCTGATGAATTGATCATTGAGAAAAGCAGACATGTATACACTGATGCATATATAAGTCTTGTAAAAGATTTTTATCTACATATGTGAGCCAACTGCCACTTCCTATTCATGCCCCAAGATTATGGGGATTATACCCAAGATAAGACACCTCTTTTTCATTGAATCTTATCCCGTAATTTTCAAGTTCTTTAAGAATTGGGTCATACACTTCTTTTGAAATTGGCAATTGAACACCAGGGCTCTTGATTCTCCCATTTAAAATATCCAAAGTTGCCATGGCAACAGGCAAGCCCACAGTTTTTGCCATAGCAGTATAGGTTTGATCTTCACCTATGACTACCATATTGGATTCAATTTGTTTTTTAACCCCATCCAGTTCAAAACCAAATTTATGATACATCACGATCATGTCCTTATCATTCTCGGTCAGCGTCCAACTATCCATTAAAATTCGTTGGAGGATCTGTGCCGGAGTTGCCTCTTTTATCCCAACTATTTTGGACGCATTGAAAATATCCAATTCAAGCAACTTCTCCCAGATAACATCATCCTGATCAATCTTTAAATAATGCCTTAATTTGAGTTCAACAGAATCATGAGGTTTATAGGGTAAAAAAGAATTGGTGAAATCACGATAACTCATTTGCTCAGAACCTTCCATCACATAACTGTCATCGGTCATTCCCAGTTGAACAAAAATATTCCAGGCCCTGGAATACCCAACTCTTCTTATGGTGCCCCTGTAAAGTGTCAAGGCATCTTGAAGTCCATAAATCTCACGGTAATTTAAGGAGTCTCTGTTCGCAAGTGCCTCGAACTTGCCATAACCCTCAATAGATAAAAACTCTGTTCTCCTAAACAGCTTATGATAGGGTATATATTTGTATTTACCTTCCTGTATAAATTTAGCAACACCTCCTTGACCAGCAATTACGACGTTTCTTGGATTCCAGGTAAACTTATAATTCCATAGATTGTTATCACTCTCAGGTGCTACAAGACCACCTGTAAATGATTCGAAAAGAATCATTTTACCTCCTTGCCCCTTGATCCTGTCAATTACTTGCATGGCACTCATATGATCTATCCCCGGATCTAAACCGATTTCATTCATAAAAATCAAGCCCTTCTCCTTTACCTCTTTATTCATAGCCTTCAGTTCTTTTGAGATATAAGAAGCCGTCACTAAGTTCTTTCCAAACTCAAGACAGTCTTTGGCGATTTCTAAATGAAATCTGGCCGGCAGCATCGAAATGACTATTTCTGCTTGTTTGACAATTTCCTGACACTTGGTCCTATTGAAAATATCCAATTCGATGACCTCACTATTCTCATGATCCTGAACTAGTTTCTTGGCATTTTCGACAGAAATATCAGCAATTACAATCTTTAATTTCTCCTGATAAGATTTTTCCAAAAGATACCTTACCAAAGCGGCAGAAGACCTGCCTGCACCAACGATTAATATACGTCTCATATTGCCATATTTATTTAGTCAAATGTAACTAAATTGGCGATAATTTTAGAGGCAAAAGCGCTATTCTTTAAACCACTATTTTTTACAATGAGAACTTAAATCCAACGGTTAAGCTGACCAATATTATGTTTTTATCTTATTTTAGCCATTCTTAATAATTCATCAAATGACGAGAATATATCCGGCCATCGCTGCCTTCTTAGGAATGCTTGCAATTATCTTAGGCGCATTTGGAGCCCATGCCTTAAAAGAACAACTCGATCCTGAATCCTTACAAAGTTTTGAAACCGGAGTCAGGTATATGATGTATCATGTGCTGGCCATACTTCTTTTTTACTTCAACCCTTTGTTAAGTCAAAAAACTAAGACCAGAATTTCACAGTGCTTCCTTGCGGGAATATTATTCTTTTCGGGTTCAATTTTTCTAATTGCAACCGGTATGATCCAAGCCAAAACAATTTGGTTTGTGACCCCACTAGGTGGACTTTTTTTTGTTTTAGGTTGGTTAATAGCAGCTCTTTCATTTCTAAAATCAAATGATAAAAATTAAATGAAACCCTCGATTTCATTTCTATGATCCAATGTTTAATTAGTCTAGATTTAGATTCTTCAAGCTTTTAACCAAAAAACTAAATCCCTCATAATGCCTTTACTTTCTTAATAACTATTACAGATAAAGTTTTGTCTTCCTTTCAAATCTTCTTAATTTTAGAAGATCATTTTTTAGTCATAAAAAGCGAAAACGTTATCGTAAATATCCTCGTGAACCCTGACAAATGTCATAAAAGTGACATAACAATTATGCCTAAATTTGCTAAAGAAATCAAAACAATTAACACTTAAATTTTGACTTATGGAAGTTCTAACAAAATCAGTAATTAGCTCATTAAATGACTTAGGAATTAAAAACCCGAAAGAGATTATTTACAACCCATCATACGACGAATTATACGAATATGAATTGTCTCCTTCTTTGGAAGGATTTGAAAAAGCATATAAAACCGAATTGGGTGCTTTAAATGTAATGACCGGGAAATTTACAGGTCGTTCTCCTAAAGATAAATTCATTGTTAAGGATGATGCAACAAGAGATACGTTTATGGTGGACTTCTGAACAAGCGCCAAATGATAACAAACCAACGACTCAGGAAGTTTGGAATGATCTAAAAGAATTAGTTCTTAAAGAACTTTCTGGAAAAAAACTATATGTAGTTGATACTTTTTGTGGTGCCAACGAAGACACTCGTTTAAAAGTTCGTTTCGTAGTGGAGGTTCCATGGCAAGCTCATTTTGTAAAAAATATGTTTATCAGACCAACTGCTGAAGAATTAGAAGTATATGGTGAGCCTGATTTTACTGTAATGAATGGATGTGAAACTGTGAACAAAAAATGGCAGGAGCATGGATTAAATTCTGAAGTATTTACAGTTTTTAATCTAACTGAAAAATTGCAACTAATTGGTGGAACCTGGTACGGAGGAGAAATGAAAAAAGGTATGTTCGCCATGATGAACTATTACTTACCTCAACGAGGAATGGCCGCGATGCACTGTTCTGCTAACGTTGGTGAAGATGGTGAAACTGCTATTTTCTTCGGATTATCAGGAACTGGAAAAACAACGCTTTCTACAGATCCAAACAGAGCATTAATTGGTGATGATGAGCACGGTTGGGATGATGAAGGTGTCTTTAACTTTGAAGGTGGATGTTATGCAAAAACAATTGACTTATGATCACGAAGCTGAACCAGACATTTATGATGCCATTAAAAGAGATGCTCTTTTAGAAAATGTCACTGTAGATGAAAATGGTAAAATTGACTTTACTGATGGATCTGTAACTCAAAATACAAGAGTTTCTTACCCAATCTATCATATCGAGAATATTGTAAAACCAGTTTCAAAAGCAGGTCATGCCAATAAAGTGATCTTCTTGACTGCTGATGCTTTTGGTGTGATGCCTCCAGTATCTAAGTTAACTCCAGAACAAACTAAATACCACTTCTTATCTGGGTTTACAGCAAAATTAGCTGGTACTGAAAGAGGGGTAACTGAGCCACAACCAACGTTCTCTGCTTGTTTTGGGGAAGCATTCTTAACATTACACCCAACAAAATACGGGGAAGAGTTGGTTAAGAAAATGGAAGAACATGGAGCTGAAGCTTACTTGGTTAACACTGGCTGGAATGGAACTGGAAAACGAATTTCTATCCAGGATACAAGAGGAATTATTGATAGAATTTTAGATGGTTCTGTTGATAAAGCTGAAACTAAAATAATTCCTGTATTTAATTTAGAAGTTCCTACTTCTTTAGAAGATGTACATGATGAAATTTTAGATCCAAGAGATACTTATCACAGATGCTGCAGAATGGGATAAAAGAGCTAAAAAATTAGCTGGTTTATTCATGAAAAACTTCGAAAAATATACAGATAATGAAGAAGGAAAAGCACTAGTTGCTGCTGGGCCACAGCTAGACTAAACAATTGATTTTTAATAAAAATGTGTATCAAGATCTCTTGGTACACATTTTTTTTGACTAAAATTCAAATTTCAACTGAACGTCCATCACCTTTTCATTTTCTTTGGAAGTATTGTTTAAATTTGACACTGATATTCCCAATAATCTTACTGATTCTTTAACTTTTTCTTGAAAAAGCAACTCTTTTACTGTTGACAGTAGCATGTTTTTATCTTTTACAAAAACAGGAAGCGTCTTACTTCTGGTTTGTACTGAAAAATCACTGTATTTGATCTTAAGTGTAATAGTCTTTCCTGCTACCTTAGAACGAATCAGTCTATTTTGTAACTCTTCCGCGATCGCTTCAAGACGCTCCATCATAAATATTTCAGAAGTCAAATTTTTGCTGAATGTATGTTCAGCGGCTACTGATTTCTGTATCCTGTTCGGCTTCACCTCACTGAAATGCTTTCCCCTGACAACCTTATAATAATGATCACCTGAATTCTTAAAATGAGTGGTCAAAAAATCCAAGGGTTTACTTTTAAGATCACGTCCTGTAAAAATCCCCAATTGGAACATTTTTGAAGCTGTTACCTTACCAATTCCAAAAAATTTCTCTATCGGAAGTTCTTCCAAGAAATGCTCTACTTCCTCAGGCGGAATCGTTTTTTGGCCATTGGGTTTATTGATATCCGAGGCGATCTTAGCAACAAACTTACTGTTTGAAATACCTGCAGAGGCCCGCAATCCAACTTCTAGAAAGATGCGTTCACGAATCTCACTGGCAATTAATGTTGCTGAAGGATGGAGCTTCTTGTTCAGCGTCACATCTAAATAGGCCTCATCGAGAGACAAGGGTTCTACCAGATCTGTATACTCATAAAAAATATTTCTAATCTGTTTGGAAATTTCTTTATAACGAGCAAATCGGGGTTTCACAAAGATAAGATCAGGACAGTTCTTTCTTGCCTGAAATCCGCTCATAGCAGACCTTACTCCAAACTTTCTTGCTTCATAGCTCGCAGCAGCCACAACTCCTCTTTCGCTTCCACCTCCTACGGCAACCGGCTTTCCTTTTAATTCAGGATGATCCATTTGCTCAACCGAAGCATAAAACGCATCCATATCAATATGTATGATCTTTCTATTTGCCTGAGAATCCATAGAGGTAAAACTACAAAGTTAAGTTAAAACAGCACTTTAAACATCTAAAAATCTCAATTGAAAAATCATAAAAATGCCTTACTTTTGCCTGCATGTCGAGAAAAAAGAAATTTCATTTATTTGAAAATATAGAAGTGGTCGATACGGCTGCCAAAGGTAAAACTGTGGCCAAATCGCCAGATGGAAGAGTTGTTTTTTTAAGCAATGCGGTGCCTGGTGATATTGTAGATATCAGAACAGGAAGGAAAAGAAAATCTTACTACGAGGGAAAGGCTGTAAAATTCCATCATTTATCTGAAAAAAGAGTAGATCCGGTATGTGAGCATTTCGGCCTTTGTGGAGGCTGTAAATGGCAACATATGAATTATCAGGACCAACTCTCTTATAAACAGAAGGAAGTCACAAATAATCTAATAAGAATAGGACATTTGGAACTTCCCGAAATCACTCCAATTGCAGGCTGTGAAAAAATATATTTTTATAGAAACAAAATGGAATTCTCCTTTTCTGATTCGAGATGGCTTACTGAAGAAGAATTAAAAAGCGACATTGAATTTGAGGATAAAAATGCATGTGGTTTTCATATTCCAGGGATGTGGGATAAAATTTTTGATATCAGCAAATGCCATTTACAAGAGGATCCTTCTAATGCAATTAGGAATTCTGTCAAAAAATTTGCCCTTGAAAATGAGATCACATTTTTTAATCCAAGGCACAGAACAGGAATGCTCAGAACCCTGATGATCAGAATCAGTTCAACCGGAGAGATTATGATCGTAATTCAGTTTTTTGAGGAGGATAAAGAAAAACGGGAATTGCTTTTAGAGTATATCGCTGAATCATTTAAAGAAATAACTTCTTTGCAATATATCATCAACGAGAAAGGAAATGACTCTATCTATGATCAGGATATTATCTTGTTTAAAGGCAGGGATCATATTTTTGAAGAAATGGAAGGATTAAAGTTTAAAATCAATGCCAAATCGTTCTATCAGACAAATTCTTCTCAGGCTTATAAATTGTACAAAATAGCACGAAATTTTGCAGACCTTCAAGGGGATGAAATTGTATATGATTTATATACTGGAACAGGTACAATCGCTCAGTTCGTGGCCTCTAAAGCCAAAAAAGTGATTGGCGTTGAAAGTGTGCCACAGGCGATTGAAGATGCCAAGGAAAATGCAAGATTGAATGGTATTGACAACACCGTTTTTTATGACGGAGATATGGCCAAGGTATTTACACAAGAATTTATAGAACAAAACGGACATCCTGACCTGATCATCACAGACCCGCCAAGAGATGGGATGCATCAAAAAGTAGTTGCGCAAATATTGCAGATTTTACCCGAAAAAATTGTTTATATAAGTTGTAATTCTGCTACTCAGGCCAGAGATCTGGCGCTTATGAAAGAAGATTATGTCATAGAAAAATCGCAGGCAGTGGATATGTTCCCCCAGACCCATCATGTAGAAAATGTGGTTCTATTAAAGCGCAGAAAATAAAAATGAAACTAAAATTAAAATTTCTAATGATCGTCCTGTTATTACTGACGCAACTCAGTTGTGAAAGTGATGAAATCTGTCTGGAGGATATTACACCAAAACTGATCATTAGATTTTACAACGAAAATATTCCGAATGAGTTCAAATCTGTTGTACTGTTAAAAGTTAATATAGAAGGAATTGATGGTGATTACACTAATGAAACGATAACTGCGCTTACCGATTCAATCGCAATTCCGTTGCAAGTGGCAGATAATAGAACCAGATTCATACTTACTTTGCAAGGGATTGAAAGTGAGGGTACTGAGGACAATCTCGATACGATTTCATTAATTTACACGCAAGAAGATGTCTTTATTTCACGAGCCTGCGGCTTCAAAACAATTTTTAATGAGGCCGGGGCCAGCTTGATTGACGATGATGATAATTGGATAAAAGGCCTGGAAGTGAAAAATGATCCTCTCCAAATAATCGACGAAAATGCAGCACATGTTAAAATATACCATTAGCATTTTCCTTTTTTTATCTTGTAGTGCAATTTTCGCACAATTGGGTAAAGAAGCAAAGGATACGGTTACCTATAAAGACAGGTATGGCCTTAGAGTGGGAATAGATGTGGTGCGTCCGGTTTACTCTTTTTTCGATGAAGATTCTAAAGGATTCGAAATTGTTGGTGATTATCGCGTGGCCAAAAGGCTATATCTCGCGACGGAACTTGGGTATCGAGACCAGACAACCCAGGAAGATTTTTTCAACTTTTCAACCAAGGGACAATATATTAAGCTAGGAGTTGACTACAATGCCTATAAGAATTGGATTGGTATGGAAAATATGATCGTTGTAGGATTGCGCTACGGATTCAGTACTTTCAATCAATCAGTAAACGAATATACCATCAATTCCGATCCTTTTATACCGGTAAGAACTGAACCTAACGGCATGACCTATGATGGTTTAACCGCTCATTGGGCCGAACTGGTACTAGGCCTAAAAGTAGAAGTACTTCACAATGTGTTTTTAGGGGTTTCTTTTAGAGGAAATACGTTGATTTCTGCCACAAAAGTGGAAAACTTTAAAAATCTGTATGTTCCAGGATTTGAAAGAGTTTTTGTGAATAACAATGGTTTTAGTTTCAATTATACGGTATCCTACCTGATTCCACTCTATAGAAAATAAGGCGAATAAATGGATAGAAAAATCATCTCTTTTTTTACTTTTGGTTTGCTACTCATTACCATTGGAGGAATAGGTTCTTTTTTCGATTGGGATAGATCAATGATTTTTATTGGACTTGGCCTTACCATGGAATCTTTAGCACTACTCCTTTTTGCCTGGAAACGCCTGAAAAAAAGATGAATTATTCTAACCCCGTTTCAATAATTGTTGCCTCTATTATGGTAACGGTATTGTCTTTAAAAATGAAAGACGACTGCTATTATTGTTTCCTGGCAATGTTTTTTATCGGGCTTATTTTATTTATATTTGGAATTGTCAAATACTGGAAACGATACAATGGCTAAGAAAAAATTAAACAGTTTATCAGACCTTGGCGGATTCGTTTTTTCCACCAATGAACAGGAAGATTTTTCCACCTATTCAGAACAATCGGAAGAAAATATTGATCCCAAAGATCAGGAATTGGAAGCTCATTTTTCAAACAAAGGAAGGGGCGGTAAAACAGTAACTATTGTAGCTGGATTTCAAGGGAAGGAAAGCGATCTTAAAGCACTGGCCAAACTTTTAAAAACCAAATGTGGTGTTGGCGGCAGCGTAAAAGATGGAGAGATCATCATTCAAGGTAACTACCGTGATAAGATCATGTCTATCCTTCAAAAAGAAGGGTATCGCGTCAAACGAGTTGGCGGTTAGATCTGCGGATATTTCTTTAATTATCAATCATTCAATTTTGTAGTCCTATGCGAACAATTGGCCCTTCTGAACTTATCTTAAATCCTGACGGTAGTATCTATCATATCAATTTAAAACCCGAACATATTGCGCCGACTATCATCTTCGTTGGAGACCAGAATCGTGTGGAAAAAGTGGCTCATCATTTTGATCAGATCGAATTTTCTACACAGAAAAGAGAATTCAAAACCATTGTTGGACGTTTAAACGGAAAAAGGTTGACGGTGATCTCTACCGGAATCGGGCCTGATAATATTGATATTGTATTAAATGAAATTGATGCCTTGGTCAACATAGATCTTAAGACACGAACCGTCAAAAAAGAATTAACACGCCTTCAAATAGTGCGCATGGGGACTTCAGGTTCATTGCATCAGGATATTCCGGTAGACTCCATTGTTCTTGGAAAATACGGCCTGGGTTTTGACGGCGTGCTGCATTCTTATCAGAATAAGGACATATTCGAACCCGAATTAGAAAATGCATTTATAGATCATTGTAACTACGCTCCCGAAAAATCAAGACCCTATATTGTAAAAAATAGCTCCCTTCTTGAGAGTAAGCTATTAACTGATGAAATATTTTCAGGTATCACCGCTACCGCGGGTGGATTTTACGGCCCTCAGGGCAGGGTACTCAGGTTGGCTTTACAAGACAATGAATTGAATCATAAAATTGAAAGTTTTGCTTATAAACAATTAAGGGTCACAAATTTAGAAATGGAAACCTCTGTGATTTACGGACTGTCCAAACTGTTGGGTCATCATGCTGTTTCTATGAATGCTATTATCGCGAACAGAGCTAATCTTAGCTTTAGTAAGGATCCTTATGCAGCCGTCGAAAACATGATCCAATACACCCTAAATAAGCTTACAACTTAATTTTTTTTTGTTTTTCCATACTAAACGCTATTTTTCAAACGTTTATTAGTATAATATCTCCCTTGATTATTATTCACTAAAAATTAACCTATGAAAAAGTTAGCCTATTTATTAGTTTTTATTTTCGCTTCAGCGAGTTTCGCTTCATGTGGCGGATCAAGTGCGAGTTGTGTTGATTCTGACAAGTATATTATCAAGAATATGAAATTTGAGAATCAGGAAATGGTTCTTTCAAAAAAATTCAAAACAAGTGATGAAATCATCAATTAATTTGAATTCATACATCATAAGGAAAACCGTCATTTTAAATTGACGGTTTTTTTATGCCCGAAAAAATAAAAAGAAAAGGCTTGTTAAAATTACCAGACTTTGTAATTTTGCACAAACCTAAACACCATGCCAAATACCAAGTATATTTTTGTTACAGGAGGAGTTAGTTCATCTCTTGGCAAAGGAATCATTGCTGCCTCTTTAGCAAAATTATTACAATCCAGTGGATTTTCAGTCACTATTCAAAAATTGGATCCTTATATCAATGTGGACCCGGGAACATTGAACCCTTATGAACATGGTGAGTGTTATGTGACAAATGATGGGGCTGAAACTGATCTTGACCTTGGGCATTATGAAAGGTTTTTAAACATACCCACTTCTCAGGCCAATAATGTGACTACCGGAAGAATATACCAAACTGTTATCAATAAGGAACGTAAGGGCGATTATCTCGGTAAAACCGTTCAGATCATTCCTCATATTACGAATGAGATCAAAAGACGTATCAAAATCCTTGGGCAAACGGGCGATTATGATATTGTGATCACTGAAATAGGAGGTACTGTTGGTGATATAGAATCTTTACCTTATATAGAATCCGTAAGACAGTTAAAATGGGATCTTGGCAAACACAATGCCATCGTAATTCATTTGACTTTGATCCCCTATTTGGCCGCAGCAAAAGAATTAAAGACAAAACCAACACAGCATTCTGTCAAAGAACTCATGCAAAGTGGTATTAGCCCAGATATACTGGTTTGCAGAACTGAACACCATATTGGTGATGATATCAAAAGAAAATTAGCCTTGTTCTGTAATGTTGATAAAGAATCTATCATAGAATCTATTGATGCCGATACCATTTATGACGTTCCCAACTTAATGCTTCATGAGGGATTGCATGAAGTAGTTCTAAATAAGCTCGATCTCAAAGCCTCTAAAAAACCCGTTCTTACCCGATGGAATCAGTTCCTCCATAACTATAAAAATCCTGAAGGTACTGTTGAAATAGGTTTGGTTGGCAAGTATATTGAATTACAGGATGCTTATAAATCGATCCTTGAGGCTTTGGACCATGCCGGTGCCCAAAACAAGCTCAAAGTCAATATCCATCCTATTCATTCTGAAGATCTTACCGAACAAAATGCATCCGAAAAGTTAAAAGGATCTGCAAGGTTTGGTCGTTGCTCCTGGTTTCGGTGACCGGGGGATAGAAGGAAAAATTGCTGCCGTTCAGTACGTAAGAGAAAATAACATTCCATTTCTTGGAATTTGTTTAGGTATGCAAATGGCAGTTATTGAGTATGCCAGAAATGTACTCAATCTCAAGAATGCCAATTCTACTGAAATGAGTAGAAATACGCCACACCCCGTTATTGATATCATGGAAGATCAGAAAATGGTTACAGAAAAAGGGGGTACCATGAGACTAGGAGCCTGGGATTGCAAATTGGAAAAAGATTCCAAAGCTTTTAAAATTTATGGCAAGGAACTCATAAGTGAAAGACATAGGCATCGCTATGAATATAACAATGACTATCTTAAAAAGTTAACTGAAGCTGGTCTTATACCTACCGGGTTCAACCCTAAAACAGGTTTAGTAGAAATTGTTGAAATTCCCACCCATAAGTGGTTTATAGGAGTTCAATACCATCCTGAATATAAAAGTACCGTATTGGATCCACATCCTTTGTTCGCTGCTTTTGTTTTGGCCTGTTCAGAGAAATAAATAAAAAAGGCGGCCCTGGCAGGGCCGCCTTTTATTTTTTTAAAGCAGGTGTTATTTTATTCTTCTTCCTCTTTTGCTTCATCGTTTGAAGCAACTTCAACCTCTTTTAGATCCATCTTACAAACTGGACAAGCTCCTTCTTCATCGTATGTTTTATCTTCTTCACATTTCATAGGGCACTGATAAACTGCCATGGCCATTTCATAACCCTGGTCATGTTCTTCAGTGTTATGATCATGCGTGGCATGTTCTTTTTGCTCACTAACTTCCTTACTTGAATCACCTTCCTTTTTATCATTGTTGCATGCTGCAAGTACAAACACAAACAGCACCGAAAACAACCATACTCTCATTATATCTTTTCATTTATTTATTATTGATTATACCTTACAAATATAAATCAAATTTATCCAATTCATAAAAATTTAAATGTCCAAAATTGACCCTATACGGATTAGTTCGGGACAACACTATCATAAATGATAGCACATCCTTCAAATTTTTTCCTAAAAAAATGAGTGATTTTGTACTAAACATTAATTAAAAAAAGTCAGGTTTGAAAAACCAACGAATTTATCAAACAAATGAAATTGTGGTGATTAATATCGCTATGGCAATGATGAAGGCTATTATTTTATCTAGTACTTGTAACATAGAACAAATGTAGTACTTAAAACCAAAATGCAATTTTAAATTTATGTTAAATTATTTCTTTAACAGTTAATTGCTTATAATAAAATGCCGGTAACAATATTAAGACAAATAAAGGGTGAATCAGAAATCTTCTTACATAAAATGCGAACAGATATCCATCCGCCAATTCGCCTTTCAGGATTATAAAAAAAGTAATGCCCTAACAGGATAAATGCAAGTGAATAAAACTTGATCAGAAAATATCAAAAAATCCTTGTTTTGAAAGGCAACATAAATAATTAGCAGTGAAATTAAGGTATTCAATCCGTACCTAAAGATCAAGTGCAACAATAATTTAGAGCCACTAAACACTGGAATTGTATCGTAAAGGTATCCATTTCTAAAATATTCAATAAAAGGATCATAGAACAATGCATTCTGAAACGCCCTAACAAGTACTAAGGCTAAAAACAGCAACATAATGATCAATATTCGGACTTTTCTATCCATTCTTGTTTCAAATTAGAATAATACTTCACCCAGGTAATCCATAAAATAAAAGTGAGCCCATAGATGATGGCAGGAAACAACAGATCATGTAAGATCATCCGATATTCAGGGAATCTATGGTACAACACACTTAATGCTATGATCCTAAGAATATTCACAATGTAAATAAGAATACTTCCAAATAAACCAAACCAAAGCGTATTCCTTAAACTTCCTGAAAACGCGATGATAAAAGATAGAAAAAGAATAATGACACTTACAGATGTACATCCCTCGACAATACGAGAAACATAATCACCATTAATCATATACTTGATCGACAATTCTTCAGAATGTTGCTCAATTTCAGCATCGTAACCTAGCATTTTAGACACTTTGTAAACATGATCTGCAACTGTTCCGGTAATTGGGGAACAAACAAAGGCATCCGTTTTTTGTTGTGTTTTATTTAAATAAAAAGAATAGGCTCCGAAAAGAATAAAATAGGTAGCAAAGAATTTTACTAAAAAAACAATAATCGCTTTATTTTTCTTCAAAGATTGAATAATTTTACCCGGTAAATTTATACCAAAGAATTAGAATATATGGCCATCAGGAACAAAATTAATCAAATAATAGACAGTAATTTTCCCAATTCTAAAAAATTACAGGAAATATGTACCCTGTTAAAAAATAATTTCACTCATTTTCATTGGGTTGGTTTCTATTTTGTTCATGGCGACAAAAAAGAATTAAAACTGTCGCAATTTGCTGGTAAACCAACTGAACATACGATTATTCCTTTCGGTAAAGGTATCTGTGGCCAGGTAGCCCTAAGCAATGAGAATTTTGTCGTTCAAGACGTAAGTGAGCAGGATAACTACATTTCCTGTGGTATGGACGTGAAATCAGAAATTGTTGTTCCTATCTTTCAGGAAGGTAAAAATATTGGGCAAATTGATATTGACTCACATGATATAGCGCCCTTTACGCAAGAAGATGAAGACTTACTGGAGTTTATTTGTACTAAAGTGGCATCCCTTGATTTACGATCAATTATCAATCAGGATCCATCCTGAATCTTATAATCAGTGCTGAGATCGTTGTCATTATTGCAATAACAAACATAGAATAATTGATTCCTAAAAGATCTGCTATTATCCCGGTTAAGATTGCACCAATTGCATAACCCATGTCTCTCCACAATCTGAATACGCCAATACTTTCAGCCCTTTGAACAGGGTTCGTATATGCCGCGATGCCTACCAAAAAAGTCGGGTATACCATGGCGGTTCCAATACCCAACAGCGTCGATAGAATTATAAAATGATGGAATTCTGTGGTTACGGCCATAAGTGTCAGAGTCAGACCCTGTAATAACATTCCCCAAAACAATAAGCGCACGCTTAGGCAATACATCGGCCAGTTTACCTGTAAACAACTGGCCTACCCCCCAAACTGCCGGATAAATGGATACGATAATACCAATTTGTGTCAAATCAAAATTAAGACCAGCAAGAAGTATTGGGAACAAACCCCAAACCATTCCATCGTTTAGATTGTTGACCATACCTGCCTGAGAAATGGACCCCAGATTCTTATTTGCCCAGGTAGTTTCCCAAAACACTTGTTTCAGTAGCTTTTTATCACTTGTTATAGATTCTTTAGCAACATGATGCTTTGTATCTTTTATAAAAAAAACAGAAAATAGTAAACCCAAAATCGACAAAACAATTCCGATATAAAACGGATAAGGTATCAGTCCATATGTGGAAGCGATCCAACCTGTAAAAAAAGCTACTCCTCCAACCGCGAGATAACCGGCTGACTCATTCAGGCCCATGGCAAGTCCTCGATCCTTCTCTCCCACCAGATCGATTTTCATGACAACAGTGCTAGACCAGGTAAGCCCCTGATTGATACCCAGCAATAAATTCGCAAAAACGATCCATGACCAGTTAGAAGCATAGATCAGTATAAAAGGTATCGGAAGAGCAATCACCCAACCAAGGATCAGCAAGTTTTTTCTTCCTAATTTATCTGCCAGAACTCCTGTAAAATAATTGGTGATTGCTTTGGATATCCCAAAAACAACGATAAAAGATAAAATTGCAGTCTTCACCGTCAAAGCGAATTTTTCCTCAGCCAATTGAGGAAGAATGGTTCTTTCCAATCCGACCATGCCTCCCACGAAAATATTGACAATCACCAACAACAGGAATTGCTTCCAATTTTGATTCAAACCTTGTTCAATTTCCTTCTTCAAATTTTTATCATTTTATGATCACAAACCCTTTTACATCAGTTCCTTTTGAATTTGATTTAACCAAAGATAATCTTTCTAAATAAACCCATATGCCCATTAAATTGACTAATTTAGATCGTTCTAATGCGATTTTAACCTATGAGTTTGATGGATGAATAAGTCTCATTTCTAACCACAATCTTTATCGTCTCGCGTGGATATTTAAACCGACTTTAATCATTTAACTCGTCCTTGTTAAAAAGTTCTTTACGTAGTCAAGAATATATATACTCAATCTGTTGTTGATCGAGATTGTTTTCTTATTTTTGCGACATATTTTCAGTAACAATCATGAGCAATAGCAAAAAAGTAAAATCGGCCCTTATTTCTGTCTTTCACAAAGATGGATTGGAACCTATCGTAAAAAAACTAAACGCCTTAGGTGTTACTATTTTTTCTACAGGTGGCACAGAAAAATTTATCAATGATCTAGGGATTGATGTGGTTCCTGTTGAGGAACTTACCGGTTATCCTTCAATTCTGGGAGGAAGGGTAAAAACGTTGCATCCCAAAGTATTTGGAGGGATTCTTGGAAGAAGAGATCATAAAAGTGATCTGTCTCAGCTGGATGAATATAAAATCCCGGAATTAGATGTGGTAATCGTGGATCTTTATCCTTTTGAAAAAACAGTAGCCAGTAAGGCCCCTGAACAGGATATTATCGAGAAAATAGATATAGGCGGAATTTCGCTAATCAGAGCTGCGGCCAAGAATTTCAAAGATGTGATTTGTGTATCGAGCATGAAACAATACGATGAATTTCTAAACATTCTATCAACAAATGATGGCGAAATCAGTTTGGAAGATCGCAAAAATTTTGCTGCTAAGGCCTTTGGAGTTTCAAGTCATTATGATACTGCCATTTTTAAATATTTAAATCAGGAAGCTGGTGAAGTTGAATTTAGACAAAGCTTTGATCAGGTCAGCGCCTTGCGATATGGAGAAAATCCACATCAAAAGGGATACTTTTTTGGAAACCTGGAGGAACTTTTTGATAAACTGCACGGTAAGGAATTATCGTATAACAATCTTTTGGATGTAGATGCTGCTGTCAATCTAATGAACGAGTTCAAAGGAGAAGCGCCTACTTTTGCCATTTTGAAACACAACAACGCTTGTGGGCTTGCTCAGAGAAACACGATAGAAGAAGCCTATAAAGATGCCTTGGCGGGTGATCCGGTTTCTGCCTTCGGAGGTATTTTAATTGCCAATACGACAATAAATGCTAAGACTGCCGAAGAAATCCATAAATTGTTTTGTGAAGTAGTCATCGCACCAGCCTATGATGCAGATGCTCTTGAGATTTTAAAAGGTAAGAAAAACAGGATTATTTTGATTCAAAAAGATATTGAATTACCATCCTTCAATTACAGAACGGCATTAAACGGTGTATTGTCTCAGGAAAAAGATACAAAAACAGATCAACTTTCTGGTCTTCATAATGTAACAGTGCTTAAGCCTTCAGAAAATGAGATCTCTGATCTTATTTTTGCCTCTAAAATTTGTAAACACACCAAATCTAACACCATAGTTCTTGTAAAAAATAAGCAGCTTTATGCTAGTGGTACAGGGCAAACTTCAAGAGTAGATGCTTTAAATCAAGCGATCGTTAAAGCAAATCACTTTGGGTTTGACTTGAAAGGATCGGTTATGGCCAGTGATGCTTTTTTCCCGTTTCCGGATTGCGTAGAGATTGCAGATCATGCTGGAATCACCTCAGTTATTCAACCTGGAGGCTCCATAAAAGACCAGCTTTCAATTGATTACTGTAATAGTCACCAAATTTCAATGGTCACTACTGGAACCAGGCATTTTAAACATTAGGCCAATCGATTGATGGCCGTTATTTTCAAAAAATACCCTCATTTTTTGATCCCAGAGCATTAAATTCAATGGTATAAAATAGTTTGCACTATTTTAGGTCATTGGCTAAATGAATTGGGTAAATTTATTACATTTGTGACATTCACAATACAAACAAGTTAACACGAGATCATTTTATGGGGTTTTTTGACTTTATGACCGAAGATATTGCAATCGATTTGGGGACTGCAAATACTTTAATCATTCACAAAGGAAAAGTTGTTGTTGATAGTCCTTCAATTGTTGCAATGGACAGAACTACCAACAAGATCATAGCTATTGGTAAAAGGGCTAATCTGATGCAAGGAAAGACCCATGAAAATATTAAAACCATCCGACCTTTAAAAGATGGGGTCATTGCTGATTTTGAAGCTTCAGAAGCAATGATCCGAGAGTTCATCAAAAATATCCCTACCATAAAAAAAAGGTTTTTCAGACCTTCACTTCGAATGGTCATCTGTATTCCTTCAGGTATTACTGAAGTTGAAAAGAGGGCTGTTAGAGACTCTGCCGAACAAATGAATGCCAAAGACATCTATCTGATCTATGAGCCAATGGCAGCTGCCATTGGGATTGGAATTGATATTATGATGCCTAAAGGGAACATGATCATCGATATAGGTGGTGGTACGACTGAAATTGCTGTTATCGCCTTAAGCGGTATTGTTTGCGATAAATCAGTAAAAGTTGCAGGAGATGTGTTTACTAGTGACATCGCCATGTACTTAAGAACTCAGCATAACTTGTATATCGGAGAAACTACGGCTGAAAAAATAAAAATTCAGATTGGTGCAGCCACTGAAGATCTGGATACGCCTCCTGATGATATTTCAATTCAGGGGCGCGATCTACTGAGTGGAAAACCAAAACAAATTGAACTGTCTTATCGTGAGATTGCAAAAGCATTGGAGAAGTCAATTCTACGTATTGAAGATGCAGTAATGGAAACTTTGTCTCAGACTCCTCCAGAGCTTGCGGCAGATATATATAACACAGGTATTTATTTAGCAGGAGGTGGCTCAATGCTGAGAGGATTAGACAAGAGATTGTCTCGCAAAACAGACCTACCCGTTTATGTTGCTGAAGATCCGCTAAGAGCAGTTGTTAGAGGAACTGGTATTGCTTTAAAGGATATTGAGAAATACAAAAGTGTTTTAATGAAATAGTAGCCTGACAAAATATTATGCAACAAATTATTTCATTCCTTGACAAGAATAAATTATTTATCCTGTTTTTGTTGCTTGAAGTGTTTGCTGTTATTTTTACAATTCAAAGTCATTCATTTCACAAAAGTAAGTTCGTCAATTCGGCAAATTTCTTATCCGGCGGCATTTACAACAAGATCAATAATTTTAAAGAATTATTAAATCTGAAAAAGGAAAACGAACGCCTTAACGAAGAGAATGTATATCTAAAAAATCTTCTGAACCTTGAAGACAAAGACGTCATTCAGCATGACTTGACAGTTATAGATACATTAAAATACAAGCAAAAATACAGTTTTACAGCGGCCAAAGTCATCAATAACAATTACAGAAAGAATAATAATTACCTGACCATCAATAAAGGTGCAAATCAAGGCTTAGGATCTGATCTGGGAGTTATTAACAGTAAAGGAATTGTTGGTATTACCAAAAGTGTTTCGGGAAATTATGCCACTGTACTGTCTATTTTGAATGTGAATTCAAGAATTAATGCCAAACTGCTCAATAGCGATCATTACGGCAGTTTAAGTTGGGACAACCTGGACTATAATATCGTTCAACTATTGGATCTTCCCATTCAGGCAGATATTTATAGAGGTGACACCGTGGTTACGGGAGGGAAATCAACCATATTCCCTGAAGGAATCCCAATTGGAACGATTAAAGATTTTAAAACCCTCAATAATAATTACGAATATATCAATATATTACTGTTCAATGACATGAGTTCTATCGGAAACGTTCAGGTGATCAAGAACTTTGACAAAACAGAAATTCAAACCCTGGAAGAAAAATCAACAAATGAATAGGGAAAATATAAATAATGCCTTACTTTTTATTGGACTGATATTACTGCAGATCATTGTGCTGAATAATATCAATTTCCTGGGCTATATCAATCCTTATTTTTATATCTTTTTTGTATTTCTTTTCCCTATCAAAAAAGATGATGCTTCGGTTTTGATATTAAGTTTTTTTCTGGGATTGTGTATCGATATATTTTCAGATTCCGGCGGCATTAACGCAGCTGCCACTTTGTTTATTGCATTTATCAGAATTCCAATTCTGCAAAGTGTTATTGGTAAAAGAGAAATTGATTACGGAACTATGACTATTTTCAAGATTCCATTTCCAAAAATGTTTCTTTATGTAGTGATCTTAACCTTCCTGCATCATTTTATTGTTTTTGGTATGGAATATTTTAAATGGAGTAAGTTTGGAATCATTTTGCTCAATACTGTTTTAACCAGTATTTTTACCATTATTTTGACCATGATCAGTTTAACGTTTGTAATGAATAAAAGATAAAAGATGCCAAGGAAATCATTATTATATTTTTTGATCTTGTCGGTTGGAGCGATATTTATTGGCAGGTTGTTTTTTTTACAGGTTGTCGATTCAAAATACCGTCAAAACCCTTTGAATAACTCTGCAGTTACCATAAAATACGCTTACCCTGACAGGGGATTTATATATGATCGGAATGATAAATTACTCGTTGCCAACCAGAGTTCCTATGACATCATGATCATCCCAAAAGATGTAGAACCTCTCGATACCTTGGAGTTTTGCAATTTACTGGGAATCACAAAAGACGACTTTTTAAAAAGATATCACAAGACCAGAAATTATTCACCACGGATTCCTTCCATTTTTGTAGGGCAGCTATCAAAAGAAGATTATGCTTTTTTACAGGAGAAAATGTATAAATACAAAGGATTTTATATACAAAAGAGATTCCTGAGACAATATCCTGAGAATACCAGTGCCAACGTTTTGGGATATATCAGCGAAGTGAATGAAGGCTTGTTAAAAAGTAATACCTATTATCAGCTTGGAGAACTTATAGGTTATCAGGGTGTTGAAAAGCAGTATGAGGAGGTACTTCGGGGTCAAAAGGGCGTAAAATTTATCCAAAAGAACCGTTTTAATAAAGAAATAGGGGCTTATAAAGACGGTATTTATGATACGCTCCCCGTGCCAGGCAAAGATATTACCCTCACGCTTGATATGGAGCTTCAAATGTATGCCGAAAAGCTCATGAGCAACAAACGAGGAGGGATCGTTGCCATTGAGCCTTCTACAGGAGAAATTTTATCTTTGGTTTCTACGCCAAGTTATGATCCGAAAATGCTGGTAGGGCGAAAAAGGTCTAAAAATTCCGTTTTACTATTTAATGACAGTGTTAAAAAGCCTATGCTTGATCGGGGGCTACAGGCCCAGTATCCGCCAGGATCCCCTTTTAAGATCATCAATGCCTTGGTCGCATTGCAGGAAGGTGTAATCACACCCAGTACGGGTTTTAACTGTTATCATGGATACAAATATGGACGTGGCGGGTTTATGAAATGTCATTGTGGTATCGTTGGCACACCCATAAGCTTGAATACAGGTATTTATCGCTCATGCAATTCCTATTTTTCGAATGTCTACAGACGTACCATTGAAAAATATGATGACCCGGCTAAGGGAATGGATAACTGGAGTAAACACGTAAAAAGTTTTGGATTGGGTAATTACCTCGGATATGATATGCCGGCGGGTCAAAAAGGACTGATCCCTGATGCTGAATTGTATAATCGTTATTACCCCAACCACCAATGGAAGGCCATTACAACTATTTCCAACGCTATTGGACAAGGAGAAGTATTGACCACGCCCATACAGCTGGCAAATATGACGGCTGCCATTGCAAACAGAGGATATTACCACACTCCTCATATCCTTAAAAAAGTGGGAGATAGTGTTAATCAGGATGAAAAGTATACAAGCCGGAGATATACCACCATCGCGCCCGAACATTTTGAGCCCGTCATAGAAGGTATGTTCAATGTTTTTGAAATTGGAACCGCAAGGGGGTCTAAGATTAGTGATATTGAAATTTGTGGCAAAACTGGTACGGCTGAGAATTTTAAGCGAATCAATGGTGAAAGAGTTCAATTTACGGATCATTCCATTTTTATCGCCTTTGCGCCTAAAGATAATCCAAAGATCGCCATTGCTGTATTTGTAGAAAACGGCTACTGGGGATCACGATGGGCTGCTCCTATTGCCAGCCTGATGATCGAAAAATATATCAAGGGAGAAATAGAAAGAGACTGGCTTGAAAAAAGAATGCTGGAAGGCAGCCTGGAAGAGGAGTACAATAAACAACTTGAAATAGAGAACTACGTTGCGCAAAAGGAAGAGTAACATTTTAAGAGGGGTCGACTGGCCATTGATCATTATCTACCTGCTATTCGTTTTTCTTGGGTGGCTTAGCATTTATGCGGCAACCTATTCCGAAACAGAATTTGAAGTATTTGACCTGACCACCAAATACGGAAAACAAATGATCTGGATCCTGCTCAGCTTTGTCATTATTATTGTTATTCTGGCTATAGATAAGAGGTTCTATGAACAGTTTTCAGGTATTTTTTATTTGGTTTCCATTCTTTCTCTGGCCGGACTATTTGTTTTTGGTAATAATATCAATGGGGCCACTTCCTGGTATAGTTTTGGATCTTTTGGGCTGCAGCCTTCAGAATTCGCAAAAGCAGCTACGGCACTGGCAATTGCCAATTATTTAAATGAGCGAAATCAGGACCTTAAAAAATTACCTAATCAATTAAAGGCTTTTGGAATTATTTTTCTTCCGGCCTTATTGATCACGCTACAACCTGATCCCGGCTCTGCCCTGGTGTACGGCTCATTGATTTTAGTACTCTATCAGTTTGGACTACCGCTGTATTATTTGGTTATTGGCTTTCTGGCCCTATCTTTATTTATAGTCACCCTGTTTTTTGGATTCCTGAATACCTTGATCATTGCCTCTGTCCTAATTTCGGTTCTTCTCGGTTATCTGATGTATAAAAACAAAAAATACCTAAGACATAATTGGCTTCGATTTGCACTGATCTATCTGGTTACCGGGGTTTTTATTATCAGTGTAGACTATGTATTTAACAATGTTTTCGAACAAAGGCATCGCGACCGTTTTAATATTCTTTTGGGAAAGGATGTTGATGACCAAGGCATAGGGTATAACACTGCTCAATCTGTGATCACCATTGGGTCGGGTGGCGTAAAAGGAAAGGGATTTCTTCAGGGTGACAGAACACAAGGAGACTTTGTTCCTGAACAACAGACTGATTATATTTTTAGTACGGTAGGAGAAGAATGGGGCTTTTTAGGAAGTAGTTTTGTGATTTTATTATTTCTGATCTTTTTGATAAGATTACTTTTTATCGCTGACAGGCAAAAGTCAATTTTTAGTAAAGTTTTCTCCTATGCGACCGTAGCCATTTTCTTTTTTCACTTCACGATCAATATAGGAATGGTTATTGGCTTGCTTCCTACTATTGGCATACCCTTGCCCTTTTTTAGTTACGGAGGATCCTCTTTATGGGGCTTTACGGTACTTTTATTTATTTTGATCAGATTGGATGCAGATCGGGTCTATGAGTGGTAGAGGGATAATGATGTATTGATGTAATGATCTATTGAATAATTAAATGATTTAATGATTTAATGATTTAATGAAAGAATGATTTATTTCCATTGGACAACCTCATCTTTATAAAATACTTCAGTTGCTCTTCAATTAACCTTTACTTCAAGCTCTATTTTTTTGAAGCAATTGAATTAATCCAGGAAAATATTGAACAAAAAAAAGCAACCCCTAAGGATTGCTCTATATCTTGAAGTGCGTACTTATTTATAAAGCAGCAACGTGTAAAGTCAATTTTGATTTGATATTAGCCGCTTTGTTTTTGTGGATAACATTGTTTTTAGCCAATTTATCAACCATAGAACATACGTTTGACAATAAGGCCTCAGCATCTTTTTTCTCCTCAACAGCACGCAAATTTTTGATTGCATTACGCGTAGTTTTATGCTGGTGCTTGTTTCTTAAATGTTTCGACTCATTACTTCTAATTCTCTTCAATGCCGATTTATGATTTGCCATACTTTTATTATTAAATTGTTATTAAAACAAATTCGTAGCCCGTAGGGGAATCGAACCCCTCTTACCAGGATGAAAACCTGGCGTCCTAGCCGATAGACGAACGGGCCAAGATTGTGCTTTTATTTATTAAAGCGAGTGCAAAATTAATACAAATTTTAAACTCTGCAAGCACTTTTTAATTTTTTTTTATTATTTTCAATAAGCCTTGGCAAACAAGACCCTTTTTTTAGATTTCTTAGCCACTCAATACACAAACTCCTTCTTCTTCCTTCGCATCCAAAGGCATACACCTAATAGTCGCTTTTGTAAGATTCTTTGATCTTTTCTTCTGTTTCAGAAGTGCCATCCCAATGAGCAGATATAAACCCGCCCTTTGTTTTTAATACCTCCTTAAATTCGTCAAAATTATCAACCTCAGTGATCAAATCCATTTCTAAAATCCAATGCCTTATCAAATAAATTATCTTGAATTTCAACCAATAGATCTTCTATTCTACTCACCAAGCTATCCTGACTAATATTTTCCTTTTCAAGGGTATCGCGCCGGGCCAATTCAGCCGTATTATTCTCAAGATCTCTTGGTCCCATGGCCATTCTCACAGGAACACCTTTTAATTCGTATTCAGCAAATTTCCATCCTGGTTTATAGGTGGTGCGGTTATCATATTTCAC
Source organism: uncultured Flavobacteriaceae bacterium (assembly GCA_963780405.1). GTDB lineage: Bacteria > Bacteroidota > Bacteroidia > Flavobacteriales > Flavobacteriaceae > Lutimonas. Next base: position 111,774 of record CAWABX010000008.1, read on the forward strand.
TGAGATTCCCTTTGACGCAATTCTTTTGTCAATTCCTCTACCCTTTCATTTAATAGTTGAAGTTGTTCTTCGTTTTTATAAATCGGAACAATAACCACTTGTATAGGGGCTAATTTAGGTGGCAAAACCAATCCGAAATCGTCACTATGAGCCATCACCAAAGCTCCCATTAAACGGGTTGAAACACCCCATGAAGTTGCCCATACATATTCTTGTTTTCCTTCCCTTGTCGTAAATTTTACATCAAAGGCCTTTGCGAAATTTTGACCCAGAAAATGTGAAGTTCCTGCCTGCAGTGCTTTTCCATCTTGCATCATGGCCTCAATTGTATAGGTATCCAAGGCACCGGCAAATCGTTCACTTTCAGTCTTTGTTCCTTTTATAACAGGCATCGCCATAAAGTTTTCGGCAAATTCAGCATAAACATCTATGCATTTTTTGGGCTTCCTCAATAGCTTCTGCTTTCGTTTCATGGGCTGTATGCCCTTCTTGCCAAAAAAATTCTGCTGTTCTTAAAAACAATCGGGTCCGCATTTCCCAGCGCATTACATTTGCCCATTGATTGATAAGCAAAGGCAGATCTCTGTATGATTGAATCCATTTTCTGTAAGAGTCCCAAATGATAGTTTCTGAGGTAGGTCTGATGATTAATTCTTCCTCAAGTTTTGCGTTTTCATCAACTACTATTTTACCATTTTCATCATTTTTAAGTCTATAATGCGTAACTACCGCACATTCTTTTGCAAAACCCTCAACATGACTGGCTTCCTTTACTAAAGTATGATTTGGGGATAAACAACGGAAAGTAGGCATTTTCATGACCAGTTTCTTTGAACATCCTGTCCAGCTCTGCTTGCATCTTCTCCCAAATTGCATAGCCATAAGGTTTAATTACCATCATACCTCGCACTCCAGAATTCTCCGCAAGGTCAGCTTTTACAACCAATTCATTGTACCATTTCGAATAATCTTCCGCTCTTTTAGTCAGTTTACTACCCATAAAAAATAATTTTTGGCATAAATATTGTAATATTACTTATGAACTCGAAAAAATAAGTTGCAAACTTAGTTTTTTTTTGTCTTACAACCATAAAAATAAGTCACTATGAAAAACATTACTCCTATTAAAAATATATCTTTTTACAGTATGCTACTGGGATTTCTGGTTGTAAGTTTTTCTTCATGCAGCTCTTCTCAGCAAGCCTATAATGACGGATGATGGCATTTATGGTACTCCAAATACGAAACAGGAAGTAGTCATGGTTAGGGATACGCGAACCGACTATTACCAAAATTACTTTTCCGGTGAACACCAAAATAATGAAGAATATTTTACCGATGTAGATGCCTATGAAGGCAATTACGATACAGATACCGTATATGTTGAAAATCAATATGTTGGAAATCCTCCATGGGAACAAACAACCTCTAGTGTAAGTATCAACTTTAATGTAGGAATTGGTGCTGGCTGGGGCTGGGGCGGACCTTGGTATGGATGGGGAGGTTTTTACGGATGGGGTAATCCATGTTTGGCTATGGTTATGGATGGGGCTATCCGGTTATGGATGGGGTTATGGATATGGATGGGGTTACCTGGTTAGGATGGGGTTACCCAGGATGGGGTTATTACCCAGGCTATTATCCTCCATATTATCCAGGCTATTACGAAAGATCCACTTACGGAAAACGATATGCTTATAACACTGGCAGAATGAATACTGGAAGGATCAATAGATCAGATTCGTTCAATTCAAGATCTAGCAGATCAAGTAGCAGAAATGTGGCCTCTAGATATTCAAGTAGCAGAACGTAGCGAGGTACAACTGCTTCCGGAAACAATGGTAGATCGTATTCAAATAGATCAAGCTACAGTAATACTGGTTCCCGTTCAAGTAACAGGTATAATTCAGGAAATAACAGCGGCAGAACTAATAAATCTTCATCATCAAGATCTTACTCACCCAGTTCTAGAAGTAGTTCTTCAGGAATGAGAAGTAGTTCTGGAATGAGAAGTAGCTCAGGAATGAGAAGTAGTTCGGGATGAGAAGTAGCTCAGGGATGAGAAGTAGTTCAGGGATGAGAAGCAGCTCAGGCAGAAGACAAATGTCTTATAACAATATTGACACGAATGTCCGGAACAAATCGTACCTTTATAAAAAGGGCACAGAACTTTGATAGACCAAAAACTGCGAACAGAGTTTCCTATGCAAGTGCAAGGACAAATGGAAATATGCAACGCTATGAAAAATATGTCCCATCTTCAAATATGCAAAGAGCCTATAGTTCTAATAGAAGTGTCGGTCAAAATACTTCAAGCAGGTCTTACGGTAGTGGCGGAAGGAGTTCAGGTAGTTCTGCAAGATCTTCATCTTCCTCCGGAAGTCGTTCAAGCAGTGTTTCAAGATCATCCGGCACCTCGAGCAGAAGCTCCAGTATGGCAAGCGGAAGTGGAAGTCGTTCCTCTTCTTCATCAAGCGACCTTCATCAAAAAGATAATTTAAAAACGCATACTATGAAATTGAAAATACCTTTGGTGATGTTATACCTATGTAGTTTTGTGATGTCAGCACAATCACTAAGCTATGTTGATCAGGCAGTTTTATTCTCGTCAGAGAGTAATTTTGGAACTGCAAGATATGTCGGTATGAGCGGTGCCTTTGGAGCTCTTGGTAATGATATGTCTGCAGTAGATATCAATCCTGCTGGATTAGCGGTTTATAACAAGGGAGAATTCTCTACTACGTTTACTTACAGAGATACAGATATCAATGCATCATTTTATGGAAATTCCATTCCCAATAGTGACGATTATTTCAGATTTTCTCAAATCGGTGGAGTAAACAGCTGGGACAGTTTTGGGAATTCAGATATCTACAAGTTTGCTTTTGGATTTAATTATAGCGTTGTAAATCATTATAACAACAATTATGTGGTCCAGGGTAATAGCGGTATTCCGGAGTATCCTGATGATCCAGATTTTAATTTTGATAATGATCCTGATAACGACATCAATTATATTAATGTTGATGATCAATACTTTTACAACTATACCTCAGGAATCAATGATAAATTCAACTTTAGCTTTGCAACCCTTTATAAAGAGATTTTATATATGGGGGCTTCTATGGCATTTCATCATATAGATTTCTATCAAAATACTATTTTTGAGGAAAGCAGTAATGATGGAGAAGGAAATACCATGGATGTAAGAAACGTGGAATATTTGTCTACCTATGCCAGCGGTTTCAATTTTGGGCTTGGAATGATTTAACTCCTTACAAAGGCCTTCGCTTGGGGGCCTCATATCAATCTCCAATATGGTATAATTTATCTGAAAGATTTGAGCAGAGAAGAAGCTTATTTATTCAATGGCGAAATAGACCCTGACCCTGAATATCCCTTGCCTAATTATTATGACTACAAACTTAAAACTGCTGGTAAGTTCACAGGCAGTATAGCCTATGTATTCGGACAAATATGGTTTGATTAGTTTTGACTATATCTATCAAGGCTATAAAAATACCACGCTGAAACCTTCCAGTAATTTTATTGATGAGAACCTCGACTTGAATACAGGGCTTAAGAAATACAAATTCCTTCAAAATTGGAACCGAATGGAAATATAATATTCTAAGCTTCAGAGGAGGATATAGAATCATTCAATCACCTTATAATACTTCATCTCAGCATATGATGTAAAGGGTTATTCATTTGGACTCGGTGTCAAATTTTCAAAAGCTTTGGCCTTGATTTTGCTTACGACAATTCGGCATATGCAGATCAATATCGATTTATGAGTGCCTAAGGAGCGGATCCTGCCAATTTAGACATCACCAATAATAGATTCACGTCCTCCATTATCGTGACTTTTAAATTTTACAAAGTCTAATAAAAAGGGCCCATATTCAAGTAGATGACAGGGCCTTTTCTAGATGGATCTCAAGTGTTTCTGAAACATCGTTTAAAAAATATTGTTATTCTTAGCTTTGTTTAAGTATTTTTACCCTTTAAACTAATGCTTATTTTATGAAGAAAAATGAACTTGAAGACAAAGAACAACAAGGCCGATCAAAAGAGGATGATGTGGATATTGCACAACTTTTCGTTCTGATAGGGAAAGGATTCACAAGTATTGTTAATTTCATATCTGACTTACTTAAAACGATTTTTGGTTGGTTTTTACTCTTCATCATTTTTATAAGAGGAAGTCTTAAAAAAATGATACTTGCTGCTTTAATAGGTGGTTCTCTTGGGGCAGTTTACCAATATGCCTTAAAGGAAGTTCAGTATGAATCTTCCATGACAGTTGAACCCAATTTTGGATCTGCCGTTCAACTGTACAAAAATATAGACTATTACTTAAGTCTTGTGAAACAAGATAACTTTGAAAAGCTTGCTTCAAGCCTTAACATCTCGAAAGAAGAAGCCACAAGTATCTCTTGGATCGAGATTGAGCCTTATACCAACCAGAATCAGGTATTGCTTTCGTATAAAGACTTTATAGCAGAACTTGACAGTAATGCTGTTAAACATGTAGATTACAAAATATTTTCAAAAGAGCAACCCATCGAATCTTTTAAGTACCATGTGGTCACGATCACAGCAAAAGACAAATATATTTTTAACAAACTAGAGTCTCCTATTATCAATTCGATCAGAAGAATAGTTATTATACTAAAGTCAAAACTACCGCTTATAAGAATTTGATCAGTAAAAAATCTGCACTTGAAAGCTCAATGATCGAACTTGATTCATTGCGTGAGTTGTATAAAAAAGTGCTGTTGACTGAAAGTGCAAAAGAGAATTCCGGAACGAATATTTTTATGTCTGAAACAGGAAATGCAACCAAAGAAGTTGATGTTTTTGACAAATACATGGTCATGAATGAAGAGCTCATTGAAGTAAATGAAAAACTGACCTCAGAAAACGAGGTTATTAATGTTGTTTCAAGTTTTAACGCAATAGGCATGAAGGTCAAGACTTGGTATAAGAATTTCGCTATTATAGGTTTTATTGCCGGATTTGCATTAATGTTTCTAATGATTTCTATCCGAAAATTAGATCAACAACTTGTCAATTATAAGAATCATCTTTAAGTCATTGCATAAAATGATAATGACTATGATCTTATAATTGGTTTCTATTAACCACGTATCTTTTTAGGTGAACATTTTAAAATTGCCAAATCTAAACCCAGATGGAAAAATTATTTTTAAAAATTTTTCCTATTTATCATTGCTGCGGGTTTTCAATATTTTAAGTCAATATATTCTGGTTTCCTTCCTGGTAAGAACTTTGGGAGGCGAAACTTACGGCATCTTTGTCTGGGCATTTTCTATTATACAATACCTGGTCATTATCGTCAATTTTGGGTTCAACACTTATGCCGCCAAATATGTTTCTGAAGAAAATAGTGATCCGCATAAAATCAACCAGGTATTTTCATCCATTATGGGTATTAAAATATCGTTGTTTATAGGCAGCAGTATCATTTTCCTAGTTGGTCTAAATTTTTTCCCATTGCTGCAAGAAAATACCTTTTTGCTAGTAATACTTTTGGGATTTGCCTTTGGCGAGGCGATTTTTCCGATTTGGTTTTTTCAAGGTTCGGAAAAGTTAGAAATTCCCACGAAAATTATTTTTGTTTTTCGACTTTTACTGGTCATAACAACGTTGTGGCTAATCACACAAACGGAACATCTTTTGAGATACGCATTTCTGTTAACCATGAGCCAAATACTCATTGGTTTCTCCGGATTAATTTACGCCATTAGCAAAATTCAATATAAAACTCGTTTGGTTCAAATTAGTCGATATTACCCAACTTTTAAAAGAATCCTTTACTTTTTTCCTTGGGGGCGTATTTGGTAAATCTTTTAATTTTGCAGCTATCATGCTTATAGGCATCTTTTGCTCGATGAAAGATGTAAGTAGCTTTGATATTTCATTTAAAATAATAGCTGTAATGCAATTGCCATTTGAGACCCTTTCAGTTGCATTATTTCCAACCATCGCTAGATCAAAGAACCTATTACTTAATCAGAAGGTCATTTTTATAGGGTTTTTAGTTTCTCTTCTGTTTTGGGCGTTTACCTATTGGCAGGCAGAATTTTTGATGCATCTGCTTGGGGGCTCCGAATTAAGGGAATACAGCTCTTTGCTGCAACGTCTAAGCATACTTATTCCTGTAGTTGTCCTGACTTATTTGTTGGGGCCAAACACATTTATCGCGTTTGGTTATCAAAATCATTTTAATTTTAGTTTTATAATATCCGCAACAATCTATATCTTGATTCTTTTAATTTTTTGGAAGACGGGCTCATTAAACTTTGAAATCATCATAATATCAAGAATTCTAGTTGACGTTGTGATGGCTTTATATAGACTAATTGTTGCCATAAAATTCAGATTGATTTTTGTTTCACGATGAAAAATATACTCAAATCAAGATACTATATTTCAGACATTGTTATGGGAGTACTCTTTTTTCTCCTTCCATTCTGGTCAATACCCTTGATTATTTTTCAAATGATGAAGACAAGAAGGGTCTTCTATACAATATTGGTCTCAGGCTTTTTTGGGTTAGTTGCTTCTCTTTTAGCGCCTACCGGAGATCTATACAGACTGTATATGATTTATTTTGATTTTCAGAAATACGATGTTGATTCTTTTATGAATTTCTTAAGTATTAAGCCTGATTTTCTTTTTTACGCAATTCTTTATGCGATGCGCGAAGCTTGGCTTGTCTATCAGAATTGTTATTTTTTTAATGATCTTTTCTTTTTTTCAATTATCATTTAATTTATTGCTAAAACAACGCAAAAAAATCAATGTGCTTGTCCTTCTTTTATTTGTGATGCAATTTGATTTTTTACTGCAAGGTTTGTTTTTACGATTTCCTTTGGCGATGCTATGCGTTATATATGCCTTCATTCGAAAGCTGGAAGGAAAGAAATATGCATTTCTTCTTTTACTGCTTGCTGCCTCAATTCATTTCGCGGCCTTGATTGCCATCCCATTATATTTTTTATCCAAAGTCAGGAATAAGAAACTCAATATCATTCTTTTAATATCTATGTTCTTAATGCCATTTGGTAGTTATATTTTTATTTTTCTAACGACTCATTTTATTGAGTATTTTCCAGAAATTCCCCTAAAACTAAAAATTGAAAGTTACTTTCTTGGTTATTGGGCATTAGAATATTTTGATGACAGAACCTGGAAGGCATTGTTTCAATTTTATACAGAAAGAGCTTTATACATCGCAGTACTGCTGTATTTTATCATGTACAAAGAATAAAAATGGCTACAGACCCTATGCCATCTCATTTCTTATTTTGATCAACATACTATTCTCCTTTCCAAATCTATTCAGCAGATACGCTGTTTTAGCTATATTTTTTGGGCTTTTTACCATCATCATGGAACAAAAGAAAAGTTCAGTATCACAATTGATCAAAATGAGTTTAATTATTTTGATTCCCATGGTGTTTAGCATTAGAATCGTGGCCCAGCAAAAAAATATCCGTGTAGGATATATTCCCCAGATCCTATATTCGAATGTAGGAACCTTATCGTTGAAAACATATGATATGGAATGGATCAATAAACATATTGACAAAGATACTGCGAGGCCTAAAAATATTGATTCCTTATGAAATTAAGAGCGCTTTTTACCTATTTATTAGCTGGCCTGCTGCCTTCTGTTCTTATTTCATTTGCTTTGAATTCTATCATTTTTGGACTGTTGTCGGCGGTCGCTTTTGTTTTGATAAAAAATAATTATCCTGATTATTTCAAAAAGAGATATTTGTTGTTTTCCACTTTTATTGGCAGTATTGTTATTGGCTTATTACTAGACCTGTTTTACAATAGTGGATTTGACTTTCGGCAAATTACCAAGCGACTTGCATTTATTCTTATCCCTGTCATCGTAGTATGTTCAAATAAACAACAACAAATTTTCGCACTAAGGGTCAAAGTATATTTTATGAGCATTTTAAGTGCTGCGCTATTGCTTGTCGGATTGATTAAATCATGGCTCAATCGTGACATGACAACTTACGGTAATTGGGATAGTGAGACAACGGAGCAATTCTATTCTAATCACATGCTGCTGAACTGGGGAGAATTAAGTTATAAAAGAATTTTCCTGTTTCTTGATCTACACCCCTCATATTATGCCTTCTTTTCTGTGGTAACGCTAATGATCATACTTTTTACACCACATATAAAAATAAACAAATGGCTACGATTAACCCTCATTCTACTCCATTCTCTATGTATCATTCTCATCAGTTCAAAGGCTGGAATTGCTTCCTTATTGATCCTGATGTGTATTGAATTCTTTCGTGTCAGAAACTCAGGAAAAATGCTTCTTGGGACCCTTGTTGTAAGTTCTATAATCGTCCTGTCTGTAAGTATTCCATCTACTCAATTAAGAATGAAGCAGTTATTGGATTCAGTAATTTTAAAAGATAAAAAAGTTTCCCAGAACAGTGACCTGGAAAGGCTCTATCTATGGAATTCACTAAATGAATTTAGTTTTAGTGAATTGTCTATTGGGATCGGAATTAAAACATCAAAAATAAAAATCGATCTGATCACTGGCAAAGATAAAAATATACATAACCAGTTTTTGCAAGCCTTGGTAAGTGCGGGTTTATTGGGCCTCTTTCTTTTAATTACTTTTTTGCTCCTTCCCCTAAAGTACAGCAAAAATACATTTGCTGAATTCCTTTGTTATACTGCTTTTATTAAATTTAGTATTTGAGAACATGTTGGACCGTATTTCCGGTATTATGCTGGTTTCATTATTCTATAGCCTTTTTATTTTTGGTGACAAGACTTTGTTCCTGGAAAAAACAATTGTGTCGTCTCATGCATCTAAGGGCTAAAATGGCTTTTTAAACTGAACAATTAATTATCTTTAAAAATTCAATGCCTGCTCGTTTCTTTATGAATAAGATCAACATCCTATACCTGGTATCAACGCTCAAAAAAAGCGGACCTATAAATATTTTATACGGGATCATACATGGGTTGGACAAACAAAAATTTACTGTTTTAATTATTGCTCTTAGCTCAGAAAAGTCAAATTCCATGTATAAGGAATTTCAACATATGGGCTGTGAGATCATTGACTTACGCAATTCAAGACTCAAGGGTCTGTTGAAAAACAGAAAGATCATTCAAAGGATTATAGATCATAAGAAAATCCAAATATGCCATAGCCATGGCCTGAGAGCGGATATCATCAATTCAAAACTCAAAAGAGTACAGAGTTTTACAACAATTCACAATATTCCGTGTGAGGATTACCCAATGAAGTTTGGCAAGATCAAAGGGAAAATGATGGCAGCAAAGCATGTAAAAGTAATTTCCCGTATTGACCATCCCATTGCTTGTTCACGTCATATATCACATTGGTTTTCGATCAATGAAAGTATTGAAACAGGCATTATTTCAAATGGTATCGTAACAACAGATTACCAAAAGTCAGATGATATGATGCAGTCAAGACAATTTGAATTAGGACTGCCCAAGGATAAAAGAATAATGCTGGCAAGTGGCTCCCTTATAAAAAGAAAAGCACCTGAAGTCATCATTAAAGCTTTTCAGTTGTTAAACAGGAAAGATATTTCTCTTTTATTTATCGGTTCGGGAGCACTGGAAGAGCGACTTCGAAAGCAATACGAAAGCGAAAATATCATATTCAAAGGAGCTGTAAAAAATGTATATGATTATCTCGACCGAAGTGATTATTATGTCTCCGCATCCCTATCTGAAGGACTCCCAAATTCCGTGCTGGAGGCGATATCAATGGAGCTGCCTGTCTTGCTGTCAGACATCCCTGCACACAAAGAAATCGTAGGTGATGATTATCCCTATCTTTTTAATGCAACAGACATTAACGGGCTAAAAAACAAAATGATCGAATTAATTGACCATAAAAACGCTACGCTTCTGGAATCATTTCCAACTAGGATCAAACAACATTTTGACGCAAATAAAATGGCTGCAAAATACGAATCTTTATACTTAGATGAATGTCAAATTACGGAAAAATAGAGAAGTATATTGCTACCTTATTAAATACAAGACCAGGACTTAAATCCAGGATGAAATTATATTATCAAAAATTAAATCATAGCTTCTATAAACGACCTTACACGTACTTGCTTTGTGAAGGTGTGGAATTGAAAACTCTAAAAACTGATGAAAATAAAGGAAACTTTTGGGGTTATTACGATTCTTCTCCAGAACTCAATGGGTCTTTTTTAACACATTCTTTTCAACACGCTATTGGAAAAAACAAACCTGATGCCTCTTACCTCGACATTCTTGTTGACGGTCATAAGGTCTCAGAAACCAATGCCTGGAACTGGCAACAAGGAGCCAGACTATTCTGGCTTGATCAGGAGACCATTCTACATAATATTTTTCAGGACAGGAGGTATCGCACTAAAATTATTAACTTAAAGAATAATGATGCAACCCTAATAGATCAAGCCATTTACGCATTTGATCGACATAGCAAAACTGCTATTGGACTGAATTTTAAACGATTAACAAAACTCGACAACTCCTATGGATACTTTGCTCATGATCATAAATAATGATACTTTTTATGATGATCAGTCAGATGGGATTTTTTCAATAGATATTGAAGAAAATAAGAGTGAGTTGATCATATCTATCGATTCTTTAAAAAGATATAAAGAAAAACCGGAAATGACGAATGCCCTTCACGGGATAAATCATATACAGATAGCTCCTGGAGGGGAACGCTTTATGTTTTTGCATAGATGGTACTTAAAAAGTGGTGAAAAATTTAGTAGATTGTTCACTGCAAACAAAGATGGCTCAGATTTACATCTGTTATCCGATGATGGAATGGTTTCACATTGTAACTGGAAAAATGGACAAGAAATTATTGGTTGGATGCATAAATATAAATCCGGAAACGGATATTACCTGCATCAGGACAGAAAAAATGAATTCAGGCAAATAGGACAAAATATCTTAACGGAAGACGGCCATCCTAGTTTCAGTAAATGTGAAAGGTACATGCTAACTGACACCTATCCAGATCGTTATAGAATGAGCAAGCTCCTTTTATATGATTTTACCAAACAAAAACTAAGCCTTATTGGCTCTTTTTATAATCCTTTATCCTATCATAATGAAATTAGATGCGATCTTCATCCCAGGTTTTCAGATGATAATTCAATTACTTTTGATACGGTCTACCAAGGATACAGGCGACAAGTCAAATTAGATATATCAAAACTACTATGACAAAAGTATCAATAGTTTTATCCGCCTATAATAGTGAGAAGTTCTTACATCAAGCCATAGATAGTATTATCAATCAATCCTATCAAGAATTTGAATTCATAGTATTTGATGATGCATCCATAGATTCTACTAAAAAAATCATTCAAAATTTTGCCGTTAAAGATTCCCGAATCAAACCTGTATACAACGAGGTTAATAAGGGGCTTACTGTGAACCTTAATAGTGCCATCTCACTTGCCAAGGGTGAGTATATAGCCAGAATGGACGCAGATGATATAGCCTTCTCATCAAGAATTGAAAAACAAGTAAAATTTCTTGACCATCATCAAGAAATTGATTTGGTTGGTTCAGCAGCCTTGGATATCAATGAAGCCGGTGAAGAAATTCAATTGCGAAAATCACCAAAGATGCATGATGATATTATTGCTCTTTTACCAAAGGCTAATCCGATAACGCATTCAACCGTTATGTTTCGGAAGAAAAGTTTTGCTGCAATAGGATATTACAATGAAGCTTATCGCACTACCCAAGACTATGAAATGTGGTTCAGAGCTGCAGGAAAGGGATTGAAATTTCACAATCTTCAGGAAATTCTGCTGAAATACAGAATGGATAACAATTATCATAAAAGGAAATCATTAAAATACAGACTGTATGACTGCAAACTTAGACTTCAAGGTTTTAAACATATAAACCTGCCATTTTACAGATACTATTATGCATTGATTCCGATCATTTTGGGTTTATTACCTCACAGGCTATATGACTCAATTAAAAAGTTAGACCCTCGGGTAAATGAAATTCATTGATTTCAGTATAAATTAAGTTTATATTTGCATGAAAATAAATCAATTTGAATTCAGTCGCCGAAATTCAACAAATTTCTAAAAAAAGTTTTGCCTTGCCTCAGTTTGGTCTTTGGCATAAGAAATTGTTATTGGCTTTTGTAGATCTGTGCATTTTAATTGGCAGTCTGTTTTATTACCAAAAGTTTAATTCTGAAAATCTATCTTTTTATGATTTCCTTCAGGCAAATGGTTTAAGCTTATTGTTTGGTATTGGTGTCTTCTGGGTGTTAACCATCGTTTTCAATTTCTATGACCTTGACCATGTCAACAAAACCCGAAAAGTATTGCCTCTTTCTTTTTTTATAGGAATTATTTTTACAATTACATATGTCATAACAACATCAATTAGTGCTGATATCATAATTGAAATGAGCAAATTACTTATACTTAGTATGGGCTTTACAATAGTCCTCGCGTTTTGGCGGGTTTTTTATGCCTCTGTGATCCATTCAAATGTACTTGCCAAAAACTGTATTCTCCTGACTTCTGAAGAGACTGATCAAATCCTCATTGATCAAATTAACAGATCAATTGAAGGACATGAATTTGAACATGGATTAAAAATTTTAAGAACCTATACGATTTCTAAAGAACCGAAACAAATTCAACGACTTTCAAGAGCGATCGAAAGGATGACTACTAAAAAACTTATAGACTTGGTCATCATATCAGATCATGATCAGGAATCAATTTCCAATTCATTGAATACTTGCTTAATAAAAGCCATAGGAAAAGGGGTACAAGTAAAAACCTATTTTAAGTTATACGAAGAGGTCAAAGAAGCCATTCCTCTTCAATTTGCCGGAAACCAATTTTATAGTATTCTTCCAATTTCCAAATACAATCATAATTATTTTTATTTATTATGGCATAAACTTGTCGATTTACTTGCGTCCTTATTAGGACTCTCATTGATGCTGTTTCTTAGCCCTTTCATTTTGTTATTAAATATATTTTTTAACAAAGGCCCTCTTTTCTACAAACAACGTAGGGTTGGAAAAGGAGGGAAAGCAATCGAAATCATCAAGTTCAGGTCAATGATTGTCGAAGCAGAAAAGCACGGAGCCAAAATGTCAGTCAAGGGAGACTTACGTGTAACCAGTTTTGGGAAAATTCTGCGAAATTTAAGGATAGACGAACTCCCGCAATTTTGGTCGGTGCTAAAGGGAGAAATGAGTTTTATCGGCCCAAGACCAGAAAGAAAAATATTTATCGACCAACTCATCCATAACATCCCTCTTTACGATTCAAGGCATCTTATCAAACCAGGAATCACCGGTTGGGCTCAAGTTAAATACGGGTATGGTGAAAACATAGAAGATTCCTATAAAAAACTTGAATATGATCTTTACTATATCAAAAACAGGTCGGTAACACTTGATATTCGAATTATCTTCAAAACTATCAATACCATTGCCTTCTATAAAGGCCGTTAATTACAAGAGAAGTTATAATGGGATTTATCCACGAACATCCTTACCCTGCTTTCATACCAAATGGGGCTACAAAATTGATCGTGGGAACAATTCCTCCTCCAAGATTCTCTTTTGGGAACCTTTATAAGGAAGATGTAGATTTTTGCTACGGAAGTAAGTTTGGCTTACTCTGGCCCATTTTAGATAAGATCTTCGACCTGAACCTGACCTATGAAAATACTCATGAAGCAATTGTACAACGAAAATCGTTTTTAGTGAAATATGGAGTTGGAATCTGCGATATGGTCAATCATTGCCAAAGAGAAAAAATTGACGCCTCTGATCTGGGTATGAAGCACATTAAATTAAGAAATCTTTTGGCTTATCTGAATGAAAATAAAGCGATAACAAAGATACTTTTTATGGGTGGAAACAGTAAAAACGGTCCTGAATATTTGTTTAGAGATCAACTGAGGTCGATGGGGCTAAACTTGATTCCCGTATCGTCCGATCGGCCTAAAATTCATGAACTTATTTTTGACGATCGAAGCATAAGAACTATCTCCTTGATCTCCCCTTCAAGTGCTGCCAACAGATCAATTGGAGCAGACCCATATTACAAACTCCGAAAAAGCCAAAATCAAAAATTCACAACGCTTGATTTTAGGATTGAACAGTACAAGAAATATTTTAGCTAAATCAAATTTTTCGTATTTTAGCCAGTGCAAAAATGAACCATGAAAAACACTAGCAGTTTACAAAGGTTAACTTTAGCACTGCTTATTGGATATCTTTTCTGGGAAATAGGTATATGGATCTGGGCTAGAAAACTGCCATCACATGATCCGATAATTAGAGTTGATCTAATCATTATTTACCCTTTGCTGTTATTATTTCTTTTAATTTCTGCTTATCAATATTTTAAAAATAACTCATCAAAAAAACAATGAAATCAATTCTCCCTCTGTTCATTCTCTTTTTATTCCTCATCGCTTGTAAGCAAGAAAAATCGACTCCAGTATCCAGTCAGGAAATGACTGAAAAAAATATATCACCTGCAGTTGCTGCAAATTCAGACAATATTAAAAAGTCCATTTTTAAAACCTCAACCGGAAAATCCATAGCGTTAATTGCAATTCAAAAAAACAGCAGCCTTAATGATTTTTCAGTTGTTACTAAGGATTTCCCAAATAGCAAAGACAGTCTTGTCATTAGAGATAGTGATCCGTTTCAAGAAGCAGTTTTAAAAGATTTAGATGGTAATGGTTATGATGAACTCTATATTATAGCAAGAAGTACCGGATCTGGTTCCTATGCATCTATTTTTGGATTTGCTTCAAACCAAGATCTCAGTCTTACTTCAATTTATGTTCCCGAGATTTCAGAAAATGATATTCAGGAAGGAAAGCCTTTTTATGGATATATGGGGCATGATTCCATCTACTTTAACGAGAATCGACTTTATAGAAAATTTCCTATTTACAAAGAGGGCGACGCAAATTGTTGCCCTACAGGTGGAGACAAAATACTGAGCTATCAGCTTAAAGCTGGTGAGGCAAGTTGGAAATTAGAACTGGAAAATTAATTGCTATTTAAAAGTGATTGGTACATATGAGCTGTCAAAACCATTTAATCGAGTCTTAGCATAATATTTCACTATGAAAAATTCATTTCTACTATGCTTCCTGTTTGTATCAGTAACTATGCTGAGTCAGGAAAACTTATCTGATACCGAATTAGAGCTGATACAACTCAGTATCCAAAAAAGTTATTCCTTAAAAAATGCCAACAATGATCTTATGATCGACAGCATAGAAACCAGAGCGATCAAGCAGAACTTTATTCCTACGCTAACCATGAATGGAGGTTATGCCTATGGATCAGCAAATATTAATGCAGATATCCCAACTTTTCAGTTGCCCATTTCAGGTACTGAAATTTTTGATGGCGAATCACAATTTGATGTAAAAGGACATTTTCTAAATGCAAATTTAACGGCAAACGCCTTATTGTTTTCTGGCTTGCAAGTTAATTACGGATCAAAAGCCAGTAAAGAAAAAATCAAAGCTAAAAACTTTCTTTTACAACGAGAAAAAGCAGATATCATCAAAGATGTCATTGATACTTTTGACAAGATCGAGCTACTTGAGCGATCTAAAATTGTTTTAATTGAAAGTGAAAAACGCCTTTCAAAAGAGAAAACAAGGGTGAAAACCGCCATTGAAAATGGCTTGGCCACCCCATTTGAAAGAGAAAAGATATCGGCTGCTGAGCTCAATCTGGCCTCGAAAAAGATGGAGTTAGTGGGAAATCTTCGCTTGCTCCATTTAAAGCTTTCGGTACTCACCGGGAAAGAAATAGGTCAAATTGAACGATATACGTTTGATTTGAAACCCTGGCTTTTAACCCAAAATAACCAGTCGTATGCTGACAGACCTGAATTGAACGCTTTAAGAGCTTCTATTGATGCTTATGAGTATAAGCTAAAGATGAACAAAAGTCATTTTTTGCCAAAAGTAGCCGCATTCGCAACACTTAGTTATTTTAATTTATTTAACTCCGAAATTAAAACTCCTTATGAAACTCCTATTTCTGAACAACCAATAAATTTAGATCTCAACTATTTTCAAGGTTTTCCAGCCTATTTAGTAGGTGTAGGATTTGAGTGGGAGATTTTTAATGGTCTCAAAAGCGATAACCAGATTCAAAAAACTTCAATCGAGAAAAATATGGCAGAGAATAAGAAGATTGATGCCGAAGAAAAACTCAAACTATTTGAAGAAAAAATTAAAATCGAGTTTGAAATAAAAAATCAGCAAATTCTATTAAAAGAGAAGGAAAAAGAAGTTTCGTTAAATGCACTTAATCTTGCCATAGCAAGCTATAGAGAGGGCTTAATTAATATTTCTCAAAGACTAGAAGCCGAAACTGACTATCAGGAAGCTATTCTGGATTATTATAAAATGGTCGCTATGCAAAGACAAACTGCCTTAGAATTATTAACTGCGTCTGGCAGTTTAACTATGAATAACCTCAATAATTAATTGACATGAAGAAAAAGACACAACTGATCATTCTACTGGTTCCTATTTTGATCATTCTAACAGGTATCATCCTATTATTGGTTCTAAAACCAGATCCTGAAAAAGATCGAATTTTTGTAGGCTTATTTGAAACGACCCAGATTAGAATTGCTTCTGAAGTTCCAGGAAGAATAGATAGTATCTTCGTAAAACTAGGTGATAATGTGGAAAAAGGACAGCTATTGGCTTCCATCGATAGTGAAATTCTTGATGCAAAGATCCAGCAGGCTCAAGGTGTTTATTCTGCTGCAGCTTCTGTGAATGAAAAAGCAAATAAAGGAGCCCGAGAAGAAGAAATACTTGCCATCAAAAACAAGTATGAAATGGCAAAAAGTCAATTTGAATTTGCCGACAAATCCTATCTCAGGCTATTAAATATGTATAAAGATAGCCTTATTTCAACGCAACAAATGGACGAAATGACCTTTAAAAGAAATGCAGCCGAAGAACAAATGAAAGCAGCTCAGGCAATGTATACCATGGCTCAAAAAGGAGCAAGAGCAGAAGATAAAAAAGCTGCTAAAGGACAATTAGATGCGGTTGAAGGCCAGGTGAATGAAGCGATGGCCTACTATAAACAATTAAAGATTTATGCTCCAACATCCGGAGAGATTTCGGCTAAGATGGCTCAAGAAAGTGAAGTCATGCCTGCCGGCTATCCCATATTTACGATCCAGAAGTTAGAAGAAATTCATGCTGTATTGCATATTAGAGAAGATTTACTATCAAATTTCAAACTGGGAACTGAAATTGAAGGGAGTCTTCCGGCTTTTGACAATGAAATTAGAAAGTTCAAAGTATCATTTATAGCTCCGATGGCTGATTTTGCTGACTGGATTCCAACGGCAGATAAGGGCCGAATGGATATGAAAACTTTTGAAATTCATCTTTATCCTGTTGATACAAATATTGATTTACGTCCGGGAATGAGTATCAACATAAGTCTTTGAAGAGCATAAAAAACATATTTATTAGAGAAATTCTTAGGCTTCGCTCAAGATCATCGGCATGGATATTAATCATATTTATTCCGGTGGCCATATTTTTGTATTTAGGGGCCATTTATGAAGAGGGTGCAGTACAAGTAGTCGAAGTAGGGGTGCTGGACAATGACAAATCCCCTTTTAGCCAGCAAATCATTGACAATATTCAGGCTTCTTCCAAAATTAAAGTTGTCAAAATATTCTCTTCACAAGACAAACTTGAAGACATATTTGTATCAGAGCCTGAAATCAAAGGTGTATACTATATTCCTGAAAACTTTTCCAAGAATATCATGCTTGGTAAACAGCAACAATTGATTGTTTATACGAATTCATCAAATATCATTTATGGGAATCTTTTATATAAAGAAGCAGCTACATTTATCAATACACTTTCTGCCAAAATAACACTTAGTGCCCTTACTATAAAGGGTATTCCTTATGAAAAAGCCATAAAGATGGTGATGCCTGTAAAAACACAAGCCAAAGTATTATTTAATCCACATTATAATTATTTATACTATTTAGTTCCTGGTCTTACAACAGTCTTGTTGCAAATGATTGTATTCTTTCTGGCGACAAGATCCATCAACTCTGAATTTAAAGACAATAGTTTTAAAGAACTCTTGGTGCTTTCAGATGGCAGCATTCTAAAAATAATATTTTCCAAGCTGCTGACATACACCACTATAGGCATGATGATCGCCATGCTAATATTTGCGTTTATTCATCCAATTTTAGGAATCCCAACAGGAAAAAACACCCTCTCCTTTATGTGGGTCATATTAATTTTTATCATTACCAATGCAGCACTTGGATTAATGATATCAATCCTGTTTAAGGATCAAGCCATTGCAATGGATGTCGCGTTTGTATATAATTCTCCAGCTTTTGTATTTAGTGGTTTTACATTTCCAATCATTGCCATGCCGGCTTTTAACAGTTGGTATGCAAACTTGATTCCATACACCCATTTTTTAAAGGCTTATATCAAAGGAATTGAAATGAGCACCTCATTTGATTTTCTTATCCCTCAGGTAATAGCTTTGTTACTATTTACCTTGTTTGCGTATATCGTAAGTGTTCTTGGGCTTATGTTTCATCTTAAAAAAATGGAAACATGAGGAGTTTTTTAACTATTGTAAAGGAAGAGTTGTTATTGATCATTGAGGATAAAAGTATCCTTCTTACCTGCTTACTTGCCCCTATTTTTTATGCTTTTTTCGTCGGATCTATCTATAAGCAAAAAGATGTTGCCAATATTCCAATTGCTATAGTAGATCATGATCACAGTAGTTTGTCCAGGAAAGTAGGCAGGCTGATCGATTCAAATGAGAAAATCGAAGTTATTGGTGCCTATTCCAACCTCAATGACGCCATGTTTTTGTTTAATTCTCTCGATATTCAAGGTATTCTGATCATCCCCAATGATTTTGAAAAAAACACTTTAAATCTTGAGGGTGCTACTGTTGAACTGGTATTAAACAATACTAAATTTCTGACGTCCAACGATATAAATAAAGGAGTCCAACAAGTTATGCTTACCGTAGCTGGAGGAGTTCGACTCAGCTATTTGCTCAGCAGCAAAGTTCCTGCAGAACTTGCACAACAACAGGCTCAACCTATTATACCAGTTGTAAAATCAATATTTAATGCGACGAACAATTATGGAGACTATCTGTTACCGATACTATTGGTTCTCATCATTCAGCAAACCTTAATTATAGGATTCGGACAAAGTGTGCTTCACGAATTAGTTCATTTTAAGACCATGTCAGATCCAAAAGTAAATTTCTTTGAATTCATTAAAATATTTTCCGCAAAAGGCTTGTACTACTATATCTTATATGCTTGCCTCTTCTTTCTTTTTTACAAAGTAATTTTCCCCTATTATCACCTTGATTTTAAGGGATCAGAATTCCTTCACTTTCTCTTGAGTTCTTTCTTTATTCTTGCTGTGATGGTTTACACAACGCTACTGGGCACCTTTTTTAAGACTGCAATTGGTTGGACTGAAATTATGGCATTTTCAACCTATCCCCTATTTTTGGTATCAGGGTATTCATGGCCAATTGAAGCCATGCCTAAAGCGTTACAGGTTTTTGCTAATCTTTTACCTTCAACTCCTTATTTTACCCTCTTTAATAAACTTGCGGCACAGGGAGCTACATTGGTAAATATCAAAAGTGAAGTCATCCATTTATTGCTGCTACTACTTCTGGGTTACCTCATGTTGTATCTCAGATTTCAATTTATTCATAAGAAACGGTCAGCTTCTGCAGAGGCTTCTAAAACTGTTTCAAGTGATTAAAGCTCCAAGGCTTTTTTCTCATTACCTTCCATTAAGAATTCTACCGGATTTTCAAGTGCTTCCTTAACCGCCACTAAAAAGCCTACAGATTCTTTACCGTCAATGATTCTATGGTCATAAGACAGTGCCACATACATAATGGGTCTTATCACTACTTTTCCATCAATGGCAACAGGTCTTTCCACTATATTATGCATACCAAGTATGGCACTTTGAGGTGGATTGATAATAGGAGTTGATAACATAGATCCAAATACACCTCCATTAGTGATGGTAAATGTACCTCCAGTCATTTCATCTACTGTGATCTGTCCATCTCTTGCTCTAATCGCTAACCTTTTCACTTCACTTTCTACACCTTTAAAGCTTAAGTTTTCAGCATTTCTAATCACAGGCACCATTAAGCCTTTAGGGCCAGAAACTGCAATAGAAATATCTGCAAAATCATAGGAAATTTTAAAATCTCCGTCCATCATTGAATTTACATCCGGAAATAACTTCAAAGCTCTTACCACTGCAAGCGTAAAAAAACTCATAAAGCCAAGCCCTACTTCATGTTTCTCCTTAAAACTTTCTTTATATTTCTTTCGAAGATCAAAAATTGGCTTCATATCTACCTCGTTAAAAGTAGTTAGCATGGCAGTTTCATTTTTTACGGCAACAAGTCGCTCAGCAACCTTACGACGAAGCATAGACAGTTTCTTCCTATCACTCTTTCTATTCTCATCATTCAGTGCTTCACCCATAGAAGGAACGGCATTTATAGCATCTTCTTTGGTTATTCTTCCGTCTTTACCAGTCCCTTTGATACTTGCAGCATCGATATCCTTTTCTGCCAATATTTTTTTTGCCGCCGGAGAAGCAGTTCCTGTTGCATATGTTGTATTCTCAGCAGCAGGCGCCTTAACTTCTTTAGTTGTTTCCTCAACCGTAGCTGCCTTTGTCACCTCTTTCTTTTTTGTGTTAGAAGTTTTAGCAGCACTCATATCGATCAAGCATATAACAGCACCTACGTCTACCGCATCACCTTCTTCAGCCTTTAATGTTATAATCCCGCTTTCTTCAGCAGGTAAGCTCAAGTGTAGCCTTATCTGAATCTACTTCAGCAATAGCCTGATCCTTTTCTACATAATCACCATCTTCGACCAACCAACTTGCAACTTCCACTTCGGTTATGGATTCCCCCGGAGAGGGAACTTTCATTTCTAGAATCATTTTATTTTCTATTTATAATGATATTATATCTATTGTTTTATTATCAAATACACTTTCAATTACCCTGCGATGTCTCTCTTTAAAACGAGTGGATGACCCAGCCGCCGGAACCGCATAATATTTTCTAGATCTAACCTTAAGATCCTTTAATTCAATCGTTGAAGCATATAACTCCAAGCTCCCATATTTCTCGGTTCTTCCTGAGCCCAAACATAATCCTCTGCATGCTCATATCTCTCAATGATCTTTTCTATTTTTTCTTCATGAAGAGGAAATAGTTGTTCCAATCTAACTAAAGCAACATCATTTCTGCCATTTTTATTTCTTTCTTCCAAAAGGTCATAATAGAATTTCCCGGTACAAAAAACAACTCGTTTAATTTTCTCAGGAGCCAAAGTATCATCGATAACTTCCTGGAATTCACCATCAGTAAAATCCTTTAATTCTGAAACAGCTAGTGGATGTCTTAACAAGACTTTTTGGTGTAAAAACGATCAAGGGTTTTCTAAAATTTCTTTTCATTTGCCTTCTCAGTAAATGAAAAAAGTTTGCAGGGTTTGTACAATTTGCAACCGTCATATTATCATTGGCACAAAGTTGCAAAAATCGTTCCATTCTTGCAGAAGAATGTTCAGAGCCTTGACCTTCATATCCGTGTGGTAAAAGAATTACGATCCCATTTTGTTGTTTCCATTTATCTTCAGCAGCAGAAATATATTGATCAAACATAATTTGAGCCCCATTGCTAAAATCTCCGAATTGGGCTTCCCATATCGTAAGAGTATTTGGCGCTGCCATAGCATAGCCATAGTCAAATCCCAAAACACCATATTCAGATAAAGAGGAATTGTAAATACTCATAACCCCCTTATTCTTTGGATTGCGTATTCAACAAATTGACTTTCTTCGATGAAATTTCATCCCTTAATATGGCATGTCGGTGAGAAAAAGTACCTCTTTCTACATCCTGACCCGAAATCCTGACATTATATCCTTCTTCCAACAAACTTCCAAAGGCGAAAATTTCACCCATACTCCAATCCATTTTATTGATGTCAAAAACCATTTTAGCCCGATCCTGAAGAATCCTTTCTGCTTTTCTCAAAAGTTTAACACCTTCAGGCACTGTGGAAACAATTTTTGCGATATTTTCTAAGCGTGATTTTGGATATTTGGTCCCTACACTTAATAATAATCCATCCAGATCCTGATGCATAAATCCGCTCCAAACATCGGCCATAAACGGATTCACTTTACTTGCAGAATCGTCCTTTGACCTGTTAAATTCCTTTTCCAGTAAATCTTTATACTCCTGAATTAATTTTGGAAGATATTGTTCGTCAATTACGCCTTCCTTAATCAGTTTGGCATTATAAATATCTCTAGGATTCGGCTGTTTTGAGATCGCCTTATACAGAATTGGTTGTGTAAATCTCGGTTCATCACCTTCATTATGACCATATTTTCTATACCCAAGAAGATCGATGAAAATGTCTCGTTTGAATTTCATTCTGAAATCCAAGGCCATTAAAACCGCATGAGTTACCGCCTCAACATCATCAGCATTCACATGTAAAACAGGAGACAAGGTTACCTTTGCGACATCAGTGCAATAAGTACTTGATCTTGCATCGAGATAATTTGTTGTAAATCCGATCTGGTTATTTACCACAATATGTACAGTTCCTCCAGTAGAATAGCCCTTCAATTTACTCATTTGTATAAGCTCATACACAATTCCCTGACCAGCTACAGCTGCATCTCCATGCACAACAACTGGTAAAATCTTAGAGGAATTTCCTTGTAGTCTTCTTCTATTTTCGCTCTGGTAATTCCTTCAGCCACCGCACCAACCGTTTCCAGATGAGAAGGATTAGGCACCAGATTCATTGTTATTTGCTTGTTGCTTTTTAAGTGTTTTTTCAGCGTAGACCCTAAATGATATTTCACATCACCATCAAAATCATCCTCATCATAATCCTTTCCGTCAAACTCATTGAACAATTCCCTTATCGGTTTTCTAAAAATATTGACCAAGGTATTTAACCTTCCACGGTGTGCCATTCCTAAAACAAACTCATCAACATCAAATCGTTCCGCAGCTATTCTAAAGAGTCCTCCTAAAGCAGGAATTAAGGTTTCTCCACCTTCAAGGGAAAATCTCTTTTGACCCACATATTTGGTCTGTAAAAATTGTTCAAAAGTAACTGCCTGATTTAATTTTGAAAGAATATATTTTTTAGTGCTTGCCTCGTAGTTTGGATGGTTATCATTTTCATTCAACTTTTCCTGCCACCATTGAATCTCTTCGGGATTCCTGATAAACATGTATTCGATACCAATGGAATCGCAATAAATACTTTCCAGATGTTTAATAATTTCGGACAAAGCCGTTGGCTGAAGCCCCAAAATACTTCCTGCATTAAAAACAGTATCTAGA
Organism: uncultured Flavobacteriaceae bacterium; assembly: GCA_963780405.1. Classification (GTDB taxonomy): domain Bacteria; phylum Bacteroidota; class Bacteroidia; order Flavobacteriales; family Flavobacteriaceae; genus Lutimonas. The sequence goes on from CAWABX010000008.1 coordinate 135,370, forward strand.
TCTGCCTTATCCAAGCCGAAATTTTCAATATCAAGCGTCGGACTGTATGTTCTTCTGTTTCTAACTGGGTTCGTCTTGGTAAATAAATGACCTCTTGTTCGGTACCCATTAATCAATTCCATGACCTTAAATTCCTTGTATACCTGTTGAGGTATTTCAATATCAACCTCATCAGGTTCTAATGTATAGTCAGAATTCGCCAGATCATAGCCCTGAAAAAAACTACGCCAACTCGGCTCTACCCCATCAGGATCCTTTAGATATTGTTGATACAAATCTTCTATAAACCCAGTGTGTACAGTATTTAAAAAGGAAAACCTATCCATTAACAAATGCTTTCAAATTTGTAGAAATTAGTGACAAAAATAAGGTGTTTTGTAATAATAGCTATAAAAAAAATGATAAATATCATTTTTCTAGAAAGACATGATATGTAGAAACTGGATTAATTCAGTATCACATAAAAAAGACTGGTTCATAGTGCGTGGTAAATCATGAACTTGCTTGCCAAATGCTGTAAGCCTAAAGGCTAATTAAGAAAGCTTAAAAATGATATAAATCAGATCAATTGAATCTGAAAATTATTACATTTGTTCTTTATTTAGAATTAGTTTAAATAAGAATAAGGGATACTATGGCGAATTCTTCACATTTCTATACTGTTTTTGATTACGGTTGCATTGACATGGATTCTGCAAAAAGAAAACGAAATGTTGTAAAAAATATAAGAAAAAGGGTAGATTTAACTGTGAAAACTGTCCAAAGCTTTAGTGTCATTCAGGAGATTCTTATTTCCAAATCATGTCACCTCTTCTTGAATTTTCAGGATTTTACGTTCGATAAATAAAACCATATCTGCGGAACATATTTAGTGCGTTTCGTCCAAAATCGTTTCCTTTCTTCTTCCAACTGTATTTATTTAGCATGATAGTATTGGAATTAATCGGTATCGGCGAACCAAACCTGTTATCTATTTCTTTCCTCAATGATATTCATTTTAACCTAAACCTATTACCATGAACAAAAAAGTACTGACATTTATTATGGTGACCCTTTTCATTTTGGGGCCCATTTCAATTTTACAGGCCCAAGAGGAGTCTTCCTATGCGATGTGGGAGAGTATGTATATTACTCCTGACAATACTAAATTAAAGGCCTTAGGTGAGGCCATGTCCAAACACAATAAAAAATATCACAAAGAAGGGCCTTATGCGGCATCTGTTTATAATGTCGTTTCCGGACCGAATATAGGAAAGCTTGTTTGGCAAATGGGGCCCTTAAATTATGCTCATTTGGACGACAGGCCTTCCAAAAATGGACATGATGAAGATTGGCGTGATAATGTAATGCCGAATGTTAAAAAAACTGAGTTCCGGAGAATATTGGAGACAAAATGATGAAATTTCAAATACAAGTATGATGGCAGAAGGAGAGAATCCGTATCCCAATTCTTCATATCAGATTTCACGAAGTCAATCGAGGCCAAAGCTCTCAGGTGAAGCACTTAATGGGTGTTATAGGCTCAACGGTCAAAGCCATGGACGGGGTTAATCCTTGGGGCTTATATATAAATGAATTCCAACAAGGTTATAAAATCGGAAGACATATTGCTTCTGTAGGGTTTTATAAAAATTGGGCCGAATATGACAAGGAAGATACTTTCCAGGCTACATATGAAAAGCTTCATGGAGAAGATTCATGGCAATCATTTTTAGACGGTATGGAGAATACCTTTTCAAACAGTTGGGATGAGATCTGGGAACTAAACACCACTATGAGCGGAAATTAATCAAACAATTAAAATAGCTAAAAAAACTGGAACCTTCCCTCAGGTTCCAGTTTTTCTGTTTTTAGGATTTCTTAATCTTGTTCCAGACTTTTATTTCATCGTCCTCGCTGAGCCCTTCTTTTACTTCCACATCTAAACCATCACTAATGCCTAAGGTGATGTCACGTCGTTCAAAATCCTTCTCACCAATTTTCACCTCAACAAAAGGCTTCTTGGTTTTTTCATCAAATTGAACAAGGGCTTCTTTAATCGATAAAACACTGTCTGCCCTTGCTAAAATGATGGAAGCATTTGCACTCAAACCGGCTCTTATAAAGGTCGTATCTGCTTTATGTAAAGTTCCTTTGATCTCGAATTGAATTGCTCCATTCTCAAGCAAACCCTTAGGAGCAATATAGTCAAGTACCGCATCAAAAGTTGCATTCTCAATGGCTCCTACAGTGATTTCCAAAGGGTAACCTTCTTTGATCTTACCTACTTCAGATTCATCAACCTTTCCCTCAAATATCATTCGATTTACATCGGCCAAGGTAGCAATTGTGGTTCCTTCATTAAAATTATTACTCAAGATCACTTGATTCCCAACCTCTACAGGCATCTCTAAGACCATCCCTGAAACAGTTGATCGAATTAGTGTATTGGCTGAAGTACCAAATGCCTTGGTTGATCCAGTCTTCACAATATCATAGTTTTGCTTTGCAGCAGTATAAGACTGTTCTGCCTGCTTATAAGTCACTTCAGATCGCTCCATTTCCTCTTTGGAAATAACCCCTTTTTCAAACAAACCTATTTGTCGATCATACCTTCTTTTTTCATCATTTAGCGCGATTAATGCAGTTTCTATGGCATTATTCGCCTGGTTCACAGCCGCCAGATTAGGGACCACCTTAATTTTAGCAATCAGATCATTGGCCTTTATAAGGTCGCCTCCTTCTACATAGATCTCTTCAATAATTCCAGAAATATTTGGCTTGATGATTACTTCTTCCAATGGCAATATACTGCCGGTCGCAACAGTTTTGTTGACAATGGTTTTTGTAGATGGTTTTTCAGTGTCGTATACTACAGGATCCTCCTTGTTCTTCGAATACAGGTAATACATGGCTCCTCCAAAGGTGACAAGGATAAAAATTAAAATAAAAACGGTTACTGACTTCTTCATTGTTCTTTTTTTCAATATTAATTAATCTGTACTTAGCGCCTCAATGGGCCTTATTTTAATGGCATTCTGAGCAGGAATAAGCCCTGCGAATAAGCCCGAAATGATCAGGATCGTTAATGCTATAGTTATCACACCTAGATTCACACTAGGATTGGCAAACATATCAATAGGATCAGTCATTTCAAGCGCATAATTCAATCCATAAATCAGTACTGCGCCAAAAACAATACCAGCCATTCCCGAAATTATAGTGAGAAAAACAGACTCCACAAGTATCTGGCTCCTGATTTTTCCTGGAGTTGCCCCCACGGCCCGACGGATTCCTATTTCTCTTGTTCGTTCTTTAACAACAATCAGCATGATATTGCTTACCCCAATGACTCCGGATAGCAATACAAGTATTCCCACGAAATAAGCAATTACTTTTAAAGCTGTAAACAGGCTTAAAACCCTACTAAACTGTTGAAACAAATCAAAATGCCCTACGGCTCGCAGATCTTCAGGATGTATCTTATGATTCTTTTTAACCAAATCAAAGATCTGTTCTTTTATATCAGTAATTGGTGTTCCATCCATCGCGGTAATCGCCATCCAACCCACTTTATCTCCTCTGTTAAAGGCCTGAGAAAATGCAGTGAAGGGCACGAATATTTGCTTGGATTCCTCCTCACTATCACCCCCAGAACTTTTCTTTTCATAGGTCCCAATCACCATAAAATTAACGCCATTAATCTTGATATAAGTCCCTAATACTTCTTCTCCTTTATCATAGAGGCTAGTTTTCACTCCTACCCCAATTATCGCTACTTTTCTATTATTGTCTATGTCGTTATAATTGATAAAACGGCCCTCTGTGATGTCCATAGGGTCTTGATTGATAATCTCAGGATAGTCACCATATACATCAAATCCACCTGTCTTTAGTCCTCTAATCACATTTGAACCACCGCGATAACCTCCTAATCGATTTCTTGGTGATACATACCTTAGATTTTCTATATTGTTTGTAATATCTCTAACATCGTCCAAATCATAGCTAAATCTTCTTCCTTTAGGCATTCCCTGATAAGCTTTTGTGGCTGTTTGGGTCCACATAAACATGGTATTGGTCGCAATATTTCCAAAATCTGCACGGATACCATTTTCAAGACCCTTCCCAGCAGCTAATAACAAAATTAAAATGAAAATACCCCAAAAAACACCGAAAGCGGTAAGTAAGGTCCTTATCCAATTACTGGTGAGGACTTCTATAATTTCATTCCATTTATCTCTGTTAAACATGGTAAGTCATTTATTCGTCTCTTAAGGCTTCAATGGGCTGAATACTTGCAGCTCTCCAGGCCGGGAAGAATCCGGCTACTGCACCTGCTATAATCAAAACGATTACCATAGAAAACGCAATAGAAAAATTAACTGAAGGGTTCAATACATAATCTACTTCCACATGAGGACCAACAATTTCGAGCAACCCCATACTTAAAATGAGTCCTGCAAATCCTGAAACAGCTGTCACAAATATAGCTTCCTGAAGAATCATCCCAACAATAGACCATGGTTGGGCCCCCAACGCTTTTCTTATACCTATCTCCCTCGTTCTGTCTTTTACAATGATCAACATAATATTACTTACTCCAACAACTCCTGCTATGATGGTACAAATTCCTACAAACCAGAAAAAAAAGGCAATATTATCGGTCAGGGTATAAAACCTTTTGGCTTCATCCAAGGCATTATGCACATTGATGGCACTATTGTCATCCGGAGACACCATATGTGCTTCCTGAAGATAAGATTTCATTTCAGCAGCAAAATCATTGGATACTCTTACCGCTTCATCAAAACTTTTTTCAGGTTTTAGGGTAAATGCAAGGTTATCCATTCTATCAAACCTATTAAAAACACTTTGAGCTGTTGTAAACGGAACAAAAACCCGATCCTCTTCTCTTTCTCCACCTGCGTCACTATAAATCCCTATGACTTTAAAATTGATTCCTGATATCCGCACATATTCATTAATCGGATCATCTACTCCTTTTAAAAGCTCCTGTTGTACCTTCTGACTAATAACGATCACTTTATTTTTTTCTGCCAGGTCCATTTCATCTATAAATCTACCTGAAATCATACTTTGATTCTCAATAAACTGATAATTCGGGTAAACTCCCTGAATACCATATGAAACCGATTCTTTTTTATAATCGATCGTTGTTCCCCAAGCCACTCTCACAACGGCAGACTTATATTCTAGATTATCCGCATAGGAATCATTAAGATGATCAAAATTCTCATTTTTCATTCGAATTCTTCTCCCTGGGTTCAGCCCTTTATATTCTTTTGTGGTACTTTGTGTCCATACCCATATTCGGTTGGTGGCATCTGCTTCAAATTCTTTTCGTATCCCGTTTTCCATACCTCTTCCAAAACCAAGAAGAACCACAAGTATAAAAATACCTGAAGCCACAGATAAACCTGTAAGAAAGGTTCTTAACTTATTCTTTCTTATCGTTTCAAAAATTTCTTGCCAGCGATCTATATCGAACATAGAGACGTATTTTTAAGGTCTGAAATAACCTCTTTGACTAATAGACGCTAAAACATAGACTTTTGTTACAGTTTAATTTTTAAATTTCTCAACCTGGTCAGATTTACCAAAAAAAATCTCGGAAAAGTATAAAAACTTAAAAGTCAACAGATGAAAATAGAGTGTTAGTATGGTTAAGATTATGTCTAGAAAAACAATGCGCTACATGATAAAACAGCTCCTTGTCAAAACTGAGATCATTCTCACAAATCGGTTCATTTTTCGAATATAAACAAATATTCTATTACGAAAACGATATTGAATATTGATATTTCAAAAATATTATAGAAAAATTATTAAAGTGACAATTGTCATGGTCTGCTTTTTTATTTGATATTAATTTTATCGTAATATTAAAATTAACCGTCATGTTAGCTAAAAAATCCCAAAAAGCAGAAATTGGAGCCTACAGCAAAATTTTTTTTCAGCTAGGCTTGGTGTTGTCATTAGTTATCATCTACATTGCTATAGAATGGAGAACTTTTGATCGAACGATAAGCGAATTAAGCGCTATGAATATTCAAGAAGAAGAAATCATTGACATTCCTATTACCGAAAGGATTCTTGAAGTAAAACCTCCTCCTCCTCCTCCTCCTGCTCCAGAAGTTATTGAAATTGTTGCGGATGAACAGGATATTGAAGAAACTGTTCTGGAATCAACTGAAACTGATGAATCAGAATATATTGAAGTGATCGAAATGGATGAAATTGACGAAGTAGTTGAAGAAGAAAAAATTGAAGAAGACATTCCGTTTGCCATCATTGAAGATCCTCCTGTATTTCCCGGCTGTAAAGGCACCAAAGAACAAAAGAAGAAATGCATGCAGGAAAAGATCAGCGAGCACGTCAGTAGAAATTACAATACCGGATTGTCTCAAGACCTAGGTTTAACCCCTGGTAAAAAGAAAGTATATGTGATTTTCAAGATTGACAAAACCGGTAAAATATCTAATGCAAGGGCCAGAGGACCACATAAAAGATTAGAAAAAGAAGCCTTGAGGGTTGTTAATTTGCTTCCGCAATTAACTCCTGGTAAACAAAGAGGTATGCCAGTAGGTGTGTCCTATACACTTCCAATTACTTTGCATGTTCAACTTTAATTCCATTTATTGTTAATAGAGCTAAATTAAGTTTTTTAGTAAAAAAAGGGGCTGACAATTGTTAACCCCTTTTTTTTGTTTAGTTTGGAATGCATTTCAAAAGAGAATTTATGACCATTCTTTGACATGACCTGTCGTATCTATTTCAAATAATTGGCTTAAATTTGTACCTTAATTAACTACCAATGAAGAATTTATTTATTTTGCTTGTATTTTATATGGGAGCTGTTTGGATCACAAAAGGTCAGGAAATCATTCCTTTCCCTGATTTAAGCGAAAGTCATATCGCAGTTTATAATCAAATTGAAACAATTGATAGTTATAACTACAGTCTGTATACGAAGGATTACCAGGATGCCTTAACAAAAATGGATCTTGAGATTGAGGCTGTTGCCAGCCTGATAGAAAAAGAAGCAAACAAGGCCCAAAGAACATTACTTGAATCGCAAAAAGCTGGCCTTGTAAAGAAGAGAGTCCTGCTGCTTAAGGAGGCTGAACTACTTGAAGATCTGAATAAATTCTATTGATCAATATATCTACTATTCATATTAAGTCGTTTTTAAAGATCAGCCGTTACTTGGTAGTCTTTATTTTCAAGTATGAGAAGGATTCTTGGCTTTGGAGAATCATAAACCCTAGTTTTCTTAACAATTGTTTAACCTCATCCGACAACTTCTGTCGTATGCCAATGCTATTCTGTGAATTATTTTTACTGTGTATTTAAAACTAGCGTATGATGCAAAAATTAATAAATCTAATAGAACAGGTAAGATTCGCAGAATTAGACAAGATTAGAGAATGAGTAAGGCCCAGTAAGCAATATCTCAATAAGGAAGATCAATTCTATAAGGAATCTTCAAACTAAGCATACCGATCAAACATTCAGGCCAACTGAAAGATAATTTCCCATTGTAACCATGTCAATTTAGTTTAAAATGAATTAAACACATTTTGACCAGCCTCAATTAGCATAAGCTGATTGAGGTTTTTTTATAGATTTTATCCTCAAAACAGCATTACTTAATTCTTTACTTCAGGCATCCAAATATGTTCTGGTTGAAGATCACACTTGTCGATCATGTCTAGACAATATTCCAATCTCCCTAAATCATCCGAACCGGTATTATTGGTGCCAAATGTAAATTTTACTCCGGCATCTTTGGCTCTTTGAATAAAACGAGCGCTGGGTATCTTATATCGCGCACTGATCTCCATGGCCACATGATTACTTTTGAGTACCGAAATCACTTTATCCATGCGCTCGTCTGTCCAGAGTTCATCATATTGGTCCTGAATCTCTTCGGGTAAAAAAGTAGCATTGACATAAATATCTATTGGCTCTTTACCAATAATGTTTTCTATCCTATCCACCAGCTGGTCCATAAAATTCTGTGGGTCTCCAACCTCTGTTTCCTCTTTGAGCCATAAACGCATTCTTTTACCATTATCATTCGTCCAGGTCATCGCATCTGTAAACACATAATCAAATTGTTCTATGGTTTCTTTAGAAAAGAGTTCCAGCCATTCCCTTCCTTCTGCCTGCATTGCCAAATAAGTTTGAGGTGGCTTTTTATAACCCGCTAAAAACTTTTGAAGAGAGTCGTTAGATTCAAAACCCATATTGATCCCGCAATTATAAGCGATACCATAGGTGAATCCATAAGTTCTTGCATGCTCCAATGTCTGTTCCATGGTTAATCCCTGCTTTAAATGTGCATGCAGGTCCACCAAAGGTATATTGCGTTTAGCAGCAAGCAATAATTTTTCCTGAAAGGGCCTGTCGCCAAGTGCTGTACCTAAAGAAGGTAAATGATCTGCAAGGGGCTTTACTTTGATATCTTTAAAATACACCTTGCTTTTAGGATCATGACATTGTAGCGCAAAAGTACCTGCACCCAGTAATCGTTCATTCATATTCTCAAGTCTCAAGGGGTTTTCAGGTTCGGTATAATCAACAACCATATCTCCATTGATATAGATTTGAACTGTTTTACCCTGAACTATAATATGATAATCAAACCACTCGTTGTCCTTGACCGGAGATTTTGCCAAATTTCTTATGCCATATAAACTTCCTGTCATTTTACGTTCCGTATAGCCATCATCTGTTTCAAAAATCGAATTCACTACCTGACATTCGTAGCCTTTTGATGGCCAGTCTTTTTCTTGAAAGGAAGTATGAAAATAAATCCCTGAATTCGAACGATTCATAGTCTTCACTTTTGCCTTAAATTCAAAGTTTTTAAAATTATGGTCTTTGACATCACCTTGATAAAACAAATGAGAACGCGGTCCGACGCTAACAATTGCTCCATCCTCAATTTGCCAGGACGATTCATTTTCGGAAGCTTGCCAACCCTCAAGTGTCTCGCCGTCAAACAGACTGATCCATTCACTTTTTTTCTCGCAAGAAGAAAAGAAGAACGCATAATTGAATAGTACCACAAAAAGAAAAAGCTTTTTTATTGTTTTCATTACCAATTACTTAAATATATGCTCAAATGTAAGAGAGTCAACTGACAATTATCATAACAATTGTCATGAAATGCCTTTTTAAAATGAATTAGACCATGACTAGAAATCGTGTTTTTTTACAAATGGTAATACCCTAATAAATTCAAAATTAGTTTCTCAACTGCAGTTGTAAGTTATATTAAAAATGATGTCAGGATAAAAAGATACGTTTGCATAAACTCAAATTTTAATTTGGTATAGTAAAAGTTTTGAGCAGACTTTTGCTTCGGGCATTTGGGACTTCCGATATCAAGACATATGCACCAGGTGAGAGATCAACTTCAAAATAAGCCTTTGATCCCTTCGGCATATCATTTACGCCTCCTAAAAAAGTGAATCCCTCCGGTGCAGGGCTAATCAACCCTTTTGGATCAGCCCAATTTATCCAGGATTCAAGACTCGAAATATCTGCACCCTTCTCTACCCTGACCAGGTTTATATCATGCCCTACAAAATTCTCATGAACCATTTGATCCATAAAAAATACTGAAAAAATCTGATGACCGCCATGCACAGAATCTTTGACAACTATCCCATCCGTGCTCGATATAACTACCTCATTAGTAGGCTCAGGTGGAGTCACCTTGCTCACTTCATTTGTTACTATGAGTGATTTGACCATTCCCATATTGGAATGAAAGGTCCCGTTGGTCATTTTAACATAACACTCAATGACATAGTAACCGGGTTCTAATTTCAGCGTAGTCAAGCTGCTACTTTTTGGAGACAACAAGCCGGAGCCTCCTACAAAAACAACATTAAAAAACCATTCTGGCAGTTTGCTAAATGCTGCTAATCCCTCATCTGGTTTCCCTTCCATGATCAGGTCCATACCTTTCTGAAAAACAGGACCAACTTCTGTCTTCATATTTTTAATGCTAAGACCTTCGGGATATTTATCAACAAGAAAAAAATGCGTCTCCTTAGATCTGTTGTTGTACTTAAAAGTATGCCAACCTGAACTGATACTATCCGGCATTTGAAAATCCATATGATCTGATATGATCTCGACGATTTCTCTTTTAGGCCTGTCTTCTCCCGAACTAGTCTTAGTGGAATGATCCTTCTTACAGGCATAAGAAATCATCAATAAGATGACCAGAATACAAATACTTTTTAACTCTTTCCTTTTGGTGATAACGATTTTTGAAGGATTCATACACATAAAATTTTTTAAATTAAAAGTTTAAGAAAGGAGGATTTCAAGTTATTTACAAATGAATTTGGACCAACCCACTATTTACCTTTCCGAATGCATCATTTTATTTATCAAATATTTTGTTCAACTTATTTGTTTATAAGTTAAACAATTTGTATCTTTACACAGAATTTGATGCACAATGATTCTTAATACAACTTATACGAACAAGGACAATGACGCCACCATAGACAATTTGGTCGGTAGTCCTTATGGTTTTTTAAAAAAATTTCGAATGAAGGGTATTGGATCAGGAAGAATGATTATTGACAAAGTAAGTCCTAAACTGGAAAGAGCACTATTGAATGGACCAGATATTAATTATGCGAATATTGAATTGAGACCTAAGGGTATTTTAGTCAGAATTACCCGAAGACTTGATAATTTCACATGGATCATTCCTTATTATCAATTATATACCTATATGACCAACGGTCTTAGCATTCATGGTCAAGGTGAATTCTTACATTTTAGAAACGACCGATTTCTAAAGAACAATAAAGAATTTATTAAAAAAATGCTAAATCTAAAAGTAATATTTACAAAAGATTATTACATCTAACACCTTAACCAATGAAAACTTATAGCATATTAATTATCTGTTTTACTCTAGGCCTTTTTTACAACCTGGCAGTTTATCAACAAAACAAACTAAATATTAAGGAAGTTAAATCATTTTCTTCTGAATTATGAAGTAAATAACTTTGATCATGAAGTTGATATTGTGCCATATTTCTTCATTGAAGATGAATTCTCGATGCATGTTACGGGTAAAGAGCATAGATATTTGAACACCGGAATTTCATTTATCGAATTCCCCGAAGTGACTCAAGAAAAACAATGTATAGTTGCTCATACTAATGAACCAAAAACGAATCTATCCGGCTCGTAATTTTAGATCAAGAGCTATAATAGGTTGACTTAGATTAGACAGTAGATAAGGTCTTATAGTAATTTTGAATGTTGAGGGGCATTCAACTCATAAACTAATGTGGGTAAATTCTATAAGACCTTACTTTTTGGTCTTGATTTTACTTCTTCGTTACTTATATCCTGCTTTCCTTTATACCTGATTTTGATGCTTTGTTTTTTCTTTTCGTATAATCTGGATAAACCTAATGATAAAAATTATCTTTAGACCAATTCCAGATACTATCAAATAACTTGGATCTATAAGGTTTTGATCGAGGTTACGCATATACAATCCTGATAGAAAAAGGATCAACCCCACTCCCAGAAAAATCAATTCCCTGCCCGGCTGATATTCACCACTCCTTGCTTTTGCGATTATATAAACCGTTTTACAAAGAACTCCTAAAAGGATAAATAGTAGACCAAGTACTTCCAAAGAAGTCATTTTCCTTATGACAATTCCTAAGATCAGCAACAAAATTCCGATAAACAAGAGGGTCTTTGATTTCATCAAATACTAAATTCAAGGCAAATTTAAACCTTATTCAGCAAAAATATAATGATTTGGATCATACACTTCTGTCGAAAGAATCGTGAACCCAAATGGGATCATTTAAACTCTAACTCATACCCAAAAATAGGGATTTCAAGACCTATAATAAAACGCCATCGAGATATGTTAGCACGCGATGGTTCATCTCTTGCATTCGTTTCAACACTTTCGAATGGTACATCTATGGGATCAGCAAACTCACCCGAAGCACTTGAATATGTAGTCCCTAAAATGAGCTCCATTTTTTTTAACTTGAATTCCACACCAAAACCATAATGAAAATAATCCGCATCAAAATTTGCGTTAGCATCTAAATCATCATTTTGGATAATATCAAATATATTTGCACTGGCTTCAACAGGTGAAAAATCTGTTGAAAAACTTGCATAAAGATTTAAACCGTCATTGATATAGATTTCAGCACCAGCACCAAAGTTAATGACTGATCTTAACGATTCCTTAAAGGCAAAACCTTCTTTACCATCTTCGGTGACAGGAATTACCAAACGGTTGTATTCTGACAGATTTCCATGCCAATCTGCTTTTAAATGAAAAATGTGCTTACCCCAGGGAATCCCGGCACCTACAGAGACCCCTAATGGTTCCTTTCTGTTTGACTTCAAATCTTTATAATCATAATACGCAAACTCATCTGATCCATCATCCGTACCCGATAAAAATCTTTGATACCTGAATTTACCATTTTTTATAACTTCAAGATAGGGCAAATCAACATTAAGCCCTAAATCGATTTTTTTTAATTTCCAGGCGAGGCCTAATTTCCAAAACATGCCATAGGAATTCTGACCCAAATTAATTTCGTTGTTAAAAAAGGATACATCTTTTGATGGATCGAGTGAACTAAGCCTTAGATCATAGGAAGTTCTGAAGCTATAAACAGAAACAAAGCTGGAAATACCAATGCTAAAATTCTCGCGAATATTCATTCCCCAGGTTCCACCAAACCATTCATCTCTTTCCTTGCTACTCAAAAAAAGATTGCCAACCAATCGATCAATTTCATCAGTGTCATCAGTCAAATTTTCAGCATCCAATTCTCTGGAAATATTGATTCCAACATTCGAGCGTTGTCTGGAAATAAAGGCATAAGCAAAATGATGTTTCTTCCATTTCTCGATTTTAAAAGTTCCAGCTACCAAACTTGGCACCCCTTCAAACTCGGAAGAACTTAATTTATCATCTCTACCAAATACATTTTTAAAATTGATGGAATTAAACTGATATGCCTTTGCATTTATTGAAAAAACAGGGTTTTCAATAATGGCAATTCTTGCAGGATTATAATAGGTCAATCCCAAGTCATTTACACTACCGGTAACATTTCCACTGAGTAATAATGATCTGTTTCCAAAATTTTCATTATTGTAATAACCTTGTGCAGCTATTATATGTGACATTATCAATACAAACAATGTATGAATTTAATTGGTTTTCCAAATCATATAAACTTTTTAGGCAGATTAAAATTAATGATTTCTATTAGAAATTTCAATATTTTACCATTTTTATCAAGCTCTTAATTATTTGATTATTTATATACACTTCAGGCGTACAAACTATTACAGTGAAAATTTGATTCAATCGAATAATTAGTTAACTTTAGGGTATAAAACTACAGCCTTTTTTTCTAATATGACTGAGTCTGTTGATTATTCACTAATTAAACTATTTAAGATGAAAACGAAACTTTCTGTAATCGTATTATTTCTAATTGCTTTTTCTTTTAACGGCTTTGCTCAAAAAGACGTCTCAGCCAAATCTGCAGAGGCCATCAAAGAATTCAAACACACAAATGACAAAATCACCAAATACTTTAGCTCTGCATATGGTTATGCTGTTTTTCCTTCTATTGGAAAAGGTGGCTTAGGTGTTGGAGGTGCAGCCGGAAACGGAACTATTTACAAAGGTGGAGCTATCGTCGGGGACTGTAAAATGACTCAGGTAACTATTGGTTTTCAAGCCGGTGGACAGGCTTATTCTGAAGTAATCTTCTTTAAAGACAAGGCAGCCTTTGATCGCTTCACAGGAGATAAGTTCGAATTTTCAGCCCAAACATCCGCAGTGGCTGTAACGGCAGGAGCATCATTTGATGTTGATTACAGAGACGGAATTCTTGTTTTTACCCATGCAAAAGGAGGATTGATGTATGAAGCTTCAGTTGGTGGTCAAAAATTTAAAACAGATATGCGATAGATATTTCTTATCTCATTTAAAAAACCTGCCAGATTCGAATATCTGGCAGGTGTTTTTGTTATCATAATCACAAGCAAAATAATAAAGTGAATATCATTATTTCTATTGATTATAATTTACTCAATCAATTTGATCGATTTAGCATAAGTCCAACACTAAAAAATACCCTTACCTTATTGATGTCATTTACCCAAGATACGTCAAAATTAACAGGTCCCAAAATTGAGTGATAAGCAAAAGTGGCTACCGGCAGACATCAAGGTGCTTGTATCAAAACTTTCTGACCAATTCCCGTGATGGAGAAAATGCATCCTCAATATAATCGTTAAAATCACCATAACCGATTGAGGCTACATCAAAGTGGGGTGTTATAAAAACTTTCTTAAAAGGGTTCAATTGAGCAGCAAGACTGATTCTCATAAATTGTGTTACAGCCAACTCATCTTCATACAAACCTGCAAAGGTATAATTACTTCTTCTTGGAGCTGTTAAGATCCCTCCAAGTGAATATTGTGATGCATATCCATACTCTGCAAAAGAGTATTCGTCCTCCTTCAGGTCATCCTGAAAAATAAAACCAGTATTAGCACCAAGGATTCCGGTAACCATTTTATTAAATTGAAAGCGTTTTGAAAAGTCCAGTTCCAACCTAGTGAAATCATTGGTAGACCCACGAATATCCTCTACATCATCAGTAGCAAATTCAATATCCAAATCATTGATAAGAGATCTATAAACACCTGCCCTAAAATAAGTTCCCTTAGAAGGGTAGTAAACCCTATCCATTTTAGAATACATGTAGTGGGCACCAATTTCAAAATTATTAAAGACATATCTTTTAAGATTCAGTAAATTATTATTTACTGAAGGATCTGTTTTAGGTTTAATATTGGTATGTTCATAACTCAGATCCAGGCCTGCATAACTATGTCTCGATTTTAGGTTTTTATTGATCTGATTCTCAAATTGACCATAACGAGATTTCATATCCTCAGCTAACTCTCCTTGTAAATAGAATTTTTGATTTAAAAATTCTCCTAACACATCAGATCGCCACCACCAATCTTTATTCTTTCCAAATTGTTTTTGATATTGTACTCTGAATCTGGGCTGGACGGCAACATCAAGGGTCACAAGAAAACGAGATGCCCTTCCAATCACGTTTCTCCCTGTATAGTTTAAAATAATACCAACACTACGGTAGGTATCATAATGCAATGAGGCTTTAACCTGATGACGTGCATGCTCATACCCATTGAGCGTCAATATGACCTTATTGTCTTCGACTGATCCCGAATAAGTTATCTGGCTAAAAAGATTTGTGCCCATCGCCTTGTCAATTCCATCAATCAGTTCCTGAGTTGTATATTTTTGCCCTGCTTCAATGGCAGATCTCGCCTTTACGATTTCCAAATTCTCATCACTTATACCCTCATAAACAATCGAATCCAATGCGAACTCATCTTTTACAACCGGGAGTTCATGGGTGCGTTGTTCATAACCTTTCAAACGATCTGCCAAAGCTATTAGTTGGCCAATATTATTGGTAATGGCGATTTTACCTTCTTCATAAATCTCATCGCCTTTTTCAAAATCTCCTGTTGAATAAGTCAGATATGGCACATGATCAATCAAAATATCACAAAGCGCCCTGTTTTCAGGATTCTTAAGATTACTGGTCAACATACCGGCTTGAAAAAGCAATCCAGGAATACTATTCAATTTTTCCTTTGGTTGCATTCCTCCTCCCACATCACTTCCAATGATAATGTCATAACCCATCTCCTTGGCTACATTTACTGGGAAATTATTCAGTACGCCCCCATCAACCAATAGAGTATTCTTATAAGGAACTGGCTCAAAGACTCCTGGAATAGACATACTGGCGCGCATGGCAAAACCCAATGATCCACTCTCTAGTAACACTTCCTGACCATTTACAATATCAGTGGTCATCGCTCTATAAGGAGTAGGAAGGTCATCGAAATCTGAAATACTAAAAACAGGATAGGTCAGCAGAGAAAGATACTCTCTTAATTTCTGGTCTTTTATCAAGCCTGAACTCACCTTAGGCTTTCCTTCAATCAAATCAAAATCAGCTAAATACGTCTTAAACTCGCTCTTTTCCTCAACAGTCACATCTTCCAAACTAACGTCTCCCCCAAGTAATTCGGACCAGTTTACATTATGCGTCAGCACTGCAATAGAATCTCCGGAATACCCAGCAGCATATAATCCGCCAACCACACTACCCATACTAGTACCAATAATAATATCAGGAACAATACCTAAAGAGTCAAGTGTTTGTAATAAAGGTATATGCGCTATACCTTTGGCTCCACCTCCACTTAAGACAACCGCAACTTTTGGTTTTTCCTCTTGAGCGATGAGTTGTTGACTACATATTGAGGCCAATAATGCCAGGATATAAAATTGGTGCCTTTTCATAAAACTGTACAGATAAGATTAATTTAAGCTAAAATAGTATTTAAAGTCTAAAACTACATTCTTCCAAAAGAAAATTTCTAAACAATATAAAATACTTAATATCAAAGCTCTAAGGTCTTGTATAGGCATTTATGATTCCATCCATAAATTCATTGGTTTCCTCTTTAATAATCATTCTATCCGGTTCTTCTTCAAACCAACCAATGGTATTGCGAATTCCATCTTTAAATCTGATCATAGGATTAAATTCTGGTACAAACCTGCGAATCTTGCTGTTATCAAAAATCGTACTCACTGCTTTATCCCCTAGTAAACTTCCTCTGAGGTGTTCATCAAATCTTCCCAAATAATCTGATGGAATATATACAATATCAGCTTTCTTACCTGCAGCCATGGCCACAGCCTCATAGATTTGATTCCAGGTCAGAATCTCATCCGAAGTAATGTGAAAACTTTGCCCTAAAGCTTGTTGGTGCCCTAACAGACCGGTAAACCCAATGGCGAAATCACTAGCATGTGTGATGGTCCAAAGAGAAGATCCGTCGCCGTGAATGATAATTCTTTTACCTTTTTTGATCCTGTCAATAATGGTATATTCAGTCCATCCTCCAATGGGAACCGGAATTACCGTGTCATAAGTGAGTGAGGGCCTGACGATGGTTATTGGAAAACCTTTCTCCCTATAGAGAGACATCAATGTATCCTCGCAAGCAATTTTTTGACGGGAATAGTCCCAAAAAGGATTCGATAAAGGTGTCGACTCTGTAATAACAGGATGTGAAAGCGGTTTTTGATAACAGGAAGCTGAGCTGATAAATATATATTGATCTGTCTTTTCTTTAAACAATTCATAATCTCTTTTAATATCCTTTGGAGCAAATGCTACCCAATTCACTACAGCATCAAAGTAATGATCGCGCAGCAACGTTTTTACTTTGCCAGTGTCATTAATATCAGCCTTTAAATTATGGGCTCCATCTGGAATATGAAGAGAATTTCCACGGGTTAACAGGTAAACATCCCATCCTTTCTCAATAGCCATTTTACTACTTGCCGTAGATATATTTCCCGTTCCTCCTATAAATAAAACTTTCATATTGTTTTTGTGTTAGAAGTCTTGTTGAAGACTAAAAGTAAATTCAAAGAATTAGTTATCTTTTAAGATTCTTTCCCTTCTATAGTTATCTTTTTCCTTGATCAGAATATCAATGACCTCCATCAGCCTGCCCTCAACATAGAGGTCTATAATGTTCTTCTTCTGACAATAGCGTATAAATGGCTCAATATGAATTTTTGGAATGTCCATTTGGTTTACAAAAACATCATCCCCTAACTCTTTTCTCATATTTGAAGGTGCCTGTCGCTTTTTCTGAATAAGGCTTGCCTCTTGCTTATTCTCCTTTCTTTTCTTCTTACCAATCATCGATACCAAATTGACCAGATTCGCAGAAGGAACCACGTAATTACTGCTTGTTGGATCGTCATATCCCTGGTTTGAGAAATCAACTGCTTCATCAGCTACCAGAGGCAGCGAATCCCTCAATCGTTGAGTATCTATATAAAAAAGTCCATCCAGATCATGCCCTTTCAACTCTATCTCACTTAATTCCTCTATTTTAGGCCTTAGTTCAATTTTAAGTATTCTTTCTTTGATTGTATTTTTATCAACAATCAAACCAAGAGTGTGAAATTGAATTCCTGAAAATATCAAGGTATCATTGACGGAAACCGTAATACGAAACTCTCCATAACGGTTGGTAATAGTCCCTTGAAGCGTGCTTAAATTAAGTACGTGAATATCTTCTAGCTGAACGGAATCACTTTGAATCAATCCGGCAACTAGAACCTCCTCCTGAGCATATAGATTAACACTAACCGCCAGAATTAAAATCATCAAGATGGTTTTCAAACCCTTCATTAAAATCTAATACCTTAAATGAAATGCAGATTACTTCTAAAACATAGTTATTTGCACGAAATGAATTTCTAACAATAATACCAAATTACTGCGACATTCCGAATCCGGACTTCATTTAATTAACAGAAATTTATAAGAGAAAGCGTTGAAATTTCTGTTGCTCATACACCTGTATTAAGGATAAGTTTAACTTGATAAAAAGCGCCTTTTTATCAAATTTTATTAGTATATTTAATTGACATCTAATTGTTTACAATACAGGAGCAACAATATGAACATATGAAATTCGCCATTTATTTTTTATGCTGCTTGATCACATGCTTTTCCGGTTATACCCAACATATTGATAAAAAGGTAAATTCTGATGAAGTTTCCCCTTTATTCAAAGATGAAAAACTTTTGAAAATTGATCTTAGGTATTCCAGAGACAATATTCTTGTCAACACCAATGATTCCACTTATATCAAATCAAATCTCAGTTATAAAAAAGAAGATGATCCCTTAAAATCAATTGAAATTGAAATAAGGGCACGAGGTAATTATAGAAGATCAAATTGCTATTATTTGCCGTTAATGGTAAAAATCAATAAAGAAGTCTCGCAAGGGACTATTTTTAAGGAAGACAAAAAATTAAAAGTTGTGCTGCCGTGTTTGAATTCTTCCAGGTCAAATGATGATGTTATCAAGGAATTAATTGCTTACAAAATTTATCAATTGATATCACCTTATCATTTTGATACAAAACTACTTTCCATTCAATTGACGGAAGAAAAAAAAGGTAAAAACATCGACCATAGTCTGATGGGATTTTTTATTCAGGATGATAAAAAAATCGCCCAAATCAATAACGGTAAATTGATAAAAAGAAATGTTCATCCATACAATCAGGATCCAATAAGTAGTGCGCGCAATGCAATGTTTCAATATATGATCGGAAATACAGACTATTCCACAGGATATCGGCACAATGAAAAGCTTTTTTATATAGATGATAAAATCGTACCAATACCTTATGACTTTGACATGTCTGGATTAGTCAATGCCAGCTATGCAGTGGTTTCTGCCATAAATAATAAACCCTTGCCTATCACAAAGGTAACAGATCGATTATATCGGGGTTTTGACAGAGATGATGAGATCATTCAACAAATAAGAAATGAATTTCTACATCATGAGAAAGACATCTATACTTTAATGGATCAGTATAAAAGCTCTTTCAAATATCCAAAAGAATTTACGGAATGTAAAAGTTATGTTCAGAGTTTCTATAAGATCATCAAAGACGACAAAAAGTTTGAAAACAGAATTTTGAAACAGGAACGGAAAAAACTGGATTAGATTTCTGACGATAACCCTTTTTTATTAAAAACATGAAACTATTAAAGCACTTTTTTTAATACTTCCCATACATTTTCAGCCACTATATACTGACCTTCAGCTGTTGGATGAATCCCATCTTGTTGATTTAGATCTGGCATTCCAGCGACATCTTTTAATAAAAAAGGAATTAAATCAATGTTGTTTTTTTCTGCAAGATCAGGAAAGATCATTTTGAATTCATTGGTGTAATCTTGACCCATATTGGGAGGAATTTGCATTCCGGCCAGTAAAATCTTTACCTCTGGATTATGACTTCTTACCATATCAATCATCTCTTGCAGGTTATTCCTTGTTTCACTTAGAGGAATACCCCTAAGCCCATCGTTAGCCCCTAGTTCCAAAACAAAAATATCTACCTTCTGTTTGAGAACCCAGGCCAATCTATTCTTACCGCTAGCAGTTGTTTCACCGCTTAATCCGGCATTGATCACATTAAATCCCGCTGATAGGGTATCTAGTTTCTTTTGGATCAAGGCTGGAAATGACTCTTGAACTTCGAGTCCCATCCCTGCTGTCAAGCTGTTTCCAAAAAACAAAATGTTCTTTTGGACGGTTATTTCTTCCTGCTTTTTGTTGGTTTCAGGCAAAGATTGGTTCCCTTCATTCTTCTTTACATCCCCTTTTCCACAGGCTAAAAACATAAAACATAAAGACAAATAACAAAACTTTAACATATCACTCATAAGTACTCAAATTTAAGTTTACCCATTTTCCTTATCTTTCTCGATCCTAAAAAAGAAGTAATTGAGCATGACAAATATATTAAATGTAGAGAACCTGGAGAAGACATATAAAAGTGGTGAAAAGGAATTGAAAGTTCTCGACAGCATTTCCTTTAACATACAAGCCGGAGAGACTTTTGCCATTGTTGGACCTTCGGGTAGCGGAAAAACCACCTTACTAGGCCTATGTGCCGGTCTGGACCAATCTGATACTGGTGAAATAGAGCTTTGTGGCACCAAAATAAACACCTTAAATGAAGACGAACGGGCTTTGCTAAGAAATAAAAATGTTGGGTTTATTTTTCAAGATTTTCAATTACTACCAACACTCACCGCGCTTGAAAACGTTACAGTTCCTCTTGAATTACAAGGCGCAAAAAAACCTGAACTCATTGCCAAGGACCTTTTGGAAAAAGTAGGTCTTGCCGATCGATATGATCACTACCCTTCACAGCTATCTGGTGGTGAACAACAAAGAGTGGCGCTGGCAAGAGCTTTTTCAAATAAACCTAGTATTCTATTTGCAGATGAACCGACCGGTAATCTTGATGCAGAAACAAGCGAAAAAGTTGTTCAGCTTTTGTTTGACTTGAATAAAGAGGCTGGTACAACACTCGTCATTGTAACTCATGACATGGATCTGGCCAAAATGACCCAGCGCATTCTTAGATTGCAACGTGGAAAAATAAATCAGGAACAAAGCGTTTTATAAGGTGGAGAATCAATTAAAATCTAAGGCAAGTACACAATGGTTATTCAAAATGGCCTGGAGAGATGCTAAAGCTAGTTATAAAAGGCTGTCTCTTTTTATGGCATCAATTGTTCTGGGCATAGGGGCAGTAGTGTCCATTCAATCATTTAGTGAAAATCTAAAAACAAACATAGAGCTCCAGTCAAAATCCTTGATGGGAGCCGATTATATTATTGATAGTCGCCATAAAGCCAACGAAAAAGTTCAAAAAATAATTGACTCTCTTGGTGGGGCTGACGCCAAAGAAATCAATTTTGCCTCTATGGGTCTGTTTCCAAAGAACGGTGGCACCAAACTAATTCAGGTCAAAGGACTTGAGGGTGCTTTTCCCTTTTATGGTAATTTCGAAACCACGCCAGCAACTGCTGGTGATACTTATCAGGAAAATGGTGGTGCCCTTGTAGATGCGACTCTCATGCTACAATTTCAGATAAAACCCGGTGACAGTATTAAAATTGGTAATGTCACTTTGCCTATCAGCGGATCCCTGGATGCAGCTCCGGGCACTGGTGGTTTTTCAAGCGGTATTGCCCCAACGGTTTATATTCCGTATCGGTTTATTGAAAGTACGGGCTTGATACAAACCGGCAGCAGGCTCGAATACCAGTACTATTTTATTGCACCTCCTGAAACTGACCTGGTGGCTCTGAATAAGAAACTAGACCCAGTTCTAGACGCTGAAGAGGCTGATATGGATACGCATTTAGATTCAAGTCAACAGTTAGGTCGTCGTTATGAGAATTTTGGAACATTTCTTAACCTTGTTGCTTTTATCGCACTGCTCCTGGGTTGCGTGGGTATTGCCAGTTCGGTTCATATTTATGTAAAAGAAAAATTACGCACCGTTGCAGTACTCAAATGTATTGGTGCCACTAGAAAACAAAGCTTTTTGATCTACTTGATCCAGATCATAGGAATGGGCTTTTTAGGAGGATTAGCAGGATCTTCCTTAGGGATCATTTTACAGGAGCTATTTCCTTATCTGTTAAGTGATATGCTTCCTTTTGACATCGAAACCACTATATACCCAACTTCCATACTACTAGGCATCGTTTTGGGAATCTTTATGTCTGTCATGTTTGCCTTAATTCCTTTACTAAGCACCTGGTATGTCTCTCCTTTACGAGTACTGCGTATTGATGACGCTGCAAATGAAAAATCTCGCAAAGCCAATAGTATAGTTGCTGTAATGATTTTGGTGTTTTTATATCTTTTTTCGTTCTGGTTGCTCAATAACTGGAAATACGCGCTATTCTTTATAATCGGTATTCTTGTTACATTTTTGATCCTTATGGGAATTACTACCTTATTTATGAAGGGTATAAAAAAATTCTTTCCAAGTTCCTGGGGGTTTATTTCCAGACAAAGCTTGTTAAATTTGTTCAGGCCTCAAAATCAGACCATGACTTTGATACTCGCCATCGGAGTTGGTACTTTTTTGATCAGTACTTTATATTTTACAAAAGATATGCTATTGGCCAAATTATCCTTTGAAAGTAGTGATAATACGCCTAATATCATTTTAATGGATGTTCAGAACGATCAAAAAGAAGATGTAGCCAATACGCTGGAGAATGTGATCGACAATATTCCCATTGTAACAATGAGAGTGCATAGTATTAAGGGAAAACTGGCAAATGATATCAGAAAAGACACTACGAGTACGATAAATCAATGGGTCCTTAACCATGAATTCAGGGTAACTTATCGAGATGCTCTCGTTGCTTCAGAGGAGTTAACAAGTGGAGACTGGGTTGCTGAGGAAAGCTACGACGGGTCACAGGCAGTATCCATTTCCATCGCCGAAAATATTGCCAGAGATGCTCTTGTTCAGGTTGGAGACACTATAGTCTTTAATGTTCAAGGTGTATTAATGAAAACAAAAGTGGCCAGTATCAGAACTGTGGATTGGGGAAGAATGCAACTCAATTTTAACATCGTATTTCCAAAAGGTGTGCTTGAAGATGCTCCGCAGTTTAACGTATTATCGACACATGCCCCCGATGAAAAATCATCAGCTAAATTACAAAGTGAGCTGATTCAAAAATATCCGAATATATCTATCATCGATTTCAGACAGGTCCTGGTACTGATAGAGAAAGTGCTCAACAAGATCTCATGGGTCATCAATTTTATGGCTATTTTCAGCATATTTACCGGAATCATAGTCCTCATTGGCGCTGTTCGCACCAGTAAGTTCCAAAGAATCAAAGAAAATGTATTGCTGAGAACCTTAGGTGGTACCAGTAAACAGATCTTAAAGATCACTGCCCTTGAATATTTGTATTTAGGCGCTTTAGGAAGTCTTAGCGGTATTATCTTATCTCTGGTAAGTGCCCAAATACTTGCCTATTTCGTATTTGACCTGGCATTTGTTCCTTCAGGTTTTCCGTTCTTTGTTTTGTTTCCTGGAATTACATTACTGGTCTTGGCCATTGGATTATTGAATAGCAGAAGCGTATTAAACAGTCCTCCTTTACAAGTTTTAAGAAAAGAAAATGCGGGTTAACGGAACATTCTGTTTTTACTGGCTTTCATAGCATTTGCTTCCTCGTCGTTAACAAAATGTTGTTCAATGGGATCCCATGTCAATGAACGCCCTAATTGATATCCAATATTCGCGATATTACAAACCGTGGCAGACCTGTGTCCTATCTCAACATTACATATTGGTTGTTCTCTGCTTTTAATCGAATCTAGCCAATCCTCATAATGATCTTTCTTTACCCGATATAAAGGCATTGAAATATCTTCATCCCTAATCTTCATTAGCTCCTTGGGATTTGATTCAAAGTAATCCCTACTGATATCTATGGTGCCTTTTGATCCAATAAAGCGAACACCCCAACCTCTTCCAAAATCTTCATGTACCATTTCAACTCCATTCGCATAGAACATTTGCATCCCTCTTTGAGCGTTGCTGTCTTTTGGCGGATTAAACGTCACCGGACCCGAATCATCCATGCCAAGTCCCCATTGCGCAATATCGAACATATGTGCACCCCAGTCTGCCAGGATACCCCCTCCTACTTCACGATAAAGTCTCCAATCAGGCCAAAAATCAACATTGTTCTTCGAAGGAGCAAGTCTATGGTTATAGTTAAGTAATGGTGCCGGGCCACACCAGTGATCCCAATTAATTTCAGCCGGAATAGTTTCGGCTTGAAGATCATATGGAACAGCAGGATCCCCAACATTCACAAGTACTTTACTTATTTCCCCTAAATAGCCATTTCTTACCAATTCACAAGCTTTTCTAAAATTCCCCCAGGATCTTTGCATACTTCCTGTTTGAAGAATCTTAGCCGTTTTTTCCGACGTGGTAACCATATCTATACCCTCTGCGATTGTATGCGTCAGCGGTTTTTCACAATACACATCCTTACCTGCATTCATTGCATCAACGCCTTGAATTCCATGCCAATGATCAGGTGTTGCGATGATCACAGCGTCAATATCAGATTGACTCAGCAGTTCCTTGTAGTCCGGGTACATGTCAATAGCATGATACTGTTCCTTATTTTTTTGCTTGGCATATGCCTTTTCAACCATTTCCTTGAACCAGATTCTTTTAGTTGACCAGACATCTGAACATGCGATAATTTGTGAGCCTTCTCCTTTGATAAAATTTGAACTCAACCCATTAATCTGTTTCCCCAGCCCGATGACACCCAGATTGATCCTGTCACTTGGTGCAATAAAACCTTTTCCAAGGACCTCTCTCGGAATAATTGAAAAACCAATTGCTCCCATCGCAGTATTCTTAATAAAGTTTCTTCTTGATTTATTTGCTGATGGAATGTTCGTTAAACGATTTGATTTCTTCTTGGCTTTCATTTTTATAGATGGTTTGGTTGATTAATTCTTTGTAATGCTTTGGTACATTTATTCTCATAAATAAATCCCGGGAATTCAAGCAGCTATTCAAATTTAATAAATTATACAGAAATAAGACCAAGAGATCAAGAACTAACCTCCAATGGGAAAAAGACAAAAAATAGTATATCTTGTTTAGGAAATATTTATCCTCTTACCATTCATAGATTTTTATATTTATGTAACTTCACTGCAATAAATTATTTTTGTTTAGGAAAAGTAGTCTCTGCCTAAAAATAAAACATATGAATGCTTTAAAATCCATAATAGCAATACTGGTTATGACAGTTTGCTATAATTCTCAAGCCCAAAGTGCTTTATCCCCTGAATCTATATCCTTAGCGAATAAGCATATCCTAGTGGTGTGGGGTGGCTGGGATGGTCATCAACCTGAAGTATTTGCAAAAAAAGTGGCTACATGGGCAACATCAGTAGGTGCAAATGTAACTGTTTCAGACTCATTAGGGATTTATACTGACAAGGAATTCATGAAAAAACAGGACCTCATTATTCAGTACTGGACCATGGGTACGATCACCGAAGAGCAGAGTAAAGGGCTGATTGAGACCATAAAAAGTGGAACTGGTCTGGTGGGATGTCATGGGGGAATTGGCGATTCTTTCAGAAACAATACTGATTACCAATACATGGTCGGGGGTCAATGGGTCACTCATCCTGGCGGAAAGATTGATTATACCGTACAAATAAGTAATACTGGAGATCCTGTAACAAAAGGCCTACAAGATTTTGATATAAAAAATACAGAGCAATATTATATGCATGTAGACCCTAATGTTCGTGTATTGGCCACAACTACTTTTAATGCTGATCACGATAAATGGATTGAGGGCAATAGCATGCCAGTTGTATGGAAAAAACACCATGATAAAGGCCCTGTTTTTTATATCTCTATAGGTCACAATCCAGAAGATTTTGATCATCCTGCGGTGTGGACCATGTTGACCCGAGGTATAGATTGGGCAAGCAGTGTCAAAAAGCAAATCACTAAATAGCTTAAAAACTTTATTTTTAAATCGCTAAATCTATCTTAATTGAATAAATTCATTGGCTATAACATCCTGATCTTTTTCATGACGATGATACTCACCAGTGAATGTCTCGCCCAAAAAACTGATACCATAGTTCATATTAATGGAAATATCCTTAAGGGAGATTTTAAAAGGATGAATTATGGGGTTGTGACCTGGAAAATGGATGGGATGGGTACCATATCTCTTGAAGAACCAAAGATTCAGACGATTATTTCGAATAAAATGTTTGAAATCAAAATGAAATCTGGACGGATCTATTATGGATCATTCACAGCAAGTGAAGAACCAAGAAGTGTTAACCTCATATTATTAAATCAAAATGTCAAGGTGAAAGTTGAAGACATTGTTGAAGTCTACCCCATTAAAAATAGCTTTTTCTCTCGTTTAAGTGGCAACTTTAGTCTAGGAGCAAATTACTCAAAAGGAAGTGGCGTGGCTACGCTTGCTTTATCAGGGAATCTTGATTATAGAAAAAAGAGTTCGGTGTATAGTCTCGTTTGGGATACTAATGATACTTTTCAAGGCGATAGTGTGAGTTCCAGTAAAGCGGATGTTTCATTGTCTTGGCAAAGATTGTTAAACAAAGGCTGGTCAGTTGATTTTGCAATTGGAGCATCTTCCAACTTACAATTGGGGACTGATTTAAGATGGAGTGTGAATGCATCTGGAATCAAAGATCTTGCCTATAACGAATGGAATCGATTATACGTGGCTGTTGGATTCAATGCATCAAAAGAAATTCCAGTGGGCGATGCACAGACTACAGATGATCTCGCTGGTCTTTTTCAATTAAAATGGAAAGTCTATAAACTTAAAGGAGAAAAAGTCTGGGTCGATGCAGATGTGACCTACCTACCTTATCTGACTAGCAATAGAAGTCGATTTACCGTAAATTTGAACCCTCAAGTCAGTATTTTTAGTAATAATTTTAAAGTTGGTATTAGTTCTTATTACACTTTTGACAGTCAGCCTCAAAATGATGACGCCTCTAATGATGATTATGGAATAAATTTGCAATTCACCTATTTCTTAAATTAATTTTTTCTCAACCCTTATCAACATTTTTATATAATCCATTGACCGCGGTTAATGAATTCATTGATTTTGGTTAATGCATATGTTCTTGCTTTGCGCTAATTTTATATAAAGTTAAATTGAAATCAATCGATATTCTCTTAAACAAATGTTTGGCAATTTATATCCAGGCATTCTTATTCTTTATAATTTATGAAGCTAGAATTCTTTAAGGGCTTGTTGATTGATTCACATAAAAACACCACATTATGGAAAAAGAGGTAATATACAATGCCGATTTACATTTTGAACATGAAAACTGGCAACGAGAACTCGACTTTTGGGAAGATGAATTAAAATCCTTTCATTTAAGACTTGAAGAGTTAATTAATCGATGGACTGATCCTATGGTTTTAGCGGAAATCGAAAAATTTCAAAATGAGTTTATGATTCAGGAAAAGGAGTTTGGTGCGTTAAAAGATCAAATTGCCATGCATGAAAAAAATATGGCTTCTCATTATGAAAAAAATGAAGATGTTTTAAATAAAATGTTTGTTAACCAGCATCTTGCATTTAGGGAGATATTGGAAACAGAGAGAAATCTCTACTACAATCTTAAAAAAGATTTTTTCCGATTTATGACAAAATATATGTAAATGTTCAATTGGCAATCTTACTTAAGATCATTGATCATTTTTTAGAGTTGTGTTCATTAGGCAAACATGAACACAGCACTTTTGACAATAATGACTGACTTTCATTCATTTTGTTGATACGAGACAATCTTTCTCGAAAGCATTTCGGGCAATTCGAAAAAAGTTCAAGATCCCAGGTGTCGGCAAATACCCGTCCGGCACCTAAGGATATGCCATATTCCAGTACCTCTTCCAGCGAGCTAAGTTCTGGTTTTTCAAATTCTCCGCTTTTCATCAATAGATCCATAGCACCATTTCCAGGTCTTACCGGAATTACGGTACAACAATCAACTCCGGTCTCAAAAGCCAGATCCAAAGATTTTTTTGCCCAATAAACACCCTCTTCTTCGTCCATAAAAGGTGGTCTTAGCAAAATAAAGGCCCTCGATCTAATTTGATGTTGGTTCAAAAAGGTGACAGCTTGTGTAAAATCATCGACATCCATTTGCTTGTTGAGCTTTCTTAAAACACCCGGGTGTACTGTTTCTAAACCAATGGCTACTTCAAGCTCTGCGCTTAACAAATCTCTGAATTCCAAACATCTATTATTGATAAGTTTGGGATGCGCCTCAACCACAACAGTTTCAAAACCAGAGACCAAAGCAGCAATGTCTTTATAATCCTTTACAGGAATAGCCTTTTCGTCAAAAAAACTACCGCTATTATAGAGTTTGACCTGTTTGACACCAGGCATTTGTTCCAAGGCCCATTTGATCTGTTTAGGAATGGCACCCTCTGGGACGGACTCTTCTGTTGTGTTTTTCCAGAGATCACACATCAAACAACGAAAGGAGCATTCTTTATTACTCAGAAAAATAATCCCGGTATCTTTAATATCTCCTGAAGCGCTTCTCTCCTGTTCTACTAACCAGGCATAAGGTTTGTATGGATCCACTTGATTTCGCTCAGGCCTGTTGGATACGATCCAACTGCTATTCAAAAATCTCTCCTCCGTTTTACTCATACTTTGACATGAACTCCTTTCTATAGGTAATGTCCTTTTCTGGAAAATGCTTGTTAAAATTATTGGCTGAGGCAGCTCCGTGTTGAAAACGGCGCTTCTCAAAAACGGGCATGTCAATACCTGTAACAGCCTTGACACCCGCCGCCACGATCTGACCTTTAAGATCATATAATTTTTGATGATCCCAGTCGGTAAGATCTATATAGGGAATACCCTCAGAAATCTCTATCACATTTGGTAAGGTATAAGGACTAAACCCTTCAAAGCCCAATAGATCGGCAGGAGAAAATGTACGCATATAGCCTCTGCTCAAACCTCCTGAATAGGTTAAGGAATGCTTGATGGACTCAACCCCCCAGCCTTCGTGATACAACATCAAATTATTCAATACACTTTTGATGGTCAATTCAGGATTGTCTTCAATAGGATAATCTTTAAGGTTTTCATCTCCCCCATCACCGTCAATAATATACTTCCAATCAGGGTATCTTGACCTGATACTTTGGAGCAAAGACAAATTCATTGTAGCCGACTGGATATCAAGTGGTTTATAATCTTCTACCACATCAATGGCTTCCTTCCAATTAAGCGAATTATAATCCAATTCGATGGGCTCCAGGAATAATTCAAGATCGAGGGCTCGTAAAAATTTTCGCGCCTGTAAAAGATCCTCCCCTTCTCCTTCAACAGACAAAGTGAAAGCTTTTAAACGAGATGGGCTTTCTCCTAATTCTCTTAAGGCATGGTATAATAAAACAAATATGGAACCACTATCTATTCCCGCTGAAAAGGTAACGCCAATTGGGCCTTCTGTTGCCCTGAATTGTAACCATTTTTTGATCTCGGTATACACTGCACTGATATAATCCTTGCCAATTTGCTCAATATCGTCTGGCTGGTAGGTATTGCGCTGTGGCGTAAAGAATCTCTCATAAACAGGATTCGGATCAGGGCATCCCAGCAACTCGATTCTGGTCACATAATGAGCAGGTGCCATTCTGGTATAGGAAGGATGGAATTGATCGTCAAGTCCTTCTTTTTTAAGATGTTCATAAATTACGTCAATACGTTCAGCAATGATCAATTGCGGACCAACAGCTTGTTTGGCGATAAAATACCTGATGGGCCTTCCGATGGATCGGGCCATCCTGATCGTTTTTCCTTCAACGGATATCAGACAAAACTGCCCGTCGATCTTTCGAACGGCTTCTAAATCGCCTGACTTTACGACATCCACAGCCTCTTCATGACTCATGTTGTAAATAATATTCTTCTTTGGATCTGTCAAATCCACCACCTTACTTATATATTGACTATTCATGATAACTATTTATTGCTATTATTAAATTCTTTCAAATGACTGCTAATTTAATGAATTGACCCTACCTATAACAACTCAAAAATGGTAAAATCGACGCTCATCATTTTTCTATTCATATCCTTTGCCCTGTGTAAAATCGAAATACTGATTTACCTCTACTTCCTTAAACACTTCTTGAGAACCATCGGGCCACTGTATCTTTATCTCATCGATGATGGAATGACCTCCTAAGCCAACATGAACACGGGGCTCTTTGTTGGAAAGATAGCCACTAGTCCATTGATTGACCAGCACCTGGGTTTTATCTCCTGAGCGGATGGTAATTTTGGCTCCAATTCCTGATGCAAGACCTTTTGCACCCTTAAGGGTTAAGCCCACCCAATTCTTTTTATTCCCCCCGTCATTTCTCAAAAGGCTCGCCGAAGCGATCAAATCTACATGAGATATGGAGACATCCAGATCTCCATCATTGTCATAGTCCCAAACAACAAGGCCTCGTCCTGATCTCTTGGTCGAAAAATATGGGCCATGCATTTTACCAACATCTTTAAATTTTCCTTTACCATCATTTTCAAGAAGCAAAGGATACTGAAGAATAAGCTCTTCAGCCGTTCCATTGGCAGTAATGAGGTCCAGATCTCCATCATTGTCATAGTCGAACAAGGCAGCGCCCCAAGCCCCTTTGCCTGCCATGTGCCTGGCGACACCACTTATCTCCGTAATATCTTCAAATAAGCCGTTTCCTTTATTGCGATAAAGTGCCCCATATTTTAAATCAGATACAAAAATATCCAATAAACCATCTCCATCTATATCTCCCAAAGTAGCGTGCATAGAACCTGTTTCCTGTCCTTTGCTATTCGCGGCAACACCACTTGCAATACCTACTTCTTTATAAGTACCTCCATCGTTTCTGAATAAAAAATTAAATTGGTGGTCATTGGCCTGAAAAATATCCATGTCTCCATCATCATCATAATCAAGAATTGTGAGCCCCATACATTTGGAATCGGGATAAAGCAAGCCATTCTTTTGGGTCACTTCTTGAAAACTTCCATCAGCCATTTGTTCATACAACATAGAGGCCTGACCTTTATACTCTGAAGGATGAGGCATCATTCCGGGAGTTTGAGTTGATATATACCCGGGATCAAAAGCCAGGAAATTGCCTACCATGGCGTCTAATCGTCCATCCAGATTATAATCCCAAAAAGAGACCCCAATACTCCATTTGGTAAATCCATTTAGTTTATCAGGACCGGCAAGCCCTAATTTTGATGTGATGTCCTTAAAAGTTCCATCTCCGTTATTGTGATAAAACACATTAGAGCCATAATTGAGTAAATAAAGGTCTTCAAAACCATCCTGATCAAGATCAATGGCTCCAGCTGCCATGCTCCATTGGAGATCATTCAAGCCTGCTTGTTTACCTACTTCAGTAAATGTCCCGTCACCATTATTTTTATACAATTTGTCGCGACTATTGATAAATGCCGCCCCTCCGTCATCTGAAATTCCTTCAAGATAGGTTCCACTCATCATAAAGAGATCCATCAGCCCGTCATTGTTATAATCAAAAATAGTAATTCCGGATCCACTGCTTTCAAGAATATTCTCATAGTTATAATCACCAAAAGTATACTTAAAATCAATTCCTGATGCCATTGCGACATCTGTAAACATTACATGTTCCTGCGCCAACATTAAAACGGGAAATCCTATAAGAAAAAGACTGTAAAACAAGTGTAATTTATTCTTCACTTAAAATTGGTTTTATAGAATTCTGAAAAGCCTTATGGCTCACCATTCTGGTATTGTACTCCTTATGGTATTTGTTGAGCTCAGATTGTGTTGGATATGTATCCTGCCCAGATGGCGGATAGGCTCCCATTCCATGATAGGGAAGCGGTTGTACCGTATGGCCATGAGCCGTATTAAAATCTCCGTCTTTCACCCAGCCTACGCTATGTATCAGAAAATCTCTTGTCCACCCTTCTTTTAATTTAGGAAGGTTTGTTGCATCGAAATTAATCGAAGTTTCGTCTCCAGCATTGGAAATAATATATTGGTTATCTGATGCCTGAAGTAAGGGAGTCACATCTCCATAACGCGTGTATTGACCTTCAAGATCGCGCCATTTTGTACTTAGGTCCACTTCGGTATAATCAAACCAGTGAGGACCATATCTCCCTCCTTTTCGATATGCTTTTGAAAATCCCCTATAATGCAGCTCAGCATTTCTGGGCTGCAGCACATTTGTGATCAACTTCTTATCATTGTTTACATCTGCAAAGAATATTTCATCCCAATAAATTTCCATATTGGTGCGAATACGCAAACGATGGTCATTGGTCAAAAACTTATCCCTAAGATCCACAATAACTGTTTTGTCTTTACCCATTGGGAAACTCATAGTTGTTTCTATGGTTTGCCAGGCACCTTGCTGATTGATCACTTGTATGATCGGAAACTCAAGCTTTAGCATATCCGACTGAGACAATGCCACATTTATACTGGCATCTGTCGGAAAGATCCAACCTCTTAAAAATAAATGCAGATTTTCCAATTGCCCGGCATTTCCCGGATCAAGGATCAGATCATGCGTTTTTGTTATTCCCTGATATTTACCCGGCTCCAAATTAGAGACATACTGATCATCCTTTGCAAGGATCTCGGGCAGCACATCGCGTCCTAGACCATCGACGGCAGATACAGGTATATGTTTCTTTTCAATCTGATACAATTGCATCCCGGGAAATGGTGGCGGACTAAACTGCTCAGGAACAAAAACAGCCATTTCTTTAGGATGATCCACGGCCACCAATTCAATCTGATCCATATAGATGGTTTCCCACAATTCAGAAGTGATTTGAATAGAGAAAACACCATCCTTTTCTTTTAATTGATGCGAGGCTATTTTGATATAATCATCCGAAGCATCAGCGAAAGCATATTTAGTTGTACCTCCCATAATTCCCAAGGGCATCCCCAGGGCACTCCTCCAGGTAATATCTTTTACAAATTCATATTCTTTTCCGTTCCAGGTATATAAAAATGGACATGAACCTTTCAAAGTTTGAGATTCGATCAAGGCCTGATCTGAATCGGGTAGCAAAATATTCTGGGGCACCCCATTTGTCCAGGTGATCCTGATGATATCAGCTTTGGGTCTGTTTCCCAGGCCAAAGTAAATATTCGGATCGGTAACAACCATACTTTGATAAAGATCTCCGGCACGCATCTCAACTTTTGCACCGATACCAAAATAATTGTTCTTGGCACTACCAGTTCTAAGGCCAACAAGTTTCATGTTGACATAATGATTCATATTACCACCATCATTTCTCAATAATTTGACTCCTCCATCGGAAAGTGCCAGCAGTATATCACGATCACCATCACCATCATAATCAGGCACAGCCACTTGGTTACCGGAATAAGCCTCCTCAGGTAAAACTTCAGATATATTCACAAAACCACCCGAACCCGTATTGTGATAAAGTTTCAGCCCCGAGGAATTTTTCCTCAGTGATTCACCTAAAAACAAGAGATCTTGAAAACCATCATTGTCAAAATCCAGAAATTCAACATCGCGAATATTCAGCACATCAATACCCTTAAACATCGATGTCATATCCGAAATTGTTTCAAATGTCCCGTCCCCTAAATTCTTATAGAGCCTGCTTTGCTCACCTGTTGATGAACCTATAAACACATCCAAAAACCCATCATTATTATAGTCTCCTACGGCGATAGAACTACTTCCTGTTTCTGATCCAAGTCCTGAATCTTTAAACACTTCAAACTTGCCCTGACGATTATTGATGTATAAAAGGTTTGTTCCATTATCACTTATTGTGATCAGATCTATATCTCCATCATCATCAAAATCACCAAAAGCAGCATCTAAGACGTTTATATGCGTATCATCAGCAAGACCCGTCTCCTGCCCCATTTCGTCAAATGTTCCGTCTCCATTGTTTCGAAAGACCCTGTTGCCTTCACTGGAAGACTCAAAAAGGTCAAGATCCCCATCTTGGTCCAAATCAAAAAACAAGGATTTTAGTGCTCCTCCTCCAACAATTTTTGAACTGGATGTTTTGTCTTCAAAGATTCCTTTATCCGCATTGCGATACAACAGAGATCTATCCTTAAGATTCACATATATATCCAGAAAACCATCATTGTCATAGTCAGCAAATGTGACGCCTGTTTCCATTCCGGTATGGTTTAGTCCCACTTGATCAGCTGTATTTTGGAAACCACCAGGTGTATTAGAGAATAAATAGTGCCCATATGATTTTTCAGAAGGATCGTAAGTACCTAAATAAATATCTGTTCTACCATCGCCATTGTAGTCGGCAGTTTTTATATGGCTTGTGTTTTTAAACTCCACATCTAATGCACCTGAATTTATGGTTTGTAATCCGAGGTCAGCAGTGACGTCTTTAAATTTTATGACCTCCAGAACAGACCTGTCATCTAACGACTCGTTGCTTACCTGGCGGTTATAAGTGATCAGCGGGAATCCTATCAGCGAACCTCCGGGTCCCTTCAACTCGTTAATGCCAGATTGATAAGGAAAAGAAACCTTCATATAATTATGAAATATCGTAAAGCTGATAAGGGCCTTTTGGGTATCCGGTTCTTGCAATAAGGCTACAGTTTGTGCATAATACTCTTCGGCCTCTTTTGGGATTTCAGGAAACTGTCTTTGAATGATTTCTAAGCGTTCAATAGCTTGGTCAGCAGCAGCTTCACTGATCAATAATTCGGTCAATTGTAATTGAGGAACTATATTAGCAGGAGCGTATTCAACGAGTTGTTCTAAACAGGTTTTTCTGTTATTTTGAGCTTCCTTACTGTTTTCTGTCGAGTACAATTCAGCAAGGTCATAGAGAATCTTAATATGATCAGGTTCAATTTCCAATGCCTTTTGCAACACCTCTTTCGCCTCCTCTTGCCTGCCATCCATTTGATAAACAGTCGATAATAATAACTTGATATCAGCGTCTTGTGGGTCGGTCTTACTCGCTTTAAAAAGTTGGTCTTCTGCCTGTTTGTATTTTCCCATTCGTAGATAGACCAACCCTAAATTGGCATAGCCCAGCTTGTCATCTGGCGCCAATTCTATCATCTTAAGAAATTCCTTCTCAGCTTCTTCGAGTTTGAATTCTTCCAGATAGGCCAGACCGAGCGTCTGGGTAGTCATCATTTCAATGGCTTTTTTCCGTTTGTCAGCCTCGGACTCTTTACATCCAAAGAAAACAACAAACATCAATAGCAGCAAACATGAAATACTAAAGTTCTTCATTGGACCAAAGTTAAGTAATAAATAGATAATTGTTTGAATTATTTTCAGTGTCGATAGCTGAATTACTCCTTTATTAACAGGAGTTCACCTATGTTTTTCAACCTCCCCTGAGTATCAAATTGCACTGTACCTGTAACTCCTTGATAATTAATTTGAGACATGCTTTTTTGCAATCCTCCAAGATCATTCCCGCAATGTTTTAAGGCTGTTGAGATGATCATAATTCCATCATAAGCATAGGCAGCAACGGGTCCTGGATTTGAATTGTAATTCTGATAAAACGCCTTTTGAAAACCTTTAGCCCCATATCTCAACCCAGAACCTGTGGTTATTGAACCTGATTGATCCATATTCTTATGGTCACTGCCAGTATAATAGTCAGATGACTGAGCTGATAAATTGGCATAGACAGGCACGGATTTTCCGGATTCTTTAAGTTGTTTCGCAATTCTGGAGAAAGGGATTTGTTTTCCCAGTAGCAAGATGGCATCGAAGTCTTTATTTTCTATGCTTGACAGCAGGTCTTTTGATTCCAAGGGTTGAGAAGCCATAGATGATATCATAAGGTCTTTAATTTCATTTGAGGCCTTAAGAAAACTTTTTAAAGCTTGTTGGGTATCATAG
Source organism: uncultured Flavobacteriaceae bacterium (assembly GCA_963780405.1). GTDB lineage: Bacteria > Bacteroidota > Bacteroidia > Flavobacteriales > Flavobacteriaceae > Lutimonas. Next base: position 171,472 of record CAWABX010000008.1, read on the forward strand.
CTTTGGTCATAGATCACAAGTATATGTTGCCGTCTTTTTTTTACAACGATCTCTTCAAGAAACAAAGCTGCTTGCTGATCATCGGTAGGTACAGCTGAAAAATACCATGGCACATAAGCTTTGGAAAGACTGGGATCAGTTGCCCATGCAGAAACGTAGGTCACTTGTGTTTTTGCGATGACCTGTTCTGCCAAATGAGAATTCCTGCCATCGATGGAACCAAGAATAGCCGTTACTTTCTCTTTAAATACCAGATCGACTAGTTCACTGGACCCGGCACCCCAGGAACCTTCAACAGAACGAATGATCAATTTTAAAGGTTTTCCTTTGATCCCGCCATTCTCATTGACCTCTTTTATCGCTAATTTAGCAGCACATACTGCTTCTTTTTCATTCTGTTTATTCACCAAGAGTCCTAACGAAATAGAATCAGATTGATTACTCCTATTCTGGGCGTTTATAAACAGACTGTTTAAGATAAACAGAAGAAGAAGAAAAACGAAAACATAATTTTTGCTTGGATAGTTCAATTTTAATCATTTAAAAAAGGCTTTTCAATAGCCCACCATTTTTCCTGAATGAGCTCTTTCACCCAGTTCAGGACTTGGACTGAATTCAAACTGACCATTCTTTACTTCAGCCATCCAAATCTCACCAATATCATTCCAACTTTCATCCAGGATAATTTTACCGGTAACACCCTCATATCCCTGGAAGGATTCCAGATCGGTCAATACATCTCGTATCAACACCCGATTCAAACCTACTCTTTGGATCGCTTTGACAATCAGGTTCATCCCGTCATAGGCGTGGGCAGCGAATACGTCAGGTTCCATCCCAAACCTTTCTGCATAATCCTTTTTAAAAGCCGCTAATTTCTTATTTCCTGACTTGGGATTATAAGGTGAAGTACTGATAACACCTTCAGCCAGGTCTCCTGCCAATTCAAGAAATTCTTTGGAAACGATCCTGTCGGATGCATAAACAGGTTGTTCCATACCCATTTTCCTGATCTGTTTTAAAATCAATGCAGATTCCTTAGCATTCGCCCATATGAGAATGGCATCAGGAGATACTCTTTTAATATTATTGAGCTGCATTGTAAAATCAACCTCCCCATCATTAAACCGCTCTTCGATCATCATAGGGTGTCCGAGTCTTACTGCTGCTCCAGAATACTCCATGATCCCAACCCTTCCATAACGGGTGTTCGTTCTGATTACGGCCACACGTTCATGTTTCTTTTCTTCGAAAATATGGGTTGCCAGTGCATAGCCACTTTGACGATCATCACTGATCACTCGAATTGCCCAAGGAATATTTGTTTCCGTAAAAGTCGGATCCGGATCTCCTGTATTTACCATCATGATTTCCATTTTTAGCGTGGCTCTGAGGGCAACATGCGAAACGATATCATCAATAGACCCCAACCAGGCCCAAACCTTTTCTTCATCCATTTTTACGACCTCATTGGCCGCCGCTCCCCATAATCCAACATCATTATGGACCATCAAGTTATATGGTAATCCTTTATAACCTCCTTTCGCATTGGCTTGTTCCAAGGCAAGGGTTGCTCCATTCAACATCTGTTCTCCAAGCGGCACCAGAGAAGATCCTTCCAAAGGGCCAAGAAAACCTATCCGCACCTCCTCAAGGTTATCAGGCGCCACTTTATCTCTTCCCGCTCCATAGAATTGAACGGGTTCGACAAAATGATACTTATAGGCCTCTTGAAACTTTTGATACGGAAAGAGTTTATCAGGGGTTTTCCCATATTTCAAATCCTTTTCCTGAGCCTGTAATCCTCCAAGGAGAAAAATAAGGGCCCCTAAAAAAAGGATCCAAATCCTGCCTTTTGTTAGCATATCATTCTTATTTAGTTTGATTTACAAATAGCATATACTTCAATTTCAACCAATAAAGTTTCCCAACATAATCTTGCCTGAATTCCTGTACTGGCTGGAAGCGGATCAAGATTCAACCATTGATAAAAAGAAGTCCTAATCTTATTGAACTCTTCGTAATCTCTCTCTATATCTCTCAAGTAATTGCTGGTTCTTACGACATCATGCCAGCTCATTCCTTCTGCTTCAAGTAAATTCGTAATATTTACGTAAGTTCTCCACAATTGAGCTTTAAAATCTCCAATATGCTCTGGTTTACCTTCTTCATTAACACTTGCGGTTCCTGAGATCAATAAAACTTTATAACCCCCGAAATCTAATCTTAAGGCCCTTGAAAATGACGAAGGTTTCTGATAATCATAGGCTTCATTTATGGTATGCGGGGCGTGAACCACATGCTTTTCAATAGGAGGTCTTTCGGCGTGAATAGATGGGTAAACTGAGGGTGTAATATTATTTTCATCAGATAATATACCGAGTTTTCTCATCTCCAATTTTTCTCCGTCTGTAAGTTTGTTGAGATCGATTAATAATTTTCTTTCTTGAATGTCTATTGTATTGCTCATAATTTCTAATTTTTCTATTATAATTTTTTGTATTCTTTATTCAATTGTCACCAAACCTTTGACTTCTTTATGTAGTAATTGCCCTCGGCTAAGCCCTTCTGAGGTCGCTATCCAAATCATATCGTCATTAATGTCAACACCTAGTATAAAATTATGAGATATTGAAGGTGTCAAGGTGATCTCTTTTTTAGAAGCTCCCTTAATGATCGTTGCCCGTCCGTTAAAATTGTTTTTATTCTTGGTATAGGTCACCCAATTCTCTCCGTCTGTACAACTCAACCCTTTATCTGTGGCTATAAAAACATATTTACCGGATGCCTTTATAAAATTGATAAAATTGCTCGCAAGACCGCTGTCATGGTCAAAGTAACCTTTCCAACGTACTCCGTCATAACGACTCAATCCAAAATAGGTAGCCACCCATAGTTTACCATCTGCCCAGGAAGTTCCAGTCGTAATATCATGTACAACACCATCATCAGGGAAAAGGTCTATTTCCATATTGCCGTCAGGATCAGTATAATCTCTGAATTGTTTGGTTTCCTTCGTATATTCGACCACACCACCACCCCAGGCTGCAATAAATATTTTTCCGTCACCACTGCAAACACCATAGGTCCAAGGTTCATGCATGGGTGCATTCTGCTCAGTAAATATTTCCCATTGCTTATTATGGGTATTATATTTTCCAGCACCTCCTCCGGTGGCCACCCACACATCTTTCTCATCGCAAGTAACTGCATAGATCAGGTCATTAGGCATTCCGCTATTCATCTGGTTAAAGTTTTCAAATCTTCCGGCTGACCAACGAGACAAACCTCCCATGGTTCCTATCCATACGTCTCCAGTTTGCTCACTAACATCTATGGCTAAAACACCATTGTGTGGCAGTCCGTCCTCAGTAGTATAAGTGATCCATTTATCGTTTTCATATACTGACAATCCATCATGAGTGCCCACCAAAACCCTATCATGATCAATCCGAACACAATAGGTCTTATCTGAAGCCAATCCATCTTTTGAAGTGAAATTTTTCCATTTACCATAAATGGGCATAGCATCCGATTCAGGCAGTTCAAGTGTCTTAGATATGACATTTAATTCTTCAAAACCTCTATATCCATATGCCTTCGCATCATTACTGGTATGTAAAACGCTATCCTCAATTGAAATAAAACTCCAGGAAATCACTAAGGAGACGATTACAATCATCATTGCAATTAAGGGTTTATGTTGTAGGTTCAGGTTTTTCATACGCCTTCTTTTTAATTTGAATTTATGAATGAGCCCTGTTGAACATCAATTTCTTGTTGATCATATCCCGGACTCCTTAATGATTTTAAATAATTTACCAGATCATTCAGATCACTTTTAGTCATATCATTTACATATCCATGTTTGTCATCGGTTCCGTAAAGCGTCCATATTTCTTCCAAGGTCTTCGCTCGCCCGTCATGTAAATAAGGTGCCGAAGCATAGACATTGGTCAAATGCGGTGTGTCAAAAAGTATGGGGTCGTCAGTATCAGCCAAAGTACTTACATCAGCCAGTTTTAAATCCGTATAAAACGGAGCTGGATGACAGGTTACACAACGGTTATTTTCCGGGATGGGATTCCCTAAGTTATCTTCAACTCTTTCATAAAGTTGTTTCCCTCTTAGTTGAGACGCTGTTAACTCTCCGGTCGGATTGTACATTAAATTGGGGGGTTGTTTGATACCTCTCATAATATAAGCCGATATCGCATCCAGGTCATCATAACTGAATTGCTCAGTTCTTGTAAGTACTGTTGAAAAACGCATTCCATCTTGCTTATACACCGTTTGATTTTTTCCATTCCACTTGTATGGAGCCGTATCACCAATTTCGTGCAAAGACTGGGTATTGGTGATATTACGCCCCATTTGCTTACCCGCCATATTATAAATTAACCCATCTTCATGATTGTCAGGGTGACAGGTATAACAAGAATATTGTTTTTGAAAGGTATGACTGGCATTGTTAAAAAGTCTTCTGCCCTGTCTGGCTACCGAGATACTAACCGGGCCGCCTAAATCTATTGAAGCCACTTTTTCAAGCGTTTCAGTATCGATCACCGAAACCTTATCACTAAGCTGTTCTGCAACATATAGTTTTTTCCCATCCGATGAAAGCGTCATTCCTTTAGGGTTCTCCCCTGTTTTTATTCTTTTTATAACATACCTGCTACTAAGGTTCAGGTTATTGGCATAAGTCTTTCTAATTTCCGGATTTGTTTCCTGCAGGATACTTCTTATAGAGTCTATCGCGATCACAGAAATCATATCGACACCCGAACTTGACACAAAAGCTTTTTTACCGTCTGGAGTAATTGCTATATCAAAAGGATCCGGATAATAGGCGTTGGGTTCATCGAGTAAAAACTGAATAATATTACTTTCATGGCCTCTTTCCATAACACCAATACCATGGGTCATCATCCAACCGCCTTCAACCTGAACTGACGGAATTTGATTCTTGGGTCTGATCAGGGTGACAATGGCAAGATCTCCTTCTGGAGTATAGGCTGCGTTTTCCATCAAATATGCGGATTCCACATTCTTTTTTAAGGTGCGTCTGCGTTTGTGTATTGATCAGCGTAAGTTCTGTAATCAGGGGCTCATTATAGGCTGCGATATTTGCTCTTCTTCCCGTAACCAGGATTTCTTTTCCTTCGGGAGAGAGGGATATTCCTGTTGGATTGTTTCCCGCAGTAAGCCTTCTCACTTCCTTTTTACTCACTAATTCGATCACAGAAACGTCCGATCCGTATGCATTAACCACATAGAGATATGATTCGTCTTGATCAAATATGATTCCTGCCGGGCCATTTCCAGTATGAATAGTATCGACAACTTTTAACAAATTTAAGTCTATAACACTTATATAATCAGACCATTCATTACTTACATAAGCCTTTTGTTCGGCCTGATCAAGAATAACACTATGAGGATGTTTCCCAACTTTAATCTTAGTGACCACCACCTTTGTATCCAGATCTGCAACAAGTAATTCGTCGGTATCCTGAGCTATGACATACAGCCGTTTGTTCTGCTGATCAACTGCAAGGTTAAAAGGTGAATAATAATCTGAATTGATGAGTTTTGTGATCAGTTTGTTCTTTGAAATAGGCACGTGACATGAGGTGCAGAGCAAGGGATGATCAGTTACTGCAGTTCTTTCATTCACATGAGCACGAGCGAGTTGTCTTCCGGGGTAAAACACCAATAATCCTAACCCGATGATAAGCCCTGAAATTAGATATATTTTTAACCTGTTCATGATTTCTCTATTCTCTACCTGCTAATAATTTTGGTTCTCGAGGAATCTGTATGGGTTCCTTTAAAACCGATAAGGGTTGTCTGTTTTCCGGAACAACCTCATTTCCCTGGTGGCAACCAACACAAGCCCTTCTTTCGTTGGGTCTGAGGGTTATCCAACTACTGGGCCCATTCATAATATCACCTTCTTTATTAAGTGTTTGCAATTGAAACGGAGTGTCAGCCTTGATTTTTAAATAAACCGAGCCATCTTTTTCCACATCAACAGTTCCCAGAGAAGCTTCAAGGCCCAGTATTTCAATTTTAACGGCCTTCGCTCCATTTGTTTGCAGGGTATCCTGATGATATCCCATAAAATTGATATCCTGACAAAGCAAGAGGCCAGTTTGTTCTTCCATATTCACTTCACTGGGTATTTTCTTTGGTCGCTGACGATCCTCTACCTTGATCGCTTCAATTGTTGCAAACTGCGGATCATTAAAAATTGGTTTGATCAGGTTCTTCTCCTTGGAATCTATCTCAAACACATCATATAAATCATCTTTCGATTCTCTGTAACAAGCCAATAACCCACCTCCATTCAAAGGGCTTATCCCAATAAAATCTCCACCTTCCGTCGCTTCTATAAGTTTTCTGCTGTTTAAAGGATTATTATAATGATATCGCATATAGTTTTCCCAAGCCTTCCTCATTTTTTTCAAGAAGATAAATCTCCCCGTTTTCGGTTTCTCTGCCTTTCCCTATCAACTCAACATCTCCCTGACTTTTATAGAATAACATTTCTTTGGTTCCGTCGGGTCTCATCACCATGAGTTTGGACTTGACAGGTTCAGAGGTTGATGGACCCAACATACTGATAATTCTGCCGTCATGTAACATAGACGTTCCGCCATAATATCCAGGGTTAAAAGTGATTTGTTCTTCTTGATTCCCATCCATTGTACTCACAAAAAGAGCTTCCCACTTCTCCCCGTTTTCTGCCTTAACTATTTTACTGTAAACAATTCTATCCTTAGGCAGATAAGCAGGATCTGTGCAATTTTCTATCGAATTAGTTACCTGTTTATATTGTAAACTGGTCAAATCCATTTCATAAATCTGCCAAATATCATGCTCATTTCTTTGCCCGGAGAAAATCATTTTTTTTGCATCGAATGAAATATCAGGAGAACAGGCAGCATAAAAATCCTCACTCAATAACAAGGCTTTTCTTTCAGGATTCGACGGATCCATCATCGTAATTTTGGCTCCTTTAAAGAATCTTAGATGATCTGCTGAATTGAATGCTATTGCTACCTGATCTTTATCTATTTGTGTCATAACGATCATTCCTTCAGGGGAGCGTTGTGTACAGGATATAAAAAGACAACCTGATATTACTGTCAGGATGAGAAGTATAAAAACCGATCGTAATTCTCTAAACATACATCTTTAGCTAAAGTGGTTCCTTAATGGTAAGTATTTGATTGACCTTTATATGCTCCAAAACCTGATGTTTCCCCGAAGGCCATTTAATACTTATTTCATCTATCACAGTAGTCGATCCCATTCCAAAATGCACTCTTGCATCATTTTGAGACAGGTAACCCGTGGTACTTTTTTTCTGAGCTGTTTGCACCTGCTTTCCAGCTCTTAATTTGATCCGGCAACCAATGCCATCTCTGTTGCTCGATGTCCCTATAAGATCCAACATGATCCAGTTTGACTGATTCCCTTTATTATTTCTTAAAAACTTGCCTTGATTATTGAGATTTACAATGTAAATATCCAAATCCCCATCATTGTCATAATCCCCCATACAAGCCCCTCTACCTACATTCTCCTCTCTGAAATATGGGCTCAAATCAAGTGAAATATCCTTGAATTTTCCTGCTCCAACATTATCAAAAAGCTGATCTTCCTGACCATAGAGATGTTTCAATTCGCCATTGGCTTTAAAAATATCTGCATCACCGTCATTGTCATAATCAAGAAAAGAAGATGACCAGCCAACAAATTGTCCTGAAGCCATGGAGATACCAGAGGCATAGGAATTATCCTTAAAAATTCCCTTTCCAAGATTTTCATAAAGAGAGCAATAATTATCGTCTGAAATAAAAATATCGAGTAATTCATCATGATTATAGTCGGCAAAATCAACAGACATACTTACGGTGGCTTCTCCTGCCTGACTGAATCCTGTTCCTGACAAGGTGCCTTGATCACTAAAGCCTTTGCCCTGGTCATTATGCCATAAATAATTAACGGTATGATCATTAGCCACATAAATATCTACAAATCCGTCATCATCATAGTCAGCAGCGCCAACACCCATGGCTCTGCCATCTATATCGACAATCCCCATTTGCTCAGTAACATCATTAAATACGGAATTGCCCATATTTTTGAACAAAATATCCTTTTGACTGTCATAAGCCAAGGGTCCGGGAAAACCATCGGGAGCATAATAATAGGAGTAATTAGGATCATAATTCAGATAATTTCCGACATAGAGGTCAAGCAAACCATCATTGTCATAATCCAACCAAACAGCACCTACACTGCATTGCTCTCCTCCACCAACTCCGGCCTGATCAGTGATGTCTTTGAAGGTACCGTCTCCGTTATTCTGATACAGGGTGTTCTTACCATAATTACTCAAATAAATATCCGGGAAACCGTCGTTATTGATATCCCCAACGGTAATACCCATGCTGTACCAGGGACCATCTACCTTTGCCTCTTTACTTACTTCCTTAAAAGTGCCATCTTGAAGATTTCTGTATAAGTGATTATGAGCGGTTGTCTGATTTGGTTTGGTTTTGCTAAAACCTTCCAACCAACTGCCACTGCAAACGTAAATATCCATAAAACCATCCTGGTCATAATCGAGAAATGCGGCTCCTCCACCTACTGATTCAATGATATTCTGCATTTCTTGAGAACCGATGGAATGAACAAAATCTAATCCTATGTCTTGTCCAATTTCCTGAAAGTAATCACCATTTGGTTCTGGAGAAACATGTAAATCCTTAGAATCACTGCGATTGGTTTTGTGATCTATGTTACATCCGACAATCAAGAAAATAGAGGCCATTAAAGCCGATCCAGGCATGATCCCTTTCACTTTATTTTGGTTTAAGCTACCAAAAAGCTCTTTCAATATTTTCTTTAAAACATGTATATTTACACCCATCTAAACGCCTGATATATGAAGTTTAACCGCAAGTTCATTTGATTTCATCACTTTAAAAAATTTTGATTACAAAAGACTTCTAGGCTCATGTGATCATTTTTAAAAAGTAAAAGCGGCAATATTTATTGTCCCGTCAAAGTTGACATTCATTTAGCTTAAAAAAAATGATATATATCATTAAAAAAAATCTACTTTTCCAATTTCTTTATGGAAATTTGGAACCGAATTAAAAGGCAGAAATTGAATCTGCCGTTTAGAAATTTAATCAACTCAAAACTCAGTTCAATTTTGAATATGAAAAGGATAAAACAGGTCAAAATAGTTATGGTGAAGATTTATTCTACTGCTTTTATAATTGGTTTACTTATTGCGCTGTCTAGCTGCAATCAACACCCTAAAAAAAATCTTTTCGAATTTGTAGATTCTGAAAGATCAGGTCTTGACTTCGCCAATACCATCACAGAAAACGACAGTGTGAATCCTAGTGATTGCTTGAATTGTTTTAATGGAGGCGGCGCAGGTATTGGTGATTTTAACAATGATGGTCTTTCTGATATCGTCTTTACTGGGAATCAGGTTTCCTCTGCAATTTATCTCAACAGAGGTTCCCTGATGTTTGAAGACATTTCTATTGAAGCAAATTTCACTACAAATAGCTGGATTACGGGGGTCTCTATTGTTGATATTAATGCCGATGGGCTTGATGATATTTACTTGAATGTCGCAGGAGTAAATTGCGACAATAACTGTAACAACTTGTTGTTTATAAATCAGGGTGTCAATGAAGCTGGCATCCCTACTTTTTTAGAACAAGCCAAAGCATATGGTCTTGACGATGGAAACTATGCCACACAGTCTGTATTTTTTGACTATGACCAGGATGGAGACCTTGATGTTTATATTGTTCACAATAAAAACAACACAAATTATAGCCGGAATTCACCCAGACCAAAGAAATACTGGCCTGAATACCTAAAAGATCATTTACTACGAAATGATATGATTGAAGGTATGGACCATCCGGTGTTTACAAATGTTTCAAAGGAATTGAATGTAACACATACGGGGTTTGGTCTCGGGGTTGGAATTGCAGATTTCAATGATGATAATTTGGTCGATGTGTATGTTTCAAATGATTTTATAACAGAAGACCTGTTATATATCAACAAAGCGCATCACGACAGTTTGAGCCCTGTTTTTGAAGAGTCGAATAAAAAATACGTGGGCCATATGACCATGAATGGAATGGGAATGGATATCAGTGATATCAACAATGATGGGTTATGGGATATTCTTGTTATGGATATGTTTCCGAACAACTACAATCGTCAAAAGAGAGTATTGGGAGGTATGAACTATTCTGCCCATATGGTCGTTACGGGAAATGATTATACAGCACAATACATGAGAAATACCTTGCAACTGGGCAATGGGCAATTGAACGATTCTCCTGTAAGAAGCAGTGAGGTTGGATTTATGAATGGAATTTCCAGTACAGATTGGAGCTGGGCCTCATTAATGGTAGATTTTGACAATGATGGTGACAAAGATATTTATATGACCAACGGTTATATAAAAGATATTATAGACCTGGACTATATTAATTTTACGACGCAGAAAAGTAACGTATTTACCCCGAACAAGAATAAATTAAAAAAGTACGTTCAAGATATTCCTGCGATAATTGAACCCAATTTTTTTTATGAACAAAAAGATGACGATCAATTTGAAGATGTTTCCGGTATTTGGACTGCATCAACACCTTCTCTTTCAAATGGGGTGGCTTATGCAGATTTTGATTTGGATGGTGATCTTGACCTGGTGGTGAACAATATCAATAACGAAGCATTCCTGCTAGAAAACAAGACCAATGAAAAACTAAAACACCACTATTTAAGGGTTAAATTAAAAGGAAATGACCTCAATACCCATGCCATTGGAGCTAAAGTAATTCTTTGGCATGATGGTCAGCAACAACATCAGTTTCATTCAGTGATCAGAGGTTATCTTTCATCAGTTGATCCCATCATACACTTTGGTTTAAAGACAGCAGTTATTGACTCTTTGAATGTCATTTGGCCCGATGGGACCAAAACCACCATGATAAATCCAAAACCGGATCAATTGTTGGAAATTGATCAAAGTAGTGGGAAGAACTTTAAAAAACCTATTCCTGATCAGGAATTGCTATTCAAATCAAAAGATAGCTTACTGAAGTTCACTCACAAAGAGAATATGTATAACGAATATATGGATCAACCTCTGTTAATGCGCCAATATTCGCGCTCAGGGCCAAGTATTGCGGCCGCAAATATTGATGGAAATGCAGGTGATGAGATCTTTATAGGTGGAAGTTATAAAAAACCAGGAGCCATCTGGTTTCAAGATGAAAATGGCGTCTTTTATCCAAAACAGGTGCTGGACTCCATTTATGAAGACACAGATGCCGTCTTTTTTGATGCGGATAACGATAATGACCTGGATCTTTATGTGACAAGTGGGGGAAACGAATTTTATAAAAACTCACCCAACTTTCAGGATCGATTGTATTTGAACAACGGGGAAGGTCATTTTTTAAGATCCGAAAAATCTTTACCCGAAATGTTTCAAAGTACCGGTTGTGCAAGACCCGTGGATATTGATCATGATAATGATCTTGACCTTTTTATTGGGGCGAGAATATCCCCTTTTAATTATCCTGAAACGCCACATAGTTCAATTCTTATCAATAACAATGGCATCTTTACTGTGCAAGCTGATTCGGCTATTTCTGAAATAGGTATGATTACGGATGCTATTTGGCAAGATTTAGATGATGACTCATGGGAGGATCTCATTCTTGTTGGTGAATTTATGCCCATAGGGCTTTTTAAAAATGACAAAGGCGAATTAAAAAAAATGCAAAGTACCTGGTTGGATGAAAACAATAAGGAAATCTCTTCAGAAGGATGGTGGAACTGTATTGAATCAGCCGATTTTGACCAGGATGGAGATCTGGATTTTATTGTTGGAAACCAAGGTTTAAATGGTTTTGTAAGACCTAAAGAAAATTATCCTGTTTACGTATACAATAAAGATTTTGACGGAAACGGCACCCATGACCCACTTTTGGGCCAATACTTTGAACATGAAGGAGAACAGGTTTTATATCCTGTTCACACCAGAGAAGATATAAAACTTCAATTCCCTGAATCAATGGTCCAGTACTATACCTTTGAAGATTTCGCTAAGGTGAGTTTTGAAGGTCTTTTAAAAATAACCGATCTTGAATCAGAGACCCTCAAGGCCACAACTTTTGAAAGTTCCTATATTGAAAATCTTGGTAAAGGAAAATTTAAAATTCACAGCTTGCCGTCAAAACTTCAAGTTTCCCCTATCAACGATTGGCTGGTCCATGATTTTGATCAAGATGGTCAAGTTGATATCCTTGCCGTTGGCAACGATCTTTCTGCTGAATCCAATTACGGACAATTTGATGCCTTAACCGGCTTATTGATAAAAACAGACGGTACTAATTTTGAGATCATTCCAAGCAGGAATTCCGGATTCAATGTTCCTGGGCAGTCACATCATATCATAAAAGTTACTGATCGCCAAGGCAAGACACTAATTGTTGCCACCCAGAATGATGACGAGATAAAAGTTTTTGAAACCTCTTCATCCACCAATTGATGTAAGCAATATAAAAAAAAAGAGGCCCTTATTGATCTGATTTTAGCACACTATTTTAGAAAATCACTGATCATACCTCCTAAACCACCTGATGATTTTGAACCGCCGGTCAACATCCCAGCGATATCATCTAATGAGCTGTCATTTCCATCAAAACCTTGTATTAAAGATGCCATACTTGCCATATCTGCACCTTGTCCCCCTAAAAGTCCTCCTATAAGGTCGCTTATACCTCCTTGGTCAGAAATATTGTTCTGAGAAGTTTGCTTTCCAAGGTAACTCATGACCAATGGAGCGGCAATTTTCAGTAAATTCATAGCCGAATTCATATCGATTCCGGAAGACTTACTCAAAGCACTAGCTGCATTACTTTCCTGGCCTCCAAATACATGACCTAATATTCTTCCTCCATCTTCCATCACATCCTGATCAATTTCATTACCCCCCAATATACTTCCCAAATTGTCCAACATACTCCCGCTACTATGCTTTGAATTCTGAAGCGCGCCTAATAATTGAGCCGATCCTTCACTAGATCCGGTATTGTTTTTTAAAGCACCCAAAATAAGCGGCATTGCAGCACCTAAAGCACTTGATGTACTTTTGTTGTCCATTCCCATTTGAGTACTGGCTCCTTTTACAAGCTCCTGTCCCATTTCACTGTTTAATAAATCTAATATTTCACTCATCCTGTTAGTTTTTTAGTTGAAAGTTAAAGATACATATTTATTTTACTATTGTAATCCCTGGCAAATGGCAAAAATTCAACTTAAAATCGGATATTTGTTCTTATGATGTTTTTTCTTGTCAAAAGCACGGTACAGATGCCCTGGATTCTTATTCCAGGCTTATAACTATAGTTCATTACTGTAGTGTTCAAATATTCAAACAACATTTATTCAATAAAATATGAGCAAAGTAATTGTAATAGGCGCAGGTATGGTAGGCAGTGCTATGGCCATCGATATGACAAAAAACCATGACGTAACACTCACTGACATCAATATGACAGTGCTTCAGACGATCAAATCAAAGATGTCTGATCTAAACATCCAAACCCTTGATGTCACCAATAAAAAAGTTTTACAGCAGACCATTGGTCCTTATGATCTGGTGATTTGTGCCGTTCCGGGTTTTTTAGGTTTTGAAACGCTGAAGTCGATTATTGAAGCCAAAAAAAATGTCATAGACATCTCCTTCTTTTCTGAAAACTCACTCGAACTTGATGCCTTAGCTAAAGAGATGCAAGTAACTGCAATCGTTGATTGTGGTGTCGCCCCTGGAATGGATAATATTATCCTTGGTCATTATAATGAAATTATGAAACTGACCGATTTTGAATGCCTTGTGGGTGGCCTTCCTAAAGAAAAAAAATGGCCATTTTGCTATAAAGCACCTTTCTCACCTATCGATGTGATAGAAGAATATACAAGGCCTGCCAGATATGTTGAAAACGGATATGAGGTAGTTCGTGAAGCGTTGACTGATTGTGACTATGTTCATTTCGATAAGGTCGGAACACTTGAATCATTCAATTCAGATGGCCTAAGATCGATCATTCATACCATGCCGCATATTCCAAATATGAAAGAAAAGACTTTACGCTATCCTGGTCATGTTGAATATGTAAGAGTCTTGAAGGAAAGTGGTTTTTTTAGTGAATCCAGCGTAGAAGTTAACGGAACCCAAATAAGCCCTCTTGATTTCACCAGTAAAATTCTATTTAATGAATGGAAGCTGGGTCCAGATGAAGAAGAAATTACAGTGATGCGTATCACTTTAAAGGGTGAAAACAGCAAAGGGCAAACAGAAGAAGTCACCTATAACCTTCATGACGAATACTGCCGTGATACCAAGACCTCATCGATGTCAAGAACAACGGGTTATACAGCTACCGCTGCTGCCAATTTGTTTCTAGAAGGTCTATTTTCTGAAAAAGGAGTTTTTCCGCCTGAATTGGTTGGGAAACACGAAACTTGTTTTAAGTATTTTTTAAACTATTTAAAGGAGCGGAACATTCATTATATCAAGAGTTCAAAAATCCTTTCCTGACCTATTATATAACCAAACCTGTTCATTATAAAGTCAAGATTTTTTCACCAAAACTCTTCACTCTATCCCAATCTGTATATTCAATCTTGGCATTGCTGTCAGTTGGTCCCTTGGTCATCCACATGATAAACTGTATCATGATCCTGTCAAAGAAAGGATATTTCTTATAATCCAATTTACCGGCAAACACCTCCACCAAGGTAGGTCTCCAGGTGATTTCTTTAAAAAATTTGATCACATAAGGGTTGGTATCCGCCTGATTCTTCTCTGGCTTCCTTGCCACAAGGTTCACCGAAAAGAAAGCTGTTTTATGACTATCCAGAGCCTCCTTATGTTCATTAATAAAGTCAATGATGGCTTTATGATGCACACCATATCTTATACTGGATCCTATGATGATCTTGTCAAATTCGGTGAGTTCACCCTTAAAATCATGAATGTCGAACAACACCACCTCGCATTTATTTTCTTTTAATTGATCGGATAAAAAATTAGAGATTTTCAAGGTTTGTCCATCCACAGAGGCGAACAATATCAGCGTTTTTTCAGTCATCAATTTGTTTTTTTGGTCATTTGGAAACTTTCTCAATGTCACTTTTGATCAATGGAAAGAGATGCACAACTTATTACCATTAAAATTACATAATAATATTCAATTGAACAGCCTTGCCAAGTACCTCTTTAAACTTCATTTTTTACTTTGAAGACAAAGACTTATTTTCGTACAAATCAATCCCAATAAAGCCCTTATGTTGCAGAAAAATTTCTTATTCGTCTTCCTTATGATCCTCATGGGCCCATCAGTGAAGTTATTTGCTCAAAAAGATCAAATTCCTTTAGAGCTCCAATTAGAAAATTCCAGTGAAAGACAGTTGATTAAAATTGGAATGATCACAGAAGCTAAACCCGCCAAACTGAAGTTTGGAGTTTTTAGCACTGATAACCGCAAGGGAGCCAGCACAACCGCAGGCGATGATGCATCAGAACTGCTCTTTTCATTTGACCTTATGAATAGCAAAGGAGATCTGGCAAAAGTAGAGGCTTCAGGAAATAAGGAAGCAGGAAAAATGTCAAAAGAAAACGAACAAAATGATGTTAGCGTCTATATTACGACAAGTCTTGATCAGGATGATCTCTGGGTACTATTGATTGGAAAAAGTACTGAAAGCCAAGATCTTTCATTAAAAGATATTTTTCTGACCAATGGGGTTGAAGAGATTACGTTCAATCATGTTATTGGAGCGCCAACTAATAAATCAGAAGTTACAGCACCTAAGGGGATAGAAGCTTTTTTAGATGATATACCTATTGCAGCTATGCAGTATTATTCTGGTGGTTCGTTTAGCTATAAAAAGTTTATCTGGATCTCAGAGCAATCAGAACCTCAGTTACAATTGGTCATGGCCGCCGTTTTTTCAGCTATGCTTGAAATTGGAGATTATTTTGAGGACACTGGTTTTTCTGACTAATAACATCACTGCATCAAATCTTACCAAGTATTTTATCCATGATCCAACTTGTGTGTAAAGCAGTTTTACCTGTTGAGGGGTGTATGACATCGTTTTCCATCAAATGCCTTTGCATGGCTGCAACATGGCTTGACTGAATGTGTTTAGGATGATCAATGGTAATTTCCTGCCTGCCCTTATTGTTTTCCATTAACACCGGTGCCTCCTGAAAAACAGAAAAGGAGATCTTTCCTTCACTGCCAAAAATTTCAACCCGATCTTCATTGTTAAAACTTCCAAAATTCCAGTTACCGGAACCCGTAACTCCTGATTGATATAGCCAGGAGCCTGAAACCGCATCGGGAGCAGTATATAAACCTTGTTGATTTTTAAAAAATCCCGAAGCATCTTTAACCTCACCTAATAAAAAATGGAAGAGATCGAGCCCATGACTCGCCAGGTCATCAAAATAACCTCCGGGTGCTACCTCAACATCAGTTCTCCAATTTGAGGCCTGTGAAAGATCTAAAGCATTGGGCGGCTGAGATAAAACCCAATTTAAATGTCTTATCATTCCGATCCTGCCCGAATCCAACCATTCTTTTATTTTAAGGAATCTCGGTAAAGTGCGTCTGTAGTAGGCAATAAACAAGGGTATCTTTGCTGCATCAAAAGCATTGTATATCTCAAGGCACTCCTTATAGCTTCTGGCCATGGGCTTTTCTATACAGCACGGTTTTCCGGCTCTGGCAACCTGTAAGGCATAGTCCAAATGTGAATCCGGTGGCGTAGCAATATACACCGCATCCACTTCATTACAATTGATCACTGAATTGGCATCATTATAGAATCTTGGTACATTATGCCGTTTAGCATAATCTCTTGCTTTATCAAGATCTCTCCTCATTACCGCCACTAACTCAAACCCTTCTGTTTGTTGATAGGCAGGTCCACTTTTCACCTCAGTGACGTTACCGCAACCTATAATGCCCCATCCCATGGAATTTAATTGCTTGGTAAAAGTATGCATATATGGATATGGATTGATAAGAAGTAAAAATACATAAATATGTGCTGAAAACTTAGTCGACCCCCTCGCTTTTTATCCTTTCTATACTATGACAGAAGTCAAAAAATATTGATGATGATAAAAAAAAGAGTATCAATTTATCTCTTGCATTTTATGCAAATAAACCAGTCTGTCATTTAAGGGCTGCTCATCCCTGTAATTTTCCAAGGGCATATTATCCTTTAATTTTAATACCTCCTCTAACGATACTACAATAGGTTCCTTAAATATGACCCATTGTACGTTTTCGGTACAAGGTGGAGTGGTCAATGAACCTCCATATGCATAATATGACTTGTTTTCAGGGAACAACCTCGACAGATCAAAGGCCTTTTCAATTTCTTTTTCCTCACCTTTCTTTAAAGGAAGAAAGCTTTCCATATCCTCCATGGTCTGACTTTGTTCTCCTTCAATTCCTAAAATACTTAGTACTGTATAATTTTTTTCCTGACTTTGGTGAACCAAATGAATCTCAATAGGGTACCTTACCCCATTAATGGTATGTTCTGATGGTTCATGAAAATGAATTTGAACCAAATTAAAATTAGTTTGATTGTAGGCAATTGAATCGCCCTGATCAAAATCAAACTGAATAGAATGTCCATTATTACGCACCTTATTTAAAATGGTTTTGGGAGAATAAAACAATTCAATTGTACTTTCTTTATCAAGGTCTTCAACTGTATTTATATCAATGATATTGATCGGAGATTGTCTTTGCCCTGAACAATCAGAATTCTTTTCCAATTCCGCCCAATGTTCGGGTGAAGTT
The DNA here is from genome assembly GCA_963780405.1 of uncultured Flavobacteriaceae bacterium. Taxonomy (GTDB): domain Bacteria; phylum Bacteroidota; class Bacteroidia; order Flavobacteriales; family Flavobacteriaceae; genus Lutimonas. The sequence continues at coordinate 189,429 of CAWABX010000008.1, forward strand.
TCTCCCTCATAACTCCAATGGCTTTCAACTGACTCCTCCTTATGGGCTTGTTTGTACCAACGTTTTTCTTGCTTTTTACTACAGGATAGCGCCGATATAACCAGCACCATTATCCCTAATTTTAAGAATAAATTCATGAAGTACAAATTTTGAGTTTTCCTTTGATTCAAGACTTCCTTTAAGTGCTAAAATTTACATGAACCATTTGATCTTTGCCAAATTACAAAGCAAGAAAGAAAAACTGGTGTAACATTATACCCAACAAAGATATCTATATGAAATGGGCTTAAATATGACAAAAATCAATCCAGAATGAATTTTTACTCATGTATAAATCCACTAACTCACTGAATACTAATTATTTTCATTTAAATAATAATCCTGTAAAATATAAAAGGCTTTTTTAGGAACACCTTGTTCTGAGATCAATCCTTTTCGATTAAAATCCTTTTGGATTCGTTGTAAATGTCTCCTTGACGATCTGAAATCCATCAGAATCCATGGGGATAGCCCAGCCATAAATTCAATGTTTCGCATCATTTCAATATTGGATTCATATAAGGCTTCCTGGTATTCTTCCGTCCATCTTTCATTCTTGTCTCCATGTAAACCTTGAAGTGCCCCGCCTCCCATTTCACTCATGATCATGGGTTTGTCATAGTTGTTTTTCCATCGTACTCCTGCACAAGATTCAATGTCATCCACATACCAGCCACAATAATGGTTGATTCCAATCACATCTACATATTCTCCAAGAGGATCATCGATCACCTTTCCTCCCTCTTCACTACTTTGGGTATCGAGAGCGGCGGTGACCAATCTAGTTTGGTCCAATGCCCTCACTTTTAGTGATAAATTTTTCAGAAACTCATTTCTGGCTTCACTTTCCGGGGTTTCATTGGCTATTCCCCAAAGAATAATTGCAGCCCTGTTTTTATCCCGATTGATCATCTCTACCAACTGGTTCTCCGCATTTTGATAGGTATCCTTATTGTCAAAAAGTACGGTCCAGTATACTGGGATTTCCGACCAAACCAATATGCCCATTTTTTCAGCCTCTTTTACCATGGTTTCGCTATGTGGATAATGAGCCAGCCGAATAAAATTACAACCCAGTTCTTTGGCCCATTTTAATAAAATAATGCATTCCTCTTTTGAGGTCACCCTACCGGTTTTAAAGGGGGCCTCCTCATGTATAGAAATACCTTTTAAGAATATATTTTCTCCATTTAAAAAGAGTTTACTACCCCTGGTTTCGATGGTTCTGAAACCAATTTGATCGGTAACCTGGTCATCCTGTGAACTAATATTGACCGTGTATAAAGTTGGTGATTCAGGAGACCAAAGTTTAGGTTTCGCTTTAAAAGAATAAGTTGCTCTGCCGTTGTTGACTTTTGCCTCTATCTTTTTATTTAGCGCTGGAATTTCAATTTTTACCATCTCCCCCTCTTTACTATTCTCTAGGTCAACCCATCCGGAGATTAGAGTTGTACTTTTCTTCTCTAACTGTATTGAATAGTCCTTAATATGGCTTTTCGGAACGGATACGAGATGAACCGAACGCGTTATACCACCATAATTCCACCAATCCGTATTCACCGTTGGTATGGCTTCACGCCTGCGTTTGTTATCAACCTTAACTACCAAAAAATTATCCTTCTCTTTTAGTTTGCCTGTAACATCGAACTGAAAAGGTGTATATCCTCCTATATGTGAACCGAGCTTTTCACCATTTAAATAAACAATGGCCTCGTAGTTTATTGCTTCAAAATATACATAGGTGATCTGATTTTCCTTAGGTGAATAATCAAACGATTTTTTATACCACACAGTCCCTTCATAATAGTATAGTTTTTCCATTTGGGTATTCCAGTCACCTGGAACCATTAACTCAATATCACTGTCAAAATCATATTCAATAAGATCGGTTGGCGACTGCGGTTTTTTATTTTCAAAGTACCCATCCTTCTCCTTTGGTAAATAACGATGGTTGTAATAGCCGTTTTCTAATGGATCAACAATCGCTTGCCACAAACCCTTTAAACTCGTAATATCTCTTGATTCGATATTCTGAATAACTGTTGTTTTCTCTTCCACTTCCTGCGCAACTGCATTAAACTGCGTTAAAAAGATCACAATGAATAAATAGTGATATGCTTGTTTCATTTTATTTGGTTTTATAAGATTATTTTTTTTAGCTATTACTTTTTATCAAACCACAAGAATTGATAGGCTATGGCATATGTGTCAAAATCTGCTCCTGCTGCAGTGAATAGTCCATTTGTATAGGCAGCTTTCAATGAATTCTTATTATTTAATCTATATGAAAATGACAAACCATACCTGTTGTTTTTCTGACGTGCTTGTTCTTCTCCATTAATTTGTGTTGTTCCTCCACGAACGCCACCCAGAGAAGCTGCCAGCCAAACACCCGGTTTAAAAATATATGTAGCGTGAAATTGAAGCCCCCACAGGGGATCTTGCTGTAAACTATTTCCGCCAAAAAAATTATCGTTTTCTTGAAAAAACCAACCTGATACGTGACTTTCCAAAACCAATTTGTTTTTTATGGTATAAGACCCTGCCAGGGCCGCTCTCATTGCCCATCTATTAGCGCCCAGATTAATAAACTTTTCCGGATCATATTGGCCTGTAGGAATTTTTGCTCTTAAGGATACTCCAAGTTTGAATTTTTTTTGTTCTGTCTTAAAAAAATCTTGCGGTTTTAACGGGTCTGCTCCTATCAAAATCATAGAGATACGAGCTAATGGATCACCAAAACCATTCCTGTAGGTCGTTGCTCCTTCACCTTCGAGCAGGCCTGAATAATCTCCAATTGCATAGGGAACAACTACATCGAATTTTGCCAATCGATTGAACAGTTTAAAACTTCTAAAATAACCTAATGCGATGATACTCATTTTTGCATTTAGGTCTTCAATGGGAAGCGACTTATCTAATAATATTTCGCCTTGTGAATAGCCATAAGAGGCAATTCCAATATTCCCACCTATGGGCATCGCAGATAGAAAGCCTGGCTCAAGATCCTGAGAGAACATCTGATTTTGGCCCAACAAAACAAAAAGTAAGACGAAAAAAAACTTAGAATTCCATCGGTCATTCAACTTCTTTTTTATCAATGACCCATGTTGAATTTTCACTATATCCATATATGTTTTCAATAATCCATCTGGCAAAGTTCAATCATGGTTTTTGCTATTTTTTCGGTGACATCAGTAAAAAACCTTTCGCCCTTCTCTTTACTTGCCAATTTCGGGTCACCAATTCCAGTGTCTTCAGTTACCTTTGACCATTTTCGCTCTGTCCATAGCCAGCTTTCTTGGAATTCGGAAATCTTATGCTTTTTTTCTTTACCCTCACCCCACACTGATCTGGGTAATACCAATTCAGGTTTTAAATGCAATAACAAACTGGTTTCCATTTCTTCAGCATGGTCACCATCCAACTCAAAATATTTGTTGCGTTCCATGGCTTGAAACCAATTCGAAGTAGCCAAAAACATTTTGGGGAATTCAAGTCCAAGTTCTCGGAGCATGGTCTTAAAATCGTTACCTCCATGACTGTTAAATAGTAACAATTTATAAATTCCTTGCCTATTCAGAACAGTAATAATGTCTCTTAGGATGGCCAATTGAGTGGAAGGGTTTAAATTAATATCAAGGTAAATATCACTCTGTCCGGTATTTACACCAAAAGGTATGGTTGGTAAAACAATTAGCTTTGCCCCCTTCTCCCAGGCGAGTCTTGCCGATTCTGCCGCCAAAAAATCAGATTCAATATTGTCTGTGGCATAGGGCAAATGAAAATTATGCGCCTCTGTCGCTCCCCAGGGTAAGATGGCAAGTTCTATCTTTTCATCCTTCAAATGCTTCCAATTTGTTTCAGCTAAAATATAGGGTCTCATGGTTTCAATTTATAAAGAGGTTAAGATAGCACTAAAATGGAATATTGGAAAATGTATTTGACAGAATTATTGGCCATGAATGGTTTTGAAAATCTTTACCCAGCACATCTAAAAGCATCTTTTACTGCTTCATATAATAAAGATCAAAGCTGCCTAATAAAAAAGAAATCCCATGAAAAAATGATTTTCATGGGATTTATCATGTTCTTTTTCAGATCAAAAATTATTCCTCAATCTCTTCTCCAACCTTTTCAAGTGCAATTGCAACGGCTTCCGCATAAGTAAGAATCAAAACTTCACCAATATGTAGCTCTTTCATTAACTCTTCGTCTTCCATTGGTATACTCACATAGTTTCCATTTGGTCCGCTCACTGTAGCAAGCATAAATGGTCTGTTAAGAGCCTCTATAGTAACCACAGCTTTGACTACAGCTCCTACAACTGCCGCAGGATCCATTCCTTCAGGAGCCTTGCCCGCTTCAGCTATCATTTGAATTGGTTCTGCTACCTCTTCAGGAGTTGGGTCACGAAACTCTGCCTTTAAATAAGTGTAATATTCTAATTTTATGACATCATCTACAGCAATTTCATCAAAGCGTTCTACATCTTCTCCTGCCGTTATGGTCATGAGTCCTCCATCAGTTCCCATAAGAGTAATATCTCTGGTTTCAGCATTAATGTCTGTTACGGTTCCCTGCATGCTTACTTCATCCCATTTTTCTCTAGATGGTCTTTTGTCCTGCGCATAGATGCTACCTGTTAGCGATGCAATCATAATGATTACAATGGCATAAATCTTAGTTGTTTTCATACTGAATTTCAATTTATAATTTGGTTTTATTAATGTTGGTGCTAAGATATGCTATTCACCGAATTTCAGTAATAATAATTTGATTGATTTTTGAACTCATGTTGTACACAACAAAAGACCCGAGATCGTCCTCATTGATTTCAAGATCTGAAGCAATTTCAATTTCCTTACTGAATACCCTGACACTATTCCAGTTTCCAGGAATATATGTTTTTAGGGTAAGGGGTACATCGTAAATTTGAGGATCAAGATCAGATGAAAATGTTAATATGATCTCATCTTTCTGAACCTTTCTTTCAATGTCAAGATTTTCTCTTTCCCTGATATATTTGGTTACGTCGGCAAAAGTAGCTATCCAAAGTTCATCCTCCCTTTCTTTCAGGTAAGTGAAGTATTCTTCAAGTTCCTCAGCTGTTTTGGGTTCCCAGCCAAAATCATCCACTCCGTGAAAAACAAGGACCAACCAAATATTATCTCTCGACAGACAGTCATCGACCCATGATTTCATAAGGTCCATGCCTGTATTGCTCAAGGGACCTCGCTGCCATTGCACATATTCCTTATTCGATGCGACAGGGTCAAGGTCACTTGACCGGTTCAATTCTTCAAGCCAGTTCTCAGGCATTCGATTGCGAAGCGCCGGGTACACTTGAAAGGCATTTTGCATTACTCTTTCATCCTCTGTACCGTAAGGGCATTCTGCAGAAAAGGTGTATTTTTCTCCTAAGTATTTTCTAATGTCTGCCTGACTTTGTTCAAGCTCATATAGCAGGTTATCCTCATCTAAGACTGCCATTCTCGGATGTGTGATACTATGACTTGCCATTTCATGGCCCTCTGCCGCATAACTCCTTAGCTCATTCCATGAAGTAGTATCTTGGGGATTATTATGATAGACCACCTTATTGGTATTTTTTATACTGCCGTTTCGTAATTTTTCAAAGGCATCATCAATGATTTGATAAGCCTCCTTAACCTTTCCGGATTCAAAAAGCGACCCTGCTTCTGCATGATATTCATCGGCTTCACTTATTCCTGTATAGGCCATCAATGAAGCCCGTTCAAAGAAATTATCGACATTGGTTTTAGAAGTGGCGGTTTCTTTTAAAATATCACTTGGAGATCTTCCTATAAATTTACCTTTCTGAGCACCTTCAATTTTACCTGTCAGGATAAAAAAAGTGGCAGGTATATTTAGCTTATTCATAATAGGTCGGGCTACGGTAAATTGAGTGATGATCCCATCATCATAGGTAATGGAAATGGCAGATTTTTTGTTTCCCTGCCATTTTGAGACCGAAGTTTGACCCATCTGATGATCAAGACCATTGGTACAACTCATCATGAATAACCCCACAAACAGGCTTGCTAAGTCTACTTTAATATATTTCAGCTTCTTCATTTTTTTTATTAAAAATCCATCTTCTTGTAAAACTGACTTAAATATAATTATTTAATGCTTGTTATAAATGCTTGTTTTCCAAAACTATTGATCGCAGTTATGTCAGGTTTAAGAATTACAAATACAAACAGTTTAAAAAGTTACGCCAAACAAATTAAAAATCACTAATTTTATTTCGATCATAAAACCGAATGCTCATTAAAATAATCGCCTTATGTTTAAAAAGATATTACTAGCACTGCTTGCTCTATTTTTGATCATCCAATTGTTCAGACCTGAAAAAAACAATTCAAATGATCTGACAAATGCGGTAACAAAAAAATATGAGGTGCCCGAAGAGGTGGCAGTTATCCTCAAAAATGCCTGTAACGATTGCCATAGCAACAATACTGTTTATCCATGGTACGCCAATGTGCAGCCAGTTGCCTGGTGGCTTGATGAACATGTTGAAGACGGCAAAAGGCATTTGAACTTATCGAATTTCATCAAATTACCAATAGCAGTTCAAAATCACAAATTTGAAGAAATCATTGAAGTTGTTGATGAAAATGAAATGCCCCTGGAATCTTATACATATCTGGGACTGCATCAAGAAGCAAATTTGACTTCAGAAGAAAAGAACATTTTAAAGTCATGGGCTGGAAAGCAAATGGATTATTTGAAATCAACTTATCCAGCAGATAGCCTGATTATGAAGCGCAGACAACCACCCAAAAATCAATAGGTATTTCAAACTTTCTATAAATTCATTGAATCAATGCTGGTAAAAAGACATGGCTTTTGTCGCTTTTTTGTCATGGTCAAATAGGGTTGCATTATCCCAGTGAGAACCTTGCCCCCAGAGGGTTGAGCACTTTGTTGAGACCCAGGCTGGCTCCCAGTATATCAAACCTTCACCTCCAGCATCTTGTATACTTTTTTTCAATTGGATCAAATAATCCAATTGCCCTTGCTGTGTAGCAGGATAACCTGAAACAAGTGCGTCATTGCCAAGAATATTGTTAGCCGGATCTGCATTATCCATGGTAAAAGGATAGGCAGTTTCAACCACCATTAATCTTTTATCATAGGTTTCTATTAAGGTTTTAAAAGCATTTCCAACCTGGCTTAAATCATATTCAGACCAAAGTGGATAATAGGACAAACCTATCCAATCATAATTGGTTATCCCATTTTCGGCAGCCTCTTTAAACCACCATAAAGCATTCTCAGGTTGCGCAATATGCAACATCACGCCTAACTCTTTATTTTGCTCCTTTGAAACCATTCTCACCGCCTCAATACCTTTATTGATCAAATAACCATTTCTATCCCAATCTATGGGCCATTTGAGCTTTTCCCCTTGAAGGATCATTGGATTTATTTCATTCCCTACTTGTACCATCTCGGGAAGCAATTGTTCCTTGGCCAGATCAGTTAGTACTTGATAGGTATATTCATAAAGCAGGCTCCCTAACTTCTCCTTATCGTCTATATAGGCTTCCCATGCAGCTGGAATACGCTGCTTTTGTGGATCCGCCCAGGTATCAGAATAATGAAAGTCCAACAATACCTGCATACCTTCTTGTTTTGCCTTTTGAATTGTTCTTTTTACATCTTCAAAATCTGAATAAGCCGTCCAGTCGGGATTGTGCCATAAACGAACACGAACCAAGTTGGTTCCGGCCTCACTAAAAATGGTATAGGGATCTTTGATTTCACCTGCTGCATTCTTATACAGAGCACCACAATCAATCATCTCATTCACATAAGAAAGGTCGGCTCCATAATAAAAATCCTCTTTGACTTCAGGAATTGTAATGTCAGGAGGCTTGATTGTATCTACATCTCTTTCTGTTACTCCATCACTGTCACAAGCGCTCCAAACCAAACAGGCCAAAACAAATAGCATAGTCATTTTTAATCCATTCATAGTTTATTAACATTACATATACCGGGCCAAAAGAGCCCTCTTTCACAATTATTTTAATACCCTGTAAACATAGAAAATTTAGCATAAAAAAAGCCCATCATCAGATGGGCTTTTAAACTGTAAAAAAATTCTTTATTATGAGATAACTCTTACGTTAACTGCATTTAATCCTTTTTTTCCTTGTTCTAGTTCAAACTCTACTTCGTCATTCTCACGAATTTCGTCTACAAGTCCTGAAACGTGTACAAAATGTTCTTTACCTGTTCCTTCCTCGCTTATGAAACCGAATCCTTTAGCGTCATTGAAGAATTTTACTTTACCTGTATTCATTTTAAAATAATTTATTAATTTAGTGCAAAGATAGGCATATTTATAGAATAAATTCAATTTTCGTAAAAAATTCTGTTTTATTTCTTTTTTCATCCGAAGTATCTCAGAAAAAATACAGCAGCAATGCTTATTTTAAAACAAAGAACGTTAAACAAAAAAATTCAATATTGGTCTATTCGAGCATTTTATAGATGCCGACCGAACACTAAAACCTATCCGTCCCTTTTAGGCCCACAACAAATGCATCCTTAAACCCCTGTTTTCTCATCTTATTCATATAGCTTCTTGCTTCTGAAGGGGTTTCAAAAATACCGGCATAATACCTGTTTAAGCCGTCATTGTATCTGTAATTGAACAAATCCGTTAACTTGCTGTATTTATCAGTTTGTATTTTCCCTTTGAATGCACCAATCTGAACAGTATACACTTCTCTGTTATCACTGAAATCATAATTCAAATAAAGCCCTGAATTAGAGGCCTTCCCATTCGCAGCATAATTACCTGCTGCCATCTTATTTATAGATTGAGCCACCACAGCATCTGAGAATTTGTCGACAATTAAAAATTCTGACCTCCTGTTTAATTGGTGCTGCAGGCCAGTGCAAGGTTTACCCTTAGTACATTTTTCAGCGACTTGAGTTTCTCCATGACCCTCGCTTGAAATTCTTTCTACTTCTATTCCTTTGTCCACAAGGTATTGAACTGTGCTATAAGCCCTGCTTTTCGATAATTTTAGATTATAAGGTTTTTTCCCTCTAATATCGGTGTGTGCGTTCACTTTAATTTTAGTATCGGGATATTCCTTTAAAACCACTGCAATTTTTTCCAATTCAATTTTGGCATCAAACCTAATATCATATTTATCATAATCAAAATAAATGGTATTGATCTGAATTAAATCGTTGGTAGTTTTTTTAGTTTGAACACCTCTTGTTGCTTCTAAAGGGTGTTTTTCAACTTTAGATCCATTCATGGCAATCGCATCTTGAGGATCCCCTTCAAGAGATGCTGCTGGTGTCGCGGTATGTGTCTCTTGAGTTCGTTTGGTATTGACTGCCACCTCCGATTGGTCCACATCATTTTTATTTGCATCAGTCATAGCAGAAGCTGTATTCATTTCAGCGGTTTGCTCCGACTCCATAGCAAGGGCTTGTCCGCTTTCAAGCTCAGCATTTTCTATTACCTTGTCACCAACAACTGTTTCGTCTGTCTCAACAACCCTATTTGCGTTTTTATCCTCTTGCCTACTCATCGCTGCTCCTGAAATTCCAGAAGCCGCTGCGACATTGGCAGGCGAAGTACTATTCCCAATACTTGAAGCGACCGCATTTGTTTGTGAATCAATTGAAGCTTTTTGTTCTTCAACATGTATCACATCCGAATCAATAGATGAAGATGTGCTTTTTTCCTTTTCAGAAACAAAGGTAGCTTCATCCTCAGATACCATTAGACTAGTCTCCGCAATGGTATCATCTTGATTATTGTTATCCAAAGTCAAATTAAATACGATCTCATAAGGTTCAGAATCGAGATCATTAACTGTGGTAATATCTAACTCTCCAACTAAATGACCTTCTATATAACCTTTAATAGTATAAGTCGTATTACAATATTGTTGGAAACTAAACTCAGCTTTTGTCTTACTTGACATAAACGATTCAAGCTCCTTTCCTTTTTCATCAAATAAAATGATCGATACATCGGGGACCAACTCCTGTGTGCTCAAATCTCTTACAACACCCTTAATTTCTTGAAAACATTCAATGTAAATGGGAGGGGAAGCAATAAATGAATAAATATCGTCATCCCCATGGCCACCATCCCTGTTAGAAGAAAAGTACCCTCTGCCTTTATCATCATTAATGATATAGGCAAAATCATCATACTCACTATTGACTGGCTCTTCTAAATTGATCGGTTCTGATACAGTCGAATCAAATATCTTACTTGCATAAACATCCAGCTCGCCATAGCCTGGATATCCATCTGAAGAAAAATACAAGACATTATCAGTGCCAATAAAAGGGAACATTTCTCGTTCTGAAGTGTTGATTTTTGGACCCAAATTTCTTGGTTCACTATAGGATCCATCTGGATAAACATCCACTACAAAAAGATCAGTTCTACCAATTGACTCGGGTCGATCAGATACAAAGTAGAGCTCACTGTCATCTTTATTCAAAACGGGATGACCCGATGAAAAGTTATCGCCATTAAAAGGCAGTAATATCAAATTGGTCCATTCTCCATCTTCCGTGACACTCGCCTTAAACAATTGAAGATACTTGGTGCTTTTACTTTTTTTCCTATTTTTTTTCTTTTTTACATAATTATTCGCACTGAAATAAACTGTTTTCATGTCTTTGGTAAACGACACCATACCCTCATGGTACTTTGAATTGATATCTCCCTCTAACTTTTTCTTTCTGATAATTTGACCATCTTCTGTTACTTCACCAATGTACAAATCAAGAAAAGGCTGACTTGTGTTTTCTTCTCTGTTCAGAGTAAAACCCTGCTTAGGCGAAGCAAAAACAACTTTATCCTTTCCAAAAAATGCCGTTCCAAAATCAGAACTTTGGGTATTGATCTTGGCATTTTTCACAGTATACTGTCCTGGAGAATTTTGCCCATAAACCAAAACAGTCATCAGAGCTATTATAAGCGTTACATATTTTTTCATGTATAAATCAATAAGGTATTTAACTGAGCCTAAATATAATACAGCAAAAAAAAGCACACAACAATAATTATTATAAGTTATTAAGGAACTGGTTTTTATGTAGTTGATTATCAGTATTTTATAATTAAAGATAAGAATGCATATATATTTGGCTGTAGAAAAATATGCAAATTAGAGCCTTCAGAGATTATTTAAAAAATTTCCTTTTGAGTGGAGCAACAGCGCCTTTTTTATAACTCACCAAGTATCTTTTGTTGAATTAATGAAATTGGTGGAGTCAAAAATGACAGTCCTTCTTTTAATTATTCAATAAAATAGAACTATCTTCAACTTGTATTTCTAGTAAACACATTCTTTAATTTTAAAACACAGTCATGAAAAATCAAAATTTCAGTAATCATTCACGTTTTGTTCCGGGATATCATTTTTTTGCTCTATTGGGTTCTTTGATACTGGTCATTGGATCAATTGTTAATTTGGTGAAGACTTCTCATGAAGGTCTTTATTCTGCATCATTAATAACATTTGGTTCTATTATACTGCTCTTTACTACTTTTTACGCAAGAATATTTGCTCTTAAAGCCCAAGATCGGGTCATACGTGCCGAAGAGAATTTCAGGTATTTTATGCTCACAAAAGAAACCTTACCAAAGGAGTTAACCATACGTCAGATCATAGGCTTACGATTCGCCTCAGATGAAGAATTCCGTTCGCTGGTAGAAAGGGCTATCAAGGAAAAATTAACCGAGAAGGAAATCAAAAAATCAATTAAAACCTGGCGAGGAGATTTTTATCGGGTTTAAGCGAAAAACACACATCATAAAATTCCTTTTTCCATTTGCTCTATTGCATAATTTGCGGCGCGAGCCGTAAATGCCATATAGGTAAGGGAAGGATTTTGGCAACCTGAAGAAGTCATAAACGAACCATCGGTCACAAACAAATTAGGTACATCATGACAGGCATTCCATTTGTTTAGTACTGAGGTTTTTGGGTCTTTGCCCATCCGGGCCGTTCCCATTTCATGTATTCCATCACCAAAGATCCAATCTTCAGGTTGTGAATGCTGGATATCAGTCCCTCCGGCTTTTTCCAAAATTTCTGCTCCATGGTCTTTCATGGCCTTCATGATCTTCTTCTCATTTTCTTTCAACTCACAACTAATATGAAGTAAGGGCATACCCCATTCGTCCTTTAGCTCAGGGTGTAACTCTACCTTATTATCTGCATATGGCAAACATTCTCCATAGCCGCCTAAGCTAATAGTCCATGGGCCAGGTTTTCTTAATTTGTCCTTAAATTCAGCCCCAATACCTTCCATATAATTTCCTTGTTGCCAACCAATCCTGCTAGCACCACCTTGATAAGCAAAACCTCTAACATAATCTTCTTCCTTTTCTTTTAGATTTTTAAACCTTGGCAGGTAGATTCCATTTGGTCGGTGTCCATTGTAATAACCATCTTTAAAACCATCAATCATAGCGCTTGTCTCTATACTGTAATGATCCATTAGATGAAGTCCCAATGCACCACTTGAATTAGCTATCCCATGAGGAAAACTTTCTGAAATACTGTTCAACATGATCTGTGTACTGGCTAAAGTAGAGGCACAGAGAAAAATAACTCTGGCAAAATACGTCGTAGTTTCTTTAGTTTCTGCATTGATGACACGAACTCCTGTGGCCTTACCTTGTTTCTCATCATAAATGATAGAATGAACAATCGCATATGGCTTAAAAGTCATATTTCCTGTTTTTTGTGCTGCAGGAAGTGTTACACTAACACTGCTAAAATAGCCACTAAAAGGGCAACCAGTTTCACACATATGCCGATACTGACAAGGTCCGCGTTCATTATGTCTCTCTGTAAGATGCGCCGTCCTGCCAATAGTAAGGGTGCGACCTTCAAAATCTTGCTCAAGAGTTTTTTTCAAATGCTCTTCGACACAATTCATTTCCATCGGTTTTAAAAACTTTCCATCAGGCAACTGCGCCAGCCCTTCATTTTGACCACTTACACCTATGTATTCTTCAACATAGTCATACCAGGGAGCAATATCTTTATATCTCACGGGCCAGTCGACTCCGTGTCCATCCTTCGCATTAGCCTCAAAATCCATTTCGCTTAATCTGTAGGATTGTCTCCACCATGTTAGGCTTTTTCCTCCTGTGTGAAATCCCTTTAACCATCTAAAAGGTTTATCTGGAGGATAGGTATAAGGATGTTTTTTATCGCTGGCAAAAAAACCCTTGGTTGCTTCATTAAAAGCGTAAACCTGACTTTGAATAGGATATTCTTCTCTGGTCTCTTTTGAAGGTTTTTTTCTAAATTCAAATTCCCAGGGTGCCATATTTGTAGTGGGGTAATCTTTAATATGCTCAACCTGTCTTCCCCGCTCCAAAACAAGTGTTTTCATTCCTTTTTCGGTTAATTCCTTAGCCGCCCATCCCCCTGACATTCCGGAACCTATGACAATTGCATCAAACGCGTTTGTATCCATCTATGTAAAATATTACCGATTACCAACCAGATTTTTTTCAGTATTATCAATACTTATACAGCCATTATACCTGCCTGGAACAGGTAAATAGTTCATACTTTTCATCCCTGCCTCTGAAGTAAAATAAGCCCATAAAATAATTTTCTTCATGGATTTAAAAAAAGAATCAGGGTCCTTATCCTTGTCTAAGGAGATCAAATATGTATTCTGTTGAGCGCTGTCAAGATCAATAAATGATTTTCCGTATTGATCCTCACAATTTGCAAGGAATTTGATCAAGCCAAATTCATATTTTATCTTTTCTTCTTCCTCAAAATACAGACCGAACAACTGATCAATAAATGGGGCCACGCCTGCCTCATGAGCACCAGGTGAATCGGTTGGCGGAAGTATCAATTCTGATATTTGCCAAATGGCATCAAATTGTTCTTCAGTCAAATGTAGAGGCTGCTCGTTTGTAGGCCTTGTCTTTGCGCAACTTTCAAGTGACACCAATAAACCTGGTGCTAACCCTAGACCAAGAGAAGCAATCACTGATTTTTTAAGAAGTTCTCGTCTGTTCATGAATTTTTGCTTAATTCCCTAAAAATAAAAAAATAAGTTGTTATCGCGACAGTTTAACAAAAGAAAACATATGCATTGCAAAGAGACAAAAACATCTTTAGTTCAATAAAAGTATCATAGGTTTGACCGGAGGAAGCGTGATAAGTACCATTATACAGCTTGCTTTTTGACCCATATTGGCATCATCAGAATTTACTCTGCTTAAGCACTAAACATAAAAAAAATGAATGCTCCTATACTTATTCACTTTTTAATCTAAAGAACAATTGAGACAAAGGAACAAGCATCAGCCCTGAAAGAATGAATAAGACAAAAGCATATTGTAAACCTACTACATGAGCTATATAACCCACTAAAGGCGGACCGATAAGCATCCCTGCAATACCGTAGGTCGATATGATCGATATGGCCATCCCCGGTGAATATTTTTTTGAACTACCCGCCAGGGAGAAGGTCATAGGAAATACAGCTGCAACACCGATGCCTACTAAGGAGAACCCAATCAATACAGGCCAGTAAAAAGGGAAAACGATGGCCAGGAACATGCCAATGGTCACAATCGAAGCTCCTAAAATATATGTTTTTGGCATCCCAATACGATCTGTCAGCCGATCAGAATAGAACCTTGACAGGGCCATAAAAGCCATAAAAATCAGGTAACCTAATGTAAAGATCTCCTCTCCTACTACTTCTTTAAAATAAACCCCGCTCCAATCGAACATTCCTCCTTCACATAGGGCTCCAAAAAACACCATTAACCCCAAATATAAAATATACTTATCGGGTTTACCCAGAATCAATTTGTTGCCAATCTCAGATTTATCCCTGGCTATCAGAAATGGATATGAGAAGATTCCCAAGACCAGGCTAAAAATACTCACGTATAAGAAGTGATCCACCATCTTAACCCCCGCTTGAACCATTAGCGTGGAAACCAAGGCTCCTACCAAACCTCCAAGACTCCAAAGTCCGTGAAATGAGCCTATAATCTTTTTTTCACGTTGCTTTTGCAAAGTGATGGATTGTGTATTTACAGAAATGTTGGCAATGCGCGTACAAAAAGCAAAAAGAGCAACACCTATGATCAAATACTCTAACTCTGAAGCAAATCCGATCACAAAAAGAGACAAGCATAAGATGAGAAAGGAAACAAATAGTGGTATCCTGCTGTTGAATTTTGAAACAAGCCAGCCTGAAATAGGTAGTCCTATCAAAGAGCTAATGGGCATAACCAATAAAAGATTCCCTAACTCCGCTTCATCAAAATTAAAATTAGTTTTAATAGAAGGAATTCTCGATGCCCAGGAGGCAAAACAAAAACCAAGCAATACGAAGTAGATGCTCAGTGATATCCGCTGACTTGATATTTTATCCATGATCTGAATTCAAAACTATTTCCTTTTCAAGGATTTCCTAAAAAATCATACGTCATTTTGTACTTAAATGATCCATTAGGAAATTACCTGCAAAATTAGAAAAAAAACAATAATATTTAACAAGATTAAGCATGTGTATTCTCCGTCAACAAAGTGCTCTAAATGACTATTTTATCTATTGGTATACAGCCAAATATTTTACTGTGAATTGTACCTAAATATTTCTATCAGTTGACAGACTTACCATATAGAAAATAAAGCTGGTAAAGTATCAAGACTAATTATCATTTAAAAATTGTCATAAACTTTTCCTATAGAGTTATAAATAAAAACTAACATGATCGACAGAAAAATTACTTTAAGTTCAGTACCTTAAGGGTTTAAAAACTTCAAATAAATTTAAAATGGATAATAACGAAAGTAAGTGCCCTTTTCATAGTGGTACTGTGAAACACACTGCAGGGGGTGGCACCTCTAATCGCGACTGGTGGCCAAACATGTTGAATCTGAATATTCTTCGACAGCATTGTCCAAAATCTAACCCAATGGGCGAAGATTTTGACTATGCTGCAGCCTTTAAAGAACTTGACTTAAAGGCTGTAAAAGAGGACCTATTTGAGCTGATGACCCAGTCACAAGATTGGTGGCCGGCTGATTACGGTCATTATGGACCCTTTTTTATCAGAATGGCATGGCATAGTGCCGGCACCTATCGGATTCAAGATGGCCGTGGTGGTGGTGGTTCTGGAAGTCAGCGTTTTGCTCCTCTTAACAGTTGGCCAGACAATGGCAATTTAGATAAGGCCCGATTATTGCTTTGGCCGATTAAGCAAAAATATGGAAAGAATATATCATGGGCAGATCTCATGATTCTTGCTGGTAACTGTGCACTTGAATCTATGGGATTCGAGACCTTTGGTTTTGCCGGAGGACGTGAAGATGTTTGGGAGCCTGAACAAGATATTTACTGGGGTACTGAAACCGAGTGGTTAGGAGATAAGCGTTATGAAGGTGATCGTGAGCTTGAAAACCCTCTTGGTGCAGTTCAAATGGGACTCATTTATGTAAATCCTGAAGGACCCAATGGCAATCCGGATCCGTTAAAATCTGGTATTGATATTCGAGAAACTTTTGGCCGTATGGCCATGAATGATGAAGAAACAGTTGCCCTTGTGGCAGGAGGGCATACTTTTGGAAAAGCCCATGGTGCCGCTGATCCTGATAAATATGTAGGCAGAGAACCTGCTGGTGCAAGTATTGAAGAACAAGGTTTGGGGTGGAAAAACAGCTTTGGAAGCGGACATGGAGATGATACTATTACCAGTGGTGTAGAAGGAGCATGGACTCCTACTCCAACTGAGTGGAATGACGAATATTTTGACGTATTGCTAGGATATGACTGGGAGTTGACAAAAAGCCCTGCAGGAGCTCATCAATGGACACCTACAGCAGCTTCACATGCACGCAGAGCACCTGCAGCAGGTGATCCTTCAAACACGCAAGCGCTTATGATGACTACTGCCGATATGGCCCTAAAGATGGACCCTATCTATGCACCAATTTCAAAACGTTTTCATGAAAACCCAGATGAATTTGCGGATGCCTTTGCAAGAGCCTGGTTTAAATTAACACATCGTGATATGGGACCTGTTGCGCTCTATTTAGGTGCTGAAGTACCCAATGAAGAACTGATCTGGCAGGATCCTATTCCGGCTGTAACGTATGAAGTGATTAACGATAATGACATTACTGAACTTAAAGGTAAAATTCTTGCTTCAGGATTGTCTGTATCTCAGTTGGTATCCACAGCTTGGGCATCAGCTTCAACATTCCGTGGCTCTGATAAACGAGGCGGGGCAAATGGTGGTCGTATTCGTTTGGAACCGCAAAGGAGCTGGGAGGTTAACAACCCTGTTCAATTGACAAAAGTGTTAGAAAAACTTGAGTCGATCCAAAAAGATTATGCTAAGCAGGTTTCTATGGCTGATCTTATTGTTCTTGGCGGTTGTGCTGGTATTGAGCAAGCAGCTAAGAATGCCGGTCATGATATTACGGTTCCTTTTACACCTGGACGAGCAGATGCTTCCCAAGAACAGACTGATGTAGAATCATTTGCTGCTCTTGAACCAGCTGCAGACGGTTTTAGAAATTATTTTAAACCAAAACACAGGGCTTCAGCAGAAGAAATGCTGGTCGACAGATCACAACTCTTAACGCTGACTCCGCCCGAAATGACTGCATTAGTTGGTGGTATGAGGGTTTTAAATACAAACTTTGATCATTCCCAACACGGCGTATTTACTAAAAATTCTGAGGCACTCACCAACGACTTCTTCTTGAACCTACTCGATATGGGTATTACCTGGAATGCAAATTCTGATTCACAAGAGGTATTTGAAGGACGAGATCGCAAAACAGGATCAATCAAGTGGACCGGAACTCGTGTCGATCTTATCTTTGGTTCGAACTCTGAACTTCGTGCACTTGCTGAAGTTTACGGATGCGCAGACTCTCAGGAAAAGTTCGTAACAGACTTTGTGGCAGCCTGGAACAAGGTGATGAACCTTGATCGTTTTGATCTGAAATAATCTATTCTGAACACTAGTAAGCATTTTGATTAATTTCAAAATGCTTACTTTTATTTTCTACCTACCATACCTACAATACTATTCTTAAAATTTACCAGATGGTTTGTTGTATCGTTTTAAAATCCAGAAAGAACTGTAAATCTTTGCTTTTGAACAGACACAAGCAAGCTTTACTCTTTACCTATTTGGAATCAAATTTATCATACCAGCCCTTTATTTTTAATACAATTAAAGGGGTATATATTTTTGTAAAGAAAAAGGAAAGCTTTGAAAATATTGAAAAAATACTCATTCCCTTTTTTAGCCAAAAGGACTTAGAACAGATCTCAATTTATGATACTTCTCTTCGTCCCTATTTCTTTCGAAATTTGACCAAACATACAATTACCTCAAATAATGTATCAGCACTTGGATGGAAGCGTTTTATGAGTAGTTTTTTACATCAAATTGATCCATATAGCTCAGAAAGTTCTCCAAACAGTATAAAAATTTTCAAAAGATTTCGCAACAATATTAAGCGAAACGGAACCAAATTTCAGCGAAGGTTTTTTAAAAGAAGGATGAAAATGTTAAGAGAGCGGGTTTCACTGCAAAGCATAGAAGATTTGCTGAAATTAGATTAATTCAATTAAAATAAAGGTAGCAGCAAAAAAGGATTAGATAAATCGCAAGGTAGAAGCGGTAAAAGTTTCGCTGCTTGACAAAATTTTTATCATCAACGTGGTAAAAACCAAACAATGCTTTTGTTTCCCTTATAAACCTGGGTTGTATGTTGATGATCCAATGATCTGTTTGATAGACCATTTTTCTGAAGTTACTGCGGTAATAAGTAAGTGGCAGTCCCCAAATCACAAAAAGAATAAACCAGCCATGTTTTAAAATAAAGTCCATTAGGTATTCTTTTTAGGGAACCAGGGAACAAAGGCACTGGTTGAATTCACATAATCTTCATAGCCAGGTTTAACTTCCTTAAGCGATCTTTCCAACATCGCAACTCCCGAAATCTTAACAATCAAATAGGTCATAATTAAAGCCCCAAGACTATACCAATAAGCACCTGAAGCGATCGCTAAAAAACCGAAACCCCACCATACGGCTGTATCTCCAAAATAATTAGGATGACGTGTATAACGCCATAGACCCTTGGTCAAAAGTTTTCCCTTGTTTTCTGGATGACGTTTAAAGGAAGCCAACTGATAGTCACCTACAGATTCAAAAATAAATCCAATGCTCCAGATGAGCAGACCCAGATAATCAATCAGGTTTAGGGCATTTGAATTCGTCTTTAGCGCGATTCCCAATAATGGAAGTGATATGATCAGAATCAGCCCGCCTTGCAGCATAAATACCTGAAAAAAACTGAACCACCAATAGCGTTTTGGTCCGTAAGAATTGCGAAATTCACGATACCTGTAATCTTCTCCTTTCCCATAATTCCGATACATAAGATATATGGACAGGCGTAATCCCCAAAGGGTTACAAGCAGTATCATCAGTTTTGTACGGGTATACAAAACTTCACATTCCAGGCCATAGATAAAGGCCACAAGAACAAAGCCAATACCCCAAAAATTGTCTACAATACTAACGTTTTTCAAATAAATACTGATCAGCCATAACACCGTCATAAGTCCTAAAACCCCTAAACCAGCCCAGATAATTGTCATCATACTTTTCTTGTCAACTTTAAAGTTACTATTTTTTCAAGGATACTATTCAATTAAGTGAAATTAACCTCCCAACTACAAAAAATATCGTTTTTCATGTTTTATCATTCTCTATCTCTTATCAAAAAAATAGACATCCTTCCAAAAAAGATGAATTGCTGATTGACAGAAAGTTAATAAATTTCATAATCTTTAGATATGTACCCGAAATTATTCTAAAACTTCATATACAATAACTGGTTCTGCTTTATTCTTTAATTGAATACTTTCAAGTTTTTTACATTGAAAAGATTCTTTTACATGCTGATAACAGTTTTCAGAAATAATAATTTGATTTTCCTTTGCCGCATCCTGAAGCCTGGCCGCTGTGTTTACTGTATCTCCAATTACCGTATAGTCAAGTCTTTTTAAACTGGCAGATCCTATATTACCTGAAATCATGTCTCCACTTTTAATTCCGATGGATACTTTTGGTTTAAAATCAGCATTATCCGCAGTTGATAAATTGTTAATTTTATTCCTTACCGCTAAAGCCGTATCTATGGCTCGATCTAAATGATAATCACCTTTGAAAACAGCCATGATGGCATCACCAATAAATTTATCAATATGTCCTTCATTGGCAACAATCTCTTTAACCATGACGTCAAAATATGAATTGATCATGGTGACCACAGTATCAGCAGCAGTATTTTCGCTTATGGCCGTAAACCCGCAAATGTCAATGAACATAACAGTACCTTCAATGGTCTCATTATCCATAATGGTAGATTCGTATTCCCTGCTCCCCATAAAACTAAGAACATTTTGATCAACATACATTTTTAAGATATTGTTTTCCTTAATGGCCTTTAAAGTCTCCTTTAATTGCTTAGCATGTTTGAGTGTCTTTTCCATCGTCAGGGTAAGGTCCTTAAAATTTATGGGTTTGGTAATAAAATCAAAAGCCCCACGGTTCATGGCGGTGCGTATATTCTCCATATCTCCATAGGCCGAAACAATAACCGATTGTATCAAAGGACTCAATTCGTTCAACTTGGTTAATAGAGTGAGACCATCCATCTCAGGCATATTGATATCACTCAATACAATATCTACTTCAGGATCATGCAATAATTTTTCAAGAGCATCTTTTCCGTTGATGGCGAAGAGAAATTCATACTCTTTTTGTCTTATTTCTTTGCGAAACTTCTGTTTTATAAGTATCTCCAGATCTGTTTCATCATCAACTACTAATATTTTCGCCATAATTAAATGTTTAAAAGTTCGTTTTTTAAAAGCTTAAAATCTAAGGGTTTGGTCAGAAAGGCATCAGCACCCAGCCTTTCTGCTGTTTGCCTGTTTTCTTCATCACCGTAAGCAGTAATCATCATGACTACAGGAGGTGGTTTGAAAAAGGTCTTTTTAATATATTCTAAGAGATCTAATCCGCTCATACCTGGCATATTAATATCCGATAAAATTAGAACAGCTTCCTGATCAAGTGCATTAAGGGTTTGTATGGCCTCTTCGCCAGAAAATGCAAAGACAAATGTAAGATCTCCATTTCTAATTTCTTTTCTAAAGCGCTGCTCAAATAATACTTTAACATCTCTTTCGTCGTCTACAACTAATATTTTCATATTTACTTGATTTTTTGTTCGCGAAATAATTCTAATTTATGGGAAGTCTAATCGTAAACTCCGTTCCTAAACCTTTATTGGTTTTAACTTTGAGTTCTCCACCATGTGACCTTACAATATCATAACTCAAACTCAATCCTAAACCTGTACCCTTCCCTGCTGGTTTGGTAGTAAAAAATGGTTGGAAAATTTTATCAAGTATGGAATCAGGAATACCATTTGCATTGTCAATCACTTTTATATCGATATATTTTCCATGCCTTTTGGGTTGTGACCTTTACCATAGGTTCATAATTTTCAGCACCTGCCTTCTTCTTTTCATCAACAACATAGAAAGCATTGGTAATTAAATTCAGTACGACTCTTCCGATATCTTGTGAAACTATATTGATTTGTCCTAGATTTTGGTCAAAATCTGTTTCCATTTTAGCATTAAAAGACTTGTCTTTAGCTCTTAAGCCATGATAGGCCAAGCGCAAATATTCGTCGGCCAATACGTTAATGTCAGTCAGTTCTTTCTTGCCATTACTGCTTCTGCTATGCTGCAGCATACCTTTTACGATCGAATCGGCCCGCTTCCCATGAAATATGATCTTCTGTTCATTTTCATCAATATCTTTGGCTATGTTACGCACTTCTTCCAAATTTCCTTTTTCCAGTTCTTCCTTCATTTCTTCAATTAATTCAGAATTGACCTCTGAAAAATTATTGACAAAGTTCAAGGGATTTTGAATTTCGTGGGCAATTCCGGCAGTAAGTTCTCCAAGGGAAGCCATTTTTTCAGATTGAACTAACTGAGATTGCGTCGCCTTTAATTCGTTATAGGCTTTTTCAATTTCCTTTGCCTGAGCCAATTCTTTCTTTTGGGTCTTTTCTCGTGCGATCCTTAGTGTTCTTGCCTTTTGAAATTTGTGAATTTGAAGGCCAAGTAGACCAACCATGAACGCATAAATAAAATAGGCCCACCAAGTTTTCCACCAAGGTGGTAAAATTGTAAAACTAAGTGAAGTAGGTTCGCTCCAAACATCGTTAAAGCCTTTTGAGGCTACCTTAAAAGAATAATTACCTGAAGGTAAATCCCTATAATTTTCGCTAACTGTTTCATCGGAAACAGGACTCCAATTGATGTCTATACCTTCCAGAATATACCTGTATACGACTTGATCAGGATTGGCAAAATGAAACCCGTTAAAGCTAAAGCTCAAATAATTCTGGTCATGGGGTAGTTTGAGATCAACCGGCATTTTATAAGGACCCTCAATAGATGCCCAGGTAATCTCTTTGAGTGCCAAATAACTGGTATCCTTTTCAATTTCTTTACCGGAAAATGACCTATTCGAGTTTGGCCAGAATATACTATCAAGCGACATTCGCTTTTCTTGAATTCTCTTTTTATCGAGGAATTGCCGATTTTCATCAAGAATATTAATTCCTGTGATATAAGTTGGTGCTGCATTAGTGTCTAAAATAATCTCATCCATGACCGTTAATAAAGCACCTTGAACTCCTGCCCAGAATTTACCATTTCGATCAAACGTGAAACTGTTCTGGGAAAAATCTAATAAATTAAGGCCTTGTGCTTTCCCTACAGTTTTTGCATTCCACTGTGGTTTTTTCAAATCAGGCTGACCTTGATATTTTAGTATGGTCAAACCCCTGGATGTCCCTGTATATACCTGCCCTTTATGGACCTTAATGGCATATACATCATTTGCTGCGAGCCCTTCTTTGGTAGTAAAGGTCGTTATCTCATTTGTTTCCATATTGATATATTGGACACCTAAATCCATTGCAACCCAGATATTATTTTTTTCATCTGTGGTAATCGAATAGACAGTATTCGAAATGAGTCCATTTGCCGTGGTTAGAAAAACGCGTTCATTGGTTATGGGATTTATTCTTTGTATTCCCGATCCAACTCCTGAAACCCATATATAACCATCATTATCCTTCAGAATTACATTATTTTGAAAAGCTTCTTCCTCTGAAGTTGGCACATAAGACTTTAAAATGGCATTATTCATATCAGCACTAATCAACTCCCCCTGGCTACCACCCATCCAAATTATTCCATCTTTAATTTCAGCTAAGCCTGAAATCTCACCTGTATGTAATCCTTGGGCAGAGGTCAATTGTTGAATCGTTTCCCTTTGGGGATCAATGATACTAACACCAGATCTATTACCGTCAGCCCAAACACGTCCTTTTGAATCTTGTTTCAACCTTGTGTTTCGGTCATTAACTAAACCCTCTGAAGCCCCTAAGTGTTTAATCGTCTTTGTTCCAGGATCATATATATCTATTCCTTCAGCGCTTCCGATCCACATTTTCCCATCATTTGTTTCTAAAGTGTTCCAAATGGCATTACTACTTAAACCATCTGAAACCGTGAAATTCCCTGGCCTACCAGTTTTAGGGTCTATCCTGTAAAGACCTCCTTGAGGTGCTGCAACCCAAATTTGTCCCTGATCATCTTCAACTCTGAACACCATCGCATTGGAGGGAGAATTGGTGATGCTAAATCGTTGCATCATACCTTTGGCTTTATCCCACTGATACATGATGCCATTATCGGCACCAAACCAAAATGAATCAGATTCATCTTGGTATACACTTACTATCCCTCCTGAATCTTGAAACAAACCGCTGATATTATATGTTGAGATGGTAGTTCTCTCCGCATCGAACATGATCGCTCCAAATTGATTGGGTATCCAGAATCTCCCATTTTTGTCTTCATAAAAAGAGGCTACAAACGGATGCTTCAAACCATTTTCAGTAGTCAACTGACTGTTCTTTCCTGCCTCAAGGTCTATGATATTTACACCAGCACTCGAAGAAAGCCAGATTACATCATTCTTATCTTGAAAAGGACTTAAATTGAATGTTCCTAACAGACCATTCTCTTGATTAAACTGATGTATTGTTTTTTGATCTAAATCAATGATGTCATATCCCGAATACTGTCTAGACACCCAAAACCTTCCTTTATGGTCTTCCATAAAACCATAAGCTATCGATGTAGGTAGTTCGCTCGATAATTCATAAATAATTTGCGCCTCAAAGTCGACCACTGAAATCGTACCATCATTTCCAACCCATATCCTACCTTTAGAATCTTCATATATGGCGGTCCCTGCATTGGTTCTAAGGCCTTGCTCCAACCCGTAAATTTCCAGGTCTTCGGAATCATATCTTATAATTTTTCCATCTGCCCCAATCCATAGCATTCCCTTGCTATCCTTAAATATGGTGCGCGGTGTACCTGGAATACCCAAATCTGTATTCCCCGATGAAACTCCTCTTGTGGCACTGGGCATAGCACCTAAGACACCCGCCTCAATAACTTCTCCTTCCCCAAGCGCGGTAACCTTAATATTAAGCTTAGCCTGAGGCAAACTGTCTATATCAAAAGGAATAAAAGGCAAACTATCCATACTAAAAGGCACACTACTCATTTTTCCATCAAATGGAACTGCTAGTCCAAAATCAATCGGTTTTGAACTTAGTTTGCTCCAATTAAATTTCTTAACGGGCAATTGTTTTAAAGAAGCCTCATTATTTATGATCCACGATATAGTGTCGGGCTTTGAAAATTCAAAGGGTCGCGTTACAGGTTGCCGATATTCACTTTCATTTACTGGAAAAGGAGGTGCCTCTTTAGAATTATTACATGCAGTCATTACAAGAGCTAAGAGTGCAAACTCTAGCATTCTTATCTTAAAAAAATTTAGTTTCCTCATAATTATTTAGTCAATGGTAAGATAATACTAAATTCGGTATTCTCTCCTTTTTCAGTTTTCACACTAAGGGTTCCCCCATGCATCTTTACAATGTCATAACTTAAAGACAAACCTAATCCTGTTCCCTTACCTGTTGGTTTTGTGGTAAAAAATGGCTGAAATACTTTATCCAATATCTCTTGGGGTATTCCATTGCCATTGTCGGTCACTTTAATCTCTAGTTTTTCATTTCCTTTTTTTGTACTTACCGTTACAGTGGGCTCGTAATTTTCGGCACCGCCCTTCTTTTTTTCATCCACTGCGTAAAAGGCATTGGTAATCAAATTTAATATGACCCTACCAATATCCTGGGAGGCAATATGGATCATGCCAATACGATCGTCAAAGTCCGTTTTTAAAGTAGCGTTAAACGATTTGTCTTTGGCTCGTAATCCATGGTAAGCCAGTCGTAAGTATTCATCAGCAAGTGCATTGATATCTGTAGGTTCTTTTTTCCCATCGCTGCTGCGACTGTGTTGAAGCATACCTTTTACAATGGCATCTGCACGTTTACCATGATGGTTAATTTTATCCAGATTTTGCTTCACATCCTTGGCAATGGTCTTCACTTCCTCAAAATCTTTATGATCAATTTCGTCAAGCATTTCGTCAATCAGCTCATTGCTCACTTCGGAGAAGTTATTTACAAAATTCAAGGGGTTTTGGATTTCATGGGCGATGCCTGCGGTTAATTCTCCAAGACTGGCCATTTTTTCTGATTGGATGAGTTGTGATTGGGTAGATTTTAATTCGGTTAAGGTCTCCTGTATTCTTTCTTTTTGCTTTTCAAGAATTCGATTTGCCTTTTGTCTGTTTTTATTGTTTCGGTACAAAATTAGACTTACAAGTAAGGCAGATAAAAGAGCCCCCGCAATACTAATGATCCATAGGCGCTGGGTTTTATTTTCTTGCTCCTTTACATATTGTTCCTGTTCGAGCAAATTGATTTCCTTTTCTTTTTTATCAAGTACAGATCTTACTTCGGCTCGCATCACAAGGCTTGCCACGTCCTCCTCTTTCGATTCTTTAATGAGATCAGTATATAATTTCAAATGTTTATAGGCCAGATTCTCCCTTTCAAGGACGTCATAAATTTCTGCCAATATTAAATTCAAATTTCTTTTCAATCTCAAATTGCCCGGGTCCAGTAATTCTTCAGATTTCAGGGCATATTGTAAGGCATTTTTGTAGTCTTGAATATGATAATAAGAATCCGACAAGCGGTAGGCCTCCCATTCATCACTCTGAACCCTATCCAATCGCAGGGATATTTCGAAGGCTTTTTTCAGAAGAGGGATCGCTTCCTCAAATTTATTTTGATCCATAAGTATATGCCCCTCAAGACTGTAACTATCTGCGAGAAAATCTTCCTGATTTTCCTCTGTGACATATGTCTCTTTTTGATCTCTAAAAATAAAAGCTTTGCTGTAATTTTTTGCATCGTACATTGCCCACATCGCTCTATTGTATGCATCATACTTGTTCAAATCCAAATCTCTCGATTCAATGATCCCAATTCTGTTCTCCATGGCCTCTGCTGCTTTGCTAAACATTTCCAAATTAGAGTAAAGGTTTGCCATCTCTGCATAAACATCGGCCAACATCCAATAATCATTAATAGATTCAAAAAATTCAATACATCGCAAATAGTGTTCGATCGCAAGGGTCTGTTGTTCTTTGCTCGTATAATAATTGGCCAACATGAAATTTAAGGGTCCGGTTTCCTTATTGTCTTGAATTGAGGCTACAATTTTCTGAATTTCTTGTTCTACTAGTTGGATTTCCTCAGTATCGCCTAGGCTATTGGCAAGGTAGGTCCTATAAGAATAATAAAGAAATATTGGATAAAGATCTCCTAATTCTGAATAGATCTCTATAATTTCATCAAATATTGGGTACAAGTCCTCAAAATTTTGGGTCATGAAATAATAACCGCCTAAGTGGTCATACATCGTTGCCAATATTTCCCTGTTTTCGACATCTTTAAAATGCTCTAATGCGTTGATCAATAGCTGCTTATATCTTTCATTGTGCGGATAAACTGGATATCCTTCAGGAACTTGAACTACTTCAAATGAATCATCTTTATTTAGTTGCGTATACAACATTCTTGCTTTCTGATGATGATAGGAGACCATGTCGCTATCACCCAAAAACGCTGCCAAGGTCTCATGATAAAGGATCTGTCCCTCTTTGTATCCAATTTTTTCAGACAAGTTGCTAGCTTCGAGAGTTGCTGTGAAACCTTCAATCAGATTTTTATTATAAAAATTGATGCGTGCGTATTCATTAAGGAGTCTCACCTTTTCAATATCATCAGTGCGCTTATCATCTACAAGCGCTTTTAAGCTATCTATTTTAATAGGATCCACAAACAGCTTAACTTGCGATGTATCCTGCGCCCAAATATTCGAACAGCAGAGTAAAAACAATAATCCAAATATGAATTTGATTGATTTCATATACTATACAGGTAAAATAATTTTAAATTCTGTTCCTTCTCCTTCTTTCGTTTCAACTTTCAATTCCCCTCCATGGGCCTTGACAATATCATAGCTCAAACTCAAGCCTAAGCCAGTACCCTGACCAGTGGGTTTAGTTGTAAAAAACGGCTGAAATATTTTATCAAGTACTTTTTTAGGAATCCCATTACCATTATCAGTCACCTTGATTTCTAATTTTTCACCCTCTTTATAGGTACTTACGGTTACGGTTGGCTCGTAATTTTCGGCACCTGCTTTCTTCTTTTCATCAACTACATAAAAGGCATTGGTGATCAAATTCAATATGACCCTTCCGATATCCTGAGAGGCTATATTGACTTTACCTATGCTTTCGTCAAAGTCTGTTTTTAAGGTGGCATTAAAACTTTTATCTTTTGCTCTTAAGCCATGGTAAGCCAATCTGAAAAATTCATCGGCCAGTGCATTAATATTAGTAAGCTCTTTTTTACCATCGCTGCTTCTGCTGTGTTGTAACATCCCTTTTACAATGGCGTCAGCTCGTTTGCCATGAAACATGATTTTTTTTTCATTTTCGTCAATATCTTTGGCTATTAATTTTACCTCATCCAAATTTCCCTTTTCCAATTCTTCCTTCATTTCTTCAATGAGCTCTGAATTCACTTCAGAAAAATTATTGACAAAATTCAAGGGATTTTGAATTTCATGGGCGATACCTGCAGTTAACTCTCCAAGACTAGCCATCTTTTCTGATTGAACGAGTTGAGATTGGGTGCCTTTGAGATCTTCGATCGATTTATTCAATTGTTCTGTCCGGTGTTTTACTTTTTCCTCCAAAATAAGGTTTTCTCTTTTGAGCATTCGGGAACGGTATTGAACAATAGCCCCAACAATGGTCATAAAGCCAATCAAATATAATATCCATGCCCACCATGTATTGGTCCAATGAGGCAAAATTGTAAAATTAAATTCAGCCGGGCTACTCCAAATACCATCATATGTTCTGCTAAGGACCTTAAATGTATAGCTCCCAGCTGGAAGGTTTCGGTAGTTTTCACTAAAAGGTTTGTCGGTTATTTCACTCCATTGGGTGTCAAATCCTTCCAAAAAATATCGATAGCGTGTTTTATCCCTATCGGTGAACTGTGTTCCTGTAAATTGAAAACTTATAAAGTTCTGCTCAAAGGGAACTTTTAAGTTTACAGGCAGGTTAAACGAACCGCTTAAACCATCCCATTGTATATTATTTTGCTGTAGCCAGCCCGTTTCCTTGGGAAGCTGTTTTGCAAGATAAAAAGTGTCCTTTTGAGCACTATACAAGGTATCCAGTTGTGGATAGTTTTGCGTAATTGCCTTATGATCATAAAAGTTTTGAAACCTGTCTGATATGGTTATTCCAGAAATATAAGTTACGCTCCGTGTAGTATCTTGTTTTGGGATGTCAGTAATGGTAATCACTTGCGACTCATTTCCCCACCAAAGTTTATCTTTAAATGCAAAAGCAGCATCGGCATTGAAATCTGTATAGATAAATCCTTGCTCCTTTCCATATGATTTTAGGTCAAATTCAAATTGATCAGTACCTGTATTATCCGTTTTTGGCATAAAAACTGTCAATCCGTTTCCTGTTCCAACGTAGATTTTTCCTTGGTTTTCATAAATGGTATATACAGCTTGATCAACCAATCCATTTTCAGGTAAGAACTTCGTCAAAATTCCTTTTTTCTGATCGGCAATATACAAACCTGATCGGCTCCCAATCCACAACCTTTGTTGATCGTCTTTCATGAAAGCACCTGAATTTAGCTCAGCAATTTCTCCCTGCTCCATTAAATGAGTGATGGTATTTTCTTCCTCATTAATGATGTTTAACCCTAAATCAGTACCCACCCATATCTGACCTTGTTCGTCCTCTGCAAAACCCCATACAATATTTCCGATCAATCCATCTTGGTTCGTAAGTACCTTAAACGTGTTGTTTTCAAGGTCAATCAATTCAACCTGTCCATTTCTAAAGGCACCAGTCCAAATTCGACCTTTACGATCAATGATACTTGAGGAAGGAAAGACAGTATTGAGTCCCTGGGCCGGAGTAATCGCCGTAATCCTTTTTTGGTCAGCACTTAAAACGGCCAAACCAGATCTCGGTGCTATGATCAAATAATCACCAGACGGAAGATGCTGAAAATAATAGGAAATATTGTCAGCTTTATTTAATTGAAGTCCATTTTCAACAGTCTTGATTCGATTCTTGTCCGGATCATATACATCAAAACCCTGCCTGGTTCCAATCCATAATTGCCCTTGAGCGTCTTCTAAAAAAGACCATGTATCGGGTCCACTTAATCCGTCATTAGCTGATAGAAAGTTGGACATAAGCCCATCAGTATCTATGAGATTAATGGCCGAAGCGGTAGCCAACCAGATTTGTCCATGACTATCTAAATACGTAGTATTTACCAGGTCATTACTTAAACCTTTTGACTCATTTAAGAATTTTAGTTTTTCTTGTACGGCATCATAAATATATACTCCCGAATTAGAAGACATCCATATTTTTTTGTCTTTCCCTTCGGTAAAATGATTGATAACAGAAGTAAGTCCTTGTTGAGTTCCCAGATGCTGAATTCTTTCTAGACTTGCATCAATAATGAATACGCCATCTTCCTGGGTACCAACCCAAATTCTGTTTTCACTATCGCTAAAAAGTCCGGTCACCGATGCCAGAGAGTATTCCTTTTGATGTTCAATTGTTTGAATTTTACCTGTATTGACATCTACTCTGGATAGGCCTGTCACTGAGCCTACCCAAATATTTCCTGACCTGTCTTTAGCAAGATGCATCGAATTTCCATTATCACCGGGCCTTAAACGAGCAGTATGTTTAAAGGTATTATCGTTGGGATCAATAAGGAACATACCGTTTTGAAGTGTACCCAGCCATATCAAACCCCTGCTATCCATGACCATTGTGCAATCTGCATTAAAATTGAACCCCTGGGTAAAAAAACTAGCATTACTGACCAATCCGGCTTTTAAGTCTAGGACGTAGATTCCTTTTTCTGCAGTGTATATCCATATCCTTCCTTTTTTATCCTCTAAAATCTTGCTGACACTTGCTTGTGCACCCGTAAAGATAGGATCAATAAAATCATAAATTTCCAAATATTCACCATCGAACCTGCAAAGACCCTTATCGGTTGCGATCCACATCATTCCTTGACTATCTTCCATCATGGCGCTTACCAAATATCCGGGCAAACCTTGATCTTCTCCAAATTCTAAAACGCCAACGGTTGCATTCTTTTTTAATTTAGGAAGACGGGCCCTAACCTTTAAAGGAACTTCGAGGATAGAAGATACAAAATTGATTGGCCTTGACGAGAGCTCCTTAAAATTGATCAAAGTGTCTTGATCATTATTAAACTCCAGATTTATAGTATTTAATGGAGCTTTGAGTGGAAAAAAACGATCAGGATAAAAAGGTTTGGTAGGCAGATTCTCTAGATCTACTTTCTTTGAAATTGCCGGTTGGAAATTAGTGCTATCGTTAGTCTTCCATTCAATCTTTTTAGGTTCACTAAATTCTAAAGGAACCACCTCTGGCGCTAAAAATTCAGTTCTGTCTTTTGGAAAAGGTTTGGACTCCTTTTTTTGATTACAGGAAGAAAAAACTGCAAACAAAAGAATACAAATAATCAGTATTGGTTTCTGGATTAATTTTATGGTCATACTATACTGGGTTTGGCAGATTAATTATAAATGATGTTCCTTCTCCTTCTCTCGTTTCAATGTTCAATTCCCCTCCATGGGCTTTTACAATATCATAGCTTAAAGATAAGCCTAATCCTGTTCCTTGTCCGGTTGGCTTTGTTGTAAAAAATGGCTGGAATATTTTGTCTTTAATTTTAGATGGAATTCCCAAACCATTATCTGTTATCTTGATCTCAAGATGATCTCCTAGTTTTTTAGTACCTACCATAACGGATGGCTCGTAACTACTCTGTTCCTGTTTCTTTCTATCATTTACTGCATAAAAAGCATTATTGATCAGGTTCAAAATCACCCTACCAATATCCTGGGCAGCAATATTCACTTTACCAAGAGAGGCATCGAATTGTGTTTCAAGTTTGGCATTAAACGATTTGTCCTTGGCTCTTAAACCATGATAAGCCAACCTTAAAAACTCATCGGTTAAGGCATTAATATCGGTAAGCTCCTTTTGACCATTACTGGTACGACTGTGTTGCAACATTCCCTTGACAATGGCATCCGCCCGCTTGCCGTGACTATTGATTTTTTGCTGGTTTGTGATAACATCATCTGCAATCTCGCTGACTTCTTCATAGTTTTTCTTTTCAATTTCTTCTTTCAGTTCAATCAATAATTCTGTATTCACTTCAGAAAAATTATTTACAAAGTTCAAGGGGTTTTGAATTTCGTGGGCAATACCTGCAGTCAACTCTCCTAGTGAAGCCATTTTTTCTGATTGGATCAATAGAGATTGCGCTGCTTTTAATTCTTCCAAAGATACCCTGAGATCCTCTGTTCTCTCTGCCACCTTTTTCTCCAATTCCTTATTTCTTTCTTTTAACTCATTAGCAGACCAGGTATCCTCATCACCTTCGTTACCAGAAGCCAAGGATCCATGAAAATGAATAACTCTCCATTCTTGATTTTTATATTCAAGAACAGTTGTCAATCTACAATTAATACTGGTGGCATTGCCCTCAACGATCATTGAAATCAGAA
Source organism: uncultured Flavobacteriaceae bacterium (assembly GCA_963780405.1). GTDB lineage: Bacteria > Bacteroidota > Bacteroidia > Flavobacteriales > Flavobacteriaceae > Lutimonas. The sequence continues at coordinate 221,805 of CAWABX010000008.1, forward strand.
TTTCTTCGACAAAGACAACTGCATCTCCATTTACCAACATCCTTTTATACACAGGTGATTGCCTCATCTTCAATTCAAGCCCTTCAGACTGATTTCTTTGTAACTGAAGTAACTCTCTAAATGATTCAATACTAAAGATCTTTTCATCAATATGAGTACCATAGCCCATAATATCTTCATTGATATAATCAATTGATTTATCTATGGGGAAATCATAAAAACAAAGTTGTTTAAAGATCGTATACGTTTTATCTAGTAATTCTTCCTTTTCAGTATTCATAAACACTATTTATGAGGTAATACAATTTTAAATTCAGTTCCTTCTCCTTCATTTGTCTCCACTTTTAATTCTCCACCATGTGCCTTGACTATATCATAGCTTAAGCTCAAACCTAATCCTGTCCCTTTACCTGTAGGTTTTGTGGTAAAAAACGGTTGAAATATTTTGTCCAATACGTTTTGAGGGATTCCTTTCCCATTATCCCTAATCGAGACTTCAATGCTATCTTTCATTTTGTTTGTTGTGACCCAAACTGTTGGTTCATAATCTTCAATTCCCGATTTCTTTTTTTCATCAACGACATAAAAAGCGTTGGTGATCATATTGAGGATCACCCTGCCAATATCCTGAGGAATCACTTCCATTTTTGGTAAATCAGGATCAAATTTGCTTTCCATTTTTGCATTAAAAGACTTGTCTTTTGCCCTTAGACCATGAAATGCCAATCTCAAATATTCATCAGCCAGAGCGTTGATGTCGGTCAATTCTTTTTGACCTGAGCTGGTTCGCGAATGCTGAAGCATTCCTTTTACAATCTCCCCGGCTCTTTTGCCATGGTGATTGATCTTTTCGAGGTTTTGTTTTAAATCAGCAGCAATCTCTTTGGCAAATTCAAGATTTCCTTCTTCCATCTCCTCATTCATTTCATCAATTAGCTCTGCGCTTACCTCAGAAAAATTATTTACAAAATTCAAAGGGTTTTGAATCTCATGGGCTATTCCAGCAGTAAGTTCACCTAAAGAGGCCATCTTTTCTGACTGTACAAGTTGTGTCTGGGTTTGTTTTAAATCTGTAAGTGTTTTTTCAATTTTTTTATTGGCCAATTCAAGTTTATTAAAATCTTCATATCGCGCATAGGCCGAAGAAAAGGCCTTTGCCAGGTTTTGAACCAAATACAACTCATCTTCCGTCAAGGGAATCTCACTCCCCACATATAACATGCCCTGTAAGAATGGTAAAAAATGGAGATGTAAATTGTCTGGTTGGTGATCGGTCATGTAAGATTCATTAGAACTTATGGCACCTCGATCCATTAAGACATTCATGGATGCTACAAAAGCCGAAGCATCCCAATAATCTTTATACATTTCTTTTTTACGCCAATGCGGTAAGAGTTCTGTTAAAGGTTCCGTATTTTCAAATGGCAGATTAAAAGAAGCGATCGCCTTTCCATCAGGAGTTGACAAATGCGTTTGCACCTCTTGCTTTTCTTCATCCATAATAAATACACCACAACGAATAAAAGGTACATCAAGTGTATTTAATTCATTCCAGATCAACGGCGTGATCCTTTTCAGATCAGATGTGTTTCGCATGGAGGCTATTTCGGCTCGAACTCTGTCTACAGAAGCATGTTTTATCGCTTCCCTTGCCTGCGCTTCTGCCCTTTTAAGGTCTAGAAAGCGCGTGTAGGTTTGTTGAAATACCTTGGCAAAACGCAGCAGTAATTGCAGTATTTCTTTTGAAATTGGCAGATGAGAACTCAGAAGCAAAAAGCCCTGAGAGAAAAAAGCACAATTTTGAACCCTTCTTCCTTTGAATTTGGAATCGTCCAACTCCATTTTTGCTTCTTCCTTAACATACCACACCCAATCTTTTAATTCCTTTCCTTTAAGGTCAACAACGAAAGTTTCTTTCTTTTCATTCCAGGCCTTGTAGATTTTAGCCACGCATGTTGGTTCATCAATAGAAAAATCATGAACATGATTTACATTGCTTCCACTTTGATCGGTTGCCCATAATTCAAATAATCTATTCTTTTCATTAAAAATGGCTACACTGATGCGATCAGGAATAACACCCAGTAGATCAAATTGTTCAAAAAGCACCTCTGCGGTCTCGGCCAATTGCTCACTTTGATGCATGGCCATGGTACTCGCTCTTACTCTTTCAAGTGCCAATTCAATCTGAGCTTCTTTTGACTGATCCTCTGCCTTTTGAAGGTCTAGAAAACGGGTATAGGTTTGTTCAAAAACTTTCGTGAATCGTTTAAAAATATCATGGGCCTCGGGGCTGGGTTCATAGGTAATGAACAAAAGGAATCCTTTATTGAACTTACAGAGATGATTGATCTGATAGGTTGGCAAATTAAGTCCGGCTTTTTCAAGCTCCTGAAAAGTTTCATAAAGTTCCGGTACGGACTTCATATAATCATAATGTCGTATCAAGTCGTCACCTCCCAATTCCTGCACAAAAAAATCGGCCTCACTTTTTAAAAATTTTCCCATTTCTATAAAAGAGGCTTCCTCGGTAAAATACAAGGGAAAAGGATCCTGCAACTGATCTTCACTGCTCATCCAGCAGATACTTTGTGTTTTATCATCAGATAACACATTATATCCGGCACTCCATGCATTGACACCTAAATCTCTTACCTGATTGAATAATACATTGGCTGCATCGGTTAACTCTGAACTGGATTGCATGGCCATTGTTCTTGCACGTACTTTTTCAAGCGATGCCTCTATCTGTGATTCCCTTGCCTGAGCTTCTGCATTCTGAAGATCTAAATACCTCCGGTATGTTTGACCGAAAACAGCAGCAAACCTATTTAAAACAAGTGCTGACTCTTCCGATATAGGGGTTTTTGTGAAAGTAAAAATGATCCCTGATGAAAAGAAGAAACTTCTGTGGTACTCTATATCTGCTAAGTTTTCAAGATCGACATGAAAAGGATAATCCGGTTCTTCTACCAGTTGTTCATAATAACGAACCACATCTTCCCCCATCAACTCGCCAATATATCCATCTTCCTTGTTTTTCCACGCGGTTTCCAAACCTTTGATCAAAGGATGCCGCTTCATGTCGAGAAGGCCCACCTGCAGATCTACATCGCCATTGGGACTGGAAGTTGCCGACCATGTTTCCATTTTCTCTCTGTCTTCAAGGATTCCTATTCCGCAGCGAATATCTTTGTTTAGACCCAATTTCATCACCTCATCAAAAAAAGTCACAACGGTCTTCCCTACATCCTGGCTATTGTGCATCGCCATTGTTTGAGACCGCACCCTTTCCAAGGCCGCTTCGATTTGGGCCTCTCTTACCTGGGCTTCTGCTTTTAAAAGATCAAGGTATCGCGTATATGTTTGCGCGAAAACACTAGTAAACCTTTTAAATATTTGTTCTTCCTCTTTTGTCAATGGCTGAGTCGAAAAGGCAAATAACGTTCCTTCGGAAAAAAGAAAACTGTTATGTATTATTTTCTTGGGTAGCGATTCCAAGTCCACTTGAAAAAGATAATCAGGAGATTCATTAATTGCAGTAAAATATTTTAATAAATTTTTACCCTTCAGCTCATACTTAAAACTCACCTCATTCTTTTCCCAGGCTTTTTTTACACCCGTCAATAAAGGATGAATAGACATATCCAAAAAGCCTATACTTAATACAACTTCCTCATCCGAATTTGATGATGCGGTCCAGAGTTCCATGGGTTTGGTATGATCTAAAATTCCAATTCCGCACCTTACCGATTTCTCAATTCCCAATTTCACCAATTCATCAAACATAGCCCCTATTGTAGCACCTACATCCTGACTGTTATGCATCGCCATGGTCTTGGAACGAACTCTTTCCAACGCCCCTTCAATCTGTGCTTCTCTGGCCTGTGCTTCTGCTTTTTTAAGGTCTAAAAATCGCGTATAGCCGCGTTCAAACTCAACAGCAAAACGATGCAGAATATCTGCTTCATCATGTTGCAACGCTCTTCTGATATTGATACCAAAACAGCCGTATTTCATATAGGCTTCAGCGTAATAGATACCTTCAGGAAAATAGCGAGCCTTAAGCTTTTTAGCTCCTTTTAGTAACTCCTTCCAGGTATCGAAAAACTTCGCAGTTTCTTTTGCTAAGATTTTCGATTGATGAACCGGTTCTTTGCTAGTCCAGGCTTTGTAGCAGGCAGCCGTATAAGGCTCTGATTTGTCAAGTGGATAAACAACCGATTTGCTCAATGTAGAGGTTGATCCTTTCGTTGTTTCTGACCACGTAGCCCAAAACATATGCTCTTCTTTGTCTTCCTCGGGAAGCCAGACATAAGAAAACTCTGATGGAATGTTTAATACATGAAGTTGTTCATGAAAAATTTTGGAGAGATCTTTTATTTCATCGGAATGCTGCATTTGCATGCTCTGATTTCTCGTTCTTTCCAATGCCGCCTCGATTTGTGCTTCTCTTGCCTGAGCTTCTGCTTTTTGTAGGTCAAGAAAACGAATATAGGCTTGTTCGAAAACCTTGGCAAAACGTTTCATTATTTCTGCGTCACTCTCAGAAGGGATAGCTCCAGTAAGTGAAGGAATTAGAATTGCCGAATTTTTTGACCAAGCCGCTGTGAGTCTGTGGTTGTCAGCCTGAAGCACATGCTCTTTATAATCGTCCGGAAAGTCTCTATAGCCACTATTCGCAAAGGCATGTTTAAAAAAATCATTTTTTGCCTCTACCGTAAATTCTTTTGAGAAATAGGCGTCGCCTTTGTTTTTGGAATCCCAGGCATCGTTAAAAATAGGGTTATCAAAATAGGGTACTAAATAAGATCCCGAAGTTGAAAAGTCAGGAACTGCAATCCAATGCATTACATCTTTGTTATCTGGAAAGTATGTACAAAGAATCACACCGCCAGCATCAAATATAACACCTAATTCCTGTAATTTTTCAGCAACTACAGCAACTACTTCCTGAAGCTCCTCAGGTTTTTGCATTGCCAAAGAACGAGAACGAACCTTTTCTAATGCTGCTTCTATCTGTGCTTCTTTTGCTTGTGCTTCCGCTTTTTGAAGATCGAGAAAACGGGTGTAGGTTTGTTCAAACACTGCGGCAAATCGCTCGAGTATCCTTACTGATTCATCATTTAATGGATTAGTGGAAGTAGCAATCAGCATCCCTTGCGAAATGTAGCAAACATTTTGGACTCTTATTTCATTTCTCGTTGGACGCGTATATGGGATTCCTAATTTATTGGTTATAAAAGAAATCCATCTTTTAAGTTCGTCCCCTTTTTGCTCAACGATGATTGACTTTCTCTTTTCCTTGTAACCTTTATAAAAGGTTTTTAAGGTATCAGATTCATCGATGTTGGCAGGAAAAGTCTTATCCACCAGATTGCCTTTCTGCGTAGTAAGCCAAAAATCAATTTTTCCATTTGCCTCATCGACAATACCGATATTGGTCCTTTCATGATCTATCGCTAATTCTTTTAATTGTTGGAATAACACAGCTGCCGTATCTGCTAGTTCGCTAGAATTATGCATAGCCATAGTTCTAGAACGCACTCGCTCCAAAGCAGTTTCAATTTGTGCTTCTCTGGCCTGTGCTTCTGCTTTTTGCAGGTCTAGAAAACGCGCATAAGTTTGTTCAAACACCCTGGTAAACCTAGCAAGTAAAGATTCTTCTTCTTCTGTAAGGTTTGAGCCTGTAACCAGATGCAGGTATCCATGCGAAAAATTAAAACAATAAAATACAGTTGGGTCAGGGAACTGATTTAAAACCATTTCTTCTGCCTCTTTTGAATTAAAGGTGGTAATGGCATATTCAAGATGCTTTTTTCGCTCCTTACCAGCAACTGTTTGATGGAAAACAATCTGTTGTTTTTTCCATGCCTTGTAACGTTCGTCAAAATGAACATCTCCAGTTAAAGGAAGATAAAACAAACCTAAAGAGTCTCCCCCCGGACTTGTGACCCATGTGGATTGTAATTGGGTTTTCTCATTGATTTCTACATAACCACATGATGCAAAGTTAGTAACACCAAGAGTGATAAGCTCTTTATACAAAAGGACTACAACATCTTGCAGTTCTTCCCCTTTTTGCATGGCCATTGTTCTGCTTCTCACTTTTTCCAAAGCTGCTTCTACTTGTGCTTCTTTAGCCTGGGCCTCTGCTTTTTGGAGGTCGAGAAAACGTGTAAATGTTTGTTCAAACACCTTACCAAAGCGCTTAAAAACCTCCCATTCATGGGGTACAGCCTCATAGGTGATAAACATAAGATACCCATGGGTAAAATAAACGATATGGAAAATTTGAAAGCTGGGTAAGGCAATTCCTTTTTCATTAAAGTCCTCTAATACATCCCCAATAATAGGGAGCGTTTTCATAAAATCGTAGTGCTTCACCAAGGCCTTACCACCTATTTCTGCAACATGAAAAGGTTCTTTATTTTTAAAAGGTTTGTAAAAATTATAACCTTCTCCAATAGTGGGTAACGAGAATTCTTTTTGGATTTCTCCTTCGCTACTCATGCTACAGGATGCACTTTTCTGATCGTCCTCCCAAATACAATAGCCAGCACTCCAAGCAGGAATACCTAATTCTTGCACCTGAAGAAAGAGATTGTTGGCGGCTTCAGGCAATTCGCTACTATTGTGCATCGCCATCGTACGAGAACGCACTTTTTCCAGCGCCATTTCTATTTGTGCCTCACGCGCTTGAGCTTCTGCTTTTTTCAGGTCAAGGAAACGCGTATAAGTTTGTTCAAAAACTTTTGCAAAACGTTTAAAAACATCGTGCATTTCGGGGAAAGGCTCGTAGGTAATAAAAATTAAATTGCCGTATAAAAAATTGGCAACATGATCAATTTGATAAGTAGGAAACTCTAAACCACTATCCAACATTCCCTGTAGCATATCTCCAATACCCGGAAGTGAATGCATATACCTGTAATGGTCTGCCTGTACTTCTCCCTCTTTTTCATATACAAAAAGTTCATCCCCTCGCTTTTTTGATTCATCAAATTGCCTAAAAACAGGATGCTCATTGATGGGAACCTGACAAGATGGTAATATATCTCCATCCGGCCCACCGGGGTAAAAAGTAAAATGAGTGTCTCCAGTTTCCCATATATTAAAGCCACAGGTCCATTGAGGGATACCCAACTCTTTGACTTGCTGGAATAAAACAGTAGCTACTTCAGCCAATTCCTCACTTTCTTGCATGGCCATGGTTCTGGCACGAACTCTTTCTAAAGCCAGTTCTATCTCTGCTTCTCTGGCTTGTGCTTCTGCTTTTTGAAGGTCGAGAAAACGTGTATAGGTCTGATCAAATACCTTTGCAAAGCGCTTAAAAATTTCTTCTTCAGGACAGGGAACTTTAGTGATCATTACAAGATAACCGTAAGAAAAATAGGCACAATGTAATTTTTGCCATGAAGGTCGATCGATTCCCGAAGCCTTCATAGAATCAAAAGTCTCTTTGGCCGCTGGGATGGTCATCAACCAGTCATAATGTTCATCTAAGGCATCACCTTCTAACTGCTCTGTATGATAGGATGATCCATTTTTCCATGCCTCATAGATATTGTGATGGGTATCATCCCCAACATTAGGTAAAAACAATGGAGGTATAAATCCTTCCTCAGTGCTCAACCACCACTCGTCTTCTTTGCTATCTTTTTCACATAATACAAAACCACAGGTCCATAAATTTTCTACCAGCTCATTCAATTCTTTGAATAATACTGTGGCCACATCCCCTAACTCCTCACTTTGTTGCATCGCCATAGTCCTGGCACGGACCCTTTCCAAGGCGAGTTCTATGCGTGACTCTCTGGCTTGCGCCTCGGCTAGTTTTAGATCATTAAAACGCGTATAGGTAAGGTCAAATACTTTACCGAACTGAGCAAGTATGTCAAGATTAGCATCAGATAAGGTTCGTGTCCAATGGTTTGCAGGCCTCCAAAATTACTGAAGGTGAAAGAGCATACATATTTTTCTAGAGCTATAAAACTATCTTTTGCTTCCTTAGAGATTTTTTTGAATTCTGTATTATTAAATAGATATTTGTCATATTTCTTTTTTTCATCACCTTCAATGGCATAAATAAATTTGGTCTCTCTTTTCAGGTATCCATCCATCATCGCATGGTGAAACGGATAATCTTCAAATTTCAATAAATATGAATCTGGAATATGACCCACATCAGGGCTTTTCATCCAAACCGTGTTGAGCAGATGATCTACATCTATGATGTTTATGATGCAGGCTTGAAGACCAAAATCAAGTTTTGAAAGTTCTGTAAAAACAGTATCGACCAAATCTGATAATTCTGAAGAGTTCTGCATCGCCATGGCACGAGCTCTTACCTTTTCAATACCTAATTCAATTTGAGTTTCTCTGTTTTGTCGCTCACTGCGTTGAAGGTCTTCAAATCGCTTGTGTGCAAGATCGAATACTCCCGCCAATCGTTCCAAAATCTTCAGATCCTCCTCAGGAGGACGCTTTACAACACCTGGTAAACTATAACCTATTTCTCCATGCGAAGTACGCGCCATTATAAAGGTTATACCACCAATATGTCTGATATCATCAAGTGTAGGAGCCTGAGGATCTACTTGACGGAAGTTCCCTAAAGTGATCATTTTGTGTAAATAATCTACCGCCTCTTCAACTTCCAATGCCAAAACCATAACAGGTTCATCATTGGCTTCCCATTCGTCCATACCTTCATAATGGCTATGGAAGTCTCTGGGTAGCTCCATCACCATACCAATACGACTGCCATCGCCTGAAGTCATGGCTTTTTCAAATTTATCAGGCAACCACATCATATGCCAAAAATAATCTGCCCTATGGCCGAGATTGGTAAACTCATTTCTTATCGCTACAACAATATCAAGCAAGTCTGAAGATTGCTTCATAGCGGTTACCTTTGCTCTTATTCTTTCCAAAGAAGTTTCCACTTCCAATGCCCTGTTCTTTAGCTCTAATTCTACAGTTCTCCTTTTTATAGCATTGCGAAGCTCAAGATTCTCTGCTGTAATTTTATCAATTCCAAGGGTTTCCCCTTCATCAGCCATAAGATCTGGGGTTGAGAAATGCTGATAAATAAATCGCCAGCCTTCCTTCTTTTCCTGTAATGTCGAGGTGAATCTAAATCTGCCGTAATAGGACCATGCTTCTTCATTTAGAAACCAGGCGTCAAAAACATGGGTAAGAATGATAAGTTCCCCAAATTTTTCAATGACCTTTTTATCATTGCGTATGTCAGTTTTCCCTGAGAACTGATCGGCAGTTTCCTTAAAAAATTTTGTAGTATCTTTTCGGTTGAGGAATTCTTCGTTATCGGTAGATCCAACAAAGTGAAAAGAATCATCTAAATAGGAATCATAAGTCTCAATATCTCCATTTAAATAACTTTCCAGCCAGGTATCATATACCTTGAGAACTTCTTTTTCTTGTTTTTTGGATAGACTCATGTGCAGCAATTGGTCTTAAAATACTTATTATAATTTCAAATTTAGCTTTTAGATCACTTAGGAAACCCCCGATCTATGCAAATTCACTCACATACTCCTCTTCTGAAGCTTTTGCTTATTTCTTTTTTTTACCTGATCAATAAATCCTGACTTAAATTAGATGACTCCTTGTCACAAAACTTGAGCCTTCTTAATTCATTAAACCCTTGATCTCTTGCTTAAGCGAATCAAAATCTATCGGTTTCGTAAAAAACTCTTTGGCCCCTGAATCTATGGCTTTTTCATAATTATCCTTATCTCCGTATGCTGAGATCATACTTATTTTTATATCGGGAAATTTTACTTTTACTTTCTCAAGGAGCTCTAAGCCGGTCATTCCCGGCATGTTAATATCCGAAAATATATAAATCACTTTAGGCGGATTACTTTTTTCAAGCATTTCTAAAGCCTCCTGACCAGAAAAGGCAAATACGAGTTCTAAGCTTTTACTTTTTATTTCTTTTCTAAATTTTTGACGAAAAAGCAACTCTACATCCTTTTCGTCATCAACTACTAATATTCTCATAGTTATAATTTTGGGGGTTATTTGTTATTATTATCTAATCATTTTAAAACTGGCTATTCCTGTTTATCTCAATTGACCTGTAACCTTTCACTTTTTCATCGGAATATAAATTACAAACTCTGTTCCTTCTCCAGGAGCAGTGTTCAACTCTATGGCTCCTCCATGACCTGTAGTTACAATATCATAGGCCAAAGACAATCCCAATCCTGTTCCTTTACCAGCCGGCTTGGTGGTAAAGAAAGGTTGAAAAATCTTGTCTTTTATTTCTTTTGGAATACCAGGACCGTTATCTTTTATAGATATCAAGACCTGATCACCCAAGTTTTTAGTGCTCACCTTGACTAAAGGTTTATAATTTTCATCTCTTTCATTCTCGGGTATTGAAGTTACCGCAAAAAATGCATTATTGATAATATTCAGCACTACCCTGCCTAAATCTTGTGGCATGATCTCTACCTTTGGTAAGGTCTCATCAAAATCTGTTTTAAAATCAGCATTAAACGATTTGTCTTTAGCTCTTAAACCATGATAGGCCAAACGCAGATACTCATCAGCCAAAACATTGATATCTATAAATTCTTTTTGACCTGAACTGTTTCTTGAATGTTCTAACATTCCTCTTACAATGCTACTTGCCCGCTTCCCGTGATGGGATATTTTATCCAGATTCTGAATGATATCTTTTGAGATATCCTTTGCCTCTTCGATATCTCCTTTATCAAGCTCTTCGCACATTTCACCTACTAATTCAGTGGTTACTTCTGAAAAATTATTGATAAAATTCATCGGATTTTGAATCTCATGTGCTATACCTGCCGTGAGTTCTCCCAAACTTGCCATTTTTTCGGATTGAATGAGTTGTGATTGGGTGTTCTCTAATTCAGAGATTGTTTTCTTTAGTTCTGAGGTACGTTCATGTACCTTTTCTTCAAGAATTCTATTCTCCTCTTTCAACCAACGAGAACGATAATGTAAAATAACCAAGTCCCAGACCTAAAAATAAAATTACTAGAATGATCTTAGCCCACCAGGTCAACCACCAAGGAGGGAGAATCGTAAAACTAAATTCAGCTGGTTTACTCCAAACACCATTAAAGCCCTTAGAGGCCACTTTAAAAGTATATTCTCCAGGAGGAAGATCTCTGTAATTCTCACTCGTTGTTTCAGTCGAAACTGGACTCCAGGTTTTATCAATACCTTCTAAAATATACCTATAGACAACTTTATCAGGATTATCCAACTGAAAGCCATTATACGTAAAACTTAAATAGTTTTGAGTATAAGGAAGCTGAAGTCCCAGAGGTAAATTATAAGGCCTTTGAATTGAATCCCATTCTATATCATTGTGAGCTAGGTAAATTGAATCTATCGCCATCTTATCGACCATATAAAATTCATTTTTCCCACGAGCCCATAGGGTATCAATCAAATCTGTCTTCTCACTAATAAGATCATAATCAGTATACGACTGTTTTTTATCCAAAATATTGATCCCCGTAATGTGACTTGAAAATTGAGTTGTATCTTCTCTTATTTCTTCTATGACAGCAAGATTCTCTATGCCTGCACCGCCGCCGGTTCCAGTCCACAATCGACCCTTACTATCAATACCAAAACTATTTTGAGCAAAGTCGTAATAATCTAAACCCTGATTCTTTGACAAGGTTTTTACCTTCCAAATCATATCATTTTTATCTGCTCCAACCACTGGTTGCAGAAGTGTTAATCCTTGTGATGTTCCTAAATACATCTGATCATTATGATCAACAATATCATATACGTCATTCGACCCCAATCCTTCAACTATTGTAAAAGTCGTCAATTCTAAATTCTCCAAATCAATGAAGTCGACACCAAGATCAGTAGCTGCCCAGATATTATCATTATGATCCTTTGCAATGGAAAAAACCAAGTCTGAGATTAATCCATTATTTGTATTCAATCTTCTTCTAGAATCATTCTTAGTATCAACAACACTTAAACCATATTCATGATCTGCAATCCAAATTTGACTTTTGCCACCCTTAATGACTCGATTAACTCTAGCGACATTCTCCAAAGAATCTTTTGCCCATAGTTTTTTAAAGACAGATTTGTCAAGATCTACAGTTACTACTCCATTGGCACTAGAACCCATCCAAACAACACCGTCTTCATCTTCGATCATACTTCTTATCATTGTTGCCTGCAGACCCTCATTTGGAGTTAGCTTTTTTATAGTCCCTTCAATAGGATCAATGATACTTACCCCAACCCTATTGTATCCAGCCCATATTCTGCCTTTAGAGTCTTGCATAAGACTCCTTGTGAAATTCTCTACTAATCCATGTTCAGCACCAAGATGCTTCATCATTTGACTCATGGGGTCATAAATATCTATCCCTCCATGGGTTCCAATCCAAATTTTACCATCTGATGCTTCCAGGGTACTCCATACATTCTTATCTCCCAGACCATCACTGGGCCCAAAATTACCTACCACTCCATTATTTCTATCTATCTTATAAACTCCCCCTTGAGCCCTGTTGACCCAGATATCACCGTGCATATCCTCAATAAAATTAAAAATCCACTGCCGGTCTTTTGCTTCATTTAACTTGAAATTTTCTAAAATTCCCTGATCTGCATCATAACAATAAACTCCTGATAATTGAGTTGCTATCCACATTTTACCAGATCTATCCTGGTAAGTCTCTGAAACATATTCTTCATCATTTAGTTTCAGGCCATTGGCGCTAGAAAAACTCATAACACTTGTTTTTGTAGAGTTCAAGATATAAATTGCATTTTTCCCACCTATCCAAAAACTTCCCTGATCATCAGTAGAAAAAGTGAAAAGCTCTTCACTCCCCGGAATAGTTCCTTTAGCCATTCTCACATTCTTCCCAGCCTTAATATCAATTATATTTACGCCATTCATGGTTCCCAACCAAATCAACCCATCTTGGTCTTGATATGCAGGTCCGGTAAATTCTCCGAAAAGGCCATCCTCTGGCTTAAATTGAGATATACTATTTTCTTCCAAATCAATGATATCATAACCTATACCCCCATTGTCTAACCAAAACAATCCATCATTTGCTTCTAATACTTCAAAATAGCCCCTTGACTCAAACTTGCTGGAAATTTCATAAATCAAATTCGCTTCCCGATCAATTAGAACTGTTCCACTCTGGCTACCAAATACCCAAAGCCGTCCCTTAGAATCTTCATATATACGTCCAACATATTTTATGTCCAGTCCCTGTTCAATTCCATATATTTCTATGTTTAGACCATCATATTTTGCAATACCAAAAGAAGTACCAATCCAGATCATACCGTCACTATCTATCATTTGAGAATAGGCAGATGAAGGAAGTCCAAAATTTGCTCCTAAAGTCGTTACACCCCGACTTGCACCATCAGCACTTTCGAAATAACCGGCTTTTATAACTTTAGGATTCCCTAATACAGTTACTTTGATTTCTAAGTCTGCTTTTGGCAAACTATCTAAACTAAAAGGTATACTAGGTAAGCTGTCCCAATAAAATGGTTGTTCTTCCAGCGGCTTTTTCAATTTATAGGGAACGCCCAAATCAAATGGCTTTGTCGGAAGTTTATTCCAATCAAATTTTGTAGTCGGTAAGGCTTTGATTTTTGAAGGATCTTGTGTTATCCAAGTCAACGTATCTGGTTCAGAAAAAGTAAAATCTTTGGTTACGGGCTGAAGGTACTCGTTTTCATGAACAGGAAACGGAGGTGCTTTTTTACTGTCTTGACAGGACCATAATAAAACAACTTGCAACAATAAGATTATTGCAAGCTGAATAAGTGATTTTATTCTCTTCATATTGGGTTTGGTTCAAATTACTTATATAGACTTTGGCACTGTATTAGTCCATACACTAGATGGTTATCTGTTAAAAATACAATATTCTTTTGATACTTAACAATTTTTAAAAAGTACCAATATTATTTATTTGTTGTGTTTGATTCCAATGAAAATATATTCAAAAAGAATAAATACGTTGTGGAAAGCAAACTAGATAATATTCTATTTAAAATGAAGTCATATATGACGAATCATCATTTATTCTTTCCGAAGGTGCTGATATTGTTATCCAATCAAAAAAAAACTTTCAAATGGACATTCTTTTTGCAAAGTAAGTTTAATCCGAATTAGAGGCGTCGGGTATTAAACCTCCCTCCATAGTTCTCTTTTCAAACTCATAGCTTGTTTCTCTTAATACTCTGATTTCTCCAACTTCTTCCAAAATCGTTTTAGAATTAACAGGCAGGTCAACTTCATTCAATTCATATTCAAAACGAATAAAAAAAGGCAAGTCATTTTGATATACTTTTTCCTTAATCAGTCTGTCAGTAAAAGAGATGTGCTTATTTTTGCAGGAAAAATGGAGTTCAAGCACCTTTGGGTGAAATAAGCTTTTATTCCCTTTAATTGGGTATAAAAAAAGCACCTACTTTCGTAAGTGCTTTTTGCTTCTTCTAAAGTTCTGCAATTACCCTTTCGAGCAGGGCCTTTGTCGCTTTTATCCCTTCATCTTCTGAAAGCTCACTGCCTTCATATTCGATGCCAACATAGCCTTTAAACCCAGACTCTTTGACAATTTTCATGATTTTTAAAAAATCAGAATTTGTTTCATTCCCATTTTCATCAAAATGATGTGATTTGGCACTTATACCCTTGGCATAAGGCATTAGTTCAGCAATACCTTTGTATTTATCATATTCATTAACACAGCCATCAGGACCATTTTCAATACAAAAGTTTCCAAAATCAGGTAGGGTTCCTACATTAGCCATTCCAACCGACTTCATCACTCCCGAAAGCCATTGTCCATTAGAAGAATAACCTCCATGATTTTCTACAATAATATTAACTCCTTTTGAAGCACCATAAGTTCCCAATTTTGAAAGTCCATCAACTGCATTTGAAGCTACCTCTTCTGCCGTACCCTGTCCCCCGGCATTCACACGAATTGAACGCGCACCGAGAAAACTGGCAATATCGACCCATTTATGATGATCTTCGACGGCCTTTGCACGCACATCGGGATCCGCATCTGCCAAATTACCAACCAGGTCGCACATGATCAATCCAACCGACACGCCTGATGCTTCACATTTTTTCTTAAAGGTTGTCCAATAGTCCATATCATCAACCTTGGCAAAATAAAAGGTATTTACTAATTCTATTGAGTATATGCCGTAATCAGCAGCCAATTCAGGGAAATCCATTGGATTGGCATCACCTCTAAGAATTGAATCAGGTGCCTCCTTGACTAACCTGGCAAATTCGCCCCAATCCTCTATTGGTCCGCCAAAATAGGTCTTATGTAAGGACCATTGGGCTAGTGAAATTTTAAAATCAGTTTCTTTCTCAACCGATGTCTCCGGCGATTCTTTGGATTTGTCTTGCTCAGAAGATTTGGGCCCTGAACAATTTATAAAAAGGGCTAATGTAAAAACCATCATGATGATTTTTGACAACTGAAATTTATTTGTCATTTTCTATATAATTTAAATTTGAATTATTTTTTTGATTTTCATCGGAAAATTAGTCTATAAAGTTATAAAATACTCATGGATTAAGGACACAAAAAAAGCACCTACTTTCGTAAGTGCTTTTTGCTCCTCCTCTTTCCCGCAAGCTTTCGAGACGAACCAAGGCCACTCTGATTATCAGTCCTAAGCAACATTCAGAATAAACAGATATTAAGCTCTCAAAAAACATTTCATGACCTGTTATCGTTTGCTTAACTCTGTCTATATTTTACTTTTCCTGTTATAGAATAATGACAAATATTCTTAAATTAGTAAAAATTTGATTTTATGGCTTTACTAAAAAAGGGTCTACTCTTTTCGCTTCTCTCAATGATGATAATAGCTTGCACTGAGGACACCGTTGATTTCACTTTGACAATCAACACCATCGGGAATGGATCTGTTTCTCAGGAGAAACTGGATAATAAAACCATGCGATTGACAGCTGTACCGGAGGAGAATCACAAATTTATAAACTGGAGTGGAGATCTAACCGGAACAGCAAATCCAACAGAGATAATCCTGGATCAAAATAAATCTATAACCGTAAATTTTGACGTTGATGATTTACTTGAAATTCGAGTCTCAGAAGGCGGGTCTTACGAAAAAGAAATCGTTTCATCTGAAAATGGAGTATTGGTTTACGAATTGCGAGCAATCACTGCCTCAGGATATACGTTTGTGAGTTGGAGCAATAGTGAAAATGAATATTATACGCCGACTTTAACGCTTGAAATAGAAAAAGAAACAGTCCTAAGCTTGGATTTCGTGGATACCAGCTTACCTTTTGAATACAATAAATCTTCAATTGTCGATCTGGACAATGAAATCATTTGGGCCCTGGATGTAATAAACAACGATCATTTGATTTTTACCACCAAGTCAGGCAAGATTTATTCGTTCAAAGACAATCAGTTAACAGTAATATCGAGCCACTATGAAGATGTGGTCAATTCCAGCGGACAGGGAGGCTTGCTGGATATAAAGTTGGATCCGAATTATGAATTCAATAAATATGTCTACGTCACTTATAGTGAAAAAATATCAGGCTCAAATTTCAGTTACTTGGCGCTTGACCGATTCAAATATGAAAATGATCAGATCAGTTCGGAAGAAAATATTTTTAAAACCGGCACACCCAGCCAGAGGAATGGCCACTTCGGATCGAGAATTAGCTTTTCAAATGAGTATTTGTTTCTGTCTATAGGAGAAGGGAGCCCTTCTGTCGGCGGAGCGAATTCCCCTCGCCAGAATGCCCAGGATCTGACCAATGACTGGGGTAAAATTCACAGGCTGAATTATGATGGATCCATTCCGGCTGACAATCCGTTTTACAATTCGGGAAATTCAAGAAAGACCATTTACTCCTATGGTCATAGAAACCCCCAGGGATTAATGTTTGATGAGTATAGTTTGTCAGTGATTTCAACCGAACATGGCCCAAAAGGCGGTGATGAGTTAAACGTGATCGAAAAAGGATTGAACTACGGATGGCCGTTGGTTTCATACGGTATCAATTACGATGGTTCTGATATTAGTGGGCGGACCCACGAAGGCTATGAAAAACCCGTATTTTACTGGGACCCTTCAATCGCGACGTCTCATCTGATCCTTTTAAAGGACAGAAATCATAACAGTTGGTTTAAAAACATCCTGGTTGCCGGGCTCAAATCGAAATCCATTTTCAGATTGAAGCCTGAAAACGGAGTATACCAGCAAGTTGAAAAAATATCTTTGGGTTATAGGGTAAGATCTATTTGTGAAGGAGAAAGTGGTGTGTTCTTCGTTTCGAATGATAATGGTGGAATTGTAAAATTTACTCCTATCGAATGAATTGCGTAGAAAATAGTAAGGCACAAAAAAAGCAGCCTTTCAGCTGCTCTTTTTTGCTCCTCCTCTTGGGCTCGAACCAAGGACCCTCTGATTAACAGTCAGATGCTCTAACCAACTGAGCTAAGGAGGAGTGTTATTTCCTTTTTAAGGTGTGCAAATATAAATGATTTTAAATTTATCGCAAATGTTTTTAAAGAAATATTTCAAAAAAAACACCCTCTTAAAATGATCCGTTAGAAACCGGTTAAAAGAGGGTATTATAAATCGTTAAAACTACCTAAATATTTACTGAAAGTTTTCTGTTTTTCATAAAATAATCCAGGAATAATAGAGAGCTTAAAGCAAAAATACTCAAGCCGAACAAGGGTGAAGTTAACATAGCCGGTAGGTCAAATGTCAAGGAATCGGAAAGTAAATTATCTACTTTTTTCATAGTTCCATCAATGGCTTGAGAAGTAGCCGTGTTCTTCTCTCCTGTCAAAAGGACATATACAAATATCGATGTCACAAACGTAATGATAAAGACCCAGGCTTTTTTGCTTATAATTGGCGTATCTGCCACCTTAATTGATGCTTTTTCAACCTCAGCCATAACCCTTGCCGTAAAATTTAAAGAAGGGCTTTGTAGTGTATTCTTTTTCAACAAAGAACCCAAGGCTTTTTCTTGCTTCGCATCTACTGCCTCGATCTGATTCATAATCTTATTTGTAAAATCAATAGACGGCTGCTCCATCTTCAAACTCTCTCGAATGAGTTTATCTATTTTCTTGTCTTCCTTCATAATATTGTTTTTACTTCTTCCTTCAATAAGAATGATAATGCTGTACTTAATTTTTTCCGAGCCCTAAACAATTTGACTTTGATATTACTCTGTGTCAAGTTTGTGATCTGTTCTATTTCTTCAACCGAACTTTCGTTCATATAAAACAAAGTGATCAAAAGTGCATCCGTTTCAGGCAATCTGCCTATCGCCTCTCTTACATATTTCTGTTGTTCTCCGTTCTTAATTGCTTCTATTTGCGGAAATTCATGTCCTTCACTATAGTTGTCCATTACATAGTCATCAATATCCGAAGTCGCTACTTTTTTCTTTCTGATTTTTGTTATCGAGTTTCTATATACTATGGTATATAACCAAGTTGAGAACTTTGAGTTTCCTTTAAAGCTATCCAATTTTTCATAGGCCTTTAAAAAACTATCCTGAGCAACTTCTTCCGCATCCTCGTGACTCTTAACTATTTTTATAGCTATTGTATAGACCATGTCCTTATACTTATTAATTAAATAAGCAAAAGCATTAGTATCTCCTTGCAGGACCTTGTCAATATATATTTGATCTGAATTCTTATCCATCTGAATTTTTATCCATCTACTCTATAAGACATTCTATAAGAAGTATAGGTTACAAGTTAGGTCAAAAAATTTATTTTTAAAAAATATGTAACCTGTATTTTAAAGTTGTTGTCTTATATGGAAAGTAAAAAGTTTAACTAAATAATTTATATCATGGAAGCAGTTTTAATCCCCTTAATAGTATTTTCATCAATTTTTGGAATGGTCTATGTGTATTTAAACACGAGAAACAAAGAACGTTTGTCTTTAATCGAAAAAGGAGCAGACGCCTCATTGTTCGCCACTAAAAAGAATTACAAATCCAACCTCACTTTAAAATTTGGGATGTTGGCAGTAGGAATCGGTATCGGCATATTGATTGCCTCCCTTCTTGAGAGTTACACCATATTAGATGAAGAAGTAGCCTATCCCTCTATGATATTTTTATTCGGTGGTTTGTTCTTGGTAGCAAATGCGATGATCGAAAAGAAAGATAAAGTTGAAGAAGAGTAAATCGAGAAAAACAAAAAGTTACTGAATTAAAGTATTTAAAAGAAATGTGGTTTACTTTTGATACTTTCAGACATAAGTGAGCCCCTTACTTAAGTAAGGGGCTCATTTAAGTCAAACCCTCAAGGATTTACACTTTAAAATCCTATTTAGCCGTTATATCAAGTCTATTGAACTCTTTCCCAATTACAAAAGAGTTATCTCCATTGATCTTTAATTTTTTAAGATCCAGTACTTCATTATCGATTTCAATTTTAGCAATTTTAAACGGTAATGCTTTTAAATGGATTTTGAAATTATCATAAGGAGTTATGTATTTACCAGATTTAAATTGTTGTATGGTCAACGATTTCTTCTTTCCAATCAATTTGAAATCGCGTAAGCTAAATCTTCCCTTCTTATAATCATAACCATCGTGGGCGTCCTCATAAACCTGAGAAGTTTCCTTTCCGTTCTTAAAATAAATGTCAAGTTCTAGTTCTTTAATCTCTTTTTCACCGACATATTGTTGAATTGGATATTTGGGGATGATGGCTCCCGCTTTAACAAAAATCGGCATGGAATCAAGATCTGCATCTACCCAAACTTCCTCACCTCCTTCGATCAAAGTGTTATCCCAGAAATTATACCACTCACCATTTGGGATAAACATCCTCCTTCCTTTAGCATTTGGTTCTGCAATAGGGCAGGCAAGGATCTTTTCACCAAAAACAAATTCATCGTTTCTGTAATGCGTATGCGGATCTTTCTGATCGAACAAGACCAATGATTTCAAGATGGGTATTCCTTCCTCAGCATACCTCCAGAAGGCGGTATACAAGTAAGGCAACAATTGGTATCTGATCTCTATGAATTTTCTGACGATGTCGGTAATATTACTGCCAAAAGCCCATGGCTCCTGATCTCCGTGATCTCCGGATGAATGTGTCCTGAAGAAAGGGTGAAACATCCCTAGCTGTATCCAACGTGCATAGAGCTCTCCGTTAGGTTGTTCCGCAAAACCACCTATATCTGATCCTACAAAAGAGAAACCAGACATACTCAATCGTTGTGATTGTATATTTGCTATATTCAAATGATCCCAGGTGGCCACATTATCTCCTGTCCAGGTCGAAGTATACCTTTGCGTTCCTGAATAGGCCGCTCTGGTAATCACAAAAGGTCTTTTTGGATAAGAGAACTTTTTTAAACCTTGATAAGTTGCTCTGGCCATTTGCATTCCATAAACATTATGTGCCTTTCGATGACTACACCTGATCCCATCATAATTATGCCTTACATCATCGGGAAAGGTTTTTCCTGGAACATCCATCACTGCAGGTTCATTCATATCATTCCATACACCCCTTACTCCAATATCCTCAATCAGTTCTTTATACAAACCTGACCACCATTCGCGAACTTCCGGATCGGTAAAATCTGGAAAGAAACATTCTCCGGGCCAAACTTTACCCTTCATATACGGTCCATCTGCTCTTTTACAGAAGTAATCCTTTTCAAGGGCTTCCCTGAAAATATTGTAATCCATATCGATCTTGATGCCCGGATCTATAATCGCAATGGTTTTAAAGCCATCTGCTTCCAATTCTTTAACCATCCTTTTCGGATCGGGAAAATACTCTTTGTTCCATGTAAAACACCTGAAGCCATCCATATAATCAATATCCAGATAAATGGCATCACATGGAATCTTTAAATCTCTGAACTTTTTAGTAATGGCCTTTACATTTGATTCCGGATAATAACTCCATTTACACTGGTGATAACCTAAGGCCCATAACGGCGGCAATTGATGTGGTTTACCGGTAAGATCCGTATAAGAAGCGACTACATCGGTCATATCAGGGCCATAAATGAAATAATAATTCATCTCACCTCCTTCAGCCCAATAACTGGTTATATTTCTTCGTTCTGCACAAAAGTCAAAAAAGGATCTAAAAGTATTGTCAAAAAATATCCCGTATGCCTTTTGATGGTGCAATCCAATATAAAAAGGAATGGATT
This sequence comes from uncultured Flavobacteriaceae bacterium, assembly GCA_963780405.1. Taxonomy (GTDB): domain Bacteria; phylum Bacteroidota; class Bacteroidia; order Flavobacteriales; family Flavobacteriaceae; genus Lutimonas. The sequence continues at coordinate 243,060 of CAWABX010000008.1, forward strand.
TATAAATAGGATCTGTATCCCTTCCATAGGCGTAAGAATCAGTTACCCAGTTCTCAAAACGTTTCCCTTTTAAATTGATATGAACAGGTTTATCTCCCAGGCCATAGTAAGCCTCACTATCTTGTGATATTTTTGACATTTTAACAATATCTCCACCAAACTCATAACTTTCCTCCCAGTGAAATCCTGTTTCATCTTCACAAATAAGCTTCCCGTCTTTTGCATCAAAGATTGACTTGCGCATATCCTCCTTGGCAATCTTACAGATCAACTTAGCTGTTGTGATCACATAGTGTGTTTTATCTTCAGTTAGTTCCAAATGGTTATATCCTTCACTCGCATATTTCGTGATGGCATAAGAAAAATCTTTATCAAAAATTGTTTTTGTGCTGTACCTGAATCGCAAAACACTGTCTCTTCTGACAGTAACCTGAAGAACGACATAGTTTTCGGTGGTAAAATAGAAAGTATCAACGTCTTTTCTATAAGAAATTATTTTAGAGGGAAACAAATTCCCTTTATTTTCCAGCTCAGTATTTAAAATCATATTTCGTCATTTTATCTGCCTGACAGGCAGTATATTTCACAGTGTACAAACCTAATAAAATTCGCCAGCACAGACGATATCGATAAATGAAAAATACCCCCTCATTTTTACGAACAATCGAAAAATAAGGGGGCATTACTTATAAAATCCTAAATTCTATACTATATGATCTCAAAGGCCACTAAACTTAATGGTGGAAGGGTAATCTTAGCTGAATAAGGCCTGCCATCTCTGGCTTCTTTTTTTATAACGATCTCTTTAGAATTACTGATCCCACTTCCAAAGTACTTTTTAAAATCACTATTTAGGATTTGTTTCAGCTTTCCTTTGCGTGGAATCCCTATTTCATAATCCTTTCTTACCACAGAGGTGAAGTTGCATACAACCACGACATCATTCTTTTCTTCATGTCCTTTTCGGATATAAGAGATGATAGAATTTTCATGATCTCCATAATTGATCCATTCAAAACCTTCTCCACTAAACGCTTTTTCGTATAATGCAGGTGTATTTTTATAAAAGGTATTCAATTCCTTTACAAAAGTTTGCAAGCCCTTATGTGGCTTGAACTCGAGCAAATGCCAGTCTAAACTTTGTGAGAAATTCCATTCTGAAGACTGACCAAATTCACCTCCTTGAAAAATCAATTTAGTGCCAGGATGCGTATACATATAAGCATATAGCAATCTCAAATTAGCAAAACGCTGCCATTCATCTCCCGGCATTTTTCCAAGGAGAGATTTTTTGCCATAAACGACTTCATCGTGTGACAAAGGCAACATAAATTTTTCAGAAAACGCATAGGCAAGACTAAAGGTGATCTCATTTTGATGATGCTTCCTGTAAATCGGATCCTTAGAAAAATATTCCAGGGTATCATGCATCCATCCCATCATCCATTTCATTCCAAATCCAAGACCACCGAAATCAACAGCATTGGTCACTCCAGTATAAGCGGTAGACTCCTCCGCAATTGTTTGGATACCATCAAAATTGGCATACACTTCGCGATTAAATTCTTTCAAAAACTCGACAGCCTCAAGGTTTTCTCTTCCGCCGTAAATATTTGGCTCCCATTCACCTTCTTCACGCGAATAGTCCAGATAAAGCATTGAAGCCACTGCATCTACTCTTAGCCCATCTATATGGTATTTATCAAACCAATAAAAAGCATTACTGATCAAAAATGACTTGACTTCATTTCTACCATAGTTAAAAATGAGACTTTTCCAATCCTGGTGATATCCCTTACGGGGATCAGGATGTTCGTATAAATGACTTCCGTCAAAAAAGCCCAATCCATGATCATCTGAAGGAAAGTGAGAAGGTACCCAGTCAAGTATCACACCTATATCATTTTGATGCAATTTATCGCATAAATGCATAAATCCCTGTGCATTTCCAAATCTTGAGGTTGGGGCAAAATATCCGATCAACTGATAACCCCATGAAGGATCAAAGGGATATTCCATGATCGGCATAAGCTCTACATGAGTAAAATTCATTTTCTTCAAATAATCAACCAACTTATCTGCAAGTTGATCATAGCTCATAAAACTATTGTCACTGGCGTTCCTCATCCAAGAACCCAGGTGAGCTTCGTATACCGCATAAGGTTTATCCAGTCCATTTTTATCCTTTCTGTATCCCATCCAGGCTTTGTCTTTCCATTTATACCCTTCTATGTTGGAAATGATGGATGCCGTATTTGGTGGTTTCTCATATGAAAAAGCATAAGGATCTGCTTTTTCTGTAACGATCATATTGTGATGTGACTTGATTTTGTACTTATAGCGCATTCCCTCTTTTGCAATGGGAACAAATCCTTCCCAAATTCCTGAACCATCCCAGCGAACCGCCAATCGATGTTGTTTTTCATTCCAGAAATTGAAATCTCCTATCACAGAAACTGATTCTGCTGATGGTGCCCAGACTGCGAAATAAGTCCCTTCAACGCCATCTACTGTAACTGGATGTGATCCAAACTTTTCATAAAGCCGGTAGTGCTTTCCTGATTTGAAAAGATCGATGTCAAAATCGCTAAAAAGACTATAATTGATTACTTCTGCCATGTGATTAATGATTTATAATGTTAGAAATTCCTTTTAAAGGAATCAAAGCCCAACGTGGACGCGAATTCAATTCATACCCAATTTCATAGACCGCTTTTTCTAACAGGCAATATTTGAGTATAAAAATTCGCTCCTGGTTATAGCCAATATTTAAATTGGCATCTTGTACTTGATTAGTATATGTACCCAGAAAAACACTTGTAAAATAACTGTATAATATTTCAGCTGCCTGAAATAACTCTTCCTGAGACCTCTTATATGTTTCAGCATTGTTAAAAACGGTCGCGTAGATCGCATAATGAAAAGATCTGAATAAACCTGCAACATCCTTTAAAGGAGGCTGTTTTACTTTCCTGTCGCGGATAGTACTTTCTGGCTCCCCTTCAAAATCCAGTATATAAAAATCATCCTTGGTCACCAATATTTGACCCAAATGATAATCTCCGTGAACTCTTATTCGTTCTCCTTTCAGTTTTGTCCAGTCAAAGTTGGTGATTCTCTTTCTGATTAAGGTCTTTTTTTCAAGAAACTCTCGCGCCAGATCCAATGCCATACCATCCAGTTTGTGCATCTGGTTCTCTATAATATTCAATCGGTTTTGAAATTGATACAACAATCGGTTCTTAAGCCAAACTTCGTAATCACCGTTAAAATGATTGGGTGTAAAAGCCGTATCCTCAAATTCAGATCCTAGAACAATATGCATTTCTGCTGTCCTTACTGCCAATTGTTTGATCTTAACCAATAAATTGAGTCCTACCCAGTCAATAACCTCAGGACAAACTTCATTGATCTCCAATCTTTCAAACATATCCACAGTCGTTAATGTATCTAAGCTAATGTTTTTTGCATCCAGATTGAGAAAGACCCCATGAAGTTCTTTTAGCATATAATCCCAGGCATCACCTTGATTAGGAACAAGTTTCTGCATCAGCGCTATGGTCACATTAACATAATCTGAATCAATAATGTTTACACTCCCCTGATAGGCCGGGGTATTTTTAAAGTCTTTTTTTTCACTAAGAAACCTACTCATTTCGTAATCAGGATTCTTATCAGCAAATATTCTTCTAAAGAACTTCAACACATACCTATCATTATAAATGATCGAAGTATTACTCTGTTCAAGTCCCATAAATCTTGAAGACTCATAGACTACATCCTTAAATGATTCACTTCTATGATATTGCACTTTTGTTCTATCAAAAGGTTCGGCTCCCAGAATTCTTTCAAATACAAGTTTTCTGAATGCCTCCAAATTAATGGCATCTATAATATATCCTTGTTGTCCTTGAATCTTTATCGGCAGGATGCGATCACTTTTCGCAAAACTCACATCCGTTACAAAAGCTATCGGTAAAAAATAATGATGGTAAAAAGCTTCGACAAAATCGATCTCCAGCAATAGCCCAAAATAAACCTCTCCATGTTGTTGTATCCTGAAATATTCACTGAGCTCAATATATTTTAACTTGCTTGCCTTGCCGCCATACCAGCGTTGTTTCAAAATATAGTCCTCCAGGACCTCTGATAAAAAGACTTTTATAAAATCTTTATTATCAAGTAGATCTTCCCATATACCTTCAAATTCAAAGGCAGATTGCAGTTTCGTTTTAACGGCCTTATCAGGCATAAGCTATTTAATTATTTCAAAAATATGAAATGGCATATTCGGGTGCAATTCAACAAAATTCCACTCTCCATTCCAGGTATATTCTACATCGGGTACTACATCCCTGATCTTCAACTGATGATCGTGTCCAATACCCATCTCCTGTATTGGTAATTGAACCGTACCTCTTTGAGCAGTATGATGATCAAGACTGATTACAACAAACACTTCACTCGTTTTGTCGTCGTTCCATTTATAAAATGCAATTAGCTGATCATTATCTATATGGCAGAACCTTATATTATTGGTTTGTTGCAGTGCTTCATGCTCTTTTCTGGCCTTGTTAATTCCTGAGATCAGTTTAATGAGCCAATTTTCAGCTGCCCAGTCATAATGTTGTATCTGAAATTTTTCTGAATTCAAATATTCTTCCTTTCCTGGCAAGGCTTCACTGATCATTTGTTCAAATACAGGACCATAGATCCCTAAGTTTGAACTTAAGGTAGCTGCCAAAACATATCGTTGTATATGCTTGGGCTCATTGGCTCCTTGTAAATGAAAAGGGTTGATATCTGGGGTATTGGGCCAGAAATTTGGCCTCATATATTCTGCCTGTTCTGTCTTGGTCAAATCTTCCACATAGTTGATCAACTCGTGTTTGTTATCGCGCCAGGTGAAATAAGTATAGGATTGTGTAAAGCCCTGTTTCGCCAACTGCTGCATTATTTTAGGTCTTGTAAATGCCTCTGCAAGGAATATAATATCAGGATGCTTTTTCTTTACTTCATGAATGATCCAGTTCCAAAAATAAAAGGGCTTTGTATGCGGATTATCGACTCTAAAGATATTGATACCGCAGTCTATCCAAAAATACAGGACATCAAGGCATTCCTGCCATAGGGCCATAAAATCTTCTGATTCAAAATAAATAGGAAGTATGTCCTGGTATTTTTTCGGTGGATTTTCAGCATACTGCACTGTTCCATCTGGCCTCCATTTGAACCAGGAAGGATGATCTTTTACCCATGGATGATCAGGAGCCGCCTGCAGGGCATAATCCATCGCAATTTCAATATCAAGTTCTTTAGCTTTACCGATCAATTCCTTAAAATCATCAAGGGTGCCAAGATCCGGATGAATATCCTTATGTCCTCCTAATCTAGATCCAATACCCCAACATGACCCAACATCTCCTTTTTCGGTTGTAGTCGTGTTATTTTTGCCCTTTCTATTCACTTCTCCTATAGGATGTACAGGTGGAAAATACAGGGTATCAAAACCCATTTCTGCCACCCGACCCAACAAGGGAATACATTCCTTAAAAGTTCCGTGTTTACCCAGTTCTTTTGAAGAAGACCTTGGGAAAAATTCGTACCAGGTACTAAACAAAGCCTTTTTTCTATCTACATAAACACCAAGTTCCTTTGATGTATTGGCAAGAAATTTTTTAGGGTATTTTTTAAATATTGACTTGAGGGAATCAGATACGGCTTGGGTTACAGCTTCCTGATAACTTGTTTCATTTTTAAATAGTTTTAGCAAGTGTTTTAAATAGGTTTTTTCTGATGCAGTCGCCATTTTCATGACCTCTTCAACATAAAGAACTCCTTCTGCCAATTCGGAACTCACATGTTGTCCATCTGCTATCTTTCGATCAATTCCATATTGCCAGTTCAACGCATAATCAACCCAACATTCTATTTTATAGGCGTAATGACCTTGTTTTTCAACCTTAAAAGAACCATACCAGTCATCATTATGACCAGGACTCATTCGGGATTCTTTCCATTTCTTTTCTTGTTGATGCTTGTACAATATACTTGCAGCGATTACATCATGCCCGTCGGCTAAAACGTCAGCAGAAACATTCACCACCTGACCAACAACTCTTTTTATAGAAAATTCTCCTCCGTTGATCTGCGGTGAAACATGATCAATAACCACTCTTTGTTGCTTTAACATGCTCGAAAAATTAATTCTTAAATAACGTATCCTTTTGGAATAACCGCTCCTTTTTTGATCACAACGATACCATCTTTAATGCAGTACATATCCGTCTCCTTATCTTTTAGATGACTCCCTCCATTGATTCTTACATCGTCACCAATGCGGCAATTTTTATCTATAATGGCATTTTTAATAAAGCATCGCTCACCAATTCCCATTAAAATTGAAGTTTTATTCCTATTGATCTCATCAAGCGTTTCATAAGAGTCATTACCCATCATATAGGTGTTGATCACAGTCGAATCAATTCCTATCCTCGACCGAATTCCTATGACCGATCGATCGATCTTAGCTGCATGTATGATACAACCTTCTCCAATAACACTCCTGTTCAAAGTGGTTCCCGAAATTTTTGAGGTAGGCAGCATTCTTGCCCGTGTATAGATCCTTTTGTTTCTGTCATAAAGATCAAAAGCTGGAATGTCATCCGTTAAACCAAGATTGGCTTCAAAGAAAGAATCTATATTTCCTATATCGGTCCAATACCCTTCGTATTGATAACTCGTAATTTTATGCTTACCGAGTGCCTGAGGAATAATTTCTTTTCCGAAATCATTTGTGTCAGGATTCTTCATCAGCTCAACCAGCAGATCCCTGTTAAAAATATAAATACCCATAGAAGCAAGATAGTTCCTACCATGAGACTTCATATCATCACTGACCTCTGAGGTCCAGTCAGGCAATAATTTTTCTTCAGGCTTTTCTATAAAGGAAGTTACTTCGTTATTTTCATCCGACTTTAGGATGCCAAAAGAAGTCGCATCTTTCGCATCTACAGGAATGGTAGCTATCGAAATTTTAGCTTCACTTTTTACGTGTTGCTCTACCATCAGGTTATAATCCATTTGATATAACTGATCGCCGGAAAGAATGAGTGCGTATTCAAAATCATGTCTTAAAAAATGATGCATACTTTGTCTTACAGCATCGGCAGTGCCCTGAAACCAGGTATCACTCATGGGTGTTTGCTCAGCGGCAAGCACATCGACAAAAGCCTGGCTAAAAAAACTAAAGTGATAAGTGTTTTTAATATGCCTATTCAAAGAAGCTGAATTGAACTGGGTCAGTACGTACATTCTTTTTATCTCAGAATTTATACAATTGGAAATTGGAATGTCAACCAATCTGTATTTACCTGCTATTGGTACTGCAGGTTTTGATCTGCTTTCGGTTAATGGATAAAGTCGAGAACCTTGTCCTCCTCCTAGTATGATTCCTAAAACTTTTTTACTGAACATATTTTATGGGGTTAAAGATTTGTATAAAGTTAAATATTCTTGGGCTGATTTATCCCAAGAATGGTCAATGATCATGCATTTTTTTATTATTCGATTTAATTCTTTTTTATTTTGATATAACTCCTTGGCTCTCAACATTGAATCACAAACATCCTTTACGGTGGCCTCAATGTGACAGATGCCAAAACCGTCATCACCTATATCAATAACTGAATCATTTAATCCTCCCGTTCTTCGTACTATCGGGATCGTACCATACCTTAAAGCATACATCTGGTTCAATCCACAGGGCTCAACTCTTGAAGGCATCAAAAGAAAGTCAGCCGCTGCATATAGCTTATGGGCTAGGGCCTCATCAAAACCTATGACGCTTGCATAGTTTTCACTAAAATGAAACCGCAATGATTTCAATTCAGATTCTATTGAATCTTTTCCAGCTCCTAGAATGAACAAAGAGCAATCCTTCTTTAACAATGATTTGTACAACACCGCCGGAAACAAATCTGCCCCTTTTTCATTCACTAATCTTCCGATAAAGACAAACAAAGGCAATGATGCGTCAAGTCCAAATTTTTTACATAGTTCTGACTTATTGGCCTTCTTCCCAGATGTGAAATCCGATACTTCACGGGTTTTTTCCAATAACCTTTGCTTCATTAAATCAGTGATTTATATAAATCCTCTACCTGCTTGGCAATGGCAATCCAATCAAAGGTTTCTTCTACTCTTTTCCTTCCATTTTTCGCCATTTGACTTGTAAGCTCTTTATTTGATATCAATTGGTTGACGCCTTCTGCCAGGTCTCTTGAAAATTTGTCGGCATCAACAGGCTCAAAAGGAGCTTCTTTCTGCTGTTCAAGAGGCACCAGAATTCCAGTTTCCCCATGAACAACAACTTCTTTTATACCTCCTACAGCACTTGCTACCACTGCAGTTTCACAGGCCATAGCTTCAATATTAATGATTCCAAAAGGCTCATAAATAGAAGGGCAACAAAATACATCTGCATGAGAATACAATTGGATGACCTCCTCTTTTTCTAACATAACATCGATCCAAATAACATTGTCCCTGTCTTTTTTAACCGCAGCAACACTATCCTCCATCTCTTTTGCAATTTCAGGTGTATCCGGCGCACCTGCACAAAGCACGATCTGTGTATCGGGATCTATATATTTAACTGCATTGACCAGGTGTATTATTCCCTTTTGCCTCGTAATTCTTCCTACAAATAACACAAAAGGTTTTGATTGATCAATCCCGTATTTTTCTAGTGTTGAAACCTTATCAGTGACAACATACTCCTGAAGATTAATTCCATTATAGATTACCTTAACCTTGTCCTTATCTACATTAAAATGATTCAGTACATCTACTTTTGTTTCTTCAGAAACAGCAATTATCGCATCAGCCATTTCAATAGCCGTCTTTTCAACCCATGAGGAAGCATCATAACCTCTGCCCAGCTGCTCTCTTTTCCAAGGTCTCAGTGGCTCCAAAGAATGTGTCGTAATGACCAAGGGAATCCCATAGCAAAGTTTGGCAATAATACCTGCAAATTGAGCATACCAGGTATGGCAATGCACAATATCCGCGTCTACTTCATCAGCATTCATTTGAATACATGTACTCAAGGTTTTAAATACAGCCTTAAGCTTGTCATTCGACTTGTCAAAAACAGGATTATCAAAAGGAAATCCTTTCACAGATAAATTTCCATCTTTTTCATCCTGGTCCCCAAAGCAACGCACATCAATTTCCATTAATTTGGCTAGCTCTCCCGCTAAATACTCTACATGAACTCCAGCTCCTCCATACACATATGGGGGAAATTCTCGGGTATAAAAAAGTGCTTTCATTATTTTTTTTCTTTAGATGAATAATTTTTGAGCAGATGCTCGTCTGTTTCTGGATTCCATATCTTGGTATCAATTCCATTTAGTATACCAGAAAATTTTTCACTTTCCTGATTCACCAATTCTTCCAGTCCATTTGCATTTGACTTTAGTTCCTTAAGATAGCCCGGAGACACGGTTGTTACTCTCCAAGAGCACTTTATGGCAGTTGCTAAAGGATTGATCGCACCGTCCCAATCAATAAAGCCCATTTTCTTCAAATCAAACTCAGGAAAGTACCTTAATTTATCATACCCAAACTGACCCTGATATTGTGCATTATGAATGGTAAATACTGTCGGAATTTCCTTTAGGGATTCAAAATCAGAGGCATGTGACATTAAAAATGCCAAAAAACCTGTATGATGATCATGTGCATGAACTATTGAGGGTTTGCTATCTAACTGAACCATCCAATCTAATACTGCCAACTGAAACGCCAGAAAACGCTCTACATCATCTTCATAAGAGTATACTTCTGGGCGATCAAATAAACCTGGAATATTGACCAGATAGACAGGGAATTCCAAAGGCTCATTAGGTGTCAAAACATGAAAATCATAATGGAGCTTCCCAAGCTTTAAATGACCCTTATACACCTTTTTAAAACTCTTCCCCTTTGAGAATTCATTATCATAAAATGGCATGATCACCTTGGATACAACTCCACTCTTTTGCTGGTACTTTGGTAAGGCTCCAACCACATCAGCCAATCCACCAACCTTGGCTATTGGAAAACACTCGGCACTTACATTCAAAATTTCCATAGATAACTAACTACAATAAAAATTCATACCATTGATTATCAATGGTATAACATTCTCTGTTTCAATTTTTTAATATATAAAATAATTATCGGATTCTGAAAAAATTGAATAGGAATATTAAAAGTGATAAAAAAATGATGTGGTTTCTTATGAGACACTTTTTTATTCTACCAATAAATTAGCAATCAGATAAACAGGATATAGCATTCTTTTTAGAAAGAAAAGCCTCAGGTGAGATCAATAAATACAACAATCGACACCTTATGAATTCTTCCAATATTGAGGTTTGGGATCTTCCGATAGTTGATTCCAGTAGTCTTGATTCACGATATGATGTCCATCCAGAGTTTTCAACCTGCGCTGGAAAACATAAACCGTTGGATTAAATACCATATCAGTAACCCCTATAGTATACAATTGAGGCTCTTCCTCACTTTTACGCTTCTCTTCATCAACAAGAACTTCAAAGCCGTTAACTTCCAAAAGTTGTTTGAGAAAATCCAGGCGTTCCGCAGTAATTTTTTTCTCAACAAAGGTGACTCTCTGTTCACCAATTGATCCAAACATATGTTTTCCTTCTAAGCCCATAATGCTAAAAAATACTTAATTGATAAATATACTCATAAATCGGACTATACACCCCTATAAATAATACGCCAACAACCGCAAGTATTAGTCCAAGTTTCATGGTAAAACTACTTTTAAAATACGGTATGGGATGATCACTTCTTCTCAAGAACATCGCCCTGACAACCAGGAGATAATAGTAAAGTGAAATAGTGACATTGACCACGGCTAAAAATACCAGAAAATATAAGCCCTGACTCGCAGCAGCTGTAAATAAAAAGAATTTACCGAAAAAACCTGCTACAGGTGGGATCCCTGCAAGTGAGAATAGTGCCAACATCATGACCAGGCTTAGTTTGGGATTTGTTCTGTACAAGCCATTATAGTCATCCATATTCTCTTTTCCTGTTTGCGACGAAATGGCTTGTATCACACCAAAGGCTGCCAGGTTTGTAAATACATAGATAGACACAAAATATACCACAGTTGAGATACCCAATTGGTCGTTGGAAAGAATACCCAATAAAATAAAACCTGCCTGAGCTATGGATGAAAAAGCAAGAAATCTTTTCATATTTTGCTGACGCAGTGCAAACAAGTTCCCTATAAACATGGTAGCTATAGAAACAATATAAAGCAACTTACTGGTTACGAATTCAAACGGTTTCATCACGGTGAATAAAATAATCATCAAGATCAAAACTGCTGATCCTTTAGAGATCACAGAAAGATAGGATGCAACCGGAATCGGAGCCCCTTCGTAAACATCGGCCGTCCAGAAATGAAAAGGAACCAACGAAATTTTAAAAGCCAAACCTGAGAAGAAAAAGATAAATCCAACCAGGCTTAAATTTGAATAGGTCAATAGTTCGGCTACTTCACTAAAATAGATGCTACCCGTGGTGGCATAGATTAAAGACAGCCCAAAAACAGAAGTTCCTGACGCCAAAGCTGCCGACAAAATAAACTTGATTCCCGCCTCGGCAGAAACCCGCTTACTGGTTTCAAAAGCAACCAAAGCCGCAATGGGTAAGGCAGACAATTCTAGCCCTAAATAGAACATAAGAAAATCACCTGAAGAGATCATATAATACATTCCTAAAAGCGATGAAAGCATCATCAAAAAGAATTCGGTAGATTTATGTTGAGCGACAATTTCTTTTTTGATCCATTCGGCTGATTGCAGCAAAATAATCAATACACCAATATTCAACACATTCTTAAACAGATGAATTAACTGGCTTGTATGGAACATCCCACCAAAAAGAGTTCCGTCTTCAAGCGGAATAAAACCTATTAAAGTATGAACAGTGAAAAAAGCAATGGCCATATTGACAAGGGCTTTCTTATTGTCCATGAATATCTCCAAGATCACAAGAAGCAGGATCACAGCCAGCAGAACCAACTCTTGTCTCATTAATAAAAATCCACCTAAATCCATATGCTTTAATTTTTCTTTCTTTTAATCAATTCTATTCACACATCAAATCATCTCTCACCAACCTACATCACATCATTCTTTCTATAAAAGGGCTAATACTCTCTCTTATCATATCACTTAACCAAATTGGTGTCATACCCATAAAAACGATCGGAATCAGCAATAGGATCACTCCAACTTTTTCGTACCATGTTGCCCCTTCCAATTCCATAAATTCGTTATTTCTTATCGGCCCCATCAACATCATTCCCACTACTCGTAAAATATAAACCGCGGTAACCACAATAGCAGAAACAGTAATAATCGTAGCCACACGATGAAACATATCTGGATGCTGAAAAGCACCAACAAATATTTGCATTTCTGCCATAAAACCACTAAATCCTGGCAAGCCAAGAGAGGCCAGACCAGCAATAACATACATCACAGATATAAAAGGAATGACTTTTAACAATCCGCCCATTTTAGTAACATCCCGAGTATGTGTTCTTCCATAGATCATACCTATCAGGGCAAAGAAAAGTGCGGTCATAAAACCATGTGACAGCGACTGAAGTATCGCCCCATTCCAGGCTGTTTTGTTTAACATCAACAGGGCGAACAAAACCATTCCCAAATGGCTTACTGAAGAATAAGCATTGATATATTTTAAGTCCGTTTGTTTAATTGCTGCCAATGCACCGTAAAATACTCCGATGACCGATAACACTATAAAAAAGTTAGACCAGGTCATGGCTCCTTCCGGAAGCAAATACATGGCGACACGAAAAACGCCATAGCCTCCCAATTTCATCAATACCCCGGCATGAAGCATTGAAACTGCTGTAGGTGCTGAAGCATGGCCATCAGGTGACCAGGTATGAAATGGAAACAAAGCGCCAAGTACAGCGAATCCGATAAACGTTAAAGGGAAAAATAAATTCTGAGCTTCGACAGGTATGTTAACCTTGGCTATTTCTAATATATTATACGTTAAGGCACCGCCTTCAGCGTTTGAATTGAAATAAATCCCGAGAATTCCCACCAGTAAAACAGCCGAAGCTCCCATTAGCATCAAGGTTAGCTTCATAGCTGAATATTCTTTAGGACCGGAACCCCAAATACCTATGAGCAGGAACATTGGGATCACCGCTACTTCATAAAACAGAAACATCGTGAAAAGGTCAAGGGAAATAAAGAATCCAAAAACTCCCGCAGCCAATACGATGAGTGAAATAAAGAATTCTTTGTGTAAGTCTTCCATTTTCCATGAAATAAAAACTCCTGCAAGTACCACAATGGAGGCCAAAACAATCATAGCCACAGATATTCCGTCAACTCCAATGGTATAATGAATGTTAAATTTTTCAAACCAAAGAAGGTCTTTTGTAAAAACCATAATGGAATCATTGATCTGTTTCTCCTTAAAATAGGCGAAGATCAGGTTTAAAGACATGACAAACTGCACGAACATGCCAACAGCAGCAATCACTCTGGATTGTTTTAAATTTTTGGAAAAAATCAACACCAAAATGGTAATGACAGGTACGATAACAAATAAGCTTAGTATATCCATCTTGCAACTAAATAATCCATTTATAAATAAAAATCATCACCAATACTACTGCACCTGCTATAAAAGCAAAGGCGTAGTCTTGCATCCGTCCTGATTGAATTTTTTTGATCTTTTCGGAACTTGCCACAGTGGAATTACCAATAAGATTCATGGTACCATCCACTATGTGTCTGTCAAACCAGGCAAAAGGTGCCGAGATCCGTTTAAAAATAATTTCCTTGGTCACGAACAAGTACAGCTCATCGAAATAGAATTTATCAAAGGCCCAGCGGTATAGTGATCCAAAGGAAGCAGCAACCTTATCAGGGAGTCCGCTCGGTTTTTTATAAAACACAAAGGCCAGTAAGATTCCGATCAATCCAACCCCTACTGCAATGGCAGCCAGTGGATAATTCAAATGAGCCTCAAAAGGCTGATGATCTGCCGTCACGTACTCACTGAAATGGATATAACCTCCAACAGCACTCATTATGGCTAGAAATACCAAAGGAAAGGTCATAGATACAGGAGATTCATGAGGTGTATGTTCGTATTTGGTTTCCTTTCCCCAGAATATGCCAAAATATAATCTAAACATATAAAAGGCAGTCAATCCGGCAACCACTACGCCAATTACATAGATCAATTTGTTGTGCTCGTAGGCTGCCACCAGGATTTCATCTTTACTGAAGAAACCGGCAAAACCAGGGAATCCTGCAATAGATAAGGCAGCGATCAAAAATGTAATATGCGTTATGGGCATGTATTTTCTCAAACCACCCATATCCTGAATATAATTGCTGTGAATTGCATGAATAATAGAACCTGCTGCTAAGAAAAGTAAACCTTTGAACATGGCATGGGTAAACAAATGAAACATTGAAGCCATATAACCCAGGCCGTCATGACCATAGTAACCCGAAACTCCCAGTGCCAGCATCATATAACCAATCTGAGACATAGTTGAAAAGGCCAAAACTCTTTTTATATCATTTTGAGTCAAGGCAATAATGGCCGCAAAGAGTGCCGAAAACGCCCCTACCCAAGCCACTACATTTAAAGCATAACCGTCTTCAACAAAATAATACAATGGAAATAATCTGGCGACAAGATAAACACCTGCCACAACCATAGTTGCTGCATGAATAAGTGCTGATACCGGCGTAGGTCCTTCCATCGCGTCAGGGAGCCATATGTGTAAAGGAAACATAGCCGATTTTCCTGCACCTCCCATAAAAATCAAAAGTAAGCCCCAGGTAATAACAGATAAGCCCATAAAGGAGGTTGAAGCCCAATTGGTAATCACATTGCCTTCCAGGTCATTTAAGGTTGCAAAATCATAAGATCCTCCATAATAGCCGATGATCAGAATACCTATTAAAAATCCCAGATCAGCAAATCTGGTCACAATAAAAGCTTTCTTGGCTGCTGCTACAGCTGAAGGTTTTGTATAATAATAACCAATGAGCAAAAAAGATGATACTCCAACCAATTCCCAAAAAATATAGATCTGAAAAAGATTCACAGCCAATACCAATCCCATCATGGAAAATGTAAACAGTGAAAGAAAAGCGAAAAACCTGGTATAACCGGGGTCGCCTTTCATATATCCTCGACTGTACAAATGCACCATAAAAGAAATGGTTGATACCACAACGATCATCATCACAGAGATCTGATCGATCAAAACACCCATATCGATATAGAGGGTATCTGTAAAGCTCATCCAACGCCATTGTTGCGTAAAAGACTGGTACACATCGCCAACTTTTCCTACCACAAAGAAATACTGATAAGCGGTATAATATGACAAGCCCAGTGTCGTAAAAAGCCCCAAAGATCCTATCCAACCCGATACTGCAGGCTTGATTCTGTTGTAATTGATCCCCAGAAGTAAAAAAACTGCGAAAGGAATAAGAGGAATTAAAATTGTATAGCTAAAATCCATAATTACATGATTTCATTTTTTCATTAAATCTTTAAATCAGTACTTCATTACCTCAGTGTCCTTCACTTCGACAGAGGTGATCAGTTTATATAAATTGATCACGATGGCCACGGCAAGAGCTGTTTCTGCTGCAGCAACAGCTACTATAAAAACCGAAAAGAACACGCCTTGAAGCAAATCGGGAAACAAATAGGTATTGATCACGACAAAATTAATTGCCGAGGCATTGAGAATCAATTCAATAGACAATAACATGGTGATCAGATTTTTTCTTGTGAGAAATCCGTATACTCCGATAAAAAAAATAATGGAAGTCAAAGTCAAAATCTCGTATATGCTTATTCCTTGTATCATTTAGCTTTGGTTTTACTGTTCTAATCTTTTTCCTTTAGCAATAACAATGGCCCCTATCATAACGGCCACTAGCAATACACTGATTACTTCAAAAGGCAGTATAAAACCCCCAGCCTTATAACTCAACATCCCAAGTCCAATATCATGAACTTCAATGCTATTATAGTTCTCATTTGGTTTGAATTCATAAGTGAAAATCGCGTATAAAGTGAGTGCCAGTCCCGAAAGACTTAATAATCCTGCTAAAATCCGTTGGGATAATTTTGAAACCTCAAGTCTCAATTCAATATGATGGACAAGTAATACAGAGAAAATGATCAAAACGATCACCCCACCTGCATAAACGGCTAGCTGAATGGCAGCCATAAATGTATAATCCACCATAAAATAGATACCCGCGGTTCCCATCAACACAAACAAAAGGTAGATCACTGCTCTAAGCATTTTTCTACTGGAAACAGCTTTAATCGCGAAAACGATCATGACCAAGGCTATTAGATAAAAAATAATTCTTTCCATAATATTAATCTTCGATTCCTGCTTGTACCTTTGAGCCGGGTTGGTTCAATACTTTTGTTAGCATGCTTCTGTCATAAACAGAATTTTCGTAATTCTGGGCCCATACAATAGCATCAGTCGGACAAGCTTCGATACATAAACCACACATGGTACACATAGACAAATGGTAGATATGCTTATCGATCATTTTTTTCTTTTTCCCCGTTACCGGATCAACCTGTCTGTCCCAAACTATCTCAATTGAACCGTTGGGGCATGCTATTTCACATTTCTGGCATCCGGTGCAATAGTGTTCATTATTATCGTCATGCGGCATGACAACTTCACCTCTAAACCGATCGAACATTTTTAATGTATCTCTGTTATCGGGATATTGTTGTGTTATACTACCTTTTCGTGCATGGATAAAATAACCTCCTGTAACACTCATTCCGGTTAATAAGGTTTTTATTCCGTTATATATATCTGAAAAGTAACTCATTATCGTTCTTTATCATTTATTAAATTATCCAATTCAACCAAATTACAATGGCCATTATTACTATATTCACCAAGTTTATGGGTAATAAATACTTCCATTCCAGGGTTAACAATTGGTCTACCCTCAATCTTGGGAAAGTCCACCTAAACCACATCATCAAGAAAATAATTACCAATACTTTTATCAAAAACCAAATAGATTCCGGGAACCATGCAATATGATCCGTGATTCCGAAAGGAGACAACCATCCTCCAAAAAATAATACGACAGCTATTGAAGCAATAATAAACATATTGATAAATTCTGCTAAAAAGAAATAGGCAAATTTCATCCCTGAATATTCTGTGTGAAAACCTGCTCCTAATTCAGATTCTGCTTCTACCAAATCAAAAGGGGCTCTATTGGTTTCGGCCGTTCCGGATATCATAAAAATCATAAAAGCGATGAGTGCAGGAATATGCCCTTGCACGATGAGCCAGCCGCCAGTTCTTTGTACCTCAATAATTTCCGACAGTTGTAAAGACCCTGTCAATAAAACCATCGTTAATATTGACAAGCCTACAGACAATTCATAACTAATGGTTTGCAAACCACTTCGCATGGCACCTATCAAAGCAAATTTATTATTACTTGCCCATCCTCCTAATAGAATTCCTATCACGCCAACTGAAGAGACTGCCAATAAAAAAAACACCCCAATATTGATATCAAAGGCTTGAAATTGTCTTGAAAAAGGAAAAACACTAATCGCAATTAGTGAAGACACAATGACAAAATAAGGTGCCAAATTGAATAAAAAATTGTCAGCCTTATCAGTAATTGTCAATTCTTTAGAAACCAGTTTTAAGGCATCTGCCATGGTTTGAAACATACCACCGGGGCCCACTCTGTTTGGTCCTAAACGCAGCTGAAACCATGCGGCTACTTTGCGTTCTAACAATACTAAATACAATCCTGCTACAGCAAATAAGGCGAGATAAGCTACTGCAATTAAAACCCAAATTGTAATTGTCGCTGCGCTTTCCGGCATGATAGTGAAAATCCAATCATTTATTGTTTTTGTTATGCTTAATGGTAAATTCATCATTAAAAAATTAGTCATATTAGCGATCAATATCTGGTATAACAAAATCAAACGAAGCCATAGTAGCTACCAAATCGGCTATTTTACCTCCTTTTGAAATATGGTTTAAAACTGATAAATTCGAAAATCCTGGTGAACGGAATTTAAGCCTGTACGGATTTTTAGTTCCGGTACTGTTTATATAAACCCCTAATTCTCCTCTTGCTGTTTCAACACGCTGGTAAAATTCACCTTTTGGTAATTTAATTACTGCCTTTGTTGCGACTTTGGTTTCTCCTTCTGGAATATTATCAATCAATTGTTCAATAATTGACATCGATTCCCACATTTCCATTATTCTTACTTTATATCTCGCATAGGTATCTCCTGCAGTAAATAAGGCTTCTTTAAATTCAACACGGTCATATGCGCTGTACGGATGGTGAATTCTCACATCATTTGAATAACCCGACCCTCTTGCAACCGGACCCGATACGCCAAATGAAATAGCGTCTTCTTTTGTTAGAATTCCAACTCCTTTTGTTCTTTTTTCAAAAATTATATTTCCAGTTAACAAACGGTCGTATTCAGGAAGTTTAGTTTTAAAATGTTTGATAAATTCTTTAGTTCGATTTATAAAATTGGGATGAATGTCAAACATCAGGCCACCAGGAATATTGTAATTCATGGTCAGTCTGGCACCGCAGGTTTCTTCAAAAATATCATTGATCATCTCTCGATCCCTAAAAGCATAGAAATAAGTAGTTAAGGCCCCAAGGTCCATTCCCATTACGCCCCACCATAAACAATGAGATGCGATACGGGTAAGTTCACCAATAATAGTACGAATTACTTTTACGCGGTCAGGAACCTCTATTTCCAATGCTTTTTCCACTACTAAGCAAACAGCCTCATTATTGATATGAGAAGACAAATAATCCATCCTGTCTGTAAGGTGAACGATTTGCTGATAACTATCTCTTTCGCACATTTTTTCTATCGAGCGATGTATATATCCTAGATCGGGCTCAACATTTTTGATTATTTCTCCATCAATGGTTAATATCAAACGCAAAACACCATGAGCTGCAGGGTGCTGAGGCCCCATATTAACGAAATATTCTTCCGTTTTTATTTTGGTTTTTAATTCTTGATCGGTCATGAAAATCCTTATTTAACAATCATATTAGCTTCGTCTACATAATCTTTTCTCAATGGCCAGCCGACCCAATCAGGAGTTAAGAAAAGGCGTTTTAAATTTGGATGATTATTGAATTTTATACCAAAAAAATCATAGACTTCCATTTCGTGAAATTCGGCCGTTCTCCAGATATCCCAAACAGAATCTAGCCTTGGATTCTCTCTGTCTTCTGTCTTAACTTTTACAACGATAGCATGTTTAAATTCGGTGGATTCCAGGTGATAAATAACACCTAATTCTTCACCCCAGTCCATTCCTGTAATACAAAAAGCATAATCAAATTTTAGTTCGGGTTCTGATTTTAACTTACTGCAAACTGCATGAAGTTGTTCTTTAGAAACCGTGAGCGTTAGATATTCTGATCCTTCTTCTGTGAATTCCAGATTTTCTCCTAAGCCATTAATCATATTTTGTAGTTCTTCGTTTTTCATGGTATCTGTATACTTAGATGCTAAATATTTCCTTCATCAAAACCGTCAATTGGATTGATCTTTTCCTTCATGTTCTCTTTCTTAATTTTATCCTGCAACATGATCATCCCTTCCAATAATGATTCTGGTCTAGGTGGACATCCAGGTACATAAACATCTACCGGAATTACATGATCGGCACCTTTAATTACGGAATAGGAATTATAATAGAACGGACCCCCTGAAATGGCACATGCTCCCATAGCGATAACATATTTAGGCTCGGCCATTTGATCATATAACCTTCTTAATACCGGTCCCATTTTATTGACAATAGTTCCTGCAATAATGATTAGATCGGCTTGTCTGGCGGAAGGTCTTGCTACTTCAAAGCCAAAACGCGAAAAGTCGTGTTTCGGAGCTCCTGTCTGCATCATTTCTATGGCACAACAACTTGTACCAAAATAAAGTGGCCACAACGAATTGGATCGACCCCAGTTGACAACAGAATCCAGGGTGGTCACCACAATATTCCCTCCATTTCCGGCCGGAATTACTTTGCCCGGAAAACTATCCGGAACCACCTCTTTTAAACCTTCGGCTTCTAACTGACTTAAATATCTTTTCTTTTCTACTCCCATCGTAAGGCTCTTTTTTTGTATGCATATAACAATCCTAAACCTAAAATAAATAAAAACACAAGTATTTCAACTAAGGCCACGGTTCCTACTTCTTTAAAAACCACTGCCCAAGGGACCAGAAATGCTATCTCGATGTCAAACAAGAGGAAAAGGATTGCGAATAAATAGTATCCCACCTTGAATTGCACCCAAGTGGGTCCACTTGTTTCAATTCCACATTCATAAGGTTCCTTTTTTGCAGCATTTTCTGATTTATGAGAAATCAGATTTGATAAGAAATTGGCTAGCACAACTAAAAAAACGCCTGCAATAAAAAATACTAAAATCGCTTCGTACCCCATAACTGATTTTCTTAATTAGTTCACAAATGTATTTCTTGATTTAAAAAAAAAGGATGACGATTGTCACCCTTTACATAATCCTTTATTTATTTCACCTCATAGGTTTCTCCGGAGAAAAATAGTTCATCCACTTTCGAAAATTTCGAATTTGCCTTCACTTCTTTGTTTAACAAATCTTCCCGTTCTTCAAAAGTAGTATCCTCAAAACTTCGAATGATTCCTGTAGCTAATGGATATTGGGATTTCACAAGCATCTGATGCAAGGTGTTATCTTCACATTTGGCATCATGCACTAAAATATCCTCTTCTGTTACACCGTTTTCACCTATGGTCACGACTTCTAGTTTCAGACCATTCAAAACAAGTCCTTTATCCCTTTCTTTTCCAAAGATCATGGGTTTTCCATGCTCCAGGTATACTTGTTTATCTTCCCTGACATTTTTATCGGTAAATTGTGTAAAACAACCATCATTAAAAATGACACAGTTTTGCAGAATTTCTATTAATGAGGTTCCTTTGAATTTTTCAGCTTCAATAAAAAGACTTGTCATTTCCTTTGGACTATTTCCTCCTAATCTTGCAAAAAATCTTGCCTGTGCACCAAGTGCCAGTTCACCGGGATGAAACGGAGGCTGGGTATTACCATAAGGAGAAGATTTGGTTTTTTGACCTATTAAGGAGGTCGGTGAAAACTGTCCTTTGGTCAATCCGTAAATTTCATTATTGAACAATATGATGTTCAAATCCAGATTTCGTCTGAGCACATGTATAAAGTGATTCCCGCCAATGGCTAAACTATCACCGTCACCCGTTATCATCCATACACTCAGATCAGGGTTGGCCAATTTGACCCCACTGGAAATGGCAGCTGCCCTTCCGTGGATACTATGCATTCCATACGAATCTATATAATAGGGGAATCTTGAAGAACACCCGATTCCTGAAATAAAAACGACGTCTTCTTTATTTACGCCCATCTCTGGGAGTGCTTTCTGCATGGATCTTAAGATCACATAATCATCGCAACCCGGACACCATCTAACCTCCTGGTCACTGGCAAAATCCCTGAACGTATATTTTTTTTCTATAGTATCTTGCATCTTAGTCTTCTTTAATTATATTCTTGAATTTCTCTACCAAATCAACAACTGAAAATGGTAGGCCCATCACTTTATTATATTGTAAAAAATTATTTTCAGGGTATCTGCCTTTTAACACAAAAGACAATTGCCCTTTGTTCAATTCACAAACTACTATTTTTTTGAATTTAGATAATACCTCAGCTGTATTTTTTGGAAAAGGATTGATATAATTAAAATGGGCATGTCCCACTTTAAAACCCTTGGCATCTAATTTTCGTACAGCGGAATGTAAACTTCCATAAGTTCCACCCCATCCGATAACTAATAAATCACCTTCCTCGTGATATTCAGCCTTAAGATTGGGAATATAATTTTCCACTCTCTTTACTTTTTCAGCCCTAATATTGGTCATATATTCATGGTTATCAGGAACATATGACACATTTCCTGTGATCTTATCTTTCTCAAGACCACCAACTCTGTGTTCCAGACCAGGTGTACCCGGTATGGCCCAATTTCTTGACAAGGTATCATTATCCCTGTCATAGGGATGCCAGGTTTCGGATGCTTTATCAACAATATTTGTTTTTATAGGAGGCATTTCATCGATAGACTTGATCTTCCATGGTTCCGATCCATTGGCAATATATCCGTCAGTAAGCAGTATGACCGGTGTCATATGCTCCAAGGTCAATTTAGCAGCGATATAAGCATAATCAAAACAATCAGAAGGTGTGCTTGCCGCTAAAACTATGACAGGTGACTCGCCATTTCTACCATACATGGCTTGTAAAAGATCTGACTGTTCCGTTTTGGTTGGTAAACCGGTCGATGGTCCACCTCTTTGAACGTTTACAACAACCAGAGGTAATTCTGTCATCATTGCCAGGCCGATAGCTTCCCCTTTAAGGGCAAGTCCTGGTCCGGAAGTAGTGGTAATGGCAAGATCTCCCGCGAAGGCTGCACCAATTGATGAAGTAACTCCTGCGATCTCATCTTCTGCCTGAAAAGCTTTTACACCAAAATTCTTATGTTTAACCAATTCATGCAAAATATCGGTTGCCGGTGTAATCGGATAAGACCCCAGAAATAATTCAAGTCCCGACTTCTCTGCTGCTGCAAGAAATCCCCAGGCTGTGGCTGTATTTCCATTGATAATACGGTAGGTTCCTTTGGGCATTGTCGACGGCGCGATTTGATATGCGTTCGGAATCAGTTCCAGTGTTTCAGCATAAAAATACCCGGCTTTAAGTACTTTCGTATTTGCTTCAGCGATCTCTGGTTTATATTTGAACTTCTGTTCAAAGAAATTCAAGGTATGACTCATTTCACGGTTATACATCCAGTAAACTATCCCAAGTGCAAACATATTCTTACTCCTGGTGATACTTTTGTTATCAAGACCCAAATCTTTAATAGACTCTTTGGTCATCGACGACATGGCCACTTCTATTACCCGATAATTCTCGAGACTTCCGTCTTCTAATGGATTACTTTCGTACTCTGCCTTTTGAAGATTCTTTTTTGTAAATGAATCAACATCTACAATTACAGTGTGGCCTGCTTTTAACGCGTGCAAATTGGTTTTTAAACCGGCTGGGTTCATAGCCACCAATAGATCAAGATCATCACCAGGTGTACTTATTTCAACACTACCTATATGAACTTGAAAACCTGAAACACCATAGAGACTACCCTGAGGTGCCCTGATCTCAGAAGGATAATTGGGAAAAGTTGCCACGTCATTACCAAACATAGCTGAGGTGTCAGTAAACTGTGTTCCAGTTAACTGCATTCCATCACCAGAATCTCCAACGAATCTGATTACAACCGCACTTAAAGATTCCACTTCATGAGTTGTTGGTTCTATTTTATTAACTGCCATCTTCTGCATATTTTTTATAAATTTACTAAAATTTACATTACCCTATAAATTTAGTAGCTAAAAGTAAGCAGCCTTAAACTTCCAGAATATGACTTTTATCAATCTGTCATTTTTATTACATTTAAAATCCAAAGCCAGTCTTATTTGGAATAGTTCTAAATTTCTTTTCGGCTGAATTTTATCAAATTTTAATTCTTTAACTTTGTTCCATAAATTTAAATAATTAGAAAATGGCTATAATAATAACTGACGAGTGCATCAACTGCGACGCATGTGTAGCAGAGTGTCCAAATAACGCAATTTATGAACCAGATAGTGAATGGTCTTATTCGGATGAGACATCACTGAGTGGTGAAGTAACAACTCCTGATGGAAGAACTGTTGACGCAGATGCAGAAAACGAAGCTGTAAGTGATGAATTTTATTTTATTGTAACTGATAAATGTACAGAATGTAAAGGTTTTCACGATGAACCACAATGTGCTGCTGTTTGTCCGGTTGACTGTTGTGTTCCTGATGAAGATCACGTGGAATCAGAAGAAGAACTTATGGCAAAAAAAGTTTGGATGCACGGAGAATAAAAAACTTCATTGTAAAAAAATAAAAAGAGTATCTGTTTTCAGATGCTCTTTTTTTTTGGTCATAACTGAGCATCAGCCCCCTATGACTTATGTCATAATTTAAGTGTTCTAATAGCTATAATTTTACCCTGTTCAATCATAATAACTTTAAATGATTAACCATTAATAAACTTATCTCATATTTATAAACTCACTATAAAATGAAAAAACAATTCGAAAAAATAATTTGTGATGCGAATGAGGCTGTCGCCAGAGTAGCACATAAGACAAATGAAGTTTGTGCCATTTATCCCATTACTCCAGCATCACCTATGGGTGAACATGTGGATCTTTACAGTTCGAAAGAACAAACCAATATATGGAACAACATCCCTCGCATCGTAGAAATGCAGAGTGAAGGTGGCGCAGCAGGTGCAGTTCACGGTTCACTGCAGGCAGGAGCATTAACAACAACATTTACAGCTTCACAAGGCTTACTGCTGATGATACCAAATATGTATAAAATGGCAGGTGAATTATTACCTACCGTCATTCATGTAGCCGCCAGAACAGTTGCCACACATGCCCTATCCATTTTTGGAGACCATAGTGATGTGATGGCTGCCAGACAAACAGGATTTGCCATGTTATTTGGAGGATCTGTGCAGGAAGCACAAGATTTCGCACTTATTTCTCAAGTTGCAACACTAAAATCGAGAATTCCTTTTATGAATATTTTCGATGGTTTTAGGACTTCACATGAGATCTCTAAGATAGATGCCATTCCCGACAATGTGATCGAAGCAATGATGCCCGAGGATCGAATTATGGCGCATAAAAAACACTCTCTTGACCCGGATAACCCCGTAATCAGAGGTACTTCTCAAAATCCGGATGTTTTCTTCCAGGCCAGAGAAGCTGCAAATACTTATTATGATGCAGTTCCTGGAATTGTACAGGAAGTGATGGATGAATTCTATGAACACACAGGCCGTAGATATGATCTGTTCAATTATATTGGACACCCTGAAGCTGAAAGAGTAACTATTATCATGGGATCAGGACAAGGACCTGTTTATGAAGCGCTAGAAAAAATGATCGCTGATGGCGAAAAAGTAGGGGCTCTGTTTGTGAGATTATTTAGACCCTTTTCTATAAAAGATTTTATAGAAAAGATGCCTAAGACAGTTAAAAAAATAGCAGTACTTGACCGAACAAAAGAGCCGGGAAGTATTGGTGAACCTTTATATATGGATATTTTAAGTGCCTATATAGAAGGTAGCGGAAGTATGCCTAAAATAGTAGGAGGCCGTTACGGTTTGTCATCAAAAGAATTTACACCAAAAATGGTGAAGGGAATTTATGACGAGCTTTTAAAAGACGAGCCAAAAAATCATTTTACAGTTGGTATTATAGACGATGTGACCCATACCAGTTTGATGGCCGATCCAACATTTGAATTAAGAAGAACTACTTTTAATTGTATGTTCTATGGTTTAGGATCAGATGGTACTGTAGGTGGTAACAAAAACTCTATTAAGATCATTGGAGAGACCACAGATAATTTTGTTCAAGGTTATTTTGTTTATGATTCGAAAAAAGCTGGAGCACAGACCATTTCGCATTTGCGCTTCGGACCTGAACCTATCCATTCTTCTTATTTAATTGAAAAGGCTGATTTTATTGCAAGTCATCAGTTTAATTTCATCGAGAAATACGATATGATCGATGAATTGAAAAAAGGTGGAACGTTTCTTCTGAACTCTCCTTATTCAAAAGATGAAATTTGGGACAAGCTTCCTGAAAAAATGCAAAAGCATCTTATTGAAAACGAAGTGAACTTTTATATCATAGATGCCTCAAAAGTGGCCCAGGATGCGAATTTAGGAAAAAGAACAAATACAGTTCTCCAAACCTGTTTCTTTGCGATTTCAGGTATCCTTCCAAAAGATGATGCTATTCAAAAAATTAAAGATGCCATCGTAAAATCTTACTCTCATAAAGGGGAGAAAGTAGTACAAATGAACTTTAATGCGGTTGATAAATCATTGGAAAATCTGGAAAAAGTTGACTATCCTAATGAAGTTACCAGCAACAAGCAATTTGTATCAGCCATGACAAATGCACCTGATGGATTTGTGACTGAGGTACTTGAAACTATCCTTGCGGGTCGCGGTGATGAGTTACCGGTAAGTGCTTTCCCAGTAGATGGTACGTTCCCAACGGGAACAACTCAATACGAAAAAAGCGGTATAGCACATTTTATTCCGATTTGGGATGATGAAAATATTTGTACGCAGTGTAATAAATGTGTGGCTATTTGTCCACATGCTGCAATTCGTGCAAAAGTAGTCTCAAAAGAAGAATTGTTTGAAGCGCCATTGACCATGAAACACGTGCCTGCTAAAGGACGCCCATTCTCAAAAGATGACTCCTATGTATTACAGGTATCTCCTGAAGATTGCACCGGATGTGACCTTTGTGTGGAAGTTTGTCCTGCAGAAAGCAAAGAGATTCCAGGTTTCAAATCAATCAATATGCGAAAAAAACTGGATCATGACGTTGTTGAGAATCTAAACTGGGATTTCTTTATTGATCTTCCTGATTATGACCGTACTGAATTAAGTACTTCAAATGTAAAAGGTGCTCAGTTCCTTCAACCCTTGTTTGAGTTCTCTGGAGCTTGTTCAGGTTGTGGAGAAACTCCATATATAAAACTGATTACCCAATTATATGGTGACAGTATTATGATTGCTAACGCAACCGGTTGTAGCTCTATTTACGGAGGTAACTTACCAACTACACCGTATAGAACGAACGAATTTGGCAGAGGTCCAGCCTGGGCGAATTCACTTTTCGAAGACAATGCGGAATTTGGTTTAGGTATGCAGTTGGCTCTTAGTAAAAAACAAGAGATAGCAGTCGGCCTTTTAAAATCAATGGAATTATTGGTTGGTAGTGAATTGGTAACGGATATTTTAGACAATCCTGAATCTGATGAAACTGAAAAAGCCAAAAAATTTGCAGACATAGACAAATTAAAAGAGACACTCAATATCCTTGACAATAATGAGGACGCCAAGAAACTCAATCAATTGACCGAATACTTGCGCAAAAAAGCGGTTTGGATATTTGGTGGAGATGGATGGGCCTATGATATTGGATATGGTGGTGTAGATCATGTATTGGCATCTGGAGAGAATATCAATATCCTGGTGATGGATACTGAAGTATACTCAAATACCGGTGGTCAGACATCTAAAGCAACTCCATTAGGGGCAAGTGCAAAATTCTCAATTGCAGGTAAGAAAACACCTAAAAAGAGCCTTGCCATGCAAGCCGTTTCTTATGGAAGTGTTTACGTGGCGCAAATTGCCATGGGTGCTAAAGATGTGCAAACCTTAAAAGCCATTAAAGAGGCTGCTGAATATAATGGACCTTCTTTGATTGTTGCTTATTCTCATTGTGGAGAGCATGGTTATGATCTAAAAGATGGCGCCACTCAACAAGGTAAAGCCGTTGACACTGGTTATTGGCCATTATTTAGATTTGACCCTTCTAAACCAAAAGGGAAAAAATTTAGACTTGACTCTAAAGCTCCTTCGGCTCCACTAGAAGATTTCATGTACAATGAAGCCCGTTTTACAAGAGTTGTAAAAGAAAATGCTTCTTTGGCCAATGAGTTACTTGTGCAGGCACAAGAAGAGGTAGATTCCAAATGGGAAAGATTGGAACTATTCAAAAGCTTGTAGTATTGTTAAACCCAACCTCGCATGATCATCATTCATGCGAGGTTTTTTTTCAACTTATGGATCAAAAAGCCAAAGATCACTTTGAAAAAGCGAATGGACAACTTCAAAAGGCAAATGAAGAACTGTTCAAACCAAAAGAAGATGTTGTCTCGTTTCTAGTGTGTAAAAATTCACTCAATGCCATAGAAAATTATTTAAAAGGCTACCTTTCAAAAAGAGGTTTTGAAACCAAAGGGGAGGAATCAATTGATCTGCTTTTGGAAAGATGCCGAATATTGGATAAAAAATTCCATCGAATAGATCTTAGCGTAATCGATTGTAGTGCAAATCCTGACCATAATCGTTTTTGCGAAGACGTGGAAAAAGTGAGTTCCTGCTTCCAAACAGCCGATCATCTAGAAAATTTTCTTATCAAACAAGGCATTCTATAAACAGATACTCCTTTCTTTTTTTCAAAAAAGGATCATACACATCAAAAGAAAGGAAAAAATTCGGATTGATGCTCAGATGACTAAGGATTAGTCATTGAGTTTTAAAACTGCCATAAAAGCTTGTTGAGGAATTTCCACATTACCCACCAAACGCATACGTTTTTTACCTTTTTTTTGTTTTTCCAGTAATTTACGTTTACGAGAAATATCCCCTCCATAACACTTGGCTGTAACATCTTTTCTCAAGGCTTTAATGGTTTCTCTTGCAATAATTTTTGCTCCAATGGCCGCCTGAATAGGAATGTCAAATTGTTGTCTTGGGATCAATTTTCGTAGTTTTTCACACATTTTCTTCCCAATACCGTAGGCAGTGCTGTCATGTAATAAGCGCTGATAATGCATCAACCGGCTGTCCGTTAAGCAAAATATCTACCCGAACCAATTTAGAGGCTTTGAATCCGATAGGGTGGTAATCAAAAGAGGCATACCCTTTTGATACGGTTTTTAATCTATCATAAAAATCAAATACAATTTCAGAAAGTGGCATATCAAAAGTCAGTTCAACTCTTTCTGTAGTTAAATAGGTCTGATTGGTAATTTCACCCCTTTTCTCAATACACAGACTCATCACCGGGCCAACAAAATCTGCTTTTGTAATGATGCTTGCTTTAATAAAAGGTTCTTCAACCCTGTTCAATGTTGAAGGTTCCGGCAGATCTGATGGATTGTTCACCAGGATCATAGTATCCGGATACTTATTGGTATAGGCATGATAAGATACGTTTGGAACCGTAGTAATCACAGTCATATCAAATTCTCGCTCCAATCGTTCCTGGATAATTTCCAAATGCAACATCCCGAGAAAACCACATCTAAATCCAAATCCCAAGGCCGCTGAACTTTCCGGAACAAATACCAGGGAGGCATCATTGAGCTGTAATTTTTCCATCGAAGATCTTAACTCTTCATATTCATCCGTATCAACTGGATAAATACCGGCAAATACCATGGGTTTTACGTCTTCAAAACCTTCAATTATTTCTTGGGTGGGATTCAAAGCATCTGTAATCGTATCCCCTACTTTTACTTCACTTGCTGTTTTGATTCCTGTGATCAAATAACCAACATCCCCTGCTTTTATACTTTTTTTAGCTACTTGAGTCAACTTTAAAGTACCAACTTCATCTGCATAATATTCATTACCCGTAGCTACAAACTTGATCTTCTGCCCTTTTTTTATTTCTCCATTAATAACCCTAAAATAGGTTTCAACCCCTCTATATGAATTATAAACAGAATCAAAGATCAAGGCTTGAAGGGGTCCGTCAGCATTTCCTTTTGGAGCAGGAACCCTTTCTATGATGGCACTTAAAATATTTTCAACTCCAAAGCCGGTTTTCCCACTGGCGTGAATGACTTCTTCAGGATCACAACCTAAAAGATCAACAATATCATCAGTTACTTCTTCGGGATTTGCACTTGGCAGATCTATTTTATTTAAAACCGGTATGATTTCAAGATCATTATCAAGAGCCAAATATAAATTGGAAATAGTTTGTGCCTGAATACTTTGTGCAGCATCAACAATAAGCAAAGCTCCTTCACAGGATGCAATTGATCTTGAAACTTCATAGGAAAAATCAACATGTCCAGGTGTATCGATCAAATTCAGCACATATTGCTCTCCTTTATATTCATAATCCATCTGGATCGCATGGCTTTTTATGGTAATGCCTCGCTCTCGTTCCAGATCCATACTATCAAGTAACTGGTCCTGTTTCTCGCGATCAGTAATGGTGTCGGTAAATTCCAACAACCTGTCCGCCAGGGTACTTTTACCATGATCAATATGAGCAATGATACAAAAGTTTCTAATATTCTTCATCCGTGTTTACCTATCTTCAATAATTGCGCAAATATAACCAATTAGTTGATTGGCAAAACCTAATTTTCACGTTTAATCATGCTTGGGAAATACGATGCCGGCGTCCTTTCTAACTGCATCCATGATTTCCATTAATTCCCTGCTTATTGACAGAGGTAAAACAGGGCTTTCAATCAATCCCTGATCCAGACATTCCATCACGTGTTTCGCTTCAAGTTCATAGCCCATTCCTTTGGGTTGTTCAATATGAATTTCTTCTTGAATTCCACCCCTTTCAATGAGAATAGGGAATTCTGGTTCTCGTATAAACTTGATAAAACCATGCTCAAAACAAAGTTCAGTTTCATTATGACATGAGCTCTCAAAACTTGAAGTCAAAACCGCCATGGCACCACTCTGATAACCAAAAAGCATGCTTATACTATCTTCCACACCATTTGAACGGATATTTGCCATGGTTTTTATGGAAGTTGGTTTTCCCAATAACATCAAGGATCTAAAAATGGGATAAATACCAATATCCAATAAAGAACCTGCTCCTAAATCTATATTATACAATCTCTTGTCTGGATTAAATTCAGCTTTGAACATAAAATCTGATTTTACAAATTTCAGTTGACCGAGCCCTTCTTCCTTAGAAAGTTCTAATACTTTGAGGAATTTTGCTGAGAATATGGTCCAAAATGCTTCCATAAGAAATGTTTTGTTTTCCTTAGAAGCCTTTATCATTCTGTCTACCTCTTTGGTATTCATGGCAAATGCCTTTTCACATAAAACTGCTTTTTTATGTTCCATACACAAGATACTGTGTTCCATATGCATCGCGTGAGGTGTGGCAATATAAACTATATCCACCTCAGGGTCCTGAACCATTTCAAGATAGGAGCCATAGGCCTTTTCAAACCCGAAGTCATTCGCAAATTCCTTCGCATTATCAAGATTTCTGGATGAGGCGGCATATAGTTGAGCATTCTCCAGTAAACTAAGGTCTTGTGCAAATTTTCGGGCTATTTTTCCGCAACCCAGGATGGCCCAGTTATATTTTTTTTTCATTCCAGATAAATTTTAATCGACCCAATCAGCCACAAATAAATTAGTGTCATGTGTTCCATAGTTATTTCTGTTTGAAGAGAAAACGATCTTCTTTCCGTCTGGAGAAAACATAGGAAAAGCGTCAAAAACCTTATCATAGGTTATTTGTTCAAGACCCGATCCATCCAGGTTGATCATATACAAATTAAAGCTTCTTTTTGAAACATGATTACTCGAAAATATCACTTTTTCCCCGGAAGGATGAAAAAATGGTGCCCAGTTGGCACTTCCTAAATCAGTGATTTTCTGTAAACCACTCCCGTCTACATTACATACATACAACTCCATATTGGTCGGTTGCACCAGACCAACCGCTAATAAATCTTTATATTCTTTAATTTCCTCTTCCGTTTTTGGACGCGATGAGCGGAAAATTAGTTTTTCCCCATCAGGTGAAAAGAAGGCACCACCGTCGTAACCTAATTCATTTGTCACTTGCTTTACATCGCTTCCATCAGCAGCCATTGTAAACAATTCTAAATCGCCTGTTCTGGTTGATGTAAAAACAATTTTATCCCCTTTAGGTGAAACCGTCGGTTCAGCATCATACCCTTCTTCAAAGGTGAGCTGTTTTAATTGATTCCCTTGGGTGTCAGCTAAAAAAATGTCATAATCCTCATATACCGGCCAAATATATTTGTTGCCATAATCTTCTTTTTTGGGCACCACTGGGCAATCCTTACTTGCTAAATGTGTAGAAGAATAGACAATAGTTTTATTATCTGATAAGAAATAACTACATGTTGTTCTTCCCTCTCCTGTACTTATCAATTGAGGGATTTCCAAACTATCCAAAGGTTTAGAAGCATCCATCATAAAAATTTGATCACATTCAAGGCCCCAGGCCTTATTGTTCGCCTGAAAAACTAATTTTGAACTATCAAAACTCCAATATGCTTCAGCGTTATCTCCTCCAAAAGTAATTTGCTTAATATTTTTTAGATGTTTCTCTTGCGGATAATGCACCATATTGACCATTTCAGTAGCCCCGGATTTTCCGTCATAACCATATTTACTATAAGGCGTTTTGCAAGCTGAGATGACTACAAAAAAGACAAGTATAATAATTCTATATTTCATAAGTTTGATTATTCTAAGCCCAAAAATACTTTTTTATAATTTCCAAGCAAAATAAAAACCAGCTCAAATCGAGATGAAATTTACATATTTAGGATTGATTCTATCCTAAAAAGAATGATTAAAAAATTCGTAGTTTTGCAGCCTAAAATTAAGGTTTGGCAAAAATTGGTGACATAGAATTAGGTGAGTTTCCCTTGTTACTCGCTCCAATGGAAGATGTGAGCGATCCACCTTTCAGGGCACTTTGCAAGGAGAACGGAGCAGATGTTGTATATACCGAGTTCATTTCTTCTGAAGGATTGATCAGGGATGCGGCTAAAAGTGTTCAAAAGCTTGATATTTATGATAAAGAACGCCCCGTAGGTATCCAGATTTTTGGAGCCAATATGGAGTCTATGTTAAAAACAATTGAAATTGTTGAACGATCCAATCCTGATTTTATAGACATCAATTTTGGATGTCCTGTCAAAAAAGTAGTGAGCAAAGGTGCAGGTGCAGGGATACTTAAAGGACATCCCACTCATGGTAAAACTCAGTGAGGCCATGGTTAAACATTCCAAACTACCCATAACCGTAAAAACCAGACTTGGTTGGGATCATGACTCTATATATATTCAGGACGTAGCAGAAAGACTTCAGGATGTTGGTATTCAAGCCATTGCTATTCACGGGCGCACCAGAGCTCAAATGTATAAAGGAGAAGCTGTTTGGGAGCCGATTGCAGATGTCAAAAACAATCCTCGGATGCATATTCCTGTTTTTGGAAACGGCGATGTAAATTCTCCGGAAAAAGCAGCGATGATGAGAGACAAATATGGGCTTGACGGAGCTATGATTGGCAGAGCAAGCATAGGTAATCCATGGTTCTTTAATGAAGTAAAACACTTCTTTAAAACCGGAGAATATGTAGAGAGCCCTGGAATTCCTCAAAGAGTTAAAACGGCCAAAAGACATTTAGAAATGGCTATTGCCTGGAATGGTGATCACGCTGGACTTTTCGAAACTCGACGTCACTACACCAACTATTTTAAAGGAATTCCGCATTTTAAAGAATACAGACTGCGAATGGTAACCGGCGACACTAAGGAAGAAGTTTTTCAAGTATTTGATGAGGTTTTAGAAAAGTTTGGTGGTGAGTAGTCAAGGGGTGGTTTAAGTCAGGGGGTTACTTAAGTGAAGGTCTCACTTAAGTGAGGGGCCAAGTCTATGTCTACAAAATTTTGAGCAACTTCAATATTGGTTATTTTATTCTTCCGTTTTCCATAAAAATCCTGAGCTGAGGAATATTTCCATTCAATTGAATTTTTGACCAATTTTGCTCTTACCGGATTCAAATGAATATAGTTAAAACAAATCTGTGGGTACTGTTTTTCCGATAAAATTGATGACAGAAGTAAGGTGTTTTGAGTAATGGCTAGAGTGGGCATTAGACTTTTCAAGTTGTTTACTGCGACCGCCTTTGTTCCGCTTCTAAATAAGGACCCACTCCTATTCTTCCTGTTTGTTAATAGCTCTTGTATATGAGCGTAATAAAATCCCAATAGAATCATTTAATGATCTTATTTTATGACTATTAGGATTTTCACTTCTTCAAAATATAATTTTCTGTTTTACGCACATAAACCATCAAATGAAAGTGATTTGGCATCAAGCACCAGGCAAGTACATCTGCATAAGGAAGTAGGTACATTCTTAATTTAAGTAGGAAATATTCATAATTTCTTTGATTATAAAATATTTTTCCTCGGTTGTTTCCTTGATTATAAATATGAAAAAGTTTGTTCTTCTCGAAGATCACAATGGTCATTTTCCATTTGGTGACAAATTTCTTACAATTGTTAACTTCTCAAGGGGTCACTTAAGCCAAGGCTTGACTTAAGTCAAGGTTTCACTTAAGTGAAACCTTCAAGTCTCAAAACTCCCCTCCCTATTCCACTAATTTTTTTGAAATTCTGGCGCTTGCAATTTTTGCCGCCAGGTAGCCCAAAATTACAATAGTAAAAATAACAAGGATCACATTGATGATTTTGAATTCAACGGGGTATGCCAGGGACTGCGTGATCATGATAAAACCATATTTTTTTTGTAAAAGCACAAAGGGGATGGCTAGAAGTAATCCCACAAATAGTCCGAATAGGGTAAGTAAAAAGCCTTGGAAAACAAAAATCTTACGAATATCCCTCACTGAAGAACCTAGATGGAATAATGTTTTTAAGTTTTCTCTTTTGTCAATGATCATCATGACTATAGCGCCGATAACATTGAACAAGGCGATCATGAGAATCAAAGTAAACACCAGATAAGAAACCAGATTTTCCGTATTGAGCATCTTGTAAAAAACGGAGTTGAGCTGCTGCCTGGTTTTTACTTCAAAACCATTTCCTAAACTTTCTTTTAATTCCTCCTGCACATCTTTTACCGAAGCACCTTCTATTAACTTCAATTCTATAGCACTAATCTGATTCTCACTATAACTTAGAAGGTCCTGAGCCAGACTCAAATTACTGTAAACAAATTTTTTATCAATATCATCGGTCAGTCTGTATATACCAATTGTTTGCGTCCCAACCTGACTGAAGGCGGTTTTAGGGTTCGTAATATAACCTTTCCCCGGTTTGGGGACATAAATCTTTAGAGATTCTAAAAAATCATATGATCCGACAGAAAGTGCGGTAGAAATGGCGCTTCCCACAACTACAGTATATTTCGCATCATAATTAACCCAATTCCCGAAATAAACCGCAGTATCCAGACGATTTACCAATAAATAATTTGAATCAACTCCCTTTATACTCGCCACATGAGATTTTTCACCATAACTTAAGAATACACGCTCTTCAATCACTTTCGAATAGGCGGCTATTTTTTCCCTTAGCAGAACCTTTTCGATATTTTCATCAAAGAGAAATGATTTCCCCTCCAACGAAGTGATCTTAAGATCTGGATCAGCTGTTCGAATAAAACTCAGGCTAAAATCCTTTAGGCCTGAAAATACAGAAAGTACAATAAACAAAGCTGTAGTACTTACGATTACTCCTAGAGTCGCGATAAGTGTAATAATATTTATCGCATTATTACTACTTTTAGAACCTAAGTAGCGCTTAGCTATGTACAAGGGAAAATTCAATCCTTTCAGTTTTTCTTTTTAGGAGATTTTTGTGAGTTTTTGATGGGATCATCTTCTCCCCGAAGTGCCTTATCAATATCTTCAATATAATCAAGAGAATCATCAATGTAAAACATTAACTCAGGCATTCTTCTCAATTGATTTTTAGTTCTCAATGCAAGTGCATGTCTGATCATCACCGTGTTGGCTTTTACCCCTTCCATGATTTCTTCCTTTTTATCGGATGGAAAGATACTCAAGTAAGCCTTTGCTTGCCCCAAATCAGTAGTAACATGAACTTTGGTCACAGAGATAACCACTCCCTTCATTCCATCTCTTGCTGCTCCCTGGAGGATATCCACCAAATCTTTTTGGATGACTCCTGCAATTTTTTTCTGTCTGTTTGTTTCCATGAGTACAAAAATAGTATTATTCGATTTAATGGAGCATCAAAACGCAATTAGTATAAAATCTTTATTTTTGAGAACAAAGATCATTGATCATGAAAAAAATAGAGCATATTGGTATAGCTGTCAAAAACCTTCAAACATCCAACTTACTTTTTACAAGTCTATTTGGGGAAAAACCTTATAAAAATGAGATTGTGGAGAGCGAAGGTGTTTCAACTTCTTTTTTTCAAGTAGGTCCTAATAAAATAGAATTACTTCAAGGAATTTCAAAGGAAAGTCCTGTTTCGAAGTTTATCGATAAAAAAGGAGAAGGGATCCATCATATCGCTTTTGAAGTGGAAAACATATATAAGGAAATCCAAAGGTTAAAAAAAGAAGGCTTTACGATGATCAATGAAGAACCTAAAAAAGGAGCAGACAACAAGCTCATTGCTTTTCTTCATCCAAAGAGCAGCAATGGTGTATTGATTGAGCTATGCCAAGAGCGTGAAAAATAACCAATTTGCTAGTGAATTTTTATTTGCCCTTTATGTAGAAATAATTACCTTGCAATCTGCAAAAAGCTTAGAAATTTTATGAGTAAATCCTTTGAAAAATACCAAAAAAGAAGACTCAGATCTTCTTATATATCGGTAGTCATCAGTATTTCTTTGGTTCTTTTTTTATTAGGAGTTTTAGGGCTGCTTGTATTGAATACAAAAAAAGTATCCAATTACTTTAAAGAGAGTGCAGCGATCACTTTATTTCTAAACAACGATGTAAACCGTGATCAGATCTTAAATCTTCAAGTCTCCATTGACGAGCAAAGTTTTACAAAAAGCACACGATTTATTTCTAAGGAAGAGGCAGCAGAGATTTACAAAAAAGAAAATGGAGAAGATTTTATGGATTTTCTTGGCTATAACCCACTTGAGAATTCTATCGATATCTATGTAAAAGCCGAGTTTGTTTCACCTGAAAAAATGGAAGAGATTGAGGGAATATATAAGACCAATCAATTTGTTTCATCTGTTTCTTATGATAAACCTTTGATAGACCTTCTCACAAAAAATGTACGCAGGATCAGTTTATTCATACTCA
This sequence comes from uncultured Flavobacteriaceae bacterium, assembly GCA_963780405.1. Lineage (GTDB taxonomy): Bacteria > Bacteroidota > Bacteroidia > Flavobacteriales > Flavobacteriaceae > Lutimonas. The sequence goes on from CAWABX010000008.1 coordinate 280,061, forward strand.
TATTTTGTGGACTTGCTACCTTGGTAGTGGTGGTTCTTATCAATAGTTCCATTAGGTTATCTGTATATTCTAAAAGGTTTACCATAAAAACCATGCAAATGGTTGGCGCCACAAAACGGTTTATTAGAAAACCATTTATATGGAACAGTGTTAAACTAGGAATTTTAGGAGCAATTCTTGCCATAATTGAATTGGCTTTACTTTTGTATTATATGAATACAACTTTCCCCGAATTTGGAATGATTGACAATAGAGTAGAGATGGCCGGTTTGTTTGGAATTATATTTGGAATGGGTATCCTCATTACTTGGATAAGTACTTTTTTGGCAACACAAAGATTTTTAAATTTAAGAACTGACGAATTATACTACTAATATGGCGAAGAAAAATAAAGATCAAGGTGAATTCCTTTTTGGAAAAAAAAATTACTTGATCATGATTGTAGGTGCAGCTGTAATTCTAATTGGATTTGCTCTTATGATGGGTGGGGGAAGTGATGACCCCAATATCTTTAATGAAGAAATCTATAGTTTTAGAAGAATTAGATTGGCCCCAACATTAGTGCTTATTGGTTTAGCCATTGAAGTTTATGCCATTATGGCCAATCCTGGCAAATAACTTTAAAGCAAAAATGCTAACGCTTATTGACATCCAATAATCATGAATTACTTAGAAGCTATCATCCTTGGAATCGTTCAGGGCCTTACCGAATTCTTGCCTGTATCTTCGAGCGGTCATTTGGAATTGGCCAAGGTTATATTTGGAGACAATTCTGTTCCGAAAGAAAGCCTCACTTTTACGGTTGTTTTACATTTTGCCACTGCACTAAGTACTTTGGTCATCTTTAGAAAGGATGTTATTGAGATCATAAAAGGACTCTTTCAATTCAAAATGAATGAAGAATTTTTGTTCTCTGTAAAAATTATAATTTCAATGATCCCGGCAACGGTCATAGGTTTACTGTTTGAAGAAGAGCTGGAAGCTTTTTTCAACGGAAATGTTTTACTAGTTGGATTTATGCTTCTCATTACTGGTTTGTTATTATTTCTGGCTGACAAAGCGAAAAAAACGAGCAAAAATGTATCAAACACAAATGCCTTTATCATTGGAATCTCTCAAGCAATAGCCATGTTACCTGGGATTTCACGCTCAGGAGCAACCATTTCAACTTCTGTGCTACTTGGCGTGGATAGGACCAAAGCGGCTCGCTTTTCTTTTTTGATGGTAGTCCCTTTAATTCTTGGAAAGGTTGCCAAAGATTTTATGGGAGGTGATATCAGTTTTAGTGATGAAAACTTCGGAGTAATGGGGGTTGGATTTATAGCATCGTTTATATCAGGTCTGATAGCCTGTAATTGGATGATCAGTTTGGTGAAAAAAAGCAAACTCTACTATTTCTCTGCTTATTGTTTTATTGTAGGAACAATTGCAATTGGTTACGCCTATTTTTACATGTAATGGAAGTTGAAGATTTTTTAACCGGTAAGGTTCTGGTCATTGACAAACCCTTGGAATGGACTTCTTTTCAAGTGGTCAATAAAATACGCTGGGCCATTCGTAGAAAATTTAATCTTAAAAAAATAAAGGTAGGTCATGCAGGTACTCTCGATCCACTGGCTACTGGTTTGTTGATCATATGCACCGGAAAAATGACCAAAAAGATCAATGAGTATCAGGCCGAAAACAAAGAATATACAGGAACCATAACCCTTGGAGCCACAACCCCCTCCTTTGATCTTGAAACTGAGATAGACAATTCGTTTCCCACTAAACATATTACAGAAGAACTTATATTCTCCACCGCTGAATCTTTTAAGGGATTGATCCAGCAAAAACCACCCATTTACTCTGCCATAAAGAAAGATGGTATAAGATTATATGAATTGGCTCGCAAGGGAGAACAGACAGAAATCAAATCAAGGGAAGTAACTATTTTAGATTTTGAAATAACTAAAATTGAATTACCTATAGTGCATTTTAGAATTCTCTGTAGTAAAGGCACCTATATCAGGTCAATTGCAAATGATTTTGGAAAAGAACTACAAAGCGGGGGACATTTATCGTCACTTCGAAGAACTAAAAGCGGAAATTTTGATCTGTCAAAGGCAATAAGCCCGGAGTCTTTTGTACAAGAGCTTAATGCTTAGAAGAAATGTGACAGCCAACTCTCTTCTGCAGGAACTTCCCAAGCATTTTCAAACTCATATTTTGTATTGATCATATGATCAAATACCACGGTTTTCTTTGATACACCTTTATTTTTGATCAATGCCTTAAAATCAGGAATCTCCTTCATTTGGACATATTGTCCTTGCTTAAAACACACATTCACTTTATCCAATAAAGTAAGATCAAAGCGCTTCTCAAGCTCCTGAACAAAACCAACCAATAAATTATGCTGGTCCAGATGTAAAGGTGTTTCCTCTGAAATAATAAAAACAATAAATCTAAAGTATTCAAGCCTAAAACAAATATCAATTCCGTCAAATTCTTGACAAAAATTTGTTAATTCCTGCTCTATTTCAGGTAATTCAACAGGAAAAAACTTCCTGCTTCCTGGATAAATTAAAACTTTCGCTTCGGATGATAAATCCTCATAAGATACTAACATATTAAAGGATCAACTCATCTATAAGTTCGACCATTTCCATTTCAATTTGCAAACCCTTGTCCTCGTTATACCAGTTTTGAAGATCTGTTTTTAATTTGGCATCAATCTTTCCGTATTTTTCCTTGTAATCAATTACCAATTTTGTGGCTTTAGCCGATCTAGGACCCCATGAGCCCACCACTTCTTTAGAGTTATTATCAACTACAATCAATTTAGGAATAGACTTGTTACCATTGGTAAGAAACCTATTCATCAACTCTTCGTTTTCATCCCTTAACACCACCTTAAGATCAATCTTGTTGTTGGCTTCGGCAAATTTATTAATTACGGGAAGTGTTTGAGCAGCATCTCCACACCAGCTTTCTGTAAGTACCAGCCAGGTAAAGTCTTTATTGATTTTTTGCGCTTTGCTAAGGGTCTCTTCATTCAGTTTTGTTTGCTTATCAAGGCGCTTCATTCTCTGGTTGTTCAACTTGGTAAAGTGAAATAAATCTTGATTCTGATTCATTCCTGTAGACTTACCCTCCTTGAGTAATTCCAGCACCATTTTCTTATACTCAGTATAGCTTTGTGCTGTCTGTAAACTTTTCTCTATAATATTTTTCATTTTTTTCTTCTTTGAGTCCCTTTAGACGTAACAAAAATAGAAACTAACTAGATAGTATAATGTAACCCCTGTAACATAGTTTCAACCATTTGATCAAGGTCTGTTTTTGCCTCCCAACCCCAGTCTTTTTTTGCCTGAGAATCATCCACACTTTGAGGCCAGGTTTTGGCTATTTCCTGACGAGAGTCTGGTTTGTAATTTATCGTAAAGTCGGGGATTTGTTTTGTAATGGCCATAGCAAGTTCTTTAGGTGAAAAGCTAAAGGCACCTAAGTTATAAGAAATATAAGAGCTCATTCTGGGTGCTTTCATGACTTCTATTGTCGCATTAATGGCATCATCCATATACATCATTGGCAGTACCGTATCTTCTTCCAGAAAACAGGTATAAGATTTTCTTTTGATGGCTTCATAAAAGATCTCAACCGCATAATCTGTTGTTCCACCCCCTGGAGTTGTTTTATAACTTATTAATCCCGGATATCGAATACTTCTAACATCAACCCCGTATTTCTGACTATAATAGGCACACCAGTTTTCTCCCGCAAGTTTGCTAATTCCATAAACTGTGGATGGTTTAATAATCGTATCCTGCGGCGTATTTTTCTTTGGAGTATCTGGACCAAAAACTGCAATAGAACTAGGCCAAAACACCTTTTCAATTACCCCGTTTTTGGCTAGATCAAGAATACTAAAAAGTGAACTCATATTCAACTCCCATGCCATTTGAGGGTTTTGCTCGGCAATGACAGAAAGTATAGCCACCATTAAATAAACTTCCTTGATCTGATGCTTTTCCAGCACTTCTTTTATGTCATTTTTATTCGTAACATCAAGAAATTCAAAGGGTCCGGATTCCATTACTTCATAATTCCCTTTACGGATATCAGAAGCTATTACATTTTGGTTACCATAGATCTCTCTGAGTTTTAGGACCAACTCTGTTCCTATTTGTCCACTTGAACCTATAATGAGAATTTTAGAATCCATCTTTTAAATTTTTAACAATGCGTCAAAGATAGCAGTTCTGACAGAGAAAAACTATTGATTCAGTGCGAAGCCCTATGATTTTATTGCTTATTTTTGAATCATCAAAATAAGTGCCATGCCCAAGATTTTTATTGTTTTTTTAATGCTGGCGTTTTGCCTTTCTGCTTGTAAAAACAAAGAGCAAAAAGCTGAGGAAGAAAATGATTCGAGTTCATTGGAAAGCAGTATGATCAAATCTGAAAAGCCTATTACCAGGCTCAATTCCAAATCTGAAGAATTGATCGCAACGTGGCCTGAATATCAAAAATTTAATGAATTGATCTCTCAATATCAGGAAATATCAATGAACGAAGCTCTTCTGAACAGCGTTGAACTTTCAGCGCTTGCCAAGGAACTAAGAGATTCCATACGCGTTGAAAAACTTAACATTCCGGAAGTCAAAATAAGATTGAATGTATTGTATAGCGAAACCTTGCGGCTCGCCGATATGTCAACCATTCCGACAATTACAGAAATGCTGGTCGCTGAGGAAAATAATAACGTAATTGAGGCTTTTTCGGCCCTAAACATTAAAATCAATAACATGAATACACAAGATCAGCTAAACGAAGAGATCAGCAGGTTTGTGGATGAAGTTCTTGATGAACCCAAACGGGATTCTCTAGAAATTAAAGACGACATTGAACCGGATAACTCAAAGTCTAATTAGGAAACAAACTACTATCCAGGCCCGGAACTATTCGAAGTGCATTTTTATAATACACTTTCTTAAGTACTTCATCTGAAAGATCTAAACCATACATGGCCCAAAAGGCATGATATTTTTTATGGTATGGAAAATATTCATCGGCCGACTCTAGAACTCTGAAATACGTTGGAAATTCTTCAGGCTTCCAGCTATCTTTACCAAAAAGAATCCTGTCCTGGTATTGCTCAAAAAACTTTTTAGCAAACTTGGGTTGTCTTCCTAATTCGGCAATAATCGCTCCAATCTCCACATTCATATTGGGCATTTCTTGCATTAGTTCACTAAGTTTCCCAAGATTGTTGGCGTACCATCCCATATGCGCATTGATAAAAACTGTTTTAGGGTGTTTTTTAAACATCTTATGTTGTTCACCTATTATCTGTTCCCATGAAGCAGGATCTGATGCGCTTCGCTTTCTCCTGGGATGCGTTTTTAATTCAAGCCATCTTTCATTATCGCCATCAAAGTCATCCCAAAATGATTTAGGATCAGCAGCATGGATCAATACTGGGACACCCAATTCTCCGCATTTGGCCCAGATCGGATCCAGTCTAATATCATCTATGGCCAATCTTTTTCCATCGCTGTCTTTATAACGCATTCCAAGACTTTTATAAATCTTTAATCCTCGTGCACCATTTTTAATATCTTCTTCAAATTGAAGCACTGTTTTTTCGGTCCAGTTCTCGGTCCCTACTCCTTCAAAATCAATATTGGCAAAAACAACAAAACGATTTGGATAGTGGTCTTTTATATTCTTAACCGATTTGATCAGTTCGTCCCCTGACCTACCGCTCAGATTCACCATAATCCCCATATTCAAGGTGTCCATAGCTGCAATCACCGGTGCCAGATCCTGTTCAGGCATTCTGTATTGATGCCCATGGATATCAATAAAAGGGAACTTGGCTTTCAACACCTGATTTCCAGGTACAACAAGCGTAGAGGTCGGGTTATACTCTTCAAAACTCAATTCCTGAGCAAAAGAAGCATCGATAGTGAGCATTGTCAACAATGCCAAAAGTGAAAGTTTAAGGTGCATGTAATTTGTTTTTATGAGTCTTCCAAAAGTAAGCTTACTCAATAGTCACTGTCCAAAAAACCACTATTGAGAACCTTCTTAAAAAATTATAAATTGATGCCCGCTTATAAGGCAGGAATAACCAAAACCTGACCAGGGTAAATTTTATCAGGATCAGTTAACATGGGTTTATTAGCTTCAAAAATGATGTTATACTTCATGGCATCACCATAAACCCTTTTTGATATTTTAGACAGATAATCTCCTTTTACAACAGTATAATACTGCTTTTCAGGCTCAACCACTTCAGGTTCAGGAATATTTAAAACAAGATTATCATTCACTGCACTTATTCCAGAAACATTCCCTGTTACAACTACTACTCTGTTTCTCTCTAAAACACTTGAAACTTCACCATTTAAAGTTACTGTTTCACCATCTACTGTAACAACCAAATCCTTTACATGTAAATCGTACTTATTAATATGTTTTACAATTGCTTCCGCTTTTTCCTTTTCAAGGGTTGCATCGCTTTTTCCAAAAACTTTTTCTCCTGCTCCTTTTAAAAATGAAATTAATCCCATGTGTGTGTGTTTTTAAGTTTATAAATAATGAATTTCATGTCTTAGATGTTGGCCTTGAATCTATCTTAAAAATAGATTTTAAACCAAGTATAAAGTTAACACAAAACAAAATCAATTTGATGTTTTTTTTGGTAAATCATTAGTGAGGCGATAGGGTTCGGAGGTGAGGGGTTCACTTGCGAGGTGCTCGGAGGTGAGGTGCTCGGAAGTGAGGCGATGACTTCTCAGGCGATGAGTTCTGAGGGGATCACTCGAGTGATGAGCTCCGGTCACTTGCGAGGGTTTCACCTGCGATCAGATCAGAAGTGACCTGGGTGAGTTGTAAGCATAAAAAAACCTCTAACAATTACATGTTAGAGGTTTAAAAGAAAGGCAACGACTTACTCTCCCACCCAGAGGCAGTACCATCAGCGCTGATAGGTTTAACTTCTCTGTTCGGGATGGGAAGAGGTGAGACCTATCGCTATAATCACCTTAAGCTTTTCGTGAGACCTAATCGCGGAACTGTCCGGGGGGATTCAAGTTATCATAGATAACCTGTAAAGGTTGACATATTAAAATAATGATATTATTACATTACAAAAAAAAGTTCCGCCGCTCCCCCGAAGGAGAGCGAACTTACATAAGCTATATGGGTTATTAGTACTACTTGGCTATGACATTACTGCCTTTACACCTATAGCCTATCAACGTGGTAGTCTTCCACGACCCTTAAAAGAAATCTCATCTTGTGGTGGGTTTCGCGCTTATATGCTTTCAGCGCTTATCCCTTCCCGACGTAGCTACTCAGCGATGCCACTGGCGTGACAACTGATACACTAGAGGTCAGTCCAATTCGGTCCTCTCGTACTAGAATCAGATCCACTCAAATTTCTAACGC
>CAWABX010000008.1:290000-362328 GCA_963780405.1 uncultured Flavobacteriaceae bacterium
TGCCCCATTCGGATATCTGCGGATCAAATCATATGTGCCAATCCCCGCAGCTTTTCGCAGCTTATCACGTCCTTCATCGCCTCTGAGAGCCTAGGCATCCACCATACGCCCTTACTTTAGCTTATTGTACTTTTTGCGATAACATACAACACTATTGATAAATCAATAATGCCATTATTATCATGAACTCTTTATTGTTTTGTTTTATAACTTAGAATTAATAACTATAAATAGTTACTAATCTGATTTATTTACGATATCATTATCTCAATATGTCAATGAACTTTCTCTAAGTCCTAAGGATTAAATTTTAAGAGCTAAGTTTTTACTTAGTCCTTAAGCCTTAAGCCTTAATACTTAAGTGGTGGAGAATATCGGAGTCGAACCGATGACCTCCTGCGTGCAAGGCAGGCGCTCTAGCCAGCTGAGCTAATCCCCCATAAGGGAAAATTCCAAAGTCTAAATCCCAAAATTATATTCAGAATATGTATTTGAAATTCTCAACTTCTAAAATTTCCTTAATCTTAATATACGTACCCAGAACTAAAAAGTAGTCTCGGGCAGACTCGAACTGCCGACCTCTACATTATCAGTGTAGCGCTCTAACCAGCTGAGCTACGAGACTGTATTATAGCCTATATAGTATATTATATATTATAAAGATTGACAACAAAAAGAGTAAAAACCATTTTTCAATTAACATAACATCTCTTTCTCTAGAAAGGAGGTGTTCCAGCCGCACCTTCCGGTACGGCTACCTTGTTACGACTTAGCCCCAGTTACTAGTTTTACCCTAGGCAGCTCCTTGCGGTCACCGACTTCAGGCACCCCCAGCTTCCATGGCTTGACGGGCGGTGTGTACAAGGCCCGGGAACGTATTCACCGGATCATGGCTGATATCCGATTACTAGCGATTCCAGCTTCACGGAGTCGAGTTGCAGACTCCGATCCGAACTGAGATAACGTTTAAGGATTCGCTCCCCCTCGCGGGGTGGCTGCCCTCTGTCGTTACCATTGTAGCACGTGTGTAGCCCAGGACGTAAGGGCCGTGATGATTTGACGTCATCCCCACCTTCCTCTCGGTTTGCACCGGCAGTCCCGCTAGAGTCCCCATCATAACATGCTGGCAACTAACGGTAGGGGTTGCGCTCGTTATAGGACTTAACCTGACACCTCACGGCACGAGCTGACGACAACCATGCAGCACCTTGTAAGTAGTCCGAAGAAAGACCTATCTCTAGATCATGCAACTTACATTTAAGCCCTGGTAAGGTTCCTCGCGTATCATCGAATTAAACCACATGCTCCACCGCTTGTGCGGGCCCCCGTCAATTCCTTTGAGTTTCAATCTTGCGATCGTACTCCCCAGGTGGGTCACTTATCAATTTCTCTTAATCACTGAGGTACAAGACCCCAACAACTAGTGACCATCGTTTACGGCGTGGACTACCAGGGTATCTAATCCTGTTCGCTCCCCACGCTTTCGTCCATTAGCGTCAGTATACAGTTAGTAGACTGCCTTCGCAATCGGTATTCTATGTAATATCTATGCATTTCACCGCTACACTACATATTCTATCTACTTCACTGTAACTCAAGACAACCAGTATCAAAGGCAGTTCCACAGTTGAGCTGTGGGATTTCACCTCTGACTTAATTGCCCGCCTACGGACCCTTTAAACCCAATGATTCCGGATAACGCTTGGACCCTCCGTATTACCGCGGCTGCTGGCACGGAGTTAGCCGGTCCTTATTCTTACAGTACCGTCAGTTATCCACACGTGGATAAGTTTCTTCCTGTATAAAAGCAGTTTACAACCCATAGGGCAGTCTTCCTGCACGCGGCATGGCTGGGTCAGAGTTGCCTCCATTGCCCAATATTCCTCACTGCTGCCTCCCGTAGGAGTCTGGTCCGTGTCTCAGTACCAGTGTGGGGGATCTCCCTCTCAGGACCCCTACCTATCGTCGCCATGGTAAGCCGTTACCTTACCATCTAGCTAATAGGACGCATACTCATCTTTTACCGCCGGAGCTTTAATTACTCGGCCAGGTGACCAAATAATACTATGAAGCATTAATCCAAATTTCTCTGGGCTATTCTTCAGTAAAAGGCAAATTGTATACGCGTTACTCACCCGTGCGCCGGTCGTCAGCAATCTAGTAAACTAAATCCTGTTACCCCTCGACTTGCATGTGTTAAGCCTGCCGCTAGCGTTCATCCTGAGCCAGGATCAAACTCTCCATCGTATAAATTCTTAAATTTCTTGTACGATGTTAAGCCTCTCAAAAAATATGACTCGGAATAGATTCTAAATCTCTCTAAAACCTAAAACAAATAATTTTACTCTCTTTGTTACGCTGTCAATCTTCAATATTTTCAATGAACTGTCTTAATTCCTTCTCTCGCTCTCTTCCCTACTCCAAAATCTCTTACCCCCGAAAGCGGGTGCAAAAATAAAACCTTTTTCTATAATCACCAAATAAATAATTGTTTATTTTTTTGATTGTTTTTTTCGGCTTTATTTCAACTTGAACTTTGCTTTTAAAACAAGTGTATTACTGTTTTTAAGCGGCTGCAAAAATACAACCAAATATAAATACCAACCTAATTATTTCATTACTTTTTTTGTTATTTTTCTCACCGCATCTACAACGAACTGATAACGTGTGGTTTCAATCCAATTTTTTTTTCAACCATTTTCTGACCTTGATGTATTAAAATCTGATCTTAAAAAAGTATGACACCATAATATATATATCACCTTTTTAAAAGCCTCTTGTTATCGTTAAATTTTACGATCATATTCTATTCTTTATTTGAAATCGGATATGTATCTTTGCGTCCTTATATATATGAGCATATGATCAAAATCACATTACCGGATGGAAGTGTAAAGGAGTTTGAAAAGAATACGACTCCAATGGAAGTGGCAAAAAGCATCAGTGAAGGATTGGCTAGAAACGTTATTTCGGCCCAGTTCAATGGAGATACCATTGAAACCAAGACCCCTTTGACTGATGATGGCAGTCTCATACTCTATACCTGGAACAATCCTGAAGGAAAAAAAGCATTCTGGCATTCATCAGCACATTTACTGGCTCAGGCCATCTTGTTCTTTCATCCCCAGGCCAAATTAACAATTGGCCCGGCGATAGACAACGGATTTTATTATGATGTGGATTTTGGAAGCGAAAGTATTTCTGAAAATGATTTTAAAAAGATCGAAGATAAAATGCTTGATTTTGCTCGTCAAAAGTTCGAATTCGAAATGCGTTCGGTATCCAAAGCCGATGCGCTTTCATATTATAAAGAACAAGGTAACGAGTTTAAAGTGGAACTGATCGAAAACCTTACTGATGGTGATATCACTTTTTGTGACCATAGTGATTTCACAGATCTTTGTCGTGGAGGACATGTTCCTAACACAGGTATCATCAAGGCTGTTAAGATTATGAGTGTTGCCGGAGCCTATTGGAGAGGAGATGAAAACAAACCTCAGCTCACAAGAGTTTACGGTATTTCTTTTCCCAAACAAAAAGAGTTGAAGGAATATCTCGAACTCATAGAAGAGGCTAAGAAAAGAGATCATAGAAAACTTGGAAAGGAGCTTGAATTATTTGCTTTTTCTGCAAAAGTTGGTCAGGGTCTACCTTTATGGTTGCCTAAAGGAGCTGCATTAAGAGAAAGATTGGAGAATTTTTTAAAAAAAGCGCAGAAGAAAGCTGGGTATGAAATGGTGATCAGTCCGCATATAGGTCAAAAAGAACTTTATGTAACCTCGGGTCATTATGAAAAATACGGTGAAGATAGTTTTCAACCTATTCACACACCAAAAGAGAATGAGGAATTCTTGTTAAAACCAATGAACTGTCCTCACCACTGTGAAATATTCAATGTAAAACCTTATTCTTACAAGGACCTTCCTAAGAGATATGCCGAATTTGGAACCGTTTACAGATATGAACAAAGCGGAGAACTCCATGGTTTGACCAGGGTAAGAGGTTTCACTCAAGACGATGCGCATATTTTTTGTACTCCAGATCAGTTGATAGAAGAATTTAATGCCGTAATTGATCTTGTTCTTTATGTTTTTAGTGCTCTGGGTTTTGAAGATTTTACAACACAAATATCGCTGCGTGACCCTGATAACAAGGAAAAGTACATCGGTAGTGATGAAAACTGGGAGAAAGCTGAAAATGCCATCATGAGATCGGCTAAGGAAAAAGGACTAAATACGGTGATCGAGTATGGTGAAGCTGCATTTTACGGACCTAAACTAGACTTTATGGTAAAGGATGTTTTGGGTAGAAACTGGCAATTAGGTACGATTCAAGTTGATTACAATCTTCCGGAAAGATTCGATCTGACTTATAAAGGATCTGACAACCAACTGCACAGACCCGTTATGATCCATCGCGCACCTTTTGGCTCTATGGAAAGATTTATAGCCATCTTAATTGAGCATACAGGAGGTAATTTTCCGTTGTGGTTGACACCGGAACAAGTTATTTTACTACCAATCAGCGAGAAATACGAAAATTATACTAAAAATGTTTTACATTTGCTAGAAAATTCCGAAATTCGCGCCCTCGTTGACAACCGCAATGAAAAGATTGGAAGAAAGATAAGAGACGCGGAAATGAGCAAGATTCCTTTTATGCTGATCATCGGTGAAAATGAAGAAAAAGAAGGAACAGTGTCAGTGAGAAAACATAGTGAGGGTGATTTAGGCTCGTTTACAGTAGAAGAGTTTGCCAAAATCATTCAGGATGAAATTGATAAAACATTACAACAATTTTAAAGTGTAACCAATCCTTCGGGACTAAAATATTACAGTTATAGCAATTAGAAGAAACAGAGGAGCAAGAAAACCTTGGAGAATTATTAAAGAGGATTTACATAAGATAAATCGAAAAATAGATGCTCCAGAAGTACGTCTTGTTGGCGATAATGTTGAAACAGGTATCTATCCAACGAGAAAGGCACTAGAAATAGCTAATGAACAGGACCTTGATCTGGTAGAGATATCCCCTAAGGCCAAACCTCCGGTTTGTAAGATCATAGAGTACAAGAAATTTCTTTATGAGCAAAAAAAGCGTGAAAAAGCTTTAAAATCTAAGGCTACAAAAGTTGTTGTTAAAGAAATTAGATTTGGCCCGAATACGGATGAACATGATTTTGAGTTCAAAAAGAAACACGCGATCAAATTTTTAGAAAGCGGAGCTAAACTCAAGGCCTATGTATTCTTTAAAGGAAGATCAATTGTATTTAAGGATCAAGGACAGATCTTATTGTTAAGGTTGGCTCAAGAATTGGAAGATTATGGTACAGTTGAGCAGATGCCAAAACTAGAAGGAAAAAGGATGACCATGTTCATCGCTTCAAAAAAGAAGAAATAAGGAGTAGAAAAAATAATAGTATAAGCAAGTAATAAAAATAGGAAGAAGATGCCTAAAATGAAGACAAAATCTAGTGCTAAGAAACGTTTTAAACTAACGGGTACTGGTAAGATTAAAAGAAAACACGCTTTTAAAAGTCATATTTTGACCAAAAAAAGCAAAAAACGTAAATTGAAATTGACGCATGCCGGTTTGGTTCACAAATCAGATGAGGCAAATATCAAACAACAATTAGCGTTAAAATAAACCATTGAGGTTTAACAGGTAATTAATTATAAACCATGTGTTAGTGCTCAACAAACGATTTTAAATCTGCCTCACACAAAAAAATTTAAAACATGCCAAGATCAGTAAATTCAGTAGCCAAAAGAGCTCGTAGAAAAAAGATTTTAAAACAAGCCAAAGGATACTTTGGACGTCGTAAGAATGTATATACAGTTGCAAAGAATGCAATTGAAAAAGCGATGATTTATGCATATCGCGACAGAAAACAAAATAAAAGAAATTTCCGTGGACTATGGATCCAGCGTATTAATGCAGGAGCACGTGAGCACGGTTTATCTTACTCGCAATTCATGGGTAAAATCAAAGCAAACAATATCGACTTGAACAGAAAGGTTCTTGCCGATCTTGCAATGAACGAGCCCGAAGCTTTTAAAGCGATAGTAGATAAAATTAAATAAAACAAAATTCTTGCTTATAAAAAAAACCTGAGGAAAAAGCCTCAGGTTTTTTTATGCCCTTTCGGGATATTTTGAACAGTTCCTTTTACACAAAGTGAATTCTAAAATTCATTCTCCGTTGCCTTCAGCTTCTCTGAATTCTCTTCAAGCTTCAGTTCCTCAATAATTTTATGAAGATCACCATTGATCACATTGCTTAGGTCATATACGGTTAATCCTATTCTGTGCTCGGTTACCCTACCTTGAGGATAATTATAGGTTCTGATTTTTGCCGACCTGTCTCCACTGGCGACCAAAGTCTTTCTTTTTGCTGAATCTTCCTGTAATTTTTTTTCTAATTCCACCTCATAAATACGTGAGCGCAGTACTTTAAAAGCTTTATCTTTATTCTTATGCTGGGATTTTTGATCCTGACATTGAGCGACAATACCTGTTGGAACGTGTGTAAGTCTAACTGCAGAATAGGTCGTATTCACAGACTGTCCACCCGGTCCTGAGGCACAAAAATAATCTACCCTCACATCACTCATTTTCAAATCAATATCAAACTCTTCTGCTTCCGGGAGCACCATAACGGTGGCAGCCGAAGTATGTACCCTGCCCTGGGTTTCTGTCTGGGGTACTCGTTGCACCCTATGAACTCCTGATTCAAATTTCATAGTGCCATAAACTTCCTCTCCACTTATACTAAAAATAATTTCCTTAAAACCTCCCGAAGTGCCTTCGCTAAGGTCCTCAAGTTCCACCTTCCAACCATTATCAGCTGCAAATTTGGTATACATCCTATATAGATCTCCGGCGAAAATACTGGCTTCATCCCCTCCGGTTCCTGCCCTGATCTCTACAATAACATTCTTGGCATCTTCTGGGTCTTTTGGAATCAGTAAAAATTTGATATCCTCTTCAAGCGTTGGAATTTTGGTATTCGCTTCCTCCAACTGCATTTTCGCCATTTCTACCATTTCTGCATCAGAGCCATCTTGGATAATTTCGTTGGCTTCTTCTTTATTAGACAATGCTGCCTTGTATTCTTCTCCTTTATCAACGATTTTCTTAAGGTCTTTATATTCCTTATTCAATCTGACATAACGCTTTTGATCCATGATCACATCTGGCTGTATGATCAAATCAGCTACCTCATCAAATCGTTGTTTTACTATTTGTAATTTTTCAATCATCATGTTTGAATTATCCGGTAAATTTAACACTTTTTAATCTTAGTGAGGCAGAAGAATCATTTAGTATAATTATATTCATATACATGCAAGGATTTGGCAATTTTGTGATAAATTTGTTGTCATAATTTAACCCGAAAAATTTGTATTATGAAAAAAATACTTTTTGTATTTGCTATTTTTTCCCTAGCAATAATCAGCTGTGGGGAAACCAAAAAAGAAGATGTTAAAAAAGAAGTTGAAACACCAAAAGAAGTTGCTGAGGAAGCTCCTGCTGCAGGAGGTGATATGATCGCTCTGGGTGAAAAACTTTTTACAGAAAAAACGTGTGTGTCATGTCATCAGCTTGATGCAAAGATTGTTGGTCCTTCAATTAAGGATATCGTAAAAGTTTATGATCAGTATGATGCCAGTCTGGTAGAATTTTTAAAAGGTAATACAGAGGCAATCGTTGAAACAGATCCTGGTCAGGTAGCCATTATGAAAGCTAATCTTGATGGTTTTGTAAAGGATTTAAAAGAAGAAGAACTTCAGGCATTAGCAGCTTATATGAAAAGTGCAAAATAAAGTTCATTTCTTGACTAAAGAAAAAAACCTTTCGCAGATAACGAAAGGTTTTTTTTATGATTATTTATCTCAGAATTAAACAACCCCTTGATCGAGCATCGCATCTGCAACTTTAATAAAACCAGCTATATTTGCTCCTTTTACATAATTAATATAGCCATCCTCTTGTGTCCCATATTTTTCACAGGCAACATGAATGGATGACATGATTTGATGAAGTTTAGCGTCTACCTCATCTTTAGTCCAATTTAATTTCATGGCATTTTGTGACATTTCCAAACCAGAAACTCCGACACCTCCGGCATTTGCTGCTTTTCCAGGAGCAAAAGGCAGTTTGTGCTCATGAAATAATTCAACGGCTTCAGGTGTACATCCCATATTAGATACTTCAACAATGTATTGTACCCCGTTAGCAATTAATTTTTCGGCATCAGTACCGTCCAATTCATTTTGAATGGCAGAAGGCATCGCTATATCACATGGGATACCCCAAGGTTTCTCACCTGGAAAAAACTTAGCTTCTGGAAAAACTTCCAAGTAGGGCGAAACAATGTCATTATTTGAAGCTCTTAAATATAATAAGTAATCTATTTTCTCGGCGTCCAAACCTTTCTCGTCATAAACGTAGCCATCTGGTCCAGATATGGTTACTACTTTACCTCCCATTTCGGTAACTTTTAAAGCGACTCCCCATGTGACGTTACCGAAACCCGATAGTGAAACTGTTTTACCTTCAAAACTATCATTCTTGGTATCGAGCATTTCCTTGGCAAAGTAAGTCGCTCCAAAACCAGTTGCTTCAGGCCGAATCAAACTCCCACCCCAATTCAATCCTTTTCCGGTAAATACACCTGAGTTTTCATGCTGTAGTTTCTTGTACATACCATACATAAAACCAATTTCTCTTCCTCCAGTACCTATATCTCCTGCTGGAACATCTGTACTTGGACCAATAATTCGCCATAATTCTAACATAAAACCTTGGCAAAATCGCATTATTTCAGCATCAGATTTTCCTTTCGGATTAAAATCAGAGCCTCCTTTTCCGCCTCCCATTGGCAAGGTTGTCAAAGCGTTCTTAAAAATTTGTTCAAACCCCAAAAATTTAAGAATACTTAAATTCACACTTGGATGCAATCGAATACCTCCTTTGTACGGACCAATTGCGTTATTAAATTGTACCCTATGACCTAAATTTACCTGTACATTACCAGCGTCATCCGTCCAAGAAATACGAAAAGTAAAAACGCGGTCTGGCTCCACCAATCTTTCTATAATCTTGGCTGATTCATACTGCGGATTTTCATTATAAATCGTTTCAATAGATTCTAATACTTCAACTACTGCCTGCAAGTATTCCTTTTCACCAGGGTGTTTAGTTTCAAGGTTGGTCATTATTTCCTTTACATTCATGATAATTATCGTTTATAGGTCGCTAAAAATATATTTTAAGATTTCAAAATTACGCTTATTAAATTCAATTATTATCAGTTTCCCGAAAGATTTCGCACCTCATTTTCTTGAATTATAATAATTCTAAGCATTTCTTTAACTTATTCTAAATTTTGGATAAAAAACGAGATCTAAATAAATCCCTCAGGAGGAATTTCTTCTTTGTCAATGTCAAGGTTATTTGAAGCAGCAGCCAGATCTATGCCTTCTTTGAAAATTGCAGCTCTATTAGTTTTTCCTTCAATGATAACCGTAAGAGGTTCTGGAAACCTAATATGCCTTATGAATTCATCCTCATATTCAGC
Organism: uncultured Flavobacteriaceae bacterium; assembly: GCA_963780405.1. Classification (GTDB taxonomy): domain Bacteria; phylum Bacteroidota; class Bacteroidia; order Flavobacteriales; family Flavobacteriaceae; genus Lutimonas. The sequence goes on from CAWABX010000008.1 coordinate 299,583, forward strand.
TTCTTGCTGATCTAAATAATCTATATCGAAGAATCCATCATTTATAAAGGGGTTGATCGTTACATATCCTACTTTAAATGACGTTAAATTTTGAAAAAAATGGGTTCCCTGACTTGGGTCTATTCTAAAATTATTTAATCCCGCTTCAATAATTATTTTTGCTGATGATATTTGAGACCAAATTACAGGTATGCCCAACCATGGATCACTCGAACCCCACCTACCAGGCCCAACTAAAATATACTGCTTTTCCAAGAGGTTAAATTTGCTGTTTATTTGCTCGACTGATGCGGCAATCTGTCTGGTATTTGCAGCATTAAATGTGTCTGGCTTGACATAAACAAAATCATACATATTGTCATAACGACCATTTCCCAGTGCTGATTCAGAATAGATTATGGTATCTTCTACATTCAAACTCTTAGGTAATTCGCTGGTGGCTTCATAACTTTCAATAATAGGCCTTATTTGCAAAAAGCTAAATTCTTTCGGTTGGCCAAAAGGCACATCTAATTTAACTGCAAACTCAATTTCTATTGGATTGCGCATTTCTCTTTGACCCACCCGCAGTAAATCTTTCAAAATATCGGCTAACGGGAATGTATCATATTTCAAAACATGATCAAAGGTTATCACACGAATTCCTTCATGCAAAACTCCCGGCTTTATGATGTTGTTTTGTAAGTCATAGGTTGACGCAACATATTTTAGGGAACCATGCTTTTCGGCTTCTCGAATTGTAATTTTCTTTTTGTTGACGGATTCATTAATTGAAGCAATATAACTGTCTGGATTCATATCCAATCCAAAAAAATATTTTTGGGTATCTCGCTGTGTAGAACCTGGGGCCGATAATTGCAATACTTTTTTAGGGTGAAATGGTGAAAATCGCAATGTTTGACCACCTCCAACAATAATTTCTCCTAAGCCTAAAGCAATGTTTGCTATTCCCTCATTTGGCTTTTCATCGCCTATAGGATAAAAATTAATGGAACGAGCTACTCCAGAAATGTTTGGATAGTAAACATCCTCATATTGTTTTCCAATAACCTCTTGCAATATAACAGCCATTTTATCCTCTTCTATGGAATGTGAAGTGGCTTTTAAATAGGCCTTACTATCTTGAAAAAATGCCGAAGCCATAACTGATTTTATAGCATTACTTGCCATTTCAATCATTTTACCCTTTTTAGTACTTGGTATCATATATGTTGAAAAAACACCAGCAAAAGGCAGGTAATGTGAATCTTCTAAAACACTTGAAGAACGAACTGCAATAGGTGCTGTTGAGATCTTCAAAAAAGCTTTGACATCTGCTCGGACAGAAGCGGGTAATGGTTTCGAAATAAACTCATTTAATATTTCTTCATCATCATTGCAGTTGGCAACAAATTGTATCAATTTATGCGTCTCGATAAACTCATCAAAAACTTCTGTACTCAGCACTACAGTACGAGGTATTGAGATAGTTACATCCTTATACTTATTAAACAATTTATGACGTTTTAAAAACGAATCTATAAATGCCAATCCACGACCTTTTCCCCCCAAAGATCCTTCCCCAATTCTTGAAAATCCTAAATACTCATCATACTTAGTTCTGCTAAACTTTGCTATAACTCCCCGAGATCGAAAAACTCTATAAGCAGTTATTGCCTTAATTAAGAATATTCTTATTTCTTCAGCGTCATCAAACTCTTGATACTCAATATTGCTAAATAAATTTGCCAAGGAAAAAAGAGCTCTGGATTTTAGCCATTTTGAATATTCACTTTTTTTGGCATGATACATAATAGCATCTGCAGATACTACTGTTAAGGCTTTTTGGAAATGATTTAAATCTTTTACAGTGGCCAGAACCTTCATTTGAACTGGATCCCAAAATTCAAAATCACCAAAAGAGAAATACTTTGTAATGTAGCTCCTTATTTCTTCACCCAAAGTTTCAGAATGCTTGTATAAAAATTTGCCTTTTAATTCAATAGCATATTTTTCATTAATGCTATCAGAAGATTGAATTAAAAATGGAAAATACCTATCAATACCTCTAACATATTTTAAAAACTCAAATCCAGCCTGAGAATCTCGTTTTCCTCCTTTAAAATAACTGACATCTGAAATAACTCCTAACAAATTGTGCTGGTATTTTTCAAACAAAGACATGCCTTCTTCGTAGTTTGTGGCCAATAAAATTTTTGGTCGACCACGCATTAACATCATTCCTCTATGTTCATTGAGTCCTTCGGACATAAACGAATGGGTCTGTTTCAAAATTATTTTATAAATAAGCGGTAAATAACGCGAATAAAATCGCAACGAATCTTCTACTAATAAAATAGCTTTAACACCTATTTCATTGATATCTTTTTCGGCATTCATCCTATCCTCTGTTAGTTTGATAATTGCTAAAAAAATATCAACGTTTCCATTCCAGTGAAAAACAAAATCTATAACATTTGCGTTTTCTTTTTCCAACTTCTCTCTTAACTCTGACGAATAATGACTTAAGGCAGCAATAGGAACATCTGGGAAGGCTTCTTTGATTTGTGTCGAAGTTTCAAAGGCTTTATAATGTCCAATATCTAACCAGGTTATAACCATATCAATTTTGTCTGACCTGAGCATAATTATAGCTCTTTTTGCAGAATTGGCATGAATAAAACTAGGTGGATATCTCAGGTTTAACGCGGTGTACTCATTAAAAATTCGTTCATCAATTCGTCCATCTTCTTCTAACATATAATAGTCATAGTTAGAACAAACTATTAAAACTTTATTAATTCTGTTTTGCATTAATTTGTTAAATGCAACATCTTCAAATTCATATGTTTTTAGAACTGCTAAAGGATTTTGTATCATTTGATTGGACTTCTTTCAAAAAGCAAGATAGAGAATTAAGTAAAAACTAAAACTGTTTTTACTAAAACAATTAGGTAAACAAAAAGGGTTGCTAAATAAATAGCCCCCCTTTTTAATTCAATTAATAGACTGATTTTTAAACCACTCCTTGGGCTAACATAGCATCTGCTACCTTTACAAATCCAGCAATATTGGCTCCTTTTACATAATCGATATATCCATCTTCATCTTTACCATATTTGATACAAGAATCGTGAATATTAGTCATGATATCTTTTAGCTTACCATCGACCTCTTCTCTTGTCCAATTTAAACGCAATGAGTTCTGACTCATTTCCAATCCTGAAGTAGCAACACCTCCCGCATTGGAAGCCTTTCCGGGAGCATATAATATCTTAGCCTTTAGAAAAGTATGAACGGCGTCCAAATTTGAAGGCATATTTGCACCTTCACTTACAACAAAACAACCATTTGACAACAGTGCTTTGGCATCATCTCCATTTAATTCGTTTTGAGTCGCACATGGCATGGCGATATCACATTTCTCATTCCATGGCGTTTGTCCTTTAACAAATTTAGCTGACGGATATTGTTTTACATACTCGCTGATCCTGCCCCTTTTTACATTCTTAAGATTCATTACAAACGCCAGCTTTTCAGCATCGATACCATCAGCATCAAATATATAGCCAGATGAGTCAGATAAGGTGACCACTTTAGCACCTAACTGAGTAGCCTTTTCTGTAGCATACTGAGCTACGTTACCAGACCCCGAAACCAATACAGTTTTATCTTTCAAAGAATCATTTCTGGTCTTAAGCATGCTTTCAGCAAAATAAACGGTACCATAACCCGTTGCTTCCGGACGGATCAAAGATCCTCCCCAAGACATCCCTTTTCCTGTAAGCACACCAGTAAATTCATTCTTGAGACGTTTATACGTACCATATAAATAACCAATTTCTCTTCCTCCTACCCCAATATCTCCTGCAGGCACATCCGTATTTGGTCCGATGTGTCTGTATAACTCAGTCATAAAACTTTGGCAAAATCGCATGATCTCATTGTCAGATTTCCCTTTAGGATCAAAATCAGAACCACCTTTACCACCGCCCATAGGCAATGTTGTTAAACTGTTTTTAAATACCTGCTCAAAAGCAAGAAACTTTAAAATACTCATATCCACCGTTGGATGAAATCTCAAACCTCCTTTATACGGTCCAATTGCCGAATTCATCTGAATACGATATCCTCGATTCACACATATCTCTCCCTGATCATCAACCCAGGATACTCGAAAAGTAATAGCTCTTTCAGGCTCAACCATTCTCATTAAAATATTCTTGCCATGATAAATATCCTGGGTCACAATATATGGAATAACCGTCTCGGCAACTTCCTGAACAGCTTGCATGAATTCTGGTTCATGTCCATTTCGTGCCCCAACTTCTTCCATAAAGGCCTCTAAAATTTTTGAGTTCATAATTATACAGGGTTTAAATTATTATAATTTTATTTTTTCATAACAAAAATAATTAAATTCCTAATAAGGAGCTATAGAAACGAAGTTTAATTTCCATTAATTTTAACTTATTTATTAAGCTACAACTACCCGTCCCTGTTAGGTCAAAAATTGCATCGGATTAAAACCAGATTCCGACAAAAAAATGTAAATTTGCCATCTAAATTTATTTGGAGAAATGAAGCAAAAAATAATTGATCATTTGAATGATATCCAAGATTTTAGAACCGATAGTTCAGAAAAAATCGAGGCCTTTAGAATCAAGTATTTAGGAAGCAAAGGGCTTCTTAAACAACTTTTCGCTGATTTCAAAGAAGTTGAACCTGCTTTAAAGAAGGAAATTGGTCAGTCTCTGAATGAATTGAGAAATGCAGCAACAGCAAAGGTCGATGAACTTAAAAGCTCGCTTGAAAATGGTAGTTCTGACAAGAATGTTTATGGAGATCTAACACGTCCGGGAGAACTTATTGAACTTGGTGCAAGACATCCTATTTCAATAGTCAAGAATCAGATCATAGATGTGTTTTCACGAATTGGATTTACCGTATCTGAAGGACCTGAAATAGAGGATGACTGGCATAACTTTACAGCATTGAATTTGCCCGAATACCACCCGGCAAGAGACATGCAGGATACTTTTTTTATTGAAAAAGATCCTGACATACTATTACGCACACATACCTCATCAGTTCAGGTAAGGTATATGGAAAATAACAAACCTCCAATTAGAACTATTTCTCCAGGCAGGGTTTTTAGAAATGAAGACATTTCGGCAAGATCGCATTGTATCTTTCACCAAATAGAAGGTTTATATATTGATACCGATGTTTCATTTGCTGATTTAAAGCAAACCTTGCTTTATTTCACCAAAGAAATGTTCGGCAAATCAAAAATCAGGCTGAGACCTTCTTATTTTCCTTTCACTGAGCCAAGTGCAGAAGTAGATATTTATTGGGGGCTGGAGACCGAAACTGACTATAAGATCACAAAGGGTACCGGATGGCTTGAAATCATGGGCTGTGGAATGGTTGACCCAAATGTGCTTAAGAATGCAAATATTGATCCCGAAACCTACACCGGATATGCCTTTGGAATGGGTATTGAAAGAATTGCCATGTTGTTATATCAAATTCCTGATATCAGAATGTTTTATGAAAATGACATTAGATTCCTGGAGCAATTTAAATCAGTAATATAACCCATGCAGGATTTGAAAGATTTTCTATTTGATCAAGGATATGTGAGGATCAAGCTTAAAAAAACCGTCACAAATCATTTTGAGATTAAAGCTAAAATCAATGGTGTAAAAGGAAATTTCATCTTAGATACGGGTGCTTCAAAATCATGTGTTGGTACTGACGATATCTCCTATTTTAATCTCACTACAGAAGCATCTGAGCACAAAGCAAGTGGAGCAGGTCCAAGCGAAATCGACACTCTAATGTCGAGCAAGAACAAAATAGTTGTGGGAAAGTTTAAATTGAAGAAGATCACATTGATTTTGATAGACTTAAGCCATATCAATAGTGCCCTTGAAAAACAAGAGGCACATCCTGTAAAAGGGATTCTCGGAGCTGATATTCTTCTCAAAGGGAAGGCCATCATTGACTACAATAAAAAGTACCTATATTTATTGAACAAAAAGAAAAGCGCATGAGCACTCAGGATAACAGATATAGTCGAAGAGGGGTTTCCGCTCAAAAAGAAGACGTACACAAAGCCATCAAAAATGTAAATAAGGGGCTTTTCCCAAAGGCTTTTTGCAAAATCGTCCCAGATTATCTTACCAACGATGACGAATATTGCCTGGTGATGCATGCCGATGGGGCAGGTACAAAGTCTTCTCTTGCCTATATGTACTGGAAAGAAACTGGTGATATCTCAGTTTGGAAGGGAATTGCACAAGATGCTCTTATCATGAATATCGATGATCTTTTATGTGTTGGAGCTACCGATAATATTGTGCTTTCCTCTACCATAGGTAGAAATAAAAACCTTATCCCCGGAGAGGTGATCTCAGCCATCATCAATGGTACTGAAGAATTACTCAGTGAATTGAATTCGTTTGGTGTGAAAATTCATTCAACGGGAGGAGAAACTGCAGATGTTGGAGATCTGGTAAGAACAATCATTGTAGACTCTACCGTAACCGCAAGACTTAAAAGGGATGAAGTTATTGACAATGCCAATATTGCTGATGGTGATGTGATCGTAGGCCTATCCTCATTTGGACAAGCTACTTATGAAACAGCGTATAACGGCGGAATGGGCAGTAACGGTCTTACAAGTGCCCGACATGATGTATTTGCGAATTATCTTGCAGAAAAATATCCCGAAAGTTTTGACCATGCTGTGCCTGCAGATCTGGTCTATTCTGGAACCGTAAAATTAACAGACCAGATAAAAGGAGTTTCCATTGATGCCGGAAAATTGGTGCTCTCACCTACTAGAACCTATGCTCCTATCATTATCAAAATGTTGGAGAAGCATAGAAAAAATATTCATGGAATGGTCCATTGCAGTGGTGGAGCACAGACCAAGATTCTTCACTTTGTTGAAAACCTGCATATTATAAAAGATAATTTATTTGAAGTTCCTCCCCTGTTCAAACTAATTCAGGAACAATCCAAAACCAGCTGGAGAGAAATGTATCAGGTATTTAACTGTGGCCATCGTATGGAGTTGTATGTGCCCCAAGAGATTGCGGAAGACCTTATCAATATTTCTACATCATTTGGCGTTGATGCTCAAATAGTTGGGAGAGTTGAGAAGTCAGACACAAAAGAGCTTAGTATCAGCAGTCCTTATGGAAAATTCAAATATTCTTAAGTTTATTCTGTAACATATTTTAAATTAGCGATACCAATATCAAAAACCAAACTTAATGGTATCAGATTTTACAAGATTAGAATGGAAACAGTTCATTCGGTCATCTTACTGGCAAAAAAGTGTTGCCTTAAATATCTTTCTTGTTTTTATAGCCCTCTATTTTATTCTTGTTTTTTTTGGCTTAGGAATAAGTCTCTATCCTTTACTCAAAGAAAAATTTCCTGACAAGGACCCTTTCAATATGGTTAACGAGTTCCTTTTTTATTGGTTCCTGGCCGATCTGCTCATGCGGTTTTTTTTTCAAAAACTGCCGGTAATGAGCGTAAAGCCTTTGTTGTTGTTACCGGTCAAAAAAGGTAAGATTGTTCATTATGTTTTAGGGAAGTCAGTGATTTCTTTTTTTAATTTCCTGCCCTTGTTTACCGTGATCCCTTTTGGAGTTTTTCTCATCTCGGAAGATTATGACCTTGTAAGGGTTCTGAATTGGATGTTTCTTTTAGTGATTGCAACCCAAATCATCAATTTTTTAAACTTTATTATTGAGAGTAAATCGTCTGGAACTGATCTGGCTATGCTGCCTATACTTATTATTATAGGAAGCTTATACTTTCTGAATCATTTTAAAATACTTACGCTTGATGTATATCTGTTCCATGCCGTCAACTGGATGATCTCCAGCTCCTTTTATCTGGCGATTCCCTTCTTATTGCTGCTACTCCTCTATTTTATTAATTTCAGAATGCTGCTCAGTCAATTGTATCTGGACCAATCCTTGCAATCCAAAGCTACGGTTGTTTCTTCCTCTGACTTATCATGGACCAATCGATTTGGAGCAAGCGCTCCCTTTTTGCAGCTGGATCTTCGCATGCTTTGGAGAAATAAAAGACCTCGATCGTCAGTGTTTATTGTTCTTATTGGTCTTTTTTATGGCTTGATTTTCTATCCTAATCCGCTATACCAATCCATGCAAGGTATGTATGTATTTGTTGGGATCTTTGTGACCGGAATATTTCTGATCAATTTCGGGCAGTTCATCCCCGCCTGGGACAGTGGTTATTATAAATTGCTGATGAGTCAAAACATCCCTTACAAGGATTACCTGCAATCTAAGTATCTCTTAATGGCCAGCAGCGCTTTCTTAATGTTCGTATTGAGTATTCCTTATGTATACTTCGGATGGCAAGTATTACTGATTCATTTTGCCGCAATGGTCTACAATGTGGGTATTAATACCCATGTTTTGCTCTATGCAGGTTCATATAACAGAAAGAAGATAGACCTGACACAGAGGGCAGCTTTTAACTATCAGGGAACAGGCGCTGTTCAATGGCTGGTTGGCATTCCATTGATGGTACTTCCTGTGGGTATATTTTATTTACTCTATAAGCTATTGAATTTTGAAAGCGGCATCTCATCCCTGATCGGGTTGGGCATTCTGGGTTTTCTCTTTCACGAAAAACTCATGAAATTCATTACCAAAAAATATATCGACTCCAAATATAAAATGATCAATGCATTTGATCAGGACAATTAAAATATGATGATAAACACAATAGACCTCAGTAAAAAATACGGAAATAAAACTGTGCTGAATATTCCATCTCTTGAAATTCCAAAAGGTCAATCCTTCGGCTTAGTAGGCAACAATGGTGCGGGTAAAACCACTTATTTCAATTTGATCCTTGATTTGATCCAACCCACTACAGGAAAGATATTGAATAATGATATACAAGTCAATACAAGTGAAGATTGGAAACCATTTACTTCGGCTTTTATTGACGAAAGCTTTTTAATTGGCTATTTGACTCCAGAAGAATACTTCGACTTTATCGCAAGACTGCGAGGAGTTAATCAGGTTGATCTGACAGCCTTTCTCCAAAAATTTAAGGAACTCTTTAATGATGAAATACTCGGTCAAAAAAAATACTTAAGGGATCTGTCTAAAGGAAATCAAAAAAAAGCCGGAATTGTTGCAGCGTTAATTGGTCAGCCCGAAGTTGTTATTCTCGATGAGCCTTTTGCTAATCTCGATCCTACTACACAAATAAGGTTGAAAAAAACATTAAAAACGATTAATGAAGAATCAAGTTCCACGCTTTTGATCTCTAGTCATGACCTTGGTCACATTACTGAAGTTTGCGAGCGAATTGTCGTGCTAAACAAGGGAGATGTCATTAAGGATCTTAAAACTTCTGATGAAACACTAAAAGAATTGGAACATTTTTTCGCAACCTAAACCCCCTCCATTCAGGTCAGAGAGACTTTTTCTCAGGGAATAATAAAGTTTCATCCCGTTCGATGGTATAATCCGACCAGTAATCATAAAACATTTATGATTAATTTGTACTTTTACCCAATCCCCGTCGTTTATCAAACAATAAAGACAAGCCCAGGCTAAGATGTTGAAAAAAGGCATAAAACGTATCATATTCTGTATCGCATCGGTTTTACTCGTGATAAGCTGTTCTACGAAAAAAGATAGCTTTATCAGTCGTACGAGTCATGCTATGTCTACAAAGTACAATGTGCTTTTTAATGGAAAGATAGCCTTCGAAGAAGCTAAAACACAGCTGGATAATACTTATGAAGATAATTTTTGGGAAAGACTTCCTATTGAACCTTTAAAAATAGAGGAAGAAATTATTCCTTTTCCTGGTCAAACTGTCCAAAATGATACTGAAGCACAAGGTTTTGATAAAGCGGAAGAAAAAGCTGTAAAATCTATTCAAAAACATTCGATGGTGATTGACGGTTTTGAAAAGAACAGTCAGATCGATGAGGCCTACCTTTTATTAGGTAAGTCAAGATATTATTTGCAAAGGTTTATACCAGCATTGGAGGCCTTTACATTTGGAATTGAGAATTATCCCAATGCTAATTTATACAGAGAAACCAAAATATGGAAAGCAAAGGCTCATGTCAGGCTGCAAAATGAAAAACTAGCCATTGAAACCCTGAGATCTGTTCTGCGCAGTATAGAAGTAAGCGATGAGGAATTCGAAAAAGCCCATACAGCTATGGCCATGGCCTATACTCAATTAGACAGTACCCATTTGGTTATTGATCATTTGAAAAAGGCAACCTATTTTTTAACTGATCCCAACCAGGGTCCCAGAAACCTATTTATACTTGGACAAATTTACAGGGAACAGGAAAAAATTGACTCCTCTAATATGGTTTTTGAATCGCTGGGCTATATGAAAAAAATACCTCAAAAATATAAAGTACACGCTGCTATTGAAAGGGCTAAAAATTATTCTGAGGCAGATAGCACAAGCATCATCGTCTATACGCTGCAGGATCTTATTAAAAACAGAGATAACAGGGAATATTTAGATGAATTATACTATCAGGCCGGATTGATTTCCTTAAAAAAAGAAAGCTTTGACCAAGCCCGTGGATTATTTGAATTATCACTAATTCACAATACTTCGAAGCCCTATCAAAAAAGTCTTTCATATGAAAGTCTTGGTGATTTCTATTTCGACAAGACCAGCTTCGAAATGGCAGGAGCCTACTATGATAGTGTGTTACAAATTCCTATTGATCAAAACACCAAACGTATAAGAAAAATCATCCGAAAAAGGGAAAGTCTTAATGATGTCATTTACTATGAGAATATTGCCAGAAAAAGTGACAGTATTCTTACCCTTGTCAATATGTCCGAAGAAGAAAAAGACATTTATTTTAAGGGATATATAGAACAGCTGAAGCTGAAATATGAAGCTGAGCAAATTTTAAAGGAACAAACTGCAGCGACTGCGGGAATGGGTGATCTGGCCATTACAAATAATAACTATGCCGACGGAGGTACCTTTTATTTTTACAATCCTCAGGTTGTTGGGCTCGGAAAACAACAATTCAAAAACAAATATGGAAACAGATCTCCAGGTGATTTTTGGTTGATCTCGCAAAATGTCGGTTTGACTTCTGACGTTGTAAGCGAAGATACAAGGGTAGAACTGGACACCAGCATGCTCTTTAATGCGGCGTTTTATAAAGATCAGATTCCCAAAAGTAAACAAGCTCTTGACAGCATAAATTATGCGCGAAACGATGCCTATTACAACTTGGGACTCATCTATAAAGAGCAATTCAGGGAATATGAGATTGCTGCCGTTGATTTTGAAAAATTCCTCGAAAACGAACCTAAAGAAAATCTGATTTTACCAGCTAAATATCATTTATATAAAACCTATGAATTTTTTAACAAAGAAAAAAGCAATAAATACCGTGAAGACATCGTTACTAATTACTCGGACTCTCGTTATGCCGAAATGATCCAAAACCCAAAAAACGTTTTAGAGAGAAGTAACGATGACAATAGTCCGGAGTTTATGTATAAAACTGCCTTCGTTTGCTATGAAGAAGAAGATTTCGAATACTCACTTAGCACAGTTAATGAAGGGCTTGAACGCTTCAAGGGCTTTGAAATTGAAGCAAAATTTGAATTGTTAAAAGCTTACCTCCTTTATAAAACAGTTGGAGAAGCCCTGTTTAGAGAGAAATTGAATACCATTATTGTAAATTATCCTAATACTGAAGAAAGTGATCATGCTGAAGAAGCGCTTGAAAAATTATCAGGATTAAAAGAAGAATCGCAACAAAACTAAAACTATACTATTATGTTCAACGAAAAAAAAGAAAGTCCGAGTCCGGTTGGAGAACGCAACACAATCGCTAAAAACACTTCGCTTGTTGGTGATATTAAATCAGACGGTGATTTTAGAGTAGACGGCAAAATTGAAGGCACTATTAAAACCAGTGGCAGAGTAGTTATTGGGAAAGAAGGATTTGTTTCCGGAACCATTGATTGCGCAAATGCTGATATTGAGGGTTCATTTTCAGGAAAACTAATTGTTGACCAGATTCTTTCTTTAAAAAGTACGGCAGATATTAGCGGAGACGTGATTATGGGTAAACTATCCGTAGAGCCAGGAGCTGTATTTAATGCCACATGCGCCATGAAAGGTTCGGTCAAAGTAATGAATAATGACGGAGAAAAAACCAAAAAAACAGCTTAATAAATACATCGCACTTTCAGGGATAGGCCTGCAAATGGGGATCACCATTTATCTGGCTGCTCGTTTGGGAAAATGGCTTGATGCAACATATACCGAAAACAATATCTATACCATCGTATTAACCTTGTTAGGAATTGTCTTATCTTTTTACAGCCTGCTAAGACAATTAAAAAATCTTGACAATTAAGTGATCATGCAATCATTTTCTAAATTTTCTTTGACACTCATCATTGTTCTAACGATAGTTTTCGGGATCCATATCTTTGTTCTTCATCAATTAGATCTACCTCTTTACGATAACCGCATTATTGCCGCATATCTTGTAAACTGCTCTTTGGCTTTGGTTATTTACCTCTCTCTTTTTCTCTTAAAAAATAAAATGTCCGAGCAAATAGGCTTCCTTTATATGGGTGGAAGTTTTGTCAAATTTCTATTCTTTTTTATCTTCTTTTACCCCTATTACAAACTTGATGGAGGGCTTGACTCACTTGAATTTGCTGCCTTTTTTGTTCCCTATGTAATCAGTCTTATTTTAGAAACTTTAGGCGTCATTGAATTTCTAAAAAAATAAGATTTTCTTTATAATCTATCCAAATAAATATATTACTTTTGCACAGATTTTTTAAGCCAATATAATTCGTTAAAGATGCAAAGTAAGTTTTTAGTAAAATTCCTTACAGTCACAATTTTAGTTTTTAGCTTGAACCTAAATGCCCAGCATGAAGAGCATGAAGGAAGCAAAGAGGAAAAAGATATAAAAACAGAAATCAAGGAAAGTATTGATCATCATATCCAGGATTCCTACGATTTTATCTTTTTTAGTGATACGGAAAAAAACAAACACTATGGTTTTTCTCTTCCTGTAATTCTAATTGATGAAGGCTTTCATTTATTTTCTTCTTCTAAATTTCATCATGGAGAAACTGTTGCTGAAAGCAATGGGAAATACTACAAATTATACCACAATAAAATATATAGAACTGATGCTGAAGGAACACTGAGTCTTGATGAGCATCAACATCCCACCAATATAAAGCCATTAGATTTTTCAATCACAAAAGGTGTGTTTATGATCATGGTCACAGGAGTCCTGATGCTACTTTTATTTGTTGGGCTGGCTAGATCATTTGGTAAAGGACCAATTGCAAAAGGAGCAGGTAGATTCTTTGAACCGATTATTGTGTATATCAGAGATGATATTGCCCGACCTAATATCGGTGAAACCAAATATAAAAAGTATATGCCTTTTTTACTAACCGTATTCTTTTTTATCTGGTTTTTGAATCTATTTGGACTGACTCCCTTAGGAGTGAATGTAACAGGTAATATTGCGGTGACTTTTGCATTGGCACTCTTGACCTTTATCATTACGCAATTCTCAGGAAATAAAAATTACTGGAAACACATTTTTTGGATGCCAGGTGTACCAGTTCCAATGAAGTTTATTTTGGCTCCAATAGAGCTTTTAGGAGTATTTATCAAACCATTTGCTTTAATGATTCGTTTGTATGCAAACATCATGGCTGGTCACGTTGTTTTGATGAGTATTATTGCTTTAGTATTTATTTTTCAAAACTGGATCGGAGGTACGCTGTCTTTATTTCTTGCGTTTTTCCTTTCAATTATTGAATTGCTGGTAGCAGCCTTACAGGCTTATATTTTCACCTTGCTATCGGCCTTGTATTTTGGCTTTGCTGTTGAAGAACACGACGAAGCACATTAATAATTTGAATGTTTAATTTTTAATTATATATATATATGGAAATTCCAACTATTGTAGGAGCTGGTTTAATTGTTATCGGTGTAGGTATCGGTATCGGAAGAATTGGTGGTTCAGCGATGGACGCTATTGCTCGTCAACCTGAAGCTACAGGTAAAATTCAAACAGCGATGCTAATTGCAGCAGCGTTAATTGAAGGTATTGGTTTTGCAGCATTGTTTGTAGGCTAGTAAATTTAACAATAGCTGTAACGGTTGGTTATAGCTATTGTTTTCAAAAACAATTTTAATATTTACAATATATACACATGGAGAAATTAATCAACGATTTTTCATTTGGACTTTTTTTCTGGCAGATAGTACTTTTTGTTCTCTTGCTTTTATTACTTAAAAAATATGCTTGGAAGCCTATTTTAGATGCTTTGAACAGCAGAGAAGAAGGTATTCAAAATGCTTTGGATGAAGCAGATAAGGCTCGCCAGGAAATGGTTGATCTCAAATCCAGCAACGAAAAGATCTTAAAAGAAGCAAGGGCTGAAAGAGATGGCTTGTTAAAGGATGCCAGAATGATCAAAGAAAAAATGATCAGCGAGGCTAAAGATGAGGCAAAAGCTCAATCAAATAAGATTATTGAACAAGCAAAACAAACCATAGAAAATGAAAAGCTGGCTGCGATTACTGAATTGAAAAATCAAGTAGCTGAGTTATCAATTGGAATCGCTGAAAAGATCATGAAAGATGAATTATCTAACAAAGGTAAGCAGGTAGCGATGATTGAAAAAATGTTAGACGAAGCTAGGTTAAAATAATAGCATGAAAGGAACAAGAGCAGCATTAAGATACGCTAAGGCAGTATTAAACCTTGCAAAGGAAAAAGGCTTTGCCAAGGAGGTGAATGATGACATGATATTGATCCAGTCAACTATTGAGGAGAATCATGATCTGGAAATCATGTTGAAAAGTCCGGTAATCAAATCAGGTCCTAAACGAGCTGTATTATCTAAAGTTTTTGAGAAAAAAGTGAATGGTATTACCATGGGCCTTTTAGATCTTTTGATCGAAAACAAAAGGCTGCCTCTATTGAATTTAGTGGCTAAGGAATATATTGTTATTTATGACTTCCTTAAAGGAATAGAAGTGGCTCAAATTACTTCTGCAGTTCCTCTGACCAAAGAGCTTGAAGTAGAAATTCTTAAAAAAATTAAAGAATCTGTCGGAAAAGAAATTTCTATGAACAATGTTATCGATCCTTCGATCATTGGAGGATTCGTCTTGAGAATTGGAGATAAACTGTATGATTCCAGTGTATCTTCCAGATTAAAGAATCTGCTTTCTCAATTTGAAGATAATCAATATATATCTAAAATCTAATTAAGATAATAACTAGTAAAAATGGCAACAATAAAACCAGCTGAAGTTTCAGCAATTTTAAAAGAACAACTAACAGGATTTGAAGGTAAAGCTACCTTAACTGAAATAGGAACTGTATTACAAATTGGTGATGGTATCGCCAGAATCTACGGATTATCGAACGTACAGTATGGAGAACTAGTGGTTTTTGAAGGCGGACTTGAAGGTATCGTTCTTAACCTGGAAGAGGACAATGTTGGGGTAGTATTGTTAGGAGAATCTACAGCGATCAGAGAAGGTGCTACAGTTAAACGTACAAAGAGAATTGCTTCTATCAATGTTGGTGAAGGAATCCTTGGTAGAGTTGTAAATACTTTAGGAGAACCGATTGATGGTAAAGGACCTATCGAAGGAGAAACTTTTGAAATGCCATTAGAAAGAAAAGCTCCTGGAGTAATTTTCAGAGAACCGGTTACTGAACCTTTGCAAACAGGGTTGAAATCTGTTGATGCGATGATTCCTGTTGGAAGAGGACAACGTGAATTGATCATTGGTGACCGTCAGACAGGTAAATCTACTGTTGCAATTGATACGATTATCAACCAAAAAGAATTTTATGATGCTGGTGAGCCAGTATATTGTATATATGTTGCCATAGGTCAGAAAGGATCTACTGTTGCTGGTATTGCTAAGAACCTTGAGGAAAAAGGTGCCATGGCTTACACTACCATTGTTGCGGCTAACGCTTCAGATGTAGCTCCAATGCAATTTTATGCTCCATTTGCCGGGGCTGCCATTGGTGAGTACTTCAGAGATACAGGAAGACCTGCCTTGATTATTTATGACGATCTTTCAAAACAAGCGGTAGCTTACCGAGAGGTTTCATTGTTATTAAGAAGACCTCCGGGACGTGAGGCTTATCCTGGTGACGTATTCTATTTACACTCAAGACTTCTTGAAAGAGCTGCAAAAGTGATCAATGATGATGGAATTGCTTCTCAAATGAATGACGTTCCTCCTTCATTACAAGGAAAAGTAAAAGGTGGTGGTTCACTGACTGCCCTACCTATCATTGAAACTCAGGCAGGTGACGTATCAGCATATATCCCAACCAACGTAATTTCTATTACAGATGGTCAGATATTCCTAACCTCAGACCTGTTTAACTCTGGTGTTAGACCTGCAATTGATGTAGGTATCTCTGTATCACGTGTTGGTGGTAATGCACAGATCAAATCAATGAAAAAAGTAGCAGGTACCTTAAAACTTGACCAGGCACAATATCGTGAACTGGAAGCATTTGCTAAATTTGGTTCTGACCTTGACGCTGCAACATTGAGCGTCATCGAAAAAGGAAAAAGAAACGTTGAGATATTAAAGCAGGCTCAAAATGATCCATTTGCAGTAGAAGATCAGATTGCTATCATCTATGCTGGTTCTAAGGATTTGTTAAGAAAAGTTCCTGTTGAAAAAGTGAAAGAATTTGAAAAAGATTATCTTGAATTTTTGAATGCAAAACACAGAGATATCCTTGACATATTAAAAGCTGGAAAGCTAACTGATGAAGTTACTGACACCTTGGAAAAAGTAGCAAAAGAAGTTTCTGCGAAATATGAATAAACATTAAAAGTTTTGAATTCGGAGCATCGAATTCCAAATTTATAATAATATAAAGAATGGCAAATTTAAAAGAGATACGTAATAGAATTTCATCCATTGGTTCAACCATGAAGATCACCAGTGCCATGAAAATGGTGTCTGCTGCCAAGTTGAAAAAAGCCCAGGATGCGATTGTACAAATGCGTCCCTATTCTAATAAATTAACCGAGTTACTGCAAAATCTTAGTGCTACCCTTGAAGGAGATGATGGAGGTGTTTATACGCAACAAAGAGAGGTCAAAAAGGTTTTGATTGTTACCATAACTTCTAACAGAGGTTTATGCGGAGGGTTTAATTCTAATGTGATTAAAGAAGCTGCTCGTATTGCGAAGAACAAGTATGCGGGTAAAGACGTTTCCATGCTTACTTTTGGTAAAAAAGGGAATGATATTCTTTCTAAGAAACACAGTATATACAAATTTGAATCTGATCTTTTTGACGATTTGACTTTTGAAAATACCACTCCGTTTGCAGAAGATCTTATGGAACAGTTTGCCAATGGAAATTTTGACCAAATTGATCTTGTTTATAACAGATTTAAAAATGCGGCGACTCAAATTGTAACACAGGAACAGTACTTACCTATTATTCCAGCTGAAGAAACTGAGGATGTCGATGCTGATTATATCTTTGAGCCTAATAAAACTGAGATCGTGCAAGGGTTGATCCCTAAGGCGTTGAAAATGCAGTTATACAAAGCTATCAGAGATTCATATGCATCAGAACACGGAGCGAGAATGACAGCTATGCATAAAGCAACTGATAATGCAACAGAGCTTAGAGATGATTTACTGCTGGTATACAACAAAGCACGTCAAGCTTCTATAACCAATGAGATTCTTGAGATTGTTGGTGGTGCTGAAGCTTTAAAAAACTAAGTGAAACCTGAACAATCAAAAAACTCCAAAGAAATACTTTGGAGTTTTTTTATGACCTCTATTCAGTTTTGGTTATTGGGGCACCTTAATCAACGATCCAAAATGAACCGCATTCATAAATAATTTATTCGTTCCATACCAGGCTCCTCTAAAATTAGGATTATCAGCAAAAAGAATGATTCTTCCCTTACCTTTTTTACTTACAACTATTGATGCTGCACCTTTCATAATTTCCAAATTCTCCTTGCTAATATAACCGTCAATATGTGGTTGATCAAGATATTTTGCGACCGTTGAAAACTTGTTCTTACTTGGAGACAACCATACCCTGTTGTTCTTGTAAACAGGAACCGTTCTATCTTGATAACCATAAGCAATCGGATGGGTAATATCGAGATCTACTCCAAAAATTGCTCCTCCAATATTGTGCTTTTCAATACTACCTGTCGCTTTTTCATAATTGCTTCTTTTTTGAACAGGCAAAGTATCAATTTTTGAAGATATCAATACTTCATCAGCAATCTTTTGCTTCACTGCCCAATCAGTCCCTCTGGCTGTTGTTATGAGTGTATTCCCATCGGCCACCCATTGTTTGATCCTATCCTTTTCTTTCTTATTGAGCAATCTGTATCTTCCTGACACCATAATGATCACATTATATCTGTAAATATCTGTTTGATAAAACCTGCTCTCAGGAATTTTAACAAGAGGTATTTCCATCCTGTTCTCAAATAAATGCCATACTTCACCTGCTTCATATGAACTGACCGAGCCTTCAACAACCATCATTGCATGAGGTTTCACCAAAGTCTGAAAACTTCTGCTACCCAATCCATTTCCTTTTACGGTCATTCCGGTTGAAATGGCATAGGTCTGGACCCCAAATTTATCACTACCTTCTTTCACCCATTGATAAACCTGGTCCTTGTCAAGTTCAAACTGATCCTCTACCGGAACCATTAATGCTCCTCGATGAAAACTTTGATCCTTCCCGTTTATTTTGACCGTAAATGGTTTACTCGATACTTTAACCACTAGTCCATGATCCTGAAGATAATAGAGAAGCGCTGGAGCATAATAATCATCATAAGGTATGATATAGGCATAATTACTTTTTGACACCTCCTCTATGGCTGCATTATTGTTTTCTGCTGTAACCATTGATCCTGTTGAAGGCAGTTTTGAAAGCGACTGGTATTTCATATTGTAAAAATTGACCATCGACCAAGCTGAAGTGTCATAAAAAACACTGTCTCTGTATTTGCTAAAAGTCTCAAATAATGATTGTACCATATAATACTCCTTCTGATTGGTAGGAACTACATAGGAGCTTCCAGCTTTAAAAGTTTTATTATTGACCTTTAGATCCTTTGTTATTGGATAGGCCTCAATATGATGTTGAAGCAACACATCAAGAAATGCTTTATTCCTGTTTCTGTCAAAAGCGTCTCCAAAAACATAGCCTTTAATCGCGGAACTGTTTGCTTTTTGCAATGAATTCTTAAAAAAATCATTTTGGTATTTATACAGAAGATCCTTATTAGCTATAGCAGCCTTAATGGTTGCTATACTTGAAACGTATTGGTTTCTTATGGTAAACGCAAAAGAAATTTCTCCTGTAGGCGTTTCCTGAAGATGTCCTCTCGAACTCGCCTGTTCAAATAACAATGCAAGCGCACCGTGAAGATCCATATAAGTAGATCCATATCCGGGATAGGTAGAATCATAAACTTCATCAGTAAAGTAAAAAGAGCCGATCTGATCAAGGTCAGCGGCAAACTGATCTGCAAATACCTTATTGAGGACATCTCTGTTCTCAGCTGGTGTAATTGGGTTTATGGAAGCTGATTTGTTCTTGGGTTCGAAGAAATAAGTACTATTGGTTCCCATTTCATGAAAATCAGTCACCACATTAGGATACCATTGATGATACCATTTCAAACGCCCTCTCGATTCCGGGTTAACCGCAAGTAGCAGGTCTCTATTCAGATCGAACCAATAATGATTAGTTCTTCCCCGGGGCCAGCCCTCATTGTGTTCAATATCAAACTTATCTGAGATAAGTGGTTCTCCTCTGTAGGTATTTACCCAGTTAGTATGCCTGTCTCTTCCGTCAGGATTGATTGTCGGGTCAAGAAACACGATTACTTCATCCAAATATTTTTGTATCGATTCATTTTGTGAGGCCACTAATGTATAGGCTATAAGCATCGCTGCTTCCGAACTTGAAGGCTCATTTCCATGCACCCCGTAGGCCATATTAATGAATAAGGGAAGCTCCTTGAAATCAGTCACATTTGTATTTGGATCGACCACCTCCATATGGCGTTTTTGAATATTTTCTAAATTTTCTAAATTCGAAGGAGTTCCTATATTCAGGATAAGGAGCTTTCTGTTTTCATGTGTTTTACCATATACACTTACCGAAGCCTTATCCGAAAGCTCAGCAAGGGTATACATATAGGCAACCACCAGATCATGCCTTGTATGGTAATCTCCGATCGGATAGCCTAAAAATTCTTCCGGGCTGGGAATTGACTTATCAAAGGGTTGAAAAGCTTCAAAATAATAATCCTGTCCTACCAAAGAGGTCTGGGTCAAGAGCGCTACAGCAAAAAGCAACATGTAGTAAATACGTTTCATAAATATATTTTTTTTTAAAATTAAGGATCTTTTAATAATTAAGTTCCTATATTTTTGTAAAAAATTAGAAATCATGAAAGTGCTTTTTTTAGATAGCAATCATCCTTTTCTGATGCAAGGCTTAAAGGACTTAAAATTTATTTGTCACGAAGATTATGACTCAAGTAAATCTGAAGTTGAAAAAAAGATTCATCTATATGAAGGAGTAATTGTTAGAAGTCGATTTTCTCTTGATCAATCTTTTCTTGAAAAAGCAACAAACCTAAAGTTTATTGGCAGGGTTGGTGCTGGGCTCGAGAATATTGATATAGCTTTTGCAGAACAAAGAGGTGTAAAGCTTATAGCGGCTCCTGAAGGGAATAGAAATGCGGTAGGAGAACATGCCTTAGGGATGATTCTTGCTCTTTTTAATAAATTGAAAAAAGCCGACAATGAAATTAGAAGAGGCATCTGGTTGAGAGAAGACAATCGCGGAATTGAGCTCGAAGGTAAAACAATAGGTCTTATTGGGTATGGCAATATGGGGAAAGCCTTTGCCAAAAAACTGCAGGGTTTTGAAAGCGAGGTAATCTGTTATGATATTAAACCAAATGTAGGTGACCAAAACGCCCGTCAAGTCTCGCTGCAGGAATTATTCGAAAAGACAGAGGTCCTTAGTCTGCATACGC
This sequence comes from uncultured Flavobacteriaceae bacterium, assembly GCA_963780405.1. GTDB lineage: Bacteria > Bacteroidota > Bacteroidia > Flavobacteriales > Flavobacteriaceae > Lutimonas. Next base: position 320,734 of record CAWABX010000008.1, read on the forward strand.
CTGAAACGGATTTAACAAAGCAAATGATCAATGGCTCTTTTTTGGAACAATTCGAACATGACATTTATTTGATCAATACGGCAAGAGGTTCAGCAGTTGTCACCAAAGATCTTGTCAAAGCATTGGAAACAGAAAAAGTGCTTGGAGCCTGTCTTGATGTACTTGAATATGAAAAAAAATCTTTTGAAAACTTTTTTTCAAATGAAAATACCTTACCCGAAGATTTTCAATATTTGATCCATTCAGATAAGGTACTTTTAAGTCCACACGTTGCCGGATGGACTGTAGAATCAAAATTTAAACTGGCAGAAACCATTGTCCACAAAGTTGCCGCCATGTTGGATCAACACAATTCAATAAAATAATGCAGTAGATCCGTAGTGGTAATGATACCTACCAGTTTGTCTTTTTCTACAACAGGCAAAGAATGAAATTCCTTACTGGCCAACAATTTTGAAACTTCCAAAATAGTGGTTTGAGGAGTTGCCGTTAGTGGTTTTTTGATCATCAGGTCTTTGATATCTAACATATTGTAAATTGGGGTGTCTTCTGTGCCTTCCTTGCCATAGGCATCGATAAAACTTACGCGTTGAAGGTCGGATAAACTGATCAGGCCGATGAGTTTTTCATTTTCCACAACAGGCATATGTCTGATATGGTTTTTTTTCATTCTCTTCTCGGCTGAATAAAGTGTATCTGCTAAACATAAAGTAACGACCTCTTTGGTCATAATACTTGAGATGGGTTCATTTTTTTTCATCCTACATGGCCTTTAAACTAATATAAAGTACATGAATTTATCCTGAAAATAAAATGATTTAAATCATGGTCAACAAAATTCTTTATGATAAGCTCCTTTTAGGAAGATTTTCTTGGGCCACCGGTCTTTCTTTTTCTCCAGTAATTATTTTTTCCACCACCTTGCGCCTTAGAAGCTGAAGCTGATTTAGGTTTTCTTTTATGCCCATGCTTTCGTTCTGGTTGGAAAGATTCATTTTCAAGACTATCATTAATAAAAGGATGTTCGTGAATTACGGTGATCTTCTTGTTGATCAATTTTTCAATATCCCTTAAATAAGGTCTTTCAGAGGCGTCACAAAAAGAAATAGCCACACCGCTTGAACCCGCTCTGCCTGTTCTCCCAATTCTATGAACATAAGATTCAGGCACATTAGGAAGATCATAGTTTACTACAAATGATAATTCATCTATATCGATACCTCTAGCCGCTATGTCTGTAGCAACTAAAATTTTGATCTTTCCCTTTTTAAAACTATCAAGGGCAAGTTCTCGTGCTTTCTGTGATTTGTTACCGTGAATTGCAGCACACTCAAACCCGTCTCTCAATAACAATTTAACGATCTTATTTGCCCCATGTTTGGTCCTCGAAAAAACCAAAACCGAATCCATTTGACGCTCCTGCAATAGATATTTCAGGAGTTTGATCTTGTTTCCTTTGGTGACCAAATATAAGTTTTGTTCGACCTTTTCAGCCGTAGTTTGTTCGGGCTGCACTGTTACTCTTTCAGGGTTGCCCAATATCTGTTTCGACAGTGTCACAATTTTGGAATGCATTGTGGCCGAGAAAAATAATGATTGCCTGTTTTTGGGCAATAAAGCGATGACCTTTTTAATATCATGAATAAAGCCCATATCAAGCATCTGATCTGCCTCATCCAACACAAAATATTCAACATCTCTAAGACTAATCTGTTTCTGATTAATGAGGTCCAAAAGACGTCCGGGTGTTGCGACCAATATATCAATTCCTCTCCTTAAGGCATCGACCTGGGCTCTTTGTTTGACACCACCAAATATTACAGTGTTTTTTAAATTCGTGTATTTTCCATACACAGTGAAACTATCACCTATTTGTGTCGCCAACTCACGTGTTGGTGTAATAATTAATGCCTTTATCCTTCGCCTTCCCTTGGGTTCATGATGAGGTTTGCTCAAATGTTGCAGTATAGGAATAGCAAATGCTGCTGTCTTACCTGTACCTGTTTGAGCGCATCCCAAAAGATCTCTGCCTTTTAATAAGATGGGAATGGATTGCTGTTGTATGGGGGTTGGCTTTTCGTATCCTTGTTCCTCCAGGGTTCGGAGAATAGAAGGTATTAGCCCTAATTCTTTGAAAGTCATCTATTGTTTTAAGAATTGCAAAGATACTTCGATTATTTGGATAATAATGATTTTCTTCTTTTTAGTAAGACTTGCACCGCATATTAAGACACTTGTTTTATTGTGAAAAAGGAAAAGTACAATGAGTTCCAAACAGCATTAACTGGTTGTAGTTTTTTTGACTATATCATAAATGAATTCATTTATTTATCAAAACCCCGATACAGAAGACGAAAAAAATTCAAATGCTCCCTTAACTTAATTCCCTTTTTACTATCATTAAATATTGGTTATGGCGTCGGTGTTGCTCAAAGATCAAATAATAATGCATATCATTCTGATCAGAGAGGAAATGCGCTCTATGTAGATTGTAAGAATCTTGACAATAACGCTGCCTGCTATGTCTATAATCAAATACGATCACGAGGTTTTAAATTATCCAAAAATTCTAAACATGATGGCTACATAATAATGGCCTGGTATAATAATCGGACCAAGCAAAATGTGAAAACTTCGGAACACCATACGACTGTCATATCAATTAAAATGAACTCTGATATGTGCAGATGATCAAATATCATGGGTGGGAAATCATGAAATGATGATAAATCTGCCTGCTGATTATTAAGTAACTGTTGACCTTTTCAGTTTCGAGACATAACAAGTCACCCCCTGACTTAAGTCAGGGGGCAACTTGTTAACAATCTTTGATCAGGATTAACAGGATTAGTTGCGTTGATCCTGAAATGGCTCCATTTTGAGAAAGAAAACCTGTATCACGCTTTGGCGTGATGGTGTTTTTTATTTGTCAAAATCTTACACCAGCGAGCTGGTGACGATTTTTCCAAATAAAAAACCCTTCGCAACGCGAAGGGTTTTCTTTCATCTGTGACCCCGACAGGATTCAAACCTGTAACCCTCAGAGCCGAAATCTGATGCGCTATTCAGTTGCGCCACGGGGCCATTGTCATTCCTGCGACAGCAGGAATCTCTTAATATTATTCTTAATCGCTTATGTCAATAATTGTTTTACAATCATTGATATTGCTTTTCCATCAGCTTTACCCGCCAATTGTTGTGAGGCCATTCCCATCACCTTACCCATGTCTTTCATAGAGCTTGCTCCTGTTTGGCTAATGATGGCTTCGATAGCCGTCTTCAATTCTTCCTCTCCCATCTGGGCAGGAAGAAATTGTTCCAAAATCTTGGCTTGCGCTATTTCGGGTTCAGCAAGATCCATTCTGTTCTGCTCTTGAAATATGGCCGCACTATCTTTTCTTTGCTTGACTAATTTTTGAACGATTTTGATTTCATCTTCTTCACTGAGCTCAACATTACCTCCACTTGTATTTGCAAGTAGAAATGCCGATTTCAACGCTCTTAATGATTCCAGTGCTAATGTATCTTTTGATTTCATCGCTACTTTCATCTGCTCCATTACCTGACTTTGTACACTCATAATCGAAAAATTTAGGGCAACAAATATACTAAAAACAATCAGGGTATTTTTGTCTAATTCACGAATTATTTTCCCTTTCCAAGTCCTTTAGTACTTCATATACTTTATGACTTTCAAATCCTTTTCTCAACAGAAAATCTCCCACCTTTTTACGCTTTTTATACAGGTCCGTTTCATGTACACTTAAAAACCGTTTCCTGCTGACTTCCATAAATGTTTTCTCGTATTCCTCTTGAGATATTTCACTCAGGCCCGCTTTGATATTGTAAGCCGATATATCTTTTTGTTTCAATTCTCGTTCTATGCGTTGACGCCCCCATTGTTTGATCCGAAATTTACCTCTGGCAAAACTTCTGGCAAACCTTTCCTCATTCAAAAAATCATGTTCCATTAAATGCAGAAATATGACTTCACGTGCTTCCGGGATCATCCTCATCTCTTTCAACTTCCGATCTATCTCCTGATGGCAGCGGTCCTGATAGGCACAATACCTCTCAATTGATCGTTTGGCTTCTTCTACAGTATATGTTAACTTTTTTTCTCTCATGTAATAAAATAATACTATTCCAAAAGTACTCTCATCAGTTAATTTTTCCAAAACTAATCTGCTTTATCATGCTGAAGTACTACTTATGTCTCTATTTGCTATTGCATCTTATCCAAACCTTCGCCCAAAATACCTTAATTGCTAAACATGGATTCGAAGAATCGGGAGATACATGGCCCGTTGAAATGATCTCAACCCCGCCCTGCACCGAACAAGATGATACCTGGAACTATCATAGTGCTCTTGGAAACATTCTTCCCCTAGAAGGCAATTATTTTTGGGGGATTCAAGACCTCAATGGAGATTGTGGTTCATCTGATTTTGAATTTATCGAATTCACTTCCTATAACATTGCCGAATTCAGAAATGTGAGACTCTCTTTTGAAGTTTTGGTGCAGGGTTATGACAATGGCGATGACATGAAATATGAACTATGGTTAAACGGTGAATCACAAGGAGAAGTAGTGTTCATTGACGGTCAAAATGATTTGAGCTTATAGTCAATGGACCACTGTAAGTGTTGATATACCAAACACTGCTTCATTCATAAAGTTAAGAATCAGTATCAAACAAAATGGTTCTGATATTGCAGGGCTTGACAATATTCGACTCGAAGGGGAACCTATCAGTCCTTGCTCGGAGTTAATGATCTCAGAATATCTTGAAGGCGGCTCATCTAGAAGCCATAGAAACAATTATATTGAGTTGTACAATCCCAGTGATCAAAGTCTTGATTTAAGTGCATATGAACTGGTAAAGTACACAGGAAAGAATGTTCAGTCATCATCCAGGCTGCAGTTAACAGGTTCTCTTGACCCCTGGGCCAGTTTCCTTGTAAAAGACAATACAGAAAATCTTTCAATTTCAGCAGATCTAAGTACCAATAGTTCTGTGATGGACTATAATGGTGATGATAAAATTGCCCTGCAAAAGAACGAACAGATCATTGATGTTGTTGGTCAAATTGGAGATTCCATCAACTTTGGAAAAGATATAACGCTGAGAAGAAAAAGTCAAGTCAAAACTCCAAACAATGAATTTGACCTGGATGAATGGGATCAATATGGGTTTGAAGATACTGGTGATCTTGGATCCCATGCAAGTTATTGTCAAGGCAACCTTCCTGAAATTGAATTGTACGGAAACGGTAAATCGATTTCTGACGGAAGTATTTCCACCTCCGCAATCAACAATAGTTATTTTGGAGCCTGGCCCGTTGTAAAAGATACCCTCATCCAACGATCCTTTACCATTAAAAATTCAGGAAATAAAACCTTGGATATCGATCAAATTCTTATTTCTGGCCTTAGTGCCAGTCATTTTTCAACAAGCTTCGAAGGCAACAAATCAGTTGCACCTAATGATAGTCTTCAATTTTCTGTTGACTATAGTCCAGATCTAATTGGGATACATACTGCGAGACTTGATATTATAAATACAGATCCCTCAGAAAACCCTTTTGCATTTATCATACAGGGCGAAGGTACAGGACCCACATCCCACCCATTGATCATCTCTCAATATTATGAAGGAAATGCAAACAACAAGTGGATAGAAATAACTAACACTAGCAATAAAACCAGCCCTGAAAACACATATTATCTGGCTCTTTTTAGGAATGAAGATACGCAGCATCCCATCGGAATTAAACCAAGCAGTAAAAAATTGATTCCGGCCATTGCTCCGTGGCAGTCAGTTAAATATTCCGCCTCACTTAATGTCACAGAGCCCACCTATGCTATTGATGGCAACGAGATAAAAACTTCTGTATGCAATTTTACCGGAGATGACATTCTCGTAATTTCTACTTCCGATACCGAAACGTGTTGGGCCGAACGAACAGATATCATTGGTTCTTCAGGTATTTGGGGAGCTAACCTAAGTATGATTAGAAAATATGGTTGTGATGCATCTATTTCTAATAGCGGTTTTCAGCCATCAGACTGGCTTATCTTTCCCATTGAGGTCGTTAATTTCGCTGAGCCAGATTCTAATGTAAGAATTGGAATTCATAATTCAGGTTCGACTAGCTGGCATGAAGGATCCTGGACAAATGGACAACCTGATGCCTATCGTAAAGCGATTCTAGAAAGTAATTATTCGACAGAAACACACGGGAACATCGAAGCTTGCACCTTACATATTCTATCGGATATAAATCTTTTTATTTCGGGATCAGACCATGTCAGGATCCAAAAAGATTTGGTTGTGGAAGGAACTTTAGAAGTAGGTCATGAAGGCTCTCTAATCATGGTAGATGATGATGGTACAATAGACAATAATGGGGCCGTAGTTATTCATAAAACTACCACTGAGCTCAATCCTAAAGACTATACCTACTGGTCAAGCCCAGTTGAAAATGCGTCTTTAGAAACAGTATTCTGGAATTCTCCAAAAAACTCTTTTTACTACTTTTCAACAAAGGATTTTGAAGACTTGAATAATGACGGATCGGATGATAATAACAACGCATGGGTGCGTGCTTCAGGAGCAATGCAGGTTGGTAGGGGTTATACCTCCATGGCTCCTGAGACCACCCCTTTTGCAAAGGAGCAAAACGTAACATTCACCGGAACAATGAATACAGGAAACATTGAAATACCTATTTATGCTGAAACTAATACAATCCCTGAGCAACATCATTGGAATTTTATTGGTAATCCTTACCCTTCCGCTATTGATGCTGAATTATTACTCAATCATCCAATAAATAAAGACCTGCTGAGTGGAACCTTCTATTTTTGGACCCATAGTACTCCAGCTAAAGTTCAAGAGTCTCTGGGCGTTAGAAGTTACAGTTCTGATGATTATGCCATGTATACAGTTGGAACCGGAGGCATCAAAGCCAATCCAAATGGCAAGGAACCTACACAATACATAAGCAGTTGTCAGGGTTTCTTTGTAGAAGGGCTAGAAAAAGGCCTTTTAACCCTTAAAAATGAGATGAGGACCATTGAACACAATGACAATTTCTTCAAATCAAGCAAGTCCAAAGATAGCGTAAATGGAAACAAGATCTGGTTGAATCTTACAAATGACCAAGGCGCATTTAGCCAAATTCTTATTGGATTTGTCGATGGGGCAACTACCACATTTGACAATAATTTTGACGGGGCCAGAATAGATACACAAAATCCAATAAACTTTTATTCACTTGCTGATGATAAGCCGTTTGCTATTCAGGGCTTACCGAGCTTTCAAGGCAATGAAAAAATTCAACTAGGTCTTCACAGCAGAATTCAAGAGGAAACATTATTAAAAATAAGTATAGACCATATAGAAGGTGGCTTTGCAGATACAGAAATTATCCTTCGTGATAAATTATTAAAGATAAATCACGACTTGTTGGTCTCACCCTATTCCTTTATGCTGGAGGAACCTATAAAGAACATCCAGAGGTTTGAATTGGAGTTTAGATCCTTGCCAGAAGGTAATCCTGTATTATCCGAGGATCAATCAAAAATTATCTGGCTTTTATATAATGAAATACTTTCGGTTAGCACCAACAACAATGATACGATACTTCGGCTTGAGATATTTGATCTCAATGGCCGGAAATTAAAAGACCATTCTGTAAATGCAAATTTAGTTCACATTAACTGGTCTGGATTTCCTTCTCGAAGCATCTATATTCTTCGAGTTAAACTTCAAGATTCAAGGACAATTATAGCAAAAATCATCCCATAGGGTCAAAAAAAAAGCCCCGCTGAAGCGGGGCTTTATGATATATTCTTACCTTATTATTTTATCGTTACTATCGACAAATTGATATTTTAAATATGGGAAAGCATCTCTTGGAACTATTTTGATCCATTTCTTATACTTTAAGAACCATTTCACTTGAATTGAATTCAAACCTTTTGTAAGATAGGAAGCCACGAAAGAATGCGCATGTAGCGCAATTCCAGACTTGTTTTCTTCCATGATCTTCATCAGGTTTGCTTCGATCCTATCGATCAAAACTATCGGAGCTTCTACTTCTCCATTTTTATTTGGATCTTCCTCGTCTGTTTTTATGTTCCTTTCAGGCCTAACTCTTTGGCGGGTAATCTGAACCAAACCGAATTTACTAGGTGGTAATACCTTGTGCTTCGTTCTACTGGTACTCATTTCCTTTCTAAGATGATCATACAATTTTTTCCTGTGATCTGCCTGATGCATATCAATGAAATCAATTACTATAATTCCTCCCATATCCCTTAGCTGAAGTTGTCTCGCAATCTCTGTGGCTGCGATCATATTAACTTCTAGAGCTGTATCTGCCTGTGAATTCGCCTTGTTGGATCTATTTCCTGAATTAACGTCAATTACGTGCAAAGCTTCTGTATGTTCAATAACCAGATATGCACCTTTTCGCATTGAAACAGTACGGCCGAAAGCCGATTTTATCTGTTTTTCAATTCCGTAATAATCAAAGATCGGCACTCTTGATTTATAATGCTGAGCAATCGATTTTTTTTCCGGCGCTATTCTTTCCAAATAGTCTAGGATTTCCTGATGTAATGATAAATCGTTTGTAATAATACTGGTAAACGACTCGTTGAACACGTCTCTTAAGATTGATGAGGCCCTGTTCAATTCAGATAAAACTTTTTGAGGTGCTTGAGCATTAGGTATTTGCTTGCACATATTGACCCAACGTTGAACCGAATACTGTAAATCTCGGTCTAACTCGGCTACTTTTATGTCTTGAGCAACTGTTCTTAAAATAACACCAAACCCTTTGGGCTTAATACTTTGAGCCAGTCTTTTTAACCGCTCCTTTTCTTTATTATTGGTGATTTTCTGTGATACTGATACACGATCAGAAAATGGAACTAAAACCAAATAGCGCCCTGCAATTGATAATTCTGAACTTATACGCGGTCCTTTGGTAGAAATAGGTTCTTTCACAACCTGCACTAGCATATTCTGTCCCGATTTTATCGCATCATCAATTTTTCCATGTTTGTTAATATCTTTCTCAAATTGGAAACCCTTAAGGGTGAAATCTTTTCTTTTCCCCGTACTAACTTGTTGTGTGAATTTTTTTAAAGATGATAATTGTGGTCCTAAATCATGATAATGTAAAAAGGCATCTTTCTCACTTCCTACATTCACAAATGATGCATTTAGTCCCGATAAAGTTTTTTTGACTTTGGATAAAAAAATATCTCCTACTGAGAAATTATTGTCCAAAGTTTCATTGTGTAACTCAACAAGTTTTCCATCTTTTAATAAGGCAAAATCTATATCAGAGGAATTCGATCTAATAATTAATTCTGTTTTCACTCTGTTATATTTTTGCATCCATCTGCTTTGACCATGAGATCATACTACAGATAGATTGATTAATAATTGTGTGTGGTTATTCTTGATAACCTCCGTATTTGTCTAAACAAATTTTATGTCAATGAACGTACTAAACTGAAAACTTAAAACAAATAGGTGATTGCTCACCTATTCGTTATTTTTTCTTCTTATGTCTATTTTGTCTGCTTCTTTTCTTACGCTTGTGCGTCGAAATTTTACTGCGCTTTCTTTTTTTACCACTTGGCATAATAAACTGAATTATAAGATTTTTATTATTTAACTGCTACGCTTTTTTTAACGCTCTCTACAAAAACTTTTGCAGGCTTGAACGCTGGAATATTGTGAGCAGGAATTTTTATTGTTGTATTTTTTGAAATATTTCTTCCTGTTTTCTCAGCTCTTTCTTTCACTATAAAACTGCCAAATCCTCTTAAATAAACATTATTTCCCTGGTTCAACGAATCTTTCACTTCTACCATAAAATCCTCTACCACTCTTAAAACATCAGCTTTTTCAATACCAGATTTTTCTGAAATGTTAGCCACGATCTCTGCTTTTGTCATTTTAAATTATTTATACGTTATTTTATTCTTTATTTGAGGGGGCAAATATAATACAATAAATCAATTTCAAAAAGCTAAATGATTAAAATTTAATTAGATAAAAAATTGTACTATTGCAAAATGAGGGAAAATTTAAAATTTTCTAACACATTAATAATGTGGTATTTAATTAATAAACGGGATTTACCCTGGAGGAAATCTAAAGATCCTTATTTAATTTGGTTATCTGAAATTATATTACAACAGACCCGTATCGCACAAGGAACCTCATATTACGAAAAATTTGCAAGTGAATTCGATGATATTTTTGATCTTGCCAAGGCCGATGAAAAGACAATTTTAAAATTATGGCAGGGTCTGGGGTATTATTCGCGTGCCAGAAATTTACATAATACAGCAAAGATTGTCGCGAGTCAATATAATGGTCAATTTCCTAACTCTTATTCTGAACTAATAAAATTAAAGGGCATAGGAGATTATACGGCTTCGGCAATAGCTTCTATAGCTTTCAATCAGCCTCATGCTACAGTCGACGGGAATGTATTCAGAGTTTTATCGAGAGTTTTCGGGATAAATACACCTATAAATGAATCTAAAGGCATAAAAGAATTCAAATTGTTAGCTGATGAATTATTAAATCCTGATGATCCTGGAACTCACAATCAAGCCCTTATGGAATTTGGAGCGCTGGTTTGCACACCAAAAAAACCTAAATGTGATACTTGTGTTTTCAACAATACATGTTTTGCGCTTCAAGAAAAAAGTATCGATGTACTTCCTGTAAAACTAAAAAAGATTAAAATCAGAAAGCGTTATTTCAACTATTTAGTGTTAGATGTTAATGGAGAATCAACCCTACTAAGACAAAGAAAGCATAAGGATATCTGGCAAAACCTATTTGAATTTCCCCTTTATGAAACCCATGAAGATTTGCAAGATGAATCTGAGCTTGTTGAGATCATTAGAGCAGAACTCCTTAATCATGGCCCCTTTACACTTAAAAAGTATAATGAACTTCCCATTATTCATAAACTGACACACCAAACTATATATACCTCATTTTGGATCGTTGAGCCCAAGGAAAAGCCTGAGAATGTGACCTCATGGCAGGAACTAAAAAACTTGGCTCTACCCGTATTATTGCAGAATTTTGTTGATAAATATCAAAGCGTAAATTAATGCATACCTTGCATTTTGATTATCTTTGATTCTTATTAAATTATTATGGCAAACTCATTAAATAAGGTGATGCTGATTGGGCATTTGGGTGACGAAGTAAAAATGCATTATTTTGAAGGAGGAAATTGTATTGGAAGATTTCCCGTTGCTACAAATGAATCATTTAGCAACAGACAAACAGGTGAAAAAGTGACAACCACCGAATGGCATAATGTAGTTGTCAGGAATAAACTGGCTGAACTTTGTGAGAAATTTCTTAGCAAAGGTGATAGGGTTTTTATTGAAGGAAAGATTAAGACAAGGCAATGGGAGCAGGAAGGTGTTAAAAGATATACAACTGAAATTCATGCCCTAGATATGACTTTTCTTACAACGAAAAAGGATCTCAACAACCCTGTTTCAATAGAAACTTCCCGTGAGGTCAATGAAAATAAATCTAAGGGGATAGATTCTTTAAAAGACGCAGCTGATGACGTGCCATTTTAGTTTTAAAATTATTTTGAATTAAACCATTATTCTTTGGATCCTGAACCCGCAAGTATTTTTATGGCAATAGAATTTGGTTGGCAAGGCATAACCGGAATCGTTTCACTATTGATTCTATTGGTTATTTCCGGTTTTATTTCTGGTACGGAAGTGGCTTACTTTTCTTTGACAAAAGCCGATCTTGAAAAAGAAGGTGACCCAAATATCCTTCAGGTAAATCAATTGCTTGACAATCCAAAAAAACTATTGGCAACCATACTAATTTCCAATAATTTTATCAATATTTTATTTATTCTGCTTTTTACTTATGTTGGTGACTATTATTTTGCTGGCCTATCTTCTACCTTGATCAAATTTCTTTTAGAGATTGTTCTGGTTACTTTTCTCATTCTTTTATTTGGAGAAGTTTTACCTAAAATTTATGCAAATCGAAATGCCTCAAGTTTTGCCTCCTTTATGGCTAAACCTATGCTTTTTTTGAACTCTATGCTAACTTTCTTAAGCAGCCCGCTATTAAACCTCACAAACTTGGTCGAAAAGAAATTAAGCAAAAAACAATCTGATTTTTCAGTTGAAGTCTTATCTCAGGCTCTCGAATTGACTTCCAAAGGAGCAACCACAAAGGAAGAAAAAAAGATCTTACAGGGTATTGTCAATTTTGGAAACACGGATACTTCTCAAATTATGTGCCCGAGAATGGACATATTTGCCCTTAGCTCAGATGAAGAATTCAGTGCTATCACTGAAAAAATAATTAAAAAAGGACATTCCAGAATTCCTATTTACGAGGAAAATGTAGATCACATCATCGGTATTTTATATACGAAAGATCTTATTCCTCACTTAAGTAAAAAAACTTTTCAATGGAAAAAGATCATCAGAGAAGCTTTTTTTGTTCCGGAAAATAAAAAACTTGATGATCTGTTAAAAGAGTTTCAAGAAATGAAGAACCATATGGCCATTGTAGTTGATGAATATGGTGGAACATCTGGCTTAATTACTTTAGAAGATATTATTGAAGAAATTGTAGGTGATATTTCGGATGAATTTGATCAAAATGATTTGTCTTATTCCAGATTGGATGAGTTTAATTATGTTTTTGAAGGAAAAACAACCTTAAAGGATTTTTACAAGGTATTGAATATAGAAGAGGCAGTTTTTGAAGAGCATAAATACGAAGCTGAAACACTGGCTGGGTTTATATTGGAGATCACGGGTAAGTTTCCTACAAAGAACGACAAAGTGAGCTTTAATAATTACAATTTCACCATTGAAGCCATCGATAAAAAAAGAATTAAACAGGTTAAAGTCAACCTGCCAATGAAGAAAAAATAACAATGAACAAAAAAACGTTTAAAAGTACTTTAATAGGATTATTAGGCTTAATGACTATAGGCTGCTTCAAAGAAGAAGTACTTCCCAAACCTAAGGCTCAGTTAAGGCTTGAGTATCCAGCACCAGTATATGAGATGATCAATAGTGAATGTCCTTATACTTTTGACAGATCAAGTGCTACCGAGGTAAAACTAAATAGCAAATGCTGGGTTAATATTGACTACCCCAATTTAAAAGCTTCGATTAATATGACCTACAGACCGGTTCAAAATAATCTAAAAGAATTATTGCTTGAAGCTGAAAAATTAACTTTTAATCATACTATTAAAGCAGATGGTATAAGCTCAGCCCCCTATGTCAATCAACACAAAAAAGTCTATGGCTCAATATTTGAAGTTACAGGTAATGCTGCTTCTCCAATTCAGTTTCATGTAACTGACAGTAGTCATCATTTTATTACCGGAGCTGTTTATTTTAATGTTCAACCGAATTATGATTCCATAAAACCGGCTATAAATTATTTGCAACAAGATATCATTCGCATGATTGAATCATTGGAATGGAAAGATTAAAACCTATTTAATTATAATAAAATTGAAGAAAAAATACCTCTATACTAAAACGATAAGATTCTGGCTACTGACCGGTCTTGTCATGCTTATTGGTCAGGTTATCCTAGGCGGAATAACGAGGCTAACGGGTTCAGGTTTGTCAATTACCAGCTGGGATATTATTACCGGGGTTATCCCCCCTATGAATAAACAAGAATGGCTAGAATTATTTGAGCTTTACAAGCAAACCCCACAATATCATAAAATAAATGCTGATTTTACTTTAAAAGATTTTAAATTCATTTATTTCTGGGAATACTTTCATCGCCTTTGGGTGAGAACTCTGGGGATTATTTTCCTAATTCCTTTTATCATTTTTATCATTCTCAAACAGATCGATATTTTCCTAATAAAAAGACTTGCACTTGTTGTGATTTTAACTGCTTTGACGGCTTCTGCCGGATGGATTATGGTCATGAGCGGATTGGTAGACAGGCCTTGGGTAAATGCTTACAAACTAACGCTGCATTTCCTTTTAGCAGTCCTAACCATTGGAGCCATGGTGAAATGCATAGCAGATGTCTACCTTTTGGAAAATAAACCCAAAAAAGGACATACCAGATTTGTTATGATTCTTTTGGTATTTACTACTGTTCAGTTGGTTTTTGCAGGATTAATGGCTGGCATGAGAGCCGGACTTTATTATTCGAGTTGGCCTTCGATGAATGGTGCCTTTATCCCGGATGTTTTACTTGACATAAATAATTGGACCTTACATAACCTAACCAACTACGACCGCTTTGCTTTTGCTCCTGCACTGGTTCAGTTCGTTCACAGAATGCTGGCCTACCTGATCTTATTACTTACAGTATACTTTTATCATAAAAAAAGAAACCATGTACATACCGGGGCTATTAAATGGTTAACGGTTTCCTATCTTCTTGTCGTGTTCCAGGTTTTTCTGGGTATCATGACCTTATTGAAGATCAAAACCGGCATCCCGCTTGTTTATGGGACCCTACATCAACTGGTTGGCGTTCTGTACGTGATCAGCCTATTGTTTTTATACTATTCTTTAAGGAAAAAAATTTCAATCTGGAGCAAAAAAAAGCTACCATAAGGTAGCTTTTTTTTAAAAATTCATCAAGTAAATGTGTTAGGCCTTACAGCTACCGTCACAAGATTTACCATCTTTGGCACATTTACCTTTACAATTTTTCATTGTTGAATCAGCCATAACTTTAGCTGAATCAACTACTTTTTCAACATCAGAAGCTACTGAGTCAACAGCTTGTTCTGCGTCATCTACTGCTCCTTCAACTGCATCAGCTGCAGTATCAGCAGCGTCTGTTGCCGCGTCTACAGTTGCATCAGCAGCATTTTCTACTGCATCAGCAGCGTCAGTTGCTTCTTTTTTGGTTTGGTCACATGAAAATGTAAGCACGCTTAATACGGCAATTACAAAAATTCCTTTGATCAATTTCATAGTTGTTAATTTTAAGTTAATTTTTTAATTCAGCGCGCAATATACAAAAACAAATATGAAGAAATTCTGAAGTACCATAGGGAATTTGTATAAAAATAAAAAAACCTGAATCGATTCAGGTTTTTTTTAATACATCTGTATAAATCAAGTTTATAACTTTTCTACTTTAAAATCAACTAGAAACTTAGCACTGACTCCAACAGGTTCTCCTTGATGAGTTGCCGGAGTTACATGAGGTGTGTTATTTATAATTCTTACCATTTCTGTTTCTAATTCTTTTTTCGGTGCCGTTACTCTTAAGGAGAATACTCTACCTGCTTTATTCACATGAAGTACAACTCCAATTTCGTAATCACCCTTTTTAAAACCAGCTTCTTTGGCAATATCATGATTGAATTCACTTTTTAAATAAGAAACGAAACTTTCTTTAGTACAAGCCCTGATTTCTTCAACAGTACCAGAACAACCAGGATAAATAACAGGTGTATCAGCCAATTCTTCAGCCATCACACCTTCAGGCACCACTAATGGCTCCAGGTCTTTAGATGAAGCTTCAATACCTTCAGCAGCTTCCATCGTACCTTCGGCGCCTTCTCCAGCTGCAGTCCCGGCCGCTCCGGCACCTGCTGCCGCATTATCAGATGATACATCATCTTCAGTAGCATCCATTCCACCAGCTTCTGATCCTTCTTCGGTCATTTCAACCGAGGTATCATCCTGAACTTCTTCTTTTTTTGTTTCCTTACAAGAAACAGTAATCATACTCACTAAAGCAAATATGAACAGTACTTTTACTATTTTCATTTTATATTGAGATTTGGTTAAATATCGAACAAAATAAGTAAATTTTAAGCTAATTACCTAATAGTTAGCTAATAAAAAACAAGGCATAAAAAATGGGCGCCAGGCGCCCATTTTATTCTTTGTAGAACAATTCTATTAATTGATTCCTGGTGTATATTTAAAGTTTTGACCTCCAACAGAAGCTTCAGCCATTAAGCCACCAATAGTTTTGGTAAATATGGCAACACCATCTTGATAATCAATATCCGCTGAAGCGCCATCTTTCAAAGCTACTGCAGAAGCCTGGCCCGAAAATTTAACTTTTCCGGCTGTGAATCTGTCAAATGCAGCTTGATCTTCGAATAATACGACTTCCATGTATTGCTGACCACCAGCCTGTAATCCTAAAGTTGCTTGAGCAAGTCTGGATTCTCCAACAACTGTTTTGTTATCAAAAACCAATCCTTTACCACCGGCTCCACCAATTCCAAGACCTCCTTTTGAAATTTTAGGGAAAAACGCAAATGCATAAGCCGTATGTAAATGAGCTTCAACTTTTGGGTTACTTTTTGCAAATTCCGCTAAAGAAGCCTTCACTTCATTTTGAAGTTTTGTGTCTTTAGGGTAAACAACTGTGATTTTCTTCTCAGTCACAGCAGCTGCTACTTCTTCTGCTGCGTCACCAGCAGCATCAACAGCATCTGAAGCTGCTTCACCTACGGCTTCTGCTCCTTCCTCTACTGCATCACCTACTGCTTCTGCTCCTTCTTCTACAGCGTCGGCGGCATCTGCAGCTGCGTCATTAACAGCTTCTGTTGTTTCTTCAACAGCATCCTCAATGGCTTCACCTGCATCCTTTTTCTCTGATTTACAAGAAAATGCAATGGCACTTACCAGCATCAAAGTGAAAAGTAATTTCATTAATTTCATAATTTTATAGTTTTAAGGTTAAGTATTATTTGCAAATTAAGAACATTTCGTTTTCAAATACAATGGTTATAGTATTTAAATTACGGTCCTTCATTATTCTGAGCATCAATATCGATTTCATGAATAGAAGCTACAGAATATATATCACCTCCTGCCGTCTTCTCAATAATCTTTTTTATTCCTTCTTCGCTTATTCTATTTTGATCAAATTTCACAATACCAGAACTATCTTCAAATGAAATTTTAGCAAAGGTCACGCCGTCTGCTTTGTACAATTTTGACTGGATCAATCGAGCGCATCCTATTTCACAAGTCATTCCTTTAATATCAACTTTCACCTGTCTCAGGTTTTGAGCAACAACATTTGTTTCAGCTGCCTCCTGCATATCCAGTTTTGTTTCCTTTCTGGATTCACAAGAAATAAAAAACAAGACTAATATGCTTATCGAAAAAATTTTAATGAGTACTTTCACCTCTTCAATTTTTAATAATATTTTACAAAAATAAGCATTATATTCATGATCCAAGCCACTTCAAACCATGAATAGCAAACAATCAAGATGGTTTATTCTCATTCTACTAGCCTTTATTTGGGGGAGTTCGTTCATTTTGATGAAAAAAGCACTCATTCATCTAAGCCCTGTCCAAGTAGGAGCACTTAGAATCATTTTTACGGCACTAACACTTTTCACAATAGGATTTAAACATATTTCTAAGGTGAATAAAAGGCAATGGTATTATATTGCGATAACTGCTTTTATCGGGTCGTTTTTTCCGGCATTTATGTTTGCTTTTGCCGTTCAAAAAATTGATAGCTCTATTGTATCTATTCTAAATTCATTAACACCGTTGAACACTTTAGTTGTGGGTGCATTATTTTTTGGTTTTAGTTTTTTAAGAAAACAATTCATTGGCGTGATCATTGGATTGATAGGGGCTTTGATCCTTATACTAAAAGGAGCTGAGCTGAACCCTGATCAAAACTATTTATATGCCATATTGATCGTTTTCGCCTCTATTGGCTATGCTTTTAATGTGAACATTCTTAAAAAGCATCTCAATGATCTGAATGCCCTCACGATAGTCACCGGAAACTTCATCATTATTTTTATCCCTGCTTTAGTCGTACTCTGGTGGACTGATTTCTTCGAAATCACCTATATCGAGCAAGCTAAAACTTCCTTATTATATCTTGTACTTTTGTCAGTTTTTGGAACGGCAATGGCCAAAACCTTGTTTAATAAGCTGATCCAGATGACATCTCCTATATTTTCGAGTTCAGTTACCTATCTTATTCCTATTGTTGCTTTATTTTGGGGAGTAATGGATGGTGAAAGACTCAGCTTTGGTCAATTTTTAGCTGGCACATTGATACTTTTGGGGGTATATCTAACCAATAAAGGAAAATGATCAGTTTGTTGATATGTGTGAACCAGATTCTTAAGAAAATAATGCCTTTAAAAAGTTTTTACCATTTAATAAAAAGATGTATATTTGCACCCGCCTAAATGGAATGGGCAATCATTTTTATTAAAAGCAAAAACATAAATCCATGTACGCAATTGTAGAGATAGCAGGGCAGCAGTTTAAAGTTGCTAAAGACCAAAAGGTCTTTGTTCATCGCTTGGAAGAGAAGGAAGGATCAAAAGTTTCTTTTGACAAAGTTCTTCTACTTCATGATGGCAAAGTCACTATTGGCGCCCCGGTTATAGAAAATGCAGTAGTTACTGCAAAAGTTTTGGGTCATCTTAAAGGTGATAAAGTGATCGTTTTCAAAAAGAAACGTAGAAAAGGTTTTAAAAAGAAAAATGGTCATCGTCAGTATTTATCTCAGATCCAGATTGAAGGGATCTCTGTAAAAGCTCCGGCTAAAAAGGCTGCTGCTAAAACTGAAGAAACTAAAACTGAAAAAGCACCAGTGGCTAAAAAAGCTGCTCCTGCTAAGAAAACAGCAACAAAAGAAGCAAAGGCACCTGCAAAAGCAGCTCCTAAAAAAGCAGCGGCCAAAAAGCCAACAGCAAAGAAGCCTGCAGCAAAAAAGGAAGAAAGTCCTAAAAAATAAATTAACCCAGAAAAAATATTAGATCATGGCTCATAAAAAAGGTGTAGGTAGTTCTAAGAACGGTAGAGAATCAGAATCGAAACGATTAGGAGTAAAAATCTTTGGTGGTCAAGGCGCATTAGCTGGAAACATTCTAGTTCGTCAAAGAGGTACTAAACATCATCCAGGTGAAAATGTATATATGGGTAAAGACCATACGTTACATGCTCAAGTAAATGGAATCGTAAAATTTACTAAGAAAAAAGACAATAGATCATATGTGTCTATTGACCCAATCGAAGCTTAATTCTTAGTTAAGACATAAAAAAAGCCCTTGCAAATGCAAGGGCTTTTTTTATGTCAAAAGATTTTCTTGTTATTTCGCCTTTTATATGTCATAAATTTTATTTTTGTTTAAAGATTATTCAACCAATTGCACATTGAGCACATTAAAACGGTTTTTTAGGGATACTATTATTTACGGAATCGCTGCCGTTTTACCCAGGGCCATCAATATTGTATTGGTTAAGTTACATACCAACACACTGGTTTCTGAAAGCTACGCTGAAAGCACCATTTACTTTGTATACGCAGCTTATTTTAATGCCTTACTTACCTATGGGATGGAAACTGCTTTCTTCAGGTTCTTTACCAAGGAAAAAGAAAAAGGAAAAGTTATTTCAACAGCCTTTCTGAGTTTACTCACTACAACCTTACTGTTTATGCTTGTGTCCTTTATTTTTAGCGATACCATAGCACTTCATTTAGGTTTTACGAGCTCATTGACTTTAAGAATATTAATCCTGGTTACCACTTTTGACACCTTACTGGTCATTCCTTTTGCCTATCTGAGAGTGAGTAACAGACCGATAAAGTTCACTTTTTATAAAATCTTGAATGTTACCATATTTGCCATATTCAATTTGTATTTTCTTTTATATGTGCCAAATGCATTGGTACATGGTAATTATGTTCCACAATTTATTGTCGCTGGGTTTACAACTCAACCCCTGGTCTTATTTATTTTCATCGCAAATCTTTTAGCCAGCCTGGTTACTTTCTTATTATTGTTTCCTTTGGTTTTTAAATTCAAGATTTCTTTTGATAAGAAGATGCTGTATAAGATGCTTACTTATGGTATCCCCATAATGATCAGTAGTCTGGCCTATGTAACCAATGAAAATCTTGACAAATTACTGTTAAGCAAATATCTTGGAAAAGAACAAATGGGCATCTATGCCGCCTGTTACAAACTAGGTGTTTTTATGTCATTATACATCATGGCTTTTAAAATGGGGGCAGAACCATTCTTTTTTAATCAGGCAGATAAGGCCAATGCCAAACAAACCTACGCCAGAATAATGAACTGGTTCATCATTTTTGGTGCTTTATTTATGCTCATTATCATAGGTTTTATAGATCAGTTTGCCCATCTTCTTCTCGGAAAATCTGAATATTTTCAAGCGCTTGAAATCGTTCCGGTGATACTGTTGGCCAATCTATTTCTTGGTATTTATTACAATCTTTCAGTTTGGTTCAAACTCACTGATAAAACGAGATACGGCATGTACTTTTCTATCCTTGGGGCCCTGATCACGATAGGGCTCAATATCATTTATATTCCTATAATTGGATATATGGCTTCGGCCTGGGCAACGCTTATTACCTATATGTTTATCGCCCTACTCAGTTATTTTTACGGAAAAAAATATTACAATATCCCATATCCTCTTACATCGATCTTTTTAACCTTGATGATGACCATAACAGGAAGTTATTTGTCATTTCTCTATTTCAGGGGTAACTATATGGTCTCAACAGCCATTATTCTTGTCTTCTCAGGAACTATACTATGGACTCAAAAATCAGAAATAAAACAAATATGGAAAACGTAGACATCAAGATCATTAACAAATCAGGGCATCCAACTCCTTCTTATGAAACCAGTTCTTCTGCAGGAATGGATTTGCGTGCTCATGTAACAGAAGCTATTACACTTAATCCTCTGGAGAGAACTATTGTTAAAACCGGCTTGTTTATAGCCCTGCCTCCCGGATTCGAGGCACAAATCCGTCCAAGAAGCGGTCTGGCTGCTAAATTTGGAATAAGTGTGCTTAACGCTCCAGGAACAATCGATGCTGACTACAGAGGTGAGATAGGTGTAATTTTGGTGAATTTATCGAGTGAAAAGTTTATGATTAACAACGGTGACAGAATAGCTCAAATGATAATTGCAAGGTATGTACATACTAAATGGGAGGAAGTAAGCGTTCTAGATGAAACCAAACGCGGACAAGGCGGATTTGGAAGCACTGGTATTTAATCAAAAATAGACACTTTTAAAATATTTCTCTTTTGAAAATAATCAAATATATCTTTCTTTTCTCCTCTGTTCTAGGCTATGCTCAGAACAATCCAGATGAAAAGTTATTGGCAGTTATAAATGAAGCATGCGAATGCATTTCTAAAATTGAAGCCTCTTCAGAGGCTAAAAATGACAATATCTCAGATTGTATTACGCAATCCATTGATTCTGCAAAAGACAAAAAAGGAGATGCTAAAAAGGACCCAAATGAAATGAGCTATAAAACAGTTGAAAACTATTTGGTTCAACATTGCAAACCATTAAAGGAGCTCGCTTTTACTGAAAACAAAAAATTCAAATTCGCTTCTTCAGATAATGTTCTGGCCCAACTTGCTTATGATGACGGAATGGAATATATCAATGAGGGAGATACTGAAAATGCGATTCAAAAATTTTCAAAAGCCGTAGAGATCGATCCAAATTTTGCATTTGCCTGGGATAACCTGGGTATCAGTTATCGCAAAAATAAACAATACGAACAGGCGATTGCAGCCTATTTAAAATCTTTGGAGATCTACCCTGAAGGCAGGCTTCCGTTGCTAAACATTGCCATCACCTATAACCTCAACCAGCAATATACAGAGGCAGTAACCTATTATGAGAAATTCATCGAAATATATTCAGATGATCCTGAAGGTTATTATGGCTTGGGTTTGATCTTGTACACACAGGATCAGGAAGAGGCCGGACTTGACAATCTTATTCGTGCTTATACCATATATACTTCTCAAAATTCTCCGTACAGGGCTGATGCCGCAAAAAAAATTGGGTATATGTACAAGGATCTTAAAAATCAGGACAAACTGGAAGTATTTAATAAAGTCGCCGACAAATACAACTTAAAAGTTCAAAACAATTAGGACCTTACCTTGTCAATCACATTGTCAATTCTATCCATAGTCTTTTCAGGAATATATCTTTTTGTGGCCAAAATGATACCAAAAATAATAAAGAAGATACCCAGTGCATGACGAATCTTTCTCAAAACAACGGGTGTTAATTTTGCTTTTAACTGTTTTGCCGCTAAAATCTTCCCAAGATCTGTCAGCAAAAAGACGAATACAACGATCGCAAAATACTTAAAAAACCTTCCTGAATCCATTTGAAAATTTGAACTCACGGCTATGACTATGGCTAACCAAAAAGCCAAAACACCAAAATTTATGGTGTTTAAAAAGAAGCCTTTGAAAAACAGTCCCACATAATTGTTCGACTCAACAACTACCAACTCCTCATCTGTCACGATCTTTTTAGTTTTCTGATAGAAAATGGTATACAGGCCATAGCTTACCAGAACTATCCCTCCAATCATAAAAATTCTTGGATCATCCTGAATTCTTTGCAAAATCGTGACACTTCCAAAATAAGAAATGGTGATAAACATGATATCTGCAAGTACGACTCCAACGTCAAAAGTTATAGCGGCACGTACCCCTTTAGTAATGCTGGTTTCTATCAAAGTAAAAAAGACCGGCCCCACCATAAAAGCGAGTCCGAAACCTAATAATACCGCATTGACGTATTCATTGATCATAGGGTAATCATATCAGTCCAAAATTACTAAACGTCGTCGTAATCAATTTTAATTGTTGAAGTAATTGGGTGTGCCTGACAAGTTAGAATCAAACCTTCCTCAATTTCATCTTCGTCTAAGATAGTATTTCTTTCCATTACAGCTTTGCCTTCAACTACTTTAGCCAAACAGCTACTGCAAACACCACCTTGGCACGAATACGGAGCATCAAGGCCTTTAGCGAGCGCAGCATCGAGAATAAGTTCATCCATTCTCATTTCAAAAGTGGTCTCTTCATCATCAAGTACAATACAGATCTCTGCGTTTCCGCTTAAAGATTTGGTTACTTCCTTTTTATTAGAAGTACTGCTGAACAATTCAAATTTAATCGCATCTTCATTTATGCCCTTCTTGATCAACATTTCCTTTGCTCCATCAATCATTTCTTCAGGACCACAAAGAAAATAAGAATCAAAATTCCATCCCGTAAGTTTATTTTTCAAAAGTTCTTTAACCAGTTTCGCGTCTATTCTTCCAAACAGGGCCTTATCACTAATGATCTGACTATAGACATACTGAACTTTTAACCTACCTTCTGCAGAGACTACAAGTTCATCCAATTCTTTTTTGAAAATGGTCTTTTCCCCTGATTTACTGCCGTAAATTAGTACAAACCTACTTTCTTTTTCACTTTGGATTACCGATTTGATCATAGAAATAACAGGAGTGATACCACTACCGGCTGCAATGGCCAAATAATCTTTTTGATGACTACCATCAACCTCCAAAACAAAACGTCCTTCAGGCCCGGCAACATCCAAGGTGTCTCCTTCTTTTAAAATGTTGTTTGCAAAATCTGAGAACCTTCCTTTATCAACATGCTTTATGGCCACCCTAAGTTCTCCACTTTCCGGAGAAGAACAAATGGAATATGCCCTTCTTAAAAGACTATCCTCTAAGTCTTTTTGAATGGTGATATACTGACCCGGTAAAAACCTGAATTCCTTTTCTAACTCATTTGGAACATCAAAAGATACTGATACGGCATCCACAGTTTCCCTTCTTACCTCCTTGACCCGGAGTTTATGAAATATAGACATTGAAGCTTTTTAAATTATTGACAAAAATACAAAATTGTTTTATGAACTAAGGTCGATAGAATACTAATGACGTTTGGAAATTTCATCCGAAAGTTCGTTTTCATCCTTGTCTTCATATGGAAAGTATTCCTTTAATTTTTCTCCTGCATGAAGAATTCCCATTACAAGTCCTTTAGCGTGATTCCCGTTGACAAACTCAGAAATTACTTCATCTCTGACACTTTCCCAGAAATCATCCGGAACTAGCTTATCAATACCTTCATCTCCAATAATGGCAAACTGATGATCATCCACTGCCAGATAGAATAAAACACCATTTTTAAATATGGTTCTATCCATTTCCAGTTGATAAAATACTTCCTGAGCCCTCTTAATGGCATCCTGATCAAGACTCTTTTCAAAGTGAACCCTGATCTCTCCAGAAGTATTTTTTTCCGCTTCACGGATCGCATTGATCACTTCCTGCTCCTGTTGTTTGGTTAAAAATTGTTCAACTTCCATAAATTCGTGTATGATAAAAAAGAGCCAAAGCAAAAGCTTTGGCCCAGATTATGATGATCTCAGTATTAATTAAAATCTACAGTAGGTGCATTTTCACTACCTGCGGCGGCCTGAAACAGAGCCATCGGATCGAAGTTTAAAAAGCCAGCCACGACAGATGCGGGAAACTTCCTGATATATACGTTATAATCCTTTGCCTGTTCATTAAACCTATTTCTTTCTACGTTAATCCTATTTTCAGTTCCTTCCAATTGGCTCTGTAATTCCAAAAAGTTTTGATTCGCCTTAAGGTCTGGGTATTTTTCCACCACGACCATCAATTTGCTCAACGCACCTCCAAGAGAATTTTGCGATTCCTGAAAAGCAGCCATTTGTTCGGGGGTTATATTAGTTGGATCAATCGTTGTTTTTGTTGCATTGGCCCTGGCTTGAATAACAGCCTCCAAGGTTTCTTTTTCAAAATCAGCATAACCTTTAACAGTACTCACAAGATTAGGGATCAGGTCTGATCTTCTTTGATAAGCACTCTCAACATTAGCCCATTGGGTTTTAGCAGTCTCTTGTTTCTCCACCATAGTGTTGTTCAAGCCAACACCCCACTGGATAATTCCGAAAACAATAACTGCGATAATAATTAGGGGAAGCCATTTTTTCATGATAATTTATTTAAAGTTGATTTTTGATTTCAATAAGTTCGTTTTTGATTTCTTCCAGCCTCATAATGATCTTGTGTTTAGAAAAGATTTCATCTGGATTTTCCCTCAATTTATTCTTTGCTCCATCAAGGGTAAAACCCTTTTCTTTAACCAAAAAATAAATCATTTTAAGATTTTCCAGATCCTCAGGAGTAAATAACCTGTTTCCTTTTTTATTCTTTTTTGGTTTTAGGACATCAAATTCATTTTCCCAAAATCTTATTAAGGAAGTGTTTACACCAAAAGCCTTGGCCACTTCTCCAATTTTATAGTATCTTTTATCGGGTAGGTCTATTTGCATTAGTCGAGAGATTGTCCTTCTTGCGAAGCCATTTTTAACATTTCCTGAAACTCTTGAGGTGATAAATCACCATAGTAAAAGTTGATAGGATTCACTTGTTGTTTGTTATAACGAACCTCATAGTGTAAATGAGGTGCTTGCGAACGTCCTGTACTTCCCACGTAACCTATAAGGTCTCCTCTTTTTACTTTCTGGCCTTTTCTAACATTGTATTTCGACAAATGAGCGTACAAAGTCACATATCCAAAACCATGATCTATTCTAATATGTTTTCCAAATCCTGATGATCCGGCATCTGCACGAATCACTTTACCATTACCCGTGGCATAAACTGGTGTTCCTTTTGGAGAGGTAAAGTCCATTCCTTTATGCCTTTTCCTTGCCTTGGTAAACGGATCCAGCCTCCATCCAAAACCAGAAGCCATTCTGGTAAGGTCCTCTTTACTCACTGGTTGAATCGCTGGAATTGAAGCCAATAGCTCTTCTTTATCCTTGGCAAGATTAATAATTTCATCTAAAGATTTTGATTGCACATACAGTTGTTTTGATAGTATGTCTATATTTTTTGTGGCTTCAATGATCATTTGAGAATTATCAAATCCTTCCATTGATTTATAACGGTTCACTCCACCAAAACCTGCTTTCCTTTGTTCTTCAGGAATAGGATTTGCCTCAAAATAGGTTCTGTATATATTGTTGTCTCTTTTTTGAATTCCGTCCAGGACTTCCTCTGCCTGGGCCATCTTCTTTTCTAACAATTCATAATGGAGTTTCATATTTTCCAACTCACGCTTCATGACCTTTTGCCTGGGCGACTCAAGGAACTGATACATGATAAAAACGATGAATCCACCCATAAGAGCTGATGCCACAACAAAAACCATCATTCTCCTTAGTTTATCCCGCTTTCTGAGCTCTATTTTCCTATAGGATAAGGTATCAGAATCGTAATAATATTTTACCTTCGCCATATTTATAAATATACTATTTTTGCAACTAAAATAAGCCTAGATCAGCTGCATAAAAAACAAATTTACAATTTTTTTTTGTCTCTGATATATCCAAAAGAAATGGCTTTTAATTATATTTTATGACGTCACAGGAAATCAGAAAACAATTTTTGAACTTCTTTGCTTCAAAACAGCATGAAATCGTTCAATCGGCCCCGCTAGTCAATAAAAATGATCCTAGTTTGATGTTTGTCAATGCTGGGATGAATCCTTTTAAGGAATATTTTCTAGGCCAGAAAGAAGCCCTTACGCCAAGAATTGCCGATACCCAAAAATGTTTAAGAGTTTCCGGAAAACACAATGACCTTGAAGAAGTTGGAATGGATACCTATCACCATACCATGTTTGAAATGCTTGGCAACTGGAGTTTCGGAGACTATTTTAAAAAAGAAGCCATTGCCTGGGCCTGGGAACTATTGACCGAAGTTTTTAAGATTGACAAAGACAGTCTTTACGTTACTGTATTTGAGGGAGATAAAGAAGATCAACTTGATTTTGATCAGGAAGCCTATGATTTTTGGTTACAGCATATTCCTGCCAACAAAATTCTTAAGGGTAATAAAAAAGATAATTTTTGGGAAATGGGCGCTCAGGGACCTTGTGGCCCTTGCAGCGAGATCCATGTAGATATAAGATCCGAAGAAGAAAAGAAGCTAGTACCCGGTAAAGACCTGGTCAATATGGATCATCCTTTGGTTATAGAAATATGGAACCTGGTATTTATGGAATTCAACAGAAAGGCAAACGGTTCTCTCGAAAAACTTCCCGAAAAGCATGTGGATACAGGTATGGGATTTGAAAGATTGTGCATGGTCATCCAAAAGGTGCAGTCAAATTACGATACAGATGTGTTTTTGCCCCTCATCAGAGAGATCGAGACGATTACCGACAGCAGTTATGGAAAAGACGAAAAGACAGATGTTGCCATTCGAGTGATCGCAGACCACGTAAGAGCCGTAGCTTTTGCCATTGCAGACGGACAATTACCCTCCAATACAGGAGCTGGTTATGTCATTAGAAGGATCTTAAGAAGAGCCATTCGATATGGGTTTACTTTTTTGAATAAAAAAGAGCCTTTTATATACCAACTTGTCAATGTTTTGGACGCTCAAATGGGTGAAAATTTTCCTGAAATAGTGGCTCAAAAACTTCTGATCCACAATGTGATCAAAGAAGAAGAACATTCTTTTTTAAGAACCCTTGATCAGGGACTTGTCCTTCTTGACTCTATCATCTCAAACGCCAAAGAGAACCGTATTTCCGGTAAAAAAGCATTTGAGCTATATGACACATATGGATTTCCAAAAGACCTAACCTCATTGATATTGAGGGAAAAAGGCATGGGATTTGACGAAGCCGAATTCGATAAGGAAATGTCAAAGCAAAAATCACGATCAAGAGCTGCTGCCGCTGTGGATACAGATGACTGGCATATTCTGATTGATGACTTGGAACAGGAATTCATAGGTTATGATTATCTGGACGCTGAAGTTAAGATTGCGCGTTACAGAAAAGTGTCATCTAAAAAAGATGGTGATATGTATCAACTCGTTTTCAATTTGACTCCCTTTTATCCTGAGGGTGGCGGACAAGTTGGTGACAAGGGCTATCTTGAATTAAGCAATGGCAATGTGATCTATATTATTGATACGAAGAAAGAAAATAACCTCATTCTTCATTATGCCAAAAGCCTTCCCGATGATCCTAGCCAAAAATTTAAAGCAGTTGTCAATGAGGAATATCGTTCAAGAACGATGAGTAATCATACTGCTACACATTTGTTGCATCAGGCCTTAAGGACAGTTCTTGGGACCCATGTGGAACAAAAGGGATCTGCAGTACATGCCAAAGGCCTCAGGTTTGATTTTTCACATTTTTCAAAACTGAGTTCAGAAGAATTGAAAAGCATTGAAAATTTCGTCAATGCAAGAATTCAGGAAAACATTTCACTTCAGGAAAACAGGAATGTACCTTTGGAAGAAGCAAAAAAAACAGGAGCCATCATGCTTTTTGGTGAAAAATATGGTGATACTGTAAGAACTATTAAATTTGGTCAATCAACAGAACTTTGTGGTGGGACACATGTGAAAAAAACAGGAGATATCTGGCACTTTAAGATCATGAGCGAAAGCGCAATTGCCTCTGGAATCAGAAGAATTGAGGCGATTACTAATGATGCGGCAAGAGACTATTATTTTGAACAGGATGAAGCCTACGGAAAAATAAAGGCGGTGCTTAAAAATCCTGCTGACCTATTAAAATCGGTACAAAATCTTCAAGAGGAAAACAACAAACTCAAAAAGGAAATCGAGCAGTTAAATAAATTGAAAGCAGCGTCTTTTAAAGATGACCTGATCAAAAACAAAAAAGAGATCAACGGAGTAAATTTTATCGGAGCTCTACTTGATACTGATGCTGGTTCTATGAAGAATATCGCCTTTGAAATAGCTGGAGAACTTGACAATCTTTTCTTTATTGGTGGTTCAGACCTCAACGGAAAGGCGATCCTGACCATTTATATCTCCAAAAACCTGGTTGAAACCAGAAGTTTACACGCGGGTAATATTGTGCGCGAACTTGGAAAATTCATACAGGGAGGTGGCGGTGGTCAACCATTTTTCGCTACCGCGGGTGGCAAGAATCCTTCAGGATTAAAACAAGCTTTGGAGTCAGCTGAACAGCTATTGGAAAACTAAAATGAAATTCAGAACTGAAATAAAGTGCCGGGCTGCATCTCAACAACTTGATCATCATTCGAGTTTGGTGTTGCTAGGCTCTTGTTTTTCTGAACATATGGAAGATAAATTCCAATATTTTAAATTCGACACTTTTGCAAATCCTTTTGGTATACTTTTTAATCCGATTGCTATAGAAAAAGCGGTTCGAAGCTGTGTAGAAAAAGTCCATTATTCAAAAGAAGATCTGCTCAAGCATGGAGAAACCTGGATGAGTCTTGACCATCATAGCAGATTTGACCACAGGGATCAAAATCAGGTACTTGATAAGATCAATAAACACATTGAACTTGGGCACCAGACATTGAGAAATGCCTCTCATGTGATCATTACCTTAGGAACTTCATGGGTCTATAAATGGAAAGAGAACGATCTCGTTGTTGGAAACTGTCATAAGATTCCGCAGAAATCATTTAGTAAGGAGTTGCTCTCCTCTGAGGAAATAGTTCAGAGCCTTAGACAAATTACCGGTTTGATTCGCAGTATTAACGAAAATGTCTCTTTTATATTTACGGTAAGCCCTGTGAGACATCTCAAAGATGGATTTATAGAAAATACATTGAGTAAATCCTTGCTTCATAAAGCCATACATGATGTAAGAAAAGAAACAGATGCTGATTATTTTCCCGCCTATGAGATCATGATGGATGACCTTAGAGGCTATCGGTTTTATAAAAATGACTTGGTGCATCCAAATGAAATGGCCGTAGACTATATCTGGGAATTGTTTAAAGAATCCTGGATAAGTGAAAGCTCAAGGAAAATAATGAATGATATAGAGGAGATTCAAAAGTCTTTGGCTCACAGAGCCTTTGACACTTCGTCTGTAGCTCACTTAAAATTTCTTAAAAAAATTGAAGAAAAAATTGACTTGCTAAAAAAAAAGTTACCGGAAATAGAATTCCATAAAAAAAGGAAGTAAACCTTACTTCCTTTTTAATATTAATATTGTCATTCAGCTATTTAATGCAATTCGCAACGCTGCCCCATGGGCCTCCGTTGATGGCATCCACACCATGCTGCTTTAAAATAGTTGCTGCTGAACCACTACGGGCTCCACTTCTGCAACAAGTAATCACTGATTTATTCATGTTCTTTATCTCATCCAGATGATTTCCAATTGTATTCAATGGTATATTTTTTGACCCTTGTACATGACCTTCTTGAAACTCCCCTATGGTTCTTACATCGATGACCACGGCTCCATTTTCCAAATATTGTTCTATTGACGCAACACTTGTACTTCCTCCAAATAAATTAAATAATCCCATATCTTTTAATAATTATAAATTTTCTGCAAATTTCTGAAATTAAAATGAATTATAAGTAACAAGGGTAACAATTACTATTATCGTTTTACTTCCATATAATCCAATGCGAGATTAACCATAGAAGTTACACCTAATTTAAGTCCACCTTCATCAATATAAAAATCCGGCGTATGATGAGAAGCGGCATCTTCTTCTTTCACATCAAGAGGCTTTCCTCCTACGAAATAATAAAAACCTGGAACCTCTTTCTGGAAAAAAGAAAAATCTTCAGCACCCGTGGTGGCATTCATTAAAATAATATTTTCTTTTCCTGCCGAACTCTCTAATGACGGAAGCATTTTAGCTGTTAATTCAGGATCGTTATAAGTGATTGGAATACCTGTATCTATAGTTATATCTGCTGTTGCTCCATAACTTTCAGCAATCGCCTTTACCCTAAACAACATCATTTCATTCAATTTCTTTTGCATGTCATAATCAAGTGTCCTGATGGTTCCAATCAGTTCAACTTCTTCCGGGATGATATTATTTCTTACACCACCCCTGATCAGTCCCACTGAAATAACAGCAGCTTCTTTGGTAAGATCTGTATCTCTGCTAATGATACCATTTAATCCGGTAATCACTTGAGCTGCGACAAAAACAGGATCAATTCCTTGCCAGGGTTTTGAGCCATGAGCTTGTTTGCCATGGATCTTGATCACAAATCGCTGGGCAGCGGCCATTGTACCTAATGGCTTATATTTTATTTTGCCAATATCAGTTTGTGCATTAATATGTAAACCAAAGATGGCATCCACATCCGGATTTTTTAACACCCCTTCTTTAACCATCATTTCAGCACCACCTTCTTCTCCCGGGGGAACCCCTTCTTCTGCGGGTTGAAAAATGAATTTGACAGTTCCTTTTAAGTCCTTTTTCATTTTACTAAGTACTTCAGCAGTACCCATCATCATGGCAATATGTGTATCGTGACCACAGGCGTGCATCACACCGGTTTCTATTCCATTATATGTACCTATAGCCTTAGAGGCAAACGGTAACGGTACTCTTTCTGTAACAGGTAGACCATCTATATCGGCCCTCAGCGCAATAACTGGTCCGGGTTTACCACCTTTTAAAATTCCAACGACACCCGTATGTGCAATTCCGGTTTGTACTTCCATCCCCAAACCTTCTAAATGGGCTGCAATTTTTTTTGCTGTTTCAAATTCTCTACTCGATAATTCCGGGTGCTGGTGAAAATACCTCCGCCATTCAATAACTTTTGGCTCTATTTCGTTAATCAATTGTTCTGTTTTACTTGATTGAGCCTGTAAACCAACTCCAATCAACAAGGCAAAAAGTACTAGTTTTTTCATATTAAATTTCTATGATTTTAATTTTCTGGAAGTAAATCTAATCAAAATAGTTGATTTCAATTTGGTGTTTATTCAAT
The DNA here is from genome assembly GCA_963780405.1 of uncultured Flavobacteriaceae bacterium. Lineage (GTDB taxonomy): Bacteria > Bacteroidota > Bacteroidia > Flavobacteriales > Flavobacteriaceae > Lutimonas. The sequence continues at coordinate 352,436 of CAWABX010000008.1, forward strand.
GAAGCTTTTTTTATCGTGTAAATAACATCTCACGATATTTTACCAAGGGCCATAATTCATCATCTATCATCAATTCTAACTTGTCACAGTGATAGCGAATTTCTTCAAAATAGGGTTTGACTTTTTCACAGTACATCACGGCTTTCTTTTCAGCATCCACAGTTTTGTTCGCCTTTTTTCTTTCCTCTACCATAGCATTGGTCTTTTTGGTAATACCAGATATATGTGCCGAGATCTTTTTGATCAGATCCATTTGCTCTTTAGCAACTGTTTCAAATTCCTCCCCAAAAACCTCTTTTAAGCCTTTTACATTTCTAATTAAAGTGTTCTGATAATTCACCGCAGTAGGAATCACATGATTCATCGCGATATCTCCTAAAACCCTTCCTTCGATCTGAATCCTTAAAGAATAGGCTCCAAATTCTATCTCATGTCTTGCCATGATCTCCTTATCATTCATCACCTCCATTTCAGCATAAAGATCTATAGCTTTTTTAGTTACCTTGGCTTTTACAGCCTGTGGAGTCGTTTTGTTATTGCTAAGCCCCCGCTTGGCTGCTTCTTTCTCCCATTCCTGACCATAACTGTTTCCCTCAAAAAGAATATCCTTGGATTGTTTTATATATTCTCTAAGTACGTTAAAAATGGCCTCATCTTTTTTGAATGATTTGTTGTCAATTAACTGATCAACCTCCTCTTTAAAATCTTTTAATTGTTTCGCAACTATGGTATTTAAAACAGTCATGGAATTGGCACAGTTGGCCATGGATCCTACCGCCCTGAATTCAAATTTATTACCTGTGAAGGCAAAGGGAGAAGTTCTGTTTCTATCCGTATTGTCCAGTAAAATCTCAGGTATCTTACCAATTACATTCAATTTAAGATCTGTTTTCTCTTCAGGAGAGAGTTTACCGTCGGTAACATTTTCCAATTCCTTGAGTACTGCCGTTAATTGCTCCCCTATAAATACAGATATAATGGCGGGAGGGGCCTCATTGGCACCTAATCTATGGTCATTGCTCGCCGAAGCCACTTCTGCCCTCATGAGTTCCTCGTATGTATGAATCGCCTTTATGGTATTCACAAAAAATGTAAGAAATTGTAAGTTTCTCATTGGAGTTTTACCTGGACTTAGCAAATTCACACCCCCATCTGTACTCAAAGACCAGTTATTGTGTTTACCTGAGCCATTGATTCCTTGAAATGGCTTTTCGTGAAGCAATACCTTTAGCTGGTGCTTTGAGGCTACTTTACCTATAATATCCATTAAAAGTGAGTTGTGGTCTACGGCTAGATTGGCTTCTTCATGTATGGACGCAATTTCAAATTGATTTGGAGCCACTTCATTATGCCTGGTTTTTACAGGGATACCTAACTTAATACATGCTATTTCGAGCTCTATCATAAAACTCATCACTCTTTGAGGTATACTTCCAAAATAGTGATCGTCTAATTGCTGCCCCTTGGCAGATGATTGCCCCAAAAGCGTTCGCCCGGTTAACACAAGATCAGGTCTTGACAATACCAAAGCCTTATCAATTAGAAAGTATTCCTGTTCCCATCCTAGAGAAGCATGTACTTTGGATACATTTTTATCAAAGTATCTGGCAACTCCCGTAGCTTGTTTATCAATGGCATTAAGTGCTCTGAGTAAAGGTGTTTTATTATCCAGCGCCTCCCCGGTATAGGCTACAAAAATTGTAGGAATGCAAAGCGTAGTACCATAGATAAAAGCCGGTGAAGTTGGATCCCAGGCAGTGTATCCCCTTGCCTCGAAAGTGTTTCTTATTCCTCCGCTGGGAAAACTCGAAGCATCTGGTTCCTGCTGCACCAGTTCATTTCCTCCGAACCTCTCCAATGCTTTACCGTCTTCTCTTAATTCAAAAAAAGCATCGTGTTTTTCTGCGGTTCCACCAGTTAAGGGTTGGAACCAATGTGTATAATGAGTAACTCCTTTTGACAAGGCCCAGTTCTTCATTGAATTTGCCACTTGATCGGCAATTTTTCTATCGATATTCGAGCCGTGTTTTACAGCATTCATTACGCCTCGAAAAGCTTCTTTGGTAAGATGCTGCTGCATGCTTTCTTCATTAAATACATGACTCGCAAAATACGCTGAACGGTTCTTTTTTTCCTTGATTGGTATCAATTTCCTGTTCAAAGTTTGTTGCAAGGCCCTAGATCTGAAAGTAGACATACGTTAAAAATTAAATTTTATCGACGTAAAAATACTGATTTTTTAAATGTACCCCTATAAAAATTGGGTATTCATAAAAATAATGTCATCTGGCACATATTTACCCCCATTCTTTTTGATGTAGATCAATAATAATTATATTTGTCGTGAAATTTTTAATCCAGAAACAACATGAGCAAAGCAAAATTAGAGTACATATGGCTAGATGGTCACGAGCCTACTCAAGAATTGAGAAGTAAAACTAAAATTGAAGAAGATTTTAGTGGAAAATTAGAAGATTGTAAATTGTGGTCTTTTGATGGGTCATCGACTGAGCAAGCAGTAGGCGGTTCATCAGATTGTTTATTGAAACCTGTGGCGATCTATCCTGATCCTGCAAGAGACAATGGATATTTAGTCATGTCTGAAGTATTAACTGCAGACGGAAACCCACACCCATCAAACGGTAGAGCAAAAATTGATGATGATGATGACGATTTCTGGTTTGGATTCGAACAAGAATATTTCTTAATGGATAATGAAACAGATCTACCACTTGGATTCCCAAGAGGTGGTTTTCCTGGCCCACAGGGTAAATACTACTGTTCTGTCGGTGGAAGGTACACCTGGGGAAGAGAATTTGTTGAAGAACATGCTGATCTTTGTATCGCTGCAGGTTTAAACTTTGAAGGTATCAATCAGGAAGTAGCCCCTGGACAATGGGAATTCCAATTGTTTGCCAAAGGAGCAAAAAAAGCAGGAGATGAGATTTGGATCGCCCGTTATTTATTGAATAGGTTAACTGAGAGTTATGGTTACTACATTGAACTGCATCCAAAACCTGTTAAAGGTGACTGGAACGGATCTGGTATGCACGCCAACTTCTCAAACACTACTTTAAGAACATGTGGTTCTAAAGAAATTTATGAGAAAATTTGTGAAGCCTTTAGACCGGTGACTGATGAGCATATTGGTGTTTACGGAGCTTTTAATGATGAAAGACTTACAGGATTACATGAAACTGCTCACGTTTCTGACTTCAGCTATGGAGTATCTGATAGAGGAGCTTCTATTCGTATTCCTATTATTACAGTAGAAAACGGTTGGAAAGGATGGTTGGAAGACCGTAGACCGGCTTCTAATGGTGATCCATATAAGATTGCAGGTAGAATTATCCAGACGGTTAAATCTGCTAAAATCTAATTTATAAAGATTTTTTTATTGGTTAATATAAAAATGCCTTCTTTAAAAAGAGGGCATTTTTTATATCACTATACTGATAAAAATAATATATGAGCCTAAAAGAATCAGACCCTCTCCCCAGGACAATCTCATTCTTCCCGGAGTAAATACCAAAGGGAAAATACTAAGAGATAGAACGAGCATCCAGATAAGATCAAAATCTATCAAACCCTGATCAACAGCGGTAATTGGTGTCACCATAGAAGTAATTCCCAGCACAGCCAAAATATTAAACATATTTGATCCTAGGAGATTTCCAAGGGAAATGGCCTTTTCCTGTCTGGTTATGGCTACCAGAGATGCCGCCAGTTCCGGAATACTGGTCCCAACAGAAATGATTGTTATACCAATCACTCTTTTGCTAATGCCAAATTCAGTAGCAAGACTTACAGCTCCTTCAATAAGTAATTCAGATCCGCCCCATAGTCCTAAACCTCCTAATACGAGAAACAAAAGAGATTTTCCAAGAGGATACTCAACATCGTCCTCAGGCATTTCATCAATAACAGCTACTTTTTGAAATTTAAATAAATAAATCAAAATAAGAACAAGGGTCAAGAAAAGTACCAACCCTTCCCACCTTTGTAACTCTCCGTCGAAAGCCAGAAAAAAATACAGCATTACAGAGGCCAGCATCATCACGGGCCAATCTGTGATATAAAAACTTTTTTCCACTTTGATGGTAGCCACCATGATCACAATTGCCAATACGAAACCTAAATTGGCAATATTCGAACCTATCACATTACCTAGTGCTATATCTGCGTGTCCATTAAGCGCCGCTTTTAAACTGACGATCAATTCAGGCATGGAAGTGGCAAAAGAAACGACGGTCATACCAATGACTATTTTAGGAATCTTCAATATAAGAGACAAGGATACTGCCGACTTCAGCAGCCAGTTGCCACCTAGAATGAGAATGGTAAATCCCAGCAATATAAATAAGTAACTCATCAAGTCATTTTATGCAAATATATAATTTAGAAACGAGTCTCATAATAAAGAATTATAAAGTTTAAAGTTGCTTTGCCACTGCTAAAAACAATTGCAAATACACGATGGTCACCCCTACCCCTTCTGCATGCTAAAACGCCTGCCTCAAGCTCATGCCTGTCCAATCATAGATCTCGTCTTGACTTTATACTTGATTTTATTAATTTTTTGTTAAATAACTACTTTTTTAGTTATACAACTAAATAATTAGTTTATATTTGACCAGAGATAAAAATCAATATGGAGAAACTCACCAACAAAGAAGAAGAGATCATGAGGGTCTTATGGAAGCTTAAGAAGGCTTTTGTGAAGGAAATAGTGGCCGAACTACCCGAGCCTAAACCTCATTATAATACCATTTCTACTGTGGTTCGAAATATGGAAGAAAAAGGATTTATCAAATATAATGCTTTCGGAAAATCACATCAATATTATCCGGCCATCAGTAAAGAGTCGTATAAAAAAACCTTTATGCACAAGACGATTCAGCATTATTTTGAGGACTCCTATAAGAACGTAGTTTCTTTTTTCGCTAAAGAAGAAAAGATCAGCGTGAGTGAACTGAAGGAAATCATTTCGATTATTGAAAAGAATCAAAAAAATCAATCTTAAGCAGCATGGAATACCTTATCAAATTCTCGGCTATTCTTGGTTTGTTCTATATTTTTTATAAACTATTCCTTGAAAAAGAAACGTTTTTTCACAGCATCAGAGGATATTTTATTTTGGGAATTATCACTGCACTTGTGCTTCCATTTGTGATCATCCCTGAATACGTAACTGTAGAGGGTGTTTTTGTTGAGCAAACTCTTGGTACCATAACTGATAGAGGGAATAGTGATAATTCGTTCAATTTGAGTTTAACATCAATACTACTTGGAGTTTATAGTTTGGGTGTCTTATTTTTCGCGATCCGATTCCTCATCCAACTTTGGTCTCTTGTACTTTTTATTTTACAACATCCCAAAAAGAAACAAAATGGCTACGTTTTTATCGAGGCCAGTGGGTCAACCAGCCCTTTTTCATTCTTTAACTATATCATTTATCCAAAAAACGGTTTTAATCAAAAGGAATTGGAGCAGATCATAGAACATGAAAAAGTGCATGCCTCACAGCACCATAGCATCGATATACTACTGTCTCAATTTTTGATCATTTTCAACTGGTTCAATCCATTGGCATGGTTGTACCACAGAGAAATTCAAAAGAACCTTGAATTCATTGCCGATCAAGGTGCCCAACAAGACCCAAAAACAAAAGAGTCTTATCAATATTTATTATTAAAAACCATTACTCCCATTCATTCATTAGCCTTAACAAGCAATTTCTATAACTCATTAATTAAAAAAAGAATCAATATGTTACACAAAAACAAATCAGGCAACATGATGTATTTTAAATTCATGTTTATCATACCTGCTCTCATCATGTTTGTTTTTACCTTCAATACAAAGGTTATTGCACAACAAAAGGTGGTTGAAAAAATTGAAATAAATCAAGAACTGGATATTCAAGTGATTTCAAAGGATTTTCAAAAAAGTGATCTTGACAAACTAAAAGCATCATTATTGAAACAAGGAATTACACTTCAATACAAAAAGCTAAAGTACAACGATAAAAATGAGATCATTGGGATTAAGCTTATGTTATCAAACAAACAGAATAACAAAGCACAGCTTGAACAGATGGGTACTGCACCTATCAAACCAATTAGCATTAAATATGATGATAAAGGGTCACTTGCTGTAGGTAATCTGGAAGGTATGGATGATCATACTGTGTTTATGACTTCTGAAGGAGATAAAATACATAAAAAAGTGATTGTTACTTCTACCGATAGTGATTCAAAGTCAGAGGTAAACAGCTATGTATTCATATCAGAGGATGGTGATGAAACGCATGTCAAAGTCGTTAATGGTGAAAAAGTCACTGAGGAAATACATGGACCTCATTCTGAAAATGTTTGGATCTCAGAATCAGGAGATAGCACAAAGTTAAAAAGGATTGAGATCATTGAAATTGATGAAGACTCAGATGGTGAAGAGAACGTCTTTGTTAAAAAAATTCATAAAGATGGTGAAGATGTTGAGGTGATCATAAAAAATTCCGGGGATGAACATAATGGGGATCATAAAATGATGGTCATCAGCGAAGATGGAGAAAAACCTCTAATGATCGTTGATGGTAAAGAAGTTGAAGGTGGTAGTATGGAAGACATCGATCCTGAAAATATTGAAACCGTTAATGTTTACAAGGGCGATAAGGCCATTGAAGAATATGGCGAAAAAGCTAAGAATGGTGTAGTCGTCATCAAAACGAAAAAGTAAGTATTCACAAAACTAAATCATAAAAGATCGCCTTATTCAAGGCGATTTTTTATTTTTGCCACTATGAAAAAACAAGTATTCAAGATTCTTGCTAAAGTCAACAAAACAGTATTACCCAGTTTGGGCAAACGGGAAGTAGATATGGCCAAGGCAAAAAAATGGCAAATGGCATTGATCGGCTGGCGGTATTTCGTAACCAAAAACAGCTTGGATTGAGTTTTAAGGCTTAAGTGTTAAATATTAAGGCTTAAGTGTTAATTGTTAAGTGTTAAGTTGAAAGTATTTTAAAATTTTCAAATCAAGCCATTTTCAAATCAAGCCATTTTTGTATCTTTAATAAAACGTTCGATTATGGATGATCAATCAAAACACATCAGATTTTTTACGGGTTCACTTATTGAGATTCAACGACTTCAAATTGACTTGGATGAACAGGAAATTCCTTCCATGATTAAAAACAACTTCCAATCAGGTATGAGGTCAGGTTTTTACGGAGGTTCACCTTCACAAGTTGAACTTTTTATTTATGAAGAAGACCGCGAAAAAGCCCTTCCGATCTTAGAAGCTTTTAAAGAGCAAATGGGGATATAATTTTTTAATTATATTATTTTCTATTCTCTAAAAAAGAAATATATTTGCAGCCCTAATCATTTAGGCCTCGTGGCGCAACTGAATAGCGCACTTGATTACGGCTCAAGAGGTTACAGGTTTGAATCCTGTCGAGGTCACATAAAGGAAAAGCCTTAGCTACATAAGTGTGGGCTTTTTTATTTGAGTACGTTTCAATCTTATTCGAAAAAGAAATCGACAAATAAAAACCAAGATGTACGCACAGCGGAAAATTGAGGTTTTCTCGGAATTTTGAATTCTACAGGATCCATGAAAGTAATCCTGCTATTGTAATAATTCATGAATGCGTGAATGTAATAACGATGTAAATTTGCGGAGCTTTTCAGGATGCTGATAAGCAATCTGTTCCGTGATCACATTACAAGTAATCCTCTTTTAAATATTTAATGCCAAATACGGAACTCTAAATATCGAAGGTTTTTCAATTGAAAATTGGAGCTTTTACTCGGAATTTTGAATTCTAAGGATCATGAAATAATCCTGCTTTGTGATAATTCATGAATGCATGAAATCGAAGATTCAGCGGAGCTATGCGTGAATTCATAAATGTAAATTTGCCTTAATTATAACAACTAAATCAGGTTACAGCGGAATATGTGGTTTTCTTTTTCAAAACGGAGCTTTGTCAGGAAAGCCGAAGGCAATCCTTATAATGACCAATTCAAGTAATCCTACCTTCAATTGCATAAGACTGCGACAAATAAAAAACCAAAATTACGCGACAGCGGAATATGAGGTTTTCTTTTTCAAAACGGAGCTTTTCAGGAAAGCCGAAGGCAATCCTATCAAGGTCATTTTTAAAATGTCTAATTAGTTTTCTCAACCTAAGGTAAGAGGGAAACTAATTACCGCCGAGTTAATAAAAGCCCAATACTTAGAAAAGGGAGATAGCTATAAAACATTTCAAAACAGTTATTCGCTCGTGTAATAGAAAGAAAAGCGAGTGAAGATATACAACTTTTGAAAATGAAACCTGAAATCCTCTTATCATAAACTAAGGGTTTTTAAATAGCTTTCCATCAACAGAAGGTATTTATCTACTTCGGACAATGCTTTTGTTCTTTCTTTTTTGTTCACGGCACTCTTAGCCCGCAAACTGTTGACCTTGGCACGCACATTGGCGCGATAGGCCTTGTAAAAAAGAAAAAGTTGGTACTCTTTTGATGATGTCAGTGAGGGGAAAAACTGATTGTAACATTCAAGAAATAGCTCGGATAAATCTTTTTTTCCAAATGCATCGAGATCCATACAAAGAAAGGCAACTTCATTCAAGACATCGATTTGACGGTAATCATCATTAAATTCAATACAATCGAAAGGCTGAGGCGACGGTAATAAAAAAATATTCCTGGAATGAAGGTCGCCATGGCAGTCCCTGAAGAAATCGGCCCTGAGCCTAGCCAATAGTAAATCCTTGTTTCTCTTTAAAAAGTCATCGGAGGTTTTTATAGCGTTCCTAATAATTGATGCATACATACCACCATTGGGCTGAGCTGTCAAATACTCCTTTTCCCCCTCTAAATCGTTGAATTTTTCCTGAATATCCAGCACGTCTTTTTCCTCAATTATAGCGGTATTCTGATGAAAACGGGCGATTTTTTTAGCTAGGTTTTGAATGTTGGATTTCGTTACTTTATTTTGAACCAAAAGCTGGTCCATTTGTTTGGTCCTATCCATTTTAAGCATCTTCACGGCATAGTCGATTACTGTCCCCGCATTTCCTCCCATTCGATAATGGTCATTAACTCTGTTTATCGGAATTAAATCAAGGTAAATACCATCAGTGAACCGCTTGTTCAATTCAATTTCCTTTTTGCAACATTTTTTACGCTTGTCAAGAGTCGAAAAATCAAGAAACGAATATTTAATAGGCTTTTTGATTTTGTAAACGAATCGCTGGCAAATAAACACCCATGATATGTGGGTTTCAACCAATTCCCGTTCTGCTGAAACTTCCGGAAATTCCCCTTTTAAGAGCAAGCTATTTATTTGTTCCTGTATCATTCTTCCAACCTAGGTATTGCAAAGCTTTGAGTAACATTTCTTCAATGTTATTATTCGTCGATTCCAACAATAAATATTGCTCGTTAAACGGTTCCCATTGTTGCTGGATTAGTTTATAAACTTCAAAATCAGCTTCACTATAAGGCCTGCTTTTTTTTAATCGCTCTTTGATCGTACTTTCAACTGAATATAATCTAATATAAAAAACCTCGCCCTGACTTGATAATTGCTTCATAAAAGTGTCTCTAGTTTCTTTTTTATGGAATGTGGCATCGAGTACCAGATTTTGACCCTTAGCTATTGCTTCTTTCGTCTTGTCGAGCATGGCATCATATACCACTTTTTTCTCATGATGGGAATATGTTCTTTGTGTAAATAGTTCCTTTCTTACCCTATCACTATTGACATAACTCGCATCTATCATTTTTGCAAGTCTTGAAGCAAAATAACTTTTGCCGGTACCTGGCAGACCAAAAACAAATACAATCATCCTATTTTTTCTTAGGGTACTAAGTTAAATT
>CAWABX010000009.1:0-195534 GCA_963780405.1 uncultured Flavobacteriaceae bacterium
AGCTTCCCCATAAATTCGAAGCAGGAACACCCAATATTGCTGGAGTTATCGCTTTTGGAGTAGCCCTTGACTATATGAACAGTATAGGCTTTGATCAGATTGCTGCTTACGAAAATGAACTACTTCAATACGCCACAAAGAAGTTGTTGGACATTGACAAGGTAATCCTTTATGGCACTTCAGATGAAAAAGCCGCTGTGATTTCCTTTAATATAGAAGGAATTCATCCTTATGATATTGGATCAATTATTGACAAATTAGGAATTGCAGTTAGAACCGGACATCATTGTGCGCAACCCATTATGGATTATTATAAAATTCCAGGCACAGTTCGTGCTTCCTTCTCGTTCTATAATACAAAGGAGGAAATTGATCTCTTTATCGAAGCCCTGCTTAGAGCTAAAACAATGCTATCTTAAACCATTATTCTTATGAAATATTTATTCTTATTGATGATCATGGCTTGTACTTCGAATACCGAGGTACAATCAAAAATGTTAATTGTAGCCGACCATTTAGAAAATTGCATAGGTGTCGGTCCTCAATCCTGTATGCTTGTAAAAGAAAATCCTGAAGACGAATGGAGCTATTTCTATGACCAAATCGAAGGTTTCGAATACGAAGAAGGCTATACCTATGAGCTATTGGTGAATGTAATTCCCGTGCCCAATCCTGCTGCTGATGCCTCGTCTCTTCGTTATGAATTGAAAAATATCATCTCAAAAACGCCAACTCTTATTAGTGATGACTTACTAAAAGAATGGACGGTTATCAAAATTAAAGGATTGGAACAATTAAGCTCGTCACCTACGATGATCTTTGAAAAAGAAGACACCAAGGTTTCAGGTTTTGCGGGTTGTAACAATTATTTTTCCACTTATACTATTTCCGAAAATGAACTGAGTTTTGGGCCAGCAGGTGCTACGAGAAAGCTCTGTCCTGATATGAGCGTTGAAGATATATTTTTTAAGAATTTACCCAATATCGCCCGTTTTGAGATCGTCAAAAAGGAACTGTATCTCTATGATCAAAATGACGAATTGCTCATCTTAGCGATATCTCAATAATCTTATAAAAAATTTAGGTAGTTGCCGAGCTTAGAAAGTAACTTTGCATTATTTTAAATCAAGCTTTCCCGCTTTGTTATTTTGAGAAAGTTCAAACCCTTCATCTACTTGAAGGGTTTCTTTTTTTGCTGCCTTGACAGCCAATTGATCGCAACGTTCATTTTGAGGATGGTCATTATGACCCTTGATCCATTTAAATTTTACCTGATGCTTTTTATAGATTTTTAAGAATCGTCGCCAAAGATCCGGGTTTTTCTTATCCTTAAAGCCTTTTTTAACCCAGCCGAAAACCCAACCTTTCTCAACAGAATCAACAACATATTTTGAATCAGAAAAAACAAGAACCTGCATCCCATCCTTCTTAAGTTGCTCTAGTGCAACAATCACGGCCAATAGTTCCATTCGGTTATTGGTAGTCAACCTGAAACCTTCTGAAAACTCCTTTTTATAAGGTTTGCCTACCCATTCCATAACAATCCCGTATCCGCCTTGACCAGGGTTTCCACTACAGGCTCCATCAGTATATACATTAACCCTCATCGATCGTTTTTAATACTTTTTCAATAACACTTGGGAAATTTTCCTGTTCTAAAACATGAATTTTGGCTGCCACATCTTCGGGAGTATCACTCCTATCCAAAGCTACTGCCTTTTGGAAAATTATGGTGCCTTCGTCATATCGTTCATTGACATAATGGATAGTGATACCGGTTTCTGATTCCTTGTTGGCAACAACCGCTCTGTGCACATGCATACCATACATTCCCTTTCCCCCATACTTGGGAAGCAATGCGGGATGAATATTTACTATAGAATTCGGAAAAAGTGTAATCAACTCATCAGGAATCTTCAGCAAAAATCCGGCAAGAACAATAAAATCAGCATTCTCCCGTAAAAAATTTAAAAAAGAATCCGTCTCCATTTCCTTTTTTGCGAAGACCTTGGAAGGAATATTTAGTCTCTTGGCCCTTTCCAAAACACCTGCATTTGCATTATTGCTCATGACATAACTGACACCGGCAAGGGTACTATTTTTAAAGTATTCAATGATATTCTCAGCGTTAGATCCGGAGCCTGAGGCAAAAATGATTATCCTGAGCATAATTGTTCTGTTTAGGAGCGTTAACAAAAAAAAGAATAATAATCAGATTGAAAAAACAAATCAGAAAGTATTTGTCTTTTTACTCTTGTTTAACTTTTTTTTACTTTTTACTCATTTGAACTTAAAATATATTATTTTTGCAGCAATATTTAAATTTAAAATTAAAAAATTATGTCAGACATTGCATCAAGAGTTAAAGCCATTATCGTTGATAAATTAGGAGTCGACGAAAATGAAGTTACTAATGAAGCTAACTTTACCAACGACTTAGGAGCCGATTCATTGGATACAGTTGAGTTAATTATGGAGTTTGAAAAAGAATTTGATATCCAAATTCCAGATGACCAGGCCGAAAATATAGGAACTGTTGGTCAGGCTATTAGCTATATTGAAGAAGCTAAATAAATTTATATTTTACCTATAAAATTACGAGCTTTTCCAAATTGGAAATGGCTCGTAATTTCTTGTTTTTATAATTAAACCTTATAAGATGGAATTAAAACGGGTCGTTGTGACAGGATTAGGGGCTTTGACCCCCATAGGAAATTCTGTTGAAGAATATTGGAAAGGACTAACTAACGGTGTTAGTGGTGCTGCTCCTATAACCTATTTTGATGCTTCTAATTTTAAGACCAATTTTGCCTGCGAGCTTAAAAACTTCAATATTACCGATTTTTTTGATAGAAAAGAAGCACGTAAAATGGATAGGTTTACCCAATACGCTATGGTAGTAGCAGATGAAGCTATTGCTGATTCTGGTCTTGATCTGGAAAAAGAGGATACTTCCCGAATTGGAGTGATCTGGGGAGCAGGAATCGGAGGACTTGAAACCTTTCAGAACGAAGTTCTTAATTATGCAAGTGGGGATGGAACACCGCGCTTTAATCCATTTTTTATTCCAAAAATGATCGCAGATATAGCCCCAGGGCAAATCTCGATCAAACACAATTTACAAGGACCTAACTTTACTACGGTTTCAGCCTGCGCATCATCAGCCAACTCAATCATTGACTCTTTGAATTATATTCGTTTGGGTCAGGCAGACGTTTTCGTAACAGGAGGTTCTGAAGCCGCGGTTACTATTTCAGGTATGGGTGGTTTTAATGCCATGCATGCGCTATCGACCAGAAATGATGATCCTAAAACAGCTTCTCGCCCATTTGATAAAGATCGAGATGGGTTTGTCCTTGGTGAAGGAGCCGGAGCTTTGGTTCTTGAAGAACTTGAACACGCAAAAGCAAGAGGTGCTAAAATTTACGCTGAAGTTATAGGCGGTGGACTTTCAGCAGATGCTCATCACATTACTGCACCACATCCTGAAGGACGAGGAGCAAAAAATGTCATGCTCAACTGTTTGAAAAATGCCGAAACAGCCCCTGAAGAAGTTGATATTGTAAATATGCATGGAACTTCAACTCCCTTAGGTGATGTGGCTGAATTGAAAGCCATTCAAGCCGTTTTTGGCGAAAGTGCCTATAAACTGAATATAAATTCTACAAAATCGATGACTGGTCACTTATTAGGAGCTGCCGGAGCCATAGAAGCCATCGCTTCTATCTTATCGATTAAGTATGGTGTTGTTCCTCCAACCATCAATCATTTTACTGATGATGATCAAATTGATCCAAAATTAAACCTTACTTTTAATACGGCTCAAAAAAGAGACGTTAAGGTAGCCATGAGTAATACATTTGGTTTTGGTGGCCATAATGCCTGTATCTTATTTAGAAAATACGAAGATTAATACCGAATGAATCTAATTCGCAAAATAACAAATTCTCATACTGCAAAGGATGAAGAATTTATTATGGCGATCAAGAAAGTTTTGGGATACCGGCCAAAAAAGGTTGATTTTTACAAAGAAGCATTTACCCATAGCTCACTTAAAAAAGTAAAAAAAAGCGGGAGTCCTAAGAATTATGAACGTCTTGAATTTTTGGGAGATGCCATATTGGGAGCTGTTATTGCTAACTATCTTTTTAAAAAGATCCCTTCTGGAGACGAAGGTTATTTGACACAAATGCGATCAAAAATAGTGAGTCGTGAGCACTTAAATGAACTCGGTAAAGATCTGAATCTTATCAAATTTGTAGAAAGTTCTATTCCAAATTCAAATTTTGGTGACAACATTCATGGAAATCTATTCGAGGCCTTAATTGGAGCAATTCATTCAGATCGAGGCTATTCCTTTACTGAAAAATTTATTTATAGGTTTGTTATAGAACCCTATGTAGATATTGAAAGACTTGAAGGCAAAATAACCAGCTATAAAAGTGTATTGATCGAATGGAGCCAGAAAAATAGAAAGAGAATTAAGTATAATGTCTATGAAGATACTGGTAACGATACCTTAAAACATTTTAGCGTAAAATTATTGGTTGATCAAGATCTTGTATCAAAGGGTCGTGCCACTTCAAAGAAGAAGGCAGAAGAAATTGCCTCAAAAAGAGCCTATTATAAATTAAAGGATCAAATAGAACATTGATCGACGAGATGCTGAAGACCCAATATGACCATCTAAATCGATTTCGTAAAAATTTAAGTTGTTTTACCAAAACTATCTCTATTTTTGCAAAAATGTTTGTTTCAAACTAACTATAGTGTCAAAAATTCATTGCATTGATTTTGAATTTGATCATGATTATGATCTGATCGGGATCCATTCTATTCTCGCTGACTATAGAATGGCTTATTTCTTGAACGACCATTTAAATATCCAACTGAGACGTTTTAAGGACGATCTTGATTTTCAATTCAAGAATTGTAGTTTTCCTTTGTATAAGTTTGAGGATAAAACGGCATTTACATCATGGTCTTTAATCGCTAATAAGTATGTTTTCACAGAAAACGTAACTGAGGGAGGTAGCAATTTGTTTCTTGAAGAAACCAAAATTTCTTACTTAATTCCCGAAAAGAAAAAAGTGGACTATTTTATAAAGATCACTGGTTTAAAAGATGATGTTGAATTAAGTACAACACTTTTTAACATCAATAAGATAAATAATATTATGGCGTCCTACGCTATAGACCCTTTGGACTTAAAATCAAGGGATAATTTAATTTTTTAAGAATGAAAAAAAGGAAAAAAACGAAAATTGTTGCCACCCTGGGCCCAGCTGTAGCTACAAAAGCTAAGATTAAAGAATTGATGGATGCCGGTGTCAATGTATTCAGAGTCAATTTTTCGCATGCGGATTATGAAGATGTAAAGGAAAAAATCAGATATATCCGTGAATTGAATAAAGAAAACAACTATAATGTTGCCGTTCTGGCCGATCTTCAAGGACCTAAACTTCGGGTTGGGGTTATGGAAGAAGGAGTTGTTTTAAATAAAGGAGACAAATTTCAATTTACAACAGTCAAATGCACGGGTACCAAAGAGAAAGCCTATATGACCTATCAGAAGTTCCCAAAGGATGTGCAAAAAGGTGAAAGCATTCTTATTGATGATGGTAAATTACTTTTCGAAGTAATCGACACAGACAGAGACACTAAAGTCAACGTGAAAGTGTTGAGAGGTGGGCCTCTGAAATCAAAAAAAGGAGTCAACCTTCCAAATACTAAAATTTCCTTACCTGCTTTAACTAAAAAAGACATCAAAGATGCCATATTTGCCATTGAGCAGGAAGTTGATTGGATGGCTTTATCTTTTGTTAGAACTCCTGAGGATCTCGTAAAATTAAGTGATCTGATCAAAGAGAAATCAAGCTATAAAATTCCAATAATCGCAAAGATCGAAAAGCCTGAGGCAGTAGAAAATATCAATCATTTGACCTCATATTGTGATGGTATCATGGTCGCAAGAGGAGATTTGGGTGTTGAAGTTCCCATGCAAAAAGTTCCTATCATCCAAAAAATGCTGGTTAGAAAAGCTAAAGAGGCAAGAATTCCGGTAATCATTGCTACTCAAATGATGGAATCTATGATTAGCAGTCAAATTCCTACAAGAGCAGAAGTGAATGATGTGGCCAACTCTATAATGGATGGGGCTGATGCCGTTATGCTGTCGGGAGAAACTTCAGTGGGAGAATTTCCTGTAGAAGTGATCAAGGCGATGAGAAGTATCATCGTTAGTGTGGAGGATTCAGAATTGATTGAAGGATATGTACAAGGCGTCAATTGCATTAATGATCGCTATATCTCCAAAGCTGTTTGTAGCAATGCTGCAAAATTAGCGGATGAGATCGAAGCTGCAGCGATCACTACTTTAACCAATAGTGGTTATACAGCTTTCCAAATTTCGGCTAGAAGACCTAAGTCTAACATTCTTGCTTTTTCGGATAATCCACGAATACTAGCTCAATTGAATCTGTTATGGGGTGTAAAAGCTCAGTTTTATGACAGAATGGTGAGTACTGATGAAACTGTAGAAGATCTCAACAGGATGACACTGGAGCGAAATTATGCCAAAAAAGGTGATTTTGTAATCAATCTGACCTCAATGCCTGTGCATGATAAAGGAATGGTAAATACCTTAAGAGTATCTCAGTTATAATAGGTCAATGACTTGATTCATCAATCAATCGAATTCCGTCTAAAACGAGATCTTTTACTGAATCATCTAAATAGAATTGTTCAAGATATGATTTGACTTCGGTTCTAAAATCTAACATTTGATCAGGTCTAATCAATTCATATATTTCAAGAGCCAACAACCAATCATTCGGGTAGTTTTTTTTAAGCTGCCCGAATATTTTTTGCAATGCCTGGTCATCAATATGCGTTGACTTCCGCATTCGTCGAACCTGATGATATAGTTCAAACAGGTCCTTTTCCTTTAATGAATAACTTATTTTATGGGTTTTTTCCTTAGGGATTTCAAACTGTTGGCCAAATGAATTCGGATCAGCAATCCCTGAAAACGCCGAAATAATGTTTTCTCCCACTACCATATCGTAAACGCCCCATTCGGGATTGAATAAAACCTCCTCTTTATAAGTAACGGTGCAGTTTCTAAAAGAGATCAAAATGATCTTCCCCTGAAGGTTTCGTTTACCCGTAATGATCTCACCTTCAACCAACACACCTCCTTCAAACAATAAACGGGTCTTCCTTCCTTCGTAAATACCATACGCTTCCAGATCAGTTGGTGACATATTTTCAATGGCCAGATTGATCCCTTTTAATTTCCCAACAGGAGATCCAAATCCTTCAGCGTGGTGGTTTTTATCATGCCCAATCAACTCTTTGTTTTTATAAGCAAGCGCAGTTGGTCCAAGGGTCTTTATATAGACAGGCCTTGATCGATCATCTTCTATGACTTCTGTAAATTTTCCAGAAATTTGAATCCCAGTACTCAGCTCAATAGTTCCCAGGTTTTTTGATTCAATCAATTTCTGTACTCCCTTCAATCCCCCATTTCTGAGCGCCATCGAATTGGCATATTCCTCAAGTACAAAACTTAATTGTGCAAAATCAGGAGTGACAAATAATTGTGGTTGCGGCTTGGTGATGTCGAATTCAACTTTAGCTGCATCTATGGAATACGGAATTTTCTTGACCTTATTTCCCATACACCATTTGCTTTCACCTATAGAAGAGAGCAGGCCGGCGCCATAAATTTTTGGGTTCTTAAGTGTTCCAATCAGGCCGTATTCAACTGTCCACCAGTGCATATTTCTGATTCCGGCCATTTCACTTGCTGGCCCCATATTAGCTGATATTAAAGCGATTTGTTCTTCTGCCTCCTCTATTTCTTTTGGTTTGGTCGCAGGGTCCTCTTTAATGATAGATAAATGTCTTATTGCTTCAAACAGTTCAAAATCCTTTGCGGAAGAAATGGCTTTTGACCCGATCTCTCCAAAACGACGAAGGTATTCTGCATATTCCGGATTGGCTATAATGGGCGCATGTCCGGCGGCTTCATGGATAATGTCTGGTGCTGGAGTATATTCTATATGATCGATAGTTCGGATATCTGCTGCGATCACCAAGGTATTATAAGCCTGAAATTCCATAAAGGCATTAGGAGGAATAAAACCGTCAACTGAAACAGCTGCCCATCCTATTTCTTTTAGGATTCTGTTCATCCCTTCCATTCTCGGAATCTCCTCGATTGAAATCCCAGCCTTAACCAGCCCGGGAATATAAGATTCGTGAGCTACCTTTCGCAAATAATCCATATTCTTTCTCATCACATAGCGCCACACTGCTTGGTTCTGAGCCGTATATTCATCATATGGCTGCTTTAAAATAAAATCTCTCAGGTGGTATGGAAGTTTTTCCAATACTGAATTTGAAAGGTATTCTCGTTTCATTTTTAGCCTTTTTGTAAAGTTATGCAATTTTAAAATCTTCAGTATTTTCACACATTGTTATTTTTTACAAAGCCATGTTATTATTTTCACACCATTATGTGTCAATTATTGCCATTATATAGCCTGTTTTTTATGAAATGAAGGAAATAATAAAATTAGGATGTATAATTAGCCGAATCAATATTTTTTTGCCTTGAATCAATACTTCTCAAACAATTAAATTTAACTAAATTAGCCACCAATCAAAATATTTTACCTGTATACAATGCTAAAAAAAGGGCTTTTAACTTGCTTAATGATCCTTTTTCTTTCTTCTTGTAATACCTTACAGATCATAGACAAACCCATTACCTATGACCAAGAAAGAAAACAGCTCAGTTTGGATTATCTGGAAAAAAGATATGGGATCATCAAAACTGAGCCCTCTATTGAACCTCGGATGATCGTTGTTCACTGGACGGCCATTCCTGATTTTGAAAAATCCTTTGAGGCCTTTAAGCCAAGTAAACTCCCTAATACTCGCCCAGATATAACCGACGCCAGCGCGCTGAATGTATCAGCTCAATTTCTTGTTGACCAAAATGGAAAAATATACAGGCTACTGCCTGAAACGACCATGGCAAGACATGTCATCGGTTTGAATCACTGTGCCATAGGTATTGAAAATGTCGGAGGAACCGCCGACATGCCTTTGACCGAAAAACAATTAAAATCAAATATCAAACTCATCAAACATCTGAAAGAAAAATTTCCAAATATAGACTATGTCATCGGGCATTTTGAATATACCCGGTTTGAAGATCATCCCTTATGGTTGGAAATCGACAAAGGCTATAGGACGGAAAAAACAGATCCTGGAAAGGATTTTATAGATACCATTAGAAAATCAACCGGCAATTTAAACTGGGAACCTGTTCCTGACAAATCATAAATCATGACCAAATATTTCTTGCTTCTTTTACTCCCTTTGATGGGATTTGCTCAAAAACAATCTCTGGACAAGCAATTGTTCGAAGTATATGATGATTTCAGGGAAGTATCACTTGATACCCGTCGATTTAAGCATGAGGACATACAGCCATTGATTGACAGCCTTAAGAAGGAAAAAGATTTTGAAATAACCATCCTTGGAAGATCTATTCAAGGGCGTAACATATCAATGATCAGCGTTGGAGAGGGAGAAACACAAATATTATTATGGTCGCAAATGCATGGTGATGAATCAACGGCAACGGCCTCAATATTTGATATGATCAATTATCTAAAAACGGATAAAACTATTTTAAAAAATGTAAAAGTCCATTTTATTCCCATGTTGAATCCGGATGGTGCAGCGTTATTTACGAGACGCAATGCTATTGGGATTGATATTAACAGAGATGCGCTAAGACTTCAGTCACCGGAGTCGCAATTACTAAAAAGAACCAGAGATAGTCTCGATGCCGATTTCGGATTTAATCTTCACGATCAAAGCAAATACTATAACGCCAAGCAAACTTCCAAACCGGCTACCATTTCGTTTCTAGCCCCGGCATTTAATGTTGAAAAAGACATCAACCAAACCAGAGGTAATGCCATGAGAGTGATCGGCAAAATGAATGGGATACTGCAAAGATATGCCCGAGGTCAGGTTGGAAGATATTCAGATGAATTCGAACCAAGAGCCTTTGGTGACAATATGCAAAAATGGGGCACCAGTACAATTCTTATTGAGTCTGGCGGGTATTCTGATGATCCGGAAAAACAATTCATTCGTAAATTGAACTATGTAGGGATATTGTCTGCCATTGAGATTATTGGAACTGAAAGCTACCTAACTACAGGCTTGGATAAATATCTTTCGATCCCCAAAAATGATCGTAAACTTTTTGACTTAAAAATTGAGAACCTTTCTTTTTCCTATTTGGGATTAGATTTCATAGTTGACCTGGGGATCAATCAACATGAGATTGAAAACAAGACTCACAGTGACTTTTATTATCTGGGTAGAATTAGTGATATCGGTGACCTTTCAACCCACTATGGTTATGAAACTTTGGATGCGGCTGGATTCACATTTAAGGTTGGAGAAACCTATCCTAAGATATTGAATGATTTTGAAGAATTTATGAGTCTTGATTTTTTATCACTTCTGAAACAGGGTTATACTTCAGCAAGTATTAACGACATGCCAAAAGAAATCAAATTCACACCGATGCCGATGAACATTATTGATATCAAAAAGATCATGATCCCTAAGAATAACACCTTACCTGCCTCACCGATCAATCTGGGAACTGATGCGACTTTTTTACTCAGCAAAAATGACCAAGTTGTTTATGCCGTTATCAATGGTTTTGTATACAATTTAAAAGAAAACAAAAACAATATTAAAAATGCCGTTGTTAAATAGTACTGCTTAAAACGATAAAAATCAAGATGAGACATGGTCTTATAATCATTTTACTTTCTTTTTCAATCTCATCATTCCTTTACGGCCAATCATCTCAGGGAAAGGTCATCAGTTTGGAGAATAAACTGGCCATACAAGAAGTTGAGATAACTGACGAGGATGGTCAAAAAGTTGAAATTTCAGATTACAATGGTCTTTTCTCACTGAAATCTCCAGGCAATTATACATTTGACAAGAAAGGTTATATTTCCAAAACAATTTCTATTCAGGGATCTAAATTCATTCTTGTTGAAATGAGTGAAGAACCTTTGGATCTGACAGAAGTGGTTATAAAATCAAGTCATTTCCAAAGTGAATTAAAAGAGATTTCTTCCAGCATCTCAGTTATTTCAGAGAATCTGATCAAAAGTAATGACGGCGTGAATATTGCGCCAATTTTAAACAGCGTTCCGGGTGTCTATATGCATAATGGTACACTCAATACAAATAGGATCACCATAAGAGGGATTGGTTCCAGAAATCTTTTTGGAACAAGCAAGATCAGAGCCTATTATGAAGATATTCCGCTAACCAATGGTTCAGGAGAAACCACTATTGAAGATATAGAGTTACAGGGAATTGCCAGAATGGAAATTCTTAAGGGACCTTCATCCAGTCTCTATGGAGCAGGATTGGGAGGTAGTATTCAACTCATCGCTGATAAAGGTCTTTTCAATACACAATCCTTACAATCAGCCTATACTTTTGGTTCATATGGCCTGCAAAAATTCTGGATCAATACAAATTTGGCTAACAAAACCAATGCAGCCAAACTAACCTATTCCAATACCCATAGCGATGGTTACAGAGATAATAATGAACTAAACAGACAAACGATCACATTGGCTTCTAATCACTATCTCAATGACAATAACAACCTGAACGTACTTGCTAATTTCATCGACCTTAAAGCTTATATTCCAAGCTCTCTGAATGAAGATGATTACATAAATGAGCCCACAAAAGCAGCCTTTACATGGGGCCAATCGAAGGGTTTTGAGGATTATTCGAAATTTTTGTTGGGCTTGTCATGGCAACATGAATACAATCAGAAATCAAAACAAGTCAGTAGTATTTTCGCAAGCTTATTGGACTCTTACGAGGCCAGACCCTTTAATATCCTTGAACAAAGTACAAATGCCATAGGATTGAGAACGAGGTTTATACAAAATACGAGTTTATGGCAAAAAGATTTTCAATGGACAGCGGGTCTGGAATTTTTTAATGACCTGAATCTTTTAAAAACCTTTGAAAACCTCTATCAGGATTACCCTCCGGGAACAGGAAGCGTACAAGGATTATTGTTAAGTGATTTCAAGGAAAACAGATCTTATTTCAATCTGTTTATGGAAGCCAAGTATCATTTATCGACCAAGTTCCTTATTGATTTTGGATTGAATTTGAATCAAACGGCCTACACTCTGGACGATAATTTTAATCAGGGTAATGATAATTTTTCCGGAGATTATCGTTTTGACCCCATCCTGTCACCTAAAATTGGTCTTAGCTATCAGCTAGATCAAAACAGCATGGTCTTTGCTTCTGTCAGTCATGGATTCTCTCCACCCAAACTTGAAGAAACACTCTTGCCCGATGGGTTGATCAATAATAACATTCAACCTGAAACAGGCTGGAACTATGAAATTGGTAGCCGTGGAAAAATCATCAGCAATATCTTTAACTATGAAATATCCTTATACTTGATGGACATCGATAACTTATTGGTTGCCCGCAGAGTTGGAGATGATCAGTTCATTGGCGTCAATGCAGGAAATACGATACATAAGGGTCTTGAAATTGTATTGAATTACTTTTTGATCAACAAGGAGCAATTACAGCTAAGCCATTCCAATTCCTTTAGCTTGAATGATTATTTTTTTAAGGAATTTCAGGATCTCGATGATGACTATTCAGGTAATGACTTGACGGGTGTTCCGGATAAAACTTTTTATTCTCAACTCAATTTGAATACTTCTTTTGGGCTATATGCATTTCTCAATTACCAATATATCGGTGTGATCCCCTTAAGGGATGATAACAGTGTCTACGCGGATAGTTATCAATTGGTTAATTTGAAAACTGGTTTTAAAAAAGGATTGGGTAAGCATCTTCTGCTAGATGCCCAGATAGGAATAAACAATGTGTTCGATGAAAAATATGCTTCTATGCTGCAAATCAATGCAGGTAGTTTTGGAAACAATGCCCCTAGATACTACTATCCTGGTAATCCTTTGAATTACTTTGCAAGTATCAATCTTACGTATACATTCTGAAAAATTGTACCTTTGAAACTAAATTACTGAATTATGAAAAAAATTAGCTTCGTTATTATTTGTTTGTCATTTTTTCTAAGCCAATGTCAAAAGAATACTGAATTCAAAAGCGCTGATGATTTCAGTTATAAAGCTGAAACAGTTGTAGATGGACTTGATATAGCTTGGGGGATGGAGTTTCTTCCAGACGGATCTATCCTTATTGGTGAACAAGAGGGTAAAATGCTGCTCTTTAAAGATGGTGAAACAACACAAATAAAAGGTGTCCCTGAAGTTGTTTATGACAATCAAGGAGGCTTATTGGATCTTAAATTACACCCTGATTATTCAAATAATGGCTGGATCTATTTTTCATTTTCAGGCAATACTGAAAATGATGATGATGGGGCCAATACAGTCATCATGAGAGCCCGTCTCAAGGAAAATGAACTTATCGACAAAGAAGTAATTTATAAAGCCACTCCTAACACAAAAAAAGGACATCATTTCGGTTCAAGAATTGAATTTGATAAGGATGGCTACCTTTTCTTTTCTATTGGTGACAGGGGCAACAGAGATGTCAATCCTCAAGATATCAAACGTGACGGTGGAAAAATCTACAGACTCAATGATGATGGAAGTATTCCTGCTGATAACCCATTTGTTTCAACACCAGGAGCAAAAGCAGCTGTCTTCTCTTATGGGCATCGCAACCCTCAAGGCATGGCTATGAATCCGGGTACAGGTGAAATCTGGGTACATGAGCACGGGCCACAGGGAGGAGATGAGATCAATATCATCAAACCCGGTAAAAACTATGGTTGGCCATTGATCACCTATGGTATAAATTACGATGATTCAACCATTACCGATGATACAGATCTTCCGGGAATGGAACAGCCCTTGCACTATTGGGTACCTTCCATCGCTCCAAGTGGTATGGATTTTATCAACAGTGATCGCTATCCCGCCTGGAAGGGAAACCTTTTGGTCGGCTCATTAAAATTTCAATATTTGAATTTGGTATCTGTCGAGAATGGAAAAGTGGTTAAAGAAGAGAAGTTAATGGAAGGAATGGGCCGTGTAAGAACTGTAAAAGTAGCTCCTGATGGCTATATCTATGTTTCAGTCGAACAATTAGGCATTGTTAGATTAATCCCCAACTAGAGGATAAAATCTCAGTCCAAATACGACCCTTTAAAAGCAACTATACTTTTGGGTCGAAATGTCCATTTTTCGGTTGGAATTGTAGTAATTTTCAAAGAAAATAGGGTTCAAAATTGAATTGTTCCTTATCTTTGCATTTCAATTTTTGAATACAAAAACAGCCATGGATAAAAAAGTTATTTTGATCATTTTAGACGGATGGGGTGAAACACAAAACCCTGACGTATCAGCTATTTATAAAGCCAAAACGCCATTTTTTGATTCCCTGATCTCCAATTATCCAAATGCCAGTTTAAGGACAGATGGTTTAAACGTCGGTTTGCCTGAAGGACAAATGGGTAATTCTGAGGTAGGCCACATGAATTTAGGGGCAGGTCGAATTGTATACCAGGATTTTGTTAAGATCAACAATGCCGTTGCCGATGGTTCTATCGCCAAGGAAAAAGTAATCACCGATGCCTTTAACTATGCAAAAAAAGAACATAAAAAAGTACACTTTTTAGGACTGCTTTCTGACGGAGGTGTACACTCTCATATTGATCATCTTAAGGGTCTGATAGACGCAGCGCATAATTATGGATTGGATGATGTTTATGTGCATGCCTTTACTGATGGTAGGGATGTTGATCCGAAATCAGGTCTCGGATTTATAAAAGAAATTGAAGCCCATATGGATCAATCAACGGGTAAACTTGCAACTATCTGTGGAAGGTATTATGCCATGGACAGGGACCAGCGATGGGAAAGGGTCAAACTTTCTTACGATGTTATGGTCAATGGCATAGGTGAAAAATCTGATAATGCGGCTGAAAGTATGCAAAAAAGTTATAATGATGGTGTAACCGATGAGTTCATAAAACCTATTGTAATGGTTGATAAGCAGCAGCAGCCCATTGCCAAAATCGAAGATGATGATGTGATCATTTTCTTTAATTTCAGAACTGACAGAGGAAGACAATTAACCAGAGTACTTAGCCAGGAAAATTTGCAGGAATTTGGTATGCACAAATTACCATTGTACTATGTAACCCTCACTAATTATGACGATTCCTATAAAAAGGTATCAGTAGTCTATCCAAAGGATAATCTGTCTGAAACATTAGGTGAGATATTGGAAAAAAACCATAAAAAGCAGATCAGAATAGCTGAAACAGAAAAGTATCCTCACGTTACCTTCTTCTTTTCAGGAGGTCAGGAAAAGGAATTTGAAGGAGAAAAAAGGTTGCTTTGCCCTTCGCCAAAAGTTGCCACCTATGACTTGAAGCCTGAAATGAGTGCTCATGATATCAGAGATGCTATTGTTCCTGAACTTAAATCTCAGGAGGCTGACTTCATTTGTCTGAATTTTGCGAATACAGATATGGTTGGGCACACTGGTGTCATGGAGGCTGCTATGAAAGCTGCTGAGGCAGTAGATGGATGTCTGGAAACTGTAGTCACTACAGCCTTGGAAAACAATTATTCAAGTATCATTATTGCTGATCATGGAAATAGCGAAAAAATGATCAATGAAGACGGAACACCTAATACTGCGCATACGACTTATCCTGTTCCTCTTATTCTTGTTGAAAAGAATAAAGAACATAAAATTAAAAACGGAGTGCTGGGTGATATTGCGCCAACAATTCTTGATCTTTTAAAAATTGATCAACCAGAAGCCATGACTCGAGAGTCATTATTGGAATAAAATACTGAGCAAGACTTAGAATTTTAAAAGCACGAAAAGCTGAAAAGAAGCGTTATTATTAATGTATATGTCACGTATAAGAAGGGCTTTTATTTGATTTAGCTGCTTATAATGACTAGATTTGACAAAATTTGAGAGATGAAAATTTTACCTAAAAATTCTTTACTTATTGCCGTTGATTTTGACGGGACTATAGTGGAAGATGCCTATCCAAAAATTGGACCGGCAAAAATTTTCGCATTTGATACTTTGTTAGAACTACAACAAAAGGGTCACCGATTGATTTTGTGGACCTATCGATATGGAGAAAGGTTGCAGGAAGCTGTGGATTTTTGCAAAAAAAATGGCCTTGAGTTTTATGCGGTTAATAAAAGTTACCCTGAGGAAAAATTTGATGGTAGCATCAGTCGAAAAGTAAATGCAGATGTATTCATTGACGACAGAAATGTTGGGGGCCTTCTTGGATGGGGTGAAATCTATCAACAACTTTTAAAAACTGAAAAGCCCAAAGAGCACAAATCCAAAAAAGGCCTTTTTGGATTTTTCAAAAGCTAAATTTATCTTTTATGACAATGGCCTAAGAAATCATTTTTTAGCTTGTGTTTTATGTCTGTTTTTTTATCTATTTTAGTTTTTTAACTTACCTTTACAGGCCTTATTAAAAGGTCTATCAATACATCTTTATTCCTTTCAATTAGGCAAGACACTCTCTTTACTATGAAGAAAAACTTCAGGAGATTCGATTAGCTGTTTATATCATTTTTATTATGAATTCAAAGGAAGCATTTACGATTTTTGAAAAAAGTATCAATGATTATCACGTAGATGATCATGTAGATACGCTTATCAGTAATCCATTTGAAAAGGAAGACATCAGACATCTTTTTTATTATAAAAACTGGGTTGATACTGTGCAATGGCATTTGGAAGATATCATAAGAGATCCTGAAATAGACGCCGTAGAGGCTTTGAAAATTAAAAGACGAATTGATAAGTCAAATCAGGTCAGAACAGACATGGTTGAATTCATTGATAGCTATTTTCTTGATCTTTTCAAAAGTGTTTCTGTTAAATCAGATGCCAAAATCAATACAGAAAGTCCGGCCTGGGCCTATGATCGTTTATCAATCTTGGCGCTTAAAATTTATCATATGAAAGAAGAAGCCGAGAGAACAGATGCTTCTGATTCTCATAGAGAGGCATGCGCTAAAAAACTATTGGTGTTATTAGAACAGCAAACAGACCTCTGTACCGCCATTGATGAATTGTTAGAGGATTTTAATAATGGTGATAAATACATGAAGGTGTATAAACAGATGAAAATGTACAATGATGATAATTTAAATCCTGTACTTCGTGCTCGAAAATGAATTAAAGCATCCTAAGCATTTATTGATCATGCGCTTATCTGCCATTGGTGACGTGGCAATGACCGTTCCTGTTGTTTTGGCACTACGACAACAATATCCCAAATTAAAAATCACCATAGTATCTAGACCTCTTTTTAAGTCTTTTTTCACATCTATACCCGATATACATTTTTATGCTGCAGATGTTGAGGATTCCCAAACCGGTTTGCAAGGATTATATAAACTGTATAAGGACCTTTCTATTTTAGGAATTGACGCCTTTGCAGACTTGCATAATGTATTGAGATCAAAAGTGATCGCCACTTTTTTTAAATGGAATAAGGTCCCTGTCGTTTCCTTAAATAAGGACAGAAAAGAAAGAAAAAAGTTAACAGCCTTAGAGCCAAAGGTTCTTACTCCCATGAAATCAATGATCGATCGTCATGCCGAGGTTTGCAAAAAATTACAACTCCCAATAGCGCTGTCAGAAGTAAAGTTATTTGACAGACAAACTATGTCGATTGACATTGAAAGACTGACCGGTCAAAAAAATTCAAAATGGATAGGGATCGCTCCTTTTGCCACCTACGAGACCAAAATGTATCCCTTGAATTTAATGAAAGAGGTGATACAATTATTACTGCAAGAAGAGGTGAAAATATTCCTGTTTGGGGGAGGTAAAAAAGAGGTGGAACAATTAAAATCTATGGCTTCTGTTTCAAATAATTGTATCAACATTGCAGGTACTTTAACTTTTCAACAGGAATTGGATCTCATAAGTAACCTTGATCTCATGCTAAGTATGGATTCCGGAAACGGTCATATGGCTGCTATGTATAGAGTTCCAGTGATAACAATGTGGGGGAATACCCATCCTTTTGCTGGTTTCGTTCCTTTTCGACAACCTATAGAAAACAGTCTACTTCCAGATATAGAAAAATATCCGTTTTTACCTACTTCCGTTTACGGCAACAAAATTGTTCCAGGCTACTCAGATTGTATGAAATCTATTCAACCTGAGCTAGTTGTGAAAAAAATAAAGCAACTTTTGTCTCACTCAATAACTAAAAAATAGAAGAAATGATTCCCTTTGGATCAATATCTTTTTACAGTATCTTTGCCTCATTAAACAGAAGTCATGATACAAATTAAATCCCGTGAGGAGATCGAATTGATGAGAGAAAGTGCTCTCATCGTTTCAAAGACACTAGGTGAAATTGCGAAAGCGATCAAACCGGGTATTAGCACTTTGGAACTGGATAAAATCGCTGAAGAATTTATTAGAGATCATGGTGCAATACCGGGTTTTTTAGGATTGTATGACTTCCCCAACACCCTGTGTATGAGCCCGAACGAACAGGTGGTTCATGGTATTCCAAATAGTCAACCTTTAAAAGAGGGAGATATTATTTCTGTTGATTGCGGTGCCTTGAAAAATGGTTTTTATGGTGATCATGCCTATACTTTTGCAGTAGGTGACATTGATAAAGAAACTGAAAAACTTCTGGATATTACTAAAGAGAGCCTTTATATAGGGATAAGGGAATTTAGAGCTGGTAACCGAGTTGGTGATGTAGGGTATGCCATACAGCAATTTACTGAAGGTCATGGTTATGGAGTTGTGAGAGAACTTGTTGGACATGGTCTGGGAAGAGAGATGCATGAAGATCCCGAAATGCCAAACTACGGTAGACGAGGAAAAGGAAAGAAATTTGCAGAAGGTATGGTCGTTGCCATTGAGCCCATGATCAATTTGGGTACCCACAAGATCAAACAATTCAGCGACGGATGGACTATAAAAACTGCTGATGATAAGCCTAGTGCCCATTTTGAGCATGATGTTGCTATATTAAATGGAAAACCTGAATTGCTTTCTACTTTTAAATATATCAATGAGGCTTTGGGTATTGTGACTAACGAAGAAGATGAATTCAGAGCCAACTAATTAAGTATTCCATGAAGATCTTCAAATTTGTGCTGAATACTATCCCCCGCCCCTATTTGATAAAAATGAGTTATCTCGCCAGACCCTTTCTTGCTTTCTGGTTAAAAGGAGATACCTATACCGATCCAATTGATGGAAAAAGTTTTAAACGTTTTTTACCTTATGGCTATGGTCAGCAAAGGCCAAACGTATTGTCCCCAAGTACACTTTCATTAGAACGTCATCGCCTCCTTTGGCTATACCTTAAAAATGAAACAGCTTTTTTTCACAAGCCGTTAAAAGTATTGCACATGGCTCCTGAACAGTGTTTCTTGTCTATCTTTAAAAAAATGAAACACCTTGACTACACCACGGCAGATCTTTATTCTCCTATTGTGGATGTTAAGGCAGATTTACTCAACCTTCCTTTCGCTGATAATGAATTCGACATTGTGTTTTGCAACCATGTTCTGGAACATATAGAAGACGACAACCGAGCCATGAAGGAATTATTCAGGGTAATGAAACCAGGCGGTATGGGTATTTTTCAGGTACCTCAGGAACTCGCTAGAGAAAAAACCTATGAAGATTCCAACATCATAACTCCTGAAGATAAAGCCAAACATTTTGGACAATATGATCATGTCAGGATTTACGGCAAAGATTATTTCAATCGACTACGTAATGCAGGGTTCAAAGTTGACGAAGTGGATTATTCCCAAACCCTAAGCCCAGACTTAGTTGAGAAATATTGTCTAGCCAAAGGCGAGATCTTACCGGTTTGTTTTAAACCGTGATGGTTGACTCAAGGGTTGACTTAAGTCAGGGGCTCACTTAAGTCAGGGGCTCACTAATGTCTTTAATTCCAAAAAGTAAACATTATAAAAAAATATTATTTTCTAACATTACATAAAACTCTATCGGTCAATATGATAACTGAATAGTGAGCTATTATAATATTTAAATTTCCTTAAGAGCAGTTGTATTGATCCAGCCCATTTTTCCATCGGCAATTTTGATCTTTTTCCAGTTATCCAGGGTTTCAAGTATGAGGACCTTAGTTCCTTCATGAAGTTCAAAATAAACATCACTCGAATTTGTGGGTGCACTTTTAACTTCAGCTTCAGCAGAAAAAATTATCGCTTCAATATTATTGTCAACATAATGCTTATTTCTATAGGCAAAAAACAAGCTTGTAGTCACAAATATTACAGATAAAATGCTGGTAATAAAATATATACGTTTCTTACTCGTACTATAAGAAAAATGATACATCAGGAATAAAATGGCAAATAAAAATGCCAAACTAACCGCAATTTTAGCCCAGGTCTCATAAGTGAAGCTTAAAATGACTACGTCCATAAACTTTTGCCAAAGACTTTTCGGAAGAGGCTCTATATTATCGAGTATCATTCTGTTTGCAAATTTCAGATTAAACTCAATGTCTTTGTCATTTGGAGCAAGTTTGAGGGCTTTTTCATAGTAATAAATTGCCGGTGCTACCTGATTTGTTTTATAATAGATATTGCCCATATTGAAATATAAGGCAGCAGATTGCAGGTCCGATTTCTCTATTTTTTGATAGAGCTCTAATGCATCCATATAGTTTTCCTGCTGGTATGATTTATTTGCTGCTACAAACAAACTATCAGAATCTTGTGCCTGCATGTGTTCCCCTGATAGTGATAAGAGGGCAATAAAAACAATATGTACTAAAAATTTCAACATTTTTACTTTTAAACTTTCTTCTATTACAGTTGTTTATCAATTTTCGAAATAGCCGTTTTCGCATTCTCGTATTCCTGTTTCATCATCACATCAGTCGTTGGTGTATAGCGGGCATAATCGCAATTTTCCAATACTTTACTAAATTCCTGAATTGTGGATTCATCCACTTGTTTGTTATGCAGAATCTCAGCGATTTTTTCGATAGAAATCTCAGAGGTTTCGACGTGTAATTTTGCCTTAAGGTAGTTATGAAGCGCCTTTTCTAAAGCGATATAGAATGCTTCCTTTTTACCCAATTCCTTTCTTGCCTGCGATAAGAATTTTCTGGCAAGTCTGTCTGCCTTCCTTCTTTTATTCCCGACAATATCGCTATCTCTTTCCTGTTTTTTCCTGCCTATAAAAATCCCTAAAGGGATCGATAACAAAGGAAGAATCATTAACAAGTAAAAAAGGTCAGAGCCGAAGAATTCCTCATCTTCCAAAGTAGATATAAAAGCTGTTTTTAAATGAATATAACGTATATCTCCTTCACTAGTAACCACTGCTTGCTTGTTGCTCACTATGGTTTCATCCGATAGTTCAACTCCACTCAGCGCGTTCAACATAATAGGAGCCGTATCTACAGAATGGTACTTTCCTTCTTTTGGATTGAAATAAGAAAATGAAACACCAGGAATCTTAAACTTACCTCGAGACAGGGGAACCACTGCATATTGATCATATACACTACCCGACAAGCCATTTAAGGTTGTCTTTATATTCTCCTTGTGTTCTGGATCATATACTTCTAAACCATTAGAGGTTTCGATACCAGGCAACTGAACCAATTTTA
The DNA here is from genome assembly GCA_963780405.1 of uncultured Flavobacteriaceae bacterium. GTDB lineage: Bacteria > Bacteroidota > Bacteroidia > Flavobacteriales > Flavobacteriaceae > Lutimonas. The sequence continues at coordinate 21,797 of CAWABX010000009.1, forward strand.
AATTTCCTTCACCTTTGAGCTCTACTTTTATCTGAGCTGATTCATTCGATTTTAATTCTGTTTTGCTAGGTGTTACTGTAAACTCAAAATCACCTACGGCTCCGTTAAAATTAAATGGTTTTCCTTCTGACGGCAACTCTTTGACGCTAATCGTTCTTCTTCCCGAGGTGAGTGTAAAGTTGACGTCGTTCATCAACATGTTCCCAAAAAAGTCTCTTCTGCCTATGGGAACACCTGCGGTAATTTCCATTTCTAATGGCTCAATCTCTAATTTCCCTGCCTTAGTTGGGATCAATACTGTTTTTCTTACGATCACAAACCGATGTGGTTTCCCGCCATAAGTTCCGTTTTTAGCCACCCATTTTTTAACCTCAATGTTCTGGTTCCAAAATCCGTTAAACGATGGAGAGGAAGCTTCTCTGGTATTTTGAACGTTTACCTGATTGATATCGACAAATAGTTTATACACTACTGAAATACTTTCACCAACATAGGGTGTCATATCTGATACTTCCGCTACTAAATGTATATTTTGCTGGGCTATATATCTGGGATCCTCGGGATCTTCAGGAATATCAATTGCATCAGTTACCGTAATTCTAACGGTGTTTGATTTAATTTGTTCTCCTTCATAAGTTACAGTTGCTGAAGGAATTGTAAATGTCCCCTTCGCTGTAGGCTGGATCACATAGGTATAGGTCAATTTATAAGAGGTCTTCCCATTAATAGAAGAGAAACTACTAGACTGACTCGGACCGGCCAGTACTTTGAAATTACTAAAATCAGGAGGTGTAAAGTCATCACCACCCTGACGATCAATAGAGAATTCTATTCTCAATCTTTCATTCAGGCCAAGCTCAGTTTTGCTCACAACAGTTTTAAACGTTACCTGAGCGACAACACTTTGTACCGTTATGAGTAAGATCAATATGGTTAAATACTTCCTTTTCATTTTATAAGCTTGCATTACGAATTATCCTAACGATAAGTTGCTGCTTTTATTTACCAATCTTTTTCCTGATTTACTTTTTTCCCTTTAGCCTTCTTGGCATTCACTTTTTGTTGCGTCTTATTTTCTTCATTGTTCATCGCCTCTAAAAGCTGTTCAATCTGCTGCTGGCTTAGTTGATTAGGCTGAGGTTGCTTATTCTGCTCTTTTTTGTCACCTTCATTCTTCTGATCCTGCTGGTCATTCTCATCATTCTTATTGTCACCCTCATTCTTATCCTGATCTTTTTTATCATCTCCTCCCTCATCTTCGTTTTGATCCTTATTCTCACTATTCTGATCCTGATTCTGATCTTCATTTTGATCCTGATTCTGATCCTTGTCTTTGTTCTGATCTTTATTCTGATCATTTTGCTGCTGGTCTTCCAACAACTTTTGCGCCAGGGCCAAATTATACCGTGTTGTTTCATCATTAGGATTCAACAAAAGAGAATTTTTATAGGCTGCAATTGCCTTGTCATATTGCTTTTGTTTCATCATCACATTACCTATATTGTGAAATGATTTTTCTCTTGTTTCGGTTTCTCCAGCACTTTTGGCTACCAAGTCATATAGAGGTAAGGCTTCTTCCAATCTATTTTGCTCATAAACAGCATTTCCCAAATTATAACCCGCTGTAGAATAATTAGGGTTTGCCTTTAAGGCCTTTTTATATTTTACTTCGGCATCAACAAATCGTTTTTGTTTAAACAAATCATTACCGGTTCTGAGAATCTGTTTTTCTTCCAGTTTAATTTTAACAGGTTCTTGTTGCTCTTTTTCCTTTTCCTGAGCTAATAGGCTCAAGGGTAAAAAGATCCACATATAGACTATATTTTTCATTTTACCTTTCATTAAATAAATTCAATTTTTGTACCCATTTGGTTTTCTTATTCAACAAGAAAACGTCTAAGACCAAAAACAGTAATCCGAACCCGACAAACCATTGAAACTGATCCTTATAATCAGAAAACTGTTTTGATTCAAATTCTTTTTTATCTGCTTTAAGCAAAAGTTCTTCCACGTATTCAACCGTCTTGGAGGTTTTATTTCCGTAAATATACTTTCCTTCTCCGTTTTCCGCTATATCCTTTAGTGTCTCTACATTCAGTTTTGTGATGACCACTTCATCCTTGTTATCCTTCTTGTAACCCAAAAACTTTCCGTTGCTTTTGACCGGAATAGGACCTCCTTTATTCGAACCAACCCCTATAGTATAAGTCCTTATTCCAATATCTGTGATCTCTTTGGCGATTTTTCCTGAATTTTCTTCATGATCTTCCCCGTCAGAAATGACAAAAAGAAACCTGTTTGTCTGGGTATCATCATCAAAGAAAGTTTTAGATAGTTCCAAAGCTTCATTAATAGCGGTTCCCTGAGAAGAAACCATATCCGGGCCCGCATTTTGCAAAAACATCTTGGCCGCACCGTGATCAGTCGTAATAGGAAGCAAAGGATAGGCATTTCCGGCATATATAATAATTCCAACCCTGTCACTACCCAATTTGTCAATGATCTTCGAAATGATCTGCTTCGATTTCTCTAATCTGTTTGGCGCAATATCTTCGGCCAACATACTCTTTGAAACATCAAGTGCAAAAACAATGTCCACACCTTGCCTTTTCACTGTCTTTAGTTGGGTACCCATTTTTGGATTTACCATAGCCAAAATCAAGAATGACAAGGCTAAAAGCACAAAAATCATTTTTAAGGCCGGTTTAAAAACGGATTTCTCAGGACTTAGCTCATTCAACAAGGTAAGATCTGAAAACTCTTTTTGCTTTCTTAATTTCCAAACCCAGGTCAGCAAATAAAATAGCAGCAAGATCGCAACCGCGATAAACAAGTAAAAATATTTGGGTTCTTCTATTTGATACATATGCTATTCACCTAAATAAAACTTCTATAAACCGTAAATCTCATCAACATTTCGAGTAAGATTAAAAACCCTGCAAACATGAGTAACGGTCTGTATTTTTCCTGATAATTATAATATTTGAATTCTTCAATTTCAGTTTTTTCAAGCTTATTTATTTCGTCATAAATAGCCTCTAACTTTTTATTTCCAGTTGCTCTGAAATATTTCCCTTCTGTTTCTGCAGCGATATATTTCAAAAGTTCCTCATCAATTTCTACGGGTGCATTTCTAAATATGAGTTTCCCATTGAGGTCCTTGGCTACGGGAAATAATGCGGTTCCATTCGTTCCAAGGCCGATAGTATACACCTTAATATTCAACTCCTTCGCCAGTTCTGTAGCCGTCTTTGGATCGACAAATCCGGTATTGTTCACTCCGTCGGTCAAGAGTATAATCACTTTACTTTTAGCTTTACTGTCCTTTAGTCTGTTTACCGCAGAACCAAGTCCCATTCCTATGGCAGTTCCATCTTCTATCTGTCCCCATCTTATCTGCCTAATGGTGTTTTGAATAATTGTCTTATCACTGGTAATAGGTGTTTGGGTAAAACTTTCGCCAGCATAAACCACAATCCCAATTCTGTCATTAGGTCTTTTCTGCACAAACTTACTTGCCACCTCTTTTAAAGCATCCAACCTGTTCGGCTTCAAATCTTTTGCCAGCATACTTGCAGAAACATCAATGGCCATTACAATATCAATACCTCTAGTTGTTTTTGTTCTTTTACTTACTTCCACATTACGAGGACGCGCCAATGCTATGATCAATAATGCAATGGCTAACAATCTGAACACATAAAGTAAAGGCTTCAATTTGGCCCATATATTCTTATGTTCAAAGCTCGCTATACTCGGCATATGCAAATCTGCACTGTCTTTCTTTCTAACAAAGAAATACCAGATCGCCATGACTGGAATCAGTAATAATAACCACAAAAATTCCGGATTTGTGAATTCCATATTACTGCCCATCTTCTTCTTCTTTAGGTTCTACCTGAATTGGATGCAGGACATCAATAATTCCTTCTGCATCTCCCCTGTGAAGGGCAATTTCATTTTGAAGCGGTTTCGATTTAGCAAACTTGACCAAATCGGCTTCCTGTAATAACTTCTGCAATTTGTACAAAGTTTCCTTTGGAATATTAAGATTACTACTACTGTTGAAATCGGTAATTGTTTCCAATAATTCATCTGTGGTAGACTCCAAAGCCGGAATATTCAACTCTTTTTCTATAAAAGTTCTGACAATGTCTGTTAATTCCACATAATATAATTTGATCTTATTTTGAGAAATAAGCTCCTTCCCATCCAGTTCTTTTAACCTCATTTTTGCTGCATCGAAAGGTGGAATTCTCGAAATAATCTCTTCTTCTGTAGGTTTATCCCTTAAAACAAAATACAAAATCAAACCTATAACTACCAGTAAGGCAATTAAGCCCCAGAAATAATTCAAATAATCACTGAAGAGATAAGGTTCATTCTGAATTTCCTTTATATGGTACATGGGTTGCTTAATGGTATCAACCTCTACTGTCGCTACATCTATGATCACCTGATCCGTTAAAAAACGTTTGTCCTTGATAAAGATTTCTTGCCCAGGTATGACGTAACGACCACTGTCAAAACTTGTTAGTGTATATTTTTTAATCAATTGATTCTTTAAAGAATCGATTTTATGGGCCGTAACTACTCCGATTCTATTTAAACTGTCCGATTCGAATTTAGGAAACCTAACATCCTTTGTTTGATCAACAATGATCTCATAATTAAATTGTTCTCCAATTCTGATACTGGTGGTATCTATTTTAGTCGAAACCTGTCCATATCCGGCAAAGCCCAAGAGAAATGCAGATAATACAATGAACTTTTTAAAAGTCACAACATAGCCTAAGCGCCTTGAGTCTTTTAAAAAGTTCATGATTTTATATGCATAAAATATATTTCTCATTCTATTATTTTCATTTTTACAACAGCGTTTTTAAATCAGCTGTTAAGCCCTTCTTTTAAAATATCCCAGAAGCTTCTTAACATAACTCTCATCAACTCTTGTATTGATGACGCCTGATCCACTTTTGGTAAAGGAATCTTCAAAATAATCAACCGACTGAAGATAGTTTGCCCGATAATTCCTTCTTACTGTTTTTGAATTGGTATTGACCAAAACAATTTCTCCATTCTCGGCATCCCTCATGGGAACCATTCCTAATTTTGGCAACTCAGTCTCTAGTTTATCGTATACCCTTATACCTGTTACATCGTGCTTCTTTCCAACAATTTTTAAGGCATTATCATATCCCGTATCGATAAAATCCGATAAAATAAATACAATGGCCTTCTTCTTCATTACATTGGAGAAGTATCTTAAGGCTTGGGTAAGGTCAGTTTTTTTGCTTTTAGGTTTGAATTCTATCAGTTCCCTAATGATTCTAAGAACATGGGTTTTCCCCTTCTTAGGGGGTATAAACAATTCAATTTCATTAGAGAACAATAACAATCCTACTTTATCATTATTTTGAATTGCTGAAAACGCAAGAGTGGCACTAATTTCTGTTAGGATGTCTCTCTTGAATTGCCCCGTTGTTCCAAACGATTCCGATCCGCTGATATCCACAACGAGCATCATGGTCAATTCGCGTTCCTCTTCAAAAACCTTGACGTAAGGCTCACTATACCTTGCGGTCACATTCCAGTCAATTGATCTGATATCATCTCCGAACTGATACTGTCGTACTTCAGAAAAAGTCATACCCCGCCCCTTAAAGGAACTGTGATATTCGCCAGAGAAAATATGATCAGACAATCTTCTTGTCTTGATCTCAATCTTTCTAACCTTTTTAAGTAATTCTTTAGTATCCACTAGCCGGTATTCAAATTAAACTTCTCAGCTTTTTATTTCCTGAACTCCGTAGGCAGGAAAAACGATTGTATTGCTTATCATTGAACTGATTAAGGCACTTCTACTTCGTTAACAATCTTGTTGATGATGTCAACTGAAGTGATGTTTTCAGCTTCGGCTTCGTAAGTGATTCCAACCCTGTGACGCAACACATCATGAACTACGGCGCGAACGTCCTCAGGAATGACATATCCCCTTCTTTTGATAAAAGCATAACATTTCGAGGCCATTGCCAAGTTGATACTACCCCTTGGAGAAGCTCCAAAGCTGATCAAAGGTTTCAGTTCAGCCAAACGATATTCATCCGGATAACGTGTAGCAAAAATTATATTCAGGATATATTTTTCAATTTTTTCATCCATATACACTTCTTTTACGGATGCTCTGGCCCTGATGATCTGCTCGACAGAAACCACCGGATTTACCGAATCAAAACCTCCACTGAGGTTCTGTCTCATGATCATTTGTTCATCATTCATTTTCGGGTAATCAATTACAGTTTTAAGCATAAATCTATCGACCTGTGCTTCAGGTAAAGGATAAGTTCCTTCCTGCTCAATTGGGTTCTGAGTAGCCAGCACCAAAAACGGTTCAGGCAATTTAAAAGTCGTGTCACCGATTGTTACCTGGTGTTCCTGCATCGCTTCAAGCAAGGCTGACTGTACTTTGGCAGGTGCCCTGTTGATCTCATCCGCTAAGACGAAATTTGCAAATATAGGACCCTTTTTTATAGAGAAATCATTCTCTTTCATGTTAAAGATCATGGTACCGATAACATCCGCGGGCAATAGATCAGGGGTAAACTGCACCCTGCTAAACGATCCTTTTACCGCTTTAGACAAGGTGTTTATTGCCAGTGTTTTAGCTAGCCCAGGGACTCCTTCCAACAAGATATGACCGTCTCCAAGTAAGCCAATAAGCAACCTTTCAAGCATGTGTTTCTGCCCTACGATCACCTTATTCATCTCCAGTTGAAGCAGGTCGACAAATGCACTTTCTCTCTCTATTTTTTCGTTGATCAATCTGATGTCAACATTTGCGTTTTGTGTATCCATTTATCTTTTTAAATTTCTTTTCATTTTTAGACAACAAGGGCAACAAATCTAAGGGTTAGCTCAGTTTTTTCTTGTTAAAATTTGGTTAAAAGTATAAAATAAAAAAACTCGCCAAAGTGGCGAGAATCGGGTATCAATACTGTTCTTCCTTATTCGGAAAATCACGAGATTTCACATCCGAAATATAGCTTCTGAAAGCATTCCCCATTTCTGTATAAAGATCAAGATATCTTCTCAAAAACCTAGGACTGAATTCATGGGTCATTCCCAACATATCATGGGTCACTAAAACCTGACCATCTACCCCGTCACCAGCTCCAATTCCAATGACCGGAATCGATATACTTTCTGCAACTTCCCGTGCCAATTTGGCTGGTACTTTTTCAAGTACAAGGGCGAAACAGCCCAATTCTTCCAAAAGTTTAGCGTCTGCCTTTAATTTTTCTGCTTCTTCTTCTTTTCTTGCCCTGACCGAATAGGTGCCAAACTTATAAATTGATTGTGGCGTTAATCCTAAGTGGCCCATTACCGGAATTCCGGCCGAAAGAATTCGAGTGATAGATTCCGATATTTCGGCGCCACCTTCCAACTTTACCGAATGCCCTCCTGATTCTTTCATGATCCTGATTGCCGAATCCAGTGCCTGTCTTGAATTTCCCTGATAAGTACCAAAGGGAAGATCTACAACCACCAAGGCCCTCTCAATCGCTCTGACAACCGAAGAGGCATGATAAATCATTTGATCAAGGGTAATAGGTAAGGTGGTTTCATAACCAGCCATCACATTCGAAGCCGAATCTCCAACTAAAATAATATCTATACCAGCGTGATCAACTATTTTTGCCATGGTATAGTCATATGCGGTAAGCATGGCTATTTTCACTCCTTGCTTTTTCATCTCCACCAAAGTCTTGGTTGTGATTCTTTTATACTCCTTTTTAGCTGTTGACATAAGTAAGATTTAGCATGGCTAAAATAACGATAATTTTTATTCAGAAACCCAGACAGATTATTTATTTTGAAAAGTATAATTTCCCCTCAATCATGTTCCCTTTTTGTGAACCACTTTGACCAAATTTGGAAAAATTGCAGGTGCAAAATTCTTAACAGGCTCATAAAGTACCGATTCTGTTGTCTTTTTCTTCTCCATGAATCGAATTGAGGCATTAATCTCATCATAAACAATCAGTACGATGCTTAAAATCAAGGCATACTTTAGGAATCCAAAAATACCACCCACCATTTTATTAAAGAAACCCAAGGCAATGGTTTCAGCAATTTTTGTCATCGCCTTTCCTAATAAGACCAAGGCGATCAATATGATCAAAAAGGTCCCTCCAAAAGCCACCACCTGAATCATAGATTCATCCCAACTTACGCTATCTTTAAGAAAATCACCTAAAAAATAGGAAAAATGAATGGCACCGTAAACTCCCAGAACAAGCCCTACCAGCGTCGTAACCTCAACGAATAAGCCTTTCATAAAACCATTGACGGTACCAAAAATCAAGATAATTCCGATCACTATATCTATTGTATTCATAACTGTATTTAACTTTTTATTACTGTAATTTCCTCATCGATATAAACGAGTATTTTCTCCAGAACTTCAAAATTCATTTTTTGTAAAACTAAGGCATAATTATTAATTTGAAGCTCGTGATTCTTACTTGGCTTACCTGTTTTATAATCGATTACGGTGACTTTTTGTTCTTCAATAACCAGTCTGTCAGGAATTACTACTTGTCCCGATTCTGTCAGGATTTCCCTTTCATTTATGATCAAAAGTCCAGGTTGAAAATACATCTTTAGCAAGGGATGGGTAACGATACTCACGATCTGATGTCGGATATGATTCAGCTCAGAATTTGCTAAAAACCCCTTATTCATATAAGACTCAAGCGTTTTTTCTACGTCATCCTCTGTATTAATTTCGGCCATCATTTCATGGATCAGATTTCCATAGCCAATTGCCTGGTTCCTTTCTGAATCCCATAATAATTCTGAATTGGCTACAATATGAATTTGGTGTTCCTTCCAGGAACTGCTGATGAATCCCAATTGGGTTTCCGGGTAGGTATCAGATGTGTTTATGCTGCCAATTCTATTTTTATCCCCGAATTCGTATCTTAAAAGATCCTCTTCCCATCTCCCTTTAGCACTAAGAAAATCAATAAATAAATCCCCACTTGAACCGATACTGCCTGTAGAGTTTTTCTTTTCTGAAAGAACATACAATTGTTCCACAGCTCTTGTTAAACAGACATATAACAAATTAAAACTGTCTAATTCCTTTTCTCCGCGTTGCTTATTAAAAATAGCTGTTCCATGTTGACCTGTCTTCTTGATCCCAGAGGAAGCATCTACCAAAATACTGTCAAAGCCATTAAAGTGTTCGCCATCTAAATCTTTATACCAGGCTTTAGGCTCTCTTTCATAGTAAAGATCAAGATTGTAAGGAAAAATCACTACAGGAAACTCCAGGCCCTTAGACTTGTGAATTGTCATGATCCTTACTGCTTTCACATCTTCTGAGTTCACAATGTTCAGCTTTTCCTTTTTCTCTTCCCAATAGGCTAAAAATGAAATATTCTTTTGCGATTTTCTTTGTGTATAGTCAAAAACAAAATCCATAAAAAACTGCAGAAATGCATCCGAATCAGTGGTCAAATGAAAACTTCTGATCATATCCTCAACGCCCTCGAAAATTGAATACTCATCAAATATTTGGGAATTGTAGTTGATCCCATGCACTTTAAGCTGATTAAAAACCACCTCGGTTTCACAATGAATTAATCCTTCCAGAAATTGGTGCCTTTCCAAAGTTATTCCCAAGTGATCATAGAGAAAATTCAATACGTCAAATTTTGCCTCCTCATTCTTATCGTCTGCGAGCATACTCAACAAACTGATGATAAAATGAACCTTGGTATTATTCTTAATCAATAAGGTTTCGGAACTCACAATAGCCACACCTTGTTCGGTAAGGTATTTTGCAATTGCCGCACCTTCTTTCTTTTTTCTGACCAGAATACATATTTCATTTGGATCAAATTGTTCCAATAGCTCCATAATGGTTTTATGCACCAACTCAGGAAATATTTCATTTCGCAGTTCAATATTCCTTAGGGATTCAGTAAACTCTAACCTGACATAACCTCCTTCTTTGCTATTCGTATTTTGCTGGTTTCCTAATGTATAGAGGTCAATGTAAGATTCGTTGGAAAAATGCTGAGCAATATGACTGAAAAAATCATTGTTGAAATTGATAATCTCTTGGTGACTCCGATAATTTGTCTCTAAATGCTGTAAGTTTTTTGGGATCTGAAAAGGATTGGCCAGATAATCGTTAAGATCAGAAGACAAACTGATAAATTGCTCTGCCCGTCCTCCCCGCCATCGATAAATGGCCTGTTTGGCATCACCAACCAACATTAAACCTGCTTCTTCAGCACTTAAGGCATTATCGATTAATGGTATCAGATTCTGCCATTGCAATCCGGAGGTGTCCTGCATTTCATCAATAAAAAAATATTTAAATCGCTCACCCAGTTTTTCATAAATAAAAGCGGCTGGCTCATTGATCAGGTGGTCGCTGATCAACTGATTGAACTCTGCATTTAACCTAATATTGTTATTGGTTTTGATCTCTCCTAACGCTTGGTTAATGGAATTGATAACAGCTAGAGGCACGAGATTTTTTAAGATCAGCTCATTCAATTTGAATTTTTCATAGACAGTAAACAGATCCTCGTACATGCTCACTAGTTGCTCCGAAATACTATCAATAGCTAAAGTTATGCGTTCAGGTTTGTTTTTACCATAAAAATTCCTTTGCTCAACATTTCTCGAAGTACTACTTTCCCAGTTAAAATCCTTATCCTCTAACTTCTGGGTCATCTTGATAAAGAATTTTGGAAGTTGAGATCTTTGAAAATCTTTGTGATCTATCCCATGCTCACTGATCAAATCAAGGGCCTTCTGACCAATTTCCTTTATACTGGCCTGATAGATTCTTTGTTCCTTTCTCAACTTGTTCGATAAATCAGAAAAAGACGTCAAGCTTTTTACAACCAGTTTATCGAGCTCTTGAGCATGGTTTTCATTTAAAATTAGTTTGGAAATATTGAACAAATCTTTGCTGATATCCCAAGACTTGTCTTCTAGTGTTTTTTCTTTTGAAAAAGAGACCAACAAGCTCGTCAATTCTTTATCAACTCCAATTTTAGATAAAACGACATCGACCGCCTCTTTTAAAATAGAATCCGTGTCGAGCTCTACTTCAAAATCTGCCGTAAGACCAAGTTCAAAAGCAAACGATTTGATAAGTTTATTGGTAAAACTATCAATGGTTTTAATATGAAAGGAAGCATAATTCTTTAGAATGTCCTGCAATCTTTCCTTTGCCCTGATTTTGATAATACCCTTAGTTAATCCAGTTTCTGAAAGTAAGATGGGTAGCATACCACTTTCTTCATCGTCTTCATGCATCATGGCAAAACGCTGGAGGGTCTCCAAAATTCTGTCTTTCATTTCGGCAGCTGCCTTGTTTGTGAAAGTGATGGCAAGTATCTGTTGATACAGTCGTTGATCTGGGCTTTTTAAAATGATCTTTAAATATTCCTTAACTAAAGTAAAGGTTTTTCCACTGCCAGCAGAAGCATTATAGACCTGAAAAGTAGAGGGATTGGACACCAGTTAAAATTTTCAATAAAAGTAATAAAATCCTACAATATGCTGATTGAATCTAAGAAAAAAATCCTTTATATGCCGTTTGAAACTAACAAAAAATGATGCGGTTTATAATTTTTTACCATCACATGAAAATCCTCCAGATCTGAGCCACTATAAAAGTGACTATAAAGCCCAAAATTACAGGTAAAATAGATGCAACTGTGGTCCATTTTACACTTTTGGTTTCTTTGTAGATGGTATAGATAGTAGTGCTACACGGGTTGTGTAACAAGCTGAATAACATTAGATTAATTGCAGTTAATAAGGTCCACCCCCCAGCCCTTAATATACTTCCGGTATCAGATACTGAATCCAGTTCAAACATGACTCCGGCACCTTCACCCCCTGTCATGCCTGTTACCAAAACAGTAAGCATCAGAATCGTTGGTATGACGATCTCATTAGCCGGAATTGCTACGATATAAGCAAGTAAAATTACGCCGTTAAGCCCTAAGAGAAAACCAAACCCATCAAGGCTATCAATGATCCAACCTGCCATACTAACATCTCCTATGTGAATATTAGAAATAAGCCAGATCACGGCACCGGCAGGTGCTGCAAAAACAATGGCTCTCCATAGCACGATCAAAGTTCTGTCGATTAACGAAGTATATATCGTTTTCCAAAACCTTGGAGGTCGGTATGGTGGTAATTCTAAATTAAATGTTGATACTTCTCCTTTCAAAACAGTTCTTGACAAGCCCCAGGAAACCAAAAACATAAAAGCAATTCCAAGAACAGCAATTCCAATTACTGCCAATAAGGAAGCCAGACCTGAAAAAGCTGCCGGAACTACTGCTCCCACAAAAATTGTTGCAATAAGAATCTGAGTGGGCCAGCGGCCATTACAAAGCGAAAAATTATTCGTAATAATAGCGATCAATCGTTCACGTGGACTATCAATAATACGGGTAGCAACAACTCCGGCTGCATTACATCCGAATCCCATACTCATGGTCAGGGCTTGCTTGCCATGTGCACCGGTTCTTCTAAACATATTATCCATATTAAATGCGACTCTGGGCAAATATCCAAAGTCTTCCAACAGCGTGAACATCGGAAAGAAAATAGCCATGGGAGGCAACATCACAGCAATCACCCAGGCCACAGCCAAATACACCCCATCAAGTAAAAATCCGTCCAACCACCAAGGCATCCCAATGATAGCAGCTAAATTTTTAAGAAAGGGATGAACCGAATCAAGTAGAATATTTGCCAGCATAGCTGAAGGATAATTAGCTCCTTCAATGGTTAACCATAAAACTAGTCCCAGCAATAGAAACATGATAGGAAATCCCCAGGTCTTACTGGTAACGATCTCATCAATTTTACGATCCATACGGAACCTGATTTTCCCTGAATCCTTTAAAACTGCACTTTCTGCAATTTCTGAGGCATCCGCATAAATTCCTTCGGCCAGATGATCGTGAAAATCTTCTCCAATTTTCCATCGAAGCTCATTGGTCATGCTCAGTATTTTATCTATAGGATTTCTTTCCATACTATACCAATTCTCCTGTTTTTAATGCTTCAATGATCCTACTATCCCCTTCAAGCAAGCGGAACGCTATCCATCTGCTATTTGGAATATTCGGAAATTCTGTTTCAATTTCTGCGCTTAATTCGTTTACCGCTTTTAGTATTTTTTTCGGGACATTTTTTATTCTCCGAGGTTTGCACATCAACTTTCCCGAGGCTATTTCGTCTACAACCTGAATCAGTTCCGGAATTCCACTTTGGTATCTTGCACTGGTTGCCACTACAGGGATACCTAATTCTCTTGCCAGCATTCTTGTATCGATTTCAATATCGTTTCTTTCTGCTTCATCCATCAGATTAAGACATAAAACGGCTTTATCGGTAATTTCCAGAATCTGTAAAACCAGATTCAGATTACGTTCAAGACGGCAGGCATCCGCAACAATAATGGTCACATCGGGTTTTCCAAAAAGTATGAAATTTCGAGCCACTTCCTCATCTTGTGAAGTTGATAAAAGCGAATAGGTGCCTGGAAGATCTACAAGTTTGTATTTTTTATCGCCATATGAAAAAGCTCCTTCGGCTCTGGCTACCGTTTTTCCGGGCCAATTACCAGTATGCTGACGCAATCCGGTCAAAGCGTTAAAGACAGTGCTTTTCCCTGTATTTGGATTACCAGCAATTGCGATCACATGATCAAAATCAGTTGTATCCACTCCAAGTTTTTTAAGACCTTCAGAATTATAATGGGCACATGATTCGCATGCAGATGCTTCTTTTTTTGTCATGATTCAATTTTATTAATAAGAATTTTTGAAGCTTGATCATTCCTCAGTGCAATACTGGTTCCTTTAACTCCATAGGCCACAGGGTTCTTCATGGGGCTGTTAAGATCTATCTTGATCACTGTTCCGTTTACAAATCCAAGATCCAACAATCGTCTTCTGTTTTCTCCCCGGCATTCCTTTGAAATCCCCACGATTCTAGCCAATTCACCTTTGCGTAAACTAGATAATCTGACTGTATTTTCTTCCTCCTCCAAATCTTTCTTCAATTCAGCTACTGTGATATTAGCAGCCACAATAGGAGCCAACACAAATTCTTCTCCCTCAGCATAAAAAACAATTCTTTCGTTATTTTTTTCCTCTACCCGGATCACCGATCCTATATGAATATTCTCCGCAAGGATCTGCCTGTAAATCACATCAGGTTCATCTTCAATATGCACGATTCTTCCTATACTATTGACTGATAATGATGACAGCGGCTCACCATCTATTTCTTTTAGGTCCCCAAAGGTATTTGGAATAGGATCTCCATGAGGATCATACATTGGATTTCCCAACTGATCAGCCAGAACATTGGTTTCTTCATGAGCTCAAAACGTGTTCCATTTCTTCTGCCCTGTCATGCCATTCGGACTTGTCAAAACCCGTTTTTTCAGCCAAATATTTTTCCCATAACCTATGAACCCTGATGATCTTTAAGGCATATTGTCTTCCCTCCTTGGTTAACTTCAGTAAATCACCTTCTACTTTGACAAGCTCATTCACAGACATTTTATGCAGAGCGTCTATGATCAAGCTATCTTTGATTTTCAATGAATTTGTCAGTGCGTTAATGTCAGTTTCGGCTCCGTAACTCTCTAATCGATACAACTGTTTCAGAATGTCCTCCATCACTGTTTTCTCATTTGACTGCCAGTTGTTCTTTAGCAACCAATACCATCCTTTGACCGGTCTGAAAAAGACAAAGAGCAAGAATGCCATTACAACGAAAATCAATAAAGCTGTTAAAGGGTTATACTGCATCATTTGACATTTTTTAAACAAAGATTCTCAGCTACATTGCTGGTAATCACCAATCTGTGTGTTTTGGTCTCAATATGGTAAGAGCTATCAAAAGGTTCTATATCAATCACTTTAATTTTATCTCCTAAAGCCAGGTTTTTTTTATTCAGATACTTCAAAAAACTTGAAGAAGAATCTCTTACACCAACAAAAACACCTGCCGAACCAATCTTCATATCTGAAATACTTACCGTTTTGTTCAAAATAGTTCTGCCATGAGCATCAGGAATAGGATCACCATGAGGATCTAACTTCGGAAACTTAAGAAATGCATCTAGCTTATTGATTAAAGCTTCTGACTTTACATGTTCAAGTTGCTCGGCAATATCATGAACCTCATCCCAGTCAAACTGTAACTTCTGAACCAGAAAACACTCCCATAATCTATGCTTTCTGATCACTCCTAAGGCGCTCAAACGTCCCAGTTCAGTGAGATAAACACCTTGATACTTTTTGTATACCACCAGGTCCTTAATCGCCAGTTTCTTTAACATATCTGTTACGGAAGAAGCCTTTGTTTTGATCTTTCCAGCAATCAAATTAGTGCTTACTTCATTCCCAAATTCCTTTTCTAATGTATAAATGGTCTTTAAATAGTTCTCTTCAGCCTGTGAATACATGTTAATTTTTTTGCAAATATAAATATTATTTTAGGTTTGTCTAAATTTAAAATTGTTTTTACGCTAAATCTCTTGTTAAAAGTGTGGCAGCATCAAAATTTAATGGAATATATGAGTTTTCTGAAATCCAGATCTCTCTGAGTATAAAATTATATCATGCGTATGAACAGAAGCAGATTTTTCGAGAGCAGCCAAGAGAAAAAAAGTCTTCGTGAAATTTTGGTATCGACCTCATAAATCATTTAAAAAATAATATGTTTAAAATGGCTCATATTCCCTAAGGTCATCACCATTTTTAACAAATTCCAGTTGATGAAAATCAATACATTATCTCATTTTCAGCAATTTGAGTATTCTATCCGTAAATAAATCGACATCAATTTTATTTAAATCCATCTCAATGGAATGCTCCACAATCATGTCTACTCTATTCAATGGAAATGCCAAACCTATTACGATACGCCTCAGCATTACGACTTCTTGTTGCTCCACATGTTGATCTGCCTTCACCATAACCATCAGTTCATACAATCTTTCAATTCTTTCGATACAATCAAGATGCGCAATGGTTGGAATTTTTTCTGGAAACTTTAATATATCTTTAAATTGTTCGTTCGAAATATTATATTTTTTTGAAACCTTTGCCAAAAATTCTATTTCTTCGGGCGAGATTTGATTGTCGGATTTTGCAATGCGAACAATATTGGCAAAATGGCTGATATTTCTCTTTTGCCCGATACTTAAATATAAATCAGAAATACCCATAAAATAATTTTTAATTGTTCTCTCAAATATACGAATTATTGATCTGGATTTTTGCAGATTCACTTGAAATTTGATTTAATAATCTGACCTATTACACTTATCTTTGCCGAAAATTAATCGTCTTGAGTAAGCAGTTCATTGCTGAACTTTATAAAAATTTTGACAAGGTTAAAGCGATCATAACCGATGTTGAAAATGACAGTAAGCAAATTGAAATAAACAATTTGGCAGGCTCGTCATTGTCTATGGTGATCTCTTCTGTTTACAGGACTATCGAAAAGCCGCTGCTATTTATCTGTAATGACAAAGAAGAGGCTGCTTATTATCTAAATGACTTAGAACAGTTGTTGGACGCTGATAAAGAGAGTAAGAGAGATGATGTACTTTTCTATCCGGGTTCTTACAGAAGACCTTATCAAATTGAAGATACTGACAATGCCAATATTCTTTTAAGAGCAGAGGTGCTGAACAGAATCAATTCGCAAAAAAAACCTGCACTTATTGTTACATATGCAGATGCTCTTTTTGAACAAGTCATCACTAAAAATGAACTCAAAAGAAATACCATAAAAATTGCTGTTGGAGATGCTCTTTCGATCGATTTTATTCACGATTTACTTCATGAATACAAATTCAACCGGGTAGATTTTGTGATTGATCCTGGTGATTTTGCCATCAGAGGAGGAATTATTGATGTGTTCTCTTTCTCTAATGATCGCCCTTTTCGGATTGAGTTTTATGGTGATGAAATTGACAGTATTAGAACCTTTGACATAGAGACGCAACTTTCGATCGACCGAATGAATAAGATCGACATCATGCCTAATGTCGAAAATAAATTTCTTGAAGAGAAAAGGCAAAGCTTCCTTAAATATATCTCGTCAAAGACAGTGGTTTTTATTAAAAATCCCCAACTGAATAAGAACCGGCTTGACAAATTATTTGAGAAGGCCAAGGAAGCCTTTAAAAATTTAAAAGGCGAGATACAGCACAGCGATCCCGAAGAATTGTTTTGTACTGGCGCATTGATTGATGATCAATTACTCAATTTCACAAGTGTTGTTGTTGAAAACAGTCCAGGTGATCAGCCGATGAAGAGCATTAATTTTGATACGCTTCCTCAACCCGCCTTTAATAAACAATTCGATCTGCTTATAGAAACCTTGAATGAAAATTCTGAGCAGGGTATCACAAATTACCTCTTTTGTGACAATGAGAATCAGGCCAAAAGGTTTCATGACATTTTTGACGATCTGGAGAAAAGTGTCACCTATGAAACCATCACGACTCCTTTATACCAAGGTTTTACAGACCGGGACTTAAGAATTGCCTGCTACACAGATCATCAGATCTTTGAACGCTATCATAAATTCAGGTTAAAGAGTGGCTTCACCAAAAAGCAATCTATTCAATTAAAGGAACTTACCAATCTTGAAATTGGTGACTATGTAACACATATAGACCATGGTATAGGTCGTTTTGGTGGCTTGCATAAAATTGATGTTGAAGGTAAAAAACAGGAAGCCATTAAACTCGTTTATGGCGAAAGAGATGTGCTGTACATTAGTATTCATGCCCTTCATAAAATCACCAAATACAACGGTAAAGAAGGCAAGGCCCCAAAAGTTCATAAACTTGGGTCCAACGTATGGAAAAACTTAAAACAAAAGACCAAAGCCAGGGTTAAGCATATCGCTTATAACCTGATAGAATTATACGCTAAAAGAAGGTTGCAAAAAGGCTTTGCTTACAACCATGACAGCTATCTGCAACACGAGCTGGAAGCGAGTTTTATCTATGAAGATACACCGGATCAGCTAAGTGCTACACAAGCAGTTAAAGCAGATATGGAAAAAGACCAGCCCATGGACAGATTGATCTGCGGAGATGTTGGGTTCGGGAAAACTGAGATCGCGGTCAGGGCAGCGTTTAAGGCGGTAGACAATGGCAAACAAGTAGCTATTTTGGTTCCAACCACCATCCTTGCATTTCAGCATGCGAAGACTTTTCGGGAAAGATTGAAAGATTTCCCGCTCAGAGTAGACTATTTAAATAGGTTTAGAACGGCTAAGCAAAGAAAAGATGTGCTGGAAGGTCTTGACAATGGAGCGGTAGATATTGTTATTGGCACACATCAATTGGTCAGTAAAAGTGTAAAATTCAAAGATCTCGGGCTACTCATTATAGACGAGGAACAAAAGTTTGGCGTAGCGGTAAAAGATAAGCTCAAGACAATTAAAGAAAATATTGACACCTTAACCCTGACGGCAACACCAATTCCCCGAACACTTCAATTTTCATTGATGGCAGCTCGGGATCTTTCTGTGATCAAAACACCTCCTCCTAACAGACATCCTATTGAAACCCATATCATCCGTTTTGGTGAAGACACAATCAGGGATGCCATTCGTTATGAAATCCTTCGCGGGGGCCAGGTTTTCTTTATCCATAACAGAATTGAAAACATCAAAGAGGTCGCAGGTCTTATACAAAGATTGGTTCCTGATGCAAAAGTTGGGATCGGTCATGGCCAGATGGAAGGTAAGCAATTGGAGCAACTTATGCTGCAATTTATAAATGGTGAATTTGATGTTCTTGTAAGTACCACTATCGTTGAAAGCGGACTGGATGTTCCCAATGCCAACACTATTTTTATCAATAACGCCAATAATTTTGGATTGAGTGATCTTCATCAAATGAGAGGTCGTGTGGGAAGGTCTAACAAAAAGGCATTTTGTTACTTGATCACTCCCCCATACCATATGATGACCGATGATGCACGAAAACGTATTCAGGCCCTGGAAATACACTCAGAATTGGGCAGTGGTTTTTATATCGCCATGAAGGATCTTGAAATAAGAGGAGCGGGCGATCTTTTAGGGGGTGAGCAAAGTGGTTTTATCAACGATATCGGATTTGAAACTTATCAAAAGATCCTAAATGAAGCCATTCAGGAATTGAAGGAAAATGAATTTAAGGAACTCTATCATCAGGATGAGGACCAGATTAAGGAATATGTTAAGGAAGTGCAAATCGATACAGATTTTGAAATTCTTTTCCCGGATGACTATATCAGCAGTATTGCTGAAAGATTAAGTCTTTATAAAGAACTTAGCGAACTTGAATCTGAAGAGGAGATCAAGGCCTTTGAATTGAAATTGATCGACCGTTTCGGAGAACTTCCTGTAGAGGCAGTTGACCTATTGAACTCTGTGCGACTTAAATGGGTGGCTCGCACACTTGGCCTTGAAAGAGTTATTTTAAAGCAGAAAAGGATGGTGGGCTATTTTCTTGCCGACCAACAAAGTGATTTTTTCCAAAGCCCGTTTTTTACAAGAATACTTACCTATGTGCAGCAAAATGGAAAGACCTCTGTCATGAAGGAGAAGCAAACCAAAAAAGGATTAAGGTTGCTCATTACTTTTATTAGAATTGACAGTATTGAAAAGGCTTTACAGACACTTCATGACATTTAGTTAATTTCCTGTTAATAAGTCGACTCATATTTTAGACTTTCACTCTTTGTTCATTGCTAATTTTTCGTACTTTTTTAAAAAAATTAATCGTAGCGATAAGAAATGCTACCTATGAAAAATTAACCCCATCAACCAAAATTGGTGTGGTCTTGCCTAAAAAAGATTATATGAAAAAAAGCACTGCAAAGAAAATTTACGTTCTGGACACTTCTGTTTTACTATTTGATCATAATTCAATCACCAATTTTGAAGAGAATGATGTGGCCATTCCCATCACTGTTCTCGAAGAACTGGATCAGTTTAAAATCGGTAATGAAACTAAAAATTTTGAGGCTCGTGAAGTAATTCGGTTTTTAGATAAACTGTCGGGAAATAATGGCCTGAACAAATGGATATCACTTGCTAAAGAGAAAGGCAGGATCAAGGTCATTATGGACGAACTTACCCTGGATAATACAGATGCGGAAAAAATTTATGGCAGTCCTAAAAATGATCACAAGATCATAAATGCGGCGATTTCTCTTCAGAATGAGGAAAAGAAACACGCGATCATTTTGGTGACCAAGGATATCAATTTAAGGCTTAAGGCAAAGGCAATTGGTATGCTTTCAGAAGATTACGAAACTGGAAAAGTGAAAAACATTAAGAAGTTTTCAGAAGGCCTTCCGGTAATAGATGATATAGATGCTGATATCATACAATCCATTTATCAAAAAAATAGGGTAAAGGAAAAAGGGATCTTAGGTAAAGAGAAAATTACCAACGGCTATTATATTCTTAACAACTGTACAAATTCTGTTCTTGCCAGATATAACGGGGTGTCAGATGTGATTGAAAAGGTTGATAAAAAATATGTCTTTGGCATAAAACCCCGTAACGCGGAACAAACATTTGGGTTAAATGCTTTGCTCAATGAAGACATTAAACTTGTGGCTTTAGAGGGAGTAGCCGGGACAGGAAAAACCTTACTTGCTCTCGCCTCTGCGCTAGAACAAAAAAATAAATATGATCAGATTATCCTTGCCAGACCAATCGTTCCTTTGAGTAACCGAGAAATTGGCTTTCTTCCAGGTGATGCCGAGGATAAGATCTCGCCTTATATGCAACCTCTTTGGGACAACCTTACTTTTATCAAAAATCAGTTTAAGGCCAATGAAAAAAAGAGTCGCGTCCTGGAACAATTGCAGGAGTCAGGACTACTTACGATTACGGCTTTGGCTTTTATCAGAGGGCGTAGTTTAACGAATGCCATTTTTATTATTGATGAGGCCCAAAACCTAACGCCACATGAGGTCAAAACCATTATAACAAGAGCAGGTGAAGGCACGAAAGTGATCTTTACCGGAGACATCAATCAAATAGATACCCCTTATATGGATGAGCACAGTAACGGACTCACTTATTTGATCGACAGGCTAAAAGGAAATGCACTCTTTGCCCATATCAAACTGGAAAAAGGTGAGCGATCCGAACTAGCCAATTTAGCAAATGAAATGCTTTAACAATTTTCCTGACTCGGGGTTTGACTCAGAGTTTCACTTCAAGTGAAGCCCTGAGTTAAATCCTGAGTCTATTTAAATATCATATTTTTTTGTTACAAAACTAAAAACCATTCGTCGTAAGGGAAACCCTTACTCATGAAAAAAATTATCTTGTTATTCACTATAGTATTTGCCACGTCCTGTGCAACGAATACTTCTTTTAATACTTTTTATAAAAATAACCAGGAAGATTCAGATTTTTCCTTTGGTTTGAGTAGCTCATTGATTGCAAACTTTTTGCCAGATGAAGATTTTGAAGATATCAAGCCTTTACTAAAAAAAGCAAAGCATATCCGTATCCTCATCTTTTCTGAGAATGCTGAAGATAAAACTCAAAAATTTAACAAATTCATCAGACGTTCAAAATTTGAAAAAGTTGTTAAGGTCAAAAGTGATAATGATAACATCGCCTTTTTCACTCTGGAAAAAAAGGACAAAATCAAAGAAATCGTGCTGGAAATCGGGACCGGAGATGAACTTGTGTTATTAGGATTAAAGACCAATCTGACTCAGGAAGATTTGAACAAGATCATCGAGTCTAACAATTAACACCTTTTAAGTTACTTTGACTTTTCTGACCATCCTGGAAAGTAGGATGGGAAAGAACCTTTTTACATAAACAGCGAGTACTTCTAAAAAACCCCCTATAACGACTTCCTGTTTTTCTTTGTAAATTGACTTGATGGCTTTTTTTGCAAAAAAATCAGGGTCCAAACCATTTGCTGTGGCTTTATCTTTGGTTCCTTGTTGTTCCCCTTGACCTGTCAGTGCATTTATCGAGACATTTGTGTTGACAAATCCCGGGCAAATGAGACTTACCTTAATATGATCTTCATATAATTCGGCCCTTAAACTGTCAAAAAAGCCGTGCAAAGCATGTTTAGATGCCGCATAGGAAGAGCGCAGCGGTGTTCCTATTTTTCCCACAACACTTGTGATCACCACAAAATGGCCATGGCCTTTTTCTTTAAAATAAGGTATGAGCTCTTTGGTTAGGGCAATGGTTCCAAAATAGTTGACATCAAAAAGCTTTCGATCAACTTCTAAACTAGTATCGGCGGCCAATGATCTTTGACTGATTCCTGCATTATTGATCAGCATATCAATATGGCCATAAAAATTGACAGCTTCTTTCACGATTTTCTTAAACTCGGAAGGGTTTGCCAAATCCATTGTAAGGATTTTTATATTTTCCGGTGACCCGCAAGCAGATCTCACTTTATGGAGTTCATCAGTGTTTCTTGAGGACAGTATCAATATGGCACCCAGTCTTGCATATTCAACCGCCATGGCCGCACCAATCCCCGATGAGGCTCCTGTAATCCAAATGATCTTATCCTTGAGGTCCATAAAAAAGGCTTTTTCAAATATACTCATTTGAAGATTTTAGCGCTCCTCATGTCCAACTCTTTTCATATCATTCACTTTTTAAGATAAATTGTACATTTGCCAAAAATTTTATATGAAGAAGAGCCTTTTTATTTTCGCTGTTATAACTTGTTCTTTTTTACAAGCCCAATTTACAATTCAGGGGACCATTGATCCTGACCACGATTATTCATGGATCCTGCTCTATCAAATGCAAAATGGTGACCAAACTTATGTTGCCAATGCAGATGTAGTTGATGGTCAATTTACATTTGAGATTGATGAAAATCAACCAGCTGGAATTTACAGGGCCTATTATCAAATAGAAAATAGTTTATATGTAGAGTTTATTTATAACAAAGAAGAAGTGGAATTCTCGTTTGATCCCAACAACCCTGTGGAATCAATTTCGTTTTCACAATCGGAAGAAAACATTGTTTATCATGACTATTATAACTCAATTAAGCTAAAACAACATAAAATAGATTCCATACAAGTCTTGTATTTTAAGGCTACTGAAAAAGAGGAAGAAGCAGGTCTTTCAAGAGCATACAAAAAATTTCTTGCCGACTTAAAAGAGGCGCAAGATACCTATGAAAAAAACTCTTCAACCTTAATGGCCAACCATTTTATAAGAGCAAGTGCACAGTATAATGCTGATAATCCTCATAAAGATCCCAAAGATTACCTCGATGCAATTAAAGCTCATTTCTTTGATGCAATGAGCCTTTCTGACAGTGTGCTCAGTCATTCAACTTTTATCAATGACCGACTCAACGACTATGTTTTTTATTTAAACCAGGGAGATGATCGTCTTTCACAGAATGCACTGCAAAAGGGCGCCATAGAAAAAGCTGTGAAATGGATAGGCACTTCAACAGAAGTTTTAAGTAATTTTGAAGAGGAATTATTGGAAACCTATCTTCTGCAAGAGAATGTTGAAATGGTCAACTTTGTTATGGATAATTATTACAAGAACTTGCCTCCATCATACCAAGATGAAGAATTGTTAAGAAGACTTACAGCCTCTTTAAAAACGGCTATTGGAGTGACCGCTCCAGATTTTAGTTGGAAAGAGAATGGAACAGACTTTAGCCTTCATTCCTTAACTGGAACAGATTATTATATCGTTTTGTTCTTTAGCTCCAATTGCCCTCACTGCCAGATGGAAATTCCGGAATTTTATACTTTTATTAGTGGAATAGAAAACATCAAAGTAGTTGCCGTTGGATTGGAAGATGAGCAAGAAAGTTGGGAGGCGATGACCAATGAATATGCTGAATTTATCAATATCCTGGACCTTGACAAATGGTCAAGTCAAAAAGTTAAAGATTACGGAATTACCGCTATACCAACCTATCTTGTGCTTGACGCGGATAAAAAGATCCTTGCAAAACCAGAAGATTTTGATGAGCTGAAATCTATGTTTGAAACTAAATAATGGTATCATTAAATGTTCGGTGGTGCAACATCGCTTGACTTTTAAAAATGGTAAAAGGCATCTTCCAGATGAATGATGGAGGTCTCAAAATGGTTTTTCACAATTCCAATCACATCAAAACGAACCTCTACATCCAGATCTTGATCTACTACATAATGATCAACAGCCTTGGTCAGCAGTTTTATCTTTTGCTCCTTTATGAATTCCTGAGGGTCTCCAAAAAAACGTGTAGATCTGGTTTTGACCTCGACAATAGAGAGAAGGGATCCCTTTTGAGCAATAATATCGACCTCTGCTTTTTGAAATCGCCAATTCCTTTCCCTAATTATGAATCCTTTTTTAATGAGAAGATCCATGGCTAATTGTTCCCCCATAAGCCCAAGTTCGTTATGAGCTGCCATTCGTTTATCTGAATTTGATTTTTGATTTATTTTTGGTCACATTTATATCTACGTAACTTCCTAATAACAGGGATCTGTTGTCGTCTATATGGCCGGCAGGAAAGTTAAATACTATAGGGAAATCGGTTCCTTCGGCTGCTTCCAGAACGATCTCTTCCAAAGTTTTACCAAATGGATTGCCCTCGTTAGATTTTAGCTTGAAGTTACCAACAATAATTCCTTTACAATCGGTAAAATAACCAGCTCTTTTTAAACTGATCATCATTCGATCAATATGGTATAAGGCCTCTCCGACATCTTCAATAAACAACACTTTTCCGTGCATGTTCAAATTAGTGTCAGAAGCAAGCATACTGTAAACAATTGATAGATTTCCACCTACTAATTGTCCCGAGCTTTCACCTAATCTATTCAATGCTGATGAGTCAAATTTATACTGCAGTTTTTTTCCAAAAAGGGTTTGATAAAGGGTTTGAATAGATTCCTTTTGAACCGGGTCTTCAAGGTCAAGGGTCAAAGGCATCTGTCCGTGAACAGATTGGTAGCCCAATTCATGTAACTTATTGTGCAACACTGTAATATCAGAATAACCAACGATCCATTTTGGTTGTTCCATAAATCCAGAAAAATCGAGATCATCGACAATTCGAACTGATCCATAGCCTCCTCTTGCCGCCCAAATGGCCTTGATACTCGGGTCGTCTAAGGCATTTTGAAGGTCCTCCAGACGTTCCTTATCAGTACCTGCAAAACTGTTGTCCTGAGACAGCAAATGATTGCCAAAAAAAACCACCAGCCCCCAGTGATTGGCAAGTTCTATTCCTGCATCCAAACCTTTTTTGTCATTTATCTTACCTGCTGGGGCCAAAATCATGATCGTATCACCTTTTTTCAAATGAGCCGGCCTAAAAAGGTCTCTAGTAATCACGCTCTCAACATCGTTTTGAGCCCGCAATCCGTTACAATAAACAGACAGAAATAACAAAGTGAACAGTATTGATAATTTATTCAAAGACATCATATATATTTTTGATAAAAATAGAATTTAATATTTATTTTCCGGCCACTCATTTCTAAGTATCTCATTAGGCATTGATAAATGAAAATAAAGAATGACATGTTTGCCCTTTTTCTTACTTTTGTGGTCTTAATTTTTATACATGCAAGATCCTAAAAGATATACAATTACTGCGGCTTTACCATATACCAACGGACCTGTTCATATTGGACATTTGGCTGGAGTTTATGTTCCTGCTGATATATATGCCAGATATCTCCGTCTTAATGACAAAGAGGTTGCATTTGTTTGTGGTTCGGATGAACATGGTGTTCCTATCACATTAAAGGCGAAGGCAGAAGGAATTTCGCCACAAGCTGTGGTAGACAAATACCATGAGATCATCAAATCTTCTTTTAAGGATTTCGGTATTACATTTGATAATTATTCGAGAACTACCGCCCCAATTCATCACGAGACAGCCTCTGAATTTTTTAAGGATCTCTATGAACATGGTAAATTTATTGAAGAGACTTCAGCACAACTCTATGATGAAGATGCCAAACAATTTCTGGCTGACAGATTTATAGTCGGGACCTGTCCTAAATGTGGGTTTGAAGAAAGTTATGGTGACCAATGTGAAAATTGCGGAACAAGTCACAACGCGCAAGACTTGATCAATCCAAAGTCTGTGATCACTGGTAATGTGCCTTCCCTAAAAGAAACGAAACATTGGTATCTTCCTTTGAATGACTATGAAAAATGGTTGAGTGAATGGATTTTAACAGGACATAAAAACGATTGGAAGGCCAATGTGCTGGGTCAGGTAAAATCCTGGGTGGATGATGGCCTTAAGCCAAGAGCTGTGACAAGAGACCTTGATTGGGGGATCCCCGTTCCTGTTAAGGGAGCTGAAGGGAAAGTTCTATATGTTTGGTTTGATGCACCTATCGGATACATTTCTTCAACTAAGGAATGGGCCGAAAGAACCGGAAAGGACTGGGAACCATTTTGGAAGGATCAAGACACAAGTTTGATCCATTTTATTGGAAAAGACAATATCGTTTTTCATTGTATCATTTTTCCTGCGATGTTAAAGGCACAAGGCAGTTATATTCTTCCCGAGAATGTTCCGGCCAATGAGTTTTTAAATCTTGAAGGTAATAAGATCTCGACCTCCAAAAACTGGGCAGTATGGCTACATGAGTATCTTGAAGATTTTCCAGATAAACAGGACGTCCTGAGATATGTGCTTACTGCAAATGCCCCTGAAACCAAAGACAACGACTTTACGTGGAAAGATTTCCAGGCAAGAAACAATAATGAGTTGGTTGCCATTTATGGTAATTTTATCAATCGGGTGGTTGTATTGACCCATAAATATTATGAGGGAGTGATTCCTAAAGCCAACGATTTTACTGATATAGATCTGCAAACCTTGGAGTTGATGACTCAATATCCTGAGATCATTTCAAAGTCAATCAAAAGATATCGATTTAGAGAAGCCTTGTCTGAACTGATGAATTTGGCCAGACTTGGAAACAAATATCTTGCGGATGAAGAACCCTGGAAGCAAATAAAGACAGATCCTGAGCGGGTAAAAACCATCATGTTTGTTGCCCTTCAGATCGCTGCTGCCCTTGCAGTTCTTTGTGAACCATTTTTACCCTTTACCAGCACTAAATTAAAGGGAATTCTAAATATGGATGATTTAGATGTCTTGAAGTGGAATGATGTCAGTACTGAAAAAATCCTGCTGCCATCTCAACATCAGATCAAAAAAGCGGAGTTACTTTTTGCTAAAATTGAAGATGCTGAAATTCAGTTACAGATCGACAAATTAGAAGCTTCAAAGGCAAGTAAAGCTGAAGAAAAAATTGAACCCCAAAAGGAAACGATCAATTTTGAAGATTTTACAAAACTGGATATTAGAATAGGCACCATTCTGGAAGCTGAAAAAATTCCTAAAACCAAAAAGCTTTTAAAACTGAAAGTTGACGTTGGCATTGATATCCGAACCATCGTTAGCGGAATTGCTGAAAGTTTTGACCCTAAGGACATCATTGGTCAAAAAGTTGCCGTTCTGGTGAATTTGGCTCCTCGTAAACTAAGGGGTGTTGAAAGCCAGGGAATGATCCTGATGAGCGATACTGCTGAGGGGAAACTAAGCTTTATAGAACCTGACGGAGATACCGTAGCTAATGGGGAAAAAGTAAGTTAAATTTCACCTAAAATACAATGTAAACATGAAATAAGGAATTTGTTTCATGTTTTTTTATGCCCTAAATTGACTTTTTAAAATATTGACCTCTTGTCAACCTTATTCAAAATTTTTTGCGTCTTTATATATGTAAGGCCTTTTAGAAGCATGTTCAAAGTCATTAAAATAAGTAACGATTCCCAATTAATTAAACAGTCGCTTCAAAACAACAGGCAGGCTCAGAAACTGTTGTATGAGAAATTTTCGCCTAAGATGTTGAGTTTATGTACCTATTATATTAAAGACTTGCAACAAGCTGAAGAAGTCATGTTGAATGGTTTTCTAAAAGTCTTTACCAAATTGAAACAGTATTCAAATAAGGGAAGTTTTGAAGGTTGGATAAGGAAGATCATGGTGTTTGAGTGTATTTCATATTTGCGCAAAAAGAACCAGCTTGTTTTCACAGATAACATTGAAATATTTGAACCCATCATTGAAAATGAAGTTGAATTAGGCATAGCAGTAGAAGACCTTCACAACTATATCGATGCGCTACCTGAAGGCTGTAAAGTTATTTTCAATATGTATGTCATTGAAGGATATAAACATGCCGAAATAGCTGAGATCTTAAACGTGAGCGTTGGAACGACCAAGACCCAAGTTTACAGAGCGCGGAAGGCTTTGCAAGAAATGATTTCCTCAAAACAGAAAAAGATATTATGAAACCACATAAATACAGAGATGAACTCCAAAACAGGACCATCAGCCCATCTCCAGATTCTTGGGAAAGGTTAAATGAAAAATTATCTTCCCATGAAAATAGTAACAAGGGTCGTAACTGGCTGTTTTTGAAAGTGGCCTCCGTGATAGTAGTTTTTATTTCGATTGGTTTTTATTTCTTACAACAACAAGATGCAATAATCAGTACCCCAACTATTGCCGCTCCTGCCTCAAAAGAAAAATTTAATACAATTCCCGTAGCTGATGATGTCATTGAAACTGAAATTGCCGATACACCAAACAAGGTAAGCACTAAAAAGAAGACAGGAATTGAATCAAATAGGCATGAGGAACCTGTAAAAGAAGTTGCTTTTAGGCAACCTTCGGATCATAGCGAAACTTCAGTTGTCAGGCACACTGAGGTCGTATTGATCGATGCCGGAATAAAGGAAACTCCGAGTACTGAAATAGTTCAAACTGAAGAACAATCAATCGATGATGAAATTGAACAGCTATTGCATAAATCAAAAATAAAACTGATTGTAAATGGTCAGATTTCGTCAAAAAAGTTAGTCAATGCCAATGCTCTTTTGAATTCAGTTGAAGACGATCTGGATAAAGATCTCAAACAAAAATTGCTTGAGAAGATTGTCAACACTATTAAAAAGGATAAAGAAGTAGTTACATCAAAAGAAAATGATTAAAGAATAGATCTCATTATGAAACAAATACTCCTTATTGCATTTATAATTAGCCAGGTAGTTTGGTGTCCGCGAATCTATGCCCAGGAAAATAAAAACAGCACTGAAAAAGAAGCTTCTTTAGAGCAAAAAAAAGAGCAAATAATTGCAGAGGAAAAAGATGCCCTTAAAAAGGAAGTCTTGGCAATTAATAAACGATTTAACAATGGTGAAATTACCTCTGAAGAATCGAATAGATTAAAAGACCAGGCAGCAGAAATACATGCCTTAAATATTGAAAACAAAATAGCCATACTAGAGAATTCAGTTGCTTTGTCTGAGCGAGGAGTGACCTATAAAGATACGGTGGATATTTTCAGTGAAGATAGCAAAGATCTGTCCCGAATCGAGGTCCAGTTTTTTGACGATGAAGGTTCATTAATTGAAATATCCTCCGGACAACAAAAAAAATATGATAAAAGAACTCGTTCCAATTTGTTGATAGCATTCGGATTTAACAATGCCATTATAGAAGGGCAGTCAATTGACAAGTCTCCCTATAAAATGGGCAAAAGTAAATTTTTTGAAATGGGTTGGACATGGTCCACACGAGTGCTTGAAAATTCTAATGCCATTCGTTTCAGATATGGATTCGCGTTTCAGTTCAACGGATTAAATCCTACAGACAACATGTATTTCGTTCAAGATGGAGACTTAACGTATCTGGAAGAGTTTCCCGGAAGTTTAAATAAATCAAAACTTAGAATGGATAATTTGGTTGTGCCTATTCATTTTGAATTCGGCCCTTGGAAGAAAATAGATAAAGGCAGTTACATCCGTTATTCCACACGAAAAAGATTTAAATATGGTATTGGGGGTTACTTCGGTTTTAATATGAGAACGCGTCAAAAATTAAAATATTCTGAAAATGGCTCAAAGCAGAAAGACAAGATCACGCAAAGTTATAACACTAGTAATTTGATATACGGTTTAAGCAGTTATATTGGTGTTGATGATTTTAGTTTCTATGTAAAATACGATTTGAACAACATTTTCAATGAACCCAATCGCAAACAAAATAATATTTCCTTAGGCCTGCGATTCGATCTGTAGGAAATCAAAGAAAGAGACCCAATGTTTAATTTTACATTGGGTTTTTATATTTCAAGCGTCGTTTATCTTCTTGAAATAATACCTTTGTGCTTTTCAAATCTGTTCCATGCAATTAATAAGTTTTATAACATCAAAAACAAATCTTCCTCTTAAAGGAATTGAAAATACGATTGAACTTTTTAACGAAGACTGCACGATTCCTTTTATATCAAGGTACCGTAAGGAAAGAACCGGGAATCTTGATGAAGTTGAGATCGGTAAAATTCTGGAGTTCAAAAAGATTTTTGAAGAACTTGAAAAAAGAAAGCTTAGTATTTTAAAATCATTGGAAGAACAAGAGGTTTTAACGGATGATCTTCGATCTCAAATCAATTCCGCAGCCGATTTAACCTCTTTGGAAGATCTATACCTTCCCTTTAAGAAAAAAAGAAAGACGAAGGCTGAAAAAGCGCGTTTGAATGGATTGGAGCCTTTGGCAAAGATCATCATGAGTCAAAAATCAGATCATCTTGACCAGGTTGTTCACAGATATACAACGAACGAAATCAGTAGCTCCGAAGCTCTTGAAGGTGCCAGACATATCATCGCCGAATGGATCAATGAAAGAAGCAGTGTAAGAAACCGAATCAGGTGGCATTTAGAAAAATTTGCCCGGATCCAAACAAAGGTGGTCAAAGCAAAAGCAGAAAGTGAAAAGGCTTTAAAATTCAAAGATTATTTTAATTGGGAAGAAGCGCTCAGGTCTTGTCCCTCTCATCGATTACTCGCTATCCTGAGAGCAGAGAGAGAAGGCTTTATAAGGCTTTCTATTGACCTTGATAAAGACAAAGTCATTGATGAAATCAAGGAAAGGATCATCAAATCACGTCATGATTGCGCCACTCAAATTTCTTTGGCCATAGAAGATTCGTTCAAAAGGCTATTGTTTCCTTCTCTTTCAAATGAAATCCTCCATGCCGCAAAAGAAAAGGCAGATGAGAATGCCATTGCTGTTTTTTCCAAAAATTTAAGGCAACTCTTGTTGGGGGCACCTTTAGGTGAAAAAAGAATTCTGGCCATCGATCCTGGGTTTAGGTCTGGGTGTAAGATTGTTTGTTTAAGTGCACAGGGAGGCTTGGAGTACAATGAAAATATTTATCCTCATGCACCGACAAACGACAGTAAAGGTGCCATCAAAAAACTGAGCTCTTTGGTAGATGCCTATAAAATCGATGCCATCGCCATTGGAAACGGAACGGCTTCGCGAGAAACGGAAAGTTTGGTCAAAAGGATTCGCTTTAACAGAGATATTCAGGTTTTTGTCGTGAACGAGGCCGGAGCTTCGATTTATTCGGCATCGAAAATTGCCCGTGATGAATTCCCAAATTATGATGTTACCGTGAGGGGTGCTGTGTCTATTGGGCGAAGACTGGCTGATCCATT
The DNA here is from genome assembly GCA_963780405.1 of uncultured Flavobacteriaceae bacterium. Lineage (GTDB taxonomy): Bacteria > Bacteroidota > Bacteroidia > Flavobacteriales > Flavobacteriaceae > Lutimonas. The sequence goes on from CAWABX010000009.1 coordinate 53,459, forward strand.
GGCCGAATTGGTGAAGATAGATCCTAAATCAATCGGAGTTGGACAGTACCAGCATGACGTTGATCAGAACAAGTTAAAAAGTAGTCTGGATGCTGTCGTGGAGAGTTGTGTAAATACCATTGGCGTCAATATCAATACGGCTAGCGTATCCCTGCTTAGTTATGTGTCCGGAATAGGTGAAAAACTGGCAGAGAACATCGTGTCCTATAGAAAAGAAAAGGGCGCTTTTATGTCGAGATCGGATATTAAAAATGTGCCTAGATTAGGGGAAAAGGCTTTTGAGCAAAGTGCCGGGTTCCTAAGAATTAAAAATGCAATGAACCCACTTGACGACTCTGCTGTTCATCCCGAAAGCTATGGCCTGGTAACCAAAATGGCCAGGGATTTAAAGAAGACCGTAGCAGAAATAATAGGCAATAAAGACCTTCTTTCTCAAATAAATCTAAACAAGTATTGCAACGAACAAATTGGCCTGCCCACATTAAAGGATATTATTCACGAGTTGGAAAAACCCGGGCTTGATCCCAGGGAAAAGGCCAAGGTCTTTACCTTTGATCAAAATTTGAAAAACATAGATGATCTCAGAGAAGGACAATTGCTTCCGGGAATTATCAATAATATTACAAACTTTGGTTGTTTTGTGGATATAGGCATTAAAGAAAATGGATTGATCCATGTATCTAATCTTTCAGACACTTTTGTAAAAGACGTCAATGCGATTGTCAATCTGCACCAACAAGTCATCGTAAAAGTTCTGGAAGTGGATAAAATCCGTCAACGAATTCAACTTTCGCTATATAAAAAATTATAAGAAATTGCTTACTTGGCCAGCGCGAGTTCAACCGTTGTTTCAGCGTGAATTTTGGTGGTGTTAAAAAGTGGTATGTCTGCATCTTCAGGCCCAATGAGTAGGGGGATTTCAGTACATCCTAAAATAATTCCTTGAGCACCCATCGTTTTTAAAGTATTGATGATTTCCAGATAGATTTTCTTAGAGGCCATTGTAATATCTCCCCTGACCAACTCTTTGTAAATGATATCATGGACCAAATTCCGAGCTTTTTGATCAGGAACAATTACCTCTATTCCTTTGTCAATCAAAATATTTTTAAAAAAATCCTTTTCCATCGTGAATTTGGTACCCAGTAATGCTACTTTGCCAAGTCCTGCTTCCTTGATCTTTTCGGCTGTCACTTCTGCGATATGAACAATTTGAATATTTGTATGTTGCTGCACAGCATCAACGCATAAATGCATCGTGTTGGCACAGATCATTAAGAGCTCTGCCCCCGCATCTTCAAGAGACCTTGCCCTTTTGACCATCAAATCATCCAGCGCTTTCCAATCATCCTTTGCCTGAAGTTCAGCAATTTCTGAAAAATCAACTGACTCAATTACACAATTTGCTGAATGCAATCCTCCACGCATAACCTTCACTTTTTTATTGATCAGTTCATAATATAAAAGGGTAGATTCCCAACTCATTCCACCAATTAATCCTATTTTTTTCATATTTCCGTTATTTGTCATTGGATCTATCCTTATATTCAATGACAGATTGTCTTTCTCGATTTACTGTTAATTTTGTTACATCAGGTCTCGAATAATGGCCTACCGGGTCAAAATTCTGTCGCTCCTCTAAGACCCTGTTGTAATCAAGGTCGTGCACTATGAGTCCTTCTTGATCAATTACCGGTTCAACAAGCCATTCTCCATCAGGTCCGGCAATGCAGGATCCACCATTCGCCAAAATATCAGGGCAATTTTCAAGTATTTCTTTCAGGTACGGAGTATCATCAGGGAAGTCTTCCCGCTTCATCAAGGAAGATACTGAAACAACAAATGATCTCGATTCACGCGCTATAAATCTTGTAATGTCTTTGGTATTATAATCAGATCCTGGCCATACGGCTATATGGAGATTCTCTCCTAATCCGTATAAAGCTGTTCGCGCCAAAGGCATCCAGTTCTCCCAACAATTTAAACCGCCAACTGTAAACTTCTTGAGGTCGTGTACCCTTAAACCATGTCCATCCCCGGGAGACCAGGTCAACCTTTCATCGTAGGTAGGTTGTAACTTTCTATGAACCGAACAAATTTCCCCCAAGGCATCAATATAGACCAGGGAACAATAAATACTATGCCCTCCCCTGTCAAGAGGTCTTTCAATGATCCCAAGATAAATAGCTATTTTATGAACTTTGCAAGCGTTACTTATTTCGTCCAAATCACCGGCCTCTATCTGAATGGCATTTCGAACATAGTGTGCATGAATTTCCTTCTGCATTTTAGTGTCGAAAGCGGTCGCATTAGTAAGTCCCAACCAAAAAGGGTAGCCTGGCAATAAACCTTCTCCAAAAACAAGTAACTCACAATGCTGACTGGCAGCATCCTTTAATTGGTTAATCACTTTATCAATGGTTCGAGCTTTGTCTAACCACACTGGAGCTATTTGAGCCATTCCAACCCGAAGCGTTGTATCCGAATTTACCATGATCAATAATTTTAAATTAAGTCGCGATTATGATTCTTAAATATAAGTTCTTTTTTAAAATACAACACTACTGTCATCTTAGCCAATTCTATAAGTCAAAATAAAAAAATTAGTATCTTGTTCGTTTCAAACTCCTACATATGAAATATCGATTTGCGAAAGTTCATTTTGTGTTACTCTTATTTTTGTTCTCGTATGCATTTGTCAATGCTCAAGAGTCAAAAACATCAATCGACAGCATTGCAGTTTCACAGGAATCTATATCCATAGGTGATATTTCAGAAGAATCCGAAAAATTAGGTCAACGACTTCTAAAACTGAAAAGTACATTAGACGCGAGTAGAAGAATTACTGAAATAGATTCAATTGTGGAAATTGCTACACCACAAATATTGGAGTTGGTTGACTCTGTGCTCTTTAAAAAAGAAGATGTTACCCTTAGAGATTTAAAAGTTCGGAAAGTTGAATGGACTAATTATGATTCTTCATTAAAACAATACCAAAGTGTCGTTAAAGATCGTGCTGAAGAAGTAAGTAAAATAATCAATGATCTATATTATGATTTAAATCGTTGGGAATTGACTAAAAAAGAGCTTGAGGAAAGAAGTGAATCCAAAGATGTAAGCGAAAGTATTGATGATATTATTGAGACCCTGGAGGGTATGATGAAATCAGCTCACACCAGACTTGATACAATATTTCTTACGCAAAGAAAAATAACCGATCTGGTTTTGATCATCGATGAGGAAATCGCCAATATTGAATATGCCGAGAATCAAAGACGGAAGGACTATTTTGTTCTTGATAGCGCTCCTATTTGGGAGGGAAATAAAAGTAACATAAATAATGATAGTATAGCTCCAGCCGAATTGAGTTCCATTACCTTGATCAAGCAGGGGATTGAACAAAACAAAAATCAGTTTCTGGATTTTTTTCATCTCAATACGAAAATTTTTGTTTTGCAAATCATTTTTCTGATTCTGCTCTTGGGCTTTCTAATAGCCGCTAATAACAAGTTGAAAAAAAATATCTTAACCCTGAAAAACCCAATTGAGTTGCAGGCTAAGACAATACTTAAAAACCCCATTTTGACAACCTTGTCTGTTGGGGTATTGGTTTCTGCTTTTTTCTATGAATCTATGGTTCCTGCCTATGCAGAGCTTCATATCTTAATAGTTCTCCTTGCAACCGTATTGCTACTTCCCAAAGTAACCGATCAAAAATTCAGCACATTTTTATGGTTGCTTTTTGCAGTCTATATACTCAACACATTTGAAGCATTTATTGGCCTTAAATCTGATTTGGTTAGGTGGCTTCTCATTTTTGACGCGTTGCTTCTTATTATGTCTTTATATATGGGAAGGAAAATAGTTATCGCCAATCCTGAAAAATTTTCTCAAATCTTTAATCTTTTCAAGTCTATTTCGATTCTTTATATCGTTCTGCTTGTTCTTTCTATCGTTGCCAACATAATAGGTATGGTGGCCTTATCCAATTATATTACAAGGGCTGTAATCGTATCACTGACATTTGGAATGATCATTTATCTCTCGGTAAAGGTGTTTACAAGCATTTTCATTCTCATCTTTAAATTCAGAACGTCTACCAATATTCAAACGATTACCACGATGGTGAATGCCACCCATCAAAGAATAAGGCCCTTATTTAATTTTATAGGCTTATTATTTTGGCTCTTTTTTACCCTATCAGGTTTTGAATTATATGATTTCATTATCAATTGGTATACTGATCTGATCGCTATGGAGTGGCGGGTAGGTGAAATGACCATTTCACTTGGTGGAATTTTGGCTTTTCTCGGCATCTTTATTTTCACCTTGATCATCGCTAAAGTTGCCGCAGCACTATTTCAGGACGAATGGATGGTAAATGTATTGCCAAGGGGAATTGCTCCGGCAATTTCACTGGTTTTGCGAATCGTGGTCATTAGCATAGGTCTTTATGTAGGTCTGACAGCTGCAGGTGTTGATCTTAGTAAACTCGGATTTATTCTTGGGGCTCTTGGGGTTGGAATAGGTTTTGGTTTGCAAAACGTGGTACTGAACTTTGTTTCGGGATTGATCCTAGCCTTTGAAAGACCTATTAATCTTGGGGATACCATTGAAGTTGATATGGAAATGGGTGTTGTAACCAATATTGGCGTCAGGTCAAGCAATATTAGAGCCTATTCCGGGGCTGAAGTCATTATTCCTAATGGAGATCTGATCTCCAAAAAAGTGGTTAACTGGACGCTCTCAAACAGAAATCGAAGAAGTAAGATTCCTATGAAAACCTCGCCTGGTGCAGATCCTGAAAAGGTGATTGAATTATTCAACAAGATCGCTAAAGACCACCCCAATACAAGCAAGGAACCAGCTCCTAAGACTTATTTCTATGGTTATGGAGATGATGGAAACTTAAAATTTGCTCTATTGTATTGGACGACCTTTTCGGATACGCTGAAAACCGATAGCGCCATTGCTTTACAGATTTTTAAAACACTCAAAGAGGAAGGAATTCAGGCTCCGGCTCCAGTGAGAAGAATCATTCAGGAAAATCCACGACATATAGAGTAAGTTTTACATGTATAAAATCAATCCATGATAAGCGCAGGAATTTTCAATGAACTAAACAGTTCATTATAAGCCTTCATTTCAGTTGTGATAATCTCATCGCGTTCCTTCTGATAAACGCTCCAATCTTTTTTCAAATCACTTAACCTTTCTCTTGCTCCGTTGGTAATTATCGGATCTGCAGTATCTGCAAAATCTTTTAAATAAGTAAGTTCAGCATTCAATTGATTGTTATAATTGATCACATCCTGAAATGTTTTCTGCTTGGGTTGAATCAAATTCGTTTCCCAGCTATCGATCCTCTTTAAAAGAGTTTCTCCTCTGGCTACCAAGGTATCAGCCTTTTCATTGTTCTCCAATAGTTTGGCATAGGCCTGTAATTGCTTTTTAGCTGACCTCATTTGATTGACTGACTCATGGATCTCAGTGATCATTCCTTCAATTTCTTTTAAAAACAATTGTTGGTCCCGATAGTCTTCAGTTGAGGCATCTATATTAGGATTTGGAAGTATGCTTACTGCTATTTCAGCCTGCTCATTTTCCAGACTTAATCTGAGGGTATAGTCACCAGGTGCTACCCGTGAGCCATCATGACTACCAAAAAGAAATACTTTATCAACGGCTGGCAAAGATGCTCTTCTAAAATTCCAGGTAAATCTGTTGTACCCTTTTTTTGCAGGCAGTACCTGAGGTTTAGAAGGTCCTCCCGGCCAGGATTTAAACTCTTTTGGCTTTATACTCGTAATGGTTCTGATGACCTTATTGTTTTCCAGCACTTCAAGTTTCAATTCAAGCGAATCAGCATCTTTGCCCAGGTAATAATCAAAAGTCACTCCAGACTTTGGATTATTTCCCAATCCTGGAATTGGCCTATCACTGCTTCCTCCAAAAAACAAATAGGTGTCTTTTGGTTTGAACAAACTGAGATTTTTATCACTCTTGGACCATTGTTGCAAGGCCCCTAAATCATCTAAAATCCAAAATGACCTTCCTGCTGTTGCGGCTACAAGATCGTTGTCTTGTATCACCAAATCATTGATGGGAACTACCGGCAAGTTCAATTGAAATGGCTGCCAGTTTTGTCCGTCATCCAAGGAAATATATAGGCCGGTTTCGGTACCCGCATACAATAAACCTTTTCTTATCGGATCTTCTCTGACCACCCGTACAAAGGTATGTTCATCTGTAAACCCATTCACCAATTTTGTCCATGATTGACCATAATCAGCGGTTTTATAGATATAAGCTTTTAAGTCCATGGATTTGTATCGCATCAAAGTAACATACACTGTTGCAGGGTCATGAGGTGAAACCTCAATGGAATTGACAATACCCTCTTTCATATCTGCAGGCGTCACATTTTTCCAATTTGCACCACCATCTTTGGTGACATGAATCAAACCATCATCCGAACCTGCCCAAAGCACCCCTTGTTCATGAGGAGATTCTACCAATGACATCAAGGTATTGTAATTCTCTCCACCAGCTGCTTCATTGGTAAAAGGCTTGCCTCCGGGGCCATGTTTATCAGCCTCATTTCTGGTTAGATCCGGGCTGATGACTGTCCATGAGTTGCCTTGATCAGTAGTTTTAAATACCACATTTCCGGCATGATAAATCGTGTTTCTGTCATGGGGTGAACTAATGATTGGAGCGTTCCAGTTATATCTGAATTTAAAGTTTTCAGGAGCATTCCCTAAGGACAGTTCTGGATATTCTTTAATTTCCTTGCCGGTGCGCGAACTTTTATACCATCGTTCTATGATTCCCTGATAACAACCTCCAAAAACGACTTCCGGATTATCCGGATCAAATGCCAGAAAAGCACTTTCGCATCCTGCTACAGCATACCAGTCTTGCCAGCCAATTCCACCGCCATTGGTTCTACTTGCTATGGCAATAGCAGAATTATCCTGCTGGCCTCCATAGACATTATAGGGAACCAGGTTATCGGTAATGACTCTGTAAAATTGCGAGGTTGCCTGATATTCCTGGCTACTCCAACTCTTTCCGCCATTATTTGAAACATTGGCACCACCATCATTGGAGTTGATCATTTTTGAATTGTCATTCGGGTTGATCCATAAATGATGGTTATCACCATGTGGGGTGGCTACCCTAAAAAAACTATTTCCTCCATCAATTGATTTCATCGCAGGAGCATTCATCACCCAAACAACATTTTCATCGATAGGATCGGCAAAAATTTCCATATAATACCAGGATCTTGTAATATTGATACGGTCCTTATTGACTTGTTTCCATTTCTTACCTGCATCATCAGACCTGTACACACCCGATTTATCGCCTTCTGCTTCAATGACCGCAAATACTCTTTCAGGATTGGCTCTTGAAACTGAAATCCCTGATTTTCCAATTAGTTCGGGTAGGCCTTCTACCATTTTGGTCCATGTAGTACCTCCGTCAATAGACTTATATAAACCTGATTTTTCCCCTCCTGATTCCATGGTCCATGGATATCTTCTGTGTTCCCACATGGCAGCATAGAGAATCAGCGGATTTTTCATGTCCATCGACAAGGAGGATGCACCAGTATTCTCATCTATATAAAGCACCTTTTCCCAGTTGGTTCCTCCATCCATACTCCTGTAAATTCCTCTATCTATTGAAGGTCCATACTGTGCTCCCTGAGCAGAAATAAAAATAATATCCGGATTTGTTGGATGAATAACGACATCCGAAATATGTCTAGATTTATCTAAACCTATATGCTTCCAGGATTTCCCTGCATCATCAGATTTGTAGACACCATCACCCATAGAAGTCATGACGCCTCTGGCTGCATGCTCTCCCATACCAGCAATGACGATATTTTGATTTGATTCGGATACTGCAATGGCTCCAACCGTACCTGTTTTTAAAAACCCATCTGACACATTTTTCCATGTGATACCATCATCAACCGTTTTAAAAATTCCTCCACCCGTCGATCCAAAATAATAGGTCATGGGTTGTCCTACAACACCACTGGATGCAACACTTCTTCCACCACGGAAAGGGCCAATATTTCTCCATTTCAATCCGTGAAAAGTAGAATCTATGATCTCGACTGTTGGAGTAGCCTTGCTTTTTTTATTTTTCCTTTTTTGTGCATAGCCATTGGTAAAGCTTAACAGAAGGGCAATAAACAATAAGTAAATATTTTTCATGTGTTTGGTTTAGCTTGATAGTTGATAAATATGATCTAGTTTTTTATTCATCACAGAAAACCACAGTGGTGGTATCAATGCGAGCATCATCATTCCAGGGTAACCTGTCGGCATCTGAGGACTTTCAGGTAATGATGCTAAAACCTGGTATTTTTTACTAGCCTTATAATGATGATCAGAGTGTCTTGAAAGATTGAACAACATCAACCTGCCGATCTGGTGATCCGAATTCCATGAATGCCAGTGCTTGACGCGTTCGTATCTTCCAGATTCATTTTTTTGTCTCAATAATCCGTAATGTTCAATATAATTAACGGTTTCCAGCAATAAAATCCCGATCACGGCTGCAAGAATAAATGCAAAAAGCACCTTCAAATCAAAATAGTAGTAAACGCCAAAAAGCAGCACCAAGTTCGCTATCGAATAAATGATCATTCTGTTTGAGAGTGAAAATATGGATTTTCCCGAGCGCTTCATCCTGTTATTTTCAATTTTCCAGGCCTTTATATAACTGCCAAAATGAGAAGTCAACCAAAAAGAAAAAAGCGACTGACCTTTTTTTGCTGTGGCTGCATCATCAGGCGTCGCCACTTCACGGTGATGACCTTCATTATGATATGGAAGAAAATGTGTATTCAGAGAGGTTAACAACAATAGTTCCCCAAAGAATTGATCCCATCTTGATGAACGATGTCCTAATTCATGACCAATATTAATTCCCAAAACACCGCAAAGTAATCCCATACCAAATACTTTTCCAACATAACCAATGGAATTTATTGGGGTGAGTTCGATCACAAATAGAAATGAGATCAACATGAGCAATTGAATCGGAACTGAGAGATATAAAATCCAATCATAGATTCGACTATTCTTTTCCTTCAGCATCGTTTCCTGATCGAAATTCTCCTTATCGGGTTTTAAAAAAAGTTCTAAAAAAGGAATCAATACAAACGTAAAAACTATAGGTGAAAAGGTACTCCATCCCTGTCTGTTAAAGGCAAAATACACCCCTAAGGGAAGTATAAAAACAAATAAGTATTTTAACCTTTTCATGGCTCCAGTTTCTGCATCACTTTATATTATTCCAGAATCAAATAATCTAATTTAAGAGAATTAAACGAGTCATTAAAGCTCTTTATTTCTTGTGTAATCAAGGTATTGAATGCTTCCAATTCCGTATTGATTTCTGCTGATAATTCGTTTTTAACTGCGATATCCTGAGCTGTTGGTGGGAAATCATCCATGGTTACCAAACTATTCAAATGCGCCAGTTTATTAGTTAGCTTTATTGGAAAGTTAAGCGGGTCCTGATTGCTTTTATTCTTAGTTTGGTATAGCGCTTTTTCAATTTCTGAAAACGATTTCTTAAGGTCTTTGGCTTTAGTAACCAAATCACTTACCGCTTCCTCATTTTCGTATTGTTTGATAAACGAACTCAATTGACTATTGATCTTTCTGATCTTCTTTATTGACTTATGTGCCTTGTCTATGGTTTGATTGACATCAAAAACAAAGTCATATTGCTCCTTCATTTGTTCAAGATTTACCTCTGCTCTTGGATCAGCCAGGATTTTAAAAGTCTGTTCCTGTGTTTTATTGTTCACCATCAAACTCACCTTATACTCGCCAGGTACAACTTTAGCTCCGTTTAAGCTGGCCCACCAAAGAATCATGCCGTCGAACTCTTCTGCTCCGTCTGTTCTGGTATTCCAAACAAACTTATTGGCTCCCTTTTCAACTTTCAATTTCTTCTCTTTTTTCTTATCAAAATTTGAAAAAGAGGCTAATGTATCACCTTGAAGATTGAAATAAGTCAAATGAATAGAATCTTTCTTTTCATCATATTGATCTATATTGAAATAAGTGATCACACCATTTTCAAGGTTGGTTCCTGCTGTGTTTGAAGCTTTCCCCCCACGACCTTTAGTTCTGTAAGCACTTTTCGGTGCAAACAAATAATTTTTATCACTTTGTTTTGCTTTTTCCAATTGATGGATCACTGTTAGGTCATCCAGCATCCAAAGGCTTCTGCCCTGAGTAGCTACAATCAGACTATTTTCCTTAATGGCCAAATCTGTAATAGGAACAATCGGTAAATTCAATTGGAATTTTTGCCAGCTCGATCCATCATTAAAAGATGCATACATGCCTGTTTCAGTTCCTGCATATAATAATCCTTGCTGAGAAGGATCTTCTCTTAGTACTCTGGTAAAATGTTCAGAATCAATACCACTCGTTATTTTTACCCAGGTTTTGCCGTAATCTGTGGTTCGATACAAATAAGGTGCAAAATCTCCTAATTTATACCTTGTGCCGGCAATATAACAGGTTCCTTCATCAAAATTTGAGGGTTCAACACTATTGATCATCATCCATTCAGGCATTCCTTTGGGAGTCACATTTTCCCAGCTCTTACCTCCATCTTTTGTGACATGTACCAAACCATCATCTGATCCAACCCACAAGAGACCTTCCTTTAAAGGACTCTCATTCGCCGCAAAAATGGTACAATAATACTCTACACTCGTATTGTCTTGTGTGATAGGTCCTCCACTGGAAACCAGTTTTTCAGGATCATTTCTGGTAAGGTCTTCACTCAATAATTCCCAGCTCTGCCCTTCATTTTCAGACATGTGCACGTGATTGGAAAAAGTGTACAGTCTTTTTGGATTGTGTCTACTGAAGATTATTGGAAAATTCCATTGAAATCTGTATTTCATGCCCTCTGCTCCATGACCCATAGGGTTATCTGGCCATACATTGATGGCTCTTACTGTTCCTGTCTTATGGTTCACCCTGGTGAGAAATCCGTCATAACTTCCTCCATAAACAATATCATCATTGTTGGGGTCTACGGCAATATGAGCAGATTCACCACCTGCCGTTCCTTCCCAGTCATCTTCACCTATACTTCTACCGTCGCTCCGATGTCTTATGCGTACCGTTGAATTATCTTGTTGTGCTGCGTAAATTCGAAATGGAAAACTATTGTCTGTTGTTACTCGGTAAAACTGAGAAGTAGGCTGGTTGTGATAAGTCGTCCAGGTTTCTCCTCCATCATAGGTAATTTGCGCTCCTCCGTCATCTCCAATGATCATTCTTTTTGAATCTTGAGGATCGATCCACAGATCATGATGGTCTCCATGTGGAGCATTATGCGTGGTAAATGATTTTCCTCCATCTGTAGATTTATGATAGCGAACGTTTAACACATACACCGTATTTTCATCCTTGGTATCCGCATATAATCGCGTATAATACCAGGCTCTTTGTCTCAATTTTCTTTCCTCATTGACCTTTGACCATGTTTCTCCTCCGTCATCACTTCGGTACAAACCACCTTTTTCTTTATTCTCAACCATGGCCCAAACCCTTTCAGAATTTTTAGGGGACACCGTTACACCAATAATTCCCAGCGTGTCGGTAGGAAATCCTTTGTTCTTTGATATTTCGGTCCATGAGGCGCCACTGTCTGTGCTTTTCCATAAAGCGGATCCTTCACCACCACTGCTCAAACTATAAGGAGTTCTCTGAATTCTCCAAGTTGATGCATAGAGAATTCTGGGATTATTTGGATCCATCTTTAGATCAACAACACCCGAATGTTCATTTGCAAATAAAACCTTTGTCCATGTTTTTCCGCCATCAACGGTTTTATACAAGCCTCTTTCACTTGTAGGCTTATAGATATTCCCCATCACACCGGCATACACCGTATTGTGATCTCTTGGGTGTATGGCAAGTCTTGAAATATGCCTTGAGGCTTTTAATCCGGAAGATACCCAAGTTTTCCCTGCGTCTTCACTTTTCCACATACCATAGCCCGAAGAAACATTACCTCTCACTGTTTTTTCACCACCTCCTACGTAAATCACGTTTCGATCTGTTTCAGCAACTGCAATTGAGCCGACACTTCCACCAAAGAAGCCATCAGAAATATTATCCCAGGTACGACCTCCATCTTTAGTATTCCAGATCCCGCCTCCGGTTGAACCAAAATAAAACAGGTTAGGTTCTCCTGGTACGCCTGTTACTGCAGCTGATCGCCCTCCTCTAAACGGACCAATCAATCTGTATTCAAGCCCTTCATATAAGGATTCTTCATACTGAACGCTTGTAACTTCGTTCTTACTTTTCTTCTTTTTCTGTGCATAAGATTCGGCTAAAAACAAGAGTATAAATACCATTAAAAGTGCCGGTCTAAATGATTTGATTCTGTACATGGTTTGGAATTATAATTATGAATGCTAATTTAATAATATATATGAGAAACAATTAGTATTTATCTCTGCCTCTCTGTTATTCTTTCAGAAATCAATTAAATCCCAGTTGATATTGCTTATCAGGAGTGGTCACTGAATTTATAAAACTAATAGTTTCTTTATTTTTTAAAATTATTAAAATTCTTTCACCCACTTGCAAACCAACACATTACTTCGTATCTTAGAGAGGTGAAATCATACAAAAACATCAACGACCCCCAGCGAAGTTTTGTAGCCCCTTTTGTGGACAAGCACAGTGGAAAAAATGAATTTTTTGCACAGATCGATCAACATATCAATTGGGATCCTATTGCTGCAAAAATTAAATTGGTTTATACCAAGGGGCTTACAGATAGAGGAGCCAAAGCCTATTCACCACTTTTATTATTTAAAATGCATATGATTTCGAAATGGTACAAACTTTCTGATACACAAACAGAGGCCATGGTCTACGACAGCATCTCTGCTCTCAGATTCTGCGGTCTTACCATTGAGGACAGTGTTCCAGGGCATAGCACGCTAAGTAGGTTTAAAAAAGAATTAACAGATCATGGAGCGCTCAAAAGTCTGGAAAAAGACTTTGACGCCCAATTAAAATCAAAAGGTTTTAAAATTCAGCTCGGTAAAGGACGCGTAGATGCGAAAATAGTTGGTTGAAAATGCAGCGATGTCATGATGAATTTCTGTCATTTATTAATTCCCTAAAATCGTTACAACTAACCTTCTCGATCCTCCGTGATTTCTGTGTTCACACAAATAAATTCCCTGCCAAATACCCATATTTAATCTGCCATTGCTGATGGGAACTTGCACGGAAGCTCCCATCAACGAGGCCTTGATATGTGCCGGCATGTCATCCGACCCTTCATAAGTATGTATATAATAGGGTGCATCTTCAGGAACCATTTTATTCATATGACTTTCAAAATCGGTCCTAACGCTAGGATCAGCATTTTCATTAATTGTTAAACTCGCCGAAGTATGTTTGATAAAAACCTGAATCCAGCCTATATTGATCTGCTTGATCTCAGGCACTTGTTCCAAAACTTGTTTGGTAATCAAGTGATAGCCTCTGGGATAAGGTTTTAATAGGATCTCTTTTTGGTAGGTTTTCATGGGTGGCTCCTTTAATATGCACTCTAAAATAAGGAAAATGAATCTAACTACTATATGAATAGAATGCTGAAATGCTACAATGCATCAATTCTTCGCACCCAAAAACAAAATCTCACTACATACCACTTCAGTAATATACTTTTTATTGCCTTTTTCGTCATCCCATGACCTTGTCGTGAGTTTTCCTTCCAGCGCTACTTCTTTTCCTTTTTCGAGATAAGATTCTACCAGCTCAGCTGTTTTGTTCCAGGCAATCACATTGTGCCATTCTGTTTCTTCAATTTTCTCTCCTTTCGTATTCACATAACTATCATTGGTTGCCAGTGAAAACTTCGCAAGTTTAATTCCTGATTCAAGGGTTTTAACTTCTGGGTCCATTCCTAAATGTCCGATCAATTGTACTCTGTTTCTTAATTTGTTCATTGTGTTAAGTATTGTGCTCATTATATAGAGCTGTTAAACTTCCGGCAAACCATATCTGATTCGCTTCTGCAAATTTGTGACGAGAAATTCAAAAGGTTGTCGTGATAAACATTTACTTTCGTATGTAAATGAATGTAGTCGTTTGTATTCGGTTAATTATACCTATATTTGAGCGGTCAGAGAATCACAGATGGCAAAGTATTTACCTGGAGGAGAAATCTACACAAATAGTTGTAAAAGAAGATGTAAAATGGCTTTGCGTACATGGACAATATACTCTTTTGCCTTAAAAAAAGGATAAATGGAAACTAAACTATGTTTGGAATGCGGAGAGCGCATTCAGGGAAGAAGTGACAAGAAATTTTGCAGTGATTATTGTCGTAATGCACATAATAATAAGGTGAATAAGGACAGTAAAAACCTGATCAGAAATACGAATAATCGATTGAGAAAAAACTATAAGATCCTTTCTGAACTCAACAGTAAAGGAAAGACCAAAGTGGTTCGGAATACCCTGAACGGTCATAACTTTGATTTTTCTTTGTTTACTTCTATTTATAGGACCAAAACCGGAAATGTATATTATTATGTTTACGATCAAGGTTACCTGGAGCTAGACAATGATTACTTCCTGCTGATCAAAAGAGAGTGATGTGCCATAAAAGTTCCGCTATAGCTTAAACACTATTTTTGTAACAATCCCATTCTTAACTCGTCGAATGATAAAATTATTTTATGCGGTTCACAATTCTATGCTTGTTCTTTCTTATGTTGCAAACCATTCCTACTGGTATCTATGCACAAGACAATAGTGTCATTACAGGGAAAATCATAAATGGCGAGGACAAAGAACCTTTGCCTTTTGCTTCTATCCGGTTAAAGAATCATCCCATAGGAACCATCAGTAATGAAGAAGGTGAGTTTGATTTTTATATCCCAAAATCAAAAAGAAGTGACACGCTAAATATTAGCTTTATTGGCTTTAACAGTTATGAGGTGCCTTTGGCGAATATCGATCGGGAGCTTGAAATCGTTCTTACACCGAGTTCCAATGTACTTGATGAAGTGATCCTTACCGAAAAAGATCCGCTCGATTATATCAAAAAAGCTCTTGAAAGGCTTCCTGAAAATTATCCCCAGGATCCTTACCAAAGTATCGCTTACTACAGGGAGAAATTTATCGAAAATGGCGCTGTGATCAATAAGGAAGAAGGGGTATTTAAGACCTATTATCCAAAGGCAGGAGATTCAGCTAAAAACCAACATCAATTGATGCTTTATGAACCTGAAGAAGATCCTCAGGAATTTCAATTTATGAGAGAATGGTTTGAAGCCAAACAGGAAAAAAGGAAAAAGAAAGCCATCAAAAAAGGGGAAGAATTTGACGAAGAAGAGTATGACAGCGACATAAAAATGGATTTTGGCGGCCCTGAAACGGTCATTGATCTTGATATCAATAACGAAAGGGATAATTATTTAAATCCTAAGTATTTCAAAAAATATGACTATAGTTTTGGTGACGAAACTTCACTTAATGGTGAAAGGCTTGTTACCATTAATTTTAAGGCTAAAAAGACAATTGACCATAAAAAAGATGCCGGTAAGATCCTCATTAATACCGAAGATTATGCTATTGTTTCTATAGAACAAACCGGAAAATTTAGCATTCCTTTTATTGTCAAACCTATATTGTTTGTCATTGGTCTGAAGATTCAGAATCCAACCTTTAATACCGTGATCAGCTATCAGAAATATAAAGACAAATGGTACCCCCAATTGTTCCGTTGGGATGCCAAGATTAAGCTTACGAAGAAACATACCTTTGACCCTAATGAAAACTCTGACATCAACATTGGTCAGGTATTCTTTATCAATGAACTTGATTCGATCGCAAGTCCGATATCTGAAGCTCAACGTTTTGACGAAAATGAGGATATGGAAGTTCAGGTCTATAATGACCTAAATCTGGAGTGGGGTGAGTTGAATGTGATCAAAGACTAATTGATCCATCGGACTTCCTAAAAAATAATTTCGAACTTCCTAAAAAGATAGCCCAATTATTCAGTAAAATAGGGTCAAAAAAGCACATCTTTTTAGTATATTTGTCATCCTTTTAAAAAGGGTATGAAATATTTATAAAGATCATTAAGCCAATGTAAAATGGTTATTTGAATGTTCCATTTGATATATTAAAAACAACTGAAAGAAACAGATGAAAACAATAAACGATTTTAATTTCGAAAACAAAAAAGCGCTGATAAGAGTAGATTTTAATGTGCCTCTTGATGAGGAGCTAAAAGTAACAGATGCGACAAGAATTGAAGCCGCCAAACCCACTATTCTTAAAGTGTTGGAAGATGGTGGTAGTGCAGTGTTGATGTCACACCTTGGAAGACCCAAAGGAGTAGAAGATAAATTCTCCTTAAGGCACATCGTTGATAACGTAAGCGACATTATCGGCGTACAGGTTAAGTTTGTCAATGATTGTGTTGGTGATGAGGTTGAAAAAGCGGTTGCTGAATTGCAGAACGGAGAAGTCTTATTATTGGAAAATTTACGTTTCCATAGCGAAGAGAAAGCAGGAGATAAGGAGTTTGCCGAAAAACTTAGCAAGTGTGGTGATATCTATGTAAATGATGCCTTCGGTACCGCGCATAGAGCACATGCCTCCACAACTATAGTTGCAGAATTCTTTCCCGATAGCAAATGCTTCGGATTATTACTTGCCAAAGAAATTGAAAGCCTTGAAAGGGTTTTAGGGTCAAGTGAAAAGCCAGTTACTGCTATTTTAGGAGGGTCAAAAGTGTCATCAAAGATCACCGTGATTGAAAACATTCTTGATAAAATAGACCACTTAATTATTGGTGGAGGAATGAGCTTTACCTTTATCAAAGCCTTAGGTGGTAATATCGGAAATTCTATCTGCGAAGATGATAAACAAGAACTTGCCCTAAGCATATTAAATCAAGCCAAAGAAAAAGGTGTAAAAGTTCATTTACCAGTTGATGTGGTAGCAGCTGATGCCTTCAGTAACGATGCGAATACCCAGGTAGTGGATATTTATCATATTCCTGATGGTTGGGAAGGTCTTGATGCAGGACCAAAGACCAACGTTGGTTTTTCATTTGTGATCGCCCAATCTAAGACCATTCTTTGGAATGGACCTGTAGGTGTTTTTGAAATGAAAGCTTTCTCAAAAGGTACTATTGAATTAGGTAACGCTGTTGCGGATGCTACAGCAGATGGGGCTTTCTCACTTGTGGGAGGTGGCGACTCGGTTGCAGCCGTTAAACAGTTCGGTTTTGCTGATAAAGTGAGCTAT
The DNA here is from genome assembly GCA_963780405.1 of uncultured Flavobacteriaceae bacterium. Classification (GTDB taxonomy): domain Bacteria; phylum Bacteroidota; class Bacteroidia; order Flavobacteriales; family Flavobacteriaceae; genus Lutimonas. The sequence continues at coordinate 70,819 of CAWABX010000009.1, forward strand.
GTGTCAACCGGAGGAGGGGCCATGCTTGAGATGCTTGAAGGTAAATCATTACCTGGTATTGATGCCATCTTAAACTAAACTATTTAAAATTAAATTTATAAATTTAAGGGCCTGAAATCACAACGAGATTTCAGACCCTTTTCTGTTTACAATAGCTTAATAAATACAAGATTTAATCATCCTATGAAATATACTAAGATTCCTCAAACCGATATAAAAGTAAGCAAGATCTGTTTGGGCACCATGACCTATGGGCAGCAAAATACTGAGCTAGAAGCACATGAACAATTGAATTATGCCATTGATCAAGGTGTTAATTTTATTGACACCGCAGAGATGTATTCCATCCCTGGCAAAAAGGAAACACAGGGAAGTACAGAACGCTATATCGGAAGTTGGTTGAAAGATCAAAAAAGAGAAGACCTGGTCGTGGCTACAAAAATAACCGGACCGATGCCTTACTTCAATTATATCAGACCCAATTTAGGTTTTTCCAAAGAAGTCCTTCATGACGCCTTGAATAAAAGTTTGGCGCGACTGCAAACAGATTATGTTGATGTGTATCAGTTACATTGGCCCGAACGAAGCGTTAATTTCTTTGGGCAAAGGAACTTCAAGCACAACCCGGATGAAAAATGGCAGGATAACTTCAAAGAAATTATAGAAGCGCTTGATGGCTTGGTAAAAGAAGGTAAGATCAGGCATTACGGCGTCTCAAATGAAAGCTCCTGGGGAGTCATGAGGCAGGTTAGTGAAAGTAAAAATCATGGATTGACAACCTGTAAGACCATTCAAAATCCTTATTCCCTATTGAACAGAACCTTTGAGATCAATCTGGCTGAAGTATCGCTACGAGAACAGATAGGATTACTCGCTTACTCACCCTTAGCATTTGGTGTGTTATCTGGTAAATATCTGGACGGGAAAATGCCCGAGAAATCGAGGTTAAAGTTGTTTCCTGCTTATTCAAGGTACAGCAATCCTCAGGCCTTAAAACTAACAGCATTGTATGCTGAATTAGCGAGAAAAAATAACCTAAGCCTTACTGAATTGAGCCTTGCATTCGTCAACCAACGCCCATTTGTGACCGGCAACATTATTGGAGCCACCACTATGGAACAACTCAAAGAAAATATCGGAAGTATTGATATCACCTTATCGGAAGAGACCTTAAATGAAATTGACAGGATCCAGGAATTGCAACCCAATCCGGCTCCGTGACAGTGAGACAATGAGACAATGAGACAATGAATCAATGAATTAATGAGATAATGAGATAATGAGATAATGAGATAATGAAAAAAGCCTTTTTTACACTGATAATTTTGTTGAGTTCATTCAATTTAATGGCTCAGCATGACTATGTGCCCACCAAAGAAAATCTTGAAGCCCGTGAATGGTTTGAAGATGCTAAATTCGGCTTATTTATACATTGGGGCGTTTACAGTGTTTTGGGTGATGGTGAATGGGTAATGAACAATCAAAATATTTCAGTAGACACTTATGAAAAGCTTCCTCTCTTTTTTAACCCAGTCGATTACAAGCCTGAACAATGGGTGAAAATGGCCAAAGATGCTGGAATGAAATATATCACCATTACCAGCAGGCATCATGATGGTTTTTCCATGTTTGATACCAACGCTTCTGATTACAATATTGTTGACAGGACCCATTATAAAAAAGATGTGCTAAAAGCATTGGCAGAGGCCTGTAAAAAAGAAGACATAAAATTATTTTTCTACTACTCCCTTCTTGATTGGCGTAGCGACGATTATTATCCAAGAGGAAGAACAGGTACCGGAATTGAAGGCCGGGCCGAAACCGGTGACTGGAATAAGTATATTGCTTTTATGAAGGCCCAACTCACCGAATTACTCACTAATTACGGAGAGATTGCCGGAATTTGGTTTGACGGACATTGGGACCAAAAAGAATGGGATGGCAAGAAATTTGGAGCTGAGAAAGTTGACTGGCACTACGATGAGATCTATAGCCTGATCCATCAACTTCAACCTCAATGCCTTATCGGAAATAACCATCACCTGGCCCCGATCAAAGGAGAGGATTTCCAAATGTTTGAAAAAGATCTGCCAGGGAAAAATACGACTGGTTGGGGGACCACATCTGATGCTATTGGAGCCTTACCCAAAGAAGTTTGTGAAACGATCAACGGCTCCTGGGGTTTTAATTTACAGGACAAAAAACACAAATCCGATGCAGCATTGATCCAATATTTGATCAATGCCGCTGGCTATGGCAGTAATTTATTACTAAATGTTGGTCCAATGCCTAATGGAGAAATTCAACCAGAACACATCACCTCACTTAAAAATATGGGTGCATGGCTCGCCAAAAATGGAGAGACTATCTATGGTACACGTCAGGGGCCCGTTGCCCCAAGTGGTTCAATGGTATCCACTCAAAAAGAAGGGATCGTTTATCTTCATCTTCTCGACAATAAAAAAGACACCTATTTGATTCCTCATTTTAAAGGGAAGATCAAAAAAATGACCTTCTTTGCAAATGGTCAAAAAGTAGTCCATAAGGTGGATAAATTCGGCCTTACTTTTGTTGTGCCCATGGAAGTTAGAGATGATGTTGATACCATCATAAAAATGGAATTCTAGTCATACTTCATTATAAAAAATAGAAGGGTGCCGAATTGCATTAACTGCAGTGATCTGAATTTTGAATTTTATACTGGCCCCAACAAATACTAGTAGCCTAACTTTTTCCTGACTCTTTTAAGCACCTTATCAGCTACCAGATGCGCCTTTTGGGCTCCTTGCTTCAAGATCTGGTCAACCTCTTCAAGATGGTTCATGTAATAATGGTACTTTTCACGCTCAGTCTTAAACGTATCGACCAGTAATTCATAAAAAGCTTGTTTGGCATGGCCGTATCCATAGTTTCCACCCAAATAATTCGCTCTCATTTCTTCAATTTGTGATTGACTAGCCACCAATTTATATAAAGCAAAGAGATTGCAAGTATCCGGATTCTTTGGATCCTCCATCGGTGTTGAATCGGTTTTGATCTTCATGATTTGTTTCCTCAGCTGTTTGTCAGCCAAAAATATATCGATGATGTTTCCTTTGGATTTGCTCATTTTTTCACCGTCTGTTCCTGGAACATACATGGTACTTTCCTGAATTTGCGCCTTGGGTGGCACAAGCGTATCCCCCATTTGATGGTTAAATCTGTTGGCCACATCTCTTGACATTTCAAGATGCTGCAGCTGATCCTTTCCTACAGGAACCACATCAGCATCATACAAAAGAATATCAGCGGCCATCAACATAGGGTAAGAAAAAAGACCCGAATTCACGTCTTCCAATCTGTCTGCCTTATCCTTGAAACTATGGGCCAATGTCAAGCGTTGATAGGGGTAAAAGCAGCTCAAATACCAGGAAAGTTCGGTCACCTGAGGAACATCACTTTGTCTGTAAAAAACGGTTTTATTGACATCCACACCGAAAGCAAGCCAGGTAGCTGCAGTACTATAGGTATTCTGTCTCAATTCACTGGCATTCTTGATCTGGGTCAAAGAATGAAGATCTGCTATAAATAAAAAAGATTCTTCCTTTGATTCCTTAGACATGCTGATCGCAGGAATAATGGCACCTAATAGATTCCCTAAATGAGGAGTGCCCGTACTCTGCACTCCGGTTAATATTCTTGACATGTAACTTTCTTAAAAATTATCTTGGCAAAAATAAGGAAATAAGCCCGAATACATAAGGATTCGCCAAGAATCTCTTAGAAGTTAATCTTGCATAAAAAAATGTCATCCAGGGGATTTATTTTTTGATCAATCGCCCTACATAAAGTATGACCACAGCTCCCGCAACTGAAGTGATCAAAGAACCAATAAGTCCTCCGTCTGTGCTTAAACCAAATAGTCCAAATAACCAGCCTCCCACAACTCCACCAATGATACCCAGTACCATGTTCATTATCAGGCCAAAACCACCACCTTTCATGATTTTTCCAGCCAGCCAGCCCGCAATTGCGCCGATAATAATAAAATATATAAAGTTCATAATCAAAAGTTTAATCAGTTAATATTGAATAAATTTAGAGAAAAAATTAAAATTTAGCTCATTTAAAAAATATTAAATCTAAGAATTAGTGAATTTTAGTAATTTTGAGTACGATGAAAAATAAGACCACTTTCTACGACACCAAAGAAGAAAAAATAAACATCATCACCCATGGAATAGGTTTTATTCTCAGTATTGTTGCCTTGGTCATTCTTATGATCAGTGCTGCTAAATACGGCAACGCAACACATATCACGAGTTTTGCCATTTTTGGCGCCAGTTTAATTGTTTTGTACGCTGCCTCCACCCTATATCACTATGCTAAAAACCCTGAAATAAGGCACAAACTAAATATCCTTGATCACTCAGCAATCTATGTTTTAATAGCCGGTACTTATACTCCATTTACATTGGTGGTTTTAAAAGGTTGGGTCGGTTGGACCATTTTTGGTGTTTCCTGGGGGTTAGCCCTTGCGGGGATTATTTTTAAAGTGTTTTACTTCGGGAAGTATGACAAGATCTCGACCATGGCTTATGTCTTAATGGGCTGGGTAATTATTTTCGCCATTAAGCCTTTGATCGAAAACTTCCCCACGCCTGGTTTGCTATGGCTCCTTGCTGGTGGTTTGGCTTATACGATTGGGGCCATATTGTATAGTGTGAAAAGTATACGTTTTAACCATGCCATATTTCATGTCTTTGTACTCCTGGGAAGTTTTTGCCATTTTATGGCAATATTCCTATACGTGCTGCCAGAAAGATAGCTTACTTTTTTTCCTTTTGGTGAAGAAATCTTGTGAGTTGCATGGATAGATCCAGAAGAATGATCTTTGCGTTACCGTTTCTTTCAATATGGTAAATGGCATCCTCAATGGCCTGATTAATATCCTCAATATTGGCGCCATGCACAAATGGAGCAAATTTTTCCAGATCAAAATTGCTCTCGTTCGACTCAAAAAAGACCAGTGAACGTGCGTTATAATTTGTTAGCAAGGCCTGTCTGAAAAAATGCGAGCAGTATTTTAAAAACCTTTTTTGAGTCTCTCTACCGGTTTTTGCGATTTCCTCACTCCATTTGATCAAGTCCTGCACCACGCTGGCGTCTCCTTTTGCCCTGAATGCCGCTCTCACCCAGGTAACGAACCATCTTTCAAAAGCAAGTTCATTATCATCATGATGGTACAGATGTAGTGCTTTGTTCCAGTTCCCATTAGATTGCTGCGCAATTTTTATGGCCTGATTTTCATCGACTTTATATGTTTTCATTAACGCATCAATGATGTTTTGTTCAGTGAGCGGTTGAAAATGAAGCACCTGGCATCTTGACAGAATAGTTTTAATGATCCGCTCCTCATTCTCGGCAATTAGTAAAAAAAGGGTGCGCTCGGGCGGTTCTTCGATCAATTTCAACAGTTTATTGGCTGCCGAAGTATTCATCTTATCCGCCATCCAAATGATCATCACTTTAAACCCTCCTTCATAAGGTTTTAAAATCAGTTTCTTAACAATCTCCTCTGCCTCGTCCACCCCAATTTGACCTTGTTTATTCTCAATTCCCAGTAATTGATACCAGTTAAACAAACTTCCATAAGGCGTCTCCTTGACAAATTGCCTCCATTCTTCCATAAAGGAATTACTGGTTGGATGTTTCTTAACCCTGTCATTAGTAGTTACTGGAAAGGCAAAATGCAGATCTGGATGCATCAGTTTTTCAAACTTCAGATTGCAAGAGGCGTTTCCATTAGTATTCTCTCCACCACTGTTGTGACAAAGAATATACTGAGCATAGGCAATGGCCATAGGAAGAACACCGCTTCCTGTAGGTGCTATAAATAACTGTGCATGGGGAATTCTTGCATTCTCGACCGTTTTGGTCAAGTGATGCTTGATGTGCTGCTGCCCTATGATGTCAGAAAATAGCATTCGAATGAATCTTAATGTACAAAGAAAACAAAAAGTTAGGATTTACACTGATAAAGAAGGACTAATTTCAAAGTCAGTGATTGTTTAAAAAAACCTATTTTTGCCAAAAATGAAACCGGATGATTCTAGTTTTTAAATATTTTAACCGAGGCTACTTCATCAATCGCAATTTCAATTCATGGTCATTATCACACTACAGAGAAAAAAATGTATTGGATGCAATTATTGTGTTGAACTAGCACCAAAACAATTTCAAATGTCAAAAAAAGATGGCAAGTCCGTTTTGTTGCATTCAAGTGATAAAAAGGGGTTTTTCACCATTAAATCACCAGATATGTCAATTTTGGATGATGCTACCAAAGCCAAGGAGGCTTGCCCTGTAAACATTATCAGTGTCAAGGAAAATTAAGCTCCTGTTTGAATAATTTTACCCGATGTTTTTAGTTTATCATTATTGAGTATATTTACCTAAAATTTTTCGAACTTATATTGAGAATTTACCTGTGATGACATTGCATGGTGCAAAAGAAAGAATGGTGATTGAATTAATTAAAAATCAGGTAAATACCAATTCTCAATTCAAAATATAATCATATTATGAGCTGTACTTCGTGCTCATCCTCTATAGACGGATTGCCTCTAGGCTGCAAAAACAATGGTGCTTGTGCTTCGGGAAGCTGTGATAAAATGAATGTTTTTGACTGGCTTGCGAACATGTCTTTGCCCAATGGTCAAAAGCCTTTTGACATTGCTGAGATCAGATTCAAAAATGGACGGAAGGGATTTTACAGAAACACAAAAGAACTTCAACTTTGCATTGGTGATGTTGTAGCCGTAGAAAGCTCTCCTGGGCATGATATTGGTGTTGTGTCACTAACCGGTGAACTTGTAAAGGTTCAAATGCGTAAAAAGAAAGTTGCTCCGACCAAAGAAGATATTGCTCAAATCTATAGAAAAGCTTCTTCAAAAGATATTGAGATCTGGACCATAGCCAGAAATAAAGAAAAAGAGGTTCAAAAAAAATCAAGGCTTATTATCAGCAGATTAGGACTGAAAATGAAATTGTCGGATGTTGAATTTCAAGGTGATGGCAACAAAGCCACATTTTATTATACGGCAGATGATCGTGTCGATTTCAGACAATTGATCAGAGAGCTTGCCGGTACTTTTAGTCTTCGGGTTGAAATGAAGCAAGTAGGTTTGAGACAGGAAGCCGCTCGTTTAGGAGGTATTGGCTCATGCGGAAGAGAGCTGTGTTGTTCAACATGGTTGACCGATTTCAGGTCGGTGAGTACTTCGGCTGCGCGCTATCAGCAATTATCACTGAATCCACAAAAACTTGCCGGGCAATGTGGTAAACTAAAATGCTGTTTGAACTATGAGTTGGATTCTTATATGGATGCACTCAAATCATTCCCGAAAACTAATGTTTGGTTACAAACAGAAAAGGGCCCTGCTATTTTTCAAAAAATGGATATTTTTCAAGGCTGGGTATGGTATGCTTATAAGGAAAACCCTGTTAACTGGCATAAACTTACGGTAGAACAGACCAATCAGATCATAGATCTAAACAAAAAAAACACCAAGGCTACAAGTTTGGAAGAATATGCTATGGAGCTTGAATTTGAAGTTATAGAGACTTCTAAATTTACAGATGTGGTTGGCCAGGACAGTCTGACCAGATTTGATAAACCCAAATTTAAAAAGAAGAAAAAAAGAAGCAACAATAACCGGAATCGAAATTTTAAAGGAAACAAAAAGAATCTTCAAAAAAAGAAAAATTAAGAATGAAAGTTCAAATGATGAAGATAGGTATTGGCTTTGGTAAACTATTTTTAGCACTGACCGTTTTGACCTTTACACTGTCTTGTACAAATAATACTATTTACAATCAATACCATCACATTGAAAATAGTGAGTGGCATAAGGATTCTATCATCAATTTTAAAATCAATTCCACCGATACAATTTCAAAAAACAATCTCTATGTGACCCTGCGTAACAATAAAGATTATGAATTCAGTAATTTGTTTCTAATTGTTGGCATCAAATTTCCCAACAATTATCAAATAGTAGATACGCTTGAGTATGAAATGACAAGTCCTGAAGGTCGGTTTCTTGGAAGTGGTATGACAGATATCAAAGAAAATAAATTAGAATATAAAACCAATGTGACCTTTTCATTGATAGGAGACTATGATGTCTCGGTGCAACAGGCCATGAGAAGAACAAGGGATATCGATGGGCTCAACGCCCTTAAAGGTATTACCGATGTTGGATTACAAATTGAAAAATTAAACTAATGGCTCAAAAAAGTCAAAAGACAGGTGTTAGTAAATTCACCCAATGGATCTGGAGGTTATTCGTCGTAGGATTGATATTTTTATTTTTACTCTTTTTCCTGGCGGCTCTGGATGTTTTTGGAAAATTGCCAACTTTCGAAGAACTGGAAAATCCTGAAAATAACCTTGCCACAGAGGTTATTTCTATCGACGGAAAAACCTTAGGGAAATATTACAGAGAAAACAGAACTCCTGTCAAATATAGCGAGTTGCCCGAAAACCTTATTCAGGCTTTGATCGCTACAGAAGATGAACGCTACTATGAACATTCAGGAATTGATTTTCAGGGTACGGCACGAGCGGCAGCAAAATTAGGGAAAGACGGTGGTGCGAGTACCATTACCCAGCAACTTGCCAAAATGCTTTTTACAAAAAAGGCGTCAGGCAATATTGCCAAAAGATTGATCCAAAAAGTTAAAGAATGGGTCATTGCGATCAGACTGGAAAAACAATATACCAAAAATGAGATTATCACCATGTATTTTAACAAATACGACTTTGGGCATGCTGCCGTTGGTATTAGATCAGCGAGTAGGATTTATTTTGGAAAGGAGCCCAATGAACTAAGCATAGAACAATCTGCCATGTTGGTGGGAATGCTTAAAAACTCCTCGCTCTACAATCCAATGAGGCGACCTGAAATGGTAACGCAAAGAAGAAATGTAGTTTTCGGTCAAATGTTGAGAAATGAATTCATCACCGAACAGGAAAAGGATTCACTTCAAAATCTACCACTTGAACTTGATGTTAATCTTGAAGGTCATAGTGACGGAACTGCGACTTACTTTAGAGAATATGTTCGTGAATTTATGAGAACATGGATGAAAGAACATCCAAAACCTAACGGAGAGAGCTATAATATTTACCGTGATGGCCTTAAAATTTACGTGACCCTCGATTCAAGATTACAGGAAAATGCTGAGGAAGCTATGGCTGAGCATTTGACAAATCTGCAAAGGATCTTTTTTAAACAACAAAAAAAGAATAAAACGGCGCCATTTTATGATCTTGAAAAAGAACAGATAGAAAGCACTATGCTGGCATCCATGAAAAGGAGTGAACGATGGAGAAAAATGAAACAAAATGGAGCCTCAGAAAAAGACATCAAGGCATCTTTCTATGTTGAGAAACCTATGAAAATGTTTTCATGGAAGGGCGAAATAGATACTGTTCTAACACCTTATGATTCTATACGGTATAATAAATTTATTTTACAATCAGGTTTGTTATCAACTGATCCGACCACCGGACATGTCAAAGCATGGGTGGGAGGTATCAATTACAAATACTTTCAATACGATCATGTAAAGCAGGGAAAAAGACAGGTAGGTTCTACTTTTAAGCCTTTTGTTTATGCCACGGCCATCAATCAATTAGGCTTGTCGCCTTGTGATGAATTTCCCAACACCCCTTATACGATTCCTGCCGGTAAATACTATCTTGACGAAGATTGGACACCTAGAAATTCGGGAGATGAATATGGAGGATTAAGAACCTTAAAAAATGCATTGGCAAATTCCATCAATGTAATTTCTGCAAACCTGATCGACCAAACAACACCGCAAAATGTGGTAAGAATGGCGAAAAACCTGGGAGTAGAAACTGATATTCCAGCGGTTCCCTCGGTAGCTTTGGGTACGGTTGACCTAAGCCTTTATGAAATGGTAGGTGCCTTAAATACTTTTGCCAATAAAGGGATGTATGTCAAACCGATGATGATCCTCAGAATTGAGGATAAAAACGGTACGATTTTAGAAGAATTCACTCCTGAAACCAAGGAGGTTTTAAGTGAAAGTATAGCCTATACCACCATTAACTTAATGGAGGGAGTAACCAGTTATGGTTCAGGGATAAGGTTAAGAACTACTGGCGGAAAATATCCTGATAATGTTGCAACCGGTTATCCTTATAAATTTGATAATCCTATTGCCGGGAAAACTGGTACTACACAGAATCAGTCCGATGGCTGGTTTATAGGACTGGTTCCCAATTTATCCACAGGCATATGGGTAGGTGCCGAAGACAGATCTGTTCATTTTGTGGATATTACACGTGGGCAAGGGGCTTCAATGGCCTTACCGATCTGGGCACTTTACATGAAAAGGAATTATGCCGAAGAGGATCTTGAGATCAGCAAAGAAGATTTTGAAAAGCCTGAAAACCTAACCATCAGTTTTGATTGCGATGAGGACCGAAGTGATGATGATAAAGAAAAAGATCCTAAAAAGGCTGATCTAAATGATGAAATAGATTTCTAATAATTATGGAGGCTTCCTGGTATCCAGAAGATGATGTATTAAAAAGCAGCAACATCTATCAGATGATGCTGAGAAATAATTTTGAGACCTATAAGGAATTCTGGAGATGGTCGGTGACCGAAAAAGAATCTTTTTGGGAGCAAACCATAAAAAATCTCGACATTCAATTTTATACAATTTACACTTCCCTTTTGGACACTTCAAAAGGTGTAGAACAAGCTTCATGGCTTAAAGGTTCTCAAATCAATATAGTCGATTCCTGCTTTCAAAATGATGATGAATCGATTGCGCTGATTTTTCAAACTGAAAAAGGATCCATAGAGAAAATCAGCCAGTTGGCACTTGAAAAATATGTCAACAGAATTGCCAATAGCTTGGCTGACTTTGGATTGGTCACTGGAGATCGAATTGCCATTGACATGCCAATGACCCTTGAAGCGGTGGCCATTTACCTTGCAGGAATAAAAGCGGGGCATCCGGTTGTGACAATCGCAGATAGCTTTAGTTCTAATGAGATAGCCGTGAGGTTAAAGATCACAAAACCCAAATTAGTCTTTACCCAGGATTTTTTAAAAAGAGCGGGTAAAGTATTGCCGCTTTATGAAAAGGTTGTAAAGGCGGATGCTCCCAGTACTGTGGTCATCCAAGAAAGCCAAAAGAATCATTGTTCTCTTAGAAAGGATGATCTTTTCTTTGATGAATTTCTTTCTATGAATGAACAATTCAAATCTGTCATTCAAGATCCTGATGAAACAATTACCATACTGTTCTCTTCGGGAACAACCGGAGAACCCAAGGCAATTCCCTGGACCCATAGCACGCCGATAAAATGCGCTTCCGACGGGTATTATCATCATAATATTAAGAAGGGTGAGGTGGTGTGCTGGCCAACAAATCTAGGCTGGATGATGGGGCCATGGCTGATCTTTGCCAGCCTTATTAATAAAGCCGCCATTTCATTATACTACGGGGCTCCAATGGGAGCTGAATTTGGCGCCTTTGTTCAGGATGCAGGAGTAAATATGCTGGGCGTTGTTCCGAGTATTGTCAGGCAGTGGAAAAATACAGGTTCAATGGAAGCTTTTGATTGGTCAAAGATCAACTGTTTTAGTTCAACCGGTGAAGCCTCCAATCCCGATGAAATGAAATATTTGATGAAACTTGCCAATAACAAACCCATCATTGAATATTGTGGCGGAACTGAAATTGGCGGAGGATATGTAACGAGTACAGTTGTTCAGCCCAATATAGCCAGTACTTTTTCCACCCAGGCATTGGGGGGAGAATTTATCCTTCTTGACGAAAATCATCAAGTCTCTAAAAAAGGTGAGATGTTCTTGATTCCGCCCATTATGGGCCTGTCCAATTCTTTGCTTAACAGAGATCATTTTAAGGTCTATTATGAAGGTAACCCTACCTATATGGGGAAAGTACTTAGAAAACACGGCGATGAATTGATGGAATTGGAAAATGGATACTATAAGGCTCAGGGAAGAGCAGATGATGCCATGAATCTTGGAGGTATTAAGGTAAGTTCTATCCAAATCGAAGAAGTCATCAACCAGCTTGATTTCGTTAAAGAAAGTGCTGCTATTGCACTTTCTCCTTCAGATGGAGGACCGAGTCAGTTGGTATTATATATAGTTCCTTTGGCCTCAAGTTTAAGTAGGGATGAAAAACTTAAAAGAGCCAAAACCATCATCAAAGAACGATTGAATCCCCTATTTAAGGTCGAAAAACTGATCGAAATTGAACAACTTCCACGCACAGCTTCCGGTAAGGTCATGCGCAGAACGCTAAGGGACCTATTAGACGATCATTAAATCCTCGTACACGAATTTTAAGGTCAGCCTTTTTTTTGCGATATTTGCCGCTATCAAAAACAACATTTATGAAAGTAATCTCCTATAATGTAAATGGCATACGCGCCGCAATGAAAAAGGGTTTTTTAGACTGGCTACAAGCGGCAAATCCTGATGTTATCTGTATTCAGGAGACCAAAGCGCAAAAGGAGCAATTGGATCTGATACATTTTGAAGACCTGGGCTATCCTTATCATTATTGGTTCTCTGCCCAAAAAAAAGGTTATAGTGGTGTCGCTGTTCTCTCGAAAATCAAGCCCAATAAAGTGGTTTATGGTACCGGTATAGAAAGTATGGATTTTGAAGGTCGTAATCTTCGATTGGATTTTGACCAGGTATCTGTGATGAGTTTGTATCTCCCCTCGGGAACCAACGATGCGAGACTCGGTTTTAAGTTGAATTATATGGCGGAGTTTCAAGATTATATCAATGATTTAAAAAAAGAAATTCCAAATTTATTGATCTGTGGTGATTACAATATATGTCATGAGGAGATCGATATACACAATCCCAAACAAAACAAAAACACCTCGGGATTTCTTCCTGTTGAAAGAAAATGGATCGATGATTTTATCAATAGTGGTTTTATAGATTCATTCAGGTATCTGAACAAGGAACCTCATAACTATAGCTGGTGGAGTTATCGGGCGAATGCAAGAAACAACAACAAGGGCTGGAGAATTGATTATTGTATGGCCAGTCATCCTTTAAAAGACCATATAGACAGGGCTTTTATTCTGCCAGAAGCAAAGCACAGTGATCACTGTCCTATAGGGGTCGAGCTTACATTTTAAACGGTAGTTTTATTGGCTAATTGACCACAGGCGGCATCAATATCTTTACCTCTGCTGTGTCTGATATTTACCGTAATGTTATTTCTTTCCAGTTCCCGCTGATAATATGCAATTGCTGCTTCATCAGCTTGAACAAAACCGTCTTCTTCAATGGCATTGTATTCGATCAGATTAACCTTTGACGGCACTTTTTTACAATAGGCCACCAAAGCATCTATATCCCTTTTCTTGTCATTGATTCCTTTCCAGACCACATATTCAAAGGTGATCACCTTATTGGTCTTCATATACCAATACTGAAGAGACTTAGCAAGTCAGTAAGTGTTGACTTATCGTTAATGGGCATCATTTTAGACCTGACCTCATCTATCGCCGAATGCAGAGAAACTGCCAAATTAAATTTTACCTCATCGTCAGCCAACTTCATGATCATTTTGTGCAATCCAACGGTAGAAAGGGTAATTCTCCTCGGAGACATCCCCAAGCCTTCATCCGAAGTGATCATTTCTATTGATTTGAGCACATTTTTATAATTCAATAAGGGTTCCCCCATACCCATAAAGACAATATTATTCAACTTATGACCCTTATAGGCCCTGCTTTGCCTATCTATCGCAACTACCTGATCATAGATCTCATCCGGATTCAAATTTCTCATTTTCTTCAACCGGGCAGTGGCACAAAATGTACAGTTCAAACTGCAGCCTACCTGGCTGGAAACACAGGCTGTTGTTCTTGTGGGTGTTGGTATAAATACAGATTCTACAACAAGTCCATCATGCAATCGAATGGCATTTTTAATGGTGCCGTCTGAAGATTGCTGCATATCATCTACTTCGATGTGATTGATCACAAAATTGTCCAATAAAAACTGTCTGGTTTCCTTGGAAATGTTGGTCATACTATCAAAGTCATGAGCCCCTTTATGCCATAGCCATTCATATACCTGATTACCTCTAAAGGCCTTCATGTTATGCTCTGTAAAAAAGTTTCTCAACTCCTCTTTACTTAGGGATCTTATGTCTTTTTTTGTTGCCATATGCTATAAAAAAACGTCCGACAACCAATCTGTTGACGGCTGAACGGACGCTTTTATTCAATCTTTATCTATTTAAATGATCAACATTGCATCACCATAGGAATAAAATTTGTAACCCTTTTCGATCCCTTCCTTATAGGCTTTTTTCAACAAATCGTGACCGGCAAAAGCCGAAGTCATCATCATTAATGTCGATTTTGGCGTATGGAAATTGGTGATCATACAATTCGCAATACTAAACTCATAAGGAGGAAATATAAACTTATTGGTCCATCCTTCATATGGTTTTAAATGCGCGTCAGCTGAAACAGAACTCTCCATAGAACGCATGACGGTTGTCCCTACGGCACATACCCTTTTCTTTTTGTCGATTGCATTATTCACTGCATCTGCCGTGCTTTCCGGGATGAATACTTCTTCAGAATCCATTCTGTGTTTGGAAAGATCTTCTACCTCGACCGGATTAAAAGTTCCTAAACCCACATGAAGCGTCAACTCCTTAAGTTCAACTCCTTTGATCTCTAGTCTTTTCAATAAGTGCTTTGAAAAATGAAGCCCTGCTGTTGGAGCAGCTACTGCACCTTCATGTTTTGCATAGATGGTTTGATATCTTTCTTCATCAGATGCTTCTACCTCTCTTTTGATATATTTCGGCAGAGGTGTTTCACCCATTTCGTTCAATTTTTTACGAAACTCTTCATAGGACCCATCATATAGAAAACGAAGCGTTCTTCCTCTGGAAGTAGTATTGTCGATCACTTCTGCAACCAATCCGCTATCTTCTCCAAAAAACAATTTATTTCCGATTCTGATCTTTCTGGCAGGATCTACCAATACATCCCATAATCTGCTTTCAGCATTCAATTCCCTTAACAAAAACACTTCGATCCTTGCACCGGTCTTTTCCTTATTCCCGTATAGTCTTGCGGGAAATACTTTGGTATTGTTAAAAACCAAAATGTCACCTTCATCAAAATAATCTACAAGATCTTTAAAGGATTTGTGTTCAATGGTTTCATCTTTTCTGTTTAGCACCATCAATTTGGATTCGTCTCTGTGCTCAGAAGGGTATTCGGCCAATAATCCGTCAGGAAGGTCATATTGGAAATGGGATAATTTCATATTTCTTTTAAATTAAAATGCTTGCAAATATACAATCTCAAACTACCCTTTGTCAAGTCTTTTGCTAATTAAATTGCTTTTTTAACCGGATGGTGCAAAATGTGTTTTGAATCCCTATCTTTACGCAAAATTTTGCCATGTCGAAAAAAGTGACTCCATACAAGGATTCTGAGTTGGGGAAAAAAGAGCAGGTGACCGAAATGTTTGATAAGGTTTCGTCTAATTATGACGTCTTAAACAGGGTACTTGACCTTTGGTATTGATATCAGCTGGAGAAAACATGTTGTCGCTTTGGTCAAAGAAGGCGAAGCAAAAAAAGTCCTGGATATAGCCACCGGAACTGGTGACTTGGCCATTATGATGGCTCAGGCTGATATTGATGATGTTACTGGTCTAGACATATCACCGGGTATGTTAAATATTGGCATACAAAAAGTGAAGGACGAAGGTTTAAATGGAAAGGTCAATATGGTGATTGGTGATTCTGAAAAACTACCTTTTGATGAAGGCACTTTTGACGCCATTACAGTTGCCTTCGGCGTTAGAAATTTCGAAAACCTTGAATTGGGTCTTCAGGAAATTCTCAGGGTCTTAAAACCCAAAGGTTCCCTTACTGTGCTCGAAACCTCTCAACCTACTGGATTTCCGGTGAAACAAGGCTTTCAATTTTATTCAAAATACGTTATTCCAACTATTGGAAAACTCTTTTCGAAAGATAAGAATGCCTATGATTATTTACCTGAATCGGCTGCTGCTTTCCCGTATGGAGAAGCGTTTAACAATATTTTATTGAAAACAGGGTTTAATAGTTCTAAAGTGTACCCTCAAACCCTCGGTGTCGCAACAATTTATCACGCAATCAAATAAAACCATGAACAGGCAATTCGTTTTATTCAGTCTTATCTTATGTTTCACTATCCCTGCTGTTTTTGCGCAAAAGGAAAGGATAGAGTATTTGCCTAATTTTGACAAAAGAACCATTCATTTTGGCTATTATTTAGGGATCAATAGCAACAGCTTTGAAGTCAATTATTTTGACCAGAGCGGGCTTGACCCCAGTTCTCCGGTGAACCCTACTCCAGAACAGGATATGTTTGTTTCTGTTGACGCTTCTCTGGGCTTCAACATAGGTTTTGTGATTGATTATCGCATTCATAACAATATCAATTTACGATTTGAGCCAGGGCTCATGTCAAATGCAAAGACCATAACATTTGTAGATCCGAATCTGGATGCAGCACCTAATGGAGTTCCTATTTATGGAAACTCTACGACGGTTTTAGAAAGAGAAGTTTCTGGAACTTATTTGCATTTGCCTTTATTGCTTAAATTGAGTACCAATAGATTGAATAATATCAGACCCTATATTATTGGCGGTGTTTCCTATGACTATAATTTTTCAAGTAATGAAAAAAACGGAAAAGATAATTTCGAACAGGAATTTCGAATGACTGCGAATAACTTTATGTATGAAGTAGGATTTGGTGTAGACTTCTATATGTATTTCTTTAAATTCACCCCATCTATCAGAGGTGTTTTTGCGATGAATAATGAGTTGATCAATGATACCAATCCTACTGCTTATCCAGAATATTCAAGCCCTTGGACGGGCCCAATAGATTTTCTTGGAACTCGTGGAATTTTTCTGAACCTGACTTTTGAATAAGTTGATGTTGTGTCTTCATCCGATCGGAGGTGAACCCTTCACTCCCGAGGGCCTCACGCGCGATGGGATGAGAAATAGTTAAGGTGAAAATAGTTCAATGTTTTCACATCAAACTATTTTCATGATTCCCTACCCATTAATTTTTAGGTTTTGAGATCACCCACATTTGGAATGACCACAACTCACGCATTTTAAACAGCCTTCTGAATAGATCACTCCTTCCGGATCACCGCATTCTCCACATTTCTTATCAACTGCTGCAGTGCCATCTTGTACATAGCGTTTTAAAGCTCTGGCAACTCCATTTTTCCAGGTATTGATATGATCATCATACATGTTTAGGTTTTGAATCAAGTCAACCACATATGGCATTGGCATTTTGTGACGCAGGATACCTGATATAAGTTTTGCATAATTCCAGAACTCCTTATCAAATGATCTTGAAAGTCCTTCGATAGTGATCTTATAGCCTTCTCGATCCATATATTGAAAATCATACCTTGCATCGCCATTCTCATCTCTGTTTTTAATGACCCAACCTTTTTCAAGCCACTGCGGCAAATTAAAAGCGTCATTCATCTTACCCGTAAAGATTTCGTAGGGTCTTTCATCAATAAGACCAACCACGGCAAGCCATTTTTCAGATTCGTTGTGAAACCTTACTATATCAGCCACTATCTTTTTGGGTCGTTTTGGGAATTGTGCTTTCTTTTCATAACCTTCAACTTCTTCTTCCTTCTTATCATCTGCAACCAGGATTCCACTTCTTGATCCATCACGGTATACCGTGATCCCTTTCAAACCTTGCTTCCAGGATTCCATATAAATATCCCCTACCAGGTCTTCAGTGACATCAGTTGCCAAGTTTATGGTAGAGCTGATCGAGTGAGTCGTATATTTTTGTACCAAGGCCTGCAGCTCAACTCGTTTCTCCCAGTCAATTTCAGACGCGGTTGCCCCTGCATAAGGACTCTTACTCATATCGGTTTCCCCGGATACGGCCATCCATTCTTCCACTTTTTTGTGATACACGATAAACTCTTCAAAAGCATCGCCTAGATCATCAACAAAATCAACACTGGCATTTTTATCGTCTTGGTTGATCTTTCTTCTCCTTTTGTAGGAAGTCATAAACACCGGTTCTATTCCTGAAGAGACCTGGGCAAGCATACTCAAGGATCCCGTTGGAGCGACCGTACTGATAGATATATTTCTACGTCCATGATCCATCATACGCGTATAAAGATCAGGGAACTCATCGCGTAACATTTGTATAAATTCAGATTTATCTTCTACATTTCGATTGAAGACCTCAAACTGACCTCTTTCAATGGCCATATCAATACTGCTGTCGAATTCTGCAGTCATTTTACTTTTCATGATCCCGTCTACGGCTTCTATCGCTTCTGAAGAATCGAACTTTAAACCAAGAGCGGCCATAGCATCTGCCAATGCGGTAAAGCCAAGTCCTGTTCTACGTCCTTTTTTACCTGTTTCTTTAAGTAGTTTCCAGGTTTCGATCTCATTCTGCTTGATCTTGTCCGGTTCAGGATCTCCTTCGATTTTATCCAGAATCTTATCTACTGCTTCTAACTCAAGGTCGACCAAGTCGTCCATAAGTCGCTGGCTTTCATAGACTACCTGATAAAATTTCTTATGATCAAATTTGGCCTTGCTTGTAAACGGATGGTCAACAAAACTGAACAAATTCACTGCGATCAATCTACAACTGTCTCCTCCCTGCATAGCAATTTCAGAACAAGGATTGGTAGAGGAGTTTTTAAAACCCGGATATAGTGATGAGGTAGAATAATGATGTTGTCTGTCCCAAAAAATAAGTCCTGGTTCAGCAGTGTTATGTGCACTTTTTATGATGGTCTTCCACAATTGCTGTGCGTCTATTTCTTTGGTATATTTTGGGTCCTTTGATTCTATGGGCCATCTAAGGGTAAAAGTGTCTTTATTTTCAACTGCCTTCATAAACTCATCCGAAAGCCTTACCGAAATATTTGCCCCTGTTACCTTTGTTAAATCTTGCTTGATGGTGATAAATTCTTCAATATCAGGATGCGCAATATCCATAGTCAACATTAAAGCACCTCTTCTTCCGTTTTGAGCCACCTCTCTGGTGGTTCCTGAAAATCGATTCATAAAAGACACGGCTCCTGTTGTTGAACCGGCAGCATTTGACACCTTAGCATCTTTCGGTCTTAACTCAGACAGGTCAACTCCGACCCCACACCTTCTTTTAAAAAGTTGTGCCATTTGCTGGTCGGTATAGAAAATTCCTCCATAAGAATCATATACAGGCGGAATCACCACACAATTTGACAAAGAAGCAATGATCTCGTGATTTCCTAAACCAAACATAACGCTCCCTTGAGGGATCACATATTTGAAATCTTTAAATAAATTGTAAATGAATTTTTCAGTTGATTTTTTTCTTTTTTTCCCGTAAACGGAAAGGCCTTCAACCGGGGTTTCGATCTTATTATACTTTGCTTCTACACGACCAAACTCTTTTGCCATACGATGGTGCATATCATCAGGTGTAAGCTCCATATAGGTTCCATCGCTCTTTTTTAAGGCATACTTGTTTATCCAGGTTGTAGCTGCCAGTTCATCACCTTTAAAGTATGATAATGAGCTGTTTAAAACTTCTTCATAGGTATAATTCTTTTTTGTTACTTTTTCTTCCACCATGATTTTTAAATGTATTTTGAGTTTGATCGGGGATTTAAAATTAATACAAAACACAAGTTTAAATCAAACCATTTTTAATAATTATTAACAAACCATGGTTAACATTTTTTATTCATTTTAAAAGTCAAGTCACACGGTCATCTTGGGTCATTTTGAAAAAAAGTAATTATTTTTTTTCTTGAATTATGGATTTAATTTCTTAAATTTTTGCCAGGAAAAAACCATTATGAACTATCGTTCGAAAATCTTTGTGCTATCAGGTCTTTATGCTCTCATCGTGATCTTTTTAGCGAAAAAATTATTTTTCAATTATTATTTTGGTGCAGAAGGAACCAATGTTTTACCCATCAATCTTTTTGAAATAGTTATTTTTTCAATAGCCCTTTTAACCTTTATCCTTACCCTGATTACTATTTCTATCATTGTAAAACGGAAAACCAATCCTGTAAGTTTTAAAAAGAGGTTTCATTTTTTGATTCCCAGTCTGCTGGGATGGATCATCATCTTTCTAATGCTTCAGCAAAACCTTAGTGCTATTGTTGTTCCTGTATCCATTATCATCTATGGATTGATCCTGCTTAATCTCAATAGATTTGTAACCAGTAGGTTGGTCTATTTTGGATCTTCACTTATACTACTTGGGATCATTTCCTTTTTCTTTCCCTCAAATAATTGGTTATTCCTAAGCCTTGGTTTTGGTGTTTTTCCAATAGTGTTTGGACTTATACTTTTGAGAAATACCAAATCACCTGTAGAGGCTTAAAATACACTAATTCAAGTATTTACACATTCAAACACTCATTATTCTAACATTGTAGCGTTGAAGCATTTGAGTTTTACTCCAATCCCTTCACATACCCTTGCAGATACTGGTAACGAGGTGTCAGTTTCCCATGCTGAGTCATTCTGGCTCGCTCTAAAACACCGTCCTTATCTCCATTAAAAAAGGCAGGAATCACGTAGGTCACAAAGTTTTCACTAAAGCCCTGAGAGGCGTCTCTGGGTAGCTCATTGGGGAGATTATCAACTGCCATAACGGCAATAGCCTCAGGATCCATAAAATCAACCTCTGCTTCATGCAACCTGTCATAACCATAAATTGGATCTGCTATAGTGGAAGCCCTAAGGGTGGAGGCAACAGGACCGTCAATGTCACAACTGATGTCAGCTACAACCCTGATCTTAAAACTATTAGATTTGGCATCCTCTCTGGTAAAAATATAAGGCGCTCCCGTTGCGTAAAAATGGCCTGCAATGTACACATCACTCACCTTGGCAAATCTGGAAAAATCACTTTTATAGGCTTCAGGATGATCAAAAAAGTCATACATATCAATCACTTTTCCATCAATTCTTTTGTTATAATCCAAGACATCGATCTGGCAATAAACAGGTTCTTCAAAGGATTTGTTCAAATAATCCTCTACATTCACTTCCTTAAGTCCCATACCATCAAGCATTTCTTTTGAGCCGTTACTAACCCTTCCCTTTCCTGTTAGCACAATTTTAATATTCGGTAGGATGATTTTTTTCAATTCCTTAATCAACTCTTGCTGATCTGAAAGTTCCTGCGCTTTAGGTAAGGTAAAGCTGTTATTTTTAATCCCGAAAGTTCTGACCGCATTGTATGCACCTACAATTCCGGCATAACGGCCAAAGGCCACTAATCGGATCTCCTTTTGATTGGTGATCACCTCATGATCATACAATTCAATATTTTTATCCAATACAGCCCGTAAAAGATCTCGATTATAAGGTTGTTTTTTGATGGTATGAGAAAAGAAAAAGTATTTCTTGTCGTGTATCAGTGCTTCAATGGGTACTTCTTTAACCCCTAGTAAGACATCAGCAGAGGAAACATCACTAGTCACTTCGATACCATTATTGACATATTCCTGATCAGCGAAAACTCTGTTACCGCTTTTCTCCACAATGATTTCCAACTCTTTAAAAGTCTCTTTTAATGCCTTACAAGCCTTTGGTGTAAGGACTACTCTTTTATCGGGCGGGTTCTTACCTTCTTTAATGATACCGAATTTCATATAGTTAATGATTTAGAAAAGATGACAATGTTTCCTGTTTTCCGGAATTGGAACAGTCTTTGCGCTAAGGTATTTTGAATTGTACAAATGCACAAGGATTCAACTTGAATTTTATACATTTGCGCTTTTAAGTTCTTTATATATTGGGGATGACTGGTTTTGACAGCAAGATCAGTTAAAGTATAAGCATGTCGAGCAATGAAATAGCACTCGTAAAACTCAATTTCAACTTTTTTAAACGGCGAAGATAATTACGCTTTAGCTGCTTAATCCGAATTATAGTAGGATCGAGCCTAGTCCCGTTAGACGGGAAAGCTAAATGTCTCTTGAAAGCCTTGGTTAACGGCGTTCAGTTTTGAGGCATCGTAAAAGTAAACCTAGAAAGATCATTGTTTCGCTGATCCTTTGAAACTAAAGAAACTAAGCTTGAAGTAGGTCGTTTTTAGTCGGCTTCAGGCCTACAACCAAATAAAAACTAAGCATGTAGAAAGTATTTTAGTTGCTTGTTTGGACGAGGGTTCGAGTCCCTCCATCTCCACAAATAAGTTGAATGAAGAAAATTGAATTGGAAATTTCCGAAAGGAGATAAGTAGAAAGTTCACTTTCTTAAATATCGACAAAGGAAATATCGGATGCCAATCCGATCATTCAATTTTCAGAATGGGAGGTATTAGGGACCAACAAAGTTAATCCCTCCTGAAAAAACAAAAAAAGACGCCAAGTTCACTTGAGCGTCTTTTTTTGTGAGAAGATGCTAATTGCTGCCAAGCAATTTACAGATTCTATTTGCAGAATGGGAGTCACTAGGGACGGGCGAAGCCAATCCCGACGTAAGTCCTAAGGCCTAAGGCTTAAGTCCTCATATCTTTATCGAAAATGTATCTATTGCTGCCAAGCAATTTACAGATTCTATTTGCAGAATGGGAGTCACTAGGGACGGGCGAAGCCAATCCCGACGTAAGTCCTAAGGCCTAAGGCTTAAGTCCTCATATCTTTATCGAAAATGTATCTATTGCTGCCAAGCAATTTACAGATTCTATTTGCAGAATGGGAGTCATTAGGGACCAACGAAGTTAATCCCGTCTCTTAAAAAATATCGACAAAGGAAATATCGGATGCTAATCCGATCATTCAATTTTCAGAATGGGAGGTATTAGGGACCAACAAAGTTAATCCCTCCTGAAAAAGACAAGTAAAAAGGAATACAGATCGCTTTCCAGAAGATTTTATGTTTGAACTCACTAAAGAGGAATTTGCAAATTGGAGGAGCCAATTTGTCACCTCCAATTCTTCAAACAAAATGGGATTACGATATGCTCCATATGTTTTTACGGAACAAGGAGTTGCAATGTTATCAAGTGTTTTAAATAGCCCAAAAGCAATCGCCGTAAACATTAAAATTATTAGAGTATTTACCAAATTACGAGAAATGCTCTTTAACAATAAAGACTTATTGTTACGAATGGAAAAAATAGAAAGGAAACTGTTCAGCCAAAATAAAAACATTGAGCTTGTTTTTCAATACTTAGATGAATTCATCGAGAAGAAAGAAAAACCAATAACAAAAATAGGTTACAAGAAGTCATAAAAAAGCTAAGTAAAGCGGGTTCTATTTGCAGAACGGGAGTCACTAGGGCCAGGCGAAGCCAATACCTCCATCATATACCTAACACCTTTCTTATTCAAAGTGCTATGAAATTCTCTAATTAATTCGAATCACAATTCAGTCTCTGTTAATTTTATCTCTTCAATTCGCTCTTTTACTGCCCTTAAAGATTCTATGGCGACATCAAAGTCATTTAACCTGGACTTATAAGTGCCATAAGTTTCCCTTTCACTATTGAACGTATCAAAATCTTCTTCATAGGTTGAAAAATTTCTATTGATATCTTCTGAGTTAGATTGTTCCTGCCCAAAACCAAAAAAACGTTTTACTTTTCCTTTATTCATATAATAACCAATCACAAATCCACTGGGTGTCATGACAATATTCTTGACATCATCTTCCTGATTTATACTATCTAAGGTAGCTTTTTTCTCCAGTCTTTGAATTCCCGAGATAAGATCTTCTAAATTTTCATAAGCTATGGTACAGTATATATTTCCCACATTGAGGTCAACATAATAATCTGTTTTTTCATATAATCGAACAGATCTTATTTTAGAACGAAGAGAATTCTTTAAATTATCGTGTTCTAAAGGAGATTCATAAATTGATATTTCCTTGACCCCTTTTTCATTTTGTGCACAAACATTCACAGTCAACAAAAAGATAACAATAAGAAACATATTTTTTACCATGACCTGATCATTTCTAATTAAAAACTTATTCTTTTGTCTAAAGTAGTTTTTAATTAAATCTTTTATGTTACGCCTTGGTAAAGGTTCTGTTAAGCTTGTTTGAGGATCCTTTTTTAAAAATCGATGGTTAATTGCCGCCAAACCGTTTTCAGGTTGCATTTTTTTGCTTTCAGGACGGAGTCGCAAGAGCCCAGTCAAATCAATCCTTCCAAAATTCCAGCTATGTATTAGTTTTTTCTTTATTTTTGCAATCTTTGGATGATTACCGTGATGTACAAAAAAAAACAAATTGTTAAATTTCTTTCAGCGTTAGGGCTTTTTATAGCCTTGATGTTGCCAACAATTATTCAGTTTGTTCATGTTTTTGGTGTCCATGAACATTTGTTTGTACAGATCAGGACGATCATATTCATCAGACTCCGGTAAAATGTGACATCTGTGCGATTCAATTCGTACCATTCAATTCCAACTTGCCTGAGTATTCAGAAATATTATCTCCCGATTATGAGGTCTTGCAAGCGGAAGATCTTCCAACGCTTCAGTTGGGAATAATAACCTTTCAATTCAAACCCACTTCGCGGTCCCCCAGTCTTCTATTCTTAGTTAAGCAAAGAAAATTTTGATGTTAATTATGAATAGGAATGCGAAATACTGTCCTTTTGGTGCTGCTATTGGCAGTTACCCAAATGTTTTCACAGGAATGTGACAACACCCTTACTGGAATCATTACCGACCTGCATGACGGATCTGCACTTGTAGATGCTACGGTCATTGTTGCAGGATCTGAAATATATGCCCAAACTGATCTGGATGGAGAATTTAAGATTACAAATTTATGTGCGGGGACTTACTCCATACAAATCGCTCATCCTGGCTGTCTTACCCAAGGATTCACAGTAAATATATCAGGTAACACGACAAAGAGGTTCAGAATGGAGCATCATTTAGAAGAACTTAATCAAATCGTTCTGAGAGGAAAAAGCTCAGGAGAGAGCACTAAAACGCTTGTTGAAAATCAACTATCAACAGAGGATTTGGAGCGTTTCAGTAGTGGTTCGATAGGTGATGCACTCAATAGTTTGAGTGGCGTTTCTTCCTTGAATACGGGTAGTGCCGTGGTCAAACCCATGATCAATGGCCTGCATAGTAGCCGGGTCGTCATTATTAACAAGGGCGTTAGGATGGAGGACCAGGAATGGGGTGCAGAACATGCTCCAAACATTGACATCAATTCGGTGGAAAATCTAACCTTGATCAAGGGAGCTGGTGCCTTGCAGTACAGTGGCGATGCGGTAGGTGGTATCATTGTCGCAGAAGCTCCAACTGCCCCGGTGTTAGACAGTCTATTTGGTAAAACCCTCCTCACCGGTGCCACGAACGGACGGGGTTTATCAGTCACAACACAATTGACCAAAACTTCTCATACCGGATGGTATGGATCTGTTCAGGGATCATTCAAGCAATTTGGTGACTTTGAAGCGCCCGATTATGTTTTGAGTAACACTGGAGTCATTGAAGGTAACGGATCTTTCACGATAGGATTGAATCGTTATGATCAAGGTTTCGAGGCGTATTACAGTATTTTTAGAACTGAAATCGGCATCCTACGTGCTTCTCATTTATCCAGTGCGCAGGATCTGGTACGAGCGATCAATAGCGACGTACCTTTGGTCATAGAGCCATTTACCTATGATATTAATGCGCCAAAGCAGGATGCAAAACATCAGGTAGCACGAATTAGCGGATTCAAACGAATTGATGGTCTGGGTAAGCTGAGTCTTCATTATGATTTCCAAAGAAACAATAGATTGGAGTATGATATAAGGAGAGGTGATGACAGAGACAAAGCATCTTTGGATCTGGAGCTTGATACCCACACATTGATGCTGGACCTGGATTCATTTCTGAATGATGACTTGAGACTAAAAACCGGGCTCATGGGATCCTATCAGGACAATTTTGCAGATCCAAGTACAGGGGTAAGGAGATTGATTCCAGATTATGAAAAATATGACTTTGGCGTATACGCTGTTGCTGATTATCAGTTTAAGGACAACTGGATGATTGAAGCGGGTGCACGTGTTGATTATACCTATCTGGATGCATTGAAATTCTACAGAACCTCTCTTTGGGAGTCTAAGGGTTACGATGTGCTTTTCCCAGAATTTGTAGTTGGAGAGTTTGGCAATCAGATATTGACCAACCCCCAACTTCACTATCCAAATTTGTCGGCAACGCTAGGAGCAACCTATTCATTTGATAACAGCTCACAGCTTTTTCTGAATTATTCCATGGCTTCGAGAGCGCCAAATCCATCAGAACTTTTCAGTGAAGGTTTGCACCATTCAGCCTCACGAATCGAAATTGGTGAGTTAGATCTGAATTCTGAGGTAGCACATAATGTATCGCTTTCCTATCAATTTCAAAATGAGGTTTGGAATATTTCGGTCAATACTTTTGTGAACACCATACAGGATTTTATCGTTATCGAACCTACCGGAGTTCAGCAAACTATTCGAGGTAGTTTTCAGGTGTGGGAATATCGACAGACCGACGCTCAACTCCTTGGTTTTGATTGGGATGTATCCTATCTGTTTGCCAAGAATTTCCGATTCAATCATCAGTTCTCCTTTTTAAAAGGATATGACCGAATAGAAGAGGAAGCTTTGATCGACATGCCTCCTGTAAATACGCAAAATGAGATCGTTTATCAGAATCCTGAGTTAAAGAATCTAAGGATCTCCCTTCAAAGTAATTATGTGTTCATGCAAAATGAATACCCGAATAACAACTTTGAAGTTTATATCCCGGAAACGGGGACGACCGAATTAGTTGATGTGAGCACACCTCCAGATGCTTATCATTTATTAAACTTTAGTTCTAGCATCACTTTAAGGTCAACAAATAAATCAAAACTCACCATAGGATTAGACGTTACTAATGTGATGAATACTTCCTACAGAAATTATCTCAACCGTCTGCGCTATTATGCAGATGATTTGGGAAGAAACTTTTTAATCAATCTAAAATTTAATTATTAATATTTAAATGAAAAACAAATGAAAAACTTAAAATTATTAGCAGCTATCTTTATCTTTTCAGCTTTACTGATGTCATGTAGTGATGACGATGATGATCTTCCACCTGTAAATGAAGAGGAATTGATCACAACCATGACGGTTACCTTAGTGCCTAATGGCGGAGGAACAAATGTCATTTTGAAGACCGTAGATCTAGATGGCGACGGTCCAAATCCTCCAGTTATTTCTGTTACAGGTCCTTTGACTTCTGGTATTACTTATATGGGTAGTATCGAGTTATTAAATGAAACCGAAGATCCAGCTGAAGACATCACTGAAGAGGTTGAAGGGGAAGCTGAAGAGCATCAGATTTTCTACACCATTGATGCTTCGCTTGACGCGACAACCGAATATGAAAATTTTGACGGAGACGGTAATCCATTAGGAACCAAGTTTTCGCTAGTTGCAGGTAACCCTAGCTCTGGACCTTTTAATTTTACTTTGCGACATGAGCCAAAGAAACCGAATGATGGTCTTGTAGATGCTGGAGGAGAAACAGATATCTCAGCTACTTTTCCTATGGAGATAGAATAATCTTAATTTCGAAGATTTAAAAAAAACCGCCAAGTTTACTTGAGCGGTTTTTTTGTGGGAAGATGCTAATTGCTGTCAAGCAATTGGCAGATTCTATTTTCAGAACTGAAGTAATTAGGGCTCGGCGAAGCCAATCCCTCGACCTCCACAACCAAATTAGGCAAGACGCACTTTGGTTTAACCATTGAATTGCCTACCTTTGCACCATATGGCAATTAAACTCCACGAAATCAGGAACAGAAGAGTCCTTAGTTTTAACTATTTAGTTTTCAGGAATCAATCTGAAAAATTCATCCCTCCCCCGGTTTCTTAATCCCACTACTTTTATCATTGACCCTGACTGCCGTTAAGCAGAACTATCAAATCAGGTTTTCTGAATATCATTTATGTCTTTTAAAAAAATTAGCCCTCATCTTTTATTTAAAAAGTCGATGAGTTGAACAATGTTAAATGTTTGGATACATCAAACTTGTTACTCATTAGAATTTTTCCAGGGGAGCATATAGATCGGGCACTATTATGATGTAAAAGCGAGAAATTTGAAACATGAAGTTGCTCAAGGAACTCAGAGAGCGAAAAGAATATAAGGAAAAATCAAAAAAGTACCATATAAGCAAGCGTACATTCTTAAAAATTAAAGTGACTAAATATGAAATTTATAAAAATCAAGCGAAAAACAAGAATAGAAACACGATACAGTCAAAAAATGGGAAAACTGACTACAAAAGTGGTTCGTATCAATAAATATTTATTTGGTATACCCATTAAAACCTTGCATAAATACCGTGAAACCTATTATGGAGAAATAAAAGATTGTAAAGATTGTAATGTGTATGTTTAAAGTTGCGAATAGCGGGTTAAATTAGCGTATTTTCTATGTTTCTTTTCCCTTAAGATACCTTTTCAGTTGCTGTTTCCTTATTTTTAAATACTCTCAGGCTATTTACAGTTTCTATTTGCAGCACTGAAGTAATTAGGGACGGGCAAAGCCAATACCAACAACCTCATTCGAGCGTCTTTTTTTTGTGAGAAGATGCAAGATTGCTTATCAATCCATGTTTCTCCTCACTATTTTTACAATACGGTTATATACTATTTCTGATAAACTCCAAGTGTATCCACCACTTGTATTAACAAACTGAACAATGACCGTGTCAATATCTTTGTGATACCGTGCAATACTAGAGTATCCCGGCAACAATCCTGTATGTTCATATTCATAAATAGAGGAGTAGATTTCTTGTTCCCCTTTTTCAAACATTGAGCCATCGTTTAATGCCCTTATAAATATTCCCACATCCTCTGCTGTAGATATCATTGAGCCGGCAGGGTTTATAAAATCATTATACTTTATGTCGTCATCATAACCAACATAATAGCCACTCATCACATCGTCTATATCCACTTCGCTTAGCAAACTGTAAGTATTGTTCAATTCAAGTGGCATCAAAATTTCAGTCTTGATATATTGATGATGGCTATACCCCAATGTTTTATCAATGATTTCGCCTATCAACAAATAATTGGTATTAGAATAACTATATTTTTTATCAGGTTCAAAGTCAGCAGGCAAATCCAGCACCAAATCAAGTGTTTCTCTATTGCCTTTAGATGAATCTTCCCAATAGCCAGGGGTGTCGGTAAAATTAGGAATGCCACTCCGGTGTTGCACCATCAATCTCAAAGTAATTTTATCTGCATGTTCAATCCTTCCTTCCAATTCCGGTAAGTAATCAGCGAGCGTTTTATCCAAGGACAAACGATTGTCTTTCACTAATTTGGTTACAGCAACAGCAACATATAACTTGCTAATACTGCCAATCTTGAATAAGGTTTCTGGGTCGGCAGGTATTTTATTTTTTCGATCATGCCAGCCTGCGGCATACAACTCCGGTGATTTCCCAGCTTGGTCTGCGTAAACAATCATTCCATCTAATCCATGATCAATGCCTTGTTCTAACTGTTCTTGAACGGTATCAGGTAATGGCAAGGTCCATGCCTTAACCAAAATCCATGGTACGAACCATAAAGAGGCTATACTTGCCATAATAAAGACTATTCTCATTATTCTACGCAAGATCGGAGCAGGCCGTTTTATTCCCTTTTTTGTCATACTATTTTAGGTTTTGTATTTGCATTAAATTACTCAAAATAATTGGATAGAAAATTTGATGCTAATCTATTTTATAGGTTTTTTTAATTCAATTGTCATTGAATTCGGAAACTCCCTTTTCCAACATCAATTCCTGAAGTTTCTTGTTTGCCACATCAGATGATTTCTTTGAATAGGTAACTTTCAATCCAAACAAAGGTCTTAAGATACGAATCCTTCTGATGATGAATTCGTAAATAAGAAAGCACCCAACAACTGTAAACACTGTGATAGCTGCGAATTGCATCAAAGCAGGTATCTTCAATGGTAAAATTAGCATCGCCCCAGCAAATAATACAAACATGTGAATGATGTACACAGGATACGCTGCCTGGCTCAAGTAGCTCAGGGTTTTACTTGGCTTGTTGAAATACTTATATCCAAAACCGAATACCCCAAAAATCCAGCAATTGGATTCAATTGCCGTAAGATATCCTGGCGCTTCAGTCGCAAATACTACAAATCTAATACCATACAGAATGATGGCTAAACCAATATATAACCACCTCCATTTCAAAATGGTTTGCCAGAACGTTTTACCACTGTACACAAAAAGGAATCCGAAAAAGAAGGCAAGAAATCCATTAAAAAAACCATGCCAAGTTTGGGCATACAATGAAAAAAGCTGTGGCTTTACCAACAAAACCTCAATGACAAAAAATAGAGATACTAATAAAGGCCCAACGGGATGGCTCATGATGGTGGACAAGACTCTTTTAACTATACCATCCTCATGTTTCTTTAGATAGTAGCACAGCGGCAAAAGTAAAAGTACATACACAAAGATATTTCCCAGAAACCATAAATGGCCTTGATGTGGATAATAGCCCAAGGGCAAGTTATAGTATTTCTGAAAAATAAACATGTGCAATGGGGTTATGGCCACAATGCCAAAGATAAAAGGCAACAAGATGCGTATTGTCCGTTCCTGAAGTAACTGTTTCCAGTTTCGTTTCCGCATGGCAAAATAAAACCCCATTCCAGATACGTAGAACAATAGTGGGATTCGCCATACATTGAGCATGGTCATGGGTGTCCATAAAGCCTCTACTGGTTCGTCACTCCTTATAAAGCCAATAAACATGGCCCAGGGCTGAAAAATGATCGCTATATGATAAATTAATAACAAACCTATAGCGCCTACTCGTAACCAATCGATGTCGTATCTTCTTTCTGATGTCATTAGGTGTGATTTTTAATTAATTATTGTAACATCATGGCGATCACGGGACGTGCTTTTTCCACTTCGTTTAAATCAAGCTGAAGGCCAATTGGAGCTAATTGCTGTTGAAGCATTTCATAGATAGGCTTCATGTCGGCATAAGGCCCCATAACAGTTTCTCTGGGAGTTGCTCCAAAGTTATTTTTTGCCATTTTATCGGCCTTGGCGTCGATGAGCATCTGTACAATTTCAATTCGCCCAAAGAATGCAGCCACATGCAAAGGGGTAGCTCCATCGTTATTCTTTAGGGTCAGATCAGCATTCGCCTCAATTAATACTTTTGCAATATCTATTTTTCCAAAACTCGCTGCGGTGATTAAAGGAGTAGATCCGCTCATCGCGTCTTTCATGTTAATATCAGTCCCTGCCTCAATATGTTGCTTAACAGCTTCTAGATTACCTGATATTACTGCCATTTGAATATCCATTTCTGGCTTTTCTACAACCGATTTGGCTTCTACTTCATGAATTGCTTGGTCTTTTGAATTGTCAGCCGACTGAGTACAGGCAGATGTAAATAGCATAATACCAAGTGAAATATTAACCAGGCTCTTGAATGTTTTGAATTTTAATATTTTACTCATTGTTTTGTTTTTTAATAATTCCTTGTGAATCTTTGATTTCATGATTTTAATGTTTAAAAATGTTATAATTATTGTTTCAACAAAGATGCGATGACTATTAAGGCCCATTTTATAAGCTATGCGGTAAATTGTATAAATTTTCAGGATGTCATAAAAACTATGACGCAGTGGTAACAATTATGACGCAAATAGAGATTTTTTCTATAAATTGGTAAATAGCCTAAGGGTAAGTATGTACATAATTCTATACATTCGCATTAGCAAGGAAAAACATGTCTGATACACCTAACATAGAACCGAAATTTATTGAACAAGCAGAAGTCTTGATCTTGGAGAATCTCTCTAACGAGCAATTTGGGGTTTCAGAACTTGCCGAAGCTATGAATATGAGCCGCTCTAATTTGCTCAGAAAAATAAAAAAGCACACACAGCTTTCGGCGAGTCAATTTATTCGCCAAGTCCGACTGATAAAAGGTATGGAGATGCTTGAACAGCATACATTGACTGTTTCTGAGATTTCCTACCAAGTGGGTTTTGGGAGTACTTCATATTTTATTAAATGCTTTCGGGAATATTACGGATATCCTCCCGGGGAAGTAGGAAAGGAAACGATAGTTCATGAAAATAAAGCCGCTAAGGTTAATTTTTTGAATCGTTTCAGGTGGCAAATAGTCACAGCAGTGTCTCTAATTGTCATTGCTATAGCAGTCTTACTTCTTCGTAAAGAAAGTAAAGCACCCGATAAAATTGAAAAATCTATTGCGGTATTGCCTTTCAAAAACGAAAGTAGTGATTCGTTGAATTTGTATTTCGTCAATGGGCTCATGGAATCTGCTTTGAACAACCTTCAGAAGATTGGAGACATGCGTGTGATCAGCAGAACCTCAGTAGAGAAGTATAGAAACACGAACAAAGGTATTCCGGAAATAGCCGAAGAACTCAATGTAAATTATTTGGTTGAGGGCAGTGGGCAAAGGGTTGGCGATCAGGTTTTACTGAATATCCAATTGATTGAAGCCTCAACAGATCGACCCATTTGGGTTGAACAATACAATCGCGAAATAGGAGACGTTTTTACGCTTCAGAACGAAGTAGCAAAGAAAATTGCCAATGCCATTCAGGCCGTAGTAACTCCTGATGAGTTAAAACAAATTGAGAAAATCCCAACTGAAAATTTATTGGCCTATGATTATTACCTCAAAGCACTTGACCCCTATTACAGCAGAACTAATGAAGGTTTACAAAAAGCCATTAGCTTATTTGAGAAGGCAATAGAAAACGATGAGTTCTTTGCTTTGGCATATGCACAAATCGCTATTTCATATTATTTTCTGGATCTAAACCAAGCCAACAAGCAATACACCGAAGACATAAATAATTTTTCAGACAAGGCACTTCTCTATGATTCAAAATCTGCGGAAAGCCTCATTTCGAAAGCGCTTTACTACATGCAGATTGAAGAGTATCGGTTGGCGCTTCCACATCTTGAAAAGGCCTTGGAATACAATCCCAACTCATCAGCAGTCATACAAATGCTTGCTGATTTATATGCCAGGGCCATCCCCAATACCAGCAAATATCTCGAATACGCTTTAAAAGGTATTCAACTCGATATTGCAGCCAATGATTCCGTCTCTAAAAGCTATATCTATTTACACCTGAGTAATGCACTGATCCAAACTGGTTTTGTTGATGAAGCCCTAACTTATATAAACAAATCTCTTGACTACAATCCAAAGAATTTTTATTCGCCTTTGGTGAAAACCTACATCTTGTATGCAAAGAATAGAGATCTAAAACAGACAGAAAAACGTTTGATCAATGCATATGCTCAGGATAGTACCCGCTTGGATATTTTGCAAGAAGTAGCCAAAATCTATTATTTTCAAAAAAACTATGACAGTGCCTATTATCATTATAATAATTTTGTCAATGCCAGGCAAAAATACGGTCTGGATATGTATCCACAGGAAGACATCAAAATTGCCTGGGTTTACCAAAAGCAAGGTCTGGACTCTCAAGCTGCTGCATTTCTAAAATCATATGCCTCTTATTGTGATCAAGACCAATCCATCTACAAGAGTGCCAGTATGGCTGTAAAGTTTGCTTACGAGGGAAAAAATGATCTAGCTATTGAGCAGCTTAAAATTTTTGCGCTGCAGAATGATTTCCAATATTGGATCTTGGTTTTCATGGAAATAGATCCGATTATAGAACCCTTGAAAAGCCATCCGGAATATGAAGTTGTCATGAAAAAAATTGAAGATCAGTTTTGGGAAAATCAGGCCAAGCTGCGAAAATCACTAGAAGAGAAAGGACTGATTTGATCAATAAACAAGTTCTTTTCCCATCGATCTTGTGAATATCCGACTCATTAAATGGTTGGGTATTGGTCTAAGGTTTGTATTAGAAAGTTTCGCTAAACTCCAATTTAGGCAAAAGGGTCATTTTTTTATTTTGAATTCTCTGCATCTTACGAATTACTTTATCAAGCATTCTAACTGCCTTTTCTATATAGGGCCCTTTATTGAGCATGACACAGTCTGCACGTTGCGCCATAGCGGCATCAGTTATTTCCGCTCTTGTAGGAATCCCTTTTTTGGCTAAATTCTCTAAAACTTGTGTCGCCCATATGTCAGGTAAATGCGCTGCGTCGCACAGCTGTAATATTTCTTCCTGGATAATGGCAAAATTTTTCCAACCGGCTTCAATAGCTAAATCTCCTCTGGCAATCATAACGCCAATAGGATAATTTTCCATTGCTTTTAACAAAATACCGGGTAAATTTCGATAGCCTTCTTTCGTTTCAATTTTTAAGATGATCCCCATGTTGGCCTTTAATTTTTTTAGCTCATCGAGTAACTCCTTTACATCTTGTTTGTTATTAACAAAAGAAAAATTAACCGTGTCTGCATGCTTCACGACAAATTTTAAATCTGCTTTATCTTTTTTGGTCAATCCGCTAACGCCTAAATTACTATTTGGAAAATTTATGCCTTTATCAGCTTTCAATTTTCCTCCTTTTTTTTTCGCATTGGTAATTTCAATAATTAAATGATCGGAATGAAGTTCTCTTACGATTCCTTCAATTTTACCATCATTAAAAAAAACCTGTTCTTCGGGTTTTACATGGTCAAAAATTTCTGGCAAAGTACAAGAAATGTGGGCCAATTTTTTTAGATTACCTTCATCATCATACACTGCAGGTTCGCCTAGAATAGCTTTTTTATCTAACCTCAACAAATCACCTTCAAATAAAAAAATAACTTCTTCCAGAGGCAACAATTCTTGAACAGAATGGATTTCAGAAGTTGATTTCTTTTCTAAAAACACATTCAATAAAGTTCCTGTGGTTACGAAAGCCGAATCCTTACATGATCCCCAACGACCTCTATTCTCTTTCGCATCGATCTTAATTTTACACTTTTTATCGCGTGAATCTCTAAAAATAATATAGGAACCCTTTTTCGTTTTTCGAAGCCATTTTTTGTTCACAGGAATAACAGCATCAACTTCTTTATCCATAGGAGGCTTGGTGCCGTATGGAGCCAACCAGATCTTTGCCGGTTCTATTACCTGGCCCAGTGTGTTTTTTGTTGGCTTAATATGGATGACTTTAGGCCCGGGTTTCATCTTACCTGTTCTCAGCTTTGGACCACCTAAATCCATCATAATTTTACAGCGTTTTTCGTTTGCTTTAATGTTGTCAATCATTTGTTTCCAGATAATTTCATGATCATGCGCACAGTTTATTCTGGCGCAGTCCATTCCCTGTTTTAAAAGCGATTTTGTAAATTGTTTATGATTTGCGGCAGCTAAAGGTTGGGTCACCAAAATAGCGGTTTTTCTTTTGTTTCTTATTTTTCCAAAAAGTGCCTTATGATTTTTTTTCAGAATTTTTTTAACCTTCTTATTGTTTATATACTCATGATCTTCATCAAATATGTCATTATTCATTAAACTGTTAACTACCGTTCTAAAATTTAACAGATTGTATAAAATATTATTTTGAGATTCCAGAGCCATAGGCAATCCTATGTCCTCTAGTTTGTCCTGAAGAACATTTATATTGAACGAACGAAGTGCTAAATAGTGCACCAAATTTTTTGCACTTTGAGCGTAATTGGGATGTACACTATTTAGTTCGGTTTTGTAATTGTCCTCAAATTCAGAAATTCTCTCAATTACTGAATCCAATGCAACAAGGATTTCTTGTAATTTATCTCTTTGAAAAAGCATTACAGTAGTTTTATAGTATTCTAAAGTTACTACCCTTTTTTTTAATTTGTTTAGTTTTTACAAGATTTTTTATGTCGTAACATGAACATTTTGGAAGCAACCATTTATTCCAATACCTGCACAGTCTAAACAATCTCCACTATCTTTAGTAAAAATTTGTAAGGAAAATGCCTTATCAAAAAAAAGTGGACCCTTGGGGGAATATTCATGCTGTCAAATCAAGAGGCACGTTTCTTGGCAATAGGGGTGTTCTTCATAATGACAATCAGCAAATTGTTGCTTCCTACAGAATCAAAGGATGGGTAACTTGTTTATTGGAGTTTAAGGAAAAGTGGCTAGAAGCTAATGGTCATTTTCAGGATATTCTAGTTCAGAGATGGCATATAATTTAAATGATAAGGTCATCGTCTTAACGCCTAAATCATATGTTAAGACATTTTCTAAAGGTTTCCTTCCTATAGTTCACAAAAGCATCTAACACGACTCTTGGGTAATCATCTCTTTCAATTTTCAAAAGGAGTCTGTTAGGGGCCAACGATGTTCATCTCTAAGCTTAAAAATAAATGAGTATTTTAAAGGTCCGTTGAAAACTCAATTAAAATCACATGTATGATCAAACTAAATAGACTTTTTCTCCTATGTGCAGCACTAGTATTATTGTCCTGCGAAAAAGAAGTTACTCAAGTTGATACTATAAAAGTTGATGATCACCAGGAGTTGTGGGTCGATCAAACAGAAGTTTATCTTCCGGTCACAAAAGAATGGACCAACAGAGTTGAAGTGGCTGATATCAACGGTGACCAGCAATTGGATATGCTCTTTGCCAACGGAGGAAATTATTCCGCGCCAGGAACTTTGGAATCCAGTCGTGTTTTTATCAGCCAGGGCCCTGAGAAGAAATTTCAGGAAATCACCAGCCAAATTTTTGGAGAGGATAAATTCATTTCCAGGGTCATTAAAGTACGCGACATCAATAATGACGATATCCCCGACATTATCCTTGGAACCACCTACCAAACACAGAGTCAATTGTATTTAGGTCTTGGAAATGGAAAGTTTAAAAATGTTACTTCCTCACATCTGCCAAATATCAAAGCCAGTGTCGGTGACCTGGAGCTGGGAGATGTAGATCATGATGGCGATCTGGATATGGTGCTGGTAGATTGGGGTCCGGGATCTAATATGAACAACACGGGAGGAAGAACGATGCTTTGGCGCAACGATGGAAGCGGAAAATTTACAGATGTGACGATGAATCAAATGCCCGAGCTTCTTATTCAATTTTCATGGGATGTGGAGTTCTTTGATTTTGATAATGACTTTGATCTCGATATCGCTGTTTCCTGTAAACGCTGTGCCACAAGCAGAATTTTTGTAAATGATGGGCTTGGATTCTTCATTGAAAAAAGACTGCTTCCCGCTTACACCAACAACTATGACTTGGAAATTATGGATGTGGATATGGATGGTTTTCTTGATCTGGTCACGGTTAATGATGGTGAAATAGTGCAAGGAGATTCCGGCTCAAGAAGAGAGCACATTTTTCTAAATAAAGAGGGGGAAAAGTTTATTGATGCCACAGATAGCCTTTGGCCAGATTCAGCAAATATCGGTAAAGATGATAATAATATCATTTTTCTCGATTATGATTCAGACGGAGATCCAGATTTTTTGATCAGCTCTCTGACTGGTGAAGACCGGCTGTTGGTCAATGATGGAAAAGGAAAATTTAATCTTGTCCAGCCTGTTTTAAAAGGTAAAGCCACACCTCTTACCCTTTCAATGGTATTAGGAGACATCAATAATGACCAGAAACTAGACATCATTATGGGTCAAGGAGAAGGAGAGGAAGGTATAGAAGAACGCATTTTTATGGGAAAAAACATAAAAAAGGATACGGCTCCTCCAATAATTTCCAGCCATCAGATCACAGAAAATGCTGACGGAACGGTTACTGTTAAAGCCAGGATTCACGATCATAAAAGTCCGAATATGCCCCAAGATTGGAATGCTGTGGCCGTTCATACGGATGAAATACCTGAACCTATTCCCATGAGGTGGTATGGTGAAAATTTATGGGTGGCGACCTTCGCTAAACCTCAAGACTTAAGTGAATTAAAAATCTGCGCCGAGGATTATTGCGGAAACAAAACCTGCCTTCAGGTTAATTGATATGGGCTAGTCCTGTTACTGGTCTGGTTTATCGTTTGTTCCCTGGGCAAAAACAGATTTTGCCTCAGTGACTTTTTCAAACTGAAATTGGGAAATGATTTCTACTTCTGCATATGTTTTCTGTAAGTCTCCAATTTCTTCAGCTGATAGCTTGGTGTTCAAAACATAAACCCGCTTAAGTCCAGGTTGTGAAAGTAGCTTTAGCAATGGTTCTTTGGTGATGTCTGTATTATTCAAATTTGCCGACTCCAGATGAGGATGCTTGATCAGGAAATCGATCACCTTTGCCGTGAGTTGGTTTTTACTCAGATCGATTCTGGTCAGATGCTGGATAGTACCCATTTGCGCAACCAAATTATCTGATAAATTGCAATCTGCTATTTTGAGGAAAGTAATTTGTTTTGAAACCTGATTGAGGATATCTATCTGCTTTTTACCCATTGAATCGCCCTTATACTCCACATCCAGTAACAAGTTATTCTCTCCTAAATAATTGGCTCTAAAATCTGCTCCCCGAATTTGGGTTAAGATTCCTTCATCAAGACTATCCAACCTCACTTTTTCATAATAAGGTTTAGGGCTATAGTCCAAGCCATAATCCCGATGAATCAATCCGATCAATTCCTTGTTCATCGTTTCAGAATTGAATGAGGCCAAACTATCAGCGCCATTTTCGATCCAGTACCGTAAAATCTGCACATCTGTATAACCGAAACCCCCATTTTTGGGAGGCATGATCTTTTCATGATCTAAAGGCAGGCTGACCCGTTTTAGAAATTCACTTCTTTCAGGACTTCCTGCTATTACCGGTATTTCATGGGCGGCTTCTTTAAAGAGATCACTGTATTTCTCAAGAACCAACCCTCCATAATTCTCTTCTGCATTATGACATTCAAGACATTGACGCTGGATTAACGGCTGAATAATATCTGCATAGATCATCAAGGAGTCAGGGTTCATTTCACGGAATCTTAAAGTTGATTCTTGAGCATCATCCTTAAAGATGTCAGGGCCGTATTCAACCAAATAAGTCGATCCATGGGTAAGGTTCCCGCCTAAATGGCCGGTTAAACTGATCAAAACAATGGCAATGGTCGATCCGGATAGTTTTAATTTGCCCTTAGTATCAGGCGCCTTGATCTGATATATGATCACCAGTAACATGGCTACCAAGGTTAAAATGCCCAACTGTTTGTGGTCATATAAGGCTTCAATGCCATAGTCATTGCTAAACGAAAGCAACCAGCCTGTTATGGCTGCAACCACTCCTGCAAGTAGACCGATACTATAAGTAATAATGACGATTTTTCGGGATTCAACAAGGTTGCGAAAACCCGTTTGCAACAATACTTCTAAAATATATCCCAGAATAAATATCCCAATAGGCAGATGAACCATCAAAGGATGAAAACGACCAATAAAAATTTCCCAATCCATTAGCTTAGAATATCTTTAACTACGTTGCCATGAACATCCGTCAAGCGGAATCTTCGTCCTTGATACTTATAATTCAGCTGTTCATGATTCAAGCCTAAAAGATGTAAAATCGTCGCATTCAGGTCATGAACATGTACTTTATTTTCGGTTATATGATAGCCAAAATCATCAGTAGCCCCGTAGGTGAGTCCTTTTTTAACTCCTGCCCCGGCCATTAACATGGTGTAGGCATCCGGATGATGGTCTCTTCCAAAATTATCCTTGGTGAGCTGACCTTGTGAAAAGCTGGTCCTGCCAAATTCTCCACCCCAAACCACTAAAGTATCCTCAAGCAGACCCCGTTGTTTAAGATCCATGATCAAAGCAGCCGAAGCCTGATCAACTTCCTTACATCTTTTAGGTATTTGCTTTGGTAAATTACTATGATGGTCCCAATCACCGTGATACAATTGAATGAATCTTACGCCTCTTTCTGCCAGTCTTCTGGCCAATAAGCAATTACTCGCAAATGTTCCTGGTTTCTTACTATCCTCACCATATAATTCATAAATATGATCTGGTTCTCCTTCAGTGTTCATCACTTCCGGAACAGATGTTTGCATCCGAAATGCCATTTCATATTGAGACATTTTAGCTTTGATGGCCGGATCTTCCCAAGTATTATAATTTTGTTCTTGTAACTTTTGAAGTTGATCCAATTGCTCTCTCCGTATCTCACCTGTCACCCCTGGAGGATTGTTTAAAAACAATACAGGGTCCTTGCCACTTCTAAACTGAACGCCCTGGTATTCTGCAGGCAAAAATCCGCTTGAGAGTAATCTGGTAGAGCCTCCTTCATTTCCCTTGGTCATCAGGGCGATAAAGCTTGGCAGGTTTTCATTTTCAGATCCTAATCCATAACTGATCCAGGATCCGATGGTTGGCCTTCCTGGTATTTCAGAACCTGTATGGGTGAACATCTGAGCAGGTTCATGTTGCACAGATTCGGTATACATAGAGTTGATCATGCACAACTCATCTGTTATTTGCGCCATGTGTGGCATCAAATCACTCATCCACATGCCGCTTTCTCCTCGCTGCTTAAAATCGTACAAAGGCCTGACAATCGGTTTTGTGGCCTGGGCAATTACAGAAGCCGTTACCCTGTCTCCCATCACACTATCAGGCAATTCTACGCCATGCATTTTGGTCAGAATGGGTTTATAATCAAACAGATCTAACTGGGAAGGCGCACCGATCATATTTAGAAAAATGACTCTTTTGGCTTTCGGTGCAAAATGCGGCCCTGCCATAGAACCAAGCGGAGAACCAAAAGCAGTTAAAGGATTGATCAATGACGACAAAGACAGTGCCCCCAGACCCAAAGTGGCCTTCTGAAGAAAATCCTTTCGACTTATTGGTTTATGATGGTGGTTGTGCATATTATCTTTTCATATAAGATTCGTCAAAATTAAATATCGTGCTGACTACTACAGTCATTGCCGCAGTTTTCTCCTTTGATAATTTCTGATCAAAAGGTCTTTCGCCCACTGACAATATGGAATCCGCCATTTGTGGGGTATCCATAAACTGTTTAAGCGAGGTTTGATAATGGGTATTCAAAATGTCAATTTGATCTTCATTTGGTTTCAAACCAGTAGACCGCCTGAAGGCAAGTTCTATTTGTTGTGACACACTATCAGGATGTTCCTTTTGCACCTTCTCAGACAACACCCTGGAGGCTTCAACAAACTGTGGATCATTCAGCAAGGTCAAGGCCTGTAATGGGGTACTGGTAACGTTTCTTCTAATGGTACAAATTTCTCTTGGCGTAGCGTCAAAATTGATCATAAATGGATTTGGAGCAAAGCGTCTTGAAAAAGTATAAAGACTTCTGCGGTATAGGTTATCACCTGTATCGGGTTTGTATTTTGCCAATTTACTTGAAGCCATTAATACTTCTTTCCAAAGTCCGTCCGGTTGGTAGGGCTTCACACTGGGTCCTCCTATTTCTTCTGCCAAAAGCCCACTGGCTTTTAAAGCATTATCTCGAATCATTTCTGCCGGCCATCGATAAGAGGGGCTTCTGGCCAAATAAATATTTTCAGGATCCATCTCCCTTACTTTTTGAGAACAATAAGAGGCTTGACGGTAGGTATGAGACATCACCATTTGCTTGATCGCATAACGTGTATCCCAGTTGTGATCGATAAAATCTTTGGCCAACCAATCTAATAATTCCGGATGACTTGGACGAGCTCCCTGACTTCCAAAATCTTCTGCTGTTTTTACCAATCCCTGCCCAAAAATCATCTGCCAATACCTGTTGATGGCGACTCTTGCAACAATTGGGTTATTGGGGTCAAACAACCATTCTGCCAGGCCTAGTCTGTTTTTCGCTAAGTCATTACTAAAAGGAAGCACCTTGTCCACACCTCCTGGCTCTACCTCCTCGCCGAGCTGATTGTAAAGACCTTTCTCTAAAATATAGGTCTTTCGAGGCACTTTCATTTCCTCCATGACCATCACTTCGCTAGCACTATCCAGCACCCTCCCTATTTCTACCCTCGTTTTACGAAGTTTTTTTCGTTCCGCTGCCAGATTCTTATCATGCAAATACCAATGATCCTGTTTGATTTCATTTGAATTTTGATCCAAATTCGCCTCACCTAAACTAGCCATTTCCCATTGAGAAAGCTGGCGGTCAAATATTTTTATGTCATCAATAGCCCCTCTGAACAAGCCCAGATCTTCCATCCATAAACGGTTGCTTCTTCCTACAACCAACGGAATCGTATCTCGTTTCATTTCATAGTTGATCGGAACGATTGTACGCTCAAGATGATCGTGAAGTACTTTCGTGTCTGTTTTTATACCATTCACAAAAAGAGAGATCCCCTTGGCAGACATACTTCCATCGTAAGTAAACCCAATCTGCTGCCATTGATTGGCTTTTATAGGCGCCGAAGTACTCACAGAAATAAATTCATCAGGCAGCCTGTGGATCAAACGCACCCGAACATGATTTGTAGAATCTAATGCCAGCTCCCATCCTCTGTGGTATTGAAAAACTGTACCCGTATTTCCAATAATGGTTTGGGATGAACCAGCACTATCTTTTTCTGTTGAGATCCAGGTACTAATACTGAATGGATCTGCCTGGTCAAACTCACCCGCTTTGCGAAGAGTAACAATATCATACTCTTCATTAAAATAGGCCGCTTGCCCATATTTACCATCGGTCAAAGTTATCTTTAAATTGGCTTCTGCTTCCTTATTATTGTCAAGCATCTGCATTTCCTTAAATTCTTTCTTTTCCTTCTTGACAACCTTTTCCTCTTTGCTTTTCTTTTTCTTGTCTTCTTTCTTTTTTTTCTTTTTAATCTCTTTTTTATAGGGCTTTATGGTGTTGAACGCATAATGTTTCATCTCTCCGGTAACCGGAGTTAGAGGAAGTTCCTTTTGGTATTCAGAAGATCCTTGTTTTTCTTTTTTTATTATTTGAATCGATTTTTCTTCAGCCAACAAGGCCTGAATCATCGAATCGATTTTCGATTTTTCCTTGTCGTTAAGGACGATCAAGGTTGGAGCCCTGTCAGCATCTACCGGAGCGAGCCCATATTCTTCTGTGGTATTAAAAAATGCCGATACCTGGTAGAATTCTTTTTGAGATATGGGATCAAATTTATGGTCATGACATTTGGCACACTCCAAAGTGAGGCCGAGAAGCGCAGTGCCCGTTAGGCCAGCCCTTTCATTCACATATTCTAATCTGAATTCTTCTGGGATAGACCCTGCCGAAGCCTCCAAAGGATTCATTCTTAGAAAAGCGGTAGCAATCTGAGATTGATCGTCTGCTTTTTCGATGAGATCACCGGCTATTTGATGCGTAACAAACTCGTCATAAGGCATGTTTTGTTGAAAAGCCTGTATGAGCCAATCGCGATATGGCCAAGACGTGCGATAACCATCGAAAGATACACCGTGAGAATCAGAATAGCGAGCCACATCCATCCATTCCTGGGTCATTCTTTCAGCATGAGCATTGCTCAGTAAAAGCCGATCGACAACCTTTTCATAGGCGTTTTCTGAATCATCATTTATGAATTCATCTATTTCTTCTAAAGAAGGAGGTAAACCTGTGAGATCCATCGTTACCCTCTTGATCAGGTACTCTTTGCTGGCTTCAAGCGATGGTTCTAAACCAACCTGGAGTAAATTATTCTGAATATAATTGTCAATTTCATTGTTACGCGTCCAACTGTTTTTGATATCCGGCACTTGCTTTTTTTCAATTGGAAGAAAGGACCAATGTTCTTTCCATTTTGAACCTTGATCGAGCCATTTGGCAATTAATGCAATTTCCCGATCAGAAACGGTAAGTTCAGATTCAGGAGGAGGCATCATCAAATCCGGATCAGTACTAAGCAGTCTATGAATGACTTCACTCTTGTGAATACTTCCTTTGACAAAAGCGTGGTTCCCGGATTCTAATTTTTTAAACGCCTCTTCCTCGATGTCAAGCCTCAGTCCTGCTTTCCTTGTTTGCGCATCCGGACCATGACAGTTATAACAACGATCTGAGAGAATAGGTTTGATATGAAAATTATAGTCAACATATTCAGGAAGGGACTCATAGGCCAGTTCAACCTCTTTGGGAAGAGACTTTGAACAACTTATACTCAACAGTAAAAGCAGTAAAAGGGCATTCACTGTACAAAACCTAAGCATAAAAAATGGCATAAAAAAGGATCGTGGTTTCAATATATTGATTGTCTGATTGTTACCAAGATATGACTTTTTTATGAAAAAAAATAAATACTATTTGAGACAGGTGAAAATTTTATCTTTCGATATATCTATTTTTCACTCTAGAGAGTTCTTTTATCTCAGAATTAAACAATTGGTTATTTGGATCAAGAATCCATCGCTGAGATGCACTGATAAAATTACTCAAAAAAAATGTAGGCTTGTACAATTCCTTATGTAGTAAAGATTTGTTAAATTGTCCTTTTTTCGACATCCTACTTTACATCAGTCCTTAGTGTCAACAGGGATTGAATAATTAATGACTAAAACACTAATCTCATCTGACTCCCTATGATCAAAATTTCTCTAAACCAAATTTCCAAATATTTTTTACCCCTGCTCATTTCATTTCTGTGCTATGCTACAACATTCGCTCAAGGGTTTAATGGATATTACAGGTATCCGGATGTCCATAAAAATACCATTGTATTTGCCGCAGAAGGCGACATTTGGAAAGTTCCTCTAACCGGTGGCATGGCGCAAAGGTTAACAA
Organism: uncultured Flavobacteriaceae bacterium; assembly: GCA_963780405.1. Lineage (GTDB taxonomy): Bacteria > Bacteroidota > Bacteroidia > Flavobacteriales > Flavobacteriaceae > Lutimonas. The sequence continues at coordinate 115,615 of CAWABX010000009.1, forward strand.
CTCACCATGAAGAAGAATTGTTCCCTTCCATCTCTCCGGATGGAAAAACAATAGCATTTTCTGCAAGCTATGAAGGACCCATTGAGGTCTATACCATGGCTATTGAAGGCGGCTTACCTTTAAGGTGGACTTATGAAAGAGATGCGTCGGTGACTAATGGGTGGACCCCTGACGGCAAACTGGTATATCATACCCGAGCCTATTCAAAAGTTCCTGATAATCAACTTGTAACGATTGATCCCAAATCAAAACAAAAAACAAGAATTCCATTGTCACAAGCGAGTGAAGCTAGCTTTGACAACTCTGGAAATACTGTGTTTTTCGTTAGGCCCGCAGATCATCGTAATGTGACCAAAAGGTACCAAGGTGGCACTGCCAGACAGGTATGGAAATTTACAGAGGGTGCTGAAGAAGCGGTTAAACTAACGAATGACCATCTGGGAGAAAGTCATGATCCTATGTGGTTTGAGGGCAGGGTTTATTTTATTACAGATAGAGACGGAACCATGAATATCTGGTCAATGGATGAAAATGGGGATGATTTAAAACAACATACAAAACATACTGAATTTGACGTTCGTTATGCCAATATTTCTGATGGAAATATAGTCTATCAGCGGGCGGCTGATCTATGGCATTATAATATTTCATCTAATCAGGATAAGAAGATCAATATAAAATTGGCTTCAGATCTTGATCAATTAAGAGAAAAATGGGATCCTAACCCATCACAATATATCACTTCTGTACATGCTGATCCTGAAGGGGATCAAATCGTTATCACTGCCAGAGGAAGGGTTTTCGTTGCCCCTGTAAAATCGGGTCGTTTTGTCTCTTTTACAGAAAAGAAAAATGTACGATACAGAGATGCTGTTTTTTCGCATGACGGAAACAATATATACACTTTATCTGATGAGACCGGTGAGTTTGAGTTCATAAAAATGCCGTCAAATGGTATGGGAGTTGAAAAGAAGGTCACAAGTGACGGAAATCTGCTCAGGTACGCAGGAGTGCCATCTCCAGATGGTAAGTATATTGCCTATGATGATTTAGGCAGCAATATGTATGTTCTTAATGTTGCCTCTGGAATTAGTAAAAAGATCTCCTCGAACGAAGAGGGTATTGGCGATTTTTCCTGGTCACCTGACAGTAAATGGTTGGCCTTCGTTCAAGCGGCTCCAAATACTATGGCGCAAATCAAGGTTTACAATGCTGCCGATGGATCTTCCTTTGATCTTACAACAGATAGAGCAAACAGCGGCAACCCAAGGTGGAGCCATGACGGAAAGTTCATTTATTTTCTTTCGGATAGAAGTTTTACATCCTTAGTAGGCAGTCCTTGGGGAACCAGACAGCCTGAACCTTATTTCGACGCCAGTGAAAAAGTGTACCATGTAGCGCTAAAAAAAGGGACAAGATCTCCGTTTAGAGAAAATGATGAGTTAGCGGATAAAGATACAAAAGAGGATAAATCTGCGACTTCCGATAAAAAGAAAAAGAAGGGAAAAGAAGAAGATAATGAGAAGGAAGATAAAGTTATTGTTAGCATAGACCGTCAAGATATCCAAAAGAGAATTATCGAAGTACCGGTTAAACCGGGTAATTATAGAGGTCTTGAAGTAAATGAAAAAGCATTGTATTTGATGTCAAGTGAAACCGGTGTCAATGCCAAAAGTCATTTGTCATTTATAAAAATTGACAACAAGGACATCAAACTCGAAAAAATGGTGGGTGAAGTTGACAGATTTGAACTTGCCGGAAAAGGAGAAAAGATCCTTATTCAAAAGAAAAAAGATTATTATATGGTGGAAGCAGGCACCTCAGAAATAAGTGACTTGTCTGAAAACAAAATTGATTTGAGTGGATGGAAATTTCCAATAACTCCCAAAGAAGATTGGAAACAAATTTTTACAGATGCATGGCGCATGGAACGCGATTATTTTTATGATCAAAATATGCACGGTGTTGACTGGAAGGCGATGCATGATAAATACCTGCCCTTAGTTGACAGGATCACTACAAGAAACGAATTGTCCGATCTGATAGGTAGATTTGTTGGGGAACTCTCAGCACTTCACACCAGCGTCCGTGGTGGGGATATGCGAGAAGATGATAAAAACATTTCAGTGGCAAGTTTGGGTGCCATGTTTAGTCGAGATGAAGCTAACAAAGGGTTTAGAATTGATTATATCTACAGGGCCGATCCAGACTATCCCGATGAAAAATCTCCTCTCGATGATCCTTATTTAGATGTGCGAGAAGGGGATATCGTGACCAAAGTCAACGGGATAGATGCCCTTTCAGCAACTGACATCGGTGAATTGATCAGAAATCAAGAAGGAAAACAGGTAAGAATGACCATAAGTCGATCAGGAAAATCAAGAGATATTATTGTAAAACCCATTGAAAATGAATATAACCTTCGTTATCGAGATTGGGAATATGGTAAGCGACTTGAGGTAGAAAAAAAGAGTAATCATGAAATAGGCTATTTGCATTTACGTGCGATGGGAAGTAATGATCTCAGTCAATTTTACCGCGAATTTTACCCTGTATTCAATAAGTCTGCACTGATCGTTGATGTTCGCTATAATTTTGGTGGGAATATTGACAGTTTTATTTTGGAAAAACTGTTGAGAAAAGCTTGGATGTACTGGAAATCAAGATCTGGAGAACCCTATTGGAACATGCCTTATGCATTCAGGGGCCATATTGTCGTTCTTGTCAATGAAAACACCTATTCTGATGGAGAGGCCTTTGCTGATGGATTCAAAAAACTAGAATTGGGAACTACCATTGGAACAAGAACCTGGGGCGGCGAGATATGGCTGAACAGTAGTAACAGGCTAAGTGATAATGGTCTGGCAAGGGCACCTATGATGGGAGTTTATGGAGAAAATGGAAAATGGTTAATTGAAGGACATGGATTTGTACCCGATATAGAGGTTGACAACCTTCCTCATGCTACTTTTAAAGGTCAGGATTTGCAGTTGGATACAGCTATTGAATATTTACAAAAATTAGTCAAGGAAGACCCAAGAGAGGTTCCTCCTGTACCTGCTTATCCGGATAAATCTTTTGGAAATAATAAAAAACAAGTGATACAGGAATAGTCTGTTTTGTTATGAATAGACCATTGCCCTTTATGGCGTTCATTGATGGTTTATCTTGATAGGTTCTCATTTTAGGTCAAAGAAAAAATCCACAATTAATTTCATTTGATTGTGGATTTTCGTTTGGTAGGCTGTTTGAAATTATATACCAAGCCTCCCTCTTCTTAATTTTAACATGAATTTAATCTAGTCTTATCAATAGAATGATGTATATTTGCATCGTGCACGATATAAACGTGTACGATTATAATATGGTATGATGAAAAATCAAGTAAAAACAAATCTGCTTCAGAATATTTTTCGAATCGTTTTGGCCATCTTTATGATAGTCGCAGGCTTTACTCACCTTACTTTTAATCGTTTGGATTTTCATGCCCAAGTTCCAGATTGGGTTCCTTTAAGCAAAGACCTTGTGGTTATACTTTCAGGAATTGTGGAGATCATATTGGGGCTTGGACTCGCTTTTTGGAAAAAGCAACGAGTTCGATTAGGTTGGGCATTGGCTATCTTTTTTATTTTGATCTTTCCAGGCAACATTGCGCAATATATGGATGGAAAAGATGCCTTTGGTGTTTTAGATTCAGATGAAGCGAGGTTAAGACGCTTATTTTTTCAACCTGTTCTTATTGCCTGGGCCTTATGGTCTTCAGGTGCTTGGAAAGCATGGAGAACCTCAAAACTGAAAAATCATGAATGACACACACCTACACTTGGGCAATCAGATCTGCTTTCCGCTTTACTCAGCTTCACGTTTGATCACCAAAGCCTATAAACCTTATCTCGACAAGTTGGGGATTACCTATCCACAATATTTGGTGCTTATGGTCTTATGGGAAAACGATGGCCTTTCCGTCAACCAGATTACCGAGAAGCTGCTCCTACATACCAATACGCTTTCTCCTTTGTTAAAACGAATGGAGAAAATGGGGCTTTTGCAACGCTCCCGTTGCACAGAAGATGAAAGAAGTGTCATAATTCAATTAACGAGAAATGGTAAAGCGTTAAAAAATAAGGCGCTTTCTATTCCTGAAAAGTTAATTTCCGAATTATTAACTGATCAAATTCAAATGGAAGATATGCTTCAATTAAAGGATACGCTTTGTGAATTGATCACAGTGTTGAGTAATAAAAACAATCCTTCCCAGAGTGGATAAGGTTTGATTGACGTAAAAAGAAAATAACTAAAAAACATAAACAAAAAATATGGAATTATTAGATAAACTAAATTGGAGATACGCTGCGAAAGCGATGAACGGAGAAAAAGTAGCACAAGAAAAAATAGACAATATTATTGAAGCTATTTCTCTTTCCCCAACATCAAGCGGATTGCAACCTTTTGAAGTCATTGTGATCACAAATCAGGAATTAAAAGAAAAAATCAGGCCTATTTCCTGGAATCAATCTGTTATTACTGATTGTTCGCATTTATTAGTATTTGCTGCCTGGGATACCTATACGCCTGAGCGTATAAACAAGATGTTTGATTTAACAAATACGGTTCGTGGTTTTAAAAACGAAGGCTGGGAAAATTACAGACAAATGTTGCTAAATAGCTATCCTCAAAAAGATGCTGAAGTCAACTTTAACCATGCTGCTAAACAAGCCTATATTGCTTTTTCTCAGGCGATAAGTGCAGCTGCATTTCAGGGGCTTGACAGTACTCCCTTAGAAGGGTTTGATGCCGATGCTTTGGATGAGATTTTAAACCTTAGAGAAAAGGGGCTAAGAAGTTGTGTGATGCTTCCGATAGGATACAGAGATGCTGAAAAAGACTGGCTGGTTAATCTTAAAAAGGTTAGAAAAAGTAAAGAAGATCTGGTAACAGTAATCGAGTAATTGGCACAAAATAAATTGAAAAAAAGCCTAAGGCAGATGCTTTAGGCTTTTTTATTTCTCTTCAAATAACAACCAGACTTCAGGGTCAATTTCCACTTCATCTGGTTTCTCTTCAATATTCAGCTTAAAAGTATTGGATATATCATCGACATAAAAAGTTTCAATTGTTACCTCCCCTCCGCTAACAATACCAAAATCAAGAGGAAACTTAAACCTATGGTGTTTTTGTTTTTGCTCAACAGAAATAGTCAGATTTCCTTTATTGTATTTCCAGCTCCATTTCAATTCCGGATAACCTTTTACATACAACCATTGATCAAAAAATACTTTAAGATCCTGCCCTGACACCTGCTCCATCACTCTTTGAAAATCAGCACTCATGGCATTAGCATCTTTATAGGTTTCATAATAAACCTGAATCCCTTTCCAAAAAACCTCATCTCCCAATTGATGTCTTAGCATATTGAGCACCCAGCCTCCTTTTTGATAGGAGTTGCGATTTAATACATTCTTCGGATCCTTAATTGAATTGTCAACGATTGGCGAAGGGTTTTCTTGATAGTACTCAATAACCTCCTTACGATCTTGAATTAATTCTTTTTTTCTTTTCTCATTTCCGTCAACGGATTCCTGATATAAAATGGCAAAATAAGTCGCAAAACCCTCACTGAGCCAAACATGGTTCCAGCTATTTTCGGTGGCTGAATTTCCAAACCATTGATGGGCAATCTCATGGGCCATCAAACCTTGAATTTCCTTTTTACCATTAATCAGTTTTTCATTATATGAAATGGTCCCGGCATTCTCCAGCCCTCCCCAAGCTGTTTTTACCTGCATATTGGCCAACTTTGCATAGGAATAGGGCCCTACCTCATCAATAAAATAAGTCAAAATCTGAGAGGCCTCCTCAAAATCAATAAATCCTTGCTGACTATTTTCCGGATATACCCAGGCACTCACTTCAATATCACCCACTGAGCCAAGATCCTTGTATGCAAACTCCGTTACACCCATAGTGATTACCTTAGTTGCTACGGGAGCAGGTTCATCGTAAATTGTGAGCTTGTAACCGTTTCCAAGATTTCTTTCCTCTTTCTTTTTACCTGTTGCCACAACGTCATAATGGGCCGGAGCTGTAATTCTAAACGCAACAGAAGCCTTGTCATAAGGATGGTCAACGGAAGGTAACCAGTGCCTTGCCAAATTGGGCCAGTTATCTCCAACAAAAGAACGTTGACCGTACTTGGTGGTATCAATTACTAATCCCCGCTCAGGAATTCCTCTGTACTTGATTTTATATGTACTTTTCAATGTTGAATCGAGAGATGTGGAAATCATAATTTTATCATCGCCATGGACATATATGGCCTTTTCATCGTTCTCTAAAACTTCGATGACCTCCATCCCATAAATGCCTGTTTTTCCGATCAGGTCAAGGTTAAAAATGTCTGTACTTTTCTTAAATTCAACCCTTATTTCAGCCTCACCCTTGATTTCATTGGTATCATCATTCAGTGATAAGTTAAAAAGGTAATGCTGAACATCCGCATCAGGGGTTCTCTGGTAAACATCCTGTGCCATCACAGAGGCGACAAGGAAAATACTCATGATGATAAAAAAGAGATATTGTTTACCTACTACCCTTTTATTTGACATTCGATCTGAATTTTGGGGAATTTACAAAAATAATGGAAAGAGCTCTTGTCCCATTTCAAAATCTTGGATTGAACAGACTAACAGCTAAAACTTCCCTAATTTTTAAACTCCTGGAAAAAAGTGCTGGTCAAATTTCTTGATTATTCTATCTTGCGTAACAATAATGCTAAAGCCAGGATAAAAATGGAACCCAAAAGATCAACAAGAGTTTTAATAGTGTGCGCCCTTGTCTTTTGGGCAGTTCTTTCATGCGGTGGAGATGAACCTATGGATCCGTCTAACGGCCTGCCAGACCCCCCAGAAACAGTTTTAACAGATGATGAATTGCTCGATCTTACCCAAAGAGAAACTTTTCGTTATTTCTGGGACTATGCAGAAGCTAATTCAGGCGCTGCACGTGAACGTTTTCACCCAGACAACCCTTCGTTTGACGCCCATATAGTTACGACAGGAGGAACAGGCTTTGGGCTGATGTCGATCCTTGTTGGTATTGAAAGAAATTATGTGTCAAGAGCTCAGGCTGTCGAAAGACTCGATAAAATCTTAACCTTTTTAGATACTGCTGAACGTTTTCGCGGAGCCTGGCCACATTGGATGGATGGAAGTACTGGTCAAGTAATCCCCTTTGGAAATTTAGATGATGGGGGAGATCTTGTGGAAACGGCATTTTTATGCCAGGGATTAATTTGTATCAAAGAATACTTTAAAGATGGTTCTGACATGGAAAAACAGCTTGCTGTAAAAGCCGACCAACTTTGGAAAGAAGTGGAATGGGATTGGTATACGCAAGGTGAAGATGCACTGTATTGGCATTGGAGCCCCAACCATGATTTTTCGATCAACTTCAAGCTTTCCGGATACAATGAAGTACTCATTACATACATCATGGCAGCGGCTTCAGTCGATCATTCCATTAATAAAAAAGCCTATACTTCCGGATGGGGCTCTGACGGCGGCATCCAAAGTGATCAAATCACCTATGGAATTCCATTACTTCTAAAACACAATGGCGCAGCAACCTATGGCGGTCCTCTTTTTTGGGCACATTATTCCTATTTAGGTCTTAATCCTAAAGGGCTTCAGGATGAATATGCAAACTACTGGGATGTCAATCTAAACCATAGCAAGGTGAATTATCAATACTGCGTTGATAATCCCAAAATGTTTCCGGACTATGGAGAAAATTGCTGGGGACTCACTGCCAGTTATTCAAGAAATGCTGATGGAAGTATTGGGTATTCAGCGCATGCTCCAGGAAATGATCTGGGCATTATCTCGCCTACCGCGGCTCTTTCCTCAATGCCGTATACACCTGACGAATCGATAAAAGCGTTACGTTATTTTTACGGACATAAAGATAAGCTCTTAGGGCCTGCCGGCTTTTATGACGCTTTTAAACCAGGAAGTACTTGGGTTGCCAAGGCCTATCTGGCTATTGATCAGGGCCCGATAGTCGTCATGATCGAAAACCACAGAACCGCACTTCTATGGAATCTGTTTATGCAGAACGAAGATATACAAAGTGGTTTGGACAAATTAGAGTTCAGCTATTCCAAATAAGTTAAAGACATCAAGGTGTTGTCGCTTTGTATAAAATTGCATGGCTCGAAGTTGATATTTGAAATTCGGCACCGGCCAAGACCAAAAAACTCTCTCCCTTTTGAAGAACAAGTGAACTGTTTTCTTCCTTGACCTCTGCCTGTCCGTCCATAAGGATATAAATTTCGACTGAATTCGATCTGCCTCTATAAGAATTATCTTGATGAATGCTCACTTCACTCAATTCAAAATCCGGAGCCGGGCTTTTATATTTCCTTTCAACACCCTTCTTGTCCATTTTTCCATACAAGACCTCAGGCTTTGTTTCCTCAAAAACAACATGCTTTAATAATTCGGGAACATCTATGTACTTTGGGGTAAGTCCTCCTCTTAAAACATTGTCAGAATTAGCCATCAATTCCATGGCCTGTCCTTCAAGATAAGCATGAGGTACACCTGCATCCTGAAAAACCGCTTCCCCTTTATTTACCTTAAGGATATTGAAAAAATAAATTGAAAAAATTCCTTTGTCCAGTTGAACAGTAATATCAGCATCAGAAACGACTTTTGCCACCCAATATTCGGGAGTCGATTTTAAGAGTTTATTCTCTGAATCTAAAGGGAGTAGTCTATTGACCAATGGTCGTAGAATTTTATCGCTTTCAGCAAAAGGCAATTCCATCACATATCGATACAATCCTTTATATCCATCTTTCAAAAATAAAGCAGTCAAAGCTTTAAACTCAGGATTCTTTTGAAGCACTTCAAGTAAATCCTCCTTTGGAAGAAATCCGTGTAACAACCAAAACTCCCCTAAAGCAACCATAATTTCCGGCTTATGGTTGTTATCCTTATAATTTCTGTTGGGAGCCGTTAACGGAATTCCCAATTCATTTTCTTTTATAAATCCTTTCTCTGCCTCCATTTTACTTGGGTGCACCTGGATGGAAAGCATTTGATCTACGTCGAGTACTTTAAAAAGAAAAGGTAATCTTCCAAACATTTTATAGGTCTCTTTTCCTAAAAATACTTTAGCATTGGACTTTAAAAAAACATCCAGAGGTATCTCCCTGTCTTCGGTTTCAACCAGCGCAGGGGCGTTTATATGAGCTCCCAACCAATATTCCGCATATGGACCATGGTCAGAGTCAATCCCCAGTAATTCTGGGATAAATGTCTGACCTCCCCAGGCATAATGCTGAACCCGTCCTTTGAGGCCAAATACTTTTTTCATATATTTTTTTTGGAGGTCCGAAGATAATTAATAATCACAAAAGAGCTAGTCAGGATGTATCATAAAATTTATGGGGGCCATATTTAAGGCTGCTTTCTTGACTTCAGGATATCTTTTAAACGAATTTGATCTGCGATAATCTGATCATCACATGTTGTTCAAAATCAAACAACTCGTTTTTTAAGGATTATCCTTACCATAAGCAGGGGTTTAAAAGTCATATAAATCAAATTGCTTTTTAATTTTGACCTAAACGAATTGACCCATACGATCCTTATAAGATTCTCGGGTGCTTTTAAATCTTTTTACTTTCTTTGCTAATCATGAATCAACAAGAATCAAAAAATATTATAGAACTTTTAAAACAAGGAGATCAAAAAACATTGGAAAAAATATATCTTGACAACAGAGAAGGTTTTCTCAACTTTTCCAGAAAATATAATGTTGATGAATCTGATGCCATAGATATTTACCAGGATTCTATATTGATTCTTAGAGACAATGCTGTCAATGGTCGAATCGATAATTTACAGAGTAATATCTCAACCTATCTTTTTGCCATAGGTAAATACAGGATTTACCACAATTTCAGGGTTCAATCTAGGCTACATATAACAAATGATTTTGATCTGGTTGAAGAAAATTTAGATTTTGATGTTAACCTTTATGGACCAGTTTTAACTAAAGAACAGCAGCTATTAAAAAAATACTATGATGAGTTGGGTGAAAGATGCAAAAGTATCTTAAATTTGTTCTATTATCAGGGCTATAATCTGGATGAGATCAGGTCCATTCTCAACTATAGTAACAAGAAAGTTTTAAAAAGCCAAAAATCTCGTTGTATCAAACAACTAAAAGATTTGATAACCAAGCACTATGGAAAATCATGATTTAATCGATCGCTATTTCGAAAATACTCTGAGCCCCAAAGAGCAGCAACTATTTAATGACTTATTGCAAAACGATTCGGATTTTAAGGAGGAATTTGTTTTTCAAAAAGATTTAAAACAAGTAATTGCAGTAAGTCAACAAGAGGAATTAAAATCTACGCTTTCACATATAGAAGAGAAGGTTCAGAAGAGTTCCAGATTTATGATCATTCCAACAAAATGGATGGTCGCAGCATCTTTATTACTTATTACTACCTTAGGGATATGGAGTGTAAAAAACCTGTATTATCCTTCCAATGAAGTAATTTATCAAGATTATTTTCAAGTCGACAGAAATACTGTTCAACCTGTTGTCCGTGGAGAAAGCCTAAAAACGATTGAATACAGAGCATTTGTTGCTTACGAAGCTCAAGATTACTACAAAGCCATTAATTTATTCAATTCAGTAAAAACTCCGGATGAAGCTTATATCATTTACTATAAGGGATTATGTTTTCTGGCTTTGGAAAAATCAGATGAGGCCATTACTTTGTTGAGTGAAGTAGCTACAAAACCTGGATTAGACGGTAAATCTGCTGATTTCAGAGAAAAAGCAAATTGGTACCTGGCCATGGCTTACTTAAAAAATAATGAAACAGAAAAAGCCATTTCGAGGTTATCGCTTATCACCAATAATCCTTCATCAAATTTTAAAAAACAAGAAGCACAGGAAGTTTTAGGGTACCTAAAATAATTATTTCAATTTTTTATAGAGATAAGTCAATATTAAAACTCCGAGAATCGCTAGAATAATCCATCCCCATAGGAAGTTTACATTATTGATGTCTAAAGGATCCGTATTCCCATTAATAACGAATCCTGACCAGTAGTAAGGATGCGATAATATACTACCAGCATTTTTATCGAGATAACGAAGTTTGCCATTCTCAAGGCCTCACTCTTGCTTTTACCTTTTTTTAGGTAACGATAAAAATCTATCATGATCATTTTTGTTTCCTGATCCGGAACCTTCCATAAGCTCATCACAACAGATGGTATTCCTGAATAGTGAAATGCTCTGGCCATGCTCATGACGCCTTCACCTTTCTCAATTTTACCAAAACCGGTATTACAGGCGCTTAATACTACCATGTTAGCTTTGGAATTTGAGGTGTATATTTCAGAAGCCGTAAGTTCGCCATCTTCAAAAAGCAAGCTATTGTAAAGGGGGTTTTGATTATCGATTTTAGCATGCATTGCAAAATGCATTATTGAAAACTCTTTGTTGTGCAAAATGAAATTTTCCTTTCTGGCATCTTCACCAATAAATTCGATCCCATTTGTCAATCCTGCTATTTCGTTGATTTCTTTCTTTGAAGAAGACAATGCCTGCTCCTCAGGATAAATAGGTGCAAATCCTGCCCAATTCTGCGGCGCATCATATTTGAAAAACTCTTTTTTTAGCTCCATAAATAATCTTACAGAACCATTATAGCTAATACTGTATTTGTTTAGAAGCAATGACCCGTCAGAAGATCGAAGAATTTCAAAAGGTATATAATTCAAAACATTATCTGCAATTACAACAAGATTCCTTTTCTCACGATCTAACTGCTGACCGAATAAATACATAAAAAGGTCATAACTCAATTCATCAATATTATCCCTTTTTGATAAATGGTTTTTAAAATCATTGGCAACGCTTACCAGCTTATCTGCTATATCCGATCTTAATAGGCTTATCGAATCTTTCGTAATATTGAAACTAAACAAACTCTGTTCACCCAAAAAGTAAGTGATCAATTGCGTATCGTCATCTAACTTCGCCTGAACCTCTTCAATTTTTACATATTCCTCAGATGAACTTATATTTTCAAACTTTGGATAACTTTTGTAAAAATCAGTATAAATACTATCCAGTTTGTTGCTTAACAGAATTCTCTCATCTAAAAGAGACCTGTAATATTCCTTGTCAGGCTCACTGCTACTCTTCTCAAAAAAGATATCCATTTTAATTTTTTCCAAGGCTTTTTTAGTAGAATGTTCCAACTCTAGTTTGTCTTTAGGGATTTCTCCGTAGGCTCTGTATTCAATTCCTTGCAATCCTTTCAATAAGGTTGTATTTCGATTGGTTTCTGAAAGTTCAAATGCTTTTTGAAGATATTTATGTTCCAGTGTTTCATGGTATAGCAGCCAACAAAGGCCCAGATTCATTTCAAAAACTTCTCTGTATTTATTGGCAAAGTCTATGCGTGAACGATCAGATGAAAAGTTATTTTGTGTATGCTTGATAAGTGAGGTCAGTTGATCTACCAACTCATAACTATCAATAAGGTGTTTAATATCGTGGTTCTTTTCATAGATCTCCTTGTACCAGTCACTGACAAGCATGAAAGCATCAATAGCTTGTAGCGGGCCAATAACACTGCCCAGATCATCCTTGTTGTAATTGGCTGCTTCTAGGCACTTCTCAATATATGCCAGGAAGCGTGATTCATCTCCTTTAAGTTTATATACTGTTGCTAAGTGAAGTAAGTTTTCGGCAACAAGATCACTTTTATATCCATATATCTCTATATTCGTCTTAAGTGAGGATTGAAGTAATCCTTCAGATTCATCGAGATGTATTTCTCTGTCAATGTATAATTGGGCCAAGAAATTTCTTGCGTTAGCTAAATATTGTCGGCTATTTATTTTTTTTCCAATTGCTATGGCTTTTTTATAGTATACCTCGGCTTTATCATAGTTCTTGACCAAAACATAAGCATTGGCCAAGTCGTAATATGTTTCACAAGTCCACCTGTGCATTTCACCATAGGTTGCCCTCCTGATCTTTAAGCTTTTTTCGAGTAAAGCAACTGATTCTTCATACTTTTTTTCAGCCTCCAAAATATTCGCATAGGTTGTATAAACAAAGGTCATATTTGGGTTAAATTCTCCATAGGATTTCAATCCTTTCTCCATAGCCTTTTCTGCATATACGTCTGCCTTAGAGATATCTCCTGAGTAAAAATATATAAGCGCCATTCCTACATATATATCTGAAAGGAAATTCTTTTCTTGTTTGCTTTTTAACAAGTAATTTTCAGCCTGTTTATAGAGTTCCATTGCTTTCTTTATTTGACCGAGATCATCATAAACGAGTGCCAAATTATAGGTTGAGACGGCTATAGCATAAGGATCAGTCTTAATTTTCCTTTTAATATCCAATGACTTTTCATAATAGTAAGTAGTGCTATCATAGTCGGCTTCAAAATAATGATTGATACCAATCGTATTATAGCTGTCTGCAATGTTAAGGCTGTCATGAGACTTAAGGCTTATCTGTAGAGATTGTCTGGCCAACATGCTTGATTCCTGGTAATTTCCAAGACTTTGCACAATTTTTGCCTTAGTTTGGTAAGTCGAAGAAAAAAAATTATCCTCACTGTTTTCCGTTTGTAACCGTTTCAAAAGCGTGTCAAGAATTTGATTCGCCTGTAAAAACTTCCCTTCACGATTTAGCTCAGATGCTTTTCTGTTCTCAGAAATTACATATTCTCTGTCAAGGGTCTGGCCAAAAACAATAGAGGGAAATAGAAAAAAAAGATATATATATAATACTCGCTTTACCACAATTAAACCATCTTATATAATCGAATGGTAAATATAACCTAAGTTAACAAATTGAAAAGCATTATCTAATCTTGTTTAGAATTGTTTCTTTCTTCCGCGACTTTTTCAAGTTCAGCGTACCACTTTTCTCCAAATTTCCGAACAAGGGCCTGTTTAACGAATTTATAAACCGGTACTCCAAGTTCCTTACCCAGGCTACAAGCATCATCACATATTTCCCATTTGTCATAATTCACAGCGGCAAATTGGCTATATTGTTTTATTCTAATTGGGTACAAATGACAGGAAACGGGTTTTTTAAAAGATATTTCCCCTTGATTATATGCCTCTTCAATACCGCATAAGGCAATATTTTTATCATCATAGATCACATAGGCACAATCAGCTCCGTCAATAAGCGTTGTTTCATGCTCCCCAAGTTCGTTTGTTGTATATGCCCCCTGTTCTTCAATAGCTTGAAGCCCTTCCTTTCTCAAATAACTTTTAAGAACGGGAAGTATTTCTTGCAATATTTCCAACTCCTCTTTCTCGAGCGGCGCACCTGCATCACCATTAACACAGCATGCCCCTTTACATGCATTTAAGTTACAAACAAATTCTTTTTCGAGAACTTCTTCTGAAACAATGGTTTTATCAAGTTGGAACATGGCGGCTAATTTATGAAGGGCAAAAATACATTCTTTTTAACAATAGATCGCATCACTCCATGGTTTTGTCAAGTTTTAGCTGCCACAATAACAGAGATCTAATAATGCTTATTATCTATAATTTTTCTACTGATTCATTGAATCTAATTCTCTAACTTTGCGCACATTTTAAAACTGTCAAATGGAACTTAATTTTAAGGAAATTGTCACTGCCACCATGGTCTTATTTGCTGTGATAGATATTGTTGGGAGTATTCCCATCATCATTGATTTGAGGCAGAAAGTAGGTCATATCCAGTCAGAAAAGGCATCGATCGTTGCCATGTTCATTATGATCTTGTTTTTATTTTTAGGAGTGCAAATACTGAATCTGATTGGCATAGATGTGTATTCCTTTGCAGTAGCCGGTTCATTTGTGATTTTCTTTTTGGCCATCGAAATGATCCTTGGCGTTCAGTTGTACAAGGAAGAATCGCCGAAAACTGCCAGTGTCGTTCCTCTTGCCTTTCCATTGATTGCTGGTGCAGGAACCATGACCACAATATTATCGCTAAAAGCGGAGTTTCAAACGATCAATATCATCGTAGCCATTATCATCAATGTCATATTTGTCTACATTGTTTTAAAATCATCGGCTAAAATCGAGAGACTCATTGGTGAGGGAGGTATCAATGTGGTCAGAAAAATATTTGGTGTAATTCTTTTGGCAATAGCTGTAAAACTATTTGCCTCAAACATTCAAGGACTTTTAAATTAATTTGTTATGAATTTTGATGTGCTAATTATTGGAGGAGGTGTAGCAGGAATGTCTGCTGCTCTTGTTTTGGGTTCAGCAAAAAATAAACCTTTTGCAGAAAATAAAAAGATAGGCATTATTATGCATCAAAAGGCGTCCGCCCTAAACGGTGCCTTGTTCAATAATGTATTGGGTATTGCACCCGGTACAACAGGTAAAGAACTGCTTGAAAATGGGCGCAAACAGCTGGCTGAAACCTACCCCCATGTGATTCAGATCGAAAAGGAAAAAGTAACCGGAGTCATTCCTTCTGAAACCGGTTTTAAAATCACAACCAATAAAAACAGTTATACCAGCCATATTGTAGTGGTGGCTGTTGGACCTTCAAATTTATTTAATATTGAAGGGCTAAATCAATATATTGAACCACATCAAAATCTTCCCGCTCAGAAGCAACGAATACAATTGAAAAACACAAATCATAAGATCGCCGAGAATTTATATGTGTCAGGCGTTTTGGCGGGGTGGAGAAGTCAATATGCAACGGCTGCTGGCAGTGGCGCCCATGTAGCCACTGACATACTAACTCTTTGGAACGGAGGCCAAACAGCAATGGTTCATGATTCAGAACCAAAAATTTAAAGAAATTGATGCTTACGGCTCGAGCGGATATCCTTGATTATTCAACTCAATTACCTTATTGAGCATCATATCCTGTTGATTTACAATCTTAAAATAAGCATTCACATCAAAGACCTGTTGAGCAAATAACGCTTTCAAGTATAATCTGAAATTTTCCTTTTCTTCTTGAGTCAAAGACTGAAACTCGCTCGGAATTTCAGACATATACTCATTGTAAATATGACTATCCAGGTCAAAATCTGACATGAACTTGTCATTGGACCACCCCTCAAATTCATTTACATGCTGATCAAAATATTGAAAAACAAATTGACGAGATCTCTGATAATGAAAATCAGGAAAAAACATAGTGGTATCTATTGAAACAAAAACATCAGGAATGATACCTCCACCTCCGTATACAATTTTCCCTTTGGGTGTTTCGTATTTAAGAGAATCAACCACTTTGATGCTGTCTGCACTCATTAATTCACCTCCGTGATAACGCTCCTGAAAATCATTGAAGTATTCGCCGTTCCCTTTATTTTCATATGGTTTTTGAATAGATCTTCCTGTTGGTGTATAATACCTTGATACCGTGAGTCTTACCGCAGATCCGTCTCCTAATTGCATTTCTTGCTGTACCAGACCTTTCCCAAATGATCTTCGGCCTACAATGGTTCCTTTGTCATTATCCTGCAAAGCTCCTGCAACAATCTCACTGGCAGAAGCAGAAGCTCCATTGATCAGAACAAAAACATGGCCGTCTTCAAAATCACCTTTACTCGTCGCAAACGTTTCATCTATGCGCTCCTTTTTATTTTTTGTAAACACAATGAGTTTGCCCTCTTCCAGGAATTCATCAATGATTTGTGTGGCTACTTGTAAATAGCCACCAGGGTTATGCCTAAGGTCTAGCACTAATTTTTTCATACCGCTATCCAATAGTTCATCCATCGCCTCCTTAAATTCATCATAGGTAGTTGCGGCAAATTTGTTGATCTTTATATATCCCAATTCATCATTGAGCATATAATGGGCATCTACACTGCTAATTGGAACCTCTCCTCGACGTATCGTAAATGGAAGTGCCTTTGCTCAGACTTTCTGTAAACTACAAGGTCTACGGAGGTATTCGGTTTGCCTTTTAAGGTTTTTAGAATGTAATCACTTCCTATCTCTTTTCCGTAAAGGGTATCATTATTTGCTACTAAAATTCTATCACCCGCCTTAATACCCGCTTTTTTACTTGGGCCATTATCAAGCACTTTGACAACTGTCAGGGAGTCTTTATACATCCTAAACTGAATCCCGATTCCAACAAATTTTCCATTCATGGATTCTGATACACCCGCCAATTCATTGGCTGAAATATATACCGAATGAGGATCGAGTTTGTCAAGCATGTTCTTAATCGTACCATCCAATAAACTATCAGTATCTACTTCATCAACATATTCATATTGGATATAGTCAATCAGTCTTTTGATTTTCCTTTCCTGAGGAGTTCCACCAAAAAATGTGATGGTCTTCTTCTGATAATTCAGAGAAGTCCCCAAAAATATGCCCAGTGCGATAGAAACCGCAATGATCAATGGGAGAAATATTCTGGTTTTTCTATTCATTTATGGGCAAATATAAAATTTCAATGTTGGCTTTTCTTAAAAAATCAATTCCGGAATCGTCTTTATAAGCATTGGCATACACCATTCTGCGTATACCTGATTGATGGATCAGCTTGCTGCATTCCTTACAAGGAGATAAAGTAATATAAAGTGTTGCTCCCTGGCAGGCTTGAGTGGAAGAAGCGACCTTTAAAATGGCATTGGCTTCAGCGTGTAATACGTGCCATTTTGTATTCCCTTCATCATCTTCACAGCAATTGTCAAATCCTGTTGGTGTTCCGTTATATCCGTCAGAGATGATCATTTTATCCTTAACGATCAAGGCTCCTACCTGTTTTCTTTTACAGTGCGAAAGTTTTGACCATTCCATCGCCATTTTCAAATAGGCCTGGTCATACCTTCTCTGTTTTTTATCCGTCATATTTCTTGACTATCCTATATGATTCCTTCTCAGCGAAAATATAAAACTTTAAAATGAAAGCTGTTAAAAAAAAATCAAAATTTACAACCGTCAATTTGATGTATTCGAATATCACAACGAAAAAAACTTCTCAATATTAGCGCCATAATTCATTAAACAAGACTTTACTGTCCAGTTTTGAATTTCATTTTAGCAAAAATATCCCAAAGAACTATCCCGCAGCTTACAGCAATATTGAGCGAATGTTTGGTTCCAAACTGAGGAATTTCTAAACAAAGATCTGATGCATCAACAACCTTTTGCTCAACTCCTTTGACCTCATTACCAAAGATTACTGCATATTTCATGCCATCTATGGGATAAAACGATTGTAGAGAAGTACTTTGTTCTGCTTGTTCAACAGAAAGTATTTGTATTTTCTCAGCCCTAAGTTTTTGCACCAATTCCTCGGTGTTTTCTTCATAGGCCCAATCCACCGCATCAGTAGCTCCTAATGCAGTTTTATGTATTTCCCTGTGGGGAGGTTGAGCCGTGATTCCACACAAATATATTTTTTCAATTAAAAAGGCATCTGAAGTTCTGAAAACTGATCCAATATTATTCAGACTTCTTATGTTATCCAACACCACGATCAAAGGAATTTTCTCTGACCGCTTGAATTCTTCCACATTAAGCCTGTTTAATTCGCTGTTCTTTAATTTTCGCATGATAAAATTTAATTCGAATTGCGAAATTATAAAATCCTTATTACCTGGTGCTGACTTGGGGATTTTTTATTTAAAATTGTTCTAAATTGCGGAAAACATGACATTTATCATAGTATTCCGCTAGGATTAATAGTTTTTTAACAGTCTATTGATGTAAAACGCTGAATATATTAGTATTTTAGCGCTTTATTTTTAAAATCCTCGTTATGATCGATACGCTAAATCATGCTGATATAGAAAAATTGAATCAGCAATATGACACTTTCAATGTATATCAAAGAGTTGAGCAATTGTATAAGAATTTTAATGCTGAGGATATTATGATCACCTCTGCCTTTGCTGCTACTTCTGCTTTTTTGCTCAAGGTGTTTTCAGATATTAATAAGGACCAGATCATTTATTTTATAGATACGGGTTACCATTTTAAAGAAACCCTGATCTATAAAGAATACCTTACCAAATTATATGATCTGAATGTGATCAGTATTAAGGCCGATCCCGTTGAGTATCAGTTTTCTAAAGAAAACGAACTTTGGAAGAACAATGCTAACCGATGCTGTTATATCAATAAAGTCAAGCCGCTTGATCATATTAAAAAGGATTATAAGATTTGGGTTTCCGGTTTAATGAAATGGCAAAGTGATCACAGGAGCGGGCTACATATTTTTGAAGAAAAAGAAACCATTTTAAAATTTTATCCCTTGCTGGATATTGACTATCTACAGCGAGACCAGTTCATTATAGATCACCATCTGCCTTTCCACCCCCTGAAGTCAAAAGGATATTCATCCATAGGCTGCTCCCATTGCACAGTCCCGGGTGAAGACCGCCATGGTCGATGGAACAATTCTCCTAAAACTGAATGTGGATTGCATCTTTAGATGCGCTACGCAGGATTTAAAGCTAATGGTGCAAACCTGTCCAATTTGTACCTTCGAATGTATCCCTCTATTTCATCACAGCTGATTTCCTTATTCTCTTTAAAATTATATCTTTGCTTACCTATCACTTATTTCTAGGTGTGCACACGATAACTAAAAAAATTCCTGACAATTGACTAAAGCAAAGGCGAAAAAAGTTACCCCCTTGATGTTGCAGTATAACAATATCAAAACAAAGTATCCTGACGCTATGCTATTGTTCCGCGTAGGCGACTTTTATGAAACCTTCGGAGAAGACGCCAAGGTTGCGGCAAAAATATTGGGAATCATTCTTACAAAAAGAGGAGCCGGTTCTGAGAGTGAAACGGCTTTGGCAGGATTTCCACACCATTCGTTGAATACGTATTTGCCTAAATTGGTTAAAGCCGGCTTACGCGTTGCTATTTGCGACCAATTGGAAGATCCTAAGCTTACCAAAAAAATTGTAAAAAGAGGGGTTACAGAACTTGTCACTCCCGGGGTTGCCTTAAACGATGAAGTATTGCAATCTAAAAAAAACAATTTTTTATCGGCCCTGCATTTTGGTAAAAAACAAATTGGTATTTCGTTTTTAGATGTTTCAACAGGAGAGTTTATTACCTCACAAGGCAATAGGGAATATATCGATAAACTATTGCAGAATTTCAATCCAAGTGAAATCCTGGTTCAAAAAGATAGGAGAGTTGATTTTAACAATGCCTTTGGAAGCGATTTTTATACCTTCTATATGGATGAATGGATCTTTAAAGAAGATGCCTCAAATGAGATCCTGAACCAACATTTTAAAGTTCGATCGCTTAAAGGATATGGCATTGACGATCTTCATGAAGGGATTATAGCGTCAGGGGTCATCCTTCACTACCTTTCAGAAACACAGCACCACAAACTCGAACATATTTCCAATATCCAACGACTTGTTGAAGATCACTATGTTTGGATGGATAGATTTACCATTCGTAATCTTGAACTATATCAGGGCAATACACCAGGGGCCGTAACCTTGCTCGATATCATCGACAGTACTATTTCACCCATGGGAGGAAGAATGTTAAAAAGATGGTTGGCACTACCGTTAAAAAATGCAGAAGACATTAGAACCCGTCATGACATTGTAAAATTCTTTATCCTAAACGAGTCTTTTCTAGAATTTCAAAACCGTCAAATCGATCAGATCAGTGATCTTGAACGACTTATTTCCAAAGTGGCAACAGCTAAGATCAATCCTCGCGAGGTTGTATTATTAAAAAACTCTCTTCAAGCTATCATTCCGATCAAAGATCAGGCAGTAAAAAGTAATTATGACCCGCTTATTTCACTTGTAGGAGATATAGACCCAACTGATACGCTGATCAAAAACATCAGTGATACTCTTGAAGATAATGCTCCGGTGCAGATCAGTAAGGGAAACACTGTTAAGTCAGGTGTTAGTGCGGAATTGGATCAGTTGAGGATTCTTTCGAATTCAGGAAAGGAATATCTGGATCATATTGTAAAACGAGAGATTGAAAGAACCCAGATTTCCAGTTTAAAAATTGCGTTTAACAATGTCTTTGGTTATTATATTGAAGTAAGAAATACCCATAAAGATAAAGTTCCTGAAGATTGGGTCAGAAAACAAACCTTGGTGTCGGCAGAGCGATATATCACAGAGGAACTTAAAGAATACGAATCAAAAATACTTGGAGCCCAGGAAAAGATCGCTGCGATAGAGCAACGTATTTACCAGGAATTGTTAGAGGGCATCATACCTTATATCCAAAAGATCCAAAAAAATGCAAAGATCGTTGCGCAACTTGACTGTTTGGGGTCCTTCGCCAAAACGGCTATAATCAATAATTATGTCAGACCGGTTATCGATGATTCGACCTTAATTGAAATTAATAACGGAAGACATCCCGTTATCGAAAAGCAGCTTCCGGCGGGAGAACAATATGTTGCCAATGATGTAGTTTTGAATCGGGATCAGCAGCAGATCATCATGATCACCGGACCAAATATGAGTGGTAAATCTGCTATTCTAAGACAAACAGCACTTATCGTTTTACTGGCTCAAATGGGTTCTTATGTTCCGGCTCAAAACGCAAGACTGGGCCTTGTCGATAAGATCTTTACCAGAGTTGGCGCCAGTGACAACATTTCAATGGGTGAATCAACTTTTATGGTCGAAATGAACGAAACGGCCAATATATTAAACAATTTATCTGACAGAAGCCTGATTCTTCTGGATGAGATTGGTCGTGGTACAAGTACCTATGATGGTATTTCCATCGCATGGGCCATAGCAGAATACCTGCATGAACATCCCACCAGGGCGAAAACCCTGTTTGCTACACATTACCATGAGCTCAATGATATGAGCGAAACATTTGAAAGAATTAAAAACTTCAATGTATCGGTAAAAGAACTAAAAGATAAAGTCATTTTTATCCGAAAACTCGTGCCAGGAGGGAGCAAACACAGTTTTGGTATTCATGTAGCCAAACTTGCCGGTATGCCAAGCCCTGTACTTCACAGAGCGAACAAAATGATGTCTCATCTTGAAAAAAGTCACGCCTCAGAAGACATTCAGGCCAAAATGAAAATGGCTTCCCAAAAAGATGTACAACTGAGTTTTATCAACCTTGATGACCCTTTACTTGAAGAAATAAAGGAAGAGATTCTTAGCACCAATATTGATACATTGACCCCAATTGATGCGCTTATGAAACTAAATGAGATCAAAAGAATGCTCACAAAAAAATAAGGCTGTAAAAAAAGGATTAATTTTTATGCTTAACTTCATAAAAAAATAATCCAATGAAATTAAACTTACCTTTATCAATGCTTCTTCTATTGCTGGTTGCAGCTTGTCAGCCAATTAAAGACCAGGACAATTTTCAGATTTCTGTTCTTTTACCAGAAAACAAGGAGCAAAAAACTGTAGATGGCAGACTGCTGCTCATATTTGCAAAGAACGATGATACCGAACCCAGATTTCAAATCAACGGAGGCTTGAACACCCAGGTCATCTTCGGAATGAATATAGAAAACCATGTTCCAGGTGAAAAAATAATGTTTGACAATAATGCCCTTGGTTTTCCCGTAGAACAACTTAGCGAATTACAAGATGGTGACTATTATGTTCAGGCACTATTACATGTATATGAAACTTTTGAACTTTCCACAGGCCATACGGTAAAACTTCCAATGGATAATGGAGAGGGTCAGCAGTGGAATCGTTCTCCCGGCAATCTTTACAGCAAGCCCTTTAAGGTAAGTGTGGGTAAAAATGGGATTGAGAATTTTGAATTGAACCTTGACCAGGTCATTCCTGAAATTAAGGAACCTGAGGATACAGAATGGATCAAACACATTAAATTTAAGTCAGAAAAATTATCAGCCTTTTGGGGACGAGATATTTATCTTGGCGCTCATATCCTTTTGCCCAAAAATTTTGATAAGCATCCTGAAGCCAAATATCCTTTAATGATATTTCACGGTCACTTTCCTTCTGATTTTGGCGGGTTTAGAACAACTCCACCAGATAAGGATATAGAACCGGTCTATTCCGATAGATTCAACATTAATGGCTACAATATCATTCAACAAGAAGAAGCCTATAACTTTTACCAAAGATGGAACGAACCCGATTTTCCAAGATTTTTAATTATTGAGATCCAGCATCCCACACCCTATTATGATGATTCCTATGCGGTGAATTCGGAAAGTCAGGGGCCTTATGGTGATGCGATTACACATGAACTCATTCCTTATATAGAAAAAGAATTCAGAGGTATCGGCGAGGGATGGTCGAGATTTCTATATGGTGGTTCTACCGGTGGCTGGGAAGCTCTGGCTGTTCAAGTCAAATATCCGGATGAATACAACGGGTGTTTTGCTGCATGCCCCGATCCTATCGACTTTAGCAGCTATTGCCTGACCAATATTTATGAAGACAAAAACGCTTATTTCTATGAGAGTGATTTTAAAACCTTGGAAGTTCCTTCTCATCGGGACTACCTTGGCCAAATCACATCTACCGTGAAACAAGACAATCAGCTGGAACTGGTTTTAGGAGACAAGTCGAGATCAGGTCAGCAATTCGATATTTGGGAAGCTACTTATTCGCCACAGGCTGATGACGGATATCCACAAAGAATTTGGGATAAACAAACTGGAGATATCAATCCTGAAGTTGCCAATTACTGGAAAGAAAATTATGATCTTCGGCATATCCTTGAAAGAGACTGGGATAAGTTAGGAGAAAAATTAAAAGGGAAAATCCATATTTATTGTGGAGATATGGATAATTATTACCTCAATAATGCTGTATACTCTATGGAATCCTTTTTGGAAAGTACGTCAGACCCTTACTATGATGGAGAAGTGGATTATGGCGACAGGGCCGAGCACTGCTGGAATGGAGACCAGGAAAATCCTAATTATATTTCTCGTTTGCGTTACAATTCCATGTATGTTCCTAAGATCATGAAACGAATTGCTGTATCTGCTCCCCCAGGGGCTGATCTTACAAGTTGGAGGTATAAAGAATAAAACATCAAAAGCCTTCAGGTCTAATCTACCTTCAAATGAGTAATTATATTATCTTTGTGGGGTAATTGAAAGAATATGTTTTTATTTATAAGTGGTGCTGAGATATTTATAATCCTTGTAATTGTGGTGATGTTATTCGGTGCGGATAAACTACCTGAGCTGGCCCGTGGCCTTGGTAAGGGGATGCAACAATTAAAAAACGCAACAAACGAAGTTAAAAAAGAGATTACCGAAGGCGTAAAGAAGCAGGGTATCGATACAGATCTAACTAAAGATATTCAAAAGGAAGTTACAAATATCAAAAAGAAGGTAACAGATAATATTGACGACCTTACCGGACCTATAAAAAGAAACTTATAAGTTGAGCTTTTTAGATAAAATTATTCAGTATGATAAGGAACTCTTGATCTTTATCAACGGAATGGGCTCAGAAAACTGGGATGGTTTCTGGCTTATAATTACCAACCAACTCAGTTGGATCCCTTTATACCTCCTCTTTTTTTACTTGATCTTTAAGGCAATTGGATGGAAAAAAGGACTTGGACTATTATTGCTTACAGCCCTTTTAGTTACTTTTTCTGATCAGTTCACTGTCTTTCTAAAGAATTATTTTGAAAGACTCAGGCCCAACAGGGACCCGTCAATCAATGAGGTAATCAGAATTCTTAAAAACAATTCAAGCTTTAGTTTTGTATCAGGTCATGCGACGACCTCTTCAGCCGTCACTATGCTGATGCATTTGACATTAAAAAAGTATTATAACTATACCATCTTATTTTTTATATGGCCCATTATGTTCTCCTATAGCAGAATGTACCTGGGTGTTCACTTTCCTTTAGATGTAGCTATGGGAGCCATTTTAGGATTGCTGATAGGATATGTTTTTTACCTCCTTAGTTTAAAATTACTGAACTGGATAGAAAAAAAATATTAAACGACCATCAAATTACAGCCCCTGATATCCGAATGGTCGAACCTTCCCAGGATCTCAAATTTATTGTCATCGATTTTACGACCCAAATCTTGAGTGGCAATGAAGGAACATGAATTGATGTTCGCCAAATCCACAATGTTAATCCCTCCCGTTCTTCCATGATCAAGTATATGAAAAGGATCTTCAGTATCTCTTATAAATATCTTCATCCATGGAGGAGTCTCAAAAACACCCCCTCCCGAAGAATAGGCTTGAGATAACAATTCTGTCATTCCATATTCAGAGTGAATGTTCATAAGGCCAAAACCATCAGCAAGAATTTCATGTAACTCACTTCTGATCAATTCTTTTCTTTTGCCCTTCATGCCACCCGTTTCCATAACAATTGTGTTTTTTAGCCTGAACTTTCGGTTTTGAATCAGATCCAGTAAGGCATAAGTGACTCCTATCAAAAGCACTTTATCTCCTTTTGAATCAAGCTTTGTCAGCAGAGCACTTAAGGAATTCAGTTCATTCAGATAGAATCCACTGTCTTTTGAAGCACTCTCTTTTATCAGATGGTCGACCATATAGATCAGCGATGAGCCCTGTCTTTCCAAATAACCAGGAAGTAATGCCAGTACGGTATAATCTTTAACATTTCCGTAAAAGTATTGGAATCCTTTGTTAAAGCTTTCTTCATAAATTTGAAGATTTGTCACAAAATGTTGGCTTTGAACTGCTCCGGTGGTACCACTGCTTGAAAAGATTATTTCAACCTTATCATCGGTACTTAAAATTTCATGAGATTTAAAAAAATCAACAGGTATAAAAGGAATGTCCTTGACCTTACCTATAGAAAGGGAATCTATTTTTAAAAGGTTTAGAAACTGTTTATATACTTTGTTATTTTTGGCTTGGTGCCTAAATATTTTCAAGGCCTCGGTTTCAAACCTACCAGCATCTGAAATAGTGAAAATATCCATGTAAATAAGGCTTCTTTTTTGACAAAAGTAGCCCTTTTTTACGCAACCAATTCATTATTGGGTATCTTAAAAAGTACTAATAACTGCTTTTTCTGTTAAAATATGGCGCTTAGAAAGTTTTTTTTCGTAATTTTTGCCGTTGTATTGTTGGTATCCTGTTCAGATGATGACAACTACGAATATCACTATGAATTGCTGCCTATTGAGGAAGCCATAGTGCCTGAAGTATTTGAGTTTGGGCAGATATATAATCTCTCGGTAAAATATATTGCGCCGGATGACTGTTATATCAATAGTGATATTTTATATGAATACGACGAAAATGCCAGAAATGTGGCAGTGATTTCGCTAGTTATTGAAAGTAATGATTGTGAAACCATTGATTTAGAACAGGAACTTACCTTTCAAGTACATGCTTTGCAGGCAAGTCCCTATATATTTAGATTCTGGCAAGGAGAAGATGATAATGGAGAGCCCATTTATTTAACGGTGGAAGTGCCGGTAATTAATATAAGCAATCAAAAAGCCAATGAGTTTGAAGCGACTCATACTAAAATGTAAAAGCGGAGATATCATCTCCCAGTCGGAGATTTACCATCTGTTTGCTGGTAAGCTTTTTGCGATATGTTTGAAATATTCAAAAACCCAGGAAGAAGCAGAAGACAATTTACAGGAGGCATTTATAACGATATTTAATAAAATTGACCAGTTTCAATTTAAAGGTTCTTTTGAAGGATGGATGAAAAGAATCGTGATCAACACAGCGCTTCAGACCTATCGTCAAAAGAATGTGTTGAATCTAATTGAAGAAAATTATCCGGAGGAAGTTGAAGTTGAAGTAAATGAAAGTGATATTTCCCTTGATTTTTTATTAAGAATAATTCAGGAATTGCCTGAACGATATAGAATGGTGTTCAATCTTTATGTCTTAGATGGTTTTTCACATAAGGACATCTCTAAAATGCTACATATAGCAGAAGGAACATCCAAATCAAATTTGTCAAGAGCAAGATTGATTTTAAAAGAAAAAGTTGAATTAAGTCAGCAGCAGAAAAACGCAGGACTGATTTAATTGACCAATTGATTACATGTTAGAAAGAAAAAACATAGACAGGGTTTTTCAGGAAAACCTGAAAGATTTGGAGATTTATCCAGATGATAGGGTCTGGAACAATATTGAAGGTAAGCTTAGCAATAAGACTCCAAAACCTCCTATTGCACTATGGAAAAAAATGAGTGGTATTGCCATGATGATGGCAGCAATTTTTACGGCAGGTCTTTTCTATGTTAATAGTACTGATGTAATACCAGTTAATTCACAAGTTGGCGAAAGTGATGCTGCCAGTATTGATAGATCTCCTGCTTCCCCTCTTACTCCGATTTTTATAAAACCAACAGAGGAATTAGCCAATAATGCTAAAAAGGAGCAAACAATAAGAAAAATGGAGAAACCCATTTTTGTGAAGAAACCTAATAACAGGGTCATCGTTACAAATAATGAAATAGCCTCTATTTACTCGACGATTGAAAACAAGTATGTTGTCAATAAAAATGATTTTTTAGAGCAGTTGGATGAGAGCGAATCTATTACGGAACGAATGGAAAGTATTCCTGTAAAAAACATTAATACCAATGTAATTGATAAAAAATGGTCTGTTGGGCCCACAGTGGCACCGGTATTTTATAATTCACTTCAAAATGGATCTCCTTTAAACGATGCTTTATCAAATAATACCAAAACTTCTGATAATTCGCTTTCTCTAGGAGTCAAGGTGAATTACCAATTGTCTAATAAGTTTTTTATACAATCAGGGGTGAATAAAGTTGAGTTGGCGTATAACACCCAAAACGTAAATGCTTTGATATCCTCTTCAAAGAATGCCTTAAACAATATGAATACTGACAAGTCCGGCGTTATTCTGACACCCGTTCGAAGCTCATCTGTAAATGGAGGATCTGAATTGAATAAGTCGGGTATCAGTGGAGATTTGAACCAGTCGATTGAATATTTTGAATTGCCTATTGAGATGAAATATAGTCTTTATGATAAAAAAATAGGGTTGAATCTTGTTGGAGGGTTTAGTACACTTATTTTATCTAATAATTCAGTATCGATCATTTCTCAGAATGATGTTACTGATCTGGGTGATGCCAACAATCTTAACGATTTCAATTTTAGTGGAAACGTAGGAGTTGATCTCGACTATAAGATCAGTAGAAGCTGGTATTTAAATGTGGCGCCTATGTTTAAGTATCAATTCAACACCTATTCTGGCAATGCTGGTAATTTCAGGCCTTATTATTTCGGACTTTATTCAGGCTTGAATTATAAATTTTAAATCCTCTTCTTAGCCTCCTATTGTAACTTTTTCTTTTTAAAATTTTAGGAATATCTTATTTTGACCCTGTTCTGCATAAAGTTTTTTGATTATTCCTAAATTCCTAAGCTAAATCCTATTAATTTTACATTACAATGCACAATGCTAGTGCACATATCAAAGACGAACATTAATATAAAAAACAACATATGGGATTAGTGGCAACTGATTATGGAATTAAGGAGGCCTTAAGGCAATTAGGCGTAGAAGAAGTAAATGACGGAAGTTCAACAGGTTCAGAATTTTTTGCCAATGGAGATTCCATTGCTTCCTTTTCTCCGGTTGATGGAAAATTAATTGCAAAAGTAAACACCACTTCTCATGAAGATTTTGAGAGGGTGATGAGCACCGCTACAGAAGCTTTCAAGTATTGGAAGACCATTCCGGCACCACAACGGGGAGAGGTTGTCAGGCAGTTTGGAGAAAAATTAAGAGAACTCAAAGAACCTCTGGGTAAACTTGTTTCGTATGAAATGGGAAAAAGTCTTCAGGAGGGATTGGGAGAAGTTCAGGAAATGATTGATATCTGCGATTTTGCTGTTGGTTTGTCGAGACAGCTTCATGGTCTTACCATGCATAGTGAAAGACCAGGTCACAGAATGTATGAACAATATCATTCTTTAGGAGTTGTTGGAATTATTTCGGCATTTAATTTTCCGGTTGCAGTATGGGCCTGGAATACAGCTTTAGCATGGATATGCGGCGATGTTTGTGTTTGGAAGCCAAGTGAAAAAACACCTCTTTGCGGTATTGCCTGTCAGCATATTGCCGCCTCGGTGATGAAGGCCAATAATTTGCCAGAGGGAATTTCCTGTTTGATCAATGGAGATTATAGGGTTGGCGAAATGCTCACAACTGATAACCGAGTTCCTTTGGTTTCAGCCACGGGTTCTATTAGAATGGGTAAGATCGTAGCACAAAAAGTGGCCGCTCGACTCGGAAAGTCTCTCTTGGAACTAGGTGGTAACAACGCCATTATCGTTAGTCCGGATGCAGATATCAAAATGACAATTATCGGAGCGGTATTCGGAGCTGTCGGTACTGCAGGCCAAAGATGTACTTCCACCAGAAGGCTGATCATTCACGATAGTATTTATGACAAGGTAAAAGATGCCTTGGTTGAAGCTTACGCCCAATTACGCATTGGCAATCCATTAAATGAAAACAACCATGTTGGACCTTTGATTGATACCGAGGCTGTAAAGATGTACAAGGATGCGCTCTTAAGAGTTGTTGAGGAAGGTGGACATCTTTTACTTGATGGGGGAGTATTGCAAGGTGAGGGCTATGAAAGTGGATGCTATGTCAAACCTGCCATTGCCGAAGCACAAAACGATTTTCAAATAGTGCAGCACGAAACCTTTGCACCAATTCTATACCTTTTAAAATACTCAGGAGATCTCAAGAATGCAATCGATATTCAAAACGGAGTTGTTCAAGGCCTTAGTTCGGCAATTATGACCAATAATTTAAGAGAAGCTGAAATGTTTCTATCCGTATCTGGCTCTGATTGTGGAATTGCCAATGTCAATATTGGTACTTCGGGAGCTGAAATTGGTGGAGCATTTGGTGGTGAAAAAGAAACTGGAGGCGGTCGCGAATCAGGTTCCGATGCATGGAAGGTTTATATGAGAAGGCAAACCAATACGATCAACTACACAACTGATTTACCTTTGGCCCAAGGCATCAAATTTGACCTTTAAGTGTGTTGTTACAGTTGTAAAAAAAAATCGCCCCGATCTCTCGGGGCGACATTTGGTTGAAATAAATCAACCAAAATCAACTAACCAAACCTTATTTTAAATATCTTCTATGCGTTTTTCAATTCTTCTATTATTTTCAAACGCTATCATTCCAATTTTGTTGTAGTCCAGACGACAAATTTTTCACTCCATTATCTCCTCACATTTGCTGCCTCAAAAGACCACTTTGACAGGCCATTTTTTTCTTTCAATTCAACGACTACAAAATAAAAGCTTCTTTTTCTAAATTATCATAATCTATTGTTAAAATTTTTCAATCCCAAACAAGTCAAAAAACTTCTATTATTCGTTAAAGAATAAATCAATATTCATGCCAAATTTCACTTAAAAAAACTGAAAACTGTTAAAGAATTCCCAAATGTCTGGCTGAAATTTAATTCATTCCAAGCCTCAAACAACACTATTTACAAGACCTTAGACGAAAACATACTTACTTCCTTACAATTTAACCTCAATACATCTTAAAACTAAAGCAAATTGAAACATTCATCATCAAGTAACTATTGAAAAAAAGTGTTTTTCGAATTTTTATCAGCCAGATTTACAAAGAGAATGCCCCTCTTAGAAGTTGGATATATTATTAAAAAAAACACAATATTTTATGCCGTTTTTCGTTATTACAATGGAGTTTAATTCTTTAAACTTTTGCTATGAAAAATTTATTAATAATACTTAGTTTTTTACTGGGCGTTATCTCAGTAAATGGTCAATCTTATGATGGAAAAGGAGACCGTAAAATCCAAATTGGTTATGAAGCCTATGGTTTAGGTAACGGAATCAAAGCCACGTATGATCATGGGTTAGGTGAGCTCTTTTCGGTCGGAGCAGGAGGGTCTGTTTATTTCAACAATGAAGAAAACGATTATTTTATCTATGCCAGAACACAGGTGCATTTAGGAATCGCATTTGATCTGCCTTGCAAATTTGATATTTACCCTGGAGTTGAATTAGGTTATCTCTCCAGTGAAAAGGTGGGCATCGCTGGGTATATTGGTTTTCGATATTTTATTACTAAAAAGGTCGGTTTATTCGCCGAGATAGGAAACAATGGTGCAGTGGGCCTTAGTTTTAATGTCTAAATTAAGGTTTGTATACCTTGTCTAATTGCTTAATGCCACTAATTTTGTGGTAACCCTCCATACCGTTTACAGAATAAAGTAAAACCGCCTCATCATCCTTAAGGTCAAATGGGATCTTTTGTTCCACTTTTTGTGGCTTGTTTCCATATTCGGCTGCCGGGTCTTTATGCATGATCACATCCTTTTCTCTGAATTCTGAAAAAGATCCTTCTATTAAAAAGCCTTGACTGTTAAATTCCGGAACTATACCATATTCATGGTTTTGAAAATACAACTTAGAAAAGGAAACATTCAGTGATTGGGTACGTCCAACAAGCCTTATCGTAGTTCCTTCCGTTCCTTGTTTGCCTCCGTCCCAATAAAAATATGTTTTCTCATCTATGTCAAATGGTGCTGAGGTTGCTAAATTCTGGGCTTTACATCCAATCATAATGACTGATAAAACAATTATCGTCAATTGAACATGGATTGATTTGATTTTCTTCATAATTTTTGGGGAAGTTTAATACGCCCTCTCTTTTTTACCTTCATAAAAATTCATAAAAGCTTTATTGACTACTTTCATACCACCTGGGGTTGGAAAGTCACCAGTAAAGTACCAATCTCCAGTGTGATCCGGGCAAGCTCTGTGCAGATTCTCAATGGATTGAAAAATAATCTTTACTTCAGCATTGATCATTTCGGTTTTTAATAGTTCAGCGATTTTGTCTGAAATTTGTTCTGGTGTAAAGGGTGCATAGATTTCTTTTACATGATTTAAAGGATGTGCCTCATTCAAACTGGCTTTACATTTAAGATAAACCTCATCAACTAGATGATACTGATCTGTATCCTTTAACAATTCCATAGTTGCCTTAAAAGCAATAAACTCATCAATACGCGCCATATCAATTCCATAGCAATCCGGATATCTGATCTGGGGTGCAGAAGAAACCACTACAATCTTTTTTGGACCCAGTCGATCCAATATTTTAATAATACTCTTTTTTAAAGTTGTTCCTCTTACAATACTGTCATCTATGATCACCAAATTATCAGATGATTTCACGACGCCATATGTCACATCATAAACATGGGCTACCAAATCATCCCTACTATTATCATCAGTAATAAAGGTCCTTAATTTGGCATCTTTAATAGCTATCTTTTCAATTCTTGGTCTTTCAGATAATATTTCTGTTAGTTTTTTAGCTGAAATATTTTTATTCCCCTTTAAAATCGTTTGTAGTTTGTGTTCATTGAGATATTCTTCAGCAGCCTCTGTCATCCCATAGAATGAAGTTTCTGCCGTATTAGGTATATATGAAAAAACCGTATTGGAAATATCGTTGTTTATCGATTCCAGCACTTTAGGGAAGATGTATTTACCTAATTTCTTTCTTTCCTGATATATGGAGGCATCACTTCCTCTGGAGAAGTAGATTCTTTCAAACGAACAGGATTTTTGTGGAAGTTGCTCCATGATCTGCTGAGTAGTCACCTCTCCATCTTTTTTAATGATCAGGGCATGAGCTCTTTCAATTTCTTTTACCTCGTTGATATCAACATTGAAAACTGTCTGTATAACAGGTCTTTCTGAAGCTACAACAACTACTTCATCGTCCTTGTAGTAATAAGCAGGTCGAATACCGGCCGGATCTCTAAGAACAAAAGCATCTCCATGTCCTATCATCCCTGCCATGGCATAACCCCCATCCCAGTTTTTCGAAGCCCTTGACAATATTTTTTGAATATTCAATTCCTTTGCAATCAAAGGGGAAGCTTGTTTTTTACTAATCCCTTCCTGCTTGAATTTATAATACAAATCCAATACTTCATCGTCTAAAAAATGTCCTATTTTTTCCATGACGGTTACCGTATCCGTATATTCCTTTGGGTGCTGTCCTAGTTCAATAAGTTCTTTTAACAATTCCCCTGAATTGGTCATATTAAAATTACCAGCAACTATAAGGTTTTTATGCTTCCAGTTATTTTGACGTAGGAAAGGATGTACACTTTCTATACTGTTATTGCCAAAAGTACCATAACGAACATGCCCCAAATATACATTTCCCAAATAGGGCAAATGAGCAAATTGCCAGTCAAGGTCATTGACTTTTTCCGGATGTTCTTTCATCACCCCGTTCAATCGGGAATTGATCTTGGCAAACACATCCTGAATAGGTTGTTGTTCATTTGACCTGACTCTGCTAATATATCTTGTTCCAGGATCAACATCGAATTTTATGCTTGCAAAACCAGCGCCATCCTGACCTCTGTTGTGTTGCTTCTCCATCAACAGATACATCTTATTTATCCCATAAAAAGCTGTACCGTACTTGTCTTTATAATACTGAAGTGGTTTAAGCAATCTAACCATTGCAATTCCACATTCATGTTTGATAGCATCACTCATTTTTGTAAGCTGTTAGTGGGTTAGTTCAATTTCGAATTGGGTTAGTTGTTTGAATTGTTTTAATCTTGTCTGAATTTCTTTCTGACCCAAATTCAACATCCTTTCAGTTCCGAACTTTTCCACACAAAATGAAGCAAAATTAGACCCATAGATCACCGCCCTTTTCATGTTGTCAAAAGACACGTCATGGGTGCTTGCCAAATATCCAATAAAACCTCCTGCGAAAGTATCTCCCGCCCCCGTAGGATCAAATATTTCTTCCAATGGCAGTGCCGGTGCGAAGAAAATTTCTCCATTGTTAAAAAGTAGAGCGCCATTTTCACCCTTTTTGATCACCACATATTCAGGTCCCATTTCATGGATCTTTTGGGCTGCTTTCACCAAAGAATACTCACCACTTAACTGTCTTGCTTCTTCATCATTTATAGTAATCACATCAATCTTTGCAATCACCTTGAGCAGCTCATCCATGGTGTTATCCATCCAAAAATTCATGGTATCAAGTACAACCAGTTTTGGACGTTTTGGAATCTGATTGATCACAGACATTTGTACGGCCGGATGTAAATTACCTAACATAAGAAATTCAGAGTCCATGAAATCTTCCGGAACCACAGGTTTAAAGTCGGCTAAAACATTTAAATCAGTAACCAGTGTGTCTCTGGTATTTAAATTATAATCGTATTTCCCGCTCCAAAAAAAGGTTTTCCCCTCTTTGATCTTTTCTACTCCGGTAGTATCAATGTTTTTGTCTCTGAGCATTTGTAAATACTCTTCTGGAAAATCTCCCCCTACTACTGATATCAAACCTGACTTCACTCCAAAATGAGAAGCTGAGAGCCCGATATAGGTTCCCGCACCTCCTAAAATCTTTTCAGTCTTTCCAAAGGGAGTTTCAATAGCATCAAAGGCAACCGTTCCAACGATTAAAAGTTTTCCCATGTCAATTCAAATTACTTATTTTTGCAAAAATAAGTTTTAAAAATGACTATCAAAGAAATACAAGAAGAAATTATTGAGGACTTCGATCTGTTTGAAGACTGGATGCAACGCTATGAATTTATTATAGAAAACGGGAAATCTCTTCCTCAAATAGAAGAGATCAACAAATCTGATGACAATCTCATCAAAGGCTGCCAGTCCAAAGTTTGGCTCCATGCTGATTATAAAGATGGAAAGCTACTCTTTACAGCTGACAGTGATGCGATTCTCACCAAAGGAATCATTTCATTGCTCTTAAGAGTGTATAATGATCAAACTGCCGATAACATCCTGAGTGTTGATCCTTATTTTATTGATGCGATTGGCTTAAAAGAACATCTATCGCCAACACGAGCCAACGGATTGTTGTCAATGGTTAAACAAATCAAGTTACTTGCCTTGGCCCACAAATCAAAAAACGGATGATTTTCCGATTTTGTGGGAAAGTTTCATTAACGTATCTTTGCCTTATTTAGAATGATTTTAAAGAGCCGCCATGAATAATAAAGTAAAGGAAGATCTTGGAGAAAAGATTGTTGAAGTGATCAAGACAATTTTTGATCCTGAAATTCCGGTTGACATATATGAATTAGGTCTTATCTATGACGTTTTTGTAAACGAAGATATGGATGTTAAAGTCTTGATGACCCTCACCTCACCTAACTGCCCGGTTGCTGAAACACTTCCTATGGAGGTAGAAGAAAAGATCCGATCTATAGAAGAAGTGAGGAACGCAGAAGTTGAGATTACTTTTGATCCAACCTGGACACAGGATATGATGAGTGAAGAAGCAAAACTTGAATTGGGTTTTCTTTGATCTTGAAACTCGAATTAATGCCATCAATTAATTTTTCGCATGTCAGGAGAAATAGTAAATAGAGTTGCCAATAGCAAACTGAAAACACTTGATCTGGAAGATTTTTTTCCGGAAGGAGAAAGGCAGGTATTGGATATTAGCAACTGGTTATACGAAGGATTCATTTTAAAAGAAAAAGAATTTAGAGAATCTGTAAACCAGCATCAATGGGATCAATACCTCGATCAATATGTCGCCATTACCTGCTCAACTGATGCGATTATTCCTTCATGGGCTTATCTGCTGATCAGTACTTATTTGACTCCTTATGCAAAGAAATTTGTGGTTGGCAATTTGGACTTGCTCGAAAATATGATTTTTCAGGAGATCATTTCAACCATTTCTTTGGAACAGTTTAAAGATGCTCCTGTAATCATAAAAGGATGTTCAAATAAAAAAATCCCCGAGACGGCTTATACACTTATGTGTCAAAGATTAGTGCCTGTGGTGAGCTCCCTTATGTTCGGAGAAGCCTGTTCGAGTGTACCATTGTTTAAAAAGAAAAAATAGAACTTCATTTATTATTCTATTTTAGTTATTTTTGCCGCTTATTAACCAAAATTTTTCCCCATGAAAAAAGTAGCACTTGCCTTTTGCTTCATCTTAGGGCTTAGCAGCTTAAACGCGCAGACCAAAGAAGAACTCAAAGCTTTACAAGCTGAAAAGAACGATTCAATTGCTGTTTTAAAAGAAAAAGCTGATGCCATTCAGGCTCAAATAGACGCATTACCCGGCTGGCGCCTTAAAGCGACTGGAACCATAGGAGGTAGTGTTTCCGGTTTCAACAATTGGTATTCAAAGGAATCTCCAAATTCTTCAGTGGGTAATTTTGGAATCAACCTTAATGCCTATGCTGATCTTATACAGGAAAAGTATTTTTGGAAGAATGCTACCAATATCAATATTGGATGGGTAAAGTTCGACGACAAAGATGATCCTACAGATAGTGAGGAATATGAAGTTGCGACAGATGTTTTTAGCCTTAGTTCCCTTTATGGTTATAAGATCTCAAAAACATTCGCGGCCTCAGCTTTGATGGAATACCGTTCTACGCTGGTTCAGAATTTCAATGATCCTGGCTTTCTTGATCTGGGTGTTGGTGGAACCTGGACACCAGTAGATAATTTAGTGGTAGTGATACATCCTGCCAACTACAATTTTGTATTCAGTAAAGGTGACTCACAATATGACTCTACTTTTGGTGCAAAGGTAGTAGCTGACTATACAAGATCATTTGGTGGTTTAAATGTGAAATCGAATCTTTCTGTTTTTTTGAGCTATGAAGGATCTGATTTTTCAAATTACACCTGGACCAATTCATTTAGCTATACCATTTGGAAATCACTTGGTGTTGGGTTTGACTTTGGCCTGAGAAAAAACAAACAGGAAGCGCTTAATTATTACCTGGACTCAGATCCTGACGCAACTTTTGATTCTATTGATAATGATCTGCAATCTTATTGGCTGCTTGGTCTCAACATAACGCTTGACTAAATTTATTGAAAATTCCCCTTTGAAAAAAAGGATAAAACAGGCATTTTTGACCTAAAATTTAGCGTCAAATGTTAAATTTATTACATTTGCCTAAATCAAGACATATGACCCTATTAATAGTATATGGTGTTCTTTCTATTTGTTTTTCATTTCTCTGTTCTATACTGGAGGCGGTTTTGCTCAGTGTTACCCCTACCTATGTTACTGTAAAGATGAATGAGGGTAAGGCATATGCCAAAACCTTAAAGAAACTTAAGGAAAACATAGATCACCCTTTAATCGCCATTTTAACGGTCAATACCATCGCTCACACTGTTGGAGCCATTTTAGTTGGGGTGCAAGCTGAAAAGACTTTTGGATCGGGAAATAACTCAGTTGGAATTGTATCAGCCATTATGACATTTCTGATATTGGTCTTATCAGAAATTATTCCTAAATCAATTGGTGCAAATTATTGGAAAAATCTTGCTAATTTTTCAACTAAAGCAATCGTTTTACTGATGTTCCCGCTTAAATTCACAGGCATCCTATGGTTGCTGGAATTTACGACAAGAATCGTTGGTAAAAACACACATAATATCAATGTAAGCCGTGAAGATTTCCATGCCATGGCAGATATAGCTCAGGAGGAAGGCGTTTTTCAGGAATCAGAAAGTTTGGTGATCAAGAACATCATTGATTTTAAAAAAATGGTGGTAAAAGATATCATGACTCCCAGAACCGTTTTGAAAACGGCCCCTGAACATATGAAGATCAAGGAATTTTACGATCGGAACCCCAAATTGAAATTTTCGCGGATTCCAATGTTTAAAGACTCCACAGATGATATTTCTGGTTATTTTCTGAAAGATGAATTGTTTGAATCTATCATTGATGGAAAAGGAGATCAACCATTAAAAAGTATTTCAAGAGAAATCTTTGTGACAAACAGAGACACTCCGATTAAAAAACTTTTCGATCAATTGATTAACAAACAAGAACATATCGCACTTGTTGTTGACGAATTCGGATCGGTAAGTGGCATCGTATCTCAGGAAGATATTATTGAAACTTTATTAGGTTTTGAGATCGTCGATGAAAGCGATGGTGATGAGGATTTACAAGCACTAGCCCGAAACCTATGGAAAATACGAGCCAAGCGTCACGGAATTAATGAAAATGAAGGTGATCTTAAAGAAGATTAATTGTTCTCTTCATATTCCTGGTATAAAAAATCATTATAGGGAAACCTGGTAATATGTATTTTTTTAACTTCTTCAAATACCATTTTTTTAAATTCCTCAAGGTTATCTTTATGTAATGCCGAAATAAAAACACATTGATTTTCCCTTTTAGCATACCAGGATTTTTTCCAATCATCAAGGGTATAATGATCCTTTGAGCGTTCTGTTGTCAAATCATCCTCCTCAATTGTTTCATGCTTAAAAGCATCTATCTTATTGAAGACCATGATGGTTGGTTGGTTTGCATCCTCACCTTCAGGAGTGATTTCACTAATGATCTTATTCACTGAATCGATATGGTCTTCAAAATTAGAATGAGAAATATCAACTACATGCAGCAAAAGATCCGCTTCTCTAACCTCATCAAGAGTTGACTTAAATGATTCCACCAATTGTGTAGGAAGCTTTCGAATGAAACCAACCGTATCAGTAAGTAAAAACGGAATATTTCTGATGACCACCTTTCTTACCGTAGTGTCGAGCGTTGCAAAAAGTTTGTTTTCGGCAAAGACTTCACTTTTACTAATGACATTCATCAGTGTGGATTTACCAACATTTGTATAACCAACCAAGGCTACCCTTACCATTTTTCCACGGTTTTTGCGCTGTATCGCCATCTGACGATCGATCTTCTTCAATTTATTCTTAAGTAAAGAGATCTTGTCTCTAATGATCCTTCTATCTGTTTCGATTTCTGTTTCTCCAGGTCCTCTTAATCCAATTCCTCCTTTTTGACGTTCAAGGTGAGTCCACATTCTTGTAAGACGGGGCAGTAAATATTGACATTGTGCCAATTCCACCTGGGTTCTGGCGTAAGAAGTCTGTGCCCGTTGTGCAAATATATCCAGTATCAAATTTGTTCGGTCTAGTACTTTACAGTCGAGTAATTTTTCAATATTACGCAATTGAGCCGGATTCAATTCATCATCAAAAATCACCGTTTTGATTGACTTCTCTTCAATATATTCCTTTACTTCTTCCAATTTCCCTGACCCAATAAAAGTCTTGGGGTGCGGAAATTCCAATCTTTGTACAAATCTTTTAACTACCTCTCCTCCTGCTGTATAGGTCAAAAATTCGAGTTCATCAAGGTACTCCTTAGACTTTTCCTCATTCTGCTCTTTAGTAATGACTCCTACCAATACTACGTTTTCAATATTTGAATCCCTTTTTTCAATCATGCTACAAATTTACAACCCTTTTTATACTTATCTAATTGATTTTTCCTATTTTGGACGATACTTCTCAAATTTCTATGTCTAACATCTTCTCTATCGGCTTTTACAATCTGGAAAATCTCTTTGATCCGTTCGATAAGGATACAAATCTTGATAAGGATTTTACACCCAAAGGTAAATTCAAATGGGATCAGGAGAAATATTGTCAAAAAATAGATCATCTTTCCATGGCCATATCAAAAATGGGTTTGATGCGATCCGGTATACCACCCGTTTTACTTGGTGTCTGTGAGGTTGAAAATGAATCCTGCCTTAAGGATCTGGTGATGTCAACGCCCTTGAAAAATTTCAACTATGGCTATGTGTTTCACAAGTCAGCTGATCCAAGAGGTATACATGTCGCTTTGCTGTACCAAAAAAATCATTTTAAGGTTTTATCATACAAGGCACATTCTTTAGATCTTAAAATCGAATCAGAAACGGAATATACCAGAGACATCCTTCATGTGGTCGGTCATCTTTTCGGGGAAAAAATCCACTTGGTTGTTAACCATTGGCCCTCAAGAACAGACGGAACACAAAAGACCAATCATAAAAGAGCAATTGCCTCAAATTTAGCACAAGATATTATTGATCAAATAGGCCAGAAAGAAGCTGAGGCCAATATCTTGATCATGGGTGATTTTAATGATGACCCTTCTAGTGAAAGTGTGAAAGTATTTGCTTCAAAAGGTTTTTTGAATCCCATGACCGATTTTCAAAAACAGAAAAAAGGTTCTGTAAAATTCAAAGGTAAATGGATCATCTTTGATCAAATTTTGTTTAATAAGAACCTGCAAGAGGCATGCTGGTTCAAATATTTGGAGGCCCTCATATTTGTCGAGCCTGCGCTGATACAAAAAACAGGGAGATATAAAGGATCTCCTAAAAGAACCTTTACAGGAAACTATCATCTGGGAGGGTATAGTGATCATTTTCCGGTTTTTATCTATTTTGAATATACGTCAGCCTGATACGGCTCCAGGAAGTCAAAATCAATTGTCTATTGTAAAGAATTTTCTCCCCTGATGACTATATTATCCAAATCATAGGTAGTGGAAGCTCCAGGATCAGAACCTAAATATCGAAACGCCAGTCGAATCTTTCCTTCTAAACAATCTAACTGAACAGCACCCGAATTTAAAAATATTTCATTGCTATCATCTCTTGATCCAACTGAGATTTCTACATCCAATTGTTGCCAATGTGCATTTTTTACATTCTCCGTGTAATCCATACTGAACCAGCATGTTAACAGCGATCCTTCTTCAAATGTGGACCTGGTCTCAAAAGTTAAAACTTCATTTTCAGAACCATCTAGGTCAATTGAAGGACCAATAAGCCATACTTCCATAACATACTCCTTTGAATCATAGGCTGAAATTTGTAAAAAAGTATTCTCATTCTTACTTCTTTTTCTGAATCTTGCATTACCAAAATTTACATTGATATTCTCCCATCCTATTTTTTCAATATCCTTGGTATTCCCTAGCCTTTCAAAATTTTCATAATAAAGCACATCCTCAATATTCCCATGAGGCAGTAAAGGGCATTCAAAAAAAACAGGGTCACATCTTTTTTCGTCCTGAAATTCAATATCATCCGGACTATTTAATATAAAAGTGATCTCTCCCGAATAAGAGTCCCTGGTTAAAACAGCCATCATACGAAACCTATCTTCTGGTAAGGGGTTCATACTAAAATCAGCATATGAACTTGTAAATAAGTAACTTTTTGCAAGATTATCACACTGTTCAATAATCCGCTCACCATTGTATTTATCATACGGCTCAGATGCAAATGACTTCCCCTGATCTACCTTTAAAAACTGAACTTTATCAACTATTACAAACGTATTGATCAAACTTGGTGAGATCATTTCCAAGCTAATTGATTTTGGCACGATCTCAGTAGTCTCTGTAGAGCGTATGATAAAATGGTCAAGCAAACTTTCCGGAATATCCACCAAAGTATTTCCAGACAAATAACCAACTACATATTTTTTATTTACTTCCTGAATACTTAGACCTGACAGTCTAAGAAGTATTTTTCTTCCTAAATTGTATTTGGTATAATACGATCTCATGTCTATTTTGATTTCCAATCCATTCAAGGGGTTTTCAGGGCTGTCCTGAACGATCAGCGTCTTGTAGAAATTTCCTGTCTCATCACTGGATATGACATATGCTCCAATGATTATAGTAGCATCAGCATCAAAGGTAAAAATATCAGTAGCAGCCTGTTTGAAGGCATTAATTGCAGTGCCCATATCTGTTGTTATATCCTCCTCTGGCTCCAAATTAACAAGCTCCGGAATCCTGAATTCAGGTTCAATTATACAGCTGCTCAAAGAGAAGAAGAGCAGAAACACAATATATGTCGAATTCAATGGTCTCATATTCTTATATAGAAGGAAGTAAAAAATGTTGTTCCGTAGCCAAACCAGTATTTCGGTCCGAATAAAGGCTTTTCTCTGGCCTTATCCTCTTTTAGTGTCAGGTAATTTGCAGTTCTTGATTGCTCAAAACCACCCGTTTTATACATACTGTTTGAAAGGTTATTCACAGAAGCAAAGAGACCCAAATACCAGTTTTTAATTTTCCAGGATTTACCTCCAACCAGATTAAAATTAAGATAGGCGGGTAAAGATTCCTGATCCAATAAGTCTTCCGCAATATTCGGATCAAGATCATAAATAGGTGAGCCATCAGTATCGAGAAAAAAATTTCTGGTTCTGGTTATTGGAGCCGCTGAAACAAAGGATTTGTCAAAATAATTGAAACTGCCGCTGAGCCACCAATAATTGGGGCTGGAATATTCTAAACCTATTGAATAAGCATGTTGAGGTCCTCCTGGAGCATAATAACCCTTTAAAAATGATTTCCCAAGATTTAGAGATCCTTCAAACGCATTTGAACTAAGATAAAGGTCCGGATTTGATGCATAAACAGATCTCCCCACAGCGGCTACTCCTTTGAACTTGACATTTGTTAAAATCGGAACTTCAACACTCAATTCCAGTCCCGTATTTTGTCTGTCTATTCCAGTAAGTACTTCCTGAACATAAGCGCTGGATGCTGCATTCTCCAAGCCTGTAAGTCCGTCGGCATAGTAGAAAGAAATCTTTGATTCATCGGTAAGCATCAAGTAATAGCCCGAAAGCGCAGCGCTAAAATGGGTATGCCTCCAAACATATTTGAAATCAAGACCTTGGTAAGCGGATACTTTAAGACCTTTAACTACCTCATTACTTACCCTGACATTAGAAAACACATGGTTAAATATAGGTGCATTTTCCAGGTAATTTGCATTCATCAAAACGATATGTCTACCATTAAATCTATGTGAAAATCCTGTTTTCAATCCTAACGATTGAAAATCTGTTGTCTGACTTTTTCCAAGGGAAAGGGGGCCCGGATAGGCCCCGTTCTCATATAGGCCCTTTCGACTATAATTGACAGATACAAATTCAACTCCAAGGTATACATCCGTTTTTTTTGAAGAATAATTTGAATTCAAGTACATTCCTACTTGCCGGGCATCTAGTTCATAATTATAGCTGAATTTATCATGCTCAACAACGATTCTATTAGGGTTTCTCAGATCGCTCTGCGCCTCTAAGGAGTTTGTAGCGTATGAATCGACATCCAGATATCCTTTGCCACCAAGAAGATCCTGCATATAAGCGTAGCTTTCAGAAGAATTTCCCGATATAGCAACCTGACCATGAATTGAAAACTGTTTC
Organism: uncultured Flavobacteriaceae bacterium; assembly: GCA_963780405.1. Lineage (GTDB taxonomy): Bacteria > Bacteroidota > Bacteroidia > Flavobacteriales > Flavobacteriaceae > Lutimonas. The sequence continues at coordinate 158,717 of CAWABX010000009.1, forward strand.
CCAACTTTTGTCGAAACCCCGGAGTTCATGGACCAGTATTCACTGTCTTGTTGGTCATCATATAAGGCATAAACAGCATTATTACCAAATGGCGTATTGATATTTGCTCCATACATTTCCTCCCACTTGACCTGTCCATTCTCCCGAAATTCCCTTTCGGCCAGGTAGGCTCTTCCAAAATCGGGATTATTTGGATCTCTTAGGAAGTAACTGGGTAATTTCTGATAATATGTTGGATCAGGATTCATACCCCCGCCAACAATAGTTTCACTCTCTTTTAACAACCTACCTCCTCCGTAATCCAATCTGCTTGATCCCCTGTTTCCATATTGATAGGTAAAATGATTGCGAATGATGGTTTTGGTATTGAGCTGATATTGATGATTAAGCTGAAATATTGGCTCAAGTATTCTTTTCTCTCTGGAATTTCTCTTTTGATCTAGCTGGTATCCCCAATAAGAATTATAAGCAATGCCTTTCAATTCATATACTTCCTGGGTCATTGGGGATGACCTTCCTTTTGCGTTAAAAGCATAAATAAAAGTTGCATTGAGGTGATGTTTATCTCCCAATTGTTTATCTACCGAGGCCAAAAAAGAATAACCTTTATAGTTTGTGCCTGATCTGAAACCTTCATCTCCAAATCTCAAGGATGCAGAAAACATATAAGCCCAGCCATGTTTTAAAGAACCACTTGAAAAGGTTGTCATGATCCTGCTCTGATAATTTTTATTGGATAATGCCGATGAAAACTTGAGCCCCTTTCTTTGCTGGGACGCCTTGCTGATCATATTTATTCCGTAGGATAAACCTCCTAAATCATATGGCGAACTTTGCATTGGAGCATATTTTTCTTGTTGCCTTAGGGCATCATTCAATCCTCCCCAATTACTCCATTCAGGCCGTCCCGAGGATATTTTATTTAAGACGACTCCATTGAGCATAACGATTCCATGTTCAGCACCAAGGAATCGTGGCCTGAAAAAATTAGAACCGAAATCATAGGCCGCTGTTCTGGAAAATAGGTCCATTCCGGCGTTTAAAATACCTGCAACATTTTCCACTTCATGCTGATCTGCCTCAAGTTCAAATTCACTCATTTCTACCCAATCCTTTTTCATATCAATCTCATCCATTCTTGATATTTCCAATGAACCAAGATCAAGTTGTTGCAAAGTCGAATTGAATTTAATTGGGATTCTTGATTTCTTGTAGCCCTTTAATTCAAGGCATAATACCGCTTCATCATGTGGTAGATTATTCATACTAAAGTAGCCTCCTTCATCAGTAAATACAAATTTCTCATGATCTTCAAAACTAATTCTCACATCTTGTAAATAACTGCCTGAAATTTGATCCACAACCCTCCCAATGATCTCAGTCTGTGCCAAAGCAACAGATCCGCATGAGAAATTTAAAAAAACTAGTAAAACAAATTTTGGTTCCATAAAGAGGCGATCTACAACATCTGTATGGTGTTGATGCGCTTCCTGATAAGAGGTTAACAAAAATAAAAATATCCTGAATAATAGTTGACCTTTTCTGATTTAGCTTATAAAATAAGACCGAAAGATTTCAATTCATATGACTTTATACATTTGCTCTATTTTCTTAGTAGTTTATTCACTGGGCATCCAAATGGCTTATTGTCAGACCGTCAAATACACTGTAAGAACCATCGGATTTTACAATGTTGAAAATCTTTTTGATACCATAGATGATCCTGAGACGATAGATGAAGCATATACTCCTTCCGGAAAAAATCATTATTCTCATCGCGATTATTTGTCTAAAATTAAGAACACTGCCCGGGTAATTTCAGAAATTGGATCAAGTCATAAGAACAGAGGGCCTGATTTAATCGGTTTAGCCGAAATAGAAAATTTCCAGGTGCTTCAGGATCTCATTCAATCTAAGGAATTACATCCTAAAAATTATCAAATCATACACCAGGACTCTCCAGACAGACGTGGTATTGATGTTGCACTGCTCTATAAGCCTGCATTTTTTTCTCCTATTGAATTCGAAGCAATAGAACTCAAGCTTTGGAATGAAAATGGAGAAAGAATCTATACAAGAGACATACTCTATGTTCAGGGAATTCTTGACAATGAGGTCATACATGTTTTTGTAAACCATTGGCCCTCACGCCGAGGGGGTAAAACAAGAAGCGACCCAAAAAGAATGAAAGCCGCCTATATAGTCAATAAAAAAACAAGTAAAATACTTATGATGGATCCGTTTGCGAAAATTATTATTCTTGGCGATTTTAATGATGACCCAACCGATAAAAGTATTAAAAATGGCCTGCTTTTATCAACAGACACAGAAAATCAGGTTTCAACAAGTTTTTTTAATCCGATGGAAAAAATGCATAAAAAAGGTATGAATACTTTGGCATACCGTGATGGATTAAATCTTTTTGACCAGATCATTCTTTCTAATAATCTGCTTAAAGAAGAAAAATATCCGGCCGGTTTTGTCTTGTATAGAACAGGTATTTACAACCCATCCTATTTGATTACTCAACATGGAAAATACAAAGGATATCCATTAAGAAGTTTTGAAAACAGTCATTATGCAGAAGGATATAGTGACCACTACCCTGTATTTGTAGAACTAATAAGGCCCCATTCTCTCTAACTTGAAGCCTGATTTTATTCTATGCCTAGCTCTTCTACTTTTACAATTTTATTATGGTTATACACCACTTTTGTTTTTTTATCCATAAACCAATAATACCAGGTTCCTACCTTCTCTCCATGATCATAAAAAGCAACACATTTTCTATTTCCATTAGGATAATAACTTTCCCAGGAAGCATGTAATTTGTTATCTTTCGTTAAAAATCCATGCTGCATAATGTTACCATCGTCGTAGTAAATAGTAACCTCGAATAGGTCTCCAATGGGCTCAATTTTTTGATTCTTCCTTTCTTGAGAATAAGAAAAGATGGTACAAGAAACAAAAATCAGGAAAATGATAATCTTTCTCATTATTTTAGTACTTTAAAAGTCAAGTTAAATATAGTATTTTTTTTCATTTTTCACTATGACAATTGTCATCGTTTAAACTACAAATTTTGAGCATTTCACCTTCTTTTAAAGTCGTCATAACGACCCTGATACTTTTTATGAGCGCGGCTTCGAATATGTTGGCCCAGGAAGACTGGGTAGAATATGTCATTATAAAAGATAAGGGAGTCATGTCAGTATCTTTGGATCTTCGCCTGGATTTGCATAGACCAAATTACAAGAACGTTGTTGTTGTGGGAACCAAGTTCGGAAAATGTCTGAAAAATGGTTTCCCTTCAGATGAGGGCCTTAATGATATATTTGCCTTTTCTGATTCGACGTCTGTCCTAATCGATAAGGTTACGCCAAATCGTTTGGCTGGATTTATGACGTATCAATGCATGGCCTTTGACGTATATTATGTGAAGGATACCACAGCCCTGAGAAATGAAATGACAAAAATGGTTGATAAAAATTTTAACCCTGATCATATCTATTTAGAGGTCCAAAGAGATAAATCCTGGAACTATTATCGCAACTATCTGTATCCAAGAGATTTTTCTTCTGAGTTTTTGATTGACCAGAATTATCTTCATGATCTGGTACTTCAAGGCGACGATCTGAGGGGCTTGAGGAAAGTCAACCATTGGGTCTATTTTAGAAGTGTTCAAAAAAGAAATCTTTTTAGCGAAAAAGTAAAAAAATTAAAGTTTTCCTTGGATTCAATCGCTTATAAAAAAGATCGGGCGCTTCCTTTTGAACTCAAAGTTTCAAGACAAGATTCTATTGATCCCGCATCCATATATCGTCTTACCTCCATGCTGCGCCTGCTGTCAGGCTCTATGAATGGCGAATATGACGGCTGGAGCACTGAGGTCAAATTAAAGGACTAGTTTTTTTAAGCCAAAATGATGGACTATATCAAATATCCTTTAATTCTTGATGGTGGACTTTCAAATGTCTTGGAAGAATTTGGTTGTGATCTCAATCATTCACTCTGGTCAGCAAAGCTACTTATTGATCAACCTGAAATCATCTTACGGGCACATTTAACCTACTTAGAAGCTGGTGCCCAATGTATTTGCTCTTCTGGCTATCAGGCCTCTGTAGAGGGTTTTACAAAAACAGGGTTGAGCGCTATGGAGGCCGAAAACCTACTTTTGCGTTCAGTTGACTTGGCAGTTGAAGCCCGAGACATTTACCTCAGAAAAAAGAAGATTGAAAAGAAAATCTATATTGCAGCCAGTATGGGTCCCTATGGGGCAATTCTGGCTGATGGTTCAGAATACCGCGGAGATTATACAATTACTGAGAAAGCACTTAAAGACTTTCACACCAAAAGAATAAACCTCCTTTCAACTACCAAAGCAGATTTTTTTGGCTTTGAAACCATTCCAAGTATGATGGAAGTGAAGGTTTTAGCTGACCTTCTTAGCTCCTCTGCCAAACCCTCCTGGGTTTCTTTTTCATGTAAAGATGCGTGTCATCTTAACGATGGAAATAAGATCAGTGAAGCGGCTAAACTCCTTGCGGATAATGCCTCAGTATTTGCTATTGGAGTGAATTGCACCTCGCCAAAATTCATTTCGACTATTATTGATGTACTGAAGCAATCGGTCCCTGAAAAAAAGATCATTGTTTACCCGAATTCAGGAGAAGTATATCATGTACAAAGCAAATCATGGTTAGGTGTTTCTGATCCGTTCTCTTTTGAGAAAATGGCCCAGGAATGGCGTCAAAAAGGGGCTGATATTATTGGAGGCTGCTGCAGGATAGGACCCGAGCATATCAAAAGAATTAAGGGTTTAAAGTAAATATGTTTTAACTATTGTTTATCCCCGAAACAGTATTCCTACTACTTCTTCAATTTTACTTACTTTAAGAATCTCGATCTGGTTGTTCTTTTTAGAAATTTTATTGAATTTGGACAAAATGATTTTCTTGAAACCAAGTTTTTCGGCTTCCTGAATTCTTTGTTCAACTCGACTAATGGCCCTTATCTCACCTGCAAGCCCAACTTCAGCAGCGAAGCAAATATCCTGTGGGATAGAGATCTCATTATTCGAAGAAAGAACGGCACACACTACTGCAAGGTCGATCGCGGGATCCTCGACTCTTAATCCCCCTGCTATATTTAGAAATACATCTTTGGCACCCAGCTTAAAGCCAGCTCTTTTCTCTAAAACAGCCAATAACATATTGAGTCTTTTAATATTATACCCTGTGCATGATCGCTGAGGAGTCCCATAAACAGCTGTACTTACAAGTGCCTGTACTTCTATCATCAGAGGTCTCATCCCCTCCAAAGTAGCAGAAATGGCAGTTCCGGTAAGGTCTGCATCTTTCTCAGATATCAAGATTTCAGACGGATTTTCGACTTCTCTTAAACCAGTGTGCAGCATTTCGTAGATCCCTAATTCGGCCGTGGAACCAAAACGGTTCTTCTGTGCCCTGAGAATACGATACGTATGGTTTCTGTCTCCCTCAAACTGAAGTACCACGTCAACCATGTGCTCTAAAATCTTCGGACCTGCAATATTTCCTTCCTTGGTAATATGTCCGATTAAGATTACCGGAGTATCTGTTTCCTTTGCATATTTGATGAGCTCAGCAGCCGTTTCTCTAATTTGTGAGATACTTCCAGGCGAGGCTTCTATAAATTCAGTATGCAGGGTCTGAATTGAATCTATCACGATCACTTCAGGATGGGTTTCCTCTGCCGAATTAAAAATATGATGGGTCTTTGTTTCGGTCAGAATCAAGCAATTTTCATTTGCCTTTTGAAGCCTGTCTGCTCTCAATTTGATCTGAGTCATACTTTCTTCACCTGATACATATAACACCTTGTTTTTCATGATCAGGGCGATTTGCAACAGTAAGGTTGATTTCCCTATGCCGGGTTCTCCCCCCAACAAAACAACAGATCCTTTTACCAAACCTCCGCCAAGAACTCTATTTAATTCATTGTTGCAGGTATTGATCCTCTCTTCATTTACCGCTGTAATTTCCTTTAATTTTACGGCCTTTGCTACCTTTTTATTTGTAGCTGCTGGTTTCCATGATGTCTTCTCTTCTCTTTGAATAACTTCTTCAACTATCGTGTTCCATTCGTTACAGGAGTTACATTTTCCAACCCATTTTGGAAATTGTGCCCCGCAATTCTGACAGAAAAAAGTAGTTTTGGTCTTCGCCATAAAATATCTTAAGTCGTATTTATTGATATGTTTTCAAAGTCAGCTCATTTCCATCAAAAACAGCATAAGTAAAGTGAGAGATCCAATCACCTGTGTTGATATATTTGCTATTCTTTCCAACTTGAATTTCCATGGGTAAATGCCTGTGACCAAATAAGAAATAATCGTAATGTTTTTGCTCCAGTTTTCTTTTTGCATATTGTGCAAGCCACTCATTCTCTTCTCCCAAAAACTTGATGTCTTCCTGACCTGATATCAATTTGTTTTTTGTAGAAAGGTATTGAGCAAGCCTAACGCCTAAATCAGGATGCACCCATCGGTAAAACCATTTTGACAAGGGATGGGCAAATACTTTTTTCATTCTTTTGTAGCCCTTATCTCCAGGCCCCAACCCATCTCCATGTCCGATAAGAAATGTCTTTTCATCAAATACAAATTCTTTGGCATGACGATAAACGGGTATTCCCAATTCTGTTTCAAAATAATCAATCATCCATAGATCGTGATTCCCTACAAAAAAATAAATGGGGATTCCGCTATCTTTAAGTTCGGCAATTTTTCCCAAAACCCTTATAAAACCTTTTGGAACTACTGTTTTATATTCAAACCAGAAATCGAAGAGATCTCCCAATAAAAAGATGGCTTTGGCATCCGTTTTTACCTCGTCTAACCAGGAGATGAATTTTTTCTCCCTTAACTTACTGCTTGCAGCATCAGGTATACCAAAATGCTGGTCTGAGGCAAAATATATTTTCTTTGGATCACTATTCATGCGTAGATTTCATTTTCAAATGGCAGGCATCAACTATTTTTGATCACTGGCAAACCATTCAGCATATGAATTTGCGGTTTCATATAATTTTAACGAATGTAGTAAAACATTTTGAGGTAGTTGACTTTGAATACGCTCTGCAAAATCTATCAACATATTTTCACTTGTAGGCTGATAGGGCACCAAAACTACTTTATGAGAGTACTCATTGATGGTATTAGCCAACTCCCTGTGTGGAGAGTTTTGATTTAAAACCACTGCATGGTCAAATTTTGATACGATCTCCCTCTTGACAATGACTTTTAGGTCGCCAAAGTCCATCACCATACCGTTTTTTGGATTTTTGTCATCTTCTATGGGTGTGCCAATTACCGTCACATATATGTGATAACTATGCCCGTGAATGTTTTTACATTTGCCATCATAGCCATATAAGGCATGGGCCGATTCGAAATCGAAATGTTTGGTAATTCTTATCTTATTCATGTTTCAAATTGTATACTAACTGATTGTTTTTTTCTTCCTTAAATTACTTTAAGTGCCTTTCCTACCTTAATAAAAGCCGCAATGGCCTTATCCAGGTGCTCTCTTGTATGTGCAGCACTCAACTGTACCCTTATTCTTGCTTTTCCTTTCGGAACAACAGGGAAAAAGAAGCCTATCACATAAATTCCTTCTTCGAGCAAAGCATTGGCCATATCCTGAGATAATTTAGCGTCATAGAGCATCACCGGAACAATAGCCGCATCAGCTCCTACCAGATCAAATCCTGCTGCTTCCATTTTCGTTCTGAAGTAATTGGTGTTTTCTTCCAGTTTATCTCTTAAACTGGTGTCATTCTCTATGAGATCAAATACTTTTAATGAAGCTCCAACTATGGCAGGGGCCAATGAATTGGAAAAGAGATAAGGCCTGGATCTCTGTCTTAATATCTCAATGATCTCCTTAGGTCCTGTTGTATATCCTCCCATAGCACCACCAAGCGCTTTACCAAGGGTTCCGGTTACGATATCAACCCGCCCCATCACATTCTTCAATTCTACCGTACCTCTTCCTGTTTTACCTATAAATCCAGTAGCATGGCACTCATCAACCATCACAAGTGCATCATATTGATCTGCAAGATCACAAATTTTATCAAGTTGAGCCACAATTCCATCCATAGAAAATACACCATCAGTGACAATGATCTTAAAACGATGTTTCTGCTTATTGGCCTCGATCAATTGCTTTTCAAGATCCTCCATATTATTATTTTCATAACGGTATCGGGCTGCTTTGCAAAGCCTTACTCCATCAATAATAGAAGCGTGGTTCAAAGAATCAGAAATTATGGCATCTTCCTTTTGTAACAAAGGCTCAAAGACCCCTCCATTTGCATCAAATGCCGCTGCGTATAAAATGGTGTCTTCCGTTTTATAAAACTTTGCTATTCTTGCTTCGAGCTCTTTGTGGATGTCTTGGGTTCCGCAAATAAACCTTACAGAAGACATCCCATAGCCATGCGCATCCATGGTGTCTTTAGCCGCTTGAATTACTTCTGGATTATTGGACAATCCAAGATAATTGTTAGCACAAAAATTAATCACTTCCTCTCCCGTTGAGATCTTAATGACCGCATCCTGCGAGCTTGTAATGATTCTTTCCTTTTTATACAATCCAGCTTCCTTAATAGATCTAAGTTCCTCGGCTAAATGTTCTTTTATTTTACTGTACATCTGTATGGTTATTTAATGTGATTTAAGCAGTTTTATGAGTTGTCTTAGGATCAGTTTCTCTATTGATTCATAACCTTTTCATCACCCTTTATTCTGTCTCATCTTCTCGTGTTGAGTCTGCATTGGCAAAAGTAAGAAATTATAGGGTATTGTGTTTCCTTATTAGTATTTTTGGCCTTTAAATTACGTATATGGCAAGGGACGAAAAGATTAAAATGCAATGGGAAGAGATCCAGAAAAGTGTTTCCGAAAAATTTGGCGGAGGTGAGAAAATGGATCTTGATGCCATTATATACCTTATAGGAATTCAGGAGTTGGGAAAAGGGTATCAAAAATTCAGTAAGGATGAGAAGCTGAATATCATGCATATTTCTATCTGTAAGTTGCTTGAGCCTTTTGGGTATTATGAATTTGATTATTTTGACGATGATGGTTGGCCTCATTATAAAGTGCTTGATGAACTACCCACTTTAAAAGGGGGTGAACAATCAGTACTGATGAAAGAAGCAGTGGTGTTGTATTTTGAAAGGCTGGGTACTTCCTTGTAAAAATATTTCTGCATTACACCGCCTGATATAATTTCCCCGGATGACTGATGACCATTCCTTTTAATTCTAATTGAAGCAATATCATCAATGCTTTTTGAACACTAAATCCGGTTTCCAAGGCTAATTGATCAAGCAATCGTTTTTCTGATGACTGCAAAAAGTCATGGATCCGTTTTTCATCTTCACTCATTTCAACAAAAAGTGTTTTCTGAACTTCCTTTTTTTTTACAGGTTTCGAAGTCCATCCCAATACATATTCAAGGTCCTTCACCGAGGTAATCATCGCCGCTTTATTGCTCTTGATCAGCATGTTGCAACCTTGACTATATGTATCAGTAGTTCTTCCGGGAACGGCAAATACATCCCTGTAATAGGATGAGGCAAGTTCTGATGTGATCAGCGAGCCTCCTTTACTAGCTGATTCAACCACCAGCGTTGCTTCAGACAATCCTGCAATAATCCTGTTTCTTTTTACAAAATTTTCTTTTGCCGGAGATCCACCAGACCAAAATTCTGTGTAAAGACCTCCTTTTTCAAGCATTTTTTTTGCAATTCCCGTATGAGATTTTGGATAAATTCTATCCAGTCCATGGGCCAAAACACCAATGGTGCAAATGTCGTTTTGTAAAGATTCCTTATGAGCGCATATGTCTATTCCATAGGCCAAACCACTTACAATGATGGGGTCAAACCTTTTTATTTCCTTTAATAAATTCCTTCAAAAATTGACTTCCATATGGGGTCATCATACGAGTTCCAACAATACTGATGATTTTCTTATTGTTGATGTCAAAATTCCCTTTTGAAAAAAGGACCAAAGGAGCGTCCTGACAATGTTTTAATTTGGCGGGATAGGACTCGTGCTCTTGTGTTAGGGCTAAAATGCTGTTGGCTTCTATAAATCGCATTTCCTTTTCCGATTTTTCGAAAACAGCAGTATTATTGAGTTGTTTCAAAACATCTATTCCTAAACCCTTAATACGCTTTAGGTCATTTTTATTTGCTTGAAATAACTGCTTGGCTCCCCCAAAGTAATTCATTAATTTTTTCGCCTTTACCGGACCTATTCCAACCAAAGATTGCAAAGCCAGATAATAAAATAATTCATCATTTTCCATCTTAAAAATTTGGTTTTCAATTGTGCATGTTTTTGTTAATAAAAATGGAAAGGGTAATGTAAACAGTAATTGTTTTTTTTTAGTTTTGTTTAAGTGTAACTAAACTCCCTATTTATTGAATCTAGCGAATTACATAAGTGATTTATTATACCGATACGAATGTGTTATAGTTCCGAAATTCGGAGGATTCGTAACCAATAACAAATCAGCGAGAATTGATGGTTCAAATCATACGATTTTACCTCCCTACAAGCAGATTACCTTTAACGCTCATTTGACAAATAATGACGGTTTACTGGCAAATTACATCTCCTCTGTCGACAATATATCCTACGAATGTGCCTTAAATTATATCAATTTTGAAATTGATGCCTGGAGAGAAAAGTTAAAAAACCGGGACTTGAATTTATACGGTTTGGGAACCTTTAATTTATCAGGCGATCAATTACATTTTGAACCTCAGCAAAAGATCAATTATCTGACTTCTTCTTTTGGTCTTTCAAACGTAGTAAGAAGTGAGATCGAAAGAGAACCTATCGTGAAAATTGCCGAAGCGATTGAAACTCCTAAGGTTATTCCGATTGTCGAGAAAAAGGCCCCTAATTATTTAAAATACGCTGCAATTTTTGTTATCGGCTTGTCTGCTATTGGTTTTGCCGGGAAATATTATCAAGGACATCTCTATAAAAAACAAATGGTTGAAGCACAAAAGCGGCAAGATCTAATGGAAGAAAAGATCGAGAATGCCACTTTTATTATTTCCAAACCCTTACCTACCTTGAACCTCGAAGTAGAAGGCAGCAATAAAAACTTTCATGTAATTGCCGGTGCCTTTAGATTTCCTGAAAATGCCAATCGCAAGGTAAATCAACTATTACAAGAAGGATATGATGCCAGAATACTTGGAGTCAATAAATGGAACCTAACCGTTGTTTCCTATGGCAGTTTCTCTTCAAGAGATGAAGCCCTGGAAAATTTATCTCAGATCAGGAGAAATGTGGCTAAAGATTCTTGGTTGCTCATTCAGGAGTTTTAGGCTGTCTTTTTCTATCTTGTGTCACAAACTTATTTTAAAAACGTTGTAATACCCCTTCAGCATGAAAAGCAAGACCCCTAGTGAATCTTTAACCATTATGACCGATCTTGTTTTACCAGGAGAAACAAACCCTTTGGACAATCTTTTTGGAGGTGAATTGCTCGCAAGAATGGATCGTGCCTCAAGTATCTCAGCAAGGAGGCATTGCAAGCGTATCACCGTTACAGCTTCGGTAAACCATGTTGTGTTTTCAAAAGCTGTTCCTGTAGGAAGCGTGCTAACCATTGAATCAAAAGTATCCAGAGCTTTTAATTCATCTATGGAGATCTTTGTTGATGTATGGATGGAAGATCGTGAATCAGGTGAGCGCACCAAAGTGAATGAAGGTATTTATACCTTTGTAGCGGTTGATAGAACAGGCACACCTGTCAAGGTTCCCGAAATTGTACCGGAAACGGACCTTGAAAAAGAACGATATGATGGTGCTCTAAGACGGAAGCAGTTAAGTTTGGTGCTTTCTAAAAAGATGGATCCTAAAGATGCTACTGAATTGAAGGCTCTTTTCCTGTAATCATGTCAATTATAACGTTGAATCACCTTTTCTATGCCGTTCAGATAAGACTTACCAAACAAGACCAAATGAACCAGGTGAGGATATAGATTGTGAATTGAAATTCTCTCCTCCCAACCTTGTTCCAGTGGAAAAAAATTGTGATAATGATCCAAAAAAACAGGATCAAAACCACCGAACATTCTCGTCATCGCAATATCTACTTCTCTGTGGCCATAATAAACCGCAGGATCAATAAAAATGGCTTGCTGTCCTACCCCGCAAAGTATGTTTCCGGACCAAAGATCACCGTGGAGCAAGGAAGGAGATTCTACAGGCAGGAGTTCAGGGAATACCGTATAGAAATGATCAAAATCAAGCAAATGCTGTCTTGTCATAAGCCCTCTGTCAAAAGCTATTTTTATCAGAGGCTTAAGGCGTTTTGATATGAAAAACTCCTCCCAGGTAGGCATTTGGTCATTTTCCTGATCAAGAGAACCAATATAGTTGTTCTGATCTAGCCCAAAAAACCCATTGCTTTTGCGATGCAGCGCAGACAGGTTATTCGCAAATTCAATCCAAAAGTTATCCTCAGCCTTTTCCTCTTTTATAAATTCGAGGATCAGGAACTGATCATCTTTATCTTCAAAATGATCAATAACAGTGGGTGTTTTTAGCCCTCCTTCCCGAAGCATATTCAGGCCATTGGCTTCCATATCAAACATCTTTGGAAATCTTTGACAACTATTGTGTTTTATAACGAACTTACCAAGAGTACAGTTGATTTTGTATACCTCATTGATGTCTCCCCCTGAAAGAGGGGCTATGGATTCAATCTCTGTGGAAAGCCTTTCTTCAATGATCTTTTTGACAATCATGATATGGTGCCTTTTGATCTAAATCTTATATACCCATTCCTCTGGGTTTTGCCTGTGAATTTCTTTGAAAAGGACAAATGCCAGGATTGTTTTTCCTGTTGTCTTATCGGTATGAATTTTTCCCAGCAACTGTTTGGTAGAAACCAGGTCTCCTTTTTGTACAGTTACATTATCGAGGTTCTTATACACAGAAATATAATTCCCGTGTTGCACTAAAACGGCTTTCTTTTTCCCAGGTAGTACCTGTATAGCCAAAACTTTTCCATCAAATATAACACGTGCATTCGCATTCTTTTCAGTAGCATAAAACACACCGTTACTTTCAATAGTAATGCCTTTTAGTGTTGGATGTGATTGTTTGCCATACCTTCTGACGATCACTCCTCTTTCTACGGGAGAAGGTAATTTCCCTTTATTGGATATAAAATCTTTTTCTAAAGCAATGGCCTCAGGTGTAAGAGCAAAGCCCGAGCTCTTCACGTTGGACGCCTTATTTGAATTGGCAATGGCTTCGGCAATTAAAGCCTCAATTTTTGCATCAATCTTTTTTTCCTCCTTTTGCTTGTTATTTATTTGAGTAATGTATTTCTTTTCCTTTTTCTTTACTGATTTTACCAAAGTCTCACGAGAAGCTTTTTCTTTACTGATACTATCTTTTTCCTCACGGTTAATAGCGAGTAGCTCTTCTTTTTCATTCCGTCGTTCAACCAGATAGTCGTTCAGATTGTGAAGTTTAATCGTTTCTTCCTTGATCTCCTCACCCTGACGGACCCTGTAAGCTGCGAATTGCTTTAGGTACTCCAGTCGTTTATAAGCTTGTAAGAAGTTCTCTGAAGAAAGCAGAAACATTAAACGACTATTCTTCGTCTTACTTTTATAAGATTGTACCACCATATTGGCATAGTCCTTTTTAAGATAATCCAGCCTTTCCTCTAACAACCTTACTTGACGTTCATTTTCTTGGATTTCAATTTTTAGCTGATTCGTTTCTTCATTGATGGTGTTGATCAGTTTTGTTCTCACCCCAATACGTTGAACCAGATCGGACAAGTCAGATAACAAGGTTTTTTCTTTTTTCTGAGACTGAAATAAAAGTGTGTTGATCTCTTTGATTTCCTTTTGCAACTGAAGGCGTTGCTTTTCCAGTTCCTGTCTGCTTTGCCCTAAAAGAGAAATCGGAAGCAAGCAAATGAATAGTAATAAAATAAAGGAAGACCGAAAATCGATCGATGGGTAGTGTCGACGTTTGTTATCAGTTATGTTAGCCCTAAGTGACATCATTCAAGTTCAATATTTCTATAACCAGCTGGCATTGCAAAGGGGAATTTCAAAGGGACATCAAATTGCACGTTCTTATAATTTACATCTATGATGGTTGTCATATCATCAGCCTTAGCTGTAATCAAAAATCCTTTCGGGAACAAAGATTCATTAATTTTATTAAAATCCTTGTATAATATTGATAAATTTTGATTCTTTTCTGCATGGGTGATTTCCTCTTTCACAACCTTAAAATGAATCGGATCTATCGCGTATTTAATGTCAAAAATAGGGTTTCTTTTTTTGGAAAACAATTCATATTTACCATCCTTAATAGTCACCTGGTGTTTTTGTGATTCTAAATTCAGTAAAGCCTCTCCTAAAAACAGGTTTTGAACTTTTTCAAAATCAAAATCAGTCCCCAGCCAGCTACTGATCAGTTTAAAATCTCCCTCAAAAGATGTTTTTCCAATCTTTTCATAGAATTTTACATCTTGAGGTGTAATGATAAGTTTGGCAATTGGAAAGCCCAATTTTGAAAAATTAAGCCAAATAACAGAGTCCTTAATCATTCTTAGAGACCCATTAATATTAGGCAACTCGTCCTTTCCTCTATATTTTATCTGCATGCTGGCTTTTACTGAAACTCTGGAAAACCTTGCCTCTTGGTTCTTTTTCAGAATAGATTTTGCAGGTAAATAATCAACACTTTTATCTGTGATCTTACGGCTTTTACAGGAAGCCAAAGACAAAACAACAACGAGTAAAATAATGGTACTTCTAATTAATTTCTGCATTATTTATCTTTCAATTCCATGGCCTTGTTGTAGTATTCAGTTGCCATTTTATTATTCCCCAAGGCTTTATAACTCAGACTCAATTCTTGATAAAAGGCTGACTTCAACTGATCATCCTCAATTATATAATCCAATCCTTCCTCTAAAACTCCCAAGGCCTCATTGCTTTTTCTTAAACTATTCAATGCGCGTCCATTCATTAAATACAAAAAAGGTTGGGCAGGAAAAAATGAAATCCCGTCTTCACTATCCTTTAACAATTCGAGGTATTGTTTTGTTTTCCATTGCTGCTCCAACAACATTTTTAAAGTAGTATAATCCTTATTTAAAGAATACTCTTCTGTTAAAAGATCTACTTTCCTTTTAGGATTATCGACTATAATTGGCTCATATATTTCTTCAGTTGGACCCTCCGATTCTTGTAGAAGTGATTCCTTCAACGCCTGCAGACCCTCTGGTAATTTATTTAAATCATCCAATTTTTTTAGAAGCTTTGTAGCGCTTTCTATCTCTCCCGATTTAATATAGAGGATCACCAGATCAGCCTCTTCTTCCGGCTCTAAGCTGATGATTTTTTGCTGCACTTTAATGGCTCCTAAATAATCATTTTGCTTGGTCTTGACCTCTTTTAAATGCCTGAGCATATACAAATTCATAGGATCACTTTCCAATCCTTTCAAAACATAATACTCTGCTTCTGTATATTTGATCAATAAGTCATAGTTCTTTGAAAGCTCAAATAAAACTGCTATGTTATTTTTCTCAATATTGTTACAGGCTTCCAATGCATAAACTGCCTTGTCATAATTCCCTATTGCCTTTTGCTGAAGCGCCTCAAAAAAGAATGTTTGAAAATTAATGTGCTGTTGCTCAACCAGCATGTCTTCTGTTGAGACCAGATCCTCCTGACCCATAGCGGTATAGGAGCATACAATTGCTCCAACCAAAAGGATCATATGACGTGAGAACCTCATCAAATCTTATTTTAATATTGAATAATCTCCTATACTTATCGCACTAAAATTCCCGTCAAAATATGCATGGTTGCCGATCATTGCTTCCTTTAAATTTGCATTCTTAATCGTCGAATTGGTCTGTATCAAAGAGTCTGTAATATGTGAATTTTCTACGACACTATCATCTCCTAAAGAAACATTTGGGCCAATTGTGGTGTTTTTAAGTATCACATTATTACCAATATAGCATGGTTCCACTATCTTTGAATTCTCAAGAGATACATTTTTTGAGATTAAATTTTCATGATCCTTTAGCGCAAATTGTAATATTTTAGAATTGGTATCAATGGTAATTTCCTTGTTCCCACAATCCATCCATTCATTCACTTTACCAGGCACAAATTTCAGACCTTTCTGCTTCATATGCTCAAGCGCATTGGTCAATTGGTATTCACCTTTGTCTTTGATATCATGATCCAACAGGTATTGTATTTCTTCTCTAAGAATCTCTCCCTTTTTAAAATAATAGATCCCAATAATTGCCAGATCAGAAATATATTCGTCCGGTTTTTCTACAAAATCAGTGATGAGGCCATCCTGAAGTTTTACAACCCCATACGCGCTTGGTTCTTCTACCTGTTTTACCCAGATTGCACCATCTGTTTCTCCGTCAAGTGTGAAATCAGCCTTAAACAAGGTATCGGCAAAGGCAACCACACATGGGCCTTCCAATGAATCTTTAGCGCATTGAATGGCATGGGCCGTTCCCAAAGCAACCTCCTGAACAGATACTTTACCTATAGCTCCAAGGCTATGGGCTATGTCCATAAGTTTTTCTTCCGTATCCTTGGGAAAAGAAGGTCCGATTACAAAAGCAATCTCCTCCACTTTCTGATCAACAACCTTTACAATATCTTCAACCAATCTTTGAACGATTGGTTTTCCTGCAATTAAGGTCAAGGGTTTCGGAATAGTTAGGGTATGTGGCCTTAGTCTAGAACCAATACCGGCCATGGGCACAATAATCTTCATGAATGTAATTTTCCTTTTAAACGCCCAAATATACATAAAATTGTTGGAGGCCTATGTTCGTTTTCACATGGCAAAAGCTCCCATTTTAGCAGTATCGTGAAAAACAATTTTATGTTTTTTCGCTGTTCTTTGCCAAAGTAACTTGTAGGAGAAGTAACTAGAACCATCGGCTATAATTATTTTAGGATGTGTTTTCTTAAGGAACCTTTCCAGGTTTACTTTTGGCGAATTCATCAAGATGATAACATCTGGCTTAAATCCAAAATCTGTTTTTATGGCCTGATGATCGAGAACCATGACGCGCTTATCTCCTATCTTGAAAAAATGCTTCATCTTATTGAATTCTTCTAATTCAATCGTCATATGTTCCAACTGATAATCTCTTAATAAGCGATGTTTTCTAGCGTCCTTATCTCCCGAGATTCCATAAACCATTGCGCTATTACCCCTTCTTTTGAGTAAAAGGCTTTGTTTATATTGGTGAAAAACGATAAAGGCGGAACTTGTTTGTGTCCGCCCTTTTTCAACAAGTAAACTTGTCATTAAAAGGATGGCCGAAATTAGCAAAGCCATTGTCCTTTTCGCTGATGCATATCGGAGCCACGAAATAAAGAAAATGATCATGATATAACTCAGTAGTAAACCTATTAAGGTAAAAAACACCTCCCGATAGATCAGGTAATTTAGGCTTCCCAAAATTTCAATGACCTGATTCATCATTTTGATCACCCAGATGTAACTTTTTACATAAAATCCTGGCAATTGATCAAAATTATTCAATAGGATCATCAAATAACCCATTCCTAAAATAATTCCTAAAAAGGGAATAACACAAAGGCTGCTTAAAAAAAACAAGGCCGAAAATTGATGAAAATAATATAAACTCAAGGGTAAAACTCCCAGCTGAGCTGAAAGAGAGATGATCAGGAGGTTCCAAAAATAGCGTAGTATTCGATGATTTGGCTTCCAAAAAGATTGCAGTAAAGGGCTTATCGTAATAATCGATAATACCGCTGTATAACTCAATTGAAACCCAAGATCAAACAAATATTCAGGATTGATGATCAGGCTAAAAAAAAGAGCCGTAAATAAATAGTGACCTAAATTGCTTTTGCGACCTGAAGACAGGCCGATAGAAAGTACGGTAAACATCAATACAGCCCTGATCACTGAAGCTGACAGCCCTGATAAAAAAGCGAAAAACCATAAAAATGTGATCAGTAGAAGTAATTTGATCTTTTTACCATGTTTGAATCGTTCAATAGGTTTCAACAGCGTATTGAGAATCATCAGTAAAATTCCAATATGCAAACCTGAAATAGCCAGAAGGTGCATGGCTCCTGCATTCTGATAGTTCAATACCATTTCGTTTGAAAGGTCTTGTCTCTTTCCCAAGAGTAAGGCTTCTATGACTGAAAATTCTTCTTTGGGGAATTCCTTTTTCCTCAATGACTGAATGATCCCCTCCCTGTACATCAATGCCTGAGTTCTTAGGCTGTTCCCTTTCGTTTTACAGCTGATAAATTGGCCATCATCAAGTGTTAGTTGATGGTAGATGCCTTTCCTTTTCATAGCTTCCTTAAAATCGAAAGCTCCCGGATTCATGGGACCGTTTAATTCTAAAAGACTTTGAACAGTAAAAAGCGATTCATCCAGTTGAATCCTCCTGTTTTTTTCATTCTTAGTGATCCGGATCAGTACATTTCCTCTTGTTTTTATCTGATCTACTCCTTGAATCTCACCTTTATATTTAAAATAATACTCATTGTGTTTGAGTTCTTCCACTACGCTGATCTGGATCAGGGATCCAGATTTGTATCGATACAGATAATGGTTTCTATCCCCCGAGGGTTTTGTTCTGGAAATAATCAACATCCCATAAAACGCCAGAAGTAAGCCAGAGCAAAAAGCAAATAAAAAAGGTGGCCGGTAAGCGTTTAAAGCTTTAAAATAACTGAGAAGAAAGGCCGCGGCTATTATAATGCCCATGATCATTAGCGGCTGTGAAAAATCAAAAAAAAACCGAGAAGTATTCCCAGGATCAATGAAACAGAGAAATGCACAGGAAGAAACTTTAAATCAATCAAGGCTGAGGACTTTCCAAATTAATTGTTTTATTTTCGCCGAGTAAACATTCAGATCATTGAATAAAGTTCCCAAAATCTCTTTTAAGCAAATCAATAAACTTGCTATTCCTGCCATCATTTCAGGTATTGCGGAACCATTATTATCAATCACTGATACGGCAATTGTGGGAAATATCCATATTAACCCAACTGAGGCACTTGCTGCTGTTGGAATAGCCGGATCATTTATTTCGGCGATTGTTTGGATTCTTGCACAGACTCGCTCTGCGATTTCAGCTATAATTGCCCAATACTTTGGAGCCGGAAGGTTAAAAGAAATTTCCCAGCTCCCGGCTCAGATCATAGCGATTAACGTTGCTCTCAGTTTGTTCATTTATGTGATCACCGTTTTTTTTGTTGAGCATATTTTTGAATTATACAATGCAAGTGGAATCATCCTTGAAAAATCAGTCTCCTATTATAGAATCCGGGCCATTGGGCTTCCTTTCACCCTCTTTGTGTTTTCGGTTTTTGGTGTTTTCAGAGGGCTTCAAAATACTTTCTGGCCTATGGTGATCAGTATTGTTGGTGCCTCCCTGAATATCTTATTAGACTTTGTTCTGGTATTTGGAATTGAAGATTATATCCCTGCAATGCATGTAGAGGGAGCAGCCTGGGCCAGTGTTATTGCTCAGGGAGTGATGACCTTATTATCGCTCATCCTTTTACTTAAAAAAACACCTTTTTCGTTAAAGTTGATTTTTCCGATGCATCCCGAGATCAAACGCCTGCTTTCGTTAAGTATGAATCTGATCATCAGAGCCATTTCTCTGAATATAGCGCTCTATCTGGCCAATGCTTATGCCACAAAATACGGAGCTAATTATATTGCTGCTCAGACCATTGCCTTTCAAATATGGCTCTTTTTTGCCTTTTTTATTGATGGCTATGCAAGCGTAGGTAATATCATGTCTGGAAAGTTTAAGGGCCAAAAAGACTATCCACGAATTTGGAGATTAAGCCAGCAATTGAATAAATATACCATCATCATAGCGGTCCTAATGGGAGGCGTTTGTTTTATCTTATATAAAGATATTGGTGTAATGTTCAGTAAAGAGCAAGATGTTTTATCCTTATTTTACAACATTTTCTGGATCGTGATCCTCATGCAGCCCGTCAACGCAATTGCTTTTGTTTTTGACGGGATATTTAAGGGTCTCGCTGAGGCCGTGATTCTTAGAAACACTTTATTGGCGTCTACTTTCCTCGGCTTTATTCCAGCCCTTCTAATTGGCGACTATTTTGATTTAAAATTATATGCCATCTGGATTGCTTTTTTTGTGTGGATGTTGATGCGGTCAGGAATCCTGTTGATCATCTTCAATAAAAGATTTCTTCCTTATCGCACAACATGATATAAGTTAGGTTTTTAGCCGTATGCTTTGATTAATTTTACACTCCATATTTAAGCATTTTTTACATGAAAAAGTCAATTCTTATACCGTTCTTATTATTGGTTATGTTAATTTCTACGAGTATTTCAGCTCAGGAACTCAACCCTTATATACTTGTAGGTGAATCCCCAAATACACTTGATGAAACCGAACAAAAGGTAACTGATGCCCTAAAAGCATCTGGTTTTGAAATTTTGGGCCAATATAATGCTGAAAATAACCAGACCTTAAAAGTTATTGTTTACTCAAGAAAAGACCTGCAGCAAATTTCTTTAAAAGTAAAAGATCGAGGTGCTTTGGCTGCAGCCTTGAAAGTAGGTCTAAAAGCCGATGGTCCGGGAACAACAATCAGCTATCTCAATCCTGAATATCTGTTTCAGGCTTATTTAAGAGACGCTTATGATACGCATAGAGTGGGATTGATAAAAGTGTCATCTGATGTAAAGGCAGCTTTATCTCCTTTAGGAAATAAAAACACAGGATTTGGTGGTGGTATGACTGCTGAAGATTTGAGAGAATATCATTATAAGATGATGATGCCCTATTTCACTGACCCTGTAGAGCTTAAAGAATTTAGTAGTTTCGAAGAAGGCGTAAAAACCATAGAAAATAATCTGAAATCTCAAAAAGGGGCAACCCAGATGGTATATAGTCTTAAGTTTAGTGATGAGAAAGTAGCCGTATTTGGAATTGCCTTTTTGGATGAAGAAAAAGGTGAAAAGCAATTTCTACCTATCATTGGAGAAGATCATTTGGCAGCCATGCCTTACGAGATTATTATCGAAGGTAAAAAAGCAACCATGTTGCATGGAAGGTACCGTCTTGCATTGCACTGGCCCGAACTAACTATGGGGACTTTTATGAAAATTCGAAGTACTCCCGGGGATTATAAAGATGCCTTTGAAGCACTGTGTGAATAGTCAAATTATTGTTTCGAAATTCTCATTTCCCCTATTATTGACATAAAAGGGTTAGGAATATTTAATGATCAATTTGGCCGTTTTTTCGCTGGCTCCCTTTCCTCCTAAGGCTCTTTCCAGCTCATAATACTGATTGAACATGTCTTCTCGGCCCTTGTGGTCAAGGATCTTGAATAATTCGTTCTCAAGCTTGGTTTCATTAAAATCATCTTGAATCAATTCTGTAACGACCTCTTTATCCAGAATGAGATTAACCAGTGATATATACTTCACATTAACAAGTCGTTTCCCAATCTGATAAGAAAGTTCATTTCCTTTATAACAAACTACTTCAGGTACTTTAAAAAGTGCTGTTTCTAAAGTTGCGGTTCCGGAAGTAACAAGCGCGGCTGTAGCAACAGATAGCAAATCGTATGTTTTATTTTCTACTATGGCAATATTATCATCTGATAAAAATTTATGATAAAATGATAGATCTTGTCCGGGCGCGCCAGCTATAACAAATTGATGGTCAGTGAAATTTTGGGGCCATGCCTAACATGATCGCTAACATCTTTGTTATTTCCTGCTTCCTGCTTCCAGGTAAAAGGGCTATAATTGGTTTGTCACTCAGGTCATTTTCAGCTGCAAAAAAAGCAGGGTCCACAGGAGTTCTGTTTGCGATAGCATCTAGTAATGGATGGCCTACAAAATGAACGGGGAAATCGTGTTTGTCCTCATAAAATTCCCGTTCAAATGGAAGAATCACATACATTTGATCCACATCTCTTTTGATCTTCTTGATCCGGTTTTCTTTCCAGGCCCAGATTTGCGGAGAGATATAATAATGGACCGTAATATTGTTTTTCTTTGCGAACTCAGCTATCCTTAAATTAAACCCGGGATAATCTACCAAGATCAATGCATCAGGTGCGTATTCAAGCAAATCTTTTTTACAAAACTTGATATTGTTTAATATCGTTCTCAGATTCATAAAAACTTCTGCGAAGCCCATAAATGCGAGATCTTTGTAATGCTTGACCAAAGTTCCTCCAACTTGCTGCATTAAATCTCCTCCCCAAAATCTGAATTCAGCATGACTGTCTTCATTTTTTAGGGCTTTCATTAAGTTCGAAGCGTGCAGATCTCCAGAAGCTTCTCCTGAAATAATATAATATTTCAATTTTTTATTGCTTTAATTTTTATTTATAATTCAGCTTATAAAAACTTACTGAGTAAAACTAAAAAGGCTACAAAAAAACAGGCTATTAAAACACCTCTTGCCCTTAGATCTTGTTTCTTTTTTAAGAAAATAAAAAAGACGAAAAGATTTGGAATAGCCGCAAGACCTAATACTTTCCCATATAAGTTTCCTTCATTAAGAATCTTGATCGTCTCTTCAAAACTATAAGTAGACACAAATTCCACATATATATAGAACCCAAAGACCGTAGCGATAATTCCTATTAAAAATCCTATTAAAATTTCTTTTTTCATGACAATTTCCATTGGTTTAGGGCTGGTAGAAAATGATGAGCCGTCATATCAAATCCTACAGGAACAACTGCAATATACCCATTCTTTAATGACCATACGTCAGTATCTTCTCCAGGATCTAGGTTGACGAACTTTCCGGTAAGCCAATAATACTCTTTTCCCTGCGGGTTTACCCTTTTATCAAACTCTTCCACCCAGTTTGCGCGTGCCTGGCGGCATATTTTTATTCCCTTAAATTTCTTGCTTTCAACTTTTGGAAAATTTACATTGAGCACGACTCCATCAGGCAACCCCCGCTCAAGCACGTTAAGTTGCAATTTTTTTTATATCTGCTCTCAGGTGATCAAAATGAGCATTCCAGGAATAATCGAGTAAGGAAAAACCAATGGCCGGAATTCCTTCAATTCCAGCTTCCACAGCCGCACTCATTGTCCCAGAATAGATCACGTTAATAGAACTGTTGGAACCATGGTTTACACCAGAGACACAAAGGTCAGGTTTTTTGTTGAGAATTTCACTGATGGCCATCTTAACGCAATCAGCAGGAGTTCCTGAACACCTGTATTCCAATTGAGGACCTTCATCTATGGTTACCGCATCACAATAAATCGTCGAATCCAAAGTTATAGCATGACCCATACCACTTTGTGGACTATCGGGTGCAATGACGATGACATCTCCTATTTCATTCATTACGGAGATTAAAGTCCGAATTCCAGGTGCCGTAATACCATCGTCATTTGTCACCAGGATCAAGGGTCGTTTTTGCATGATTGTAGAATTTAAAACAAAAATAAAACTTTTGAGGTTACCGTTTGAAATTTATGTTTAACATTTAATTATGAGGCAAATCGCCAATTTATAGCTAGTATTGTGTTCTGTTTTGACGAATTTTGCAGACATTTGTCAGACAAATCGTAGTTTAGGTACTAAATAAATACGGTTTTGTTTATATTGTAACATTGTTGAGACCATTATGTAGCGAGTAAATGAAAAAAACTTCCCTCTTTATGAAAAAAAAATATAGAATTATATTTCCCCTTATCCTTGTGGCCGGAATGTTATTTGGGTTCCAAATAGCAAATAAGCCTGATCCGGAAAAAGATAAAATATTAATTGGCCTAGTAAGATATGCTCTTAAGCAAGGTCATTATGAACCTCACGCAATAGACGACGAGTTTTCTGAAAAAGTATTTACTGATTTTATTGATGCCTTGGATCCTTATAAGAGATTCTTTTTGCAAACTGATATTGATGAGTTTTCAAAGTACAGGAACCTTATAGATGATCAAATTAAAAGTGAGGATCTTTCCTTTTATAATGTCATAATGGAAAGGTTTGATCAAAGAGTTTTGGAATCTCAGGGATACTATAGGGAAATTCTTCAAAACCCTTTTGATTTTAACAAAGATGACAGTTTTGACGTTGATTATGATAAAAAAGAGTATGCTTCTTCTTCAATCAGAATTAATAAAAAATTGGCAAAATCAATTAAAGGTCAGTACTTTATCGAGACTTCATGAAAAGATTCAACTTCAGGAAACAATGACCAAAAATGTTGCTTCAGCTGAAGAAGATACTGAAGGTGAGGTAGAAAAAGAAGTTACCATTAAATCATTCGAGGAACTAGAAAAGGAATCACGCGAGGCTGCTTCAAAAAGTCTTGATGATCTCTACACAGTAATGGAAGAACTGGATGATACAGACTGGTTTTCCATTTTTATAAATACCATGACCATTCAGTTTGATCCGCATACCAATTACTTTGCGCCAAAAGATAAAAAACGTTTTGATCAAACTATGGCAGGGAAACTTGAAGGTATCGGTGCAAGACTTCAAAAAAGAGATGATTATACAAGAGTAGCTGAACTGATTTCGGGAGGACCAGCCTGGAGAGGTGGAGAATTGGAAGTTGGTGACCTTATACTTAAAGTGGGGCAGGCAGATGAAATGCCGGTTGATATTGTAGGTATGAGACTAGACGATGCAATTGAATATATAAAAGGTAAAAAAGGGACAGAAGTTAGGTTAACCGTAAAGAAAATTGATGGTTCGGTTCATGTGATTTCAATTATAAGAGATATCGTTGAACTAGAAGAAACCTTCGTGAAATCAACTGTTGTTGATGTTGACCAACGTAAATTCGGAGTAATCAATCTTCCTAAGTTTTACATAGATTTCAACGAAAGAAATTTTAGAAATTCTGCAACTGATATGGAGCAGGAAATTGCCCGATTAAAAGAAGAAAATGTAGAAGGTCTTTTAATTGACCTTAGAAATAACGGTGGAGGATCTTTAAAAACGGCTATTGAAATTGCAGGTCTTTTTATAAGTGATGGCCCGGTAGTTCAGGTGAAGTATAGAGGTGAAAACCCGAATATCACGATCCGATAAGGATAAAAGAATTCAGTGGGATGGTCCTTTAGTTGTGTTGGTCAATGAATTAAGTGCCTCTGCCTCAGAAATTTTTGCAGCGGCCATGCAAGATTACAACAGAGCAGTCATCATAGGAAGTAAACAGTCGTTTGGAAAAGGAACAGTTCAAAATGTATTGCCATTGAACAATTACTTCAAATACGAAAAAGACTTGGGTGCTTTAAAAATGACCATTCAAAAATTCTATAGAATCAATGGGGGTTCAACCCAATTGAAAGGGGTGGTAAGTGATATCGCTATGCCAGATAAATACACCTATTTCGAAATTGGTGAACGGGATGAAAAAAACCCCTTAAGCTGGGATAAAATAGAGCCTGCAGAATATACACCTGTAAATGTCTATGCGAATTTTCATGAAGTTATCAATGAGAGCAAGAAAAGAATTGCTGACAATCCTCATTTTATCATCATTGATGATAATGCAAAATGGTTAAAACAAGGACGTGATAAAACTTTGATACAACTCAACTACGAGAAGTTCAAAAATGATATAGAACAAAGAGAAAAAGAAAGTGAAGCCTTTGGTGATATTGCCTTATATGAAAGTAATTTGACATTTAATTCTCCAAAATATGAATTACCATTGATGGAGAAGGATTCAATTTTAGCCAAAAAGCGTGAAATATGGCATAAAAATTTGAAAAAAGATATTTATATGGAAGAGGCGCTAACAGTACTTTCGGAACTCGAAATCAATAAAAATTTACTTGGTAAAGAATTAAGAATTTCAACCCTATACGAAGTCCTTAACGAACTCATCCTGTTTGCTAAGGACTTTTTTTATTCCTCTTGTTAAATAGCATAACTTTGCACAGTTAAAATTCAATCAGGCACCTTTGTACGATCGATTTAAAATACATTTGGAGGAGAACTTTCCAGAAATGGAAAACAAAAAATTACTTCTTGCCATATCAGGTGGAATTGATAGCATGGTTTTATTGGACCTGCTCTCGAAAACTGATTCAGAGCTATATCTCGCTCATTGCAATTTTAAGTTAAGGGGTAAAGATGCCGATGCCGATGAAGCTTTTGTGCGGTTGAAAGCTAAGAAGTATGGTAAACCCTGTTCACGTCATTCAATTTGATACCAAAAATATGCTTCAACGCATAAATGCTCAATTCAGATGGCGGCTCGCGAACTTCGATACAATTGGTTTAAAGACTTGTTGAAGGAAAAAGAATATGACTATTTACTCACTGCTCATCATGCCGATGACAATCTTGAAACCTTTTTTATCAATCTTTCAAGAGGTACCGGAATCGATGGTTTATGCGGAATTCCGGAAAAATCAAACAGTATTCTTCGACCCTTATTACCCTTTAGCAAGGAAGACATTTATAGCTACGCCACAGAACAAAAACTTAGGATGGCGAGAAGATCATAGCAATAAGGATAGCAAATACCTGAGGAATAAGATCCGAAAGGAATTGGTTCCCTATGCTTAAAGAAATTGACCCCTCTTTTTTGGAGCGTTTTTCCTCCACAATCGAACCATCTTAAGGAGGCTAATGGGATCAGTTGGTGATGCAATGAAAAGTGTTCGAGACAAAGTAATCGATAAACAAGGAGTAACAGATCCGTCGGTAATACACTTTAGGGTTAAAGATCTTTTAGAATTTTCCAACAATAACGCTTACCTCTACCAACTCTTTTATCCCTTTGGTTTTCATCAATGGGACGACATCAAATCCTTACTCGTATCACAATCCGGGAAACAGATGTTTTCCAAAACCCATCGACTGGTTAAACACAGAGATTACTTGCTTTTAAGTGAAATCAACCAAAATCATGCTGATACTGCAGCGAGGGAAATTCAAGATTCTGATTCTTTGATCAACTTAGATGTATCTTCCCTAGAAATGGAAACCATAAAATCAAGTGGTTCTGAGTTCAATAAAAAGCTTAGTGATAGCCCTAAATATGCACTATTTTGATAAAGATCTCTTAACTTATCCCTTATCTGTAAGAAAATGGAAAAAAGGCGACTATTTTTACCCAATCGGTATGACCGGAAAGAAAAAGTTAAGTAAATATTTCAAGGATGAAAAATACTCGCTTTTAGATAAAGAAAATATTTGGTTACTTTGTTCCGGTGCAGATATCATCTGGATCATTGGAAAAAGAATGGATAATCGTTTTAAGATTTCTGATAAGACAAAAACTATATTAAAAGCAACACTGCAAACATGAACTACATTTTTAAAGTATTTATATTCTTTTTCTCTTATTGGATCAGTCGCTACTGCACAAATCCATGAACCCGTAGTCTGGGAAACTTCAGTTGAAAAAATAAATGACACTGATTATAATTTAATTATTTCAGCAACTATTGAAGATGGCTGGCATTTGTATTCTCAAAATGTCCCTGAAGGAGGTCCTATTGCTACCAGTATTTCGATAAATGAAGATAAGGAAAAGTTCCAGCTGATTGGAAAACCGAGTGAAGACCAGGGCCATGCAGAGTTTGACAACGTATTTAATATGAAAATTAAGTTTTTTGAAGAAAAAGCTTCTTTCAAACAGAAAATACGCTTGCTGACCAGTGACAAAATCAAGATAGAGGGCACCCTTGAGTTTATGGTCTGTGATGATACCTTTTGCCTGCCTCCGACAGAAGTCGACATCAGTTTTGAAGAAGTTCAGGGAATGGCCGGAGAGGCAGTTACAGCAGCTTGTCAAGCCAAACACAGGACAAGAGTTTCCTGCAAAGTACTGAAGACTGTAGAAAAAACAAACGAAGCAGATACAACGCAAATTGTTGGTAAAACCAAACAAGAAAAGAAGAAAAGTCTCTGGACATTGTTCATTTTAAGTTTCTTTGCGGGCTTTGCGGCATTGTTGACTCCTTGCGTGTTTCCAATGATCCCAATGACCGTAAGTTTCTTTACCAAACAGAGTAAAACAAAAGCCATAGGTATTCGAAATGCTATCCTATTTGGTGTTTCCATCGTGTTTTTATATGTTTTACTTGGAACGGTAGTAACCTCTATTTTTGGTGCTGATTCCTTAATGCTTTATCAACCAATGTCTGGTTCAATATTATATTTTTCTTATTATTGATCGTATTTGCTGTTTCTTTTCTTGGTGCTTTTGAAATTACATTGCCCAGTTCCTGGGGAACCAAAGTCGATTCTCAGGCTGACAGAGGGGGCTTGATTGGTATTTTCTTTATGGCACTTGCCCTCGCTATTGTATCTTTTTCATGTACAGGTCCAATTGTGGGTACTGCTCTGGTAGCTGCTGCTGCCCAGGGAGGAATTGCTCCTGTTATTAGTATGTTAGGATTCTCCTTGGCCATTGCCTTGCCCTTCTCACTTTTTGCTGCCTTCCCGGGATGGATGAATTCCTTACCCAAATCAGGTGGATGGCTCAATACAGTAAAAGTTTTTTTAGGATTTTTAGAATTGGCCCTGGCCTTTAAATTTTTATCAAATGCCGATCTTGTCTTGCAAGGTCATTGGTTGGAAAGAGAAGTATTTATAGCCATTTGGATCACTATTTTTGGTGCACTTGCCCTATACCTATTTGGAAAGATCAAATTACCTCATGATTCTGATCTTTCTCATATTTCAGTAGGAAGATTGAGCCTCGGACTGGTAGTTATGACTTTTACAATTTATATGGTTCCCGGACTTTGGGGAGCTCCTTTAAAATTGATCAGCGGTTTTCCGCCTCCAATGCATTACAGCGAGTCTTCATATGGAGTGGGGTATACAAAGCTTAGTGAAGCTGGAATGGGAACGCGAATGGAAATCCCGCCAGGAGCGCATTTGGGTCCTCATGATATCATTTCCTTTCTGGACTATGAAAAAGGAATGGCTTATGCTAAAAAAATCAATAAACCTGTGATGATTGATTTTACAGGTCATGCTTGCGTAAACTGCCGAAAAATGGAGGAAAGAGTTTGGTCTGATTCAAGAGTTTTACAGGTCCTGAAAAATGATATTGTGCTTATTTCCTTATATGTTGATGATAAAAGAACCTCTGCCTGTTGAAGAACATTATACTTCTTCATTAAACGGGAAACAAGTCACAACGATAGGTAAAAAATGGAGCGAGTTTCAGATCAATAAGTATAAGGCAAATGCCCAACCTTACTATGTATTACTCGATCATAATGGTGATAATCTGAATGAATATTCTGCATATAATCCTGATATTGAAGATTATCTGTCCTGGTTACAAGAAGGCATTGGAAATTTTCAACCTTATAGAGAATAGAAAATTGGTATAAATTTTGATAGGACAGGTGTGGTTGTGGTTGAATGATCAAGAAATGAATAAACTTCTGTTAGAATTTATTGAATATGAAAAGGATAATACCTATAATTTTCCTCCTGATTTATCTGAACTCCTTTGCGCAAAATGATACCATATCGTTTGAGCATGGAGAGTTTTTAAAATACAGAATTCACTATGGGCTCTTAAATGCAGGTTTTGCCAGTGTGGAACTCAAAAAATACTAATAAAAAGAGCGATTCTCTTATTCACGCCATAGGAAAAGGTTGGACCACAGGAATGGTGGGGTTTTTATTTTCAGTAGAAGACACTTATGAAAGCTATTTTACAGAAATTGGTTTAAGGCCAAAACACTTTATCCGAAAAATTGATGAAGGCGGGTATACACAAGATAAGGAGGTACATTTTGATTTTGTTTCGCATCAGGCTAAAGAAATCAATCACAAAAAAAACACGGAAGCTTCTTTTTTCATACAAAACAATGTTCAGGATATGTTATCTTCCTTCTACTATATGAGAAATATTGATTTTTCAACCCTTAGAGAAAATGATTATGTTCTTATCAATATGGTTTTCGATGGAAAAATGAACCCCATCAAACTTATGGTTCTCGGAAGGGAGACCATCAGGACCAATTTTGGGAAGATCGATACCATAAAAATCAGACCTCTTGTGCAAAAGGGACGTGTTTTTAAGGACGAAGAAAATGTGACCTTATGGATCAGTGATGACAAGAATAAAATCCCACTTAGAATAAAAGCTTCTCTGCTCGTAGGAGCCGCAAAAGCCGAATTAATTGAGTATAATGGATTGGTTCATCCGTTTCCCTGAATTTTAACTAATCTTGGGCTTGTTTATTTCGCAAATTCGATAAATTTGCAGCGTTGTTAGAAAATAATTCAAACGTGAGGAGAAGCATTATATTTATTTTGGGATTTATCCTTTTTTATTCCTGTCAAAAAGAAGCAAAAGATGTCACAGAAATTGATCCTGTTGAAGAGGTGAAGCCATTGATCATTGAAGAGTTTGGCTATATTTTGAACAATTATAAAGTCATTAAGGATACCATAAGAAGTGGAGAAAGTTTTGGGGAGATTCTTGACAGGCATCACGTAGATTACCCTGAAATTTATAAAATTGCAGCTGCAGCCAGAGATACCTTTGATATTAGAAAATTACGAGCTGGTAAACCTTATATGGTTCTTGCTAAAAATGATTCTACTGAAAGAGCTCAGGTATTTATCTATCAGCCTAATAAAGTAGAATACCTTATTGTAGATTTTACAGATTCTGTTCAAACAAAGTTTGGACGAAAAGAGGTAAAGATCGTCGAAAAAACAGCCACCGGAATCATAGAAAGTTCTTTATCTGAAGCCATTGAAAGACAGAATCTGAATTATATTCTGGCTCATGAAATGAGT
Organism: uncultured Flavobacteriaceae bacterium; assembly: GCA_963780405.1. Classification (GTDB taxonomy): domain Bacteria; phylum Bacteroidota; class Bacteroidia; order Flavobacteriales; family Flavobacteriaceae; genus Lutimonas. The sequence continues at coordinate 189,603 of CAWABX010000009.1, forward strand.
GATATTTACGCTTGGACCATTGATTTTTTCCACCTTCAAAAAGGAGATAGTTTTAAATTGATCTATGAAGAAAAATACATCAATGATACTATCCCTGTTGGGATAGGTAATATTAAAGCGGCTTACTTTGTCCATAAGGATAACCCCATTTATGCATTTAACTTTATTACTGATTCTACCAAGAACATTAACGACTATTACGATGAGAACGCCAAGACACTAAGAAGGCAGTTTTTAAAATCACCCATCAAATTTAGTCGGATCTCATCCCGATACAACTTAAAAAGACGCATCAAATATTACGGAAACAAGGTAAGAGCTCACAGAGGTACTGATTTTGCCGCCAGCGTAGGCACCCCGATCATGAGCACTGCCAATGGTACTGTTGTCGAATCACGATACAAAGGGGGAAATGGAAATTATGTAAAAGTCAAACACAATTCGACTTATAGTACACAGTATTTACATATGAAAAAACGTGCCGTTCAAAAGGGACAATATGTAAAACAAGGAGATGTTATAGGCTATGTTGGTATGACCGGAAATACCGCCGGACCTCATGTTTGTTATCGTTTTTGGAAAAATGGCAAACAAGTAGATCCGTTCAAACAGAAACTACCCTCTGCAGCACCCATTAAGGAATATTTAAAGGACGACTATTTCACCTATATCGCTCCTATAAAGCAACAATTGGATGATATTCCAAACAGTTATTTGGAAACTGAGATTGCTGCTAGTTTAGCAACTGAATAAAAAATACTTAAATAAAGCATATTATGTCACTTATCAATATAAATCCGACCACTACCAATTCATGGAAGGAACTCACTAAACATTATGAAGCAATTAAAGATCTTCAAATGAAATCTTTATTTCTTCAGGATACTGACAGGAAACGGAACATGTCGCTTCAATTTGAAGATCTTCATTTTGATTTCTCTAAAAATCGGATGACAGAGAAGACCTTAGCCTTGTTAGTGGAGCTTAGCCAAAGAAAGTAAACTGGATGATGCGATTGAAAAGTATTTTGGAGGAGATAAGATCAATGCTACTGAAAACAGAGCGGTTTTACATACAGCTTTGAGAAATATTGATACTGATCCTATACTTGTAAACGGACAAGACATTATGCCAGAAGTAAATCAAACCTTGGACAAGATCAAGGGATTTACTGAACAAGTGATCTCAGGGGAATTCAAAGGTTATTCTGGAAAACAATTTACAGATGTGGTCAATATTGGTATCGGAGGCTCTGATCTGGGACCAAACATGGTGGTTGAAGGACTTCATTATTATAAAAACCATTTAAAAACTCATTTTGTTTCCAATATTGATGGTGACCATGTAGCAGAGGTCTTAAAAGAACTTCATCCTGAAACAACTTTATTTGTGATCGTTTCCAAAACTTTTACGACTCAGGAAACCCTTACCAACTCTGAAACCATTAAAAAATGGTTTTTACAATCAGCCACAGAAAACGATATTCAATATAATTTTGTGGCCGTATCTACAAATTTGGAAAAAGTAAAAGCCTTCGGGATAGCTGAAGACAATATCTTTACCATGTGGAATTGGGTAGGAGGAAGATATTCTCTATGGAGTGCTGTTGGACTATCTATTAGCCTTGCCATCGGATTTGACAACTTTAGAAAATTCTTGGATGGCGCCTATGCCATGGATCAGCATTTCAAAAACACTGAATTCCGCAATAACATTCCTGTGATACAGGCTGTGATCAGTATCTGGTATAATAATTTTTTTGGTTCAGAATCAGAAGTGGTGATTCCCTATACCCAATACCTGGAAAAGCTAGCCCCGTTTTTACAGCAACTTTCTATGGAAAGTAATGGGAAATCTGTTGATCGAAATGGTAGAAAAAGTTGATTATCAAACAGGAAACATTATTTGGGGAAATACGGGAACCAACGTACAACATGCTTTTATGCAGTTGGTACATCAGGGAACCAAATTAATTCCGGTTGATTTTATTGGGTTTGAAGAGTCATTACACGGGAACAAAGACCATCATCAAAAATTGATGGCAAATTTCTATGCTCAGGCAGAAGCATTGTTTGCCGGAAAAACTGCTGAGGAAGTACACCTTGATATGAAATTTGCAGGGGATACTCAGAAGATAAATGCCTTATTGCCCTTTAAAGTTTTCGATGGAAATCGCCCTTCAAACGCCTTTTTGATCAAAAAACTTGACCCAAGAAGCCTAGGGTCGCTCATTGCCAGTTATGAACATAAAACTTTTGTTCAGGGAATTATTTGGAATATTTATAGTTTTGACCAGTTTGGGGTAGAATTAGGCAAAGAATTGGCCAATAAATTATTGGTTAAATAATTGTTAAATTATGTTAAAAGAAATAGCCATTTTTTAACAATCAATTTTATTTTTTTAAGTAGTTTTGCAGCAGTTATTAACTCAAATTAAACTACTTATGAAGACATTTCAAAAGTTTATAACTCTTGTCTTATTTTTGATGACAGCAGTTATTTATTCACAAACGACAGTGACAGGTTCTGTTACTGACAACTCAGGCGTTCTTCCTGGAGCGACCATTCTGGAAAAAGGAACCAGTAATGGAACTACTTCAAGTTTTGAAGGAACCTTTAGCTTAGAGGTAAGTTCAAATACCGGGGAGCTGGTAATCTCATTTTTAGGCTATGAAACAGTAACTATCTCTTATTCAGGTAGTATGAACGTTGGATCTATTGTACTTCAAGAGGATGCTGATTCTCTTGATGAGGTTGTACTAGTTGGAACAGGTGTAATTGATTTAGCTGAAGGAAGAAAGACACCAATTGCGGTATCTACCATTAAGGCTAAAGAGATTCAAGACAAAATTGGTCCTCAAGATGTTACCATGACCATAGTAAATACACCTTCTGTATATGTAGCTGGTCAGGCAGGAGGTTATGGAGATTCAAGAATAGCCGTAAGGGGATTTGGACAAGATAATACAGCTTACCTTTTAAATGGTCAACCGATCAATGGTATGGAAGACGGAAAAATGTATTGGTCCAACTGGTCTGGTATGGCAGACATTGCTAATGTCATTCAAACACAACGTGGTTTGGGATCTTCTAAATTAGCGATTTCATCTGTTGGTGGTACTACAAACTTTGTAACTAAATCAACTGACAAAAGAGAAAGCGGATTCGCTCATTTTGGTTTAGCCAACAACAATTATTTCAAAACTACAATTGCTTATAATTCTGGTAAAGCACAAAATGGCTGGGGAGCAAGTGTTATGTTCTCTCACTGGCAAGGTGATGGTTATAACGAAGGTAACAAAGGTCAAGGACAGAACTACTTTATTTCTATAGGATATCAAGCCAACGAAAGACATAATTTCAACTTTTTATTGACTGGTGCACCACAATGGCATGACCAGAATTTCACGAAAGCCCTTTCAGATTATGAAACTTATGGTGACAGATACAACAATAACTGGGGTACCTATAAGGGTAAATACATGACTGAAAGAAGAAACTTCTACCACAAACCTGTCATGAACTTAAACTGGGATTTTACTATTGATGAATCTTCGAACCTATCTACAGTACTTTATGCTTCTTGGGGTAGAGGAGGTGGAACCGGTAATAGAGGGAATCGTATCAGAACAACTGACGGTTATATTGATTATGACGCCATTTATGCTTTTAACGAAAGTGTTCCCAATGGAGAAGGTGGTTATTTTGCTGCCGGAGGTGGTTACGTAACAAGATCTTCTGTGAATTCTCATAGCTGGTATGGAATCGTATCAAATTATGAAAAGAAGTTTTCTGACAATCTAACTTTTAATGCAGGTATAGATTACAGATACTATTATGGCTTCCACCACAGGGTAGTTGAAAATTTCCACGGATTAAATTCATGGCAAGAAAACATCAGACTAAGAGATCAAAATAACAATCACGATACCTACGGTTCTTTTGGAACTTATAAAAATGTGATCGCTACTGAATCTTTTAATGCTGATCCATGGGCAGCTTTAACTGCTAAGGCAGATGAAGATCAAAAAATTAACTATAGCAACGATGAAAGAATTACTTATGGTGGTTTGTTTTCTCAATTAGAATATGCTGATGACAGGTTCTCTGTATTTGTTCAAGGTTCGATTTCAAATCAGAACCACCAGAGATTTGATTATTACCAATATGCCGATCAGGCCTTGATCGATGGTACTTCTACTCAAAATGTTATTGATGAGGATACCGGACAGCCTGTTCCATTACCCGATAACATTGAACCAGGTACAGATTCAGAAAAGGTAAGTAATTTCGGTTTTAATATTAAAGGTGGGGGTGCTTATTTTATCAATTCGCAAAACAGCGTTTATGGAAATATCGGATACTACTCTCGTCAGCCTTATCATGACAATATTTACCTAAACTTTACCAACCAGGTAAACCCATTAACTGAAAATGAAAAGATTTTCGGTATAGAATTAGGTTATAAGTATACTGGAAATAAATTTTCAGGTAGCGTCAACTTATACAGTACTTCTTGGAAAGACAGGGTAGTAAGTTCTTCTGATATTGAAACTGATCCTGATACTGGTCAAGATGTCGTACTTTATACAACCAATTTTGGTGTGGAACAACTACATATGGGTCTTGAAATAGATGGAGCGTATAGAATTACGGAAGCCTTAAGAGTAAGAGGGTTCCTTTCTATAGGTAACTGGAGGTATGTAGGAAATTCTGTTACCAGAGTTGCTGATGAAGATCAAAATATTATCGAAGAAGAAATTATTGATGTTGATGGTGGTGAAGTTGGAGATGCTGCTCAAACTACATTCGGTTTAGGTGGTAGTTGGAGAATTACAGATCGTTTCTCAATTGATGCAGATTACAGGTATTACGCTGATCTTTATGCTAATGTTGGTGCTGTCAAAGAAAACTTGAAGCTTCCTGCTTTCGGAATTATGGATTTTGGAGCTTCTTACAGACTTCCTATAGGTAAAAAAACCGACAACTTGTATTTCAGAGGAAATATCAATAACCTTTTTGATACCAACTATATTTCTGAATTGAGCACAAATATCAAGTCTGAGGATGGTAATGGAACTGACTATTATGGTGTTGATTCTGCTAACCGTGGATTTGTAGGATTAGGAATTACATGGAATGTAAGTATTCGATATAACTTCTAGTCATATTTAAATAATTTAAAACCCCACCCATTGATTTAGGTGGGGTTTTTATTTTTTAATGTTTACTTTTACCTTCGATTCAAAAAAATATTATCATGATTAAAATGCTACATTCTGGCTGGGCCTATATTACATTGATCATTCTGATCTTTGCTGTTGTAAATGCCCTTATTGGCCTTACTTCAAAAAAAGAGTTTAAAGACAAAGATCTAAGGGTTTCCTTATTCACCTTGATCGTTGCACATTTACAATTGATCATTGGTTTTATTGCCTATTTTCTTTCTGCTCAATTTGCCTATGTTTTAGATAACGGCATGGGAGCAGCCATGAAAGAACCTGATATAAGATTGTTCGTTGTAGAACATCCTTTAATGATGATCTTAGCAATCACGGTGATTACCATGGGTTTTTCCAAGCACAAAAAACAGAGCACTGACAACGGTAAATTCAAAACCATTGCTTTGTACTATGGTATTGGACTGATCTTTGTACTCAGTAGAATTCCTTGGAGCCAATGGCTTTCATTTTAGTGATTGGATTCAATCCGTTCCCTTTTTATTGAAAATAAGATTATGGCACAATTCTTAAAACTTATTTCATATCCGCTGTCTGTCATTCATTACTTTGTGTTTGGCATGCTTTTATTGATTTTTCACCCCATACAGTGGTTTGCCTTTAATATTTTTGGAAGAAAAGCCCATAGAGCAACTGTAGTTGCCTTAAATATTGGATTAACATGGAGTTTGTATTTCTTGTTCTCAAGAGTT
>CAWABX010000010.1:0-81283 GCA_963780405.1 uncultured Flavobacteriaceae bacterium
TTTAATGCCGTATCCGCCAAACCTTTTCTCGCACCGTGAGTTGAGATAAAATATTCAAGAATCGATAATCCTTCTTTAAAGTTAGAAAGGATAGGATTCTCAATAATCTCTCCACCACCTGCGGTAGATTTTTTAGGTTTCGCCATCAATCCACGCATACCGGTAAGCTGTCTGATCTGTTCTTTAGATCCCCTTGCACCAGAGTCAAGCATCATATATACAGAGTTGAATCCTTGTTGATCTTCTCTTAGACGTTTCATAGATAATTCGGTTAACCTGTTATTGGTAGATCCCCAGATATCAATCACCTGGTTGTATCTTTCCTTATTGGTCAACATACCCATATTATAACTAGCCATGATAGAATCAACCTGCTTGTTAGCAGCATCGATCATGTCATATTTTTCTTCAGGAATAATAATATCACCCAAACTAAAAGACAAGCCGCCCTGGAAGGCAAACTTATATCCCATGTTCTTAATATCATCAAGGAATCTTCCAGTTGTTGGCACATCAGTAACCTTTAAAATATCACCGATAATATCTCTTAAAGAACGTTTCGTCAATACATCGTTGATATATCCTGCTTTTTCAGGAACCACTTCATTAAACAATACCCTACCAACAGTAGTTTTGATGATCTGAGTAACCAATTCTCCGTTTTCATTAAAATCTTTCCCTCTTACCTTGATACCAGCATTCAGGTCTACTTTTTTCTCATTGAATGCGATTTTCACCTCTTCCAATGAATAGAAAGTCGTTCCTTCACCTTTCACTTTATATTCAGGAGTAGAAATACGCTCTTTGGTCATATAATATAGACCCAATACCATATCCTGAGAAGGTACAGTAATTGGTGAACCATTGGCCGGGTTCAGGATATTATGAGAAGCCAGCATTAACAACTGTGATTCCAAAATAGCTTCCTGCCCTAATGGAAGGTGAACCGCCATCTGGTCACCATCGAAATCCGCATTAAATGCAGTACATACCAATGGGTGCAGTTGAATCGCCTTACCTTCGATCAATTTTGGCTGGAAAGCCTGAATACCAAGTCTGTGCAAAGTAGGGGCCCTGTTTAGTAATACAGGATGTCCTTTAAGAACATTTTCCAGGATATCCCAAACTACAGGCTCTCTTTTATCAATAATTTTTTTCGCAGACTTCACTGTTTTTACAATACCTCTTTCGATCAGTTTTCTGATCACAAAAGGCTTGTACAATTCTGCTGCCATATCTTTTGGCAAACCACATTCATACAATCTTAATTCAGGACCAACGACGATTACCGAACGTGCTGAATAATCAACACGTTTACCCAAAAGGTTTTGACGGAAACGTCCTTGCTTCCCTTTAAGAGAATCTGAAAGTGACTTTAAAGGTCTGTTGGATTCTGTTTTTACAGCTGAAGATTTTCTCGTGTTATCAAATAATGAATCCACAGATTCCTGTAACATTCGCTTCTCATTTCTCAAGATCACCTCAGGCGCCTTGATCTCCATCAATCTTTTCAATCGATTGTTACGGATAATCACCCTTCTGTAAAGATCATTTAAATCTGATGTGGCAAATCTACCTCCATCCAATGGCACCAAAGGTCTTAATTCTGGTGGAATCACCGGAACTACCTTCATGATCATCCATTCAGGTTTGTTTTCTTTACGTGTATTTGCATCTCTGAAAGCCTCTACAACATTCAAACGTTTCAACGCTTCCATTTTACGTTGCTTGGAAGTTTCAGTATTGGCTTTATGTCTTAATTCATATGATAAACTGTCAAGGTCAATTCTTGCCAATAATTCGATCAAACATTCAGCACCCATTTTGGCGATGAATTTATCAGGATCATTATCGTCAAGGTATTGATTTTCTTGAGGAAGTGTCTCTAGAATATTTAAGTATTCTTCTTCCGTCAGGAAGTCCATTTTTTGTAATGGCTCTCCTTCTTCATTCTTTGCAATACCTGGTTGGATCACTACATAACGTTCGTAGTAAATGATCATATCCAGTTTCTTAGATGGTAAACCTAAAAGGTAACCCATCTTGTTTGGTAAGGATCTGAAATACCAGATATGTGCTACAGGAACAACCAGATTGATATGACCAACCCTGTCTCTACGAACTTTCTTCTCGGTTACTTCTACTCCACATCGGTCACAGATGATGCCCTTATATCTAATTCTTTTGTACTTTCCGCAGGCACATTCATAATCTTTGATTGGCCCAAAGATTCTTTCACAAAACAATCCGTCTCTTTCTGGTTTGTGCGTACGATAATTTATGGTTTCCGGCTTTAAAACCTCTCCTTTAGATTTCTCAAGGATAACCTCAGGAGATGCCAGACCAATGGTAATTTTGTTGAATTTTTTTACAGTGTATTTTTCTCTTTGTCTTGCCATGGTAATGGATAGAATTAAATTGTAAAAATTATATTGTAATCCCGTCACGTAAACTCTGACGGGATGTGGATTGTTGCTTATTCTTCTAACTTAAGGTTTAAACCTAGTCCTTTCAATTCGTGCATTAACACGTTGAAAGATTCCGGTAAGCCCGGTTCAGGCATTTTATCACCCTTAACAATAGCCTCGTAAGTCTTGGCTCTACCAAGAACATCATCCGATTTAACTGTCAGGATCTCTCTTAAGGTAGCTGAAGCTCCATATGCTTCAAGAGCCCATACTTCCATTTCACCAAAACGCTGTCCACCAAACTGAGCTTTACCACCCAATGGTTGCTGCGTGATCAATGAATAAGGTCCGATAGATCTGTGCGTGCATCTTATCTTCAATCATATGCCCAAGTTTGATGATATAAATGACCCCAACTGTTGCAGGTTGATCAAATCTTTCACCCGTACCTCCGTCATAAAGATAGGTATGTCCGAAATCTGGAATTCCAGCTTTTCTGGTCAAGGCCGTGATCTCATCGATATTGGCACCATCAAAGATTGGTGTTGCATATTTTTCTCCAAGATTTTGACCGGCCCATCCAAGAACAGTTTCATAGATCTGACCAATATTCATCCTGGAAGGTACACCTAGTGGGTTCAATACAATATCAACCGGCGTTCCGTCTTCAAGGAAAGGCATATCTTCCTGTCTTACGATTCTGGCGACAATACCTTTGTTTCCGTGACGTCCTGCCATTTTATCACCAACTTTCAATTTACGTTTCTTCGCAACATAAATCTTAGCCAGTTTAATGATTCCCTTAGGTAATTCATCCCCTACGGTTACCGCAAATTTCTTTCTTCTCAAGGATCCCTGAAGGTCACTCAATTTGATCTTATAGTTATGAATCAATCTGTTTACAAGATCATTAAGATCCTTATCAGTAGTCCAAACACCTTTAGTTAAATGTTCGAAATCAGCAACTGAGTTCAACATTTTCAAAGTGAATTTCTTCCCTTTTGGTAAAATCTCTTCACCCAAGGTCATTTTGAACACCTTGAGAAGTCTTACCATTAATCAGACCAAATAATTTGTCTAATAAGACATTTCTCAATTTGTCATATTCAACAGAGAATTCAATTTCAAGGCTGTTTACTTCTTCCTTGTCTTTAACCCTCTTAGCCTTATCTTTGATAGCTCTTTGGAATAATTTCTTATCAATAACCACCCCTCTAAGTGAAGGTGAAGCTTTTAATGAGGCATCTTTTACGTCACCTGCATTATCTCCAAATATGGCTCTTAATAATTTTTCTTCAGGAGTAGGATCTGATTCTCCTTTTGGAGTGATCTTACCGATCAAAATATCTCCAGGCTTGATCTCTGCCCCAATTCTGATCATACCATTCTCATCAAGATCTTTAGTAGCTTCTTCACTTACATTTGGAATGTCAGCAGTTAAGCTCCTCAGCTCCTAATTTCGTATCTCTAACATCTAACGAATATTCATCAATGTGAATAGAAGTAAAGATATCTTCACGAACTACTTTTTCAGAAATTACGATCGCATCCTCAAAGTTATAACCTTTCCAAGGCATAAAGGCAACTTTCATGTTTCTTCCCAAAGCCAATTCTCCTTTTTCAGTGGCATAACCTTCACAAAGTACCTGACCTTTAACAACCTTGTCCCCTTTACTCACAATTGGATGCAAGTTGATAGAAGTACCTTGGTTTGTTTTCCGGAATTTGATCAATTCATAAATTCTGGTATCTGTATCAAAACTTACAATTCTATCATTTTCAGAACGCTCGTATTGAATTTCAATTTTATCAGAATCTACATAGATCACTTCTCCATTACCTTCTGCATTGATCAGGATTCTTGAATCCTCAGCAACCCTTCTTTCAAGACCTGTTCCCACAATAGGAGACTCAGGACGCATTAAAGGAACTGCCTGACGCATCATGTTCGATCCCATCAAAGCCCTGTTCGCATCATCATGCTCCAAAAATGGAATCAAGGATGCAGAAATAGAAGAAATCTGGTTTGGAGAAACATCCATATAGTTTACTTCAGTGGCAGGTACAACCGGGAAATCACCATCCAACTCTGGCTACTACTTTTTCAAGAACAATGTTACCTTTTTCATCCAAATCGAGATTTGACTGAGCGATCTTTCTTCCTTCTTCTTCTTCAGCACTTAAATAAATTGGCTCTTCCGTAACATTTACGTGACCGTCAGTTACATTTCTATAAGGAGTCTCAATAAATCCTAAATTATTCACTTTGGCATATACCGCAAGTGAAGAAATCAATCCAATATTCGGACCTTCAGGAGTTTCGATCGGACACAATCTTCCATAATGGGTAAAGTGAACGTCACGAACCTCAAATCCTGCTCTTTCACGAGAAAGACCTCCAGGTCCTAAGGCGGATAATCTACGTTTGTGCGTAATCTCTGCCAATGGATTCGTTTGATCCATAAACTGAGATAACTGGTTGGTACCAAAGAAAGAATTGATTACCGATGACAAGGTTTTTGCATTGATCAAATCAATAGGCGTAAACACCTCATTATCACGAACATTCATTCTTTCACGAATCGTACGTGCCATTCTTGATAAGTCCAACTCCAAACTGACCTGCAAGCTGCTCTCCAACAGTTCTTACACGACGATTTGATAAGTGGTCAATATCATCAACTTCTGCTTTCGAATTGACCAAATTGATCAAATTCTTAACAATGGTAATGATATCTTCTTTTGTCAATACTTTTTGCTCGATATCAACATCAAGTCCCAATTTCTTATTCATTCTGTAACGACCAACTTCTCCAAGATTGTATCGTTGTTCAGAAAAGAATAATTTATTGATAATACCTTTGGCCGTTTCATAATCTGGCGGCTCAGCATTACGTAATTGACGGTAAATATGTTCAACTGCCTCTTTTTCAGAGTTCGTTGGATCTTTTTGCAAGGTGTTATGAATAATCGCATAATCACCTGCTTCATTATCTAATTTATGTAATAAGAATGGTTTTGGCACCAGATTCAATGATCTCTTCTATATGCTCTTTTTCAAGAATCGTATCCCTGTCAAGAACGATCTCATTACGTTCTATAGATACTACCTCTCCGGTATCTTCATCTACAAAATCTTCAAACCATGTTTTAAGAACTCTTGCTGCAAGTTTTCTTTCGAGAACTTTTTTAAGACCGCTTTTTGATACTTTAACCTCTTCTGCAAGATCAAAGATCTCCAGTATATCTTTATCTCTTTCAAAACCAATGGCTCTGAACAAAGTAGTAACCGGTAATTTTTTCTTTCTGTCAATATAGGCGAACATCACCTGATTGATATCAGTTGCAAATTCAATCCAGGAACCTTTAAAAGGAATTACTCTGGCTGAATATAATTTTGTACCATTAGCGTGAAATGACTGACCAAAGAAAACCCCAGGTGAACGGTGTAAGTTGAGAAACAACTACTCTTTCAGCTCCATTGATAACAAAAGTACCACTATGGGTCATATATGGAATTACTCCTAAATAAACATCTTGAACGATAGTTTCAAAATCTTCATGCTCAGGGTCTGTACAATATAATTTTAAACGAGCCTTCAGAGGAACACTATAAGTAAGTCCTCTTTCTATACACTCTTGGATGGAATATCTTGGCGGATCAACAAAGTAATCCAGGAATTCTAAAACAAAATTATTTCTTGTATCGGTAATTGGGAAGTTTTCCATGAAGGTTTTATACAAGCCTTCGTCACTTCTTTCATCAGATTTGGTTTCTAATTGAAAAAAATCCTGGAAAGATTTAATTTGAATATCAAGGAAATCTGGATATTCGGTTATCAATTTAGCTGATGCAAAGTTTACTCTTTGGGTTTTTTGTTTCGTTGCCAATGGAGAAAAATTTAAATTAAATTATAAGAACGAATATATATGCAAAATGGTTTAGGTCTAAGTGGTGTTACCCCAAAGACCTAAACCTTAACTGTTTAGTAGCTTAAGCGAATTACTTAAGCTCAACTTCTGCTCCAGCTTCTTCTAAAGATTTTTTAAGACCTTCTGCCTCATCTTTAGAGATACCTTCTTTGATAGGTGCTGGTGCACTATCAACGATTCCTTTAGCTTCTTTTAAACCTAAACCAGTTAATTCTTTAACCAATTTAACTACAGCTAATTTAGAACCACCTGCTGCTTTAAGGATTACATCAAATTCTGATTTTTCCTCAGCAGCAGCTTCTCCACCAGCTGCAGGTCCTGCTACTGCTACTGCAGCTGCTGCAGGCTCAATACCATACTCTTCTTTTAAAATATTTGCCAATTCATTAACTTCTTTTACAGTTAAGTTAACTAATTGTTCTGCGAAATCTTTCAACTCTGCCATTTTTCTACTGTTTAAATTTTATTATTTAGTTTATTAGTGTGTTTATTATTTTTCTGATAAAGTTTGAAGGATACCATGAATTTTACCTCCACCTGATTGAAGTGCTGAAATAACATTCTTCGCTGGTGATTGTAACAATCCAATAATATCTCCGATCATCTCTTCTTTAGACTTGATGTTTACTAAGTTATCTAGTTGGTCATCTCCAACATAAACAGCCTCTTCAACATAAGCTCCTTTAAGAATTGGCTTCTCCTTCTTACCTTTACGGAAAGCTTTGATTACCTTCGCCGGAGCATTTCCGATTTCTGCCATCATCAAAGAAGTATTTCCCTTAAGAACAGTTGGTAATTCACCAAAATCTTTATCACTACTTTCCATTGCCTTTGCAAGCAAGGTATTTTTCACAACTGCCAATTTAACGTTAGCTTTAAAACAAGCTCTACGTAAATTTGAGGTATCAGAAGCATTCAATCCTGAGATATCTGCTAAATAGATTACTGGGTTATCAGTTAACTTGCCAGTCAAATCTTGTATTACTTGCGATTTTTCTTCTCTTGTCATAATTTCAAAATTTTACGGCATTAAACTGTTTTAGCATCTATTGCAACTCCAGGGCTCATAGTACTTGACAAGAATATACTCTTGATATACGTCCCTTTAACAGTTGAAGGCTTTAACTTCACAATGGTTTTGATCAATTCATTCGCATTTTCAGCAATTTTATCTGCTTCAAAAGAAACTTTTCCGATTGATGCGTGAACGATTCCAGTTTTATCCACTTTAAAGTCAATTTTACCACCTTTAACATCTTTGACTGCTTTTGCTACATCCATAGTAACAGTACCGGTCTTTGGGTTTGGCATTAAACCTCTAGGGCCTAATACTCTACCTAAAGGACCTAATTTACCCATTACACTTGGCATGGTGACAATAACGTCAACATCTGTCCATCCTCCTTTAATTTTTTGAAGGTATTCATCTAATCCTACGTAATCAGCACCTGCTTCTTTAGCTTCCGCCTCTTTGTCAGGAGTAACTAATGCCAATACTTTAACATCTTTACCTGTACCATTTGGAAGGGTTACAACACCTCTTACCATTTGGTTCGCTTTACGTGGATCTACACCTAAACGAATTGCAAGATCAACACTTGCATTAAATTTTACGTTGGTGATTTCTTTAACCAGAGAAGAAGCCGCTAATACATCATGTGATGCATTAAAATCTACTTTACCTCTAGCTTCTTTTTGCTTCTTTGTTAGTTTTGCCATTTTCTTACGCTGTTTTAACTGGAGCTGTTCCCTTTACTCGAATTCCCATAGATCTCGCTGTTCCTGCAACCATCAACATAGCCGACTCAACCTGAAATGCATTTAAATCCTGCATTTTATCTTCAGCAATGGTACGTATCTGATCCCAAGTAACAGAAGCTACTCTCTTACGATTTGGTTCTCCAGAACCTTTCTTAACTTTAGCCGCTTCTAACAATTGAATTGCTGCTGGTGGAGTTTTTACAACAAAATCGAAAGATTTATCCTTGTAAACATTAATTACAACTGGTAAAACCTTTCCTGGTTTGTCCTGAGTTCTAGCATTAAACTGCTTACAGAACTCCATAATATTAACTCCGGCAGCACCTAATGCTGGTCCTACTGGTGGTGAAGGATTAGCCGCACCTCCTCGAACTTGCAATTTTACTACCTTACTAACTTCTTTTGCCATCGTTTTAACTTTAATTAATAAAACACATTAAGTGGAAGCTAATGCATTTACATAATACTGTAACATTTATGAAATTTTTTCAACTTGCATATAGTTCAGTTCTAAAGGAGTTTTTCTCCCAAAGATCTTCACCATAACCTCAAGCTTACGCTTTTCCTCATTAATCTTTTCTATAGTACCGTCAAAACCATTGAACGGTCCATCTATAACTTTCACCGTTTCACCAGGTATAAATGGTATCGCAACATTTTCATTCTGTACAGCCAAATCATCTACTGTACCCAACATTCTGTTCACTTCCGATTTTCTTAAAGGAACAGGATCTCCTCCTTTGGTCTCCCCAAGAAACCCAATAACACCTGTCACAGATTTGATCACGTGAGGAACCTCACCGCTCAAATTTGCTTCTACCATAATATAACCAGGAAAATAAACCTTCTCTTTATGGTATTTCTTACCATTTCTGATCTGGATCACTTTCTCTGTAGGTACCAACACCTGGCTGACATAATCAGATAAACCCAATCGAGCAATTTCGTTCTCAATATAAGTTTTTACCTTATTTTCTTGTCCACCAATTGCCCTAACGGCATACCATTTCATTACAGAAGAATCAGACATATTGATATATTAATTAAAAATATTGAAATATTTTTCTAAGCCCATTTGAAAGAACTTGTCTACTAAAAATACAGCGATGGCAAAAATCACAGTAAATACCGCTACCAATACCGTATTTTTTTGCGCTTCATTCTTGGCATCCAAGAAACATTATGCTGCAACTCCTCAAATGATTCCTTAATGTAATTCACTATACCCATTATTATCATTTTTACGCACGGGTGGAGAGGCTCGAACTCCCGACACCTGGTTTTGGAGACCAGTGCTCTACCAACTGAGCTACACCCGTATGGTCAGAAAATGGCACCTTTTTATACAGGACAATTTGTCTCCCAATTAATCAGTATGTCTCTAATTAAAACATACTTTTTAAAAAGAATATAAGGCGCTTCTATAAAGAAGCACCTGATATTCAAATTTTTATTTCAACTGAAATTGATTATAATTAATCAAGAATTTCAGTTACCTGTCCAGCACCTACTGTTCTACCACCTTCACGGATCGCAAAACGTAAACCTAAGTTCAAGGCAATTGGTTGAAGTAAATCAACAGTAATTGTCAAGTTATCACCTGGCATTACCATTTCAACACCATCAGGTAAATTAATTGTTCCAGTTACGTCAGTTGTTCTAACATAGAACTGAGGACGGTAATTTTTATGGAATGGAGTGTGACGTCCACCTTCTTCTTTTTTCAAGATATAAACCTCAGCTTTGAATTTAGCATGAGGAGTAATTGAACCTGGCTTACAGATTACCATACCTCTTTTGATTTGATTCTTTATCAATACCTCTTAATAAAATACCAACGTTATCACCAGCTTCACCTCTATCTAATATCTTACGGAACATCTCTACTCCAGTAACTGTAGAAGTTAATTTTTCAGCACCCATACCAATGATATCAACAGCATCACCAGTATTAGCAACACCTAATTCAATACGACCAGTAGCAACAGTACCACGACCAGTAATAGAGAATACATCTTCAACAGGCATTAAGAAATCTTTATCAACATCTCTTTTAGGAATTTCGATCCAAGAATCAACAGCATCCATCAATTCCATAACAGTATCCACCCATTTTTGCTCACCGTTCAATGCACCTAAAGCAGAACCTTGAATAACAGGACCATTATCACCATCATACTCATAGAAAGAAAGCAAGTCTCTTACTTCCATTTCTACCAATTCTAGTAATTCCTCATCATCAACCATGTCCACTTTGTTCATAAACACAACCATTCTAGGAATACCTACCTGGCGTCCTAATAAGATGTGCTCACGAGTTTGTGGCATTGGACCATCAGTAGCAGCAACTACTAAAATAGCACCGTCCATTTGGGCAGCACCTGTTACCATGTTCTTAACGTAATCCGCGTGACCTGGACAGTCAACGTGAGCATAGTGACGGTTAGCAGTTGAATATTCAACGTGCGCCGTATTAATAGTTATACCTCTTTCTTTCTCTTCAGGAGCGTTATCGATCTGATCGAAATCCTTCACTTCAGAAAGCCCTTGGTCTGCCAACACTTTTGTAATGGCAGCAGTCAAAGTAGTTTTACCGTGGTCAACGTGTCCAATAGTACCAATGTTTAAATGGGGCTTTGAACGATCAAAAGTTTCTTTTGCCATGATTGTTAAATTTTAATCTTAGTTATATATATATTCGTGTTTAATTCTAATTTTTGAAGCATCTTCATTGAGCCAATGACGGGATTTGAACCCGTGACCTCTTCCTTACCAAGGAAACGCTCTACCCCTGAGCTACACCGGCTTAGGTATTGTTAAAAACCGGACTCCTTTTCATTGTATTTGTGCTCAAGTACAAAATCACCTGGAATAGGTTTTATTTATTTCAACTCATCTTGTGGATCAGTTGAAAAATAGAGCGGGAGACCGGGCTCGAACCGGCGACAATCAGCTTGGAAGGCTGAAGCTCTACCAACTGAGCTACTCCCGCTTAAATTTTTTTACCTTAAACAAACTTGTGGGGAGAGCAGGATTCGAACCTGCGAAGGTTTCCCAACAGAGTTACAGTCTGTCCTCGTTGGCCGCTTGAGTATCTCCCCTCAATTTTACTATTTTTTTCAAAGACCTGAGCCGATGGAGGGACTCGAACCCACGACCTGCTGATTACAAATCAGCTGCTCTAGCCAGCTGAGCTACATCGGCTTTTTCACCAGAATAATTCCAAAAAAAACAAATCAAAATTCAATTGTTTTTATCAGAATTCCATATAAAAAAACAAACCGCTTTTTCTAACGGTTTGCAAATGTAAAAAGTTTTATCAGTTCTACAAAACTTTTTGACTATATTTTTAAAATATTTTAGGCCCTTAATTTCTCTTTTCGTTTAACCAATTGTCTTTTAACAGAATCAGCACTCAAACTGACAGCCTCCTCAAAAGTTTTGGACTGTTTTTTAGCTACTATATCAAGGCCCGGGAGCTTAATTTTTATGTCTGCCAATTTATTTTCTTTGTCACTGGTACTCTGTACCTTTAGATACACCTCGGCACCGATGATATGGTCATGAAACTTCTCTAGGTTATTAACTTTCTTTTCAATGTAATTGACTAAATCCTGGCTAATGTTGAAATTAACAGATTGAATAGATATTTTCATAAGTTAATAGTTTTTATTGCTCCTTGGATGAGCACGGTTATACATTACTTTCAAATCCTTCAAATTACTGTGTGTATACACTTGGGTCGAAGCCAGACTGGAATGTCCAAGTAATTCCTTTACGGAATTCAAATCAGCTCCTTCGCTTAGCAGGTGTGTCGCAAATGAATGCCTTACTATATGCGGGCTTTTTTTAACCTTTACCGACACCATACCAAAATAGTCATTTATAATTCTATACACCAGTGTAGGGTAAATATTATCTCCTTTTTTCGTCACAAAAAACGAATCACAATTGGGTTCAATATCTCTCCTCAGTAATTTGTATTTTTTTATGGTTCCTACCACTGAATTCAATAACGGTAGTTGCCTTTCTTTATTTCGTTTTCCCAATACTTTAACAACACTTTGTGAAAGGTCAATGGATGTATCTTTTAAACCGATCAATTCAGCTCTTCGCATTCCTGTTGTGTACAACAATTCAATGATCAATTTATCCCTAACCAACTCAAAGCCATCCGCCTGATCAAAAAAATCCAGAACCTCGTTCATCTCCTTTTCTGAAAATGGCACATTCACCCGCTTCTCAACTTTCAGAGATTGGTGTTTTCTCAATGGATGCTCATCCAGTTGCTTTGATTTTAGCAAATAATTAAAATACGATCTCAAAGAACTAATCTTTCTGTTGATCGATCTATTTGAAATCTTATGCTCCACTAACTCGACAATCCAACTCCTAATAATTGTATATGACACATTAGAGATCTCAATTATTTGAAATTCTTTTTTACAGAACTGTTCAAATGAGATCAGGTCATTTTTATAAGCCGTAATTGTGTATGGTGAATATTTTTTTTCGCAATCTAGATAGGTTATAAAATGAGATATACTCAAAATCGATCTTCAATTATCAATAGTTAATTCAGTTATCTAAGCTCCACTGAACCTATGTCGCTACTTTCAAAAATACGAAAAATACCTCATTAACATACATATTTAACAAAAAAAAGTCCCGCATAAGCGGGACTTTTATTTATCTTAAAAGGCATTAACCTTTCTCTTCTGTAGTTCGGATTGCTTGAACATACTGTGCTTTTTGAATTTGTTTACGTCTTACAACTGAAGGTTTAGTAAACTCCTTTCTTTCACGCAACGTTCTCATTGTCTTTGTTCTATCAAATTTTCTCTTAAAACGTTTTAACGCTCTGTCTATATTTTCACCATCCTTAACCGGAATAATTAACATAGTTGGGCACCTCCTTTCATCTGTACTTTAAGTTTATTTTTTGGGCTGCAAATATACAAAGAATTAGTTTTAAAAAAATGTATTATATTTATTTTTTATTTCATCCCCCTCATGAAACAAAAGTTTAAGTATTTTTTTCTTGTATTTGCTAGCCTGTTCTTTGTTGTTGTAGGCTTTTATTTTTGGGCATCTTCTCCAAATATTAGTGCAAATAAATACAATAATTTCGGCCATTATGATTACTCCAGCAGCGCATCAAATGATTCCGTTCACAGCATTATCACCTATAATATTGGCTATTTGAGTGGAATGACCAATAACCTCCCAATTGAAAGACCAAAATCACTGTTTGTTCAAAATTTGAATAAGGTTATTTATGAGCTAAAAAAAGCAGACGCGGATATTGTGGCCTTTCAGGAAATCGATTATGATTCAAAAAGATCCTATTATGTGAATCAGCAAAATGAGCTGGGTAAGTTGGGCTATACCTATTATGGACAAAATATCAATTGGGATAAAAAATATGTTCCTTTCCCTTACTATCCATTTTCTTTGCATTTTGGTAAAATTCTTTCAGGTCAATCCATCTTGAGTAAATATCCTATTATGGATCAGGAAAGGATAGCGCTTGAAAGAAACACTGGGAATCCATTTTATTATGACAGTTTTTATATCGACAGGCTCGCCCAAGTGTGTAAAATCAAGATCAAAGATAAAACCCTGGTCCTTATCAATGTCCATTTAGAAGCATATGACAGGGAAACAAGAAGAAAGCAAATGAAACAGGTCAAGAATCTTTATATCAAATACTATCAGGATTTTCCAACAATACTGCTGGGAGATTTTAATAGTGACATTCATTTTGAAGATGCCGCCATCAATATGCTTATGAATCTTTCAGAAACAGGCTGCGCCGCCTTTGACGCTTCTATAGCTCAAAATACTTTTAGTTCTGAATCACCTTCAGAAAGGCTTGATTATATATTTTATAATAAACAATTTATTGAGGAAGTTGAAGCAACAATCCTAACACAGTTCGATTTGGCCTCAGATCACTTACCTTTACTCATGAAATTCAAATTTAAAGACCAACTTTATGCAAACACTAGACGACAACCGACCTCTTGACGCCAAAGAATGGGCGCTCACTATTTTTATCTCCTCCTTGCCACTTATAGGAATTATTATGCTACTTGTCTGGGCCTTTAGTGATGGTTCTAATATTCACAAAAGGAATTGGGCCAAAGGAACATTATTACTTTGGATCATTGGCTTTATTATTGCCTTCGCATTCTTATTTCTTTTTGGAGGAATCGCAATTATTTCTCAGTTGTTTAATTGATTCAACTAAAGAAGCCGAAATGGAATCTGATCCTGCTTCGGCTTCTTTATGACCATTGCTTCATGGTTCAATCGGTTTACATGTACCGAGATTGTTCCCAACTGTTTAGGTGCGTCTATGGCGAACTCAATGGACCTATGAATCTTTTTTTCCAAACACGCGTTTGAACCAGGATTTTCTTTTCCCTTTTTTGGCTTGTTTCTTCGCTTTTTTTGATGCCTTTTCGAAGGTCATATTCTTATCCCTGAATAGATCATCAAAGAATTTCTCTATATCAGAATCATCAATATGATCAACACAGGCCAAGGATTCAGCGTCACTATCAGAAATAGTCAAATCTCCTAAATATCTGTTTTTTAAAGTACTGTTCTTCTGTGCCTGTTGCAGGGTTTTGGCGACAAGTGGAAGTGCGAGTGCACTGCCGGAACCATCAGAACCCTTTCTAAAATGCACCACTGGATAGCTTGCTCCGACTCTGGTTGCCACAACCAAATCATTATTGTATGCCAAAAACCATGCATCACCATAATCCTGTGAGGTGCCTGTCTTCCCTGCCATGGAAGACCTTACCCCGTAGACGTTGCTCATTGATCTGCCCGTTCCTTCCCGTACTGCCTTTTCAAGCATTGCAGTTAATAAGTCACTAGTAGATTCTTTCAAAACGGATTCCTGTAAAACCGCTTTCGGATGCTTGTATAAACTACGGCCATCTGAGGTTTTAATTTCTTTGATAAAAACAGGCTTAATTCTTTTTCCTGAATTTGCAAAAGCTGAATAAGCAATGGCCATCTCATACAAACTGGCTGTTGTGGTTCCCAAAGCTGTTGAGGGCTTGTTACTTAATTCCTGTGAGAAACCAAGTGCGTTCCAAGTATCGGTCAAAACATCGAAATCTTGTTGAAAAAACAAATTAACGGTTGGAATATTCATAGATCTGGCCAAAGAGGCGGCCATAGAATATTTACCACCCACAGAACGATCATAATTCTGAGGTTGCCAATTATCAAAATCATTCAAAACTAGCTCATCATTATCCAGATAATGACAAGGCATCGCTCCTTGCTCTAGGGCGGAAGCATAAAGAATTGGTTTAAAAGCTGACGCTGTCTGACGCTGGGCAAAGATCTGATCATAGGGCTGCGTCCTAAAATCGATTCCGCCCACCCAAGCCTTTATAAATCCATTATTAGGATCCATAGCGATGAGACCGGCGTGCAACAAGGTCAAATTAAAAGCCAAACTATCTCTTATAGAAATAGAATCTGAGGTAAATCCATTCCATCCAAATAATTCCCGCATTTTTCTGACATCTGCAAGGTCTTCCAATTCTAGTCTGTTAAGCTCCTTTTTAACCAAAACATCAAGCAGGGCTTTATCTTTTCCTTTTGCGTACTGTTTACTCAAACGCTCTTGCATTTTACTCAAATGAGACTTAAAAGCCACAAGTGCATATTGTTGTAAATCAAAATCAAGTGTAGTTTCTATAATAAGACCGCTCTTTTTAAGGTCATAAATGGTATCAGAACGTCTATTCAAAGCTTTCAAAATTTTTGAAGCTTCGTTTCTGATCTGCACTAAATAATAATTCGCTGGCCCTTCTGATTCAAGGTTTGCATAATCAAGTCTTAAGGGCTTTTTTTGAAGTTCACTTGCGCTTTCATCAGTCAAATACCCATATCTCTCCATTTGCTCCAAGACTACATTTCTCCTTCCAAGGGCGTGCTCAGGGTACAATCTGGGATTGTAATAGGTATTGGCCTTCAACATCCCGATTAAGACAGCTGATTCTTCAATTTTCAATTTTTCAACACTTTTATTAAAAAACCTGTGAGCAGCTGCTTCAATTCCTAAAACATTTTCTCCAAAAGGCACCGTATTTAAATAAAGTGTCAGTATATCTTCTTTTGAATAAATATGCTCCAAACGATAGGCAAGGATGATCTCTTTTGTTTTATTGACTGGCATCGATAAAAATCCATAGTGCTTCCTGCCAAACATATTTTTAGCCAATTGTTGGGTAATGGTACTCCCTCCTCCTGCACTTTTTTGCTGCAGCACTATAGATTTGACCAGCACCCTTAACAAGCTGCGTGAATCAACTCCTTCATGTTCAAAATAACGCGCATCCTCCGTAGCTACCAAAGCATTAACCAGGTCAGAAGGAAGTTGTGTATACCCTACATTGGTTCTGTTATCCGCAAAAAACTTACCGATAAGCTTCCCTTGATCAGAAACTACCAAGGAGGCCGTTTCATTTTTAAATTCTTTGAGTTCTTTTTCTGTAAATACATGACCGAATACACCCAAATAAATACAACCCAGAAATATGCCGAACAAGAGTAAGACAAACAAGGACAATTTTGCAAAAAATACGATCAGTTTTCTTTTCATAACTAGTTAGACAGGTCGTCTTGAACTGTAATAAGCGTGAAATTTGTGGTAGTCATTAATTCCTCATGACAACAAGCGTCGCAATATAGCCTGTTAGTATGTTCCATTCTTTATCGGCTAAAACTATGCCATTCTCATCCAGCACTTTAAATTCAGCAGTATTTGGTCCCGAGGAACCTTGATTTAAAGCTTCTATATCAATCCGGTTAAACCCTTCCTTTAAATCCACATTTATAGAATAATAGCCTCCTCGAAGGGTAATACTCCTTCTGATGACAACCTCATTCACATATAGCTTCACCCGATCCCCATCCACATAACTGTGGTCTCTGCATATGATTCGAATTGATTTTGAACTGGTTTCTAATTTTCCAAGTTCCAGGGAAGTTTGAAATTTTTTGATACTTACATCACTACCGTTCCAATATTGGGATACGAGCACATCCTTTTCTCTTTGGTTCAGATCACTCATACTTCTTTTCCTTTTCTCGGGAACTACACTAAGTGACGGGAATTTATCAGCAATATCCTTAAGATTTCCAAATAAGGTGATCGTCTCAGCTTTTATCTCCGGACTGTCAGCATTTTGAGGTATAAATTGCTTTTCGCTATTATTGTTAGGCTGGTATTGAAAAGCATCAGTTTGCTCCACAATATTATTATCCACCTGGGAAATTAATCCCGTAGAAAAACAAAAAAACAAAAAAGTGGCAAGGATTTTTTTCACAAGTTATTACATCGTTTAATAAAAATTTCCGGCGGCCAAATTACAAATTAATGCCTACCTTTTTATTAAAACTTTATTAAAACTTAGAGGCCACTCTATCTTATTATTCTTCCATTTTATAGTTTCGCTGAATTTTTTTGATGGCATTATCGATCGATTTATCTGGCTCGATCACATTGCGCTCTCCCCAGAATTCAGGATCGGTAAAACCTGAAGTTTTATCTGTAAGGATAACATTTTTTCTCATTCGATCTCTGCTTTTAATTGTAGTTTTATCGACATTGTCCTTCCAGTCTGTAGTGGCCATTTCAATAGCTACATGATAAATAGAATTGAATAATTTCTTGTCCCATTTAATCTTAAAGCTCAACTCGATCCTGCTATAGCTAAAATGCCATTTACCATTTATTTCTTTGTAATCAACAATGTATTTGGTATCAAGTGGAATGACATCTGCATTTGTAGGTTTTTTCTTTACAAAGAATTTCTTTGCCTTTTCAAGGTTGCTCAAATTCAAACTGAAGACTGATTTGACCAATGCAAAACTCTTTGTATCTATGTATAACTTCCCTTTGTAAAATGGTTCTACTATGGAGGGTCTTTGTACGAAATCGATCACATAAACATTTCTGTCATCCATGTTAATCATTTTATCAAAAGAAAATTTATAGATGTCGAACATGTCAGGTGAGAAAAACAGGTCTTGATTCCTGATCATGTCCATACTCAAATTGTTATACGGACCTCCCTGCAGCTTGATTACCAATGTGTCAATCTTTCTATAATCAGTACTTTTTCTAGACTTTTCAAGGACCGCATAGTCACCTTGGTTACCTCTTTGCTGCTTATATACATCAATTACTGCTTCTGACAATGAAGCATAAGTCCGTCTTTTCTTAATGGATTCCCTGTAAAAAGCTTTTACTATAATTGGATCTGTATATGAGTTTGTTGTTCTTCGTTCAATTAATTTTTTCAGTACTGATTTAGGATTTGCCTCCACTAGATTGACATCAGGTAGTGCTTCAAAAGATTCTTCCATACTGATACTCAATTCACCGTCAAAGGAACTCAAGGGAATCATTTTATTCTGATACCCCAGATAAGTAATAATCACATTTTCATTTTTTAAAGCCTTGGGTACCTTAACTGAAAACACTCCTTCCAGGTTAGAAATGGTAGAAATATTAGAATTACTCACCGAAATGGAAGCATATTCAAGTGCCTTTTTGGTTTTGCCATCAACGATTACCCCTTTATATTCATTAAAATTGGTAGGATCATTGTCTTGGGCGACTACCGCAGGTTGTACTACTAAAAACACCAATATATACAAACAGCTACTTAGCAATGATCTCAAGCCAGGACTTAACTTACTCTTATTCAATTCCATAATGTTTTATTTTACGAACTAATTTAAACACTTGAAATTAATTAATATTGACCAATTAGAAAAGAATTTTAACTTAAATGTAGTTCGTGTGACAAATACTGTCAAGGAACTAGCTGATCTTATGAATAATGGGATTGAAAGCCTTGGATGCAATCAAAACCTTATCTCCAATTTCCAGACTGCTGGCCTCTTGGTCATTCGCAATGACCTTGACCAGATCCTTACCAATCAAAACAGTAACGATCACAATAAAATCTTGTTTGACCATTCCAATGACTTCTCCTGTAAACTGGAACTTTGCATTAACTCTGTCATTGGTAAACATATCGGCCGGAATTCCCTGTCTTACAACGCTTCCCTGATCCATTTCAATCATAAAATCAGACAAGCGAATGATTTCAGAAACATCGTGACTTATCAAAAGGGTCGTCAAACCAAATTCTTTATGTACTTCTAGAATATAGGATTGCAGTTTTAATCTCATTTCATGATCAAGTGCAGAAAGCGGCTCATCGAGCAGTAACATTTTAGGCTGGCTCACAAGAGCTCTGGCCAATGCGACCCTTTGTTTTTGACCTCCTGACAAAGTATTTGGTTTCCTGCTTTGCAATTGACCCAGGTCAATAATGTCTACCAATTTATCAACGATAGCTTTTGGTTGTCCTTTGCCTAAACCGAAACAAAGATTCTCTCTTACCGTCATATTCGGAAAAAGAGCATATTCTTGAAAAACAAAACCAATATTTCTTTTTTGTGGTGGCAGGAATATATGCTTACTCGTATCTGTCCAAACATCCTTTCCCATGCTGATATACCCCTTCTCGGGATTCATCAACCCTGCAAGCAACATGAGCAAAGTACTTTTCCCTGCTCCTGATTTTCCATATATGGTAATGAGCTTACCTTCTTCAAACTGCATCTTGAGATCCAGCTTCATTTCGCCTGTTGAGGATTTTAATATTTTTTGAAGAGAAATATCAATCATCACGACCCAATTTAGTGAAATATCCTCCATTGACAAGATAGACCAGCAGAAGAATGATAAAGGTAATTCCAAATAAGATCAGAGAATAACTATTCGCAGCGGCATAATTTAAACTTTCAACCTCGTCATAGATGGCAATGGAAGCTACTCTTGTTTTTCCCGAAAGATTTCCTCCTATCATCAAAACAACACCAAACTCACCAATAGTATGAGCAAATGCAAGTATGATCCCGGTTAACAAAGATGGTTTCATGTTGGGCAATAAAACCCTCATCAAAGTGGCTAATTTTGATTTTCCCATGACGTAAGAGGCGTTTTGAAGGGAAGGTGATAAATTGGCAAAACCCGCTTGAATCGGATGTACCATAAAAGGTAAACTATAAATCAATGACCCCAGCACCAATCCTTCGAAAGAGAAGACAAGTCTGATACCCAACCATTGATCCAACCAGTCACCAAAAGCATTTGACGGACTAAACGCCAGCAGCATATAAAAACCAATCACTGTAGGTGGCAAAACCAACGGCATACTCACAAGAGTTTCAGCAATTGGTTTTATTTTGGACCTGGTATAGGCCAGCCAATAAGCCAAAGGAATTGATATGATCAATAAAAGGACCGTAGTGATTAAAGCCAGTTTAAAAGTAAGAAAGAGCGGGTTCCAGTCTATCATTTTGACAACATCAATTCATTTGTTTTTACCATAGCCGTTATTTCCATGCCAAGCACGATCTGTAATTGCTTCACAGCATTTGAGGTAATGATCGAAGTGATTGTGCCCATATCAGTATCAATGCTCACTTTACTCAATAAGGTATCCGATTCAATATGACTCACCCTACCCTTCATTTTATTTCTTAGACTAATACCACTCATATCACCAACCCCAAGGATCACTTCAGTTTCTTTAAAAATCACCTTCACCTCATTATCAACCTTCAAATAAGGAGCAGTTTCAGGAGTATCAATAAGGATGGTTGAAAATATAACCGATCCAACCCTCACTTTTACAATTGACAGATCTCCATTGACTTTTATACTGTTTATATGTCCTTTTAAAATATTCATATCAGTGCCTCATATCATATCCAAACTTATGCAAAATTTCTTTGCCTTCTGAAGAAAGTACGTAATCCCTGAATTGGATAGCCTTACTTTCAAAAGCTTTACGGCTCTTTAAAACCACCATCCCTTGTGCCATAGGGGAATACAAGTTTTTGTCAATTTCTGACCATTGCCCCCGATCTTTCATCTGTGAAGACATCACCACAGATTTTGATGTAAAACCCAGGTCTACAGATTTTGAAATAATAAACTGATTCGTTTGAGCGATACTTTCGCCATACACTAGCTTCTTTTGAATTCTGTCTTCAATTCCAATCTTTCTAATCACCTCCATGGCTGATACCCCATAGGGTGCTGTTTTAGGATTGCCTATGGCAATATGAGTGATCTGTTCAGACAACAGGCTATCCAATTCTGGCGCAACATCCTCATGCAAGGTCCATAAAATAAGGTTTCCGTAGGCATATATATCAGGTTGGAAGAGGGTAAACTTCCTCTTATATAGTTCCTGAGGATATTTCATATCAGCTGAAAGTAAGAGATCAAAAGGGGCTCCTTCGATGATCTGGGCAGTCAGTTTTCCACTTGAGCTGATGATAATTTCACATTCAACTCCTGATCTTTGAGAAAAATCATCGGCAAGTTCCTCTATGGCAAATTGAAGGTTGGCTGCTACTGCAATCCTTAGCTTATCCTTATGATCCTTATTGCAAGACAACAAGAAGGAGATAAGAAGCAAACTGGATAATAAAAGAATCTTTCGATAAAGAATTGTACTAAGCATTTGTAGCTTTTTTTTAAGTAAAAATACAAGAACTTTTCGATTTCAAGAGATATCCTTACTTCCTAATGATCACATCAAAAGGGTTGCTCAGCCCAATCAGACCGAATCAACCCCTTTTTTATAATATCCTACTATTTTATGCTTTTTCCGGCGACAGATATTTATAAACGACCCCTGCTAAAGCCGCACCAACAATAGGTGCTACCCAAAACAACCATAATTGACCCGTGGCCCAGTCTCCCACAAACAGTGCCTGACTCGTACTTCTTGCAGGATTCACTGAAGTATTTGTTACTGGAATACTGATCAAATGAATCAAAGTGAGGGCCAAACCTATGGCCAATCCACCAAATCCTGCTGGAGCTTTTGAATGTGTTGCGCCCAAAATTACGATCAGGAACATAAAAGTCATGACGATTTCAGTTACAAGAGCAGCAGTCATACTGTAACCTCCAGGTGAATGTTCTCCAAATCCATTGGCTGCAAATCCGCTCCCTACAAGATCAAAACCATCTTTTCCACTTGCTATCAAATACAAAATACCGGCACCGGCAATACCCCCAAGCACCTGGGCAATGATATATGGAATAAGGTCTTTCTTATCAAAACGTCCGCCCATCCATAATCCAACAGATACTGCCGGATTTAAATGGCAACCGGAAACATGCCCAATGGCATAAGCCATTGTCAGTACTGTAAGACCAAAAGCCAACGAAACGCCTACAAAACCGATTCCCAACTCAGGAAATCCTGCCGCCAATACGGCGCTTCCACAACCTCCCAGCACAAGCCAAAGGGTCCCAATAAATTCTGCTACTAGTTTTTTCATTCTTATAAAAGTTTAGTTATTAATATCTCTTCGATCAAATCAATACTGATCAAAGAGGCTTAGTTGTGCTCTAAATTAATCATTTTTTTTAAACAAATTTAAGCCTATACTCAGAGAAAAAAATGTCAGCAATTTAAATTTAGTACCCACTTAAAAGTGTTCGAACAAAAAGCCTTCATATCCTTTTAAATCAAGTTCATGCATCTCTTATGCATTAACTGGTCAATGATACTTGGTTTATGGTTATTAGCCGAATATTTTTGTCAACTGCTCCTTTATTTGTTAATATTACATGGCTTAAAATATCCTGCTCCATTTTGGATATGAAGGGCCTAGCTTGTTTAAAAGTTTATCCAAATAAAATTGTTAAAAAAATGAAAACATTCGACTCAACCAAAAGACTTATTTCCCTAGATATGTTAAGAGGATTAACCATTGCTCTTATGATCGTAGTTAACGATCCCGGTTCATGGGAACATCTCTATTGGCCACTTGCTCATGCTTCCTGGCATGGCATAACCATAACCGATTTTGTCTATCCTTTCTTTATTTTCATCGTCGGTGTATCTATCGTTTTATCTTCCTCGAAGCAATTGGATGCCGGTGCCGACAAGAAAAAAATGAAAAAGAAGATCTGGATCAGGTCATTAAAAATATTTGGATTGGGAATTCTTTTGAACTTATTCCCTGACTTTAATTTTATGGAATTGAGAATCCCAGGCGTATTACAACGTATTGCTATTGTTTATTTGGTCTGTGCACATATAGGTCTAGCCACTAACTGGAAAGGGCAGGTTAAAATTGCTGTTTTTCTCCTTGTGGGCTACTGGCTGGCCATGATGCTGATTCCGGTTCCCGGAATTGGCGCAGGGGTATTGGAACCAGGTAAAAACCTGGCAGCATGGATCGACAGCGTGGTGATACCATTACGCATGTACCAGGGAACATGGGACCCCGAAGGATTATTGAGTACCCTACCGGCTATTGCAACAGGAGTAACCGGAATGCTTGCCGGTCAATTGCTTAAACAAGACATGGACATAGAGAAAAAATTAAATTATATGTTTTTCATTGGATTTTTGTGTGTACTGGTCGGTTATACATGGGACCTTGTCTTTCCGTTCAACAAAAACCTATGGAGTAGTTCATTTGTAATGTTTACTTCAGGCTGGGCTTTTATGTCTTTTGCTGCATGTATATTGATCGTGGATGTTCACGGGTATCAGAAAGTTGCCAAGTTTGGTGTGATCTATGGAAGTAATGCGATTACAATTTATGTGCTGGCAGGGATGCTTCCAGTACTTTTAAACGGTGTTCTAGGTGTCAAGGGGCTTTTCTTTAATGGCCTGGTTGACATAGGTATGGCCCCAAAACTTGCCTCGGCACTATGGGCTTTCCTTTACATGTTTATCTGCTTTATTCCAGCCTATATTATGTACAAGAAAAAGATTTTTATCAAAGTTTAGACTTAAATACATCACTATTTAATCCATCAAATACCCTGAACAAATGTTCAGGGTATTTTTTTGAAGTCAGCTTTTTCTATCTTGAATCGTCTCAAAAGTTTGTAATCATATCATCGAAATAGAATCAATCTCAATTTCTAAACAATTGAAAGCCCATAAAACTACAATTAGTGGTTGGTAATTTCCTTGAAAAATATATTAAAATATCTGATAATTTCGTAACTTATAGGGTTGAACAATCATTAGTTTTCACTTAAAACAATTCATTATGAACCCAATCACTTTTTCTTTAGTCATTCTTGCCGTTTTCCTTTTCTCCGGTATTCGTGTCGTTTATGAATATAAAAGAGCCGTAAAATTCAGATTTGGGAAATATGTTGCCCTGCTCCAACCGGGAATTCGATGGATCATACCCGGTTGATAGACAGAATTCAGGTTGTGGATATCAGGGTGATCACAATTAATATACAGAAACAGGAAGTCATGACCCAAGACAATGTACCCTGTCATATAAATGGTGTACTTATTCTTTAAGATAGAAGATGCCACCAAAGCAATTCTTGAGGTTGAAGATTATGTATTTGCCATTTCTCAAATGGCTACAGCAACGCTTAGGGATGTATGCGGAAAAGTAGAACTGGATACTATTCTTTCCAAAAGAGAAGAAATAGGTAGAAATATCAAAGAAATCGTTGAGCTGGAAACAAAAGTCTGGGGTATCTCGATTCAGGATGTCAAAATCAAAGACATTGAACTTCCCGAAAATATGAAACGTTCTATGGCGAATCAGGCAGAGGCCGAACGTTCAAGAAGGGCAAGAATTATACTTGCAGAAGCAGAACAGCAAGCTGCCGGCAAACTACTTGAAGCCGGAAAGATCATTGATGAATCGCCATCGGCCATTAAATTGAGGTTATACCAAACCTTGTCAAATATAGCTAGTGAGAAAAATTCTACTATAGTATTTCCATTCCCTGAAGAGGCTTTATCCTATAAAAAGAAAGTTTAAAAGAATCGATTAGATCAACATGCAAAAACACAAATAGGCGACTAAAACACTGGTCAGTTTTGTATCTTGTTGCATTAATTGAATTAATTATGATCCAAACCTATAAAAGAAACCCTAAGTTACATGAACACTATCATACCATTCTTATCGGTTCGGGAATGGGCTGCCTTTCAGCAGCGGCCATTTTAGCCAAAGAAGGTCACAGCGTTCTTGTTTTGGAACAGCATTATACGCCTGGTGGTTTTACCCATGTTTTTAAAAGAAAAGGATATGAATGGGATGTAGGCATCCATTATATTGGAGACATGCAACGCCCAAAAAGTGCCATGAAAAAGTTGTTTGATTATGTGACCGATAGCAACCTGAAATGGGCTGATATGGGAGAGGTATACGATCGTATCATTATAGGTGATACATCTTATGATCTTGTCAAAGGCTTGGACAATTTTAAAAAGCAGCTCATCGACATATTTTCCTGAAGAAAAGGAAGCCATCCTTAAATATATTGACCTGATTTTTGCGGCCAATAGAACCGCAGGGAAATTTTATATCAACAAGGCTTTGCCTCCATTTATTAGTAAGATCTTATATGGATGGATGACCAAGCCATTTTTTAAATACTCCGACCA
This sequence comes from uncultured Flavobacteriaceae bacterium, assembly GCA_963780405.1. Lineage (GTDB taxonomy): Bacteria > Bacteroidota > Bacteroidia > Flavobacteriales > Flavobacteriaceae > Lutimonas. The sequence goes on from CAWABX010000010.1 coordinate 25,625, forward strand.
AACTACTGATCAGGTCATCAGAAAATTAACAAAGAATGAAGAGTTGATCAAAGTACTCACCGGTCAATATGGGGATTATGGTCTTCCTCCTAAAGAAAGTAGTTTCTTTATGCACAGTACTGTGGTCAAGCACTATTTTGGAGGTGGTAGCTTTCCGATTGGTGGATCTTCCCAGATCGTAAAAACAATCGATCCGGTGATTGAGGCATCTGGCGGCACAATAGTGATCAATGCTGAAGTGGATCAGGTGCATTATAGAAAACAATAAAGCCGTCGGTGTAAAAATGAGTTGATGGCAAAACCATTTCCTCGACCTATGTAATCAGTGGGGCTGGATTAGTCACTACCTATGATAAGCTATTGCCCATTGACATTGTTCAAAAACACGCCTTAAAATCCCAGTTAAAAAAGGTAAATCCTTCTGTTTCTCATGCTTGTTTGTATATCGGACTCGAAGGGAGTCCGGAAGAATTAGGACTTCCGAAAACGAATTTATGGCTGTATCCTGAGGGAATGGATCATGATCAATGCATCAAAAAGTATATTGAAGATATTGAACAGGAATTTCCGGTTGTATATGTTTCCTTTCCGGCAGCCAAAGATCCGGATTGGTCAAACCGATATCCGGGAAAAAGCACCATTGATATCATTACACTTTTACCCTATGAGATTTTTAGTGACTGGGAAAACTCTAAATGGATGAAAAGAGGTGAGTCTTATGAAGAACTTAAGGAAAGAATTTCACAAAGGTTGTTGGACAAAGTTATACGAACAATTACCTCAGGTCAAAGGAAAGATCAGGCATTATGAATTGAGTAGTCCTCTTACGACAAAACATTTCATGAACTATAGCAAGGGAGAGATCTACGGACTTGACCATAGCCCCAGTCGTTTCAGGCAAAAATTTCTAGTACCCCGAACGCCGATCAAGAACTTTTATCTTACCGGTCAGGATATCGTCACTGCCGGAGTGGGTGGGGCATTATTCGCCGGACTGCTAACAGCATCAGCAATGACAGGCAAAAACTTTATGAAAAAAATTGTAGGTTCCTGAAACCCTCGCAAGTGAGGGGTTCAGCTTCCGAGGCGCTCGGAGCTGAGGGGTTCGCTTGCGAACCCCTCAGCTCTCACCCCCTCACCTCCGAGGGGGTGAGAATTTTTACTTCACCCTACTCTCCAAATCTTTACGAGGAATCTGCAACAATCTTTCGATGGCTTTCCCATTTCTAAAAGACTGCACTCTTAAACTATAGTTACCCGCTGGGAGTTCAAAGGGCCCTTCATATTTTTTACCAAAGGTTACGGGATAGGTATTGTTAATCGTATAATGCATCTCAATGTCTGAGAATGGGTTTTTCAATTCACACATCAACTTTCTGCCTTCCTTATATACCCTGACTTCAGGTTCATAAATCGTTTTGGCGATATTGATTCCTTTTTGGTCAAATCTAGTAAAATGAGATTCGGTTCTTTGAAGAAAATCTTCCCAGTTTTTATTTTCCTTAGCGCTCCATAGAGACTCTGATATGGCCATTGCTCTTGGATAGGTCATATAATAAGCAAAAGATAGATTCGGAACCTCTTCCGTCCAAAGATTACCCTGCCCTCCCAAGATCAATTCAGGATCCAATACAAAGTCAGGAACAGGTTCAAAACTATAGGCTTTTTTAAGAGAAAGATCTGCATAGATTTTGTTTTCTACACTATAATCACCCTGTGTATAATCGAGATATACAAATTGCTTTGGCGTCATCACTACCTCATGACCCAATCCAACAGCTTCAATACCACCCTTCATATCTCTCCAGCTCATTACTGCTGCTCCTTCTGCCAATCCTCCTTCAAGAATCTCGTCCCAGCCGATCATTTTTTTTCCTTTACTACTAATGATCTTTTCTACGCGTTTTACGAAATAACTTTGAAGTTCCTTTGCCATCCTTGATTCCGTTTTTTGCCATAAATTCCTGTACTTTTGGATCTTCTTCCCAATACCCATGATAACACTCATCGCCTCCCATATGGATATACTCCCCGGGAAACAGCGCGGCTACCTCATCAAATATCATATCTAAAAATGCATATACTGCAGGATCAGCAGGATTTAAGGTATTTTCAATAGTCATTTTAAAGGTCCCATCATCATACCAGTCAGCAATTTTTGCACCCGGATTTACTTGTTTAAACTCTTTTTTAGTAGAATACTGTGGATAGGCTGCTAATAAGGCCATCGAATGCCCAGGTACATCTATTTCTGGTACGATGGTGATATTTCTTTCAGCTGCATAGGCAATCACATCTTTGATCTGTTCCTGGGTATAAAAACCACCATAGCTAGCCTTTTCTGATTTTTTAGGTTGCGCCCTATCAGAACCAAAACGTCCATGTCTTTCAACTCTCCAGGCCCCTACTTCGGTTAATTTCGGAAATGTTTTGATCTCAATTCGCCATCCTTCATCATCCGTAAGATGCCAATGAAAAACATTGAATTTGTATTCGGCCATCTGATCGAGGTAGGCTTTGACCTCATCTACCGTAAAGAAATGACGACTTACATCCAGCATCAAACCACGCCATCCGAATCTTGGAGCATCCTGAATGATACAAGATGGAATCTTTGACAGGAAGTATTTCACCATCATCAGAGACTGCTCTTTTCACCGGAAACAATTGCTTCAATGTTTGTAATCCGTTAAAAGTACCAGCCGTTGAATTTGCCATCAGAAGAATTCCATCCGGTTCAATAACCAAATGATATCCCTCCACACCCAAAGTGTCTTCCAGCAGTTTCATTTAGTCCTATTTTTAATGTTTTAACTCCTGAACCATCACCGGAGGTCGAACCAAGATCAATCCCCATTTTTTTAAACTCTGAAGTAAATAAGTCAAGTTGCTTTTTCAATTCCTCGCTTTCTGACAATTGTTGAAGTTCAAGTCCTTGGTTGATGATCAATTCACCATCAGACGCTTCATAGGATCTTGGAGCCGGGATAATTTGATGCTGTGCCTCTACAAGTGAAAAGGTTAAAAGCATGACAAATCAGCGAGTATAGAAGTAATTTTTTTCATGTATAATAGTATTGAAGGTTATTATTTTAACAAAGTGGGAAATTACTAGAATTCAGCAAAATAAACTAGGCTTAAAGGCAAAAAAAATACAGGTCGAATTGATCTCCCTGTATTTTTTCACTCTCATCTAACTTAACCTAATCAACTTATTCTATTTTAATTCATGCTCACTACTTTGGTTTGATAAGTGAGTCCATATCCAAATTCATACAAGGGATCCTTAGAATCATAAGGAACATCCTCATGTTGATTCTCCACTGCTTCCCATGAGGAAGGTAATTCAAAGGGAAGTTTCCCTTCAGGACTTAACTCCCCAAAAAGCAACTGATGTCAAAACCTCATCTGAGAGTCCAAAATCGGCCAATAAAGCACCACTAGCTTCTGAAATATCAGTTAAAATAGCGGCTCTATCTAAATTGACAACAACAATAGATGGCTTTTTACAGATCAAATCAAGAATTTCTTTTTTCTCTTCATCAGTATAATATAGCCTTCCCTGATGGAAATAACTTTCAAGAAAATACGCATCCCTCTCATCATATGGGGTTCCGATCCTTTTTAAGATGACATCTGCTTCCATTGGGTTTGAAACAATTTCTCCAAGAGTGCCAAACACCTCACTATCAATCACGCCTTCAGCATAAATTTTAGCTTCCTTTTTTCAAAGGAAGTAAGTTATCGTTTTTCAACAATACTGTCGATTTTGCCTGAGCCAATCTACCCAACTCCCTAAAGGCTTCTTTTCCTGCTATATTGATTTGCCTCATCCTCATTTATATATGGATCGTCAAAAAGACCTAACTCTGAATTTATCTCTCATGATTCGTTTTACTGACTCATCAATTCTCGCTTCAGTTAATTGACCAGAATCTACCAGTTCAATAATCAATTCAGGACTGCTTTCACCTCCAAATTGATCACAACCGGCATCAATCACTTTTTTTGTTCTTTCCAGAGGACTAAGATCCTCGACACCCCAGGCGCGCGCATCACCAACAGCGGTACCATTAATAATATTCCAATCGGTACATATGACCCCTTCAAAGCCATACTGCTCTCTTAGCATGGTTGTGATGATGGTTTTATTAAAAGCGAAAGCTACATTTTCATCGGTTTGATCTACAGGAATACCATAATAAGGCATGATCTGTGCAGTTTTTGCAGGAAAAGCACCTTTTTCAAAAGGAATCAGGTGGTAATCAAAATTATCTCCCGGATACACCTGATTCTTTCCATAGGGAAAGTGAGCATCTTCTCCTTTTTCCTGAGGGCCACCTCCTGAAAAATGTTTGGTCATGCAAGCAACACTATGTGCGCTTAATGAATCTCCTTGAAATCCTAAAACATAGGCCTTGGTCATCATGGCTGATAATTCTGCATCCTCTCCAAAAGTACCGTTCGAACGGCCCCATCTCGGTTCGGTAGCTAAATCAGCCATAGGATGTAATGCCAATCTGATACCGGTTGCCAAATATTCCTGTCTGGCAATATTTCCAAATTCTCTGACCAATAGCGTATCTCTGGTGGCTGCCAGACCCAAAGAAGTGGGCCATTGAGAAAAGGTAGGAGTACTTAATGCTGCTCCTGGATTATGTTCTGAACCATGTCTGGGATCAGAGGCTATCGTGATGGGAATACCTAAGTCTTGTTCTTTCTCCAATGAGCTGTACATTATTATTATATCTGGCCAAGATATTTGCCTCGTGTGCATGCAAGATATTGAAACTGTTCATTTTCTTATTGATGAGCATCTCAGAGCTTGAAGGCATCATGGTGGCCATCATGAAATCTAAAGGGTTTGATGAGAAAAATGGCTTATCAATAGGATTACCTTCAGGGGTCATTCCTATCATAGTGATAAACATACTTCCTGCTTTTTCTTCCAAAGACATTTGAGAAACAAGATCATTCACCCGTTCTTCAACTGATAATCTGGAATCTTCATAAACATCGAGCTTTCCATTTTTATTCAGATCTCGGAATTTAACACCTTCAATGGTTAATTCAGGTGCTTTTTCTGCCAAGTTTTGCGTAATTGTCTTTTGCCTTACTTGACATACGGCCATATCCTATAAAACCAGTAAGAATCATTAAAACGAGATACTACAGCAAGCACTATTCCGATAATCTTGAAAATTTTTTTCATTGTTTAATGTGTTTAAAGACTCAAAAGTATAAAAAATATATCAATGTGTACAAATGACACAATATTTTTTTTATATATTTGTTAGATGAATGGTAAAGAAATTCTTGAAATATGATGTCGGATTTGACTCAGTTGGTTCCCGGCCAATCTGTAGACTGTGTCATATTAGGTTTTGAAGAACAACAACTAAAAATTCTTATCCTTAAATGGAAGGCCAAAGGTAGATCTTTGGGCATTACCTGGTGGATTTGTTTTTAAAATGAAGATTTGGATAAAGCAGCGATCAGGGTGCTGAAGGAAAGAACCGGAATAGAACTGCCATTTCTCGAACAATTTAAAACTTTTGGAAATGTAGACAGAAGAGATGGTGACGACTTCTCAAAAACATAGAATTCATCAGGTGAACAGGAAAAATGGCAGACTGGTTTAACCAAAGATTTATACACAGGTTACTTATCTCTTGTCGATATTCAAAAATGTGATCCTAAACCTGATTTTTAAGTGAAAAAATCGAATGGGCCTCTTTGGAGGAATTACCTCATCTTATTTTTGATCATAATCAAATTGTAAGAACTGCCATTGATTTATATTCAGAAATCAAATAAATTATTTACCTATTGGCATCACCTTTTACCGGAAAAATTTACGATGAAGGAATTACAGGGATTGTATGAATCGATCCTTCAAAAAAAATTAGATCGAGGTAATTTTCAAAGAAAAATGCTCAAATTGGGATATTTTCACCAGACATGAAAAACAGTTGGAAGGAGGAGCCCATAAGGCGCCCTTATCTGTATTCTTTTGACAAAGAAAAATACGCATGCTTTACTGAAGCAGGGATTTGGCTTTTATTCCTGATTGTTTAGCTGCGCCAAATAAGCGGATGATACAATTCTGACTAATTCACAAGAAACTGAATCTATAACCAAATCCTTTTCTCTGAACTTGCCCCAACATACAATTCATATTCCATCTCTTCAACCTTCCACTCTTTGGCTTCCGGATCATACCAGGCCAAATCCTGAATATTAACTTCTAACTCAACGGTTTTCGTTTCTCCAGGTTCAAGACCTATTTTATCAAAGCCCCGAAGCAATTTTACAGGTCGGTCAATACTTGAGTTCTTAAAGCCTACATAAAGTTGTACAATTTCTTCTCCTGCAACTTCTCCGGTATTTGTTACATTCACCTTCGCTCTTAAAACACCATCCTTATTCAAGTCAGATTTTATGATCTGAAGATCATCGTATGTATAAGTGGTATAACTCAAGCCAAATCCAAATGGATAAGCCACCTCAATATTTTTCTTGTCAAAAAGGGTATACCCATGATAATAGCCATATTCTATTTTAAGCGTATAGGGATTGAAATAAGGATAGTCCGAATCGTTTCTCGCGATTGAAAAAGGTAATTTACCACTTGGATTGACTTTCCCATACAGCACATTTGCAAGTGCTGTTCCTCCTTCCATGCCACTATACCATGCAAAAACAATTCCAGCCACCTTTGGCTCCCATGCATTCATATTGATCGCACTTCCTCCTACATAAACGACCACAATATTCTTGTTTACCGCAGCAACTGCTTGAATAAGGGCTTCATCCTCAGGCAGCAATTTTAAACTCTCCCTGTCACCACCTATTCCTTTTTTACCGACCAACTTTCCGGCCTTAGCCGACCCTTCCATATCACCGCTAATATTTATATATTCTCCCTCGTCCTCAAAAGTATATCCGACAACAAGAATCACCTGATCCGATTGCTTTCGCCTTTTCCGCGGCAAGGTTCAGTGTCGGGACCATCATATAATTCCACTTCATTTTGCTAAGGTCTCATTAAAGGCTTTGATCCCTTCATAAGGGGTTGTGATATTCAAAGATGTTGAATTACTACTGGCATGGTCTCCCGTGTTCTCCTTATTGGCGAGCCTTCCCAATACCAAAACCTTTTGTCCTGTTTCAGTCGGCAAAGGCAATATCTCATCGTTCTTGATCAGGACCATGCTCTTTTCTGCAGCAACTCTTGCCAAAGTTACATGAGATTCTTTCTCTATCTCCTCATGACCATAGGTTTCCTGATCATCACTAAAGGCATATTTAAGTCGGGTTTTAAGGGTTCGGGTAACGATCTTGTCAATGTCAGCTTCACTGATTTCTCCATTTTCTATGCCTTCTATCTAAAATATCATATTTATAGACTTGCTGATAGGGCATTTCAACATCAAGCCCTGCTTTTACACTGCCAATGGCATCATAGGTTCCGTTAAACCAATCAGAAGTCACAAATCCTTTAAAACCCCATTCATCTCTTAAAATATCGTTGAGCAAATATTTATTGTTGGCCATATACTCACCTAAAACCTTATTATATGCACTCATGATAGAAGCCGGTTTGCCGACTTGAATAGTTTTCTTAAAATGAGGCAAATACACTTCCCTTAAGGTTCTTTCATCAAGATTCAACATCAACAACGAACCTTGAATTATCAAGACTATTTAAAGCAAAATGTTTCGGACAAGCCATCACATTGTGCTTCTCAATGCCTTTGACCGCAGCCACACCAAATTCTCCCAATAACCATGGATCTTCGCCATAAGTCTCCTGAGCTCTTCCCCATGCCGGATGGCGTAAAAGATTGATACATGGCGTTGCTGCATAATTCACTTTATTCGCTCTCATTTCAATGGCGATGACCTCATTGATCCTTTCTTCAAGACCAATATCCCAGCTCGCTCCTCTGGCCATACCAACCGGAAAAGTAGTTACACTGTTGATACCATGATCCATAACCCTTGCACCTCTGGGTCCATCTGATAACACCCATGGCGGAATATGTAATCTTTTGTTCTCACCCACATAAACATGAGGAAACCTGTCCTTCATCAAAAACCCTATCGCCAATTTGGGGATTTGATACATTTTCTCACCATACATCTGGTCTATCTTCTCTTTAAGGGTCATTTGACTTACCAATTCTTCTGCCAGTATTGCATATCCTTCCTCATCTGATGGTTCTGCCAAAAGCTCTTTGTTGGCTTGTAAATCATACATATTATAATTCACACTTTTATAATAGACACCCCCGGCAAGAATAATCAGTAGCAGCAGTAGTATCCCTATACCCTTTAAAATTTTAATCGCAATTTTCTTCATGATCAAATTAATGTGTTATTTTGACACAATATTACGATAAAAGCCTAATTTAAAAAAATAAAATCGTGTTTTTTAAGCAATGATTTTTTTAGATGTCAACCTCAATTTAAACGGTATGGGTCAAGTTTATGGACGCTGGTATCATCCTCTCTTTCTGTAACTCAGAATCGCCCAACTATAGAAAAACAAGGCGAAAGAAACCAATGCAAATAATTGTCTGGTGAGATCCCCTATATCGCTTCCTTTTAAATAAACCATTCGAAGCACCTGAATGATATATTTTAGCGGGCTGAAATCACTAATTCGTTGTGCCCAGTCAGGCATATTCTCAACCGGCGTATACAAGCCACTGAGAAAGATAAAGGTCAGGACAAAGAAAAACATCATGAACATGGCCTGCTGAATGGTGGTGGCATAGTTGGAAATTACCAGGCCAAAACCCGAAAATGAAACGATAAAGAGCGTCGCAAAAAAGTAAATAGTCAGGACGCTTCCCTGAGGAATAAGCTTCCAAAAAAACAGGGCGATCAACATGCCAAGGGTCAATACAAAATACCCTATGATCCAATAAGGTATGAGTTTGGAAAGGATAAAGACCGACTTCTTGATGGGTGTGACATTGATCTGCTCAATGGTACCGTTTTCTTTTTCACCTACAATATTCAAAGCGGGTAAAAACCCACAGATCATGGCCAAAATCATGACCATTAAAGCGGGTACCATATACACTTCATATTTTAAAGTAGGATTGTACCTGTATAAGGGTACAATCTCCAGGCTGGGTTTGAACAGAGTTTGATCCCCTCCTAAAACTTCAGTTCGAATATCCTGATTAAAATCGTTAATGACAGCACTCAAATAAGCACTTCCAAGACCTCCTTTATTTCCATTCACCGCATTGGCTGATATCATTAAAGTGGACTTATGCTCTCTGACAAATTCAGACTGAAAGTTTGAAGGAATCTCCAAAATAACATCCGAGTCATCCAATTCTATACTATGGAGCGCTTCCTGATAACTATCAGATACATCTGAGATCTTAAAGTAGCCGGAAGCCTGTACCTTTTGAATCAGCTCCTGTGAATAACTGCTTTTATCATGGTCAACCACACTTAAGGCTATATTTTTTACTTCAAAATTTGCAGCAAAAGGATAAATGATCAATGCCACAATAGGCAGGCCAATGATCATACGAGGAATAAATCCATTCCTGCGTATTTGTTTAAACTCCTTTTCTATCAAATATCTAAGCATCATTATTCCAGTCTGATTTTAAATTTTTTAAGACTCAAGCCAATTAAAAAAACCGCCATAAAACTCAGCACCAGTATTTCTTTTGCTATGGAAGCAAAACCAACTCCTTTGATCATGATGTTTCTCGTCGCAGAGATATACCATTTGGCAGGAATCACCTGAGCGATCCCTTGCAGAATCAATGGCATATTTTCGATAGGAAACATCAAACCTGACAACATGATCACCGGAAACATCAATCCCATAACGGAAAAAAGTAATGCGGCTATTTGTGTATCTACCATCGAAGAAATCAGCAATCCTAAAGCAAGAGAGACAAAAATAAATATCACAGATACAAAAACTAACAAGAGCAGGCTACCCACTATGGGTACGTCTAACACAAAAACAGCAAGACAGAGCACAGTAGCAAAATTGATCAGCGATAGGGTAAAATAGGGCACTACCTTGGCCAGTATGATCAATAAAGGCGGCATAGGAGAAACCAGGATCACCTCCATGGTTCCGAGTTCCTTTTCCCTTGCGATCGAAATCGAGCTCATCATGGCACAGATCAACATAAGGATCATTCCCATGACTCCGGGAACTGTGCTATAAGCTCCTTCAAGTGTGGGATTGTACAATAGTTTGATTTCTGTATGTATCTGATAGGGAATTTCTCTGCCTTGATTCAGGTCGCTTAGATATTCCCTGATAATTCCGGAAGCATAATTGGTCAATGTGGAGGCCGTATTGGGGTCGGTTCCATCCGAAATTAGCAGGACCTGAGCCTCTCCTGTTTGCAAAAGATTTTGGTAAAATTTTTCGCTAAAGACGACTACAAATCCTGTTCTGCCCTCCTTAAAAACAGTTTCGATATCATAAGGATTGCTAAGGTATTCTTCCAGGGTAAAATACTCACTGATTTGAAGTTTATTGACAATGGCCAGGGTGCTGATATCTTTGGATGGGTCAAAAACAGCAAAGCGCGTATTCTTGATCTCTGTAGTTATTCCATAACCAAACAAAAGAATCATGAGTATCGGAAGCAATAACAACACAATGGTTGTCCACCTATCGCGAAAAATGTGATAGAATTCTTTCTGTGTAAAAACAAGGAATTGCTTCATAGTTTTAGGTTGATTCCTTGACTCTTGCCAGTTTTTTAAACACTTCATCCATATCGCTGGCCTTGTAGTGCAACTTTAAATTCTTCGGGCTGTCAAGCGCCTCAATTCTTCCGTCCACCATAATGGATACGCGATCACAGTATTCTGCTTCATCCATATAATGGGTGGTCACAAATACGGTGATTCCCGAATCTGCCGCTTCATAGATCATCTCCCAAAACTGTCGTCTGGCAATGGGGTCAACCCCGCCTGTTGGTTCATCGAGAAATACAATTCTTGGCTTGTGAAATATAGCTGCCGAAAAAGCCAGTTTTTGTTTCCAACCCAAGGGAAGGGATTTTACCATGGTGTTTTTTTCATCTTCGAATCCGAGTCGTTTAAGCAGTGCATCGATATTCTTATTGATCTCTTTCTCTGGCATTCCATAAATACCGGCGTACAGTCTCAAATTCTCCCAGACTTTCAGATCATCATAGAGTGCGAATTTCTGACTCATATAACCAATGTTTTTTTTGATCATTTCGGATTCCTTTTTGATGTCAAAACCCGCTACTTTCCCTGAGCCTGAACTCGGGTGGATCAAACCGCATAGCATTCTCATTGCTGTGGTCTTACCTGCTCCATTAGCCCCTAAAAAACCAAAGATCTCACCCTTTTCAACCTCAAAGCTAATCCTGTCAACAGCTGTAAAGCTCCCGAATTTTTTAGTCAGATCTTTTGTAGAAATTACTTTCATTTTTAATGTATGAGTTCCATAAAACAATCTTCAATGCTTGCCTTAATAGGCGCTATTTCTATAGCTGTATGATGCTTCTCTTCCAGATAAGATTTTAGATCCTCTTGCCGGAAAGACCTTCCATCCTTTTGTGAGTCTTTTCTTATGGTTACATGATGACTATCGCCAAAAGCATGAGAAGCAAGCACATGTTCATTTGATCTGAGGTCTTTTAACAACCTAAACATGTCTTTTCCACGAACGGCCCATAGAATCTGATCATAGCTCGCCTTGATCTGATCAGGCGTATCGATCTTAAGAAAACTGCCATCCTGAATCAAAGCGATCCGGTCACACATATTGGCTTCATCCATATAGGGGGTCGACACAAGAATGGTAACTCCCTTATGCTTTAATTCCTTGAGCACATCCCATAATTCCTTTCTGGAAACCGGATCAACCCCTGTTGTAGGTTCATCCAAAAAGAGTACAACCGGTTCATGTATCAAGGCACAACTCAGTGCCAGCTTTTGCTTCATCCCTCCTGATAAGGCACCAGCCCTTCTGTCTTTAAACGGTTCTATCTGACTGTAAATAGCTTCTATCAGGTGGTAGTTTTCCTTAACGGTAGTACCAAACAAGGTGGCAAAAATATGGAGATTCTCTTCTACAGTCAGGTCCTGATATAGGGAAAATCTGCCTGGCATATAGCCCACCTTTCTTCTGATCTTCTTATACTCCGTGACCACGTCATTACCATCAACAAGGGCTGTACCGGAATCTGCCAGCAAAAGGGTTGTCAAAATTCTGAACAGGGAAGTTTTTCCAGCACCATCTGGCCCGATGATACCAAAGATCTCTCCTTTACCCACCTCAAAACTAATTCCTTTTAAAGCCTGTACTCCCTTGTAGCTTTTTGTGATATTATTGACTGAAACTAATTTCATTCAACCACCCATTTAAGCGCCGCGTACATCCCAATCTTAATAAAGCCGTCATTCTCCACAGCAACTTTGACTGCATAGACCAAGTTGGCCCTTTCGTCTTGTGTTTGAATGGTTTTCGGCGTAAACTCTGACTTGTCTGAAATCCAGCTGATCAACCCTTCATATTGTTTTGACTCACTTGCCCCGAACTCAGAAATCACCTCCACTTTTTGATTGAGGCTTATGTTTTTTAGTTGTTCAGCCGTGACATAGGCCTTTAAAATCATACGATCCATATTGGCCACTTTAAACAAGGGCTTACTTGTGTTTACAAACTCTCCAGGCTCTGTGTATTTCACCAAAACTGTACCCTCAATAGGACTATGGATCTCACATCGGGAAATTTGATCATTCAACTGATCGATCTGTACCTCCATGGCATTGTACTGGGCATCAATAGCACTAACACTTGATCCCAAACTTTTCTTTTGTGCCTTTAAACGGGCCTTTAGCACATCCAGCTGAGACTGAATATCATCCAATTGCTTTTGAGTTGCCACATCTCCTTCGAGCAGCTTTTGGGTTCTTTTCTTTTCAAACTCCAACTTTTCAATTTCTCTTTCTATGGCACCAATCTGAGACGGCACATCTGGTTTACCCGCCTGCAAAGACAGCTGATTTGCTCTCAACTGCTGTTTTTTTAAGGACAATTGTACCGTATCGATCTGCCCAACCACTGTCTCCAATTTTAACTGTTGTCCCTCATGTATGTCAAAACTCAGTAATTTCCCTGTGGCTTCGGCCGATACGATCACTTCAACAGCTTCAAACACGCCTGTTGCCTGGTTAGACCTGTCTTCAGAATTACAGGATAGCAACAAAGTGGAGCAACTTAAGATCAAAATATATATGTTTCTCATGTCTGTTTTTATAGAGGATTAGCTCCCAGATTTATATTTATACTGATATTGTTTTTGCAAGTATTGAATTTCCTGCATGATCAATTTTTGTTTGGCCAGATTTTCTTCATTCGTCTTGTCGAGCAATTGAGTCATGGTAGCCACGCCATTTTCGTACTTCACTTCATAGGCCTTTTTGATACGTTCCTTGATCAGGGCAATTTCCTTGGTTTTCTGAATGAGTTCCTCATATTTTTGCAATTCCACCTGGGTCTGATCCAATTGGAGATTGGTATTGAATAAAAAGGTCTCCTCCTGGTTTTGAACACGCTTTAGGCCCAATTCGTCAATTTTTTTGTTATTCCCATTGCGATAAAGACCCGCAATATCCCATGAAACACTAAGACCTGCTACCAGAATTCGATCGATATCAGATGCGCCAAATTCAATTCCGGGTGTCAGAAAAGTTCCAAACCCCAAAACGCCAATCTTCGGATATAAAGCTGACTTGTTCAATTGTGATCTGGCATCGATCAGTGCCTTTTGGTTGGCAAATAAAGAAAGTTCAGGACGGCCTATAGAAGTATCCAAATCGAGTAATTCCCTTTCCGGTCGTTCAAAAATTATGTCAGCAGTTACCAGTTCTCCAATCATCACCGACAGCACTTTACAATAGGCTGCTTTATTGTAGACCAATTCTGTGTTCCGTTCTTCAGCATTGAGCAGCTCCACTTTTATTTCATCAAGATCTGACTTATAAGCAGTTCCATTGTCAACAGCAACTTGGACACTTTTTGCATTTCTTTTAAGATTTTCAAAAAAGATATTATTTTGCTGAAGCTGCGCATCTAACAAAAGAATACCAAAATACAGGTTATTTACCCGCTCTCTTATTTGATACAAAGCTACATCGAGATCTGCTTTTTCGATCTCAGCATTTGCCTTGGCCAATTCCTTACTGGCTTTAGTGGCTCCTCCATCCCAAATGGCTTGATTGAGCTGAACCACGCTGATCAACTGCATCTCTGAAGAAGAACCTTCATTAGATCCCGGTGTATTTATACTTGGAAATCCATCGATTACACCTCCGATAATATTGAAACTCAATTGAGGAAGAAAAGCCTTATTGGCGTTGGATAAGGTAAATTCTGTGGTTTGATCGATCAATCCGTATTGCTGAATCAAGGGGTAATTTCGCCTTGCTTTGGTTTGACAGGAATCAATACTTAACTGGGCATGGCTCAAGAAAGGACAGATGATCAAAAAAAATAAGCATAAAAAAACAGTAGAATGGTGCTTCATAGATTTGGAATGAGCTGTCTTTAAAGCATAAATATATAAAACAAAAGCGCTATTAAAAAAGAATCAAAGGCTATTCTCAACAGATCAGATGGTTTTTTCCATCAAATAATCATCCATAACAAAACTATTTCCAATGTCTTGTACCAACTCTCCTTTCTTTTCAAAACCGGCACTCTCATAAGCCCTGATGGAGTTCTGGTTAAATCTATTGACCGTCAAAACCAACTTTGTACAATTAAAGCCCTTTGCAACGCTCGCAACAAATTCCATAGCCTTTCTGCCTATTCCTTTTCCTCTTTCGTTCTTCAGCAGGTATATCTTGCTTAAAAACAAGGCTTTTTCGCGCTTTTCAAAGGACAAATAACCTACTGCATTTTCATTAAAATTGATCAGAAAATATTGGTATCCATTATTGATCTGATCTCGCATTGCAGCCACAGACTGAAACTTATCAAGCATATAGTTGACTTGTTCCGTGCCTATAATGGGAGTATAATGTTCATGCCAAATATTATTTGCCATGTTTTCTATCAGTTCTAGATCACTTTCGCTTTTAACTTCGTGAAAATTAATCATCTTTAAAATTATTTTAGGGTCCAGCCTCCATCAATCGTAATAATTTCACCCGTGATCAACGAGGCTGCTGAAGAGGCTAAAAACAGCACCACACCCGCTACTTCCATAGGTTTGCCTATCCTGCCAAGAGGAATTCTATCCAAAACACTCTGTCTAAATTCGGGGTCCTTCAACCAAGGTTCTGTACCCGGTGTTTCGATAAAAGTTGGAGCCACTGCATTGACCTGTATATCATATTTCGCCCATTCAGACGCCAGATTCTTTGTCATATGATTTACTGCAGCCTTACTCATACAGTACACTGATTCATCATCCAGAGCAATCGACCCTGCCTGCGAACTCATATTGATAATTCTGCCACTACCTTGCTTGATCATATATTCGGCTACAGCTTGAGAAGTAAAGAACATGGCTTTAACATTAAGGTTCATCGTCATGTCATAATCTGCTTCAGTTACTTTCTCTGCCGGGTTTGCCGGAGCTACGCCAACATTATTCACCAATATATCTATCCTTCCATAATTGTTGATGACCTGCTCTACAGCGCTTCTAATTTCATGTACAGTAGATACATCCATTTGTACCCTGATCACCCGCCTGCCCATTGCCTTGATCTCTGCTTCTAATGCCAAAGCCGTGTTCACATCTCTCAGACCAAGGGCTATATCAGCACCTGCGTTGGCAAGTGCCAAGGCACACGACTTCCCAAGCCCCCTGCCTGCTCCTGTGACCAATGCCACTTTATCTTTTAAACTAAATGTTGGGTATTCAATGCTATTGGAACTCATTTGGGTATGGATTTAAGACTTTCAAATATAATGCAGTTAAAGGCAAATTCAAATTTATAAAAGCTCATCGGTATCGATAATACTTCTAAACGTTAGATTGATGCGAGGACCAATGTTTTTTTTTGTTTTTGGCAACTGATGAAGCCAATGTTTTTGTGTCGTTCCTTTCATGAGTAAGAGGCTGCCATTTTGAAGTGTTAGCGAAACCGTTTCCTTTGTTAATCGGTGCTTAAACGAGAACTTTCGATCACTGCCTAGGCTCAATGAAGCAATAGTAGCCAGGGGTTTTAATTCTTTCTCATCATCACTGTGCCATCCCATACCATCTGAACCTGCAGGATACAGGTTTAACAAACAACTATTAAAGTTCTCGCCGGTTTTACTTTCCAGAACATTTTTTATTTCTAAGAGTTTCTGATTCCATAAAAGAGCGGTTCTGGTTCTGTTGGAATAAGTATATTGAAAAGCTTTACTTCCGTACCAGGCAACCTTACGTTTGGTAATGATCCTTTTCCCATACATAAAAAATTCATCGTGCTGCCATATAATTTTTTCTTCTAAGTCCGTGTACAGGTGCTTCGCTTCTTTTGTGCTCAAAAAACCAGGCATATAGAATACCTCTCCCCCAATTGGAAGCAGATTCATCGGTTGATCAATTCCTTGTATCATTGTGCCTTTATTGCTATAAATATAGCATAATCACAGACAAGTATATGACAACTCATGATACCTTTTTATTCTATACAGCTTACTTTTCTGCAATTAGAATTCAATAAACAAATGTTTATCAACTCATTATATCAGCATCTTTTCTTTTCTGCCAATATTACGCTTAGTTGTTTATTTGAAAAAAAAGTTTACATTAGCCCGGTCTAAACAATACTATTAGCAAGTATTTATTTTAACATCTTGAAACGTGTTTATTGTTTCGGGCTTCTGGTTGTTAAGGAGTTAAACCAGATAGCAGCTTATTGGATAAGTGACCGAATTTTAGAAAAGACTCCTGTGTTAAACTTTTTAAATTTCCCCATCCCCATGGCCCACCTAAACTCGAGGCAGGGGCCGTTGCGGATCTAGTCCTATTGCTTTATTATCGGATTCTGATGCTCCTTTTGGTCATCATTTCACTTTATCTTCAATATAAAAGCAATAATGAAAACAAAATATATAGATCTTATAGATCAAACCTATTATTTTCCACAGCAGGAATTCCAGCTTGATGGAGAAAATCTTATTTTCCATGATGTTGACCTTTCAAAACTGGTTGAAGAACATGGTACACCTTTAAAATTTACTTATTTACCCAAAATTTCTGACAATATACAAAGGGCCAAATCCTGGTTTGGGGAGGCCATGAGTAAAAACAAATTATAAAGGCGTTTACAACTATTGTTATTGTACAAAGAGTTCTCATTTTAAGCACGTCATCGATGAGGCTTTGAAAAATGATATTCATTTGGAGACCTCTTCAGCCTTTGATATCAATATAGTAGAAAACTTAAAAGCTGAAGGCAAAATAAACAGCGACACCTTTGTCATTTGCAATGGTTTTAAAAGAGCACAATATGTGCATAATATAGCTAGGCTGATCAACAGCGGGCATCATAATTGCATCCCTGTTATTGACAACTATGAAGAAATTGATATTTTGTCAAAAGAGATTAATAAATCATTCCAAATCGGGATAAGAATTGCTTCTGAAGAAGAACCTAAATTTGCCTTTTACACCTCTCGTTTAGGAATCGGATACAAGAATATCCTTCCGTTTTACCGAAAACAAATTAAGGATAATGCAAAGGTTGAGCTAAAAATGCTTCATTTCTTTATCAATACCGGAATCAAAGACAATGCCTATTACTGGAATGAACTCCATAAATGTTTGAAGGTATACATTGGTTTAAAGAAAGAATGCCCGTCTCTTGACAGCTTGAATATTGGTGGTGGATTTCCGGTGAAAAACTCTCTGGCATTTGACTATGACTACCAATACATCATTGAAGAAATAATCAACCAAATCAACTTAACATGTAAAGAAGCGAGAGTGGATGTTCCAAATATTTTTACTGAATTTGGAAGTTTTACGGTGGGTGAAAGTGGAGGGGCTATTTATGAGATCCTTTACCAAAAGCAACAAAACGATCGCGAAAAATGGAACATGATCAATTCGTCATTTATCACCACTTTACCTGATACCTGGGCCATAAATAAGCGTTTTATTATGCTACCCATCAACCGATGGAACGATAATTATGAAAGGGTACTATTGGGTGGGTTAACCTGTGACAGTGATGACTATTACAACTCTGAACAACATATGAACGCTATTTATCTTCCTGTTTATAATAAGGATAAGCCTTTATATATAGGTTTCTTTAATACAGGAGCCTACCAGGAAAATATAGGCGGTTTCGGAGGCTTACAACATTGTTTAATTCCCCAGCCCAAACACTTGATTCTCGACAGGGATGAAAATGGCGTATTGCAATGTGCTGTATTTTCCGAACAACAGACCTCTGAACAACTCCTCTCAATTTTGGGCTATTCAGACAAGGCAGAGACTAAAAAAGAAATGATAGAAGAAACAAATTTGACTCAATTATAATACTTAACACAATGACCAAGGAAAGAACTTTCGCCGGCATTCCGGAAATCTATGCCAGTAGCGAAAAAGCAAAAATAGCATTGATCACAGTACCCTATGATGGAACCAGCACCTGGCAGAAAGGAGCCGATAAGGGTCCACAGGCCTTTTTGGAAGCTGCTGAGAATATGGAACTTTATGATATTGAAACTGACTCTGAAGTTTACAAAGAAGGAATTCATCTGACAGAATCTGTGACCGAAAACGGCAGTCCTGAGGAAATGGTAGAGGCAGTGCATCAAATCACTAAAAAGTATATCAATAAAAATAAATTTGTCACCATTTTCGGAGGGGAACATTCCATATCTATCGGAACAATAAGAGCATTTAATGAATGTTTTCACAATCTGACAGTTTTACATATAGATGCCCATGCCGATCTAAGAAAGGAATACGAAGGATCTTCCTGTAACCATGCCTGTGCCGTTTATGAAGCAAGTCAAAGTACAAATTTGATCCAAGTGGGAATCCGTTCCATGGATGGAATAGAAAAAACCAGTATGGATCCTGATAAGACCTTTTTTGCACATAAAATGATCAGTGATGATTTTTGGATGGTCAATGCGATCGATCAAATGACCGAAAATGTATTCATTACCTTTGATCTTGATGCGTTTGACCCTTCTATTTTCCCGTCCACGGGAACACCTGAACCAGGTGGCTTGCTTTGGTACGAAACACTGGATTTCCTGAAAAAAGTATTTACCGAAAGAAATGTTGTTGGATTTGACATTGTGGAACTATGCCCGAATCCAAATGAAAAATCCTCTGATTTTTTAGCAGCAAAATTATATTATAAAATGTTAACTTACAGGTTCAATGCAGAAATAGAAGAAACAGACGATATGTTTGATAAGGATGCTGACAACCCTTTCAACCGATTATCAAAATTCAAAGATTATGACAATGAATCATAAAGGGGCCATTTCTCAGTTCATAGAAAAATATTACCTGCATTTTAATGCGGCATCACTTGTAGATGCTGCAAAAGGATATGAGGATCAATTAAATCAGGGGTCGAAGATGCTTATTTCCTTGGCAGGTGCCATGAGTACTGCCGAAATTGGGAAAATATTCGCCGAAGTAATCCGTCAGGAAAAGGTGCATATTATTTCATGTACGGGAGCAAATTTGGAGGAAGATATTATGAATCTTGTGGCGCATTCTCACTATAAACGACTTCCTGACTACAGGGATTTAACACCAAGTGATGAATGGGAACTGCTCCTGAAAAGGTCTCAATAGGGTAACAGACACTTGCATCCCGGAAGATGAAGCATTCAGGCGACTTCAAAAACATATCTATAAGATCTGGAAAAAAGCAGAAGACGAAGGAGAACGGTATTTTCCGCATGAATATATGTACCAACTATTATTATCAGGAGTGCTCGAAGAATATTATGAAATTGATCATAAAAGATTCATGGATGTATGCTGCGGCTGAAGCCAATTTACCCATTGTTGTTCCTGGTTGGGAAGATAGTACTATGGGAAATATTTTCGCCAGTTATGTACTTAAGGGCGAATTAAAAGCCAGCACCATGAAATCAGGTATTGAATACATGACCTTTTTAGCCGATTGGTATACTGAAAATTCTGAAAGTGGCATTGGATTTTTTCAAATCGGAGGAGGAATTGCCGGAGATTTCCCTATTTGCGTGGTGCCAATGCTATATCAGGACATGGAAAGAACAGATACGCCATTTTGGAGTTACTTTTGCCAGATTTCAGATTCAACTACCAGTTATGGATCCTATTCCGGAGCTGTTCCCAATGAAAAAATAACTTGGGGAAAACTGGGAATCGATACGCCAAAGTTTATTATAGAATCAGATGCTACTATTGTTGCGCCTTTGATTTTTGCCTATTTATTGAAAATGTAAGAAAAACAACATGAAAAGAGTTATTGTAGATTTTAAAAAACTAAATCAGGACATCTTAGAGTTATTGGTGGCCAAATTTCCTGATGGATATGATGATAGTGATATCATTACTTTTAGAAATGCGAGCTATGAATTGATAGAGGCAGTAGAGGTAAAAACCGAAGACACGACTTATCTTGTAAAGATCAGTAAAAGACTGGCCGATACTATGGAGAAATTTGATGTCAATAACGATGATGATGATGAAACTGAAACAGAGAAGGAAAAAGATGATGAAATTCTTTCAGCAGATAATATGGATGACGAAATTGATGAGGATGAACTTGACGAGGATGAAGTTGACAAGAAGAGCTATAATCTACCTTCTCTTGACAAAAATGCATTCTCAAGATCATCTTAAACTATAAAATTATATAAATAAATAAGCCATACATATATATAGCTTATTTTAGTTCATTTTTTAAAGATAAAAGTTTCTTCAGATTTTAAAGAAATAAACCAAAGGATTCTTTTTATATGACTACTTCACTGATTTGCATGTGAGGTTCAATATTCGTAAAATTGGGAACATCACCCATGATCTCAGCAGCATTGGGCCCAAAGGAATTCTGAAATGATTCCATTGATTCAAAATATAAATTACCCATAGCTTCATAAGGAGCTTTTTCGCCCGGAACAGCACCGCCAAGTCCTTTTTCCACAGTGGCTCCTACAATTGCATCTCCAAGTAATCCAGCTACCATTGCAACATGCTGATTGGCATAATAATCCATGTTAAAATGTTTTCCCTCTCCTGAAGGATACAATACTGATACTTTTATGGCACCTTTTTTCATGATCGATTTGTTTTAGTTAATGATTTTGTAAATTTCGAAACACCCATTCTCCGATTTTAAGAGGTCAACCCAATCGGTCTTATCTTATATTTTCCTTATACAATAGGGGTGAAACTAATCCCAAGATACAAATAATTACGCTATGTCAGGTGTTTGTGATTGGAGTGGTGTTTATGTTTAATTCGGAGTGAGGGGGTGACTTAAGTCACCCCCTCACTTAAGTCAGCCCCTCACTTGATTGGATGATCAACCTTCTCAAAGATACGCTGCCCTTAAAAATTTCAACCCCGTTTGTCTGAACTCAAATCTTAATATACAGGCTGTCGTTTTGAACGCGATACCACCTTTTTTTTAATCCTAAAGCATTAAGAAAAACTCGTTGCTCTACTATAAGTTCTATAATCCTATTCCTGGATATTTTCCAAATCCAACATAAAAGAATAAATCAAAGCCGTTCTTTTATATCTTTCGAACCTTCCTGAAGCTCCTCCATGCCCTGCATCCATGTTACAATCCATTAGTAGTAAATTATTGTCTGTTTTTAATTCACGAAGTTTTGCGATCCATTTGGCTGGCTCCCAATATTGCACCTGACTATCCCAATAACCTGTAGTTATTAAAATATTTGGATAATCTTTAGCTTCAACATTGTCATAAGGTGAATAGGATTTCATATAATGATAATATTCCTCAATTTTAGGATTACCCCATTCGTCAAATTCAAAAGTAGTCAAAGGTATAGACTCATCTAGCATGGTTGAAACAACATCAACAAAAGGAACTGCGGCAACAACACCATTCCAAAGGTCTGGTTTCATATTAACAATTGCACCCATCAGTAAACCTCCTGCAGACCCTCCATAGGCATACAAGTGATCAGAACTTGTATAACCTTCTTCAACTAAAAATTCACCTGCATTGATAAAATCAGTAAAAGTGTTTTTTTTCTTTAAAAGTTTTCCATCTTCATACCAGTATCTTCCCATTTCCTGACCTCCCCTAATATGCGCTATCGCATACATAAATCCGCGGTCCAAAAGACTTAACATACTCGATGAAAAATATGGTTCGGAACTGCTTCCATAAGACCCATATGAATAAATAGTAATGGTGTGTTTGCGTTTTTCTCTATTCCTTTTTTATAGAACAAAGAAATTGGGATTTTAGTGCCATCAGTAGCCGTTGCAAAATGCGTTCTGAAATATAATTTGAAGTTGAAAATTAGGATCAAGGACTTCCTCTTGCTTTAACAATACCTGCTCTTTTGTTTCCATGTTGTAATCAAAAGTACTATTTGGCGTTGTTAAAGAAGTATATCCATATCGTAACACATTTGTATCAAAATCTATATTAGCTTGTTGTATAGGCTACATATGCCGGATCATTAAATTCTATATAATGCTCTTCACCTTTCCAAGGTTTTACTCTTAAGGCCATTAAACCATTAATTCTTTCCGAAACCACCAAGTAATTTTTGAAAAGATCAACACCCTCCAGAAAAGCGCTCTTCACTGTGAGGAATAACATCTGTCCAATTCTCTTTGGTTGTAGCATTAACAGGTGTTTTTACAAGACGAAAATTCTTGGCATCCAAATTTGTTCGAATATAGAAATGATCGCCATAATGTGAAACATCGTATTCTAAATTTTTTTCTCTTGGCTGAATGACTTTCCAGTCGATCCATCCGGGTCATTGGCATCCAGATAGTGAAATTCAGAAGAAAGCGTTTGAGAATTCCAAATAAATAAATATTTTTTTGATTTCGATTTATAAATACCACAACTGAATGTTTCATCTTTTTCCTCATAAACCAAAACATCTTCTGATTGAGAGGTCCCCAATACATGTTTATAAATTTTATTGGAACGCAATGTTACAGGGTCTTTAGTGGTATAAAAAACAGTCTTATTGTCATTTGCCCAAGTTGTTCCCCCAGTTGTATTTTCAAGTTTATCAGCTAATAATTCACCACTTTCCAAATTTTTAAAATAAATAGTGTATCGCCTTCTGGAAACTGGTATCAATTCCATAAGATAACAACTTATTATCCGGACTAACCGAGCGACTTCCAAATCCAAAATAGGCATACCCTTCTGCCATTTCTGGTCCATTGAGCATGATTTCTTCCTTGTCACTACCAATCTTTTTTCTACAGTATAATCTATAATCGCCACCTTCTTCAAACCTGGAATAGTAAGAATAACCATTGTCATTAAAGGCACTGATTGTCATCTTTTTTTATTCTCCCTACTATTTCGTCATAAATTGTTTTTTGCAATTTTTCAGTATGACCCATAGTTTTTTCTAAATAGTCATTTTCAGCATTTAAATAATCTAATACATCTTGTGTTTGCGCATCTGCTGTGTCGGCATTTTTTTGCTCATCACTTAAACGCATCCAAAAATAATTGTCTATTCGAGTATCATTATGAATCGTTAATGCCTCTGGTATTTTTTTTGCAATTGGTCCTTTGGCTACTGTTTCTTCTGCATTCTTTTGATCTGTTTTACAAGAAATTGAAAAAAACAGTAACGGCAATTAAAGCATAGGTAATCGATTTCATAGTTTAGAATTTAAAAATTTGTTGTTTTTCAGTAAAACTTAAATATACAAATAAACTCTATTGGAATTTCGGAATCTATAAAATATGAAGCAATATATGTTTTTAATGTCCGAAAGTGCTTGTATTAGTTATCGTAGGTTAGAATACCTAAAACCATTTTTTCTGAAATTAGAGAAGATCTAATATGAAAAGAATCGATCAGCTTTTCATAAAAAAAAGGAATCGTGTTAACCTTGATTCCTTTTTGTCATATAGTGAAGGTTTGACTTAAGTCAAACCTTGGCTTAAGTCAGACCTTCACTAATATATATATCACCATTTACATGTCAATGTTTTCATCCAGCCATGGGGCTTTTTATTATTCCGTCCAAATCGGGTCAGTATTTATATTATGGCAACTATTACATTGTCCTGTAGCTATGCTCGCACCCATATGTTTTGTTAGAGAGTTGCCTTCAACCGAGGTATATAGTCCATCTCCATAATCGATGTTTTCAGTTGTGTAAAAGTTACCATGATTATCAACTTGAATGGTTAGCTTTAAATCACCTGTGCCGTTAGGACCTGTATATAATTTAATCGTTGCATTTGGAAAAGTTGACTTTTTCGAACTGTCATATACTGTACCCGCTGTTGTGAACCATCCTTCTCCCGATCCACCAGGTTCGTGGCAAATCATACAATTTTGCCCCTCCATGTGACTCTCTCTTGAATTGTAGGTACTTATTTTTGTTTCTTTCTCATTCTCATCATCATCTTGCTCACATGATTGAAATGAAATCACTGAAATCATCATCACGATTAAAATATTTAAACCCCTTACTTTCATGAATTAATTTATCATTATTATGCACTATGATAAAACTATTATCTAACCTTCTCCCTATAAGAGAAACAATTAAAGGTACATCATCTCAAACAAAAAGTAATAAAAAAGCGAAATATAACTAGTTTGGTTTCAAAACTAATAGTTTTTCACTTATCACAACTTTCTCCTATTTTTTATAGAGACTGCTAAATGCAATTTTCTTGTCTCCAATTAATCGGTGAATTCTCTTTTATGTTACTTATTTTTTTTACTCAATTCTTTTTTTATGTCGCTATCTGAATCTCCGAATTTAATTTTAAGTGTGTGGTAATGGTTTTTCATTTTTAAAATTGCCCCTAAAGTAATTGTATTGGATCTATTGCATGTTTAAGTACCTAATTTAGAAAATACTAACCGAATAAAACCCCATTATTTCGTTTCCGAAAGATCATGATGGGGATATTCCCTTGACCTATTTTGAAAAGAGGTGATTTTTGGGTTTTGTATGATTCCATCTTTGATTTCAATAGCACGTCGGATCGTTTCACTTTCTTCCCATTTTTCAGGGCCTCCCATGATGATGGGAAAATAAGGAGTCAGGCTGTTAGAAATTTCCCAAGTCGCAGCATTCCATAGATATGAAGGCGAATGATCTACAGCATAATAAAACACCTTCCCTACTTTAAATATTGGTGTTTCAAAATTAGTTGGTTTGGCAAATGAAAAGCCCATACCTTCATCGCAACTGATATCCACGATTAGGCAGCCTGGCTTCAGCCGATCATTTTGATGTTCCGGCACCAGCATCAAGGGGTGATCAGTATCCTGAAGCATACCATTCACTATAATATCAGCCTCAATCAATTCTTCAACAATAGGGCGGGAATCATGATCAGGATGAAGAGAAATCAGATTACCTTTTTCATCTTCTTCGAATTGATAATAATTAACTCCGGCCATTTGGTCAGCCACTAGAAAATAATGTCGTTGGGTAAACACCGTAATATCTTGTATACCTCTGGCTTGTAATGCGCGTATGGCTCCTCTGCTTACCGATCCAAAACTAATGACAACTGCATTACGATTTGGTCCATAATTCCCATCGATTCCCATTAAATTCATCGCATGGTGCACACCTGCATATCCTGCTATTTCATTATTGTTATGAAAGATATGTAATTGCCAATCTCCATGAGCTGACCAACGATGCATGGCCTCCCATGCAATAAGTGTCAGCTTTCGATCAATGGCTGTTTGTGTAATACCCCTTTGCTGCACGCAGTGAGGCCAGCCCCAATGTATGGTTCCCTCTTTCATTTCATCAAAATCTTCCTGCACCGGTTTTGCTAATAAAGCTATGTCACAGCGTTGAAAAAGTTCGGCCCTTCTAACAACACCCATGCTCAACGCAGCTAGTTCGTTGTCATTCATTCCAAATGGCAAACCATAGCCCTGTTCAAAAAGCAGATGACTTCTTATCTCTTGATCAATCCACCCCAATTGATCTGGATGAATGGGTACTCTTTTTTCTTGTTTTTTTCTAGAAGTTCCGAAAACACCGATGGTAAGTAAACTCATTGTAATTTGTTTTTTAAATCCCTTGGCAGAATGATAATATTAATTACTATCACAATGATGTTAATCTGCCTGTCATGAACATACTAAAGGTACAAAAAACTAAAGGCTATTTCTAAGAATATCAATTTTATGTTTTGAGTTATTTCGGTCCTTTTTCTTGATTAACGAGTCAACTAAAGGCCCTAAAAGCTAAATATTATATGTTGAGATTCCATATTAATATGATACCAACCCCAGCCAGAAATCTTCAAGTGACCAAATTGTGACCAAACCAATGCGACTATATGATACATTCTACTAGCAAAAAGCATAAAAAAAAGGAATCATGTTAACCTTGATTCCTTTTTGACATATAGTGAAGGTTTGACTTAAGTCAAACCTTGGCTTAAGTCAAACCCTGAGTAATTTAAACCACCGCCTCCACAAACAAACCTTCATCGGTCTTGTTTACTTGAGCCAATTTATTCTTGGTCAAACCTTTAATGGTTTTATCCCATTTTTTATTTGATAATCCCGATTGGGTTTTCAATTCGTTTAGGTCAATTTTTTCAGCCTTTTGAATCATTTTTAAGACTGCTTTTTCGTCCTCATTCAATTCTACTGCTTTAGCAGCTTTTGCTTCTGGTTTCATTTGTGGGAAAAACAGGACTTCCTGAATCGAAGCATTGTTGGTCAGAAACATCACCAATCTGTCAATACCGATTCCGATACCAGAAGTAGGTGGCATTCCATATTCCAAAGCCCTTACAAAATCCATATCGATAAACATGGCCTCGTCATCGCCTTTCTCAGATAGATTGAGCTGATCCTGAAATCTTCCCAACTGATCAATCGGGTCATTAAGCTCCGAATAGGCATTGGCTAGTTCCTTTCCGTTCACCAATAATTCAAATCTTTCTGTTAATTCCGGATTATCACGATGTTCTTTACATAAAGGACTCATTTCCTTTGGATAATCCATGATAAAGGTGGGCTGCACGTAATGGTGCTCGCATTTTTCCCCAAATAGTTCATCGATCAATTTTCCTTTACCCATGGTCTCATCAACCTCTATTCCACTCTTTCTACAAACCTCTCTTAACTCAACCTCATCCATACCTGCCACATCATAGCCTGTATGCTCTTTTATTGCTGATAAAATAGGTACTCTTGCATATGGCGCTTTAAAGTTGATCAGGTTGTCTCCTACTTGGGCTTCTGAAGAACCATTAGCATCCATAGCTACTTTTTCAAGTAACTCCTCAGTCATCTCCATCATCCAATGATAATCTTTATAGGCTACGTATAATTCCATCACAGTAAATTCAGGATTATGGGTTCGATCCATACCTTCATTTCGAAAATCCTTGGCAAACTCATAAACAGCATCGAATCCACCAACAATGAGTCTTTTAAGATATAACTCATTGGCGATTCTCATATACAATGGCATATCCAATGCATTGTGATGTGTGATAAACGGTCTTGCCGCTGCACCACCGGGAATAGGCTGTAAAATAGGTGTTTCAACTTCCAAGTAACCTCTGTCATTAAAAAACTGACGCATGGAGTTGGTAATCTTTGTTCTTTTGATAAAGGTATCTTTAACATGATCATTTACCATCAAATCCACATAACGTTGACGGTATCTCATTTCAGCATCACTAAAAGCATCATGGGCCTTCCCTTCAGCATCCACCTTGACAATAGGCATTGGTTTTAAGGCCTTTGACAACACCGTAAGTTCCTTCACCATGATCGAAGTCTCTCCCACCTGAGTCTTAAACACTGTTCCTTTGACACCAATAATATCGCCAATATCTAATAATTTCTTAAATACATCATTATACATGGTTTTATCTTCACCTGTACAAATTTCATCTCTATTGATATAGATCTGCATCCTACCACTTCCGTCCTTCAGTTCAGCAAATGAAGCTTTCCCCATAATTCTCCGGCTCATGATTCTACCAGCCAATACAAGCTCCTTGCCTTCAAGAGATTCAAAATTATTGATCACTTCTTCAACCGTTGAAGTTGTCTTAAACTGCGCTGCAGGGTAAGGATTGATACCCAAATCGCGTAATTTCTGTAATGACTCTCTACGAACTACTTCCTGTTCTGATAATTGCATCTGCTATAAGTTTTGAAAAATAGGTCGCAAAGATACGGGGAATCAATGATATATTGAATTAATGATTTAATGATTTAATGATATAATGATTTAATGCCTGGTTAATTCAAGACTACAATGTTCTCTGTCAATAGAAAATTGTAACGAAAACAAAAAAATAGCGTCATGTAATCAAAATAAATTAACGAATTTTGCAACCTTAAACAATTATTTAATATGAGCATTTGGCGAGTACTATTATCGATCTTATTTCCACCCTTAGCAGTTATTGATAAGGGATGTGGAAGTGTGGTAATTGTTTTCATCCTTACCCTTTGCGCCTGGATCCCTGGAGTGATTGGTGCTTTGATCATATTGAACAATCCTAAATACGGCTGATGAATCAGGTTGTTTTTAAAGACCTTGGATTAAAGGATTACAAGGAAGCATGGGACTATCAAAATGAACTCTTTCAGGGCATTGTTGATATCAAACTTGCCAATAGAAAAAGTGAGCTGAAGCAAAAAAGTCCTCATTATTTTTTATTCACTGAACATCCTCCTGTTTATACCTTAGGGAAAAGCGGTGACCTCTCAAACCTTCTTCTCAATGAAGAACAATTGGAACAGAAAGGGATTTCCTTTTTTAAATCTAACCGAGGCGGCGACATCACTTTTCATGGTCCACAGCAAATTGTTGGCTATCCGATCATCGATCTGGAAGAATTCAAACCCGATATAAGATGGTATATGCGCAGTTTGGAGGAAGTAATTATTCTAACCATAGCACATTACGGACTACAGGGAGTTCGAAGCGAAGGTGAAACAGGTGTTTGGCTTGATGTAGGTACTCCTTTTGCCAGAAAAATATGTGCACTGGGAGTAAGGACTTCAAGATGGGTGACCATGCATGGTTTTGCCTTAAATGTAAATACGAATCTCGGTTATTTCGATCATATTATTCCCTGTGGTATAAGAGGAAAGGCTGTGACTTCAATGGAAGCAGAACTCAATCGAAAAGTGCCCTTGGAAGAAGTGAAAGCCCTGATTTTGGAAAATTTTGAAAAAGTGTTTGACTCTAAATTGATTTGATGATTTGATAAAAATTAACTCGTTTCTTCATTAAAATACACCTTATAAAATTTCATTTTCTTCTCTTCATCATATCCTAGCTCGAGGTATTCTGAAGAGGCATCAGGAGCCTCAACGTCCAATTTGATTTGAATATGTGTATCTAATTTGATCTCTGTCTTTAATTTTTGCTTTTGCTTTTTAAGCACAGCTTCCGAAACGTGAAATTGGTTTCTGATCAGCACTTCTTTATCAGATTCAAAAAGTTTTTTATAGTCATCAAAAAGGTTCTTTTGGTCTTCATCCTCAAAAACCTCTTCTTTAAAATCGTGGATATTTACGGTGTCATTTTCTTTCAGATAGTCAACAGTTTTGGCCAAAAAATGACTTTGCTCCTGGGTACTGTAGTCAGGTTTTAAAACTTCATTAGAAAAATCCTTGCACAATTCAATATACGATTGGGTATGGTTGTTCTTGTCATCAGCGAATTTTATGTTCAAAAAATTCTTGATCCAATATTGAGCGTCATAATTATTATTATCAACACTTAGCACCACCATCCCTTCATCATCCTGATAGTTCACAATCAAGCAACCTTTATCGATCTTTTTGGTGCTGATCCCTTTTTGAACAACGACATCCAAACTATTTCCCTCCATATAAGTTTGGAAAAAATTAGTTTTACTCTCAATTTTAAAGATTCCCAAGGCATTTGTTTTCACCTCATTAAATTCTACATCATCAAAGAGCGCAATGATCACATCTCCGGTTTTGATCTGGGCCGAATTTGATTGCTCAAAAAGATGCAAAAGAATATTCTTGGATGCTTCTAAAAAGAAATCCTCTTCTTTGAACAATCGCTGAGAATAACTATTGATCTCATTTAAATTAATATCCGCATGATGATTAAACCTGAAACTTTCGGTGAGATTACCGAACGGTTTTAAAAGATAAGGTAGCATTAAATTATAACTGTCTTCATCAAAAACGACAGGAGCTTCAGAAAAAACATTCCTGGTATCGTTAAATTTATTCCCGATTTTATGGATGATTAGTTTTGGAATACTCGCCTTGGTTCTTTTGATCATTTTATCATTTTTAGAAGTTGCAATGATACGATTTTCACTGAATTATCAGATCGGCAATTCATAAAAAATCTCACATATATTGCACCAAGAACTAATTATTCTACCCTAACCAAAATTTCCTCTTTTTCAAAAGATCCTTCCTTTTCCCAAGGGCGTTTATAAACCATGATCAGCTTTTGCTCCCCTTTCTTTTTTGCTTTAAATTCCCAAATTTCATTACCTCCTGCACCTGTTATTGCTTTGTCTGACAATACATAATCCATATACACTGAGTCAACAATTGATTTGTTGCTATTGTTTTCCCATTGCCAGCTAAAACCAGTGGAATGATTAGCTTTTAAAATTACCCTAAATACTTCTCCTTGACGAACCTTTATTATCCTGTTTTGAAAAGATAAAAAGCAAACACAAATCATCGCTAATACAACAAATTGTTTCATACTTGATTCCATTTAATCATCTCAAATATAAGTGTTTTGAGTGTTTCTATTCCAATCGAAGGACCTCTATAATTCCAGTTTTAACTGATCAGGCAATAATTTAAAACTATTCCTATGGTGAGAACAGGCCCCAAATTCTTTTATGGCTCGTCCGGTGTTCCTTGGTGGGATAGCCTTTATTTCTGGCCCAATTATATATTGGGTAGTCATTGTGGATTTTCTCCATATAATCATCTCTGTAGGTCTTGGCAAGCACAGAAGCTGCAGCTATATTTTGATATTTACCATCCCCTTTGATAATGGTTTTGTGCGGAACATCTAGATAATCCTTAAACTTGTTTCCATCAACGATGATAAACTCCGGAATCGATCTTCATAGCTTGAATTGATTTATGCATGGCCAGAATGGAGGCATTAAGAATATTTATCTCATCTATTTCATCCTGAAAAACATAGGCCACGCCAAAGGCCAGCGCTTCCTTCTCTATAATCGGTCGCAACAAATGACGTTTTTTTTCAGACAACTGCTTTGAATCATTCAGGTACTCGTGCTTAAAATCAACCGGAAGAATGACGGCAGCAGCAACCACAGGACCTGATAGACAGCCTCTTCCGGCCTCATCAGTTCCTGCTTCAAATTGATAGGATGAATACTTTAATTCCAGCATAATAAAGATCTTTTCAAAAATAAGGAACCCTAAACAAAATGAATGAAATAATATGCTCAAATATTTTACCTTTGTCCTCAATTAAAATTATCCATGCTAAGGAAACTCTCCATTTTAATTTTATCCTGTATTTCGGCTATAGGCTGGACCCAAATCAGTGACGGTCAGCTCAATACTTTAGACAATAGATACGTTGATGAATATGGAGACACAGCCAAGATATATACCAACGAAGTCGAGATAGAATTAAGCGACAAAACCTACTATCACGATTATAAGATCATTGACTACAAAATGGACACAACTTATATTGACACCACGCTCAATATAAAAAAATACTACAAATTCAATCTTGAAAGAAAAGATAATTTGGAACTCATGTCTTTCCATAACCCCGGACAATCTTATAATGTTCTGGCTTATACTTTTAATGCTAACAGCACCTATCCCGAAACGGGAGCAAGAGCAAATCACTATAATTTTTATGAGGTTGAAGATATTAAGTATTACAGCGTTCCTACCCCTTCTACAGAATTGATGTGGTCAACAGTTCTGGAACAAGGACATCTTCTCGATGCGATGTTTTCTTTTAATCTTTCAAAGCAATTCAATGCTTCTTTAAGTTATAAAAGTTTGCGTTCACTTGGGTAAATACAGGCATTCTTTAAGTGATCATGGAGCAGCCAGGATCACCATGAGTTATCACACTAAAAACAAAAAGTATTTTATTCGAGGCCATTTAGTTGCCCAAGATTTGAACAATGATCAAAATGGTGGATTAACCGAGGAATCCCTCGAGTATTTTGAAAACGCAGACCCTAATTTTAAGGATCGGGCGAGGATGGAAACAAATTTTGTCGATGCTGAAAACGCTATAAGAGGGAATCGTTACTATTTTGATCAGTTTTTCGTGCTTTGGGATAAAAAAGATAGTCTTAAAACCATTCCTTCAGACCTCAAAATAGGTCATCAATTTAACTTTGAAAGAAAGCATTTTGAATACAGGCAAGAAAACGCTAACGATATGTTTGGTCGGGCATTTAAAAATGATATCCGTGACGATGCCAAGTTTTCAAAATTATATAATGAAGCCTATCTTTCCTTAAACTCCCCCATTACATTGGGAGAAGTGAGATTTAAGGTAAACAATTTCTTATACAATCACAGTTATAAAAGTATCGTCATCACAGAAGATGGTGTTATAGATTCTAAACTTGAAGGTAATAGTTTTGCCATTGGAGGAGAGTGGCACACCCAATTTAAAAAATTTAATTTGGATGTTGATGCCTCTCAAATTATCTCCGGAAATCTGACGGGCCATGCCTATTCAGCCATGGCTAGTTTTAAAACAGATAGTGTTTTTACCGCTCACGCTCGGGTTTTTAGTAATAGTCGATCGCCAAACTTTAATTTTTTATTGAATCAAAGTGACTATAAAAATTACAATTGGCAAAACAATTACAAAAACGAAGAAATCAATGGTTTAGGCGTTCTGTTTGATTCCGATAAATGGATATATGCCTCAGCTAATATCACTAATATTGATAACTATACTTATTTTGACCGTGATGAATCTACCGGTCAAGCAAGACCCATGCAGGCTAATAAAAGTGTCAATTATTTCAAAATCAAATTAAGTAAGGAAATTCGCTTTGGGAATTTTGCCCTTGATAATCAATTCATTTATCAAAAAGTAACCAATGGAGAAGATGTATTGAGAGTTCCTGATTTTATTACCCGTAATACTTTCTATTACGCCAATTATATCTTCAAGGGCAAACCGATGTATTTGGAAGCAGGAGTTACTTTTAGTTATTTCAGCAAGTACCTGATGAACAGTTATAATCCCGTGATTGCAGAATTCTATTTACAGGATGACAGAGAATACGGAGGGTTTCCCCTTTTTGATTTCTTCGTCAACTTTAAAGTTAAAACCATGAGAGTGTATTTTAAACTAGAGCATTTCAATTCGGGTTTTAGTGACAACAATTATTATTCGGCTCCAACCTATCCTTACAGAGATTTCGTGATCAGATTTGGTCTGGTTTGGAATTTCTTTATCTAGTGGTTCAGAAACCTGATTGTACTCAAACTTGGTAATCAATCAAATGCTTTTATGCAAAAAGAACTTCAAATACAGGTGACACCAGAAACTGCTCAAAATCAAGAGCAGCTTAAAGCTTATATATCCCATCAATTTAAACATGCTAAAAATGAGATCATTCATATTGAGATCTTAAAGCGTTCGATCGATGCCCGTCAAAAGTCCATTAAAATCAACCTAAAGGTTAAGGTCTTTTTGAACGAAACTCCTGTTAAAAAAACGGTTGATCTTCCCGAATATGATGATGTAAAAGATTCGCAAGAAGTGCTTGTGATTGGCGCAGGACCCGCTGGTCTGTTTGCCGCTTTAAAACTTATTGAGCATGGATTGAAGCCCATTGTTTTGGAGCGTGGCAAGGATGTACGGGAGAGAAGGCGTGATTTGGCGGCCATCACCAAAAATCACCTGGTCAACGAAGATTCAAATTATTGTTTTGGGGAAGGAGGTGCTGGAACCTATTCTGACGGAAAATTATACACCCGATCGAAAAAAAGGGGCGATGTCAATAGAATTCTCAACTTACTGATCGCTCATGGAGCCAATGAAGATATTGGTATCAATGCACATCCTCACATAGGAACCAATAAATTACCGAAAATCATTCAGGCCATTAGGGAAACTATTTTGCAATATGGTGGGGAGATCCTATTTAATACCAGAGTGGTCGATATTCTTGTTAAGGACAATGAAATCGACGGTGTGGAAACAAAATCCGGACAAATTATTAATGCTAAGAAAGTGATTTTGGCCACCGGTCATTCGGCCAGAGATATTTTTGAATTGTTATATAAAAAAGGAATTCATATTGAAGCCAAGCCATTTGCTTTGGGGGTGCGTGTAGAACATTCTCAGGAATTGATCGACCAGATCCAATACCATTGTGAAACCAGAGGTGAATTTTTACCTCCGGCCCCATATAGTATCGTGAAACAAGTTAACAACCGCGGTGTATATTCATTTTGTATGTGTCCAGGAGGGGTCATTGCTCCCTGTGCCACTGCACCCGGAGAAGTGGTGACCAATGGATGGTCTCCCAGCAAAAGAGATCAACCCACTTCAAACTCAGGTATTGTAGTTTCTCTCGACCTTAAAGATTTTGAACCTTACCACAAATTTGGCCCCTTAAGCGGAGTCGAGTTTCAAAAGAATATCGAACAAAACGCATGGAAAATGGGAGGTGAAACGCAAAAGGTTCCGGCCCAAAGACTTGTTGATTTTACCAAGGGAGTTCTTTCAAATGATATTCCAAAAACCTCGTACCAACCAGGAACAACAAGCGTAGAGCTTGGATCATTGCTGCCAAAATTCATTCATCAGACGCTACAGCAAGGGTTTACATTATTTGATCAATCCATGAAGGGTTACCTCACCAATGAAGCCATCGTTCACGCTCCCGAATCCCGAACTTCCTCTCCCGTGAGAATACCACGAGACCCTAAAACCCTTGAACATATACAAATCAAAGGGCTTTACCCTTGTGGTGAAGGCGCAGGTTATGCCGGTGGCATCATCTCAGCTGCGATTGATGGAGAAAAATGTGCTGAACAGGTGAAGGCTTCACTTGCGAAGGGGTGAGAACCGAAGGGTTCGGAATTGAAGGTTTCAGTCGTGAGAGCTTTGACTTAAGTGAGGGGGTGACTTAAGTGAGACCTTCACTTAAGTGAAACCTTAACTTAAGTCCTTGGATTTCAATTCTTTTATCTTGATATGCAATCCAGCGAATAAAAGTGTCATAAAAGGGCTCAGCCAATTGAATATGGCATAGATAAAATATTCTCCGACACTAACACCTAAGACACCTGATTGATAAGCCCCACAGGTATTCCATGGTACCAAAACTGATGTTACCGTTCCTGAATCTTCCAGGGTACGACTCAGGTTTTCGGGTGCAAGATTTTTGTCCTCAAAGGCCTTTTTAAACATTTTTCCGGGTACAACTATGGCGAGATATTGATCAGAAGCGGTGACATTTAAAGCCAAACAAGTGGCCACTGTACTCGCAAATAAACCAAATACGGTATGTGCCATTTTCAAGAGGGCAGCACTTATTGTTGACAAAGCCCCTATTGCGTCCATGACACCACCAAATACCATGGCACAAATGATAAGCCAGATCGTGCCAAGCATCCCATACATTCCGCCAGAAGAAAAGAGGTCATTTAATTCAGTACTATTTGTTTCAATAGCCGTATCAACGGTAATGGCATTCATGATACCCTTATAGGCCGATCTGAAATCCAATTGTTCCGCACCCGCAATTTTCATCACGATGTCCGGTTGGAAAATGATTGCAAAAGCACCCCCTAATAAAGTGCCAATCAAAAGAGCAATAAGCGGTTGTGTTTTTCTTACAATTAATAAAATAACGGCCAATGGAACCAAAAACAACCAACCATTGATATGAAAAGATTCCTCAATAGAATTAAGGATCAAATCCGTATCAGCAGTTCCAGTCGTTTCGAAAGTAAATCCTAAAATGATAAATACAACTAAAGTGACCAGAATCGTCGGCACCGTAGTATAAGCCATATAACGAATATGGGTAAAAAGATCGGTGCCTGCCATAGCTGGCGCCAAGTTGGTCGTATCAGATAAAGGAGACATTTTATCTCCAAAATAAGCTCCAGAAAGCACGGCTCCGGCAACCATTCCCAATGGAATGCCCAAAGCACCACCAATTCCGATCAATGCAATACCAACAGTTGCAGATGTGGTCCAGGAGCTCCCGGTAGCGATAGAAATGACGGCACAAATTACAACAGTCGCAGGTAGAAATATAGTAGGATTCAACAATTTCAATCCATAAAAAATCATAGTAGGAATGACTCCGCTAATCAGCCATGTTCCTGCCAACGCTCCTACAAATAATAGAATTAATAAGGCTCCTGTAGTAGATTTAATATTATTGGCCACCTCTTCTATCATCTGCTTATAAGTGACTTTATTAAAAAATCCAACAATGGCAGCAACAGCTCCTCCCAGCAAAAGAATGAATTGATTTGATCCACTTAAGGCATCATCTCCATAGACAAAAACGTTATAAGCAAGCATTCCAATAAGCGCAAGTACTGGAATTAAAGCTTCATATATATTCAGTTCTTTGTTCCTAATTATCTTGTTGTCCATAAAAAAAATCAATTGATTTTGTAATGTTACACAAAAACTATGACTTTAAGAAATTCAATATCTTCCGCTGTTTTCAGGAATTAATCCTTTAAAACTATCAAAAATTAAAAAATCATTTACCTATTTTTTACTCGGAGCTATGACCATTGGACTTTTTACATTTGCTCCCAACAAACCTGAATAGACTCAAGAACAAGACCTCTTCTTTGTTCGCCATCACATGACACATTACAGAGGTCAGGCCATAACTAATTTGCCCATGATAGGACATGATGCTCCCCCAATACAGATCTTTTTAATCCGAATTTATATCTTTTTTTAACCCAAACGATTTATCAAATGAGTTTTTAAATGATCTATTTTCCTATATAAGGCACTATTTCAAAGAAATTTCACTTTTTTTAACCTGTGTACGCAACCCATTAGATAATTAGGCATCTTTAAAACAAATCCCCCACCTATGAAACTTGAATATTCTATATTAGAACATTTAAGTAATTACGACGATGGAACGTTTGTCGATATTACTTTTATTGAAGAGGATCATGTCTCACTAAGTAAAACCTTGGACGAGCTAAAGGGAAAAAATATGATTCTGGTTGATGAGAATAGTGCAAGAGATTTCGAAGCATTTGGCATCGGAAATGATAGAAAGAAACGTATCAAAGCCAAAATCAAAATGAATGGAAGAATTTATTTCCATACATTAAGAAGTAAAAATGAAATAAGTGGTTCAAATGAACGTAGAAAGAATCGTTGGAGCCTGAGTTATTTTTTTTAGTTTCTAATACCAAAATATGACATAACATTTACTCAAGATTAATCTTAGGATTATAGATCGGGGTTTGATTTATCAGACCCTTTTTTTGTGCTTTAGTTTTACGTATTTATATGAACCTTCCCGCTTATTTATAATCAAAAATACTGTTTTTCAACCTATAACATTATATGCTTATATTTGATGGGTCACTTGTGAAGTTATCTTTCACTGACCTAGATTTAAATCAAATATTCATCACAAGCCCTTCATTATGAAAAACTCAACTATCCTGATCTTGTTTGTATCATTTTTAACACTTAGTACAGCAGTCGTACATTCTCAGGAAGCAACTGCAGAAGATCCTTATCTGTGGTTAGAAGAAATCGAAAGCGATAAATCACTCGATTGGGTGAGAAATCAAAACGCGAATTCAGAAAAGATGTTGACATCAAACCCTTTGTATGAAAATCTTCAAAAAAAATACCTTGAAGTTTACAACGATAAGGATAAAATTGCCTATCCCAATATAGTTGGTGATTATGTATATAATTTATGGCAGGATGATACATATGAAAGAGGCCTATGGAGGCGAATGTTAACAAAAGACTATCTAAATAACAATTCCAATTGGGAAACGCTGATCGATTTAGATGCTTTGTCAAAAAGAGAAGGTAGGAAATGGGTTTTTGCCGGTGCTACATTTTTAGAACCAGGCAATGAGATATGCCTGGTAGCATTATCGGATGGCGGAACCGATCAAGATGAGCTACGTGAATTTAATCTTTCAGACAAAAGTTTTGTTATTGAAGGATTTGTTTTTCCTGAAAGTAAAGGTGGCGTCTCCTGGATTGATAAAAACAAAGTATTGGTTGCCAGAAATTTTGGAAAAGGAACCATGACCAATTCGGGATATCCAAGTCAAATCAAGATATTAAATAGGAACTCTTCAATGAGTGAGGCCAAAACAATATTTAGAACAGACACAACAAACCTTGGTGCTTTTACTGCTTCATTTTATGACAATAACAAACAATATATTTTCATTTATGAAGGCATTTCATTTTATGAAAGTAACCTGTTTTTTTTAATCGGCGATGAACTTAAAAAAGTTACATATCCAATCGATGCAAATTTTGCAGGCTTCCATAAAGGGGAACTTATAATTTCGCTTCAATCAGATTGGAGCATTAACGACATGATTTTCAAAAAAGGCACGCTGGTAAGCATGAATCTTGAAGACAATCTCAAGGGGGATGTCGAAGTCAAAACCATTTATCAACCCAATGATAGATCTAGTTTTGTATCCACTAGTACTTCGAAGGATTTCATTGTGGTGAACACCATGGAAAATGTTCAAAGTAAATTATATAAATTCTCATTAAAAAATGATGCTTGGTCGTCAGAAAGCATTAAAGCACCCGAATTCGGAAGTATTTATTTGACTAGCTCAAACAACCAATCGAATGATTATTTTTTCAGATATAGTAATTTTATTACCCCAACGACGCTTTACCATTCCACTGGTACTGAAATTAATACTGTTAAGAAACTAAAAGACTTTTTTAAGACCGATAACCTGACTGTAAAACAATTTAATGCAACTTCCAAAGACGGTACTAAAATCCCGTATTTCGTGGTTCATCATAAAGACCTTCAGTTTAATGGTAAAAACCCCACTATGATCTATGCATATGGTGGCTTTAATGCATCGTCTCAGCCAAATTACAGTGCGACTACCGGAATTGGCTGGCTAGAGCAAGGAGGCGTGTATGTCCTTGCAAACATCAGAGGTGGAGGAGAATTTGGACCTTCATGGCATCAAGATGCAATGAAAGAAAAAAGACAAAACGCCTATGATGATTTTTACGCCGTAAGTGAAGAATTGATAGCGAAAAAAATCACTTCTCCCGATTATTTAGGTGCTTTTGGATGGAGTAATGGCGGATTAATGGCAGGAGTTGTTTTCACCCAACGCCCCGATCTTTATAAGGCAGTTGTTGTGGGTGCACCACTGCTCGACATGAAACGATATTCCAAACTTTTGGCAGGAGCCAGTTGGATGGGAGAATATGGCAACCCGGATATTCCTGAAGAATGGGAGTATATCAAAAAATATTCACCATACCACAATGTATCAAAAGACAAAAAATACCCCGAAGTATACTTTGTGACCTCAACCAAAGATGACCGCGTTCATCCCGGTCATGCTCGTAAAATGGCAGCAAAAATGAGTGATATGGGCCATCCTTATATGTATCACGAAACTATTGAGGGTGGTCATGGAGCAGCTTCAACCAATGCGCAACAGGCCGATATGTGGTCTGGTATCTATACTTATTTTAATATGAAACTAAACAATAAACCCCTGGATAAAAAATAATTTTTTTATCAATGAAAAAAATAGTCACTTCTATCTTTCTTCTGATCTTTAGCCTGTCATTAGTCGCTCAGGATGTTAACTATGCTTCGGTGTCAAATATCAAGTATTATCAAGATGCTGTCAATAATAGTGATCCATATATTTCCGAGCGTTGTGTTCTCGATATATACTACCCAAAAAACAAACCATCTTTTGCTACGATCGTTTGGTTTCATGGTGGTGGATTAACCGGAGGGCAGAAAGAGATCCCCGAGGCTTTAAAGGAAAAGGGTGTTGCTGTTGTCGGCGTGAATTATAGATTATATCCTAAAGTAAAAGCACCCACTTACATCGAGGATGCCGCCGCAGCCGTGGCCTGGGTCTTTAAAAATATTGAATCCTATGGAGGTGATCCGAATTCCATCTTTGTTTCAGGACATTCTGCAGGAGGTTATCTTGCCAGCATGGTAGGTCTGGATAAAAAATATCTAAATCAGCATGGCGTTGACGCGAATCAGATTGCAGGATTGATCCCGTTCAGTGGCCATACCATTACGCATTTCACTGTAAGGGAGGAACGAGGAATAGATGGGACCCAACCCATCATTGATGATCTGGCTCCTCTATACCATGTGAGAAGTGACGCTCCACCCCTGCTCCTTATCACCGGTGATAGAGAAAAAGAGCTGCTGGGAAGGTATGAGGAAAATGCTTATATGATGCGTATGATGAAGATCACGGGGCATAAAGACACACGTATTATGGAAATGGATGGCTATGGTCATGGAATGACTTATCCTGCATTTCCACTTTTATTAGAAGAAGTCAAAAGAATTCTGGACGAAAAGGATTAATTTTAAACCCATTTTAATCTAATCACTTGATTGATATATTTAAACTGATTTTATGAAAAATAGTGTTCTACTTCCATCCCTATTCCTGGCAGTTGCTATTGTCATCGCAGGATATTTTATTGGCAACATCCATAAAACAGGTAAAGAATATGACCGGTATGTGCAGGTAAAAGGTTTATCCGAAAGAGAGGTTCAAGCGGATCTTGCCGTATGGCCCATCAATGCCGTCCTGACAGGAAACGATTTAAATACCTTAAAAGATCATATTGAAAACCAAAACAAACAGGTATATCAATTCTTTCTGGATCAGGGATTCAGTGATGCTGAACTGACCAGAGGGATGGTAAACATCACAGATGCGAGAAGCAATTTATACAACAATAATAACCAGTATACCGGTTTTAGATATCTTTCGAAATCCGAATTTACAGTCAGAACGAAAAATATTAAAAAATTACAGAAGGCACTTAGTGAATCCTTAACCCTGATGTCAAAAGGCATCGTACTAGGGTCAAAAAATGAATGGCGCCCTATTGAATATATTTTTACCGGTCTAAACGAATTGAAACCTTCAATGATTGAGGAGGCAACCACCAATGCACGTCAGGTAGCTGAGAAATTTGCCCGTGATTCTGATTCAAAAGTTGGTCCGATCAGAGTGGCTCGCCAAGGTCAATTTTCTATCAATGACAGAGACCAAAATACACCAGAAATCAAGATCATCAGAGTGGTCTCAACGATTGATTACCAACTTATAAATTAAACATAAAAATGTCAGCTTTTGTAATTGTTGAAATTGAAGTACATGACCGTGATCTTTATAAAACCTATACCCAACTGACTCCGGCCACCATCGCTTCTTATCAGGGAAAATTTGTTGCCAGAGGAGGCGATACTATAGTTTTAGAAGGAGATTGGCAACCAAAACGACTGGTCCTGCTTGAATTTCCTTCCGTGGAGATCGCCAATTCATGGTGGCATTCAGAGGATTATTCAAAGGCCAGAGAAATTAGACAAAGGGCAGCTACCACAAAAATGGTCATTATTGATGGCGTTTAAATGAGTTAAAAGATAAGTATACTTTTGCAAGAAAAACGGAAAATAAAGAGCTAAACCAATGAAAGTGAGAAAACAAAAAATGTACCAAATTGATGCCTTTTCAGATACAGTTTTTGGCGGAAACCCTGCAGCTGTATGCGTTTTAGAAAATCAGTTGGAGGATGATCTTATGCAAAATATTGCTGCTGAGAACAACCTTGCAGAAACGGCCTTTGTGGTTCAAAGAGATTCAGATTATGAAATAAGATGGTTTACCCCCACAACTGAGGTAGCCCTTTGCGGCCATGCGACCCTAGCCTCTGCTCATGTGCTTTTTACCTATTTTGAACATCCAACCGACACGATTTCCTTTTATTCTCCTCACAGCGGAAACCTGGCTGTTACTAAAAACAAAGACTTATTAACCCTTGACTTTCCTACTGATCATATTGCTAAAGTGGATCCTGTTAAGGAAATTCTTGAGGCCTTCGACAAAGATCCTTTAGAGATGTATAAAGGGAAAACCGATTACCTGCTTCTCTATGAAACACAAGATGATATTGAACAAAGTAACCCCAACCTTCACCTGCTCAAAAAATCAAATGCAAGAGGTATCATCATCACAGCACCAGGTAAGGAAGTAGATTTTGTCTCAAGATTTTTTGCCCCTGGCTCAGGGGTTGACGAAGATCCGGTAACGGGTTCAGCGCATACGACCCTTACGCCATTCTGGAGCAAAAAACTAGGGAAAACAAAATTAACAGCACAGCAGCTTTCGTTAAGAAAAGGTAAGCTATCTTGCGAGCTTGAAGGGGAAAGGGTAAAAATTACAGGAAAGGCCGTAACTTACTTGATAGGAGATATTTATATTTAAAAGAAATACTAACGAAACTTAATACGATAGGCTTTGTATCCGGATTTAAATTGATTTGGATCTAAGAAGCCTTTTAAAAATGTCAAAACTACCAAAAGAGCATAGATTTATTGATCTTTCAGATTATGGGAGGCCAGTTGCCAAAGCGATAGCCAATTCTCTTAAAAACAGCGATTTCACCCCAATACATGTGACCCTTGCGTTTGTAGTTTCCGGACTGATAGCCATAGCATTCATGTTACAAGGTTATTTTTGGGCTGCCGCCTTTTTCTTTATATTCAAATCTATTTTAGATGCCGCCGACGGAGAACTGGCTAGAATTAAACAGACACCATCTTATACAGGCCGTTATCTGGATTCTATAGCAGATATCATTTTAAATCTCCTGATATTATGTGGAATATGGTATTTAACAGATACCAACATCGTTCTCACTTTTTTGGCCTTTTTAGGCCTACAGTTACAAGGAACCTTGTATAATTATTACTATGTTATTTTGAGAAATAACTTTGATGGAGACAAAACCAGCAGAATCATAGAAAACAAAACACCTGTAGCCATGGCAGGTGAAAAACAAAAAAATGTAGATGTTTTGTTTCGTATGTATAGAATCCTCTACGGAAAATTTGATGAGTTTATTTTTATGCTTGACCCTAAAGCTTCCAAAACCAGTTCATTCCCCAATTGGTTTATGACTGCAGTGTCAACTTTTGGCCTAGGCTTTCAGCTATTGATCATAAGCGTTATGCTGGTTTTAGGATGGAAAGAATTCATTATTCCCTTTTTTATTTTTTATTCCTTATTTATTTTTGTTTTTATAGGGATCAGAAAAATCTGGCTTTCTTAATGATCTCTGTCATAAAATCACTTGACTGACATCATTGACTATTTTGATAGAGGACTCCGTGCGAGCAGTGAAATAGTTTCGAGCCTCTTCCATATTTTCCAAGATCTCATTCTTTAACTGAATAAGGTCCTCTTTCTTATCTTTCTGGATAAAAAAATCGAAATGTAACTTTGTAAGAAACCTTCTCAGCTCTGCATAATAATAGAGGGTTATATATCCGCTAATTGGCATCAGTACAAAAAGTAACAGGCTATGCCAAAATTCATTACTTATATTCATCCTGAATATCCAAATGATAATCCCATAGTAAAGAGGGAAAGTAAAAAATCCTGTAATCATTTGAACCGGTGCCTTATATTCTATATCCAATTTTAAGGCCGTAAATATTTTTGCTGTTAACATATAGGGCACATAA
Organism: uncultured Flavobacteriaceae bacterium; assembly: GCA_963780405.1. Taxonomy (GTDB): domain Bacteria; phylum Bacteroidota; class Bacteroidia; order Flavobacteriales; family Flavobacteriaceae; genus Lutimonas. Next base: position 69,605 of record CAWABX010000010.1, read on the forward strand.
TTGGTCAATAAACCCAATACATAAAGAGGGAAAAGAAAGATAAATTTAATCAATGCCAGGATATACATGAGCAGACCCTCCCTTTTGATAAACTGCGCTTGGAAATCTTCATTTGGTCTTAATCCTTCATTTTTCAATAATTTAAAAAATCGCAGAAGCTTGGTTTGGGTATCGAGATAGAGTCCGACATTTTCTTTCTGAAGAAATTGCAAAGCCTTAGAAACTTGATTTCTCAATTCTAAAGATTGTTTTGGGTACAGATCGAGTTGAGCCTTTGGAGCATAAAATGCGGTATAAAATTCATGAGCTTTGACTAAAAAAATCTCTTGTGCCTTTCCGGTGGTTTGAGGAATAATATCTGCCAGTTCTCCTCGAATGTCATCTGTTAAGCCAAAACTGCTTCAAATTCATTTTTATCATAGGCCAGTTTATAGGCATGAACTGATATGGGTCGACATACTGTTACTGAAACCACACTTCTGAATTGAATGGAATCTGAATAATCCAGGGCTACCGGAACAATTTTTAAATGACCCTCAAATCCCTTCCACTGTTCAAAACTCAAGGCAATTCTTGCGGTTCCTGTTTTTATTTCCCGAAGCTTCAGTTCGTAATAACTGGTGCCTTCCGGAAAAATAAGCAATGTGCCATATTGGTCAAGATATTCATGACATTTTAAAAAGGCCTTTCGATTATCAGGTTTTTCTCCTGGTTGGACATCCTTTTTTCTAAAAATGGGAATGACATGAAAAAAATTGAATACTTTGCTAATAAATCGATTTACAAAAATGCTGGCATTTGCCACAAATCCAATTCTTTGACTTGTAATAGCAGCAATAAGTAACGGATCCATAAAAGTATTGGGATGGTTGGCCACAATAATCAATGGTCCATTGGCCGGAATATGCTCCTTACCTGTGACCACAATTTTCCGAAAAAAAAAGAAAAGTGCAGCCTTTATTATTTGTTTTAGAAATTTATAAATCACTCTAAGTTCTTCTTAAGATTAGCCATCTGGAGTAATATATATCCGCTAATAAAGAAAAGCGACATAAAAACCATACTATAGCGCATACTTCCGGTAATCTGATCAATAAAACCATAAGACAATGAGCCAATCACAATGGCAAGTTTTTCGGTGATATCGTAAAAACTGAAGTACGACGCGGTATCCTTTGCCTTATGCGGAATTAACTTTGAATACGTTGACCGTGATATAGACTGAATTCCTCCCATAACGAATCCCAGAAATGCTGCCAAACTGTAAAATGAGATTTTATCATGCATAAAATAACCCGAGATACAAATAAATATCCAAATCAACAGGGTGGTACTGATGGCAAATCCGTTGCCTTTAATTTTGACAACCAGGAAAAAAAGAACGCTCCCCCAATGGCCAGTATTTGTAAAATAAGAACGATATAGATCATTTCATCGGCACCCATCCCTATTTCCTTATCAGCAAACAGTGGGGCCAGTAACATCACTGTTTGCACTCCCATACTGAATAGAAAAAAGGAGTACAGGAAACGTTTCATCACCGTTTTATCTTTTACGACCTCCCATACTTTCTTTAAGTTCCTTTGTCCCATTTCCCAAAATTTTAATGGTGATCGATTTTCGGCTGTTGCTATCTTTTAAGTAATAAAAAGCAATTTGTGCAAAATCCCAACCACCAGACCCCCACCAGGATAAAGCCAAACCTGGTTGCCGAACTACCATCTTCAAAATCCAAAAACTTCATATTTTTGATACATAAACCAGATTGATGATCAATAAGATCACACTGCCAATATAACCCATGGCAAATCCCCTTGCACTGACACTGTCCATTTTATCCTTGGAAGCTACTTCGGGTAAAAACCCATTGTAAAATACCAAAGAACCGGCAAAACCAATACTCGCTGTGACGGAACAGGCAATGCCATATTCAACATTTTCTCCAGTAAAAAAATAAAGCCCGATACAAGCCAGAGAACCCAGATAGGTAAAGAACTGCATAAATCTGTTTTTTCAAGCCGCCATAATCGGCAATTCCGGAAAGGATAGGAGACAAAAATACGATGACCAAAAAGGAAAAAGAGATCGCAAAAGAATACAGCACTGAATTTTTGATACTCATATTAAAAAACTCAACCATCTCACCTCCAAAAGCCTCTTGGGTGGTTCCCAAATAATAGATCGGAAATATGGCTGTGGTTACAATCAGGTTATACACTGAATTAGCCCAGTCAAATGAAGCCCATGCATTGATCAAGTTTGCGTTATTTTTTTCCAGCATAATAATTGATTTGAAATCAGTTTGAATATAAAATATGGATCAATATACCTAAAAATAAAACAGGTTTGGACGATAGAAAGAAATACAGACCTTCCAGAATGGAATTCTTATAAATCGCATAGATAAACCAAACCTGTATTTAATCATTACAATTTTTCTTCCAGCGTTTCTTCGATGCTTTCAATATAACTTTTATCCCTCGTATTTTTCTGAACAGCAATGGCTGCAAACAGACTTAAGGTATATGACATACCGTAAAAGCCTTTTTCACTCAACAATAAATCTGCGTTCCACAATCCAATAATCAGTAACAAAATAGCACTCAATACTGAAAACCAACTGATGCCATAGTAGATATCGGTCACTTGTATACCTTCCAATCTGTCCCGTACACTTTTTTGTACTGAAACTGCGCTAAATAGTCCGAATAGTAAAATAGTAAAGTAATATCCTTGCTCATTTAGCATCATATCCGAATTCCACAGCCCAGTGCAATAACTAACAACACCAGCTAATAGAGCTACCCATGAAGCTCCAATAAAAGCCGGTGTTGGCTTCTGATCAAATTCTTTTAGTTCTTTTATCTTAGAACACTTAGATTTTGATGTTGCACTTTTTTCCTCAGTACTATCAGTCTTAAATTTGTAATCCATAACAATAAATTTAATGGTTAAATTATTTCATTATATGGACCAAAATTGCAGAAGTGAATTGAACATCCAAAAACCAAAATTTACATTTACTTACGATATATTTTTAATTTTATTTTATATTTTTACTATTATTTCATAATATATTTAACAAAATATACTTATGATATAAATGAACAATCTTTCTGCGATCAATAGCACCTTATCTCAAGAGGATAAAAAGAACTTTGTAGCAGGGCTAAAGAAGAGAAACAAGAGAAACGACACAAAGAACATTGAGCTGTTCAAGCTTTTAGACACAGAGAGCCTTTAAAGCATCCAGATCTTGTTCTCTATGGCAAAAGTGCCAAAGGAGCGTATCATGCCCTATGCAAAAGATTGCATGATGCACTTATCGATTTTATAGCATCGAAAAGAATTGAAGAAGAATCTTCAAAAGAGATGAATGCCTTAAAACTATATTGGTGAGTCGCTACTTTTTTCCAACACCAGCAAATGTCTATTGCTTTTAAAACATTGTCAAAAGCAGCATTGATCGCTAAAAAATATTCATTGTACAGTGTATTAAACGATGTCTACCAGCTCCAATTGGCCATGCACATTTAACCAATTCAGTTGATTTTCAAGAAACACTGCAAAAGTTTCAAAGTAATAAACACAGCATCGTGCAAGAGGAAAATTTAAATCTTTTTTATGCGGCCATTCAAGATGAACTCACATGGTAAAAATCCTATCTTATCGGATATTATCGAAAGAAATTTGAATATTATACCAGATCTCTATTACCAAAAAGCCTGAGCTACCAATCTCTTTTTAAAATTTTACAAATCAGTAACCAGGTAGCCAACGTGACAAGAAATTATTATGACATCCTTAAATTTGTTGAGAAGGCAAGGAAAAAAATAGATGTTTCGGCAAGAGTTCATCATGAGGATCTGTATGACCACATTCAGATCTTATATTATTTATCAAATACTTATTTCAGAATTAAAAAATTTGAAAAATCGGCTATTTCTCTGAAGGGCCATGCATGAATCATATGCAACTGCAAAACCATAGGTACTTTCGATATTTTTTATTGCCAGCACCTGCTCATCGAAAGTTTATTCAACATCTATACCGGTCGTCTGGAAATGCAGCCATCCAAAAACTACTAGGTTTCGATTTCAATAAATATACACATGAGGAAGATATATCCACGATTTAAAATTGACACTTATTGTCGCTTTATTTCTGAATAAACAATTCAAAGAAGCCTTAAAAGTATATAGAGATTTTCATCACAGCGACACTTGGTATTCAAAGAGGATTGGCTTTATATGGGTCATCAAAAAGAACTTATTGGAAATTCTAGTACTCACTGGAATTGGACTACATTGATTTGGTAGAATCAAGATTGAAAAGCTTTAGAAAAAAACATAGTTCTCATCTTATTGAACACGATGAAAAAAAATTTTAGACTATGTGAATCTCATAGCCATTCTATTATTCCGACAACCAACAATCTATTCATTCAGAACAATTTGAGAAAAGACTGGAACACTATTAAACATTGACCTAGAAAGAAGAAGACATATTTGCCATTAGTTTTTATGCCTGGTTAAAAGCCAAAATAAAATCTGAAAACACTTATACAACCTGTCTTGAGTATATTCATAACCTCAATGAATCTTATAGCCATATGTCAAGTCAACCCAGGTTTCATCTTACCTAACGAACCTGCCCGAAGTATTTCCTCCGAGGATTCCCATAACTTCTTTAACGGTTGACAAATTGACATCACCCTCATAAGTATGTTTTAACGCACAGGCAGCACTGGCAAATTCCATAGCTTTATAGTCATCGAAATTCTGCAATCCATAAATCAGACCAGCTGCGAAAGCATCTCCCGTTCCTATCCGATCAACAACATGTGTAATATCTAAATCTTCTGTTTCCTTAAAATCCTGACCATTCCACATTCTTGCCCTGATCTTATGCCAGGAAGAATTCAAGGATGTTCTAATTTTATCGAAAACTTTTTCTATGGAAGGAAACTTATCCATGAGCATTTTACTCGCCTCTAAAAATTCTTCATTGGAATAACCAAAGTTGGTCCCTAGGGCCTCATTGATTTCATTTATTCCTCCAATAAATATATTTGAATATTCGAGTAATTCAGTCAATGCAGCCTGAGGGTCCTGATCGTATTTCCACAAACCACTTCTGTAGGTGGGATCGGCAGAAATGATCAACCCTTTTTGTTTAGCCAGTATCAAACCTTCCTTTAAGGTGTCAAAAGCTCCTTTTGACAACGCAGGTGTAATTCCTGTCCAATGCAGCCATTCTCCATTTTTTAAGGCATCTTCCCAATTCACCATCTCGGGTACAATCTCAGAAAAAGAAGAATGTGATCTGTTATACGATATGGCACTAGGACGCATAACGGCACCAACTTCTAAAAAATAAACTCCTAAAGGTCTTTTAGAAAATTCGATCGATGAAGTATCTACTCCGAACTTATTGAGATATGAAATAGCTGTCTTTCCTATAAAGTCATCCGAAACCGAACTGATATGCTTTACATCTCCGCCAAAATTAGCAATTGAAATTCCCACATTCAACTCAGTACCACCAAAGTAATACTCAACCATATTCGATTGTATAAATTTTTTATTCCCCCTGGGAGAGATACGCATCAATACTTCTCCAAATGTTATGATTTGACCCATGTTTGCTATTTATTTGAAACAAATGAACAAATTTAGCATATGAATCATTAATAGCCCCGATTTTAGCATAAATAATCTTCTCTACTACATTTTGTAACAAATCTTCATTTTGTTGTTATAAATAACACTTATACCTTTCCTTAAAAAAGGTTTGATCTTTGGGATTCAACAGTGACCGATAAGTTCTTTGTTCAAATTTTAATCATGATTTTTCCTTTTGTTACCCAGCTTTTTTTAAGCTCAATTTACTCACCATAACTGTTTTAGGGAAGTTTATTCCTTATGAACCCTGACTATCGTCATAGAATAAAAATGAATTAAGCTTTATTTTTGTACCTATAAAGTTCAAGTCATTGAATAAGAAAGTGGTGATTTAAAGGGCAAGTAATATCAGGATTCATGAAACATGTAGGAGAAATTTCCAAAATAACCAAGGCTGCAATTACAGTTTCTTTAGAAGGAAATATAAATTGTGAAGGATGTAAAGCCAAGGCTGCATGTGGTGTTTCAGAATCAGATTCCAAAGAAATTGAAATAGAACAGCCCTATGCAATCGAAGCTAACAACCATCAGGATTTTCGATTAAATGAACAAGTTGAGCTTGTGATGCAGGAAGAATTAGGGTTAAAAGCTGTTTTTTGGGCCTATTTATTTCCCTTTATTTTATTGGTCAGTGCACTACTTATTGCATCTGTGTTCTTCACTGAATGGCAAGCTGGTTTGATGGCACTTTCCATATTAGTTCCGTACTATTTATTTATCCATTATTTGAATCCCTTCTTTAAGAAAAGATTCAAAGTTTCAATCTTTAAATTGCAATAAAATGACAGTATCAATTGTATATAGCGCCTTTCTTCTTGCCTCTATTGGCATTGTGGCAGCCGTTATATTATATGTGGTCTCCAAAAAATTCTACGTCTATGAAAATCCATTGATCGGGGAAGTTGATGACATTCTTCCAGCAGCAAATTGTGGTGGATGTGGTTCTCCGGGATGCAAAGCATTTGCAGAAAAGTTAGTGAACACTGAAGACATCTCAGAGTTGTTCTGCCCCGTTGGAGGAAATGATGTCATGAAGCAGGTTGCTGGTTTATTAGGGAAGGAAGTGGCAGAAAAGGATCCAACAGTAGCCGTATTACTTTGCCAGGGCAGTTGTGAAGTAAGACCGAAAACCACTATCTACCAGGGCCCTCGTTCCTGCGCTATTTCATCACTCGTATATGGAGGAGAAACAGACTGTCAATACGGTTGTTTAGGTGACGGGGATTGTGTTGATGTATGTGATTTTGATGCCATGTACATGAATGAAGAAACTGGATTACCTGAAATCATCACCGATAAGTGTACTTCCTGCGGGGCTTGCGTAAAGGCTTGTCCAAGAGATATTATTGAAATGCGGCCCAGAAACAAAAGAGACCTTAAAATTTTTGTGGGTTGCCTTAACGAAGATAAAGGAGGTATTGCAAAAAAAGCATGTAGTGTCGCATGTATTGGTTGTTCAAAATGTGAAGAAATTTGCCCAAAAGACGCTGTGGTCATGACAGATACTTTGGCTTATATAGATCCTGCTTTATGCACCTTATGCAGAAAATGTGTTGAAGTTTGTCCTACCCATTCCATCATAGAAACTAATTTCCCACCAAAAAAAGTTAAAAAGCCAAAGGAAAAAAAATCTAAGGTCACTCCAGTTGTAAAACAAGAAGCTCCGGTTGCAGCATCAATTGAAAAACCTGTGGTTAAAGAAAATGTTGAATTGAATGTTGAAGTAAAACCTGAAAAACCAGCGACAAATGCTTAAAACATTTCCAAAAGGGGGTATTCATCCGGCAGAAAACAAAATAACATCGTCAAAAGCGATACAAAGAATGCCTGTTCCAAAAGTTGTATATGTTCCCATTGCGCAGCATATTGGTATTCCGTCTGAGATCATAGTAGATCGCAAAGACAAAGTTGAAATAGGTCAGGTTATTGCGAAATCTGGCGGCTTTGTTTCTTCAAACATCCATACTCCGGTTGCAGGAACGGTCACCAAACTCGATATGATTGTCGATAGCAGCGGTTATAAAAAACAATGTATTGTCATAAGAACAGATCAAAAAAACGAATCAAATTTTGAAGTAAAAGAATATCCCTTATTACAGGAGATTACCATGTCATCAGAGGGTATTTTGAAAAGGTCCTGGACCATGGAATTGTTGGCTTGGGCGGCGCGACCTTCCCTTCTCATGTTAAACTCAATGTAAAAGAAAGTCAGCATATTGACTGTTTGATCATCAATGGTGTAGAATGCGAACCCTACCTTACGGCAGACCACAGATTAATGCTTGAGAAAGCAGATGAGATCATTGTTGGTGTTCAAATTCTACTAAAGGCGTTGCACATTGACAAGGCGGTCATTGGCATTGAAAACAATAAAAAAGATGCCATTAAGGTGCTGAAACAAGCCTGTTTACATGACCCGCGAATTAAGGTCGCAGCATTAAAAGTAAAGTATCCACAGGGAAGTGAGAAACAATTGATCAAGTCTATCCTAAATCGTGAAGTCCCCAAAGGCGGACTGCCCTTAGATGTCGGTGTAATCGTTCACAACGTAGGTACAATTTTCGCGATTTACCAGGCAATACAATATGATATCCCGTTGATGGAACGTGTGGTGACCATTACTGGAAAAAAAATAGATCATCCTGCAAATTTCTGGGTCAAGATTGGGACCCCAATTAAAGATTTGGTAGAAGAGGTTGGAGGGATTCCCGAAGGCACACGTAAAATTGTCAATGGTGGACCCATGATGGGGAAAGCTATCAAGAATACCGATGTTCCCGTGACCAAAGGAACCTCTGGTATACTGATTATTTCTGAAAGTGAAGCAAGCAGACAAGAATCAAAAAACTGTATTCGATGTAGCAATTGTGTTTTTGTCTGTCCGATGGGACTGGAACCACATTTGCTGATGAATTTATCTGAAAAAGGCTTTTATGAAAGAGCTGAATCAGAAGACATCATGACATGTATTGAATGTGGTTCATGCAGTTTTGTATGTCCTTCACATAGACCTTTATTGGACTATATCAGATTTGGTAAAGACATTGTTAAAAAATTACAAACAGCTAAAAATTGACATGGCAGACGAGAAAATTATTATATCAGCCTCACCGCATGTTCATTCAGACAGAACCTCAAAGAGGATCATGTATGATGTGCTTATTGCTTTGACGCCAGCTTTTTTGGTGTCTTTATACCTATTCGGAATAAGCGCTTTAATCATGACTTCTGTCGCGGTGATATCCTGTATTGTTTTTGAATACCTTATTCAAAAATATGTATTAAAAACCAGCATCACCGTAAGTGACGGTTCAGCTTTACTTACAGGAATCCTTTTGGCGTTTAACTTACCTTCTACCCTTCCTTTGTGGATGGTCATACTCGGAAGTTTAGTTGCCATAGGGATTGCCAAAATGTCCTTTGGCGGATTGGGATTCAATATTTTTAACCCTGCTTTGGTTGGACGTGTTTTCTTACTGATCTCATTTCCTGTACAAATGACTTCATGGCCCTTACCTGTAGTAAATAATACCAGCCTGTTTGATGCAGTTTCGGGTGAAACAACTTTAGGTATCATCAAGGAAGGATTAATGTATGGTGAAACCATGTCTACTTTGGCGGATAAAATTCCCACCATAATGGAATTGTTTTTAGGTGTAACAAGTGGTTCTGCAGGAGAAATGTCAGGCCTGGCACTTATTATTGGCGGTATTTACCTGTTAATAAGGAAAGTGATCACCTACCATATACCAGTTACAATTCTAGCCACCATGGCAGTAATGACAGGAATTTTCTGGTTGGTGGATCCTCAGCACTATGCAAATCCCTTAATCCATCTTTTATCAGGTGGTGCCATCTTAGGGGCATTTTATATGGCAACAGATTTGGTCACTAGTCCAATGACAAAAAAAGGTATGGTCATTTTTTCTATTGGTATTGCTGTTATTACCGTGGTTATTAGATTATTTGGAGCCTACCCTGAAGGTATTTCATTTGCCATCATCATCATGAACGCCTTTGTACCCATGATAGATACCTATTTCAAACCAAAACGCTTTGGCAGTAAAATCAAAGCAAAATTCGTGTAATTATGGCTAAGAAAGAATCAACATTTTTAAACATGACCCTTACACTTTTTGTCATCACCATTGTTGCAGGTGTGTCTCTGGGGTTTATCAACGATATTACAAAAGGCCCAAAGGCTGAAGCCAAATTAGCCCGTAAAACAAGTGCCTTAAAAAATGTGTTACCCGAATTTAACAATAATCCGGTACAAGAAGTATCCCTTATAAAATCTGATTTGACAAAAGACAGTATCGAAATCTATCCCGCCTTTTTAGATGAAGTCCAGGCAGGAACTGCGGTTGTTGGTTCTTCTGAAAAAGGATTTAGTGGCCTGGTGAAAATTATGGTCGGATTTCACCCTGACGGCACCATTAACAACATCGCAGTCTTAGAACAAAAGGAAACTCCCGGTTTAGGAACCAAAATGAAAGATGAAAAATTTATCCGACAGTTTAGAGAAAAAAATCCCTCAAGCTTCAACTTGAAAGTGAAAAAAGACCAAGGAGATGTTGATGCCTTAACCGGAGCAACAATAACAACAAGAGCCTTTGGTGAAGCTACCCAAATGGCTTATGACGTATTCATTGAAAATCAAAAACAACCTAAAAATTAAGTACTATGGCAGAACAACTAAGCCAAAAACAGAATTTTTTAAAAGGTATTATCAAGGATAATCCTGTTTTTGTAATGCTTCTGGGGATGTGTCCTACTTTAGGGGTGACCTCCTCTGCCTTCAATGGCTTAGGAATGGGAATTGCCACCCTATTTGTACTCTTGATGTCAAACATTGTGGTTTCTATTTTCAAATCGCAGATTCCGAGTAAAGTAAGAATTCCTGCATTTATTGTCATTATCGCGTCTTTTGTAACCATTGTAGAAATGGTTTTGGAAGCCTTTATTCCTTTTCTATATGAGCAGTTGGGTATTTTTATTCCCTTAATTGTGGTCAATTGTTTGATATTGGGAAGGGCCGAAGCCTTTGCGTCAAAAAATACGGTGATCTCTTCAATTATTGATGCTTTAGGGATGGGCATTGGCTTTACCATCGCCCTAACCCTACTTGGAGCCGTTCGGGAAATTCTTGGAAATGGTAGCTTGTTTGATTTTAAAATGGTATCTGAAGACGCAAACACCCTGATTCTCTTCATTTTACCCCCTGGAGCGTTTATAGCCTTGGCCTATTTAAGCGCAGTGTTTAACAAAGTATCCGCTAAAATTAAGTAAGACATGGAATATATATTAATACTGATTGCTGCCGTTTTTGTCAACAACATTGTGCTGTCTCAATTTTTAGGCATATGTCCTTTTTTAGGGGTGTCCAAAAAGGTTTCTACATCTGTTGGGATGTCTGGCGCTGTTTTGTTTGTCATGACCTTGGCAACACTTGTCACCTATCTTTTACATCAATTTGTACTGGTCCCTTCCGGATTGGATTATTTGCGAACCATTACTTTTATTTTAGTGATCGCTGCTTTGGTGCAAATGGTTGAGATCATGTTAAAAAAAATAAGCCCGCCATTGTATCAGGCCCTTGGTGTTTTTTTACCGTTAATTACGACCAATTGTGCCGTTTTAGGTGTTGCAATTCTCGCCTTAGGCTTAGAGAATACCAGCCTGCTAAAAGCTGTGTTTTTTGCCATTGCTAATTCTGTTGGCTTCGCCTTGGCGCTTATTGTATTTGCAAGTATTCGCGAAAAATTGGAATTGGCTGATATCCCAAAAGGAATGCAAGGGGTTCCTATTAATTTGTTAGTCGCTGGTTTGTTATCTCTAGCTTTTTTAGGGTTTACAGGATTGGTGTAGGGTTTTTCAAGGCGGTAATGCTTCAATAAGCTTAAAAGCAAAAGCGGAATATCCCCCAACGACCTGCATGACCCCTCGTCTTTTTAAATTGCTATTTCTGAGATAAGGCATCTCAAAAGAGGTTTAA
>CAWABX010000011.1:0-337571 GCA_963780405.1 uncultured Flavobacteriaceae bacterium
CAAGTCAAGGGTTTATGGTAAGAGCTACAGAAGCAGGTGGAGGATTATTACAATTTTCAAATGCAATGAGAATTGTTGATGAGAACACTCAATTTTTTAAGCAATCGAATTCAAAAAAGAAAGAGAAAACGAATGTAGTTGCTGAGGTTGACAGAGTTTGGTTGAATCTAACATCAGATAAGCTAGGTTTTAATCAAATGCTTGTGGTTTTTACTGATCGAGCCAGTGAAGATATAGATAAAGGATTTGATTCAAAGGTATTTGAGAATGGTAAACCAATCATGTTGTATTCAAATATTGAGGGAGAGAAATATGCGATTCAAGGCCTAGGTGAATTTTCAAATGATAAGGAAATTGCTATAGGGTTTGATTCTAATGTGGCTCCAAGAACTTTGACCATTTCAATTGAAAAAGTAGAAGGAGCGCTAGCCAGTGAAAAAATATTACTTGTAGACAATTATCTGAATAGAACACATGACCTTCAAAAGGGAGATTATAGTTTTGACCAAACAGAAGAAGGATCATTCCCTGACAGATTTACCTTAAAATTCACCAGATCGAATGCAGGTGGTAATGGTAATGGCAATGGCAACGGCAAGAAGTTGACTGTAGCAAACAAATTCGAGAGTTTGAAAGTAGATGCTACAGATCCTGTTAGAAACATTAAAGTGTATGACCTATTAGGAAGGGTAATCATCGAAGCAGCTCCTAATAAGAGATCGTTTGAGGTGAACACTAGTGGTGTAAAAATTGGAACATTAATGGTGATAGAAGCAAGAATGGAAGATGGCAGTTTGATCAATACCAAAGCAATCAAGTATTAGAATAATTTTGCCAAAATAAACTAACCTTTAAAAAACCGCCTTTATGGCGGTTTTTTTATTTCTATAAGTTAATTCGATGCTCATGTTCAATTGTAATGACGAGCATTAAAACATAAATTAGACAAACTTGGCCTTTTTTTATTAACTTAGTCAGAATAATCTAATTATCAATTCATTAAAACTTAATTCTATGCCAATTTATATGGACAGACACGATCTTGAAGAAGGAGTAAATGCTGAGCATGTGGCCCATATCCATCAAGAGGATTTAAAGATTGAGCATGAGTTTGGATGTAAGGGGTTAACATATTGGTTTGATGATGAACGTAAGACAGCTTTTTGTCTGATCAACGCCCCTAACAAGGAGGCTTTGATTGATATGCACAACAAAGCTCATGGAGCTATTCCAAATAGTATTATTGAGGTTGATGCAGGGATTGTAGAGTCTTTCTTAGGTCGCATTGAAGATCCTGAAAAAGTCAATGACACTACTTTGAACATTGTCAATGATGCTGCTTTTCGGGTGTTAATGGTTTCAGAAGTCAATTTTGGATCCTTAAGGCTTAAGCAGGAGTATGTAAATGGAGAAGAATGTAAAGAATTTCATTCAAATATTCATCAATTGATTGAAAAGTATCAGGGACGAATTGTACTGGACAAATTATTGACAACTTTAATTTCATTTCGATCAGTTTCTGAAGCTGTAGAATGTGCAATTCAATTTGAAGTAGCTTTTGAATTATTATGTGGAAAATCATTGGAAATGTCCCTAAAAATTGGGTTGAGTGCAGGGTTGCCTGTTTCACATGGAGAAAGTATTTTTCAAGAGACCATTCAAATGGCGGGAAGGTTATGTAGTGCCGTAAAAGGGCAAATAATCTTGTCATCTGAGGTGCATCAGCTATATGATAGTGAACCTGTGAAGGATGTTACTCATGTTGAAATGTTAAGATCATTAGTTCCTCTTGATGAGGAATTTCTTAATTTATTTATCGATTTTATTGAAAATTCCTGGAATCGAAGTGATTTGAAGGTGGAAGATTTTAGCTCTTTTCTTGGACTGAGCAAATCTCAGTTGTATAGAAGGGTTAAATCAATTACGGGTAATTCTCTCAATATTTTTCTTAAAGAATATAGATTGGAAAGGGCGCTCACCTTGTTGAATCAAAAAAAGGGAAACATTTCTGAGATTGCATTTGATTGTGGTTTTAACAGCCCTGCCTATTTTTCCAAGTGTTTTTATGAAACCTATGGTGTACTGCCTTCCAAGTACATAAATATGCTTTAATCAATCCAAGCCAATGGGGTCCGCTAAGATGACCTAATAGTGTTCTTTTTTGAATTAGATGTACACATCATTGATTTCGTATATTTTTAGTTTTGGCTTACGGATATAGTTCAAGTCCAATTATTTGTCAATTAACCTTTAAATATGTTATTTTTATGAAATTCAATATTTATTCATCTCGTTTTAAAATAAGCCTGATGTTCCTTGGAATTTTTACATATGGGATAAGTAGTGCCCAAATGGCCAATTCAGATATTGATGAGAATTCTGTGGTTAGATCTTTTGATGATGAAGCTTTAGAATGGGGCCCTTGTCCTCCCTTTATGCCAGAAGGATGTAATATCGCAGTCTTACATGGTGATCCTTCAAAATCGAATGTGGATGTGTTGTTTAAAGTAAATGGAAAATCATCCATTCCAAATCACTGGCATAATTCTCATGAACGAATGGTGCTGTTAACCGGAAAAATGCAAGTGACCTATAAGGGAGAATCCATGCATACCATGGATGTGGGTGATTATGCCTATGGCCCTGCTCAAAAACCTCATTCAGCTAAATGTATTAGTAAAGAACCGTGTATTCTGTTTATCGGATTTGGAGAGCCTTTAGACGCCTTCGCAGTAGAACAAAAATAAAATGAATTAAGGTTCTACGTATTCTAATTTCAGTCTGCTGAGCAATTCAATGACTTTGTCTTTATCATCAATTTTACAGACAATATAGTCAAAGTGATAGTTGTAGATAAGAACTACCAAGCCTCTTTTTTTAAGAAGAACATTATTACGGTGTAGGTAGTCATAAGCATATTCATCAGTTTTAGCCTGATAAAATTTTAGTTTTTCCAATACCAGTAACTCATTAATTGCTTTCTGAGCCACTTTGGCTTTTTCACTATAGGCCATTAAGCCTTCATAAGTCAGAATTTGAGTGATCGCCCAGTGAGAATAAATAAATTCATCTTCCGTGACTGTCCATTTCGCCAGATAGGGATTTGGTTCAAAGTTAGGGTCCTCAAATTTTATTTTTACACCCCAGTTTTTAATCGTTTTTAAAGAGTAGTCTTTGTAGATAAAATCGAATTTTTGCGGATTAGACACGGCCAACCATAATTTGTTAGATAGATCAGCTTTTTTACTTTCTGAGAATATATCTACCGTTAACTTATCCACTAAGTCCACAAATAACTCCTTATCAATACCAAATTCCTTCGTTTTTGGCAATACTTTGGTGTAATTCCTCAATTTACTTTTGAATTTGATCGCTGTATAATCCTTTTGTTGAGGAAATGCGCAAATACCATAAAGAAGTACAATAAATAATATGACGAATTTTTTCACCTTGTTTCGAATTAACAGATTGAATCTGACTGCAATTTAAACGGTTTACACTTCTAATTATTGGATAAATTTAAAAAAAAATCTGCTTTAAAAACATAAAGCAGATTAATGAGGGGAGATTTAGAGAGAAATTAGGGTTGAACCAATTCCCACCTAAATTTTTCGAACAGTTCAGTGAGCTGCTCCTTACTGTTTATATCACAAACAATGATGTTGTAATAGCCTTTAGTTACCAAGGCTACCAGTCCTTCTTTTTGCAATTCTGAATTAACACTTTCTATATAAGAATAGGCCCAGTCATCCTCTTTAGGAGCCGTAAATTTAAAATCTTTTGTGATCAATAATTCATTGAAAGAGGAAGCAACACTTTCTGCGTCATCTCCATAGGTCATTAACTGAAAGTGCTCGAGAATTTTATTCAAAGCCAATTGAAAATAAGGATATTCATCATCACTAACGGTCCAATCGGTAAGATAGGGATTAGGCTCCAAGACAATTTCACCATTCCCATTCTCCGAACCCCAATTTTTATTGGAAGACACGGCGAAATCCTTAAAGACATAATCAAAAACCCTGGGTTTAGCCATAGCTAACCACGTTTTGTAGACGATTTCATCCTGTTGTTCCTTAGTGTAAATATCTTTTCCAAGTAGTTTGACAATTTCAGTCAACAACTCTTTTTCGATTCCAAGTTCTGAAGTTCTTGGATCAGATTCCTTATATTTATAAATATAGCTCCTAAATTCCACATTGGAATAATCCGTTTGTCCAAAGGAAATAGAGGTGAAAGCCAACAAGATGTAAATAGCGAGTAGTTTTCTTTTCATAGGCGCAATTTCGTTCAACTTCCTTTTTATGCAATACATAAAGTACTAATATTTAGATTATTACCTTAATACTAGTCGATCAGTTTTACTAAAAAATAAATTGAACTTTAGGGGATTCAACTATTTTCTTAAGGCGAATATACTAATAACAGTTGAATTAGCAAAATATTGTCATAAGTTAATAGGTGGATAATTAGAATGTTAACTGTTTTTACGACATATGAAAAATGAAAAAGAATCCCATACCTTAACTTTTCCCTACCTTTCCAATAGACAATTATAAAACTTGCATCATAACGATTAAATGATCAAGAGTTTTTCTGTTCTGTTAGTAGTGTTCTTTAAGCGAGTAATCTTTCCATTGGTCATTAAATAATGGCGCACATTGATAGGTTTATTTCAATTGTGGCGTTTCTAAGGGATAAGTTTTGTTTACCCAGAGATTAGCCAAATAAATTGCTAATTTTATATTACTTTTGATGCTTAGGCTCAATTTAAATACAAAAAAGATTATTATGAAAAGCATGTTTATCAAAGGATTGGTATTAAGTTATCTGTTTTTATTAATGTCTTCATGTAATATCAGTGAAGAAAAGTCAACTCCAGAGGTTATAGATATAGAACAAATTAAAACAAGAGATTCAGGCCAAAGAAAACGAGTTTGCTGAAATTTACAATAGTGGAGAATTAAAGAAAATAGGTTACTATGCAGATGACGCCATTACTTTTTATCAAAACAGGGCTCCAATTACCAGTCAAGCTGAGCGATTGGAATTTCTGAAACCTGATTTGAATTCAGATTCGAATAAGATCTCATTTAAAACAAATGAAATATTTGCCTCAAAGGATGGAAATCAGGTGTTGGAAATTGGGGCTTATACGGTGGTTGATTCTACGAATGCTGTAATAAGTACTGGAAATTATATGAGTCTGTTCGAAAAAAGAGACGGTAAATATGTATGCCTTAGAGACATGAGTGCTTCTGATATGCCGTTAGCTGAGTTTGATGAATAAAAGAAGAGAAGTAAAAATTAAAAAAAGAGGCTGTTCATGTTGAGCAGCCTCTTTTTTTTTAGGATACAGTACAAATAAAACCTTATCGCCTTCTGCCTCCTCCACCGCGTGAACGGCTCATGCTCGACGAACGAGATGGTGCAGAGGATCTGGATGCAGAAGACCTATTTGAGGTACTCGGAGATGATGGATCTGTTAGCTGTTGAGGCTCTATTTGACGTCAGAGGCTCTGTTAGAGGTTGAGGTTCCACTTTTAGTTCGTCCGGAGTTTGCGGTTGCCGGTCTTGTTGACGCCCGGTTAGAAGCCGTATTTCCTGATCCACGACCCGCTTGCGATGTTGAAGGGCGTGTTCCACCTTTACCCGCAGTATTGAAATTACCGCTATTTATATTGTTATTCACACGGTTAGAGGTATTTCTTTTATTGTTATTATAATTGTTGATCGTGTTGCGATTATTCACATTAATATTGACATTCCCATGACCGCCATGATAATGACCATGATGGTACCAATTATTATGTCTGTATATACCAATTGAAATTACAGCAACAGGTCTCCACCAATAAGGGTGGTATCCATAGTAATAAGGTGAGGCGTAAGGCACATAAACCGGCGAATATACATATTGCACCACAGGTGCTGATTCAACAACTATAACTTCTGTTTTGGCAGCTACATTTACAGTAACGGGATCATCACCGGCATAAGCAGGATTTGCAGTAACTGATGCTGTTGGCTCTGAAAGAGGCTCAATAATATAATCTTTACCATATAATGCTTCGTCACCAATGATCTGCATATAAACCTTGCCAGCCTGGTCTTTTGATACTGAGATAACAGCAACATCCTGGGTTTCTGTCTTGCTTACTGGATCCTGCAGAATAAACAGGAAATCATCTCCGTCTTTTTCGGTCACAACTTTTATAAAATCAATATTGCCATCATTATCCAGATCAATGTTGTTAATTCCGGTAGCTTCCTCATTCAATGATTTTTCAAAATCCTCAATGGTCTTTGACTTTTGAAAAAGGTCTAACACAGCGTATAGATCCAAATTATCTCCGGGCAGACCTAATAAAGGTTCTTCATTCTCTGTTTGAGCAAAGGAAGAAAAGCTTATTAAACTTATCGTTAGCAGCAATATTGATATGTATTTAGTTTTCATACTATAACTTTTTGATTTTTTCCCGTTTAAAACAGGAACTTGAAATTCTGTTTAAGAATAAATGATAAAAGTCCGTTATAACTACAGAACTTCTTTTAACAAAGGTTTACACATAATTTCATTCAGTGAACAAAGGTATAAGTTTCAAAAATCATACCGTTATTTTTCAATAAAGATTGATCTATCAGATTTAAGCCAGCTCGTTAATTCATCAATATACACAAAAAAACCATGAATTTTAAGTCATGGTTTTATGTTTAAGGAAGACATTTCATCTCATGTATCGGGTCTAATTACTCAACATCACTGGCATGACGAGCATGGTAATTTCCTCACCTTCTTCCAATCCATCGATAGGGGTAAGAATTCCTGCTCTGTTCGGTAAGGACATTTCCAAAAGGATATCGTTTGAATTCAAATGATTTAACATTTCAAGCAAAAACCGAGAATTAAAACCGATTTGCATGTCATCTCCTTCATAGCTACACAAAAGTCTTTCATCTGCTTTGTTTGAAAAATCAAGATCTTCAGCAGAGATTTTTAATTCAGTTCCGGCCATGCGCAGGCGAATTTGATGGGTAGTTTTACTTGAGAATATGGAAACCCTTCTTACAGAATTATAGAATGAGTTGCGGTCAAGCGTTAATTTGTTTGGATTTTCTTTTGGTATGACAGCTTCATAGTTAGGGTATTTTCCATCAATCAGTCGGCAGATCAAAGTACTGTTACCAAAACTAAATTTAGCATTGGTATCGTTGTATTCTATGACCACATCTTCGTCATGACCCGATAAAATATTCTTCAATAGTGTCAAAGGTTTTTTCGGCATGATAAATTCAGCCACTTCATTGGCGCTTACATCTTTTCTGATATACTTTACAAGTTTATGGGCGTCAGTCGCAACAAAAATAAGATTTTCAGGACTCAACTGAAAAAACACACCGCTCATTACCGGTCTTAAATCATCGTTTCCTGAGGCAAAAATTGTTTTTGAAATCCCTGTTGCAAGAATACTGGCTTTTAATGTTGTGCTGCTAGGGGCCTCAAGTTCAACTGCTTTTGGAAATTCTTCACCATCAGCATAAGCCAAGGCGTACTTACCACTGTCAGAATTGATCTCAATGGTATTATTATCTTCAACCTTAAATGTCAAAGGTTGTTCAGGGAAAGTTTTAAGTATATCCAACAATAGCCTTGCAGGTACAGCAATAGCACCAGGCGCATCTGATTCAACATCTATTGAAGTACTCATTGTGGTTTCAAGATCTGAGGCAGAAATTCTCAATTGGTCGTCGGTTAACTCGAAAAGAAAGTTATCAAGGATAGGTAAGGTATTGTTGGTATTGATTACCCCACCTAAAATTTGTAACTGTTTCAATAATTGAGAGCTGGAAACTATAAACTTCATTCTTTTTAATTTAAAAATATATTGATATTAGTGTCGCAATTCCTATTGTTTTAAACAATAATCTGATTGATCTGTACCAAATGAATTTGAAAAAAATCCATTAAGATCTTTCAGAAGGCAACAAGCATACAAATATATTATTTTAAACTTGAACTTTGAAAATTTATTTGGCTAGTATATCAACAATCTTAAATGTTAAGGTTTTCTTAATATCAATAAATACACACTATATTTCTTTAGATTTGTTGCGGGGTCACCGAAAACAGCACTTTAGGTAAAAGAATGTCTATGTTGATCCGAGCACATGGCTTGTTTAAGGTGTATACCAATTTAACAGTTTGAGAAACTTCAATAAAAAATAGCTTATGATCAAATATATAGTATCGCTATCAGTTTGCATTTTGTTTTGCATGTCTGCTTTTTCGCAGGCACCTAAGAAACCTAATTCAGCTGAAATTTATGAATCCATTGAAAAGCTCAATTTTTTAGGATCTGTATTGTATCTGGCTGCGCATCCTGATGATGAAAATACCAGATTGATATCATATTTTGCGAATAATGTTCATGCCAGAACTGCATATTTGTCGATCACACGTGGTGATGGTGGTCAGAATCTTATCGGCCCTGAAATAAGGGAATTATTAGGAGTGATCAGAACCAATGAACTACTCAAGGCCAGAGAGACAGATGGAGGAGAACAGTTTTTTACAAGAGCAAATGATTTTGGATATTCCAAACACCCTGATGAAACCTTGAGTATTTGGGAGAAAGATGAGGTGTTGAAAGATGTTGTAAAGGTCATTAGAGAATTTCAGCCCGATGTAATTATCAATCGTTTTAATGCCGGATCTGCCGGAGAAACTCATGGGCACCACACTTCTTCGGCTATGCTGAGTTTAGAAGCTTTTGATTTGGCTGCTGACGCTTCCTATGAATCGTATAATTTACCACCATGGACCACACAGCGCGTTTTTTTTAATACACATTGGTGGTTTTATGGAAGTAGAGAAAGTTTTGACAAAGTAGACAAATCAGGAATGTTAGGGTTTGATACGGGAGTTTATTATCCATCTTTAGGATTATCAAACTCAGAAATTTCTTCATTGAGCCGAAGTATGCATAAATCTCAGGGCTTTGGAAGTACGGGAACCAGAGGGAGTGACATGGAGTATATTGAGCTTTTAAAAGGTAAGATGCCATCAGATCAAAAAAACATTTTTGAAGGAGTTGACACCAGTTGGTCAAGGGTAAAAGGAGGCGAATCTATTCAAGTGATTTTGGAAAAAGTACAAAAAGAGTTTGATTTTAATGAACCCTCGAGAAGTATTCCTGATCTTCTCAAGGCCTACACACTTATCAAAGACTTAAGTGATGAACACTGGAAGGATCTTAAGTTAAAGCAAATTAAGCAGGTGATTGCGGCTTGCTCGGGTCTCTATATTGAGGCTGTTGCAGCACAGGCATATGCTACAGGAGGGCAAGAAGTTTCTTTGCGGCTTGAAGCGATCAATAGAAGTAGTCAAAAAATGATATTAAAATCAGTTGAGCTCCTGCCTGAGCAAAAAATGATTAACATTAATAAGGATTTAAGCAATAATGTAGGGCTAAAAGAAGCGGTTGATATGTCGATTTCGGGAGATGCTGCACTTACTGCTCCTTACTGGCTTGAAGAAAAAGGAAGTCTTGGCATGTATAAAGTGGAAGACCCTTCCATGGTGGGTAACCCGGTAACTGAAGCAAACCAAAAGGTGGTTTTTACTATTGATTTTGATGGAACCTCAGTTCATTTTGAGAAAGATGTGATCTTCAAGTATAACGATCCAGTGAAAGGAGAAGTATACCAACCTTTTGAAATTGTTCCAGAAGCCGTATCAGCTATTGCTTCTAAAGTGGTTATTTTTAGTGAAGATCAGGCCGAGACAAATTCCGCTAACCGTTACAGGTCTTAAAGAGGGTATTTCGGGGACTGTCAAATTAGAAGCTCCAACAGGTTGGAAGGTCTCTCCGGAAGTGGTTGATTTTCAAATGACTTTTAAAGGGGAAGAGGCAAATATTTTCTTTACCGTAAGTCCAACTAAGGAGCAAAGTGAAGGATATATAAAGCCTGTTGTGATGATCGATGGTGAAAAATTTGATAAAACAATGGTCGAAATCAACTATGACCATATTCCAAAGCAATCGGTACTTCTGCCAGCTGAGTCAAAGGTTGTTCGTCTGAATCTCGTCAAAAAGGGTGAGTCAATTGGGTATATCAAAGGAGCTGGTGATGAGGTCCCAAAGTATTTAAAGCAAATTGGATATAAAGTTACAGAAGTGCTCCCTCAAAATATAACTACTGGTTTATTGCAACAATTTGATGCTGTAATAATGGGTATCAGGGCCTACAATACGGTTCCTGAACTAAAAATCAAACAGGCCGCAATTCTTGACTATGTTCGCAAGGGAGGAAACGTTATTGTTCAATACAACACCAACAGGAGTCTGGTGGTAGAAGATAATCTGGCGCCCTATATGCTTGAATTATCAAGAGACCGTATCACAGATGAAAACGCCAAAGTAAGTTTTTTGAACAAGGATCATGAGGTGCTGAATTATCCCAATAAGATCACGGCTAAAGATTTTGATGGATGGGTACAGGAAAGAGGTTTATATTTCCCGAATAAATGGGCAAAAGAGTTTAGCCCGGTTCTTTCATTTCAAGAAAACGGTGACGGTCCTATGGAAGGTAGTCTTTTGGTGGCAAAATACGGGGAAGGATATTATATTTACACAGGTCTTTCCTTTTTTAGAGAACTTCCTGCAGGGGTTCCTGGTGCCTATAAATTATTTACAAATATGATTTCAATAGGAAAGAATGATTTGGAAACTAAGCTAAAAAAATAAGATATGAAGCAAGAGGAAGTCGTATCCAGAAAATGGAAAAAATTATATACGTATATGTTGATTGCTAATGCGGTTTATATTGCTATTTTTTACATCATCACACAATTTTATTCTTAATCCATGGCGATATTAGATTGGGTAGTTTTATTGGTCACACTTTTGTTTATTGTGATTTACGGATCTTGGAAAACTAAAGGTAGCAAGAATGTAAAGGATTTTATCAAAGGGGGGAGCGAAGCAAAATGGTGGACCATAGGCTTATCGGTGATGGCAACGCAGGCAAGCGCCATTACCTTCCTTTCGACCCCGGGTCAGGCCTTTCACAGCGGTATGGGATTTGTGCAATTCTATTTCGGGTTGCCATTAGCGATGATCATCATTTGCATGGTTTTTATTCCAATATACCATAGGTTAAATGTGTACACGGCTTATGAATACCTGGAAAGCAGATTTGACGTAAAAACCAGGTCCTTGGCAGCAATTTTATTTCTTGTTCAACGCGGTCTTGCCGCAGGAATTACCATTTTCGCTCCTGCCATAATTCTCTCGGCAGTATTGGGATGGGATCTCCTGACACTGAATATTATCATAGGTGTTCTGGTGATTATTTATACCGTAAGCGGAGGTACTAAAGCTGTAAGCGTTACCCAGAAGCAGCAAATGGGCATTATTTTTATCGGAATGTTTGCAGCGTTCTTTATCATATTAGATTATTTGCCGCAAGACATATCGTTTTCAAAAGCGATAGCGATTGCCGGGGCAAGTGGGAAAATGGAGGTGCTTGATTTCTCTTTTGATCTGAATAACCGATATACCATTTGGACAGGCTTTTTGGGAGGAACTTTTTTGATGCTGTCTTATTTTGGAACAGATCAGTCACAGGTGCAGCGATATTTATCAGGTAAATCTGTTAGAGAAAGTCAACTGGGCTTATTGTTCAATGGCTTTTTAAAGGTTCCTATGCAATTTTTTATTCTGTTGGTAGGGGTAATGGTCTTCGTTTTTTATCAATTTAATATTTCTCCATTAAACTTTAATCCTGCAGCAACGGGAGCCGTTATGAATTCCGAATTTGCGCAAGAATATACGGAGCTGAATGATCAACATGTGGCTATTATTGAGCAGAAGAAAAACTTGCAGATGGACTTTGTTAAACATCCCGAAAACCTGGATGTAAAAGATCAGATTCTGGTGCTGCAGACAAAGGAGTTGGAAAACAGAGAAGCTGCTAAAGAGATCATTTTAAAAGCAGACTCTTCACAGGAAGTCAATGATAAAGACTATGTATTTATCCATTTTATTCTTAATAATTTACCACGTGGCCTTATCGGATTATTATTGGCCGTAATTCTCTCGGCGGCTATGTCGTCAACCGCATCTGAATTAAACGCTCTGGCAGCCACTACTACAATGGACTTGTATAAAAGGAATGATAAAAAAGAGCGAGAAGACATGTATTATGTGACTGTAACAAAATGGTTCACATTGGGTTGGGGAATACTGGCCATTTTGATAGCCAGCATAGCTAACTTGTTCGATAATCTCATTCAACTTGTCAATATTATTGGATCTATTTTTTATGGTAATATCCTAGGTATATTTTTGATCGCCTTTTTCATAAAGTATATCCGAGGTAACGCAGTATTTATTGGGGCTCTTATTACGCAAGCGTTGATTTTTGGGATCTTTGCTATGGATGTTTTACCCTACCTTTGGCTCAATCTTCTAGGATGCGTACTTGTCATTACACTGGCAATTATTATTCAGATGTTTTCCAAACAAAAAGCAGTATAGTAGTAAATAAAAAAAGCCTCAACATCGTTGAGGCTTTTTAATTGACTTTATAACTTGATTATTCTACTGAAAGATGCAACCGAGCCTTTTCCCAGGCAAACACGATACCCGAATTATCAACAGCATACATCAGTTGTTCCTGAACTTCACTGTCAAAATCAGGTTTAACGTTTACTCTTAAAGCATCTTCTGCATCAGAGTAGGAGTACGCACCCCAGCCATCATTTTTCTTATTAAAAATGGCCACCCAGTCACCTGTCTCATTTGGAATAATAAAAAATCCATATTTTCCTGCAGCAAGTGATTTACCGTTAATCTTTACATCTTTATCAAATGTAACAGTCGTATTTTCATTGGCACCTGCTCTCCAAACCACACCATATTTTTCCAGGTTACCCCAAACAGTTCTTCCTTTAACACTTGGAGCGCCATAGTCGATCACTATTTGAGCACCATTAACAGTGCCTTTAGCTTCAAGCCTTGGGCTTTTTTGCGCACAACTTACTGATACAACAAAAAAGAAGGCTAATAATAAATTAAAAGTTTTCATACTTGATTATTTTATTTGCTCCATTCAGCAATAGATTCTTGATTCATTTTTGTGTAATCTGCATTTCCTGCTTTTTCAGAAGCTGTTAAAGACATTTTTGCCGTTGCAATGGCTCCTTTTTTGTCACCCAAATCGGCTTGTATCAAAGATTTTTGACGAGACATCCAGAAAGCATCAGGATTCATTTCAACAGCTTTTGTTACCCATTCCAAAGCTTTATTCAAGTCTTTGCCTGAACTTCTGTAATAGGATGCAGCATTGAAATAATCATTTGCGCTAGGTCCGGCCATTACTTTTTCAATACTTTTTATTGCCATTTCATTGGTTGGAGTTTCGATTTTTGTCATCACCATGGTTTTTGCCCACATGATATACATGTTTCCTGAAACGCCATCAGCAAGATCTCCAAATCCAATAGTAAAGTTTTCTGAAGCATGTTCCATAGGATAGGTCTTTGCTGAAACTCTCAAGGCAACTTTGCTTTCATCAAGTTCAGCCGGTGCTCCTCCTGCCTGATATTCGGTATAAAAGATAAGCTCCCAAGCATCTTTATTTGGAATAGACAAAATAGCATAACTACCTTTCTTCAATTCTTTACCGTCGATTTTTAAATCTGAATCAGTGGTAAATTTTGTTCTCATATTAGCCCCTGTTCTCCACAGTTTACCATAAGGTACGAGATCACCAAAAATGGTTCTTCCGCGCATGGCGGGTCTTGAATAATCAACAGACACTTCAGAAAGTCCTATGGTTTGATGCACTTTGGATGAAGGGCTTGGTTGTGGGGTCTGAATCTGCGCTTGTAAAGTAAAAGCGCCAAAAATTAGTAATAGAGTAATTAATTTGGTTTGCATAGATATTAGTTTTCGTTAATAATGGTTAAAATTACATGAATTCTAGGGTATCCTTATGAATTCATCAATTTTTTAACAAAAATTTATGAGGCATAAAATCCTGTAAGGGAAGTTTAGGAATCACTTGTATCTTCTTTTCCTCATAAAGTTAAAAAGCCATCCAAAACCGAACAGGATTAAAAGAGGCAAAACGAGATTAAAAAGTTGCCAATGCATTCTTTCTTCAAAAGCTTTTTCTCTATCCAGAAACTGGATTTGAAGTGATTTTGATCTTAAATTAAGAAGGCCGCTATCATCGAGCATATAGTGAACACTGTTGAGCAGAAAATCTATATTTCCGTAATGTTGATTTGTCCATTTATCCTGATCAAGGGGAAGCGGTTCTCCTCTGAAAACTTCATTGATTCCAATGTCTCCATCGCTTATAATGATCATCTTATTTTCACTGCCTGACCTCTTATAATTATCAATATCAAATGGCATGATACGATTGGCATAGGCAGACGTAAAGGCCCCTTCAAGCAGGACTCCAAAATTCGTGTTCGCATCCTTAAACTCATTCTTATCGGGTTCAACAGCTACTTCGTTCAGGCTTATGTTAACAGGTGTTCCAATTTTTTTGGAAAATGGAGAAGATTGCAGTAAGATGGTTTTTTTTATTTCATTCTCTAAGGTGTCCAGACTGCTTGGAAATTTCATTAGAACAGGGTCAATACTTTTGGTAATTGAATGGGAATTGTCTGCATAAATCAATGGAAAATGATGCCATCTAAAATTTTCATATTGAATTTGGTTTCCTGTGCTGCCCGCAGCCAATCTGATACTGCCACTATACAGATCTTTTGTTATATTATAATTGATTCTTACTCCATAATTGAAAAGCATGTCAGTAAGGTTCAAGTCTCTGTTAAAGGCTAGAGACTTTCCGGTAAGCATCAAACTATCCATTTCAGCATGGACATGATCCAGCAACCAAAGGGTTTTACCACCTTGCATTATATATTGATCAAGAACAAATTTTTCTTTTTCATCAAAAGTCAAGGAAGGTTTGGCTATGATCGACAGATCATAATTTGAAAGTTCACCTAGGGTTTTTTCCGGATTGATTTCTACTGAATCCAGCGTAAATTCGGCCAATTTATAATATTCGCTCAGGCTCTTAAGAAAACTGAAAAGATAGATGTCATCAGGTTGACCATTTCCTTTTAATATGGCAATGGTCTTATTCTTTTCTTCACTTATTTTATGAATGGCATTGGCAAACTCATATTCCAGATTTTCTATGGAATTCTGCAGTTGTTGCTCCTGACTAGGGGCAACAGCATTTACCAGCAGAGGCACATTTGCTTCCTTATCGTCATAATTTATAATTGCCCATGGGAAAATAACCGCCTCAGACACTTTGCCATCTTCCTGAACGGTTAAACGACTTGGTTGAAGTCCTTTTTTTATCAAGTCTTTTGAAGCGCTTAAAGGGTCAATAAATCTGAATTGAACAAGATCATTAATCTCGCTTAATTCCTCGAGAAACTGGTTGGTTTCAACCTGAAGGCGCTTGAACTCGGCAGGAAATGTTCCTTGCAGATACACCTTGATAAATACTGGTTTTTCAATTTGTTCTACCAGTCTTACGGTTTCTTTAGAAAGGGTATATCTCTTGTCATGGGTCAGATCAAATCGCTTGTAGGCATAAGTACCGGCAAAATTGACCACTATAAGCAGCATGAGAACAACGAATACTTTACTATATGACTTGTTTTTGCTCATTAGGCCTTTTTAACTTTTATTGTTTGTGATCAAAATTAGTTTTGGTAATAAACAGAAAGAAAAAGGTGACACTTAGAAAGTAAAGAAGATCTTTCGTGTCAATAACTCCTCTGCCTATATTGATAAAATGTGCATACAGGCCTAGATTTTTTATACCATAGCTTTCTGAATTGATCAGTTCATCAATGGCTTCAAAGCCATAAAACATAAAAAATGAAAGCGCCAATCCCATAATAAAAGCAACGATCTGATTATTTGAAAGGGTAGAGGTAAACATTCCAATAGCCGTAATGGCACTCGCTAGAAATAGCAATCCAACATAAGACCCTATAATACTTCCGTAATCGATACTTTCAGGAGTTGCTGCTAATTGCGCAATGGTGTATACATAGGTCATTGTCGGAATCAATGCAATACTGATCAGTAGCAAAGATCCCAGGTATTTTCCCATGATAATGTCCCAGGTACTGATCGGTTTGGTTTTGATGATTTCGATGGTGCCCAATCTGATCTCATCCGAAAAAGTTCTCATGGTTATGGCCGGAATCATAAATATAAAGAACCATGGTGCGATAAAAAAGAAGCTGTTGAGATCAGCAAAATTTGCATCAAGTATGTTAAAATCACCTTTGAAAACCCATAAAAAAAGACCGTTAATCAAAAGAAATATGGCAATAACCAAATAACCAATAGGTGTTGCAAAAAATAGGTTCAATTCTTTTTTTAAAATAGCTAACATCAGCTTTACTTTATATTTTGTCGATCCAAACTTACGATTTTATCTACACTCCAAGCTTCAGGTTTTTTTGTAAACATTTTTTTAGTGATACTCCAAACTTCCTTGAAGAAATCTGAATTCCTGTAGCGATCAAGATCTTCTTGAGATAACCAGTAGCTATAGGTAAAAAAAATACTTGAATCATTCTTGTCTTGATAGAGTTCAAGTAATTCACAACCCTCAAAATCAATAATTTTTTGTTTGATTTTGTGAAAACGAGCCTGAAATTCATCGGTTCTATCTGCAGAAAAAGTCATTTTTACAATTCTTACCAACATATCTGGAGGGCTTAAATAAAACGGATGGTTATATTATCGCGGTAATCCAGTCCCAGTAAGTTCGATGCTCCGCCTACTGTTTTCAAATTACTTCTGTAAATGGAAATTTCCAAATAGTTGGCGCAATTAAAGATGGCTAGTTTTTTTCCATCATCTTGTCTTTTTTCAACGGGAACACTAAAATCGACAATGTCATTATACTTTTCGTAAATTTTCACGAATTTATAGTTTCGTGCGATAATTTCAAAATCTCTTCCTTTACCCACATTGTGAAAAGTACTTTTGGAGATATTACTGATCACATTTCCGAAATTATCAATGTAGATAATACTGCCGACGATTTGATTCTTTTCTACATTTACTTGAGGCTGAATCTCAAAAATCTTTTTGATATCAGAAATTCTTTTTCCAATCACATCAAGTGTGCCGCCCCTTGCAATATGACAGGCAACTTTTATAAACATCCCAAGAATAGGTAATTTAATATCTTCAGGTTCCTGGATGGTGATCTCGACAATTTTATCAGGATTGATCTCGTTGGTAATCATAGACAAAATGCCATTGTCACAACAAATAAAAAATTGCTCATCCATTTCAATGGCAAGCGGTTTGTTCTCAAGACTGATTTCAGAATCTACACCTACAATGTGAATAGTTCCGGCAGGAAAGTTTTTGTAGGCATTTTTAAGAATATAGGCAGTTTCTGTAATGTTAAAAGGAGTGATGTCATGACTGATATCAACAACCCTAACTTCATCCAATTCACCATAGATAGATCCTTTGACAGCACCAACAAAGTGATCTTTAGTCCCAAAATCGGTTGTTAAAGTTATGATTGGCATATTTTTTTTAATGATTCCTGATAGGGGAATATAATATTTTTAACAATTGGTATATTGCTGCTAAAATGTGCTATTTTTGTTGTACAAATCTAATGAAATTAAAATAGTATAAAAGCACTTAAGGCTTAATTTTTAAACTAAACATTTTAGGATTGAACGAAAGAATTATTGAACTGGAGAATATGTCTCCGAGTGAATTTTTTGGCCCCCATAATCGGAATATTGAGATGGTCAAAAAATCGTTTCCCAAATTAAAAATTGTTGCAAGAGGTAACAAAGTCAGGGTGTATGGAGAAGCCATCATGTTAGATGAGTTTGAAAAAAAGTTCAATTCTTTGATCACTTATTTTCATCGATATAATAAGCTTGACGACAACAGTATAGAGCGAATATTATCAACGGTCACCCAAGACAAAAATTCAAAACTATCTGACGGGGTATTGGTTCATGGTATCTCAGGAAGACTGATTAAGGCCCAATCGGTTAACCAGCGAAAAATGGTCGATCTAATCAAAGATAATGACATGTTATTTGCCATAGGTCCGGCCGGAACGGGTAAAACCTACACCGCTGTCGCACTTGCCGTAAAGGCCCTCAAGGAAAGAGAAGTAAAAAGGATCATTCTGACCAGGCCCGCAGTTGAGTCTGGAGAAAATTTAGGATTTTTACCGGGAGATCTTAAAGAAAAATTAGATCCATATATGCAACCATTATATGATGCTTTAAGAGACATGATTCCATATGAAAAACTGGAATCCTTTATCGAAAACGGAACAATTCAGATTGCTCCCTTGGCATTTATGAGAGGGCGTACCTTGGACAGCGCTTTTGTAATCCTTGATGAAGCCCAGAACACAACTCATAATCAAATGAAGATGTTTTTGACTCGTATGGGTAAACACGCCAAATTTATTATCAATGGAGATCCTGGACAAATTGATTTACCACGACGGCAAATATCGGGTTTAAAGGAGGCTTTATTGACTTTAAAAGGCATTAAGGGAATTGGCTTTGTTCACCTTGATGAAAAGGATGTAATCAGACACCAATTGGTCAAAGATATTATTGGAGCCTATAAAAATATTGAAACAGACTAAGAAAACGAATAATTCTAATCAGATGAACACCATTAATAATACAGATTTCAATTTTCCAGGACAGAAGAATGTATATAAAGGAAAAGTAAGGGAGGTATATAATATCAATGACAAATACCTGGTGATGATCGCTAGTGATCGTTTGTCGGCCTTTGATGTGATCATGCCTCGTCAAATACCTTTTAAGGGTCAGATATTGAATCAAATTGCTGCAACCATGCTGGAAGCAACCAAAGACCTGGTTCCGAACTGGCTAATTGCCTGCCCGGATGCAAATGTCGCGGTTGGTCACTTGGCTGAACCGTTTAAAGTAGAGATGGTGATTCGAGGATATTTATCAGGTCATGCCTGGAGAGAATATAGAGATGGAAAAAGAATAATTTGCGGGGTTACAATGCCCGACGGCATGAAGGAGAATGATCAATTTCCACAACCTATCCTAACCCCATCTACAAAGGCGAAGGATGGTCTTCATGATGAGGATATCTCCAGAGAAGAGATTATTTCTCAGCAAATTGTTTCGGAAGCTGATTATTTGGTGCTAGAGGATTATACGCGTAAACTTTTTCAAAGAGGAACAGAATTGGCAGCTGAAAGAGACTTGATATTGGTCGATACCAAATACGAGTTTGGAAAAACCAGTGAAGGAGAAATCGTATTGATCGATGAGATTCATACCCCGGATTCTTCGCGGTATTTCTATGCAGATGGCTATCAGGAAAGACAAGATAAGGGAGAAATGCAAAAACAGCTTTCAAAGGAATTTGTAAGACAATGGCTCATCCAAAATGGGTTTCAAGGCCTGGAAGGGCAGGTAATCCCCGAAATGTCAGACGAAAAGATCAACGAAATTTCTGAACGCTATATTGAATTATATGAAAATATCACCGGTAAGCGCTTTGAAAAGGCAAAAACAGATGATATTTTGGGTAGAATTGAACGAAATGTGAATGCCTTTTTGAGGACACTTGGTTAATTCCTGATCTTTTATTTTGATTTAGCTCATAGTGCAGTACGGGCTAAAACACCAAGACTTTCCAGGCAATACTTCATGTCCTGATAAGTACGTTCAATATGATTATCCAATCCAATGGAGAAACGAATTAATCCATTTGTTAAGCCCATCTTCTTTTGTTCTTCTAATGGAATTTCAGACGAGGTACCTGTTCCAGGTGCATTAAACAAAGTTTTGTAAAAGCCAAGACTTACGGCGAGATAACCAAGATTTCTTTCTTGCATGAGTTCCATCAATTCATCCGCTTTTTCAAGAGATCCCGCATCGAGTGTCAGCAAGCCACCATATCCATATTCATGATTATAGAGCGACTTATACAGTTTATGCTGAGGATGACTTTTAAGACCAGGATACATGACCTTATAACCATCTTTTTCGAACCTTTCTGCAAGATACAATGCATTTTCGCTGTGTTTTTTCATTCTGATGTGAAGCGTTCTAAGGTTTTTAAGGACACTTGCAGCCCGCAGACTGTCCATCACTGGTCCTAGTAGCATACTTGCCCCGTCATTTACATTTCTTAAGCTGTCAATAAAATCATTTGATCCACAAATTACACCCCCAACCGTATCACTGGTTCCATTGATGAATTTGGTCAAACTATGGATCACCACATCAGCCCCTAATACCGCGGGAGAAATCTGCAAAGGTGAAAAAGTATTGTCTACAACAAGAGCAATTTTATGTGCTTTGGCAATCTTCGACAAGGCCCTGATATCAGCAACTTCCAGGAGCGGATTACTTACGCTCTCACAATACAATATTTTTGTATGTTCGGTTATAGAGGCCTTCACTTTATCAAGATCAGTAATGTCTACAAAGGAAGTATTTATACCAAATTTTGGTGTAAAATTCTTTAAAAAGGCATAGGTCCCTCCATAAATCGTTCTGGAAGAAACAATATGATCACCTTGAGAACACAATTGCAACAATACTGAGGAAATGGATCCCATTCCAGAGGCGGAAACATTGGCAGCCTCTGTACCCTCCATAGCGGCTAATGCCTGACCCAAATATAAATTTGAAGGACTGGAATGTCTGGAATACAAATAGCAACCTTCCAGATTTCCTTCAAAAGTATCCATCATCGATTTGGCTGCGAGAAAAGTGTAGGTAGAAGAATCTGATATCGATGGGTTGACCCCTCCAAATTCACCAAAATACTGTAGATCTTGAATATTATCAGCAGGATTGAATTCCATAATAAAATGATTTTAGTTAACAAATTGTAAAGCAAAATTATACAATTATAGATTATAAATCAATGATAAGTTTAATAAATAGAAAATAAAACTATTAAAATTAAATATAATAGATATATTTGACTTAATTAAAGAGTTGTGAACTCTTGACTAGAAAATTTATCACCTATGTTAGATACCTTGGATAAAAATATTTTGTCTCATTTACAGAGCGATAGTAAAATTACCACAAAGGAACTGTCAGTTCATTTAGGATTATCTGCGACTGCTGTATATGAAAGGATCCGTAAAATGGAGCGAAAGGGAGTAATAGAAGCCTATGCTGTGAGGATTAACAAAAAACTCGTCGATCTTGGCTTTGTTGTTTTTTGCCAAATCAAGTTAAAAGAGCATCGGCACGAATATCTCGTGAAATTTGAAAGAGAAGTAATTAAATTCAAGGAAGTTTTAGAGTGTTATAACGTGAGCGGAGACTATGACTATCTTTTAAAAATCACTGTCAAAGATATGGGAGCTTATCATCAGTTTTTAAACGATAAACTCACCTATTTGGACCATATTGGGAGTGCACATAGCACTTTTATTATCAATGAAGTAAAAAATACTCATGCCATTGAATTTTAATAAAAAAAGGCCCTTGAGGGCCTTTTTTTTCTATAATAATTAAAAATTATTTTTTACCAAGTACTTCAATCGACAGTTCCATATCATCCGATATGAATTTGTCGCCAAGATCATCAAAAAATGATTGAGACTTGAATTTGATGTCCCATTTGGATCTGTCAATTTCGAAAGTTTCACTTTTCAACATGATAGTTTCTCCATCCAGTGAAACAGCAGCGAGAAAAGATACAGGATTTGTTTTTTCCTTTATGCTAAGATTTCCTTTGATCAAGGTTTTTTCACCTTTAGCCTCGGTTGAAGTGATTTGGAAAATCGCTACGGGATGTTTTCTAACACCGAAAAAGTCATCGCTCTTTAAATGTTTTGTCAGTTTAGCATTTGATGACTCATCAGCAGGGATGTCAAGCACGACAATAGAATTCATGTCTATTTCAAATTCACCGGCTACAATTTTTTTGTTTTCAATCGTAAAAGAACCACTTTTTACTTTTACGGTGCCATAATGTTCTCCGGTTGGTTTAAATCCTTTCCAGTTGATAACAGAAGAATCAGTATCTGCTTTAAATTGATTTTGACCCGCTACAAGTAACGTGCTGAAAAGCATTAAGGCGCCTAGGGTATTTTTAATTTTTGTGCTCATAATTTTATTTTTTTTGTTGCATATTAGTCTTTGGTTGTTTGCTTTTTAAAAGCATCAAATTTGGATTCGTTCTCTTTCTTTGGCCAACTATTGTTTTTCTGGTTTACATCTGAAGTCAGTTGATTTGGATCAATTTTGATCCCTGTAATCTCTTTTTCAGAACCCAGTACTTTTTTTACTTCCTTGTCATTAAATCTCCAAATTTCAGCAGGGTAGTATTTGTTTTCCTTGCTACCATCTGCGTAGGTGATCTCCGCTAAAATTGGCATCACGAGACCTCCTGGCTTTTCAAAAACAATTTCATAAAAATAATTTGTATTCTTTAGTTCGGCTCTTTCTGCTACAGTAAAATTATCAGAAAGATATTCGTTCAAAGTTGCAATATCTGCATAGGAATTAGTTTCAGTTGCAGTAGATTGTTCATTAGCATCCATTTCAGTCAGGAACAAGTATTTACCTTTTAAATCGTCCTTTGTCATACCGTATCTTTTGTAGGTATTGATGGCTTGTTCATTTGGCTCCTCAGTTACTTTGTATTTCTTGATCTCTTTAATTCCAATGTCGTTATAGTCAGTGGTATAGAACCATCCTCTCCAAAACCAATCCAGGTCAGTCCCTGAAGCATCTTCCATAGTTCTAAAGAAATCTGCAGGAGTTGGATGCTTAAATCTCCATCTTTCTGCATAGGTTTTAAAAGCCTTATCAAAAAGGTCGTGCCCTAGAACTACTTCCCTCAGAATATACAAACCAGCTGCAGGTTTAGAATACGCATTGGATCCACTATTAAATACATTGTCATGCTGGGTCATGATAGGTGTGATTCTGGATTGATCCCCAGCCATATAATCAACTACATTTTTCGGATAGCCTCGAGATGGGAAACCAGGCTCAAAATCCTGCTCTGCAAGTAATTGCGCAAAGGTATTCAGGCCTTCATCCATCCAGCCCCATTGGCGCTCATCTGAATTGATGATCATTGGAAACCAGTTGTGTCCAACTTCATGTATGATAACTCCAATCATCCCGTTTCTTGTTCTCTGAGAATAGGTGCCGTCTGGCTTTGGCCTTCCATAATTAAAACAGATCATCGGATACTCCATCCCCTGTCTTTGTGCATGAACTGAAATGGCTTTGTGATAAGGATAATCGAACATTTGCGCAGAGTATGACTTTACAGTACTTGCCACTACCCGAGTAGAGTATTCTTCCCATAGCGGGTTACCTTCTTTTGAATATAAGGAAATAGCCATTACGGTCCGATCACCTACCTTTACAGCCTGACCATCTAAAATGTATTTTCTTGATGAGGCGAAAGCAAAATCACGAACGTTTTCTGCTTTTAGCTTCCAGGTTTTGGTTTTTTTGGCAACTTTTTTCTCGTTTTCCTCAGCTTCTTCCTGGGTAACAATCACAACCGGATGGTCATAAGAAGTTAAAGCCTGCTCATATCGTTTCCATTGTTTAGCCGTAAGCATGGCCTTGCGGTTGGTAATGACTCCGGTTCCATCTAAAATATGATCTTCCGGAGTTGTTATGTTCACCTCATAATCACCAAAAACAAGGGCGAATTCTCCCCTTCCAAGAAATTGTAGGTTTTGCCATCCCTCTACGTCATTGTATACAGCCATTCTCGGGAAAAACTGTGCGATGACATAATTATTATTTCCGTCTTCAAAATGTTCAAAACCTGATCTTCCGCCATCGATCACATGATTGGGAATAGTATACCACCATTTTATCTTAAAACTCACTTTTTCTCCTGAAGTCAATACTTTTGGAAGATCAATTCTCATCATGGTACCGTTTATGGTATAGTCCATGTCACCATCCTCAGTATTTTTAACATAATCTATATGAAATCCTCCCGGAAAAGGTTTTCCAAGGAATTTTTCTGTAAATTTCTTTGGATTGTACATGGATGAGGCACCGTCACTTTTTACGTCAGCGGTTATGGCATCGGGCGCCCTGATATTTTGATCAAGTTGTACCCAGAGATAGTCCAGGTCATCAGGCGAATTGTTAAAATAAGTAACCACTTCTTCACCATAAATTCTTTGGTTTTCATCATCGAGGATGATGTCCATTTTATAATCTGCTTTTTGCTGGTAATATTCATGACCAGGAGCACCAGAAGCTGTTCTGTAGGTGTTGGGTGTAGGTAATTCCTGCTTTAGTTGCCTGAATTTACTAATATTATAATGCCCTTGAGGTTTTTCTTTCGTGGCGTCATCTTCCTGGGCAAATGCCATAGTGCCTATCAATAAAGCGATAAAAAATAATGCAAGGTTCTTCATGTTTAAAAGCTAATTTTTTCAATTTTGGCCCGAAATTAGCGATTTAAATATAAAAAAGGAAAATGTCTATAGTTTTAACATTTCTTTGACATTTGCTTTTACAAGAATAAAAGTTTTTTGTACACTTTCGATAGTTAATTTGATGTAGTTTTGCTGTTCTTCAAAAGTTTCAAATAACATACTATTTTCAATGGCTATTGAATTGATCTCATCAATATTTTCCAGTTCAAGATAAAAGAAAATCTCATTGTTATCATATTCCTTTCCAAGATACGAATAGCTCATTTCTTTTTCATTGATCCAAATCTTGAATTTTTGCCTGACATAGGTTTCCAGGAATTTGTCAGCCAATTTATTTTCATCTTTGGTCGCTAATTCCATAGGCTGTTCCATTCGATTTTCAAGCGCCAGTTCTATATCATCAAGAAAAAATTTCATAGTAATTTGGACTGTTTTTTTCTCTTTAACATAATCCACCTTGGTCAGGCTGATATAATGTTTATGAATTCCAAAGGCAAATAAGGGAATGATTAAAAGCCAAATCAGGTTGCTAAATCGCTTCATCTTCATAAAAGTGTTATTTTTAATGTTACAAATGTACACAGACTCTTAAAATAATTATGAAATACTTAGTTAAACTTGCCTACACATAAAGAGATACTCGATCATCTGAAGAATGATACTATTTTATATCAGACAATTATCAGTTTAGATATTGAAATACGCCCTGAACTTGATATTGATATCTATCATTCTTTATTGTCTTCAATCGTTTCACAACAGCTGTCTACCAAAGTAGTGAGAATTATTTGGAATCGTTTTACGGATTTATTTGTTGAGGGTTATCCCGATCCGGAAAGCCTTTTATCAAAGGACCATGACATATTGAGAGGCATTGGGTTATCAAACAGTAAGGCAAACTACGTTAAAAATGTGGCGGAATTCAAATTGACGAATGACATGAGTTTTGATTTTCTTCAGACTAAATCTGATGAACAGATTATCGATTACCTCAGTCAGATCAAAGGTGTTGGTAAATGGACGGCACAAATGATTCTGATGTTTCCTATGGACCGGCCCAATGTTTTTCCCGTCGATGATCTTGGTATACAAAATGCCATGAAAGGTCTTTATAACATAGCGTTGGAGAAAAAGGAGTTAAAAGCTAAAATGCTTGAGATCGCTTCTGCTTGGGATCCATACAGAACATTGGCATCTAAATATTTATGGAAGAGTTTAGGTACTTGATGCTATTGAAAAGGTTTTTTCTGTGAAAGTAGGTAACTCATGTCAGTCAACTTCAGATCAAGGATTCGAAATAGGAGTCTTTGCTTTTCAGGAAAATGTCGATGACTTCGATTAATCGCCCTTTGTCATAAAGAGTACCAATCCCCTTTGACAGGCAATAATAGATATAGTTGTTGATATGCTCCTCTTCGATTTTGACGGAGTTGATAAAAAAATCCTCCTGAAAATGATCTCTTATTTTGACCACATATTCCTGATTATTAGCGGTAAGTTGATCCTCCTCAATGAGGGCCTTTAATTTTCTGTCTTGTTTTCTGTTTCCTGAGATAATATTATAGATATCATCGATCCCTCCAGGTTTGAAAAGTAAGGCTTCTAAGATCACAATTGGCGTACTTTTTTGACTGTAATGATTGAGATTTCTTTCGAGTTTGTTTAAAGGCTTTTTACCCGCATTGGGAAGTCCTAGTTCTTCAGACATATCGTCGAATTGTTGTACAATCACTTCGTCAAGCTCATTGGTTAATTCCAATAAATTGATCTCCATATATTTAGTGAGTAAATGATCCTGAGTCACAATAATAATTTTGTTTTGATACTGTATATCAGAAATCATCAAGGTGTCTTTATCCGTTACAGAAATCTTAAACTGCCCCAAATGGTTGGTTATGCTTCCTTTTTGAGAATTTTTATTGATAATATGTACGTTTTCAATCGGGATGGTATCATTTTTTGCCTTACCCGAAATCAATATCCTGTTATCCTGGCCTTGCGCCAAAAAACAGATAAAAAAGAAAAATAGAAAGTAAATTGATTCATTATTCAAAGAAACGATTCTGAGCTTAAAAATAATATTAATCTGGTTATAATGTTTTGTTAAAGGATTTGATTAGTTAGTTTTGTAAAAAATCAATGATGAAGAACTTACTTGTAGCTAGCACCTCAACCATATTTGGAGGCCAATTTTCTTGAGTATTTATTACCTCAGCTAAAAGCGCATTTTCAAACCATAGAAACTTTGCTTTTTATTCCTTTCGCAAGACCTGGTGGCATCAGTTATGAATCTTACACGAATAAAGTAGCAGAGGCACTTAAAGATTTTTCATTTTCAGTGAAGGGCATTCACGAGTTTGATGATCCAAAAAAAGCGATTGAAACAGCCCAGGCAATTTTTGTTGGTGGAGGTAATACTTTTGTTTTGTTGGACCAATTGCATAGGCAGGATCTTATAAGTACCTTTGAGAAAAACTTTGGAAAATGGAATACCTTATTTGGGCACCAGCGCAGGTAGTAATATTGTCGGTCTGAATGTAAAGACAACAAATGACATGCCCATTGTGCATCCTGAATCCTTAGATGCGCTTGGACTTATACCTTTTGATATCAACCCGCATTATCTTGATCCTGACCCTGCTTCCAAGCATAAAGGAGAAACAAGAGAAACCAGAATTAAGGAATTTCATAGTTGCAATGATATAACAGTGATTGGCCTAAGAGAAGGAAGCTGGATAGCAGTAAAGGGAGAACAAATGATATTAAAAGGCACACTGAATGCCAGAATTTTTAAAAAAAATAAGAAGTCCGTTTGAATTACCCGCAAATAGCGATTTAAGCCAACTACTCTAAATCTAAAAAGCAACCTATAAAAGGGCGCTAAATGCTCCGAACAGGATGAGTAACAAGTAAAAGGAAATTAAAACAATAAACAAAATCCCAATAAATTTGTAATGCAGATTTTAATTTCTTTAGCCCAAAGGTCAGTAAATTATGATCATCTTCTATTAGGGCTTGTTTTGTTTTCTGAGCAAATTGAAACAGGAAAAACACAGGAATAAAATAGATGCCGGCCGCAATCAGATAGAAAAAAGAAAAGAACTTAGGCGATAATCCTCCCAGAGAACCTTCAGGCAGACTGGCCAGGATGGTGCCCATAGAAAAAGACATGATAATCAGTAATCCGATGGCAATAAATCCAAAAATGGCGATGAAATTCGCCCATTTTGAGGCTTCGAGTAAGTATTTTTTGGCTTGATCGCTTAGTTGCATGGCAAGTGTATATTTTGACCCAAAATTAACCAATTTTACGAATTACCGACCACATTTAAAAAATATAGTAAAGTTTTTTAGTACTGGTAGACCAAGGCATTGATATTCATGCCAGCTCCAACCGAAGCAAGGATAATGACGTCACCCTCATTTATATGATGTTGATCAAGGTTACCGCTAAGAATCATATCGAGTAGGGTAGGGACGGTTGCTACCGAACTATTCCCTAGTTTATTGATGCTCATAGGCATAATATCAGCAGGTATTCCTGATTTAAATAAGCGGTAGAATCTCTTAATAATAGCTTCATCCATTTTTTCATTTGCCTGATGGATGAGAATTTTTTTAACCTTATCAATAGGAATCCCAGATTTTTCCAATGCTAATTTCATCGCGGATGGAACATTATTTAAGGCGAATTCGTAAATTTTTCTCCCATGCATTTTTAAATAATGCGTATGAGCAGTATTTCCGCTTTTGTTTGATTCTCCAAAAAATATATAATTTGATTCTTCATAAGTAAATGTTTGACTGGCATAACTCATGATCCCTTTTTTTGGGTCGTTCCCTTTTTCCAATATACAGGCTCCTGCTCCATCTGCATAGATCATTGAATCTCTATCATGAGGATCAATGATTCTTGAAAGTGTTTCAGATCCAATGACCAGACATCTCGAAGCCATGCCGGTTTTAATAAATTGATCTGCCTGAATCATACCCTGGATCCATCCCGGGCAGCCAAACACAATGTCATATGCAACGCAGTTTGGGTTGGCAATTCCTAATATGTGTTTTACTTTGGAAGCGATACTAGGAAGCATGTCAGATTGTTTGCAATTACCAACAAGATTGCCAAAATTGTGTGCGACAATGATCTGATCTATACTTTCAGGATCAATACCAGCGTTTTTTATGGCCCGTTGGGCAGCAATAGCGGCTATGTCACTATTGTTAAGATTAGATGACAAGTACCTGCGTTCTTCTATGCCAGTGATGTTCTTGAATTTTTCAATGATGAGATCGTTGCTATCCTTCCAGAGGAAGCTGTCCTTCGTCATAAAATTCGTTCTCAAGGAAAATTGCATTAGACTGAATCTCTTCAGGAATATAACTACCGGTGCCGGTGATAACTGAGCTCATTGGATGAGGTTTATGACAAATTTGTCTGCTACAAATATATAAAAAAGATGTTATGCATGCATAATAAAAAAGATGAAAATTCAGAACTTTAGTCGATTTCGAACTTGATTCTCATCACTGTCGCAATCGATCGTGCCCTGTTTTTCATGGTCTCGGCATTTAGCCCTTTATAGTTCTTGTCAATTGCTTTGGTTAACAAGTTCAACCACTCCTTAAAATGAACTGAATTGTAATGGAGTTTTTTGGTGAAGCTCAATATGAGGCTTCATGGCATTTTTTTTATAGCTTCCTGAATAAAATAAGGTATTGTCCCAGAAATCGACCAAGGGTTATCAAAGTGGTTTTCCAATACTTCTTGATCTTTAAAATCTTCAAAGAATGATTTTAGCTCCTATACTCTGAAAAAGCGAATCGTAAAAATCGCGGACAATAACCAAAAGGTCATCTCGTGAATCGATGTCTTTGCTCATGACAACATGGAATTGTCAAACATCCAGGGAAGCAGATCTTTGATAGAATTTGATTTTACAATTTCGCCAATTTCACCCGTAAAAAAAATCTCTATGTCGCTATGCTGTTTCGTTTCGTATTCAGCAATAGCTTGTCGGCAAGCACCGCAGGGAGCAACAGGGCGGTCAACCAAAGTTTTGATCGAACGAGCTGAAATAAATATCTTTTTGATCTTTCCATCTGGTAAGGCGGCCATAGCACTCCAAATAGCTACTCTTTCAGCACAAATACCGGAAGGATAAGCTGCATTTTCCTGATTATTGCCTGAAAAAACATCACCATTTTGCATGAGAACCGTAGCACCTACCAAAAAACCTGAGTAGGGAGCATAGGCGCTGTCTCTAACCGTTATCGCCTTTTTAAGTAATTTTTGCTCAACAAGTGATAGTTCTTTTGAACTGTCAAACACGGTAAATTTCGTTGAAATTTGATGGTCATGCATAAAGGAGACGGATTAAATATTATTTTCCTTAAATATAGGACATTCAATCCTAAAATTCAAAGCACACTATTTTAAACACTTTTGTGTTAAACGTTCCTTATGACCAAACTGTATACTACTTTTTAGAAGTAAGCATATGAATCACCCAGGTTAATGGTTAAGGAGAATCTTAAGGTACTTTCTAACGGATTGTTCACATCTGATGCATTGATCAAATACGATATATCAAGCGTTGTACTTCTGAATTTAAATCCTGTACCCAAAGTGAAAAACTGTCTATTCCCTTTGTTGGCAGATTCATGAAAATATCCTGCTCTTACTGAAAAAACGTCGTTGTATAAATATTCTGCACTTGCCTGCCAAATAAACTCTTCCATTTCCTCTTCGAAACCCTCTTGGGGCGTCATAAAATGATTGAACCATTCCCTGGAGAAACCCTACATTATCATCTTTTCCTGAAATGATTTCTCCTGTGGCATTATCCCTTATAGGAGGAGTAGGAACCAATAATTTATTGAGTTCAAGATTCGTTGTTATCGTATTTGCGTTGTCGAGTATAAAATCAAAACCACCTCCCATTTTTAGGTTGGTTGGGATAAAACTCTCGTCTCCTCCTAAGAACAAGTTCCACTTTTGGTCCCATATTTGACAGATTGACCCCTGCTCTCCAACGACCGTTAAAGTCACCATAGTTCTTTTCTTCACTTTGATAGAACATGGAAACATCTACGGCAAATGTATTTACAGTTTGAATTTCTGAATTATCTACCCTTACTGCAAGATTTGAATGGATATATCTCAAGCCTACAGCCATAGAGATGACTTCACTTAACTTTAATGAATAGGCTCCGTCAATGGCAAATTCATTTGGGTTTTCAGAACCCAGACTAATACCCGAACCATCTGTTAGCTCAATGGATCCAAGAGAAAAATAGGTAAGACTCGTTGACCAGGCACTTCTTCTCATCAATTTTATTGGCTACAAACAAACTCGTTAGACTCACATCATTGGTTAAATTTCTGAGCCATGGCGTATAGTTCAAACCTATTTGCCATTGTGATTCTGAAAAAGCATATTTGGCAGCATTGTAATGCATGGAACTGACATCAGAAGATGTGGCGACCCCCATATCGGCAAGACCTCCGGCCCTGGCATCAGGTGCGATTAATAAAAATGGAGCAGCAGTCGTAATAGGATTTACTTCTTCCTGTGCATAGGAACTAAAGATTCCAAGAAATGTAGCGATGGCAATTAGACTTATTTTTTTCATCTAATAAATTCGGTTTTTAGGGATTTAGATCTTAATTGTTATTGTAATATGACAAGTTTTTCAAATTTTTCTGCCTGCGCATTTGATATTTGAGATCTAACATGAAGTTTGTATACATAAACGCCCTTACCAATTTTGTTACCAAAATCATCAAGACCATTCCAGGAAATTTCCCTGGATAAAAGTCCGTCTGATTGAACAGATCGGTTAAGGGTTTTTACGAGTTTTCCGGAAACCGTAAAAATTTGTACCTGAACATCTAGTGTTTCACTTGGTTTGTTGTGATTAAACCAAAATTCGGTATAATTTATAAACGGATTCGGATAATTCAATACATTACTTAATATTAAGTCATTGTCATTGACTACAATAAAGCTAACGTTGATTCTGATGGATTATTGTATGTATCCCAACATTTAAATTTAATCGTATGTAAACCGGGCTCCAGATCGCGAAAAGGGAACTTGACTTTCCCTTTTTGGAAGTCATTTAACTCCGTTTCAAAGTAGTCATTTAAGACATAAGGATTGTTATTGTCATCGTCCAGAATGGCTATGATATCGTGGTCAACTGCTGTTATAGAGGTATTGATTCCTGAAATGTCTTCCAGGATGGCATAAAGAATAGGAGAGGAGCTGGTATTACCCCCATCTACAAAAGATTCATCATTCATAAAAAGCCTGATATCAGGGCCTTCTGTATCTGCAGGTGCATTCGGGTCTATACCCCCAATAGTTATGCTTAGATCAGAACCATTTCTGTCGGAGGTCTGGTCGTCAGCGTAAAGGCTTATCTTGGCCTTTCCATAG
Source organism: uncultured Flavobacteriaceae bacterium (assembly GCA_963780405.1). Taxonomy (GTDB): domain Bacteria; phylum Bacteroidota; class Bacteroidia; order Flavobacteriales; family Flavobacteriaceae; genus Lutimonas. The sequence continues at coordinate 31,950 of CAWABX010000011.1, forward strand.
GCGATCCGTATGTCTTTTGGGACTATAAAATCAAAGGAAAAAAGGCCATTGTCTACACTGGCTCTTCCACTAAAAATTTTACTTTCAATAGCAGTGAACTCCATTTTTTCGCCGAGATTGTCATTGTCGAGCGTAGTTTTATCAAGGGGTTTATCATAAATAGTAGCAGAGAGCGTACCATTGAAATCAGTCAAGGGGTTGTCGTTTTCATCAGTGACGATCCCTTCTAGCTTGATTCTTGACAGTGCCTTTAAAGTATCCACGCTTTTATTGAGTTCTACCTCATTCATTTTGGTGAGCTTGATGCGGGGTTTGGCCTGGGCCAGTTTCATGGCGGGGTCACCAAAACTGTAAATAAAAAATCGTTGCGAGGAGAAGGATTGGTGTTTGGTGTACATCAGAGCTTCAGAAATACTGTGATCCTGCCCTTCAAAATTTAAAAGGTTTCTAATCAGGTTTTGATTAAAAATATTCCCTTCTCGGATAAAAATTTCTCTGGTTGTTGAGATCAAATGTGATGTTCCGCCTCTTGCATTCCATAAAGTAAATTCACCCGCTGAAAGTCTATTCGGATTATCAAATCTTGTAAATTCGCAAGTAACCGTTACGAAAAGGGGAAGGTTGTTAAAGTTGTTCCAATTTTGAATTTGAGGAATTTCCAGAATCCTTTCCGCGGCCCATCCATTTACTCCGCCATGTCCGAAATAGTCTAGCATCAGTGTACCCGTTTCAACGGCATTATTAATGGCTTCGTTTACTGTAGGATACAATTCTCCTCCAGCTGAAGATTCCTGTTGATAGGCATCAGCATAGATCTTTTTTATATTGAAGGAAGGTTTTTTATCATCAATTTCTTCAGTAATGAGATCAAGCCCTTTTTGTAAAGCAAATTCTTCAGGATTATCCGGATCATCTGCCACGAAGGTCACAGTATTTCTCCAGTTCCCCAAGGAAGTGGTGGCATAATAATTCAGCGTTTTATCGATACTCTCTCTTGCTTGCTTTAAAGATGTTACCGGATATCGGCCCAAGGCAACATCCTGCATATCCGCATTTCCCAGATTTCCTTCAGTATCATCCATCATGCCAAAATAGTCATCCGTAACATAGCCTGTTGCCAGATTAAAACTTTCATAAGATTGAAAGGCAGGTACGATGTTGTTGTTATCAGTAATCCTGTCTTTAAAGTCAAACGAGGCATCACCAAAAAGACAGACATACCTGATCCTGCTTTGTTCACTTGAGGCATTGAGATAGAGAAACCTTATAAAATCGCGTATTGCAGTCAGATCAGGGGAGCCTGAACCAAATTCATTATAAATTTCGTCAAGGTCTACAAGAGCCACATTTAGGCCTGAGTTTTTACGATGATAATCAGCCAGTCTTTCGGCTTCAGACAGCAAATATTTCCGGCTAATAATCACATAATCCAGATCTTTTAAGCCATGAAGGTTCTGATTGACTATTTGATTGTTCTCAATCGTTTCAGGTAGTAAAAAAAGGCTCGGTACCAAGAACAGCATATACTTTGTTTCCCCCATAAGCCTTAAATATAAAATCATTTGTAGTGCCAATGTTAAGGATCTTTTTTGGGATTGACAGGATCACTTATATCCCATACATCATTTATATTTTGAGCATTAGCAACCGTATATTCATAGATGCTTCCGGGATCGTTTGCCATTTATATTTTGGAAACGAAAACTGTGCGCCACGTGCCGTAAGCTTACATGTACCAATAACTTCAATAAAATCGAGATAGGCCCGGGAAGAAGGGTTTCCGGCATTGTTGTATGTGATCCCAACATCGATTTCTATCGCTATTCAGTAGTGTTGGTTTGAGTTATTTTCAGCCGAGTAGGCCTTTGTCAGAGAATTACATTGTATTCGAGGATATTTTAGGTCCATCAGTTCCTGTCCGTTAACACGAACCTAACATGTCGGTGTCGGAGCTTGAGACGGCAACACCTCTAACCCTGATGCTGACTTCTTCATCAGGATCAAGATCATTAAAAACAAAATTAAAATTCTGGGTTTCCTGAAAACTAAAATCCTCTCCCATCCATTGCTGTCCGTTTGCAAATAGGTTGACATCCTCAAACTCATAAAAATCAAATTTATGATAGGTATTAATGAGGGTGTTACTAGGTTGATTTATCGTAGTTGAGACACTTATTCTTTTGCCCGGACCTTTGTCAGTTGTTATAAAATAATAGGCATCATCACTATAGATGTTCATGTTGTGTTTTGACAGCCTATATTGGTTATTATTGATTTCCCAATGATGAGGTCCCTGGGCATAAAAGAGGATATAATCTGTCATTGTCAAAAACGCCATCTTGTTCTCCTTCAACAAAAATTGCATTTTCTTGCAGGTCATCATATCTAAAGTCACTGTTCAATTGAGAAAGCATTTTCCCACCATTACCGTAAATTCTTATATTTTTTGGATCAAGTCCCGCAGTATTAATACCTATTTTTTGAAGAAGATCTTTGTCAATTTTAAAAATATCCCGTTGTGTCGACCTTAAATTTATACCAGGAACCATTGCGAGAACAGAACGATCTGTATAGGAAGCAATACTTTTATTTACTGCGCTACCTGCTGTATTTGAATTTAGGGTATAATCAAGTGTAAAGGAAACGATCTTTTTCACCCGTCCATTTTCCTGAAGAAGTGGGGTTAAATTAAGAATTGCTACAGATTTATTTTTTATGTTTGTAGACCTTAAATTCACTTTTGATCTCAGTGGGAATTTTATTTATCTGAATGTTGTTTAAACTATTGGGTGATAGGTCAGAATATTTAACATTTTTTATGATATAGTCCTGTACTATTGCGTTGTTTTGCACGTTAAATATATGCGTGGAACTTGGAATATTATTTTCATCGAAAAAATTACCTTCTACCAAAGGTAAAACCAGGGAAGTTTCTTCAGTTAAGATGAACCGAACTGTTATCATTCCATGACAAGTTAAATGTCTTGGATTCAGAAATTTGAGCGAATGAAAGCAAGCATTGAAGTGAGAGTATAAAAAAAAGGAAATACTTTTTTAAAGACATATGGGGTTTAAATCATTCAAAATTAAACATTTTACGACATTATACATAATAAAGAAATAAAACAATCGTTATACATGCATTGAAACAGGAAAAATGTGAGGCGAGTACCTTATATGATCCAAATCAATAGTTTTTGTATTTATCTAAAAAATAGTCAATCAATAATTATGAAAAAGTTTAACAGTAACAAAGTTCTACTCATACTATTATCAACTGTGCTTCTGGCAAGTTGTTCTAAAAGTAATAAGAGTGTTTCCACATTAACGGGTTGGGAGTATAACAATCCGAAGTATGGTGGTTTTCAAGCGAATGCCAATTATCGAGAACTTGGACCTCCACCAGGAATGGTGCTGATCGAAGGAGGTACGTTTACCATGGGTAGTGTGCAAGATGACGTCATGTTCGATTGGAATACAACTCCGGTGAAACAACAAGTTCGTTCCTTTTATATGGATGAGGCCGAAGTGACAAATATTGAGTACTTATTGTACCTGCAATATTTAGAAAAAGTTTTCCCACCATCTGACGATACGTACAGAAAAATATATCAGGCTGCCTTGCCAGATACTTTGGTTTGGAGAAATACTTTAGGCTTCAATGAATTATTAACCGAAAATTATCTCAGACATCCGGCTTATGCAGAATATCCAGTTGTAGGTGTATCTTGGAGACAAGCTTCAGAATACTGTAAGTGGAGGACTGACAGGGTGAATGAAAAAATATTAATAGATAAAGGTGTATTACATACTTTATTCGATATGGATTCTCTGGATGTTGAAGGAGCTAATAGATTCGATACGGAAACTTATTTAACCAATCCGAATTTATTATTTGATGGCGATTCAAGTATCTATTATAAGGGAATCAGAGATTTCTCTCAAAAAGAGAAAAAATCAGAAGGGTCATTTACCGGACGTCATGTGAAAACATCAGATGGTATCCTGGCACAACGTTTCAGACTGCCAACAGAGGCAGAATGGGAATATGCTGCCAAGGCAGAGATCGAAAACAGAGAATACAATTCAATTCGTGGAAGAAAGAAATATTCTTGGAATGGTCATTCCACTCGTGAAGAGTCAAGAAGATATAAAGGTGACCAAATGGCGAATTTTAAACAAGGAAAGGGAGATTATAGCGGTTTAGCCGGATGGAGTAATGATGGTGCCGATATTACGATGAAAATCAAGTCTTATAAGCCTAACGCTTTTGGATTATACGATATGAGTGGTAACGTAGCTGAATGGGTAGCCGATGTCTACAGACCTATCATTGATAATGATGCCAACGATTTCAGTTACTTTAGAGGAAATGTCTTTAACAAAAAGCAAATTGATAAAGAAGGAAATGTGGTTGTGGTAGATTACAATAGTGTGGAATTCGATACACTAGACAATGGTAAGATCGTTCCAAAAGACCTTCCGGGTAGTGTTAAATATGTTCCTGTAACCAAAAGAGATGCCTTTATGAGAAACAATTATGAAAAGGCATATAATATTGACAATGGTGATGGTGACTTGGCTTCTACAAAACAATATTTCAGAGATGAAGATGACTCTGAAGAAAAACCAAGGATGTACAATTCTCCTAAAATACCAAGACAAATCGGGGAAAGCGGATTAATCATTCAGCAATATGACACCAAAACAAGAAACACATTGATCAGTGATCAGACAAGGGTTTTTAAAGGTGGATCATGGAAAGACAGAGCTTTTTGGTTAGACCCTGCACAAAGAAGATATTTACCTGAATACATGGCGACGAACTTTATCGGTTTCAGATGTGCCACTGATAAATTAGGTCAGATGTCTTACTCAAGAAGAAGAAAAGAATCGAAATAAAGATCTCGGATCTACAATATTTAAAAACTCAATATCATTTCTGATATTGAGTTTTTTTTTACATTTACTTTATGGAAATAAATGAATTATACGACCTGTATAAGATGAGTTATAAGGTTGTCAAGGATACAAGAGATGATGTGAATAATGCCATCTATTTTTCTTTAAAGGGAGAAAGTTTTAACGGCAATGAATATGCACTTCAGGCCCTTGAAAATGGTGCAAATTATGCTGTAATTGATGAAGAGGCATATCAGGTTGATCAGCGGATGATCCTGGTTGAGGACGCATTGAGTTGTTTGCAGCATCTTGCCACATACCATAGACAACAGTTGAATATCCCTATACTGGCATTAACAGGTAGTAATGGGAAAACTACTACCAAAGAACTGATCCATAACGTTTTAAAACAGAAATTCGATTGTTATGCTACAAAAGGTAATTTTAACAACCATATTGGTGTTCCACTGACTTTGTTGTCTATGACCCCCGAACATGATTTTGGGGTTGTTGAAATGGGTGCTAACCACCAGCTTGAAATAGAAAATTTATGTGACATCGCCCTTCCTGACTTTGGGTATATCACTAATTTTGGAAGGGTTCACCTAGAGGGGTTTGGCAGTTATGAAGGCGTCATAAAAGGTAAAACCGAAATGTACAGGCATTTGGAAAAACACGGTAAAAAGGTTTTTGTCAATCAGGATGATGCAATTCAAATGGAAAAATCAACTGGTATGGACAGGATTTTATTTGGGGCTTCGGGGACTGATTATCAGGTGAGTTTTCTTGGGGCAGATCCGTTTGTTCGTATTGAGTTTGATGGACTACCTATGGAAAGTCAGCTTATCGGGAGTTATAATTATGCCAATATTGCTGCGGCGGTAAGCATAGGAAAATTTTTTGGGGTTGAAACAGAAAAGACCAAAAAAGCTATAGAAGGTTTTGTACCTGATAATAACAGGTCACAGATCATAAAACGCAAATCAAACAGGATTATTCTGGATGCCTATAATGCCAATCCTAATAGTATGGAGGCAGCGATTCAAAATCTTAACAACATATCAGCTGTTAAAAAAGTGGCCATATTGGGAGATATGTTTGAATTGGGCAAAGACTCAGGTATGGAGCACCAAAAGATTGCAGATCTGGTGATCGAGTCTGACATAGATCTTGCGTATTTGATAGGAGAAGCATTCGCTAAAACCGAAATTTCCAAAAAAGAAGTTATGTTGGTCAAGAGCTTTGAAGAATTCACAGTGCTATTCAAACAGCACAACTTTGAGGACACAACTTTTTTAATAAAAGCGTCCAGAGGAATGGCGCTTGAAAGGGTGTTGGACTATCTCTAAAGACTACCAATCATCCTCCTCTGGTTCTAATTGATTATTGGCAATATAATAACTCAGGCTGCTGATCGCTTTGGTCATCTCTGTATCGATAGGTTCTTCAATAAGAATCTGATACTCACTCGGAAACCTTTCGATATAAGTCTTTAGGTCAATTGCCTGGAGGTCACCTTTTACGAATTTCCCGACCTTGAAATTGCTAAAATCGTATTTATAGCGATTGTCTTTGGTTTTTATAGAAACATCAAAGAACAGATCAACATCTATAGTTTTGGTGATCAACTTCCATGTAAAATGAAAAGTATTCAATTGTTTTACACTGGAAGAATCTGATATAATCGAGTCGATTTGTGTATAGTAATTTGTCAGCCAGGATTTTGCTCTTGCTTTGATCTCTGCGCTATTCTTTCCTTCCGCCCTAGCGACTTCTTCGTATCTGTACGCTCCAGTTTCGGAGTCAATCATGATCAACTGGGCCTGACCAACATAAAAAGATAAAAATAAAATAAGGGGAATAATTATTTTTCTTTTACTCATAATAATTTTAATAAAAAAATACACCGTAAAATAGTGTATTTTTATTAGTCTTAAGTGGACGAAGTTACCAAAAATTATGATATAATTCAAAAAAGAGCTATAATTTTCACGTTATATGCGTACTTACATTCTGTCTGGAACCTTAATCCCCAAGAGCTTAAATGAAGATTTTATAACACAACTTACCGCATAAGATAATTGAACCCTAAGGACTTTGTCAGCTTCATTAGCAGCGCCAAAAATTGGAACGCTTTGGTAAAAAGAATTATAACTCTTGACAAGTTCATATGTGAAATTCGCAACAAGTGCAGGACTCAAGTTTTCAGCTGCATTTTGAATAATCACAGGATAGGTCTGAAGCAACTTGAGTAATTCTTTTTCTTTTGAATGCAAACTATCAATACTTAAAAGCTCTTTATGATCAAAATTAGCTTTTCTAAGTATGGATTGGATTCTGGCATAAGTGTATTGTATAAATGGTCCTGTGTTCCCATTAAAATCAATTGATTCTTTTGGGTCGAAGAGGATGCGCTTTTTAGGATCTACTTTTAAAATAAAATACTTTAAGGCCCCTAATCCAATAATTTTATACAAACCTTGTTTTTCGCGTTCCGTGTATCCTTCCAGTTTTCCCAATTCCTCAGAAATTTCACCTGCAGTTCTAGTCATTTCGGCCATAAGATCATCGGCATCCACCACGGTACCTTCTCTTGATTTCATTTTTCCTTCAGGAAGATCTACCATACCATAAGACAAATGATGAAGATTTTTAGCCCATTCGAAGCCCATTTTCTTCAAAATGAGAAATAAAACCTTGAAGTGATAATCCTGTTCATTGCCCACTGTATATACCAAACCGTCGATATCCGGAAAATCCTTTATTCTTTGGATAGCCGTACCAATGTCCTGAGTCATATAGACCGCAGTTCCATCCGCTCGGAGCACAATCTTTTCATCCAAGCCTTCATCCGTTAGGTCGATCCAAACAGAACCATCTTCCTTTTTATAAAAAACGCCTTTTTCCAGGCCTTCAGCAACAACTTCCTTACCCAATAAATAGGTATCACTTTCAAAATAGTTTTTGTCGAAATCTACACCTAGTTCTTTGTAACTTTCATCAAATCCTTTATACACCCACTGATTCATTTTTTTCCAAAGGTTCACAGTATCCTGATCACCCGCTTCCCATTTACGGAGCATTTCCTGGGCCTCAAGCAGAATGGGAGCCTGTTTTTTGGCTTCATCTTCTGTTTTTCCCTGAGCTTTAAGGGTCTCAATTTCTTTTTTGTATTCCTGGTCAAATTTGACATAATAATTACCTACCAGCTTATCTCCTTTAAGTCCAGTGCTTTCAGGAGTCTTTCCTTCACCATATTTCAGCCAGGCGACCATGCTTTTACAAATATGTATACCACGGTCATTTATGATCTGGGTTTTATACACTTTTTTACCTGCAGCAGAAAGGATCTCAGCTACTGAAAAACCAAGCAGATTGTTTCTTATATGTCCCAGATGAAGAGGTTTGTTCGTGTTGGGAGAAGAATATTCAACCATAATTGCGCCAGATTTCTTACTGACAGTGCCAAACTCTTCATAGTCTCTAATCTGATTGAAGTCATCAATATAGTAACTGTCAGCAATTACCAAATTAAGGAAGCCTTTGACAACATTAAAGCCGGTTACGATATCAGCATGCGCTGTCACATAGTTTCCAATTTGATTTGCGATCTCAACAGGATTGCCCTTGATCTGTTTCAAAAGCGGGAATACCACAATGGTAATATCTCCCTCAAAATCCTTTCTTGTCTCTTGAAACTCGACTTTTTCAAGATCTATTTTGTATATGGATTGTATTCCTTCCTTGACGATAGGATCTAGTATATGTTGAACCACGATATTTACAATGTTTAGAGCCGCAAAAATAATTATTTTAACTTGATAATGGATATTTATAGTACATTTGATTTAAGCAGCAATTGAAATGGATAAAATTATCGAAGAATTACCTGCAAAGGCGAAGGAGAAATGGGTGGAGAATAAAAAATATTTCACCAAACTAAGGAGCAGGCAACGAAAGAGGCTCGATCTTGTTATGAAGGAGATTCATGACGAAGAGTTTACACATACAGATTGTTTGGCTTGTGCCAATTGTTGTAAAACAACCAGCCCGATTTTTACAGAAAAAGACATCATCCGAATTTCCAAACATTTAAAGATGAAGGAAGGCCGGTTTATCGAACAGTACTTGCAAAGAGACGAGGAGGATTTTATGGTCTTAAAAAGCGCACCTTGTACTTTTTTAGATCATGATAACACCTGTTTTATTTATGATGTAAGGCCCAAAGCCTGTAGTGAATATCCACATACGAATAGGAAGAAATTCATCCAACTGACAGATCTAACTTTAAAAAATACAGAAATCTGTCCTGCGGTATTCAATATGGTTGAGACTTTAAAGGCGAAACTTCCATTATAAGATAATAAAGAACGGATTGTTCATTAGTTTAAACTACTGATACAGTAAATATTTCTCTCTTATTTTTTTAAATTTTTCAAGATCTGTTTTCCAGCTATTTCTGATCTCCTCGGCTGTCATTCCAGATTCCATTTGTTTTTTTAGCTTTTCATTACCTGCGTGAATCGTAAAAGTCTCACCAAAAAAGAGTTTGTCTTTCGGCGTTTTATGATAGGCATCAAGAAGCCAGGTCAAATTGACCTTATTTTGTCGTTCTACCTTACTCAAATCCACCCCATTGCATTTTTCTCCCTTGAATTTGGGGTATTTGGCACCAAAATTAGACTCAGGAATGTAACTGAAATCATGATCAGGAAAAAATGGAGCACCATAACGCTGAAATTGAAATTCAGTCCCTCTGCCCGCATTAATCACAGTCCCTTCAAAGAAGCCCAAGGCTGGGATAAAGGTTAATTGACTTGTCGTTAGGAAGGTTGGGAGAAGGTCTTACAGGTAAACTATAAGTGCTTTTATGTGTATAATTAAGCGAACGTATTACTTTAAGATCACATTGTAAACTGTCTTTAAGCCATCTTTCTCCATTGACCATTTGGGCATACTCTCCAATGGTTAAGCCATATACAAGAGGGACTTCGTGCATACCCACAAAGGAACTATGTGCCGATTCTAATACGGGTCCATCAATATAATGCCCATTCGGATTTGGACGATCCAAAACTATAACAGGAATATCCATCTCTGCACAGGCCTCCATGACCAAACTCAGTGTTGATATATAGGTATAGAACCTTACACCGACATCTTGTATATCGAATAAGACAAGATCAATATCTTTTAATTGATCGCCACTGGGCTTTTTATTTTTACCATAAAGAGAAATAATGGATAAGCCTGTCTTGACATCTTTATCATCTGCAACTTTTTCGCCAGCATCAATACTTCCTCTAAAGCCGTGTTCAGGTGCAAAAACCTTTTGAATTTGAATATCATAGGTCAATAAGGTATCGATCAAATGTGTGAAGTTATTCTTGTTTGCATTCGAACCATTACTCACGACACTGGTCTGATTTGCCACTACAGCAATTTTTTTTCCTTTTAACAAAGGTAAATAAGTGTTCATAAGATCTGCGGCAGGTAAGATGACCATACTCTCAGTATGCGACATAGCAACTAGGGTTGAAAAGTCATTCTCAGGTTGATCTGTACGTGTTAATTCGTTAAAGGAATACAATATAAAAAGGAAAACGATTAATTCAGTTACTAAAATTAAATATGTATTTTTGGACCAAATCAATCTTTTCATTTCAGTTGAATTACGAGTTATTTATAGCCAAACGCATTATCGCTTCAAAACAACACAAAAATAGTGTTTCGTCGCCGATAATAAAAATCTCAATACTTGCTATTGCAATTGGAATTATTGTCATGCTTTTTTCTGTTGCTACCGGTGTTGGGCTTCAAAAAAAGATAAAAGAAAAGATTTCAGGCTTCAATGGGGATATTCAAATTATCAATTACGACAGCAATAATTCTAAAGTAACTGTAACTCCGGTATATATGCACCAGGATTTTTATCCTGAATTTGCAAGTGTCCCTAATGTAAAAAAAGTTCAGGTCTATGCTACCAAGGCGGGAATTATCAGAACCCCAAACGAATTTGAAGGTATTATTTTAAAAGGTGTTGATCAAGATTATGACTGGTCCTTTTTTAAGGAATACCTCATGATGGGTAAACTGCCCGAAATAGGCGGTAAGATTTCCAACGAAGTACTTATATCTGCCAAAACAGCTGCTCGATTAAGGCTCAAAGTAGGAGATGAGTTTCATATCTTTTTTGTTAAGAATGATCCAAATAAGGCTCCAAATTCAAGAAAGTTTGCTGTATCCGGCATTTTTAATTCTGGTTTTGAAGAATTTGATGAGGCTTTTATGATTGGTGATATTAAACACATACAAAGAATCAATAAATGGGAGGAAGATCAGGTTGGGGGCTTTGAAATATTTGTTCATGATTTTGACAACTTCGAAGCAAACAGGGTTCGAGGTGTATGAGCAAATAGATCCATCGCTTGAATGCCTATACCATTGCAGAAAAATTTCCTGCCATTTTTGAGTGGTTATCACTTTTTGACACAAATATCATTGTGATCATTGCTATTATGATCCTAATTGCCGGGATCAACATGATTACGGCTTTGCTGGTTTTGATCCTTGAAAGAACTCAAATGATAGGCATTTTAAAGGCCTTAGGAAATCATAACTGGAGTATTCGAAAGATCTTTTTATACAATGCCGCTTTTTTGATAGGCAAGGGCTTATTCTGGGGAAATTTGATAGGGGTTGGTTTGTTGCTCATTCAAAAATACCTGGGTGTGATCACACTTAATCCTGAAACATACTATGTGGATCAGGCTCCTGTGCATCTGAGTATTCCGGCGTGGATATGGATCAATTTGGGAACCTTGCTGCTCTGCATACTCATGTTGATTGTTCCTTCTTTTATAGTTAGTAAAATTAGTCCTGTAAAAGCCATAAAATTTGATTAAATTTGCATTCCGAAAATCGGCATGGATGGTTGTCTGGTCGATCTGGAGATAAAAACAAAATTTTTTGAACATATGAAATACGATATTATTGTTGTTGGAAGTGGACCTGGAGGTTATGTCACAGCCATCAGAGCTTCTCAATTAGGATTTAAAGTAGCTGTTGTTGAAAAGGCTGAGTTAGGCGGTGTTTGCTTAAATTGGGGATGTATTCCAACTAAGGCCCTTTTAAAAAGTGCTCAGGTCTATGAGTACTTGAAACATGTTGATAGTTACGGTCTTAAGGCCAAGGAGATTGATAAGGATTTTTCAGCAGTAGTCAAAAGAAGTCGTGGGGTAGCTGAAGGAATGAGCAAAGGTGTTCAATTCTTAATGAAAAAGAATAAGATAGATGTTATTGCAGGATTTGGAAAAATAAAAAGCGGTAAAAAAGTTGATGTAACTGATGACAAGGGTGCCGTTAGTGAATATAGTGCTGACCATGTGATCATTGCTACTGGTGCAAGATCCCGTGAATTGCCATTTCTTCCTATTGACGGAAAAAAAGTGATCGGTTACCGACAAGCTATGGTCTTGCCGGAACAACCAAAAAAAATGATTATTATAGGTTCTGGAGCTATTGGGGTTGAATTCGCATATTTTTATAATTCTATGGGAACGGAAGTTACTATCGTTGAATTCCTGCCTAATGTGGTGCCTTTAGAAGACGAAGAAATATCAAAGCAATTTGAAAGATCTTTGAAAAAATCCGGAATTAAGGTGATGGTGAATTCAAGTGTTACCAAAGTGGATACTTCAGGAAAGGGAGTTGTGGCGACAGTCTCAACAAAAAAAGGAGAGGTGAGTCTTGAAGCCGATATCGTCTTATCAGCAGTAGGTATCAAATCGAATATTGAAAATATCGGTCTGGAAGAGGTTGGTATCGTAACAGATAAAGATAAGATCCTTGTGAATGATTTTTACCAAACCAATTTACCAGGGTATTACGCTATTGGCGATGTAGTGCCGGGCCCTGCACTTGCTCATGTGGCATCGGCCGAAGGAATTACCTGTGTTGAAAAGATCGCAGGATTAAATCCTGAACCTATAGATTATGGAAATATTCCAGGATGTACCTATGCAAGCCCTGAAATTGCCAGTGTAGGAATGACCGAAAAGCAGGCCAAGGAAAAAGGTTTTGATCTCAAAGTAGGGTAAATTTCCGTTTTCAGCATCTGGAAAAGCATCAGCGGCAGGAGCCAAAGAAGGTTTTGTCAAGGTGATATTTGATGCTAAATATGGTGAATGGTTAGGTTGCCATATGATTGGAGCTGGGGTTACCGACATGATTGCAGAGGCGGTTCTTGGAAGAAAACTAGAAACTACAGGGCACGAAGTCTTGAAAGCCATACACCCTCATCCTACTATGAGTGAGGCTGTAATGGAAGCTGTGGCTGATGCTTATGATGAGGTGATTCATCTATAGTCAGTCAAGTCAGAATTAGAAAAAATAAGCACTTACAAGGTGCTTATTTTTTTTTGTATAAAGGTGAGTGCTCATCTGGCTCCTACAGATCTCATACCAGTTGCGTTGTGTTTATTTGATAGTGTTCTGTTTAAGCTGGTTTTCCAATTTATAGAGAATGATCCCATAAGACTATATACAAGTATTCACAAGGCTGTTTTTTTGATTACCATCGATAGATTCTATATCTTAAAATGTGATAAAGGTTACAAAGAGAGCCTTTAATTAATAGTCTTTAATCTCAAATAATTATCAGCGCTATACTATCTTTGCTAGGGCTTTAAAGGGCTTGGGTTTATATAAAGCGCTTGACTTTTTTCATCCGATAAATAAAATCTATTTTGTTATAAAATTATGAAATAGAAGCTTAGGTGATAACAGTAATTTTAGCGTATTTTTGCACTCAGAAAAACCAAATAAATTAATCAATATAAATTCAATAAATTATGGCTTTAGTAGGAAAAAAATTTCCAAATTTTGATGTAGATGCAATGAATGAAATGGGAGATACATTCAAAATTAATGTATTTGAGGAAGCAGTAAATCACGGTAAAAAAGTGTTGCTTTTTTGGTATCCAAAAGATTTTACGTTTGTGTGCCCAACAGAGATCAGAGCTTTTCAGGATGCTTTGGGTGAATTTGAAAAGAGAAATACTGTTGTAATTGGTGCTTCAGTTGATACGGCCGAAGTTCATTTCGCATGGTTAAATACTTCTAAAGATAATGGAGGTATTGAAGGAGTTACTTTTCCTTTATTAGCCGACACAAACCGCAATCTTTCTTCTCAATTAGGAATTTTGGATGTTGTTTCTGAAAGTTTTGATGAAGAAACTGGCAATGTGATGATCGAGGGATCCTATGTAACATACAGGGCTACATATTTGATCGATGAGGAAGGGAAAATCTTCCACGAAAGCGTTAATGACATGCCTTTAGGAAGAAACGTAGCCGAATATTTGAGATTGATAGATGCCTATACTCATGTTCAGGAAAAAGGAGAAGTTTGTCCTGCAAATTGGGAGGAAGGAAAAGACGCTATGAAAGCTGATAGAGATGGTGTCGCATCTTATTTGAGCACACATTAAATGAATTAAACTGGCCCTAGGGCCATGATAAAGATCAAAATATGTTAACAGAATTGAACAGTGACAGTTTGTCTGAAGTGGTAAAGAACAATCCTAAAGTCGTCGTGCAATACATGGCTACATGGTGTGGCAATTGCCGTATCATGAAACCAAAATTTAAAAAACTTGCCGGCGAGAATGAAGGTGTGGAATTTGTTTTAGTCGATGCTGAAAAGTTTCCTGAGTCGAGAAAACTGGCTCAAGTTGATAATTTGCCCACGTTTGCAACTTTTGTAAATGGTGCCAAGGTCAATCAGACGCAAACTAATAAGTTTGAAGTTTTGAAGGAGCTTGTCGATGAAATTGTTTAATGAATCAAACCTAAATTAGTCAATATGAAATTACCCGTTATTAAACACCTGACTACCTTTATAGAAAATAATGATGAGGATTATTTGGTGGAAGCCATTGAAGTTTTAGAAGATCTTACCGAGGTAAGTTCTCTTAAAGATGATGAATTGGATGTGATTGGAGAGTTGATTTCAAACATGTATGGAGCGTTAGAGGTTCATTCAGAAGTGAAAAAGGGAACACCTCAAAAAGAAGCACTTAACGGATTTATGAAAAGAGTTTTGGGTTCTATTGATCAATGAGCAAAACTTTTCAGGTTTAATGCATACAAAAACTCCCTAATTGTTTAGGGAGTTTTTTATTTTATGTAACTTTGGTTTAGAACTTAAAATATTAAAATTATGACAAAAATAGCACTTAAAGGAACTCAGATAAAAACTATTGGGAAGTTACCCAAAGTAGGAAAAAAGGCGCCTAAATTCAAATTGGTTAAAACTGACCTTTCAAAGGCTCGCTTAAAAGATTTTAAAGGAAAAAAGGTATTGATCAATATTTTTCCCAGTATTGATACTGGGATATGCGCTGCATCTTTAAGGAAATTTAATGAAACGGTTGTCAATAATGACAATACAGTTGTCCTTAATATATCTAAAGATTTGCCCTTTGCACATTCACGCTTTTGCGCAGCTGAAGGTATCGAGAATGTAATTACTTTATCTGATTTTGTGAGTGGAAAATTTGGACGCAGATACGGTGTAACGATAAAGACAGGTCCTATGAAAGGGTTGCTGTCAAGAGCAGTAGTCATAGTTGATGAAAAAGGGATTGTTACCTATACCGAACAAGTTCCTGAGATCGTTCAAGAACCAAATTATGATGCGGCGATAGCAGCCTTAAAGTAAACTTATAGTCAGCTTCAGTAGTAAGTATGTCGAAAGAATATCCATGAACAATCAGCAAAATGGTTTTATAAAGGGAAGGCTCAAAAGTTTGAAATTTGCTGTAAAAGGTGTCTGGCTTTTGATCACTACCGAACACAGTATAATGGTTCAATTGGCCATTGCTGTAGTGGTTACTTTTGTTGGCTGGTGGATGGATATTTCAAAAACCGAATGGTTATTTCAAATTCTCGCTATCGGACTCGTTCTGGTAGCTGAGTCTTTGAATACCTGTATTGAGAAGCTTTGTGATTTCGTGCACCCCGAACATGATAAAAGCATAGGTTTTATTAAGGATATTGCAGCTGGAGCCGTTAGCTTTGCAGCAATTACTGCCGTTGTTATTGGTCTGCTGATTTACTTGCCAAAATTTCTTTAGATTTCATTTAATTTCGATTTGAATACGTAGGTTTGTAAGCTAAATTATTTATGTATTTTTGTGACCTATGTCTAAAGGGAAAAAAACAACTTCCAGAACTAAGAAAAAGGTAAAAAAACCATCAAGGATCCTGGCCTTTTTTAAAAGCCAGCAAACGCATTTGGTTTTTGGGGTGTTGGTCTTTTCGTCTGCAATTTTCCTTCTCATCTCTTTTTATTCGTTTTGGCAACATTGGAAAGAGGACCAAAGTATCTTAGATAGTTTTTCAGATAAATCGCTCAGCGCTCATAATCTGTTAGGAAAACTAGGGGCGAATTTGAGTAATTTCTTTGTCTTTGATGGTTTTGGTGTAGCTACTTTTATCTTTCCGATACTGTTGTTTTTTACCGGACTTTATATTATTCTCAATATCCCTATTAAGCAATTGTCCAAATCCTGGTTTAATGGGATTTTGACAATGATTTGGCTTTCTCTCGGCTTGGCATATTTAAGACCTGAACACTCCTTGTTGGGAGGGAAGGTAGGCTATGAAATTAATGAGTTTCTTCAAATCTATATTGGAGGGATCGGAGTTTTATTGCTTTTGTTGATTTCTTTATTTGTTTTCCTCATAGCCAGCTTTAAAATTACGCCGGCTAAGATCAAATCATGGATGCCTAAACCTAAGCTAAAAGTTAAAAAAGACATAGGTTTTGAGGAAGATATAACTGAGGATGGTTTTATCGCAGAAACAACCTATGATAGTTTAGAAAATGATCTTGAATTGGAATTGGATTCATTCGAGACGTTAAATCCTGAATCAATTGAAGATGAAGCGGTTATTATGGAGCCAAAGGTGACTGCAACCAGCAAGACACATGCAGGTATGGAAGATGCTCAGGAAGTAAAATCACCAGTAGAAGAGGATATAGAGATTGTTGTGGAAGGGCCGGTATTTGAAGAGCATACAGAGAAAAATCTGGCAAACAGTTTGGTGAAAGACTTCGGTGAATTTGATCCAAAACTGGAATTGTCTAATTATAAATTTCCTGAACTCAATCTTCTTAAAGACTATACCAATGAAAATATACATATCAACAAGCAGGAATTAGAGAATAATAAGAACAATATTGTTGAGACACTGAATAACTATAAAATAAACATTGCCAGTATCAAGGCCACCATTGGGCCTACTGTAACTCTTTACGAGATCGTTCCTGACGCTGGAGTAAGAATCTCGAAAATCAAGAACCTTGAAGATGATATTGCTTTGTCTTTATCTGCCTTAGGGATCCGGATCATTGCGCCTATACCGGGAAAAGGTACTATTGGAATCGAGGTGCCCAATAAAAAGCCTTCCATTGTTTCTATGAAATCGGTATTGTCATCCCAAAAGTTTCAAAATACGAAAATGGATCTTCCGATTGCACTTGGTAAGACCATTTCTAATGAGACCTTTGTCATTGATCTTGCAAAAATGCCTCATTTACTTATGGCCGGGGCAACGGGTCAAGGAAAATCTGTCGGACTTAATGCCGTCTTAGCCTCTTTATTATATAAAAAACATCCGGCGGAAGTAAAGTTTGTGCTCGTAGATCCCAAGAAAGTGGAGCTTACCTTATTTAATAAAATTGAACGACACTATTTGGCCAAACTACCGGATACTGAAGAAGCCATTATCACAGATACCAAAATGGTTATAAACACCTTGAATTCGCTGTGTATAGAGATGGATAATCGTTACGATCTGCTCAAAAATGCCTACGTAAGAAATATCAAGGAATACAATACCAAATTTATAGCCCGCAAGCTCAATCCTGAAAATGGCCATAAATTTCTTCCATATATAGTGTTGGTCATCGATGAATTTGCTGACTTGATCATGACAGCAGGGAAAGAGATCGAAGCTCCAATAGCCCGATTGGCTCAATTGGCACGGGCCATTGGTATACATTTGATAGTAGCGACACAAAGACCATCTGTAAATGTCATCACAGGAATTATCAAAGCGAACTTTCCTGTTCGGGTAGCTTTTAGGGTAACATCGAAGATAGATTCGAGAACAATACTTGATTCTCAAGGAGCTGACCAGCTTATTGGTAAAGGAGATATGCTTATTTCAACAGGAAATGAACTGACAAGATTGCAATGCGCTTTTATCGATACACCTGAAGTGGAAAATTTAACAGATTTTATAGGTTCTCAAAGGGCATACGCCACTGCTCATAATTTGCCAGAGTATGTTGGTGAAGAGAATGGCACAAGTCTTGACATAGATATAGAGAGCAGAGATAAATTGTTTGAAGAAGCTGCTAAATTGGTAGTGATCGCACAACAAGGTTCTGCATCACTGTTACAAAGAAAATTAAAATTGGGGTATAACAGAGCGGGAAGGATCATTGATCAACTTGAAGCGGCCAATATAGTTGGCCCTTTTGAAGGCAGTAAGGCAAGACAAGTGCTGATCACCGATATGGTTTCCCTGCAACAACTTTTAGATGATGAACAAAATTAGCGTAAGATTAGGTATTTGCATAGGACTTTTATTGACTGTTTTTTCGTCAAGTATCGTCTTGGCTCAAAACGAAGAAACGGCAAAATCTATTTTAGACAATGCATCAGGTACGATGAGTGCCTATAGTAATTTGTCGATGGATTTCGATTATGTGCTAGATAATAAGGCAGAAGATGTAAAGCAGGAAATGTCAGGTGACGTGATTCTGGAAGGGGAAAAATACGTTGTGAACTTGTTTGGATCCACGCAGATATTTGATGGTTCAAAAACCTATACTATTATCCCTGAAAATGAGGAAGTCAACATCTCTGATTCCGATCTTGATGAAGAGAATACTTTTACACCTTCCAAATTTTATTCTTTTTATAAGAGTGGATACACTTATTCGATGGATGAATTAAAACAACTGAATGGTAAAAAAATTCAGTTTGTTAAACTGACACCCATTGATACAAATTCCGAAATATCATATATACTCGTAGGAATTGATACAAAAGCGAATCATATCTATCAAGTCATTGAGATTGGTGTTAACGAGACACGTACCATTTTGACCGCAAAAAACATCAAGACCAATCAACAAATAAACGGATCTGTTTTTGCTTTCGATCAAAAAAAGTATGAAGAATTGAATTATATGATCAACAATTAAATTGATCATCAAGTGATGAATTGTGCTGTATGAAAATCTTAAACAGATATATACTT
The DNA here is from genome assembly GCA_963780405.1 of uncultured Flavobacteriaceae bacterium. Classification (GTDB taxonomy): domain Bacteria; phylum Bacteroidota; class Bacteroidia; order Flavobacteriales; family Flavobacteriaceae; genus Lutimonas. Next base: position 51,192 of record CAWABX010000011.1, read on the forward strand.
AAGAGTTTTCTTGGGCCCTTTTTAGCAACTTTTTTTATCATCCTGTTTGTGCTGATCATGCAGGCCTTATGGTTACAATTTGATAAAATTGCAGGAAAGGGCATTAGTTTGCTGATTATACTCAAATTTCTGGGATATATGGCGCTGATGATGGTGCCAACAGCCTTGCCTATAGCCATTTTGTTATCATCGATCATGGCACTTGGAAATATGGCAGAGAACTATGAGTTTGCCGCGGTTAAATCAGCAGGAATATCTCTTCAAAGGTTTATAAGACCTTTGGTTATATTGATGTTGGTGCTTAGTTTCGCCAATTTTTTATTTCTGAATTATGTCTTCCCTTACGCTTCTTTAAAATCAAAGAACCTTATTTATAACATGAAAATGAAAGAGCCTGGTTTGGCTCTTGTTCCCGGGACTTTCAATACTGAAATTCCAGATTACAGTATTAAATTTGAGGAAAAGTACGGTGAAGATGAAAATCTTCTTAAGAATGTATTGATCTATGATCTAAGGTCAAATACGGTGAATAATAAAGTGATCACTGCTAAAAAAAGGAGAGATCGTCTCTGAGGAGGGTAGTCGTTACCTAACGCTTATCCTGGAAGATGGTTATTATGCTGAAGACATGATCGGCAATAGAACTACAGTTGAGTCGAGAGCAAAGGCTCCATTTACCAAGGCGCATTTCGACAAGTATGAGGTCAATATTGATGTTTCGAGTATTGGAGATTTTGATCCGGATGATGTGAAGTATAAAACTGGTAAGGAAATGCTGAGCCTCAAACAATTGGATTTTTTCATAGATTCTTTACAAACTCCCTACCATGAATTTGTCAGCAATAGGGCAGACCGTGTCTATAAGATTTTAAAGGCTGATCAGCTCATGAAGGATACTGTTCAGGGAGAACCGATGGCAACCCAAGATCATTGATAATTTTACTGAAAGTAATCAGAAACTTGTTGCGAAAAACGCTTATATCACTGCACAAGGAAATTTGGAGAATTTGAAAAGTTTCAAAGAAACTTTAAAAGACAAGCGTAAAATACTTAATGGATACAATGTTGAGTTTCACAAAAGAATTGCTTTTTCAATTGCCTGTTTGGTCCTGTTTTTTGTAGGAACACCGCTTAGGATCAATTATTAGAAAAGGAGGATTCGGACTGCCAATGATCATTGCGGTTACTATTTTTGTGATCTATTTCTTTATTTCAACATTTGGAAAAAATATGGCAGAGTCTGGTAAAGTGTCTCCTTTTATTGGAGGATGGTTGGCAACTTTTGTTTTACTTCCATTTGGGGTGTTATTAATGATAAGAGCAACCAATGATAAAGGTATTTTCAACCTGGATGCGTTTTTGCAACCAGTGGTTAATTTCTTTAATAAAATATTTAAATTAGATAAAAAATAATTCGGGATTTATGGAGAATAAAACAAAATCTGTGATCAAGCTTAATACAATAGAGGAAGCCATTGAAGATATTAAGGCCGGTAAAATGATCATTGTTGTAGATGATGAGAGCAGAGAGAACGAAGGTGATTTCGTGGCTGCGGCAGAAAAAGTAACACCCGAAATGATCAATTTTATGGCTACCAACGGCCGTGGATTAATCTGTGCCCCATTAACTGAAACAAGATGTGAAGAACTGGATCTTGAATTAATGGTTGGAAAAAACACGGTGCTTCACAATACCCAATTTACAGTGTCTGTTGATTTGATCGGTCATGGCTGTACAACTGGAATTTCCACCCATGATCGAGCGAAAACAGTGAAAGCATTGACCATGAGATAAAACGAAGGCCGAGGATCTCGGAAGACCTGGTCATATTTTCCCGTTAAGGGCTAAAGAGGGAGGTGTTTTAAGAAGAACCGGACATACTGAAGCTGCGATTGATTTGGCTAGATTGGCCGGATTAGAACCAGCAGGACTTTTAGTGGAAATACTTAATGAGGACGGAACAATGGCACGTTTGCCTCAATTGATGAAAGTCGCTAAAAAATATGATCTAAAGATTATATCCATTGAAGATCTTGTGGCCTACAGGATGAATCATGATTCCTTAATTGATAAAATTGAAGATTTAGGATTGAAACAAGATTTGGTAAATATTGTTTGCGGGCTTATAAACAAACAACTAACGGACAGATACACCTGGCACTCACTAAAGGTAGTTGGGAGATGGGTGAGGACGGTGCTGGTAAGGGTCAATTCGACTTTGATCAACAATGATATAGTAGGCACACTAATGAACAATCCTGACGATAAACTCGCTAAAATGTTTGATATTATTAATGAGAAAGGCAAAGGAGCTGTGGTATTTATCAATCAGGAATACCCATCATTTGATCTGATCAACAGATTAAAACATCTTAAAAATATAGGGCTGGGGAAAGAAAGCTCGGAACCATTACTAAAAATGGATGAAAAAGATTTTGGAATTGGTGCTCAAATTCTTCATGACCTGAAGATCAATAAGATCAAATTAATCTCGAACAGTAAGTATTCAGGAAAACGAGTTGGAATGATTGGTTACGGGCTTGAAGTGGTCGATTACGTTTCTTATTAGATAATCCGTAAGGATTTTTGTACTTTGGTCTTGGTGAATTTGATTCGAAAAATATTATTTCCTATTTCCCTTTTGTATGGACTTATCATTAGTATTAGGAACAAGGCCTTTGATATAGGTCTTTTAAGTTCCAAGTCTTTTGATATTCCAATTATTGCGGTCGGGAATCTTAATGTTGGAGGCACTGGTAAATCTCCATTTATAGAGTATTTAATTCGACTTTTCCAAGGATCTTTTCATACAGCAGTTGTAAGCCGAGGCTATGGAAGAAAAACAAAAGGTTTCTTTTTAGCTACACCGATTGTTCCGCCAGGAACTTGGTGATGAACCTTTTCAGTTTTACCGTAAGTTTAAGAGTTTGGAGGTTGCGGTTGATGAAAAAAGGGTAAGGGGAATAGAAACATTGCAAAAACTTAAGACCTGAGGTTGACCTGGTCTTGTTGGATGATGCGTTTCAGCATCGGTACGTAAAAGCGGGAATGTATATACTATTGACCGCCTATGAGAAGTTGTATGTAGATGATTATCTTTTACCCACGGGTACTTTGAGAGAGCGTAGAAAAGGAGCGGATAGGGCCGATTTGATCGTTGTGAGTAAATGTCCCAAAAGATTTAAGTGAAAAGAAGCGTTTGGACATTGTAAAAAGAATTGCACCCAAAAAGAATCAGGAAGTTTTCTTTAGTGCTATTTCTTATGATGATCATGTATATTCTGCTGATGATTCGATTCCTTTAGATGAGTTTGGAAAATACAAGATATTATTGGTTACGGGAATTGCAAATTCAAAACCTTTGGTAGAATTCCTTCAGGAAAAATAAATTGGATATTCAGCATATGAAGTTTGCAGATCATCAGTTTATTGGAGATCAGGAGCAAAAGCGAATCAATTCCAGGTTTAATTCCATGGATGGCGAAAAAAAACTAATTCTTACCACAGAAAAGGACTTTGTAAGAAGCTTTCTTAAGGTCAGACTTCCTATCTATTATTTGCCCATTAAAATGATCATATTGGAAAAGGAAAAAAAGTTTAATGAAATAATTCAAAATTATGTACGAAAGAATTAAAGAGACTGCGAGGTTTCTAATGGATATAGGTATAGACAAACCTGAAATTGGAATCGTATTAGGAACTGGTCTTGGGGGTATTGTGAAAATGATCAATATAGAGAAGAAAATCGCTTATCACGATATTCCTAATTTTCCTGTGAGTACTGTATCGGGTCATTCAGGCACTTTAATTTACGGAGAACTGTCAGGGAAAAAAGTGTTGGCCATGCAAGGCCGTTTTCACTATTACGAAGGCTGGGAGATGCCAGAAGTGACCTTTCCTATTCGTGTAATGAAGTTGCTTGGGATTGAGAAATTAATGGTATCCAATGCTTGTGGAGGCGTTAACCCTGAATTCAAGGTTGGCGACATCATGATCATTACAGACCATATCAATATGATGCCAGAACATCCCTTAAGAGGTGAAAATGAAGAAAGATTCGGACCTCGCTTTGTAGATATGCATGAGCCTTATAGCCTAAAAATGATCAGATTGATGAAGTCTATTGCTATTGAGCATAAAATAGATATAAAGGATGGTGTGTATCTCGCTTTACAAGGGCCCACTTTTGAGACACCTGCAGAATATCGGATGGTTAAACTCATGGGAGCAGATGCAGTTGGAATGAGTACTGTTCCGGAAGTAATTGTGGCCAAACATATGGGTATGGAGTGTTTTGGATTATCAGTCATCACCGACCTTGGTATTGAAGGAAAAATTGAAGAAGTTTCTCACGAAGCCGTTCAGATTGCGGCTAAATCTTCAGAAAATATGATCAGCAAGCTCGTTGAAGACTTTATAGGCAGATTATAGAGGCTAAAAGAATAAAGCACCTCTGGTTTACAGAAGTGCTTTAGCTTACTAACTCAAAATTAATCATTAATGAAGAACAAAATCTTGTGAGGAATTTTGTCCGTTTCGAAAATAAGAAATTATTAATGTATTCACAAATAATTTAGCTATTAAATTGATAAAGTGTGCTATTTTAACCTTTTTTATTATGAATATGTAGGTTAAGTTGAAATATCCTTTGACAATAAGTAAACGAATAAAACAATTTATTGGTGTATTTAATCGAAAAAAGCACCTCAGTATAAAGGTGCTTTTAGCTTACTAACTCAAAATTAATCATAATGAAAACAAAATTAGTGGGGAATTTTGCTTCATTGAATAATTAGCAAATCTTATGCCAAAATCAAATTAAAATGTTAAAATTTTATTAAGAAAAGGATTTGGTGAATAAAATGAACATCAGCGTCAAAATTTTAATAGAAATTTTTAAGAATTGACAATTTTGAATATGGAATTCACTTCTTTATTGAGTTGCAGCACCTCTAATAACTTAAAAGCACCTCTTTTAGGAGGTGCTCTTAGCTTACTAACTCAAAATTAATCATACGAAGTCAAAATTAATGGGAAATCTTGCTTCAAATCATTACCATCAAAATCTGTACCAAATTGCCCGAATTCTTGTTAATCATATGTTAATTCGATATATTTTCTACACTAAATGCTTTTCAGCCCTATACGACGAACGAACCAAGGCACCACTTTCAACATATTTAAAGCCTAGTTCCAGTCCGATTTCTTTATATTTTTCAAATTGCGCCGGTGTGATAAACTCATGTACGGGAAGGTGCTGTTTACTAGGTTGTAAATATTGACCTATCGTTACAATATCCACCTTTGCTTTATATAGATCGTGAAGGGTCTCAATAACTTCTTCCTCTTTTTCTCCCAGGCCAAGCATAATTCCAGATTTTGTTCTTTGTTGCCCTGAATCTTTAAGGTAGGCCAATACTTCCAAACTTCTGTCGTATTGGGCCTGAATCCTGACTTCTCTGGTCAAACGTCTGACTGTTTCAAGATTATGTGATATGACTTCAGGTGCCACCTCAATAATACGATCAATATTGTTTTTTATACCTCTGAAATCAGGTATCAGGGTCTCTAAAGTTGTATTCGGATTAGTTCTTCTGATCGCTTCAACGGTTTCTGCCCAAATAATTGAGCCCCCGTCTTTCAGATCATCCCTATCTACGGAGGTGATTACTGCATGTTTAATTTTCATTAAGTGTATTGAACGCGCTACCTTTTCGGGTTCGTCCCATTCAACAGTTTCAGGCTTTCCTGTCTTTACGCCACAAAATCCGCATGAGCGCGTGCAGATATTACCAAGTATCATAAACGTCGCGGTCCCTTCTCCCCAACATTCACCCATATTAGGACAACTCCCACTAGTGCAAATGGTGTTCAATTTATATTTATCGACCAAACTTCTGAGATCTGTATACTTTTTCCCAACAGGAAGTTTTACTCGAAGCCAGTCCGGTTTTTTAGTTCTTGGAACAATCACTGAATTATCCGACATATTTTTATCGCTTTAAGTTTGCAAATTTACAAAGAAATATATTAAACCAATCGCCGGATCCTGGAAGTCTTGGATCATTCGGAGCTCAATTTTTAATTGTTTGGATTTGATTTGAGGCATTTGATCAGCAGTGCTATCTGTCCCAGGTGATAGATATCATGTTGTAACATACCCTGGATAAGAAAGTCATAGGGATAATTGCTTTTAAAATCAGTATCGTAATAGATTTCATCGAGAAAATCATCATTTTTTTGCTTCAGCAAACCAATAAGCTCTGAGAGGCTTTTAACATGTTTACGAAGAATTTCATCCTTCCCCACTTTTCTTAAATCCTCATTGCCCTTCCAATTGCTTGGATCATCATCGGTAATGCTTCCTTCGCCGGTTTTTATTTTAAGAATAGTTTCAACTCGCCAGGTCGTGAGATGAGAGAGGATTTCTGCTATGCTGTGCATACCGTTTACCTGGGCAAAGAAGTCAATATCAGAAAGTCCTTGTACCTTATTTTGAAAATTAACACCAATCCAACCCTTACCCTGATGAATTTGCTCCATTTGATCGATGATTGCTGTAATGAGACCTTTCATAGTCGAGCTGTATAAAGATGATTGTATTCTTAGGATTTACCTGATAATAGATTAAAGTGTTATATAAAAACGCCTTTGATCATTACTTTTTCAATTAAATTACTTCCAAATGCATAAGGGATAAATTGATAGGAAGGAATATCTTTAGTAACAATAAGATTGGCAAATTTACCTTTGGTAATGCTGCCGTGAGATGAACTCAGTCCCATGGCATAAGCACCGTTGATTGTTGCGGCATTGATGGCTTCTTCAGGAGTCATTTTCATTTTGATACAGGCTGTCGATACAACAAAATTCATATTTCCACTTGGAGTGGAGCCAGGGTTGAAATCAGTGGCCAAAGCAATGGCAAGGCCTTCATCCATCATTTTTCGTGCAGGTGTATAAGGTATGTTCAGAAAAAAAGAACATGAAGGAAGGGCAACAGGCATTACATCAGTACCTTTTAAAATATCAATATCTTCCTGTTTCATGATTTCTAAATGATCAACACTTAAAGCCGCGTTGGCCACACCAACTTGTACTCCTCCGATACTGTTGAATTGATTGACATGGATTTTAGGGATAAGACCATATTTTTTACCCGATTGCAGTATTTTTTCGGTTTGGGCCACAGAAAAATAGCCTGATTCACAAAAAACGTCTATAAAATCTGCCAGCTCGCGCTTTGCAACTTCAGGAATCATTTTTTCACAGATCAGATTGACGTAATCATCGGGCTTGTCTTTAAAATCTGCAGGAAACGCATGTGCTCCCAGAAAAGTTGACCTGATCGTTATGGGAAATGAGGAGGCCAATGTTTTGATGACCTTGAGCATTTTTAATTCAGATTCAGGTGTAAGACCATAGCCCGATTTGATCTCAACCGCCCCTGTACCTAATTTCATGATTTCTTCAAGACGCTGAGAAGATTGTTCGAATAATTCCTGCTCTGAACTATTTTGCAACTTTTTTGCTGAATTCAATATGCCACCTCCGCGAGAAGCGATTTCTTCATAGGTCAAACCATTAATTCGATCGACAAATTCCTTTTCGCGATGTCCGGCAAAAACAATATGGGTATGTGAATCACACCAGGCCGGAAGAATGCTATGACCCCTGGCGTCAATCACCTGATCTGCATTAAAATCCTGGAGTTCAGACATAGGTCCAAAATCTTCTATTCGTTCATTGTTAATTCTTAGGAAGGCATTTTTAATACAAGGGAGTTCTTTCATGGAAGCTCCAGCTACTTTTGCAACTGATTTTTCTCGTATTTGAAGGAGTTCTTTAATATTAAAAAATAGTGTTTTCATATGATGAATAGGCTGGTTTGAACTGCTGAGCTAATTTAGTTATTTAATCTTGTGATTATAAAGAATTATGTAACAAAAGTTCGTTCAAAAAGGTCCTTATAATTATCTAGATAAGTATCTTTGTGGAAATTTTTAGAATATGAGCAGAGCCATTTATATAGCTACTGGAGAAGCTGAAAGTGGAAAGTCAATCATTAGTTTGGGACTGATGGGTATTCTTCTTGGAAGAACGAGAAAAGTTGGCTACTTCAGACCAATCATTGAAGGAACAGATCCATCAAAAAAAGACAACCATATAGAGACTGTATTGTCGCATTTTAAGTTGGAAATGGACTACGAGGATTGTTACGCTTTGACAGGGGCGGAGGTAATTCATAAAAAAACCAATAATCAGGAAGGAGAGATTCTCGATATCATTATAAAAAAATACAAGGCACTTGAGGATAAATTTGATTTTATTTTGGTTGAAGGAACTGATTTTTCTGGTGAAGCGGCCTTTGTTGAATTAGATGTGAATGCCGTGATTGCTAAAAATCTTGGTATACCGGTTATTCTGGTGGGCACAGGAAAGGATAAAAGTCTTGAAGAGCTTGTTACAAACCTTCATCTGGCCTATGATTCATTTGTTGAAAAAGAAGTAAAGGTGCTTGGTATCGTAGCTAATAAGGTCAATGCAAGTGATATAGAAGCAGTTGCAAAGAGGTTGGAAAAAGAGGTAGAAGAAAAGATCTTTATCGGGGTAATTCCCATGATCAAAAGTCTTAATAATCCGACTATTAAAGAGATCGTGGATAATTTAAATGCGGATATTCTGATTGGGGAGACCCAACTTGATAACCAAGTAGAAACCTCTGCAGTTGGAGCCATGCAGTTGAGAAACTTCCTGGTCCATCTTAAAGCAAACTGTCTTGTTATTACTCCCGGTGATAGAGCCGATATTATACTAAGTTCGCTTCAGGCCAGTTTATCGGATAATTATCCAAAAATAGCAGGAATCTTGCTTACAGGAGGTCTGATTCCTGAGGAACCTATTATGAAATTGATTCGAGGTTTAAAGGAAGTTGTGCCTATCCTTGCCATAGAGAAGGGAACCTTTGAAGTGGCCAATCAAATTGGTGCGATCAGGTCACATATTTACCCAACCAATGACCAACGAATTTATACCTCCCTTAATACTTTTGATAAATATGTTGACATAGGTAATTTGATAAGGAAATACTTGACGTTCAAACCTAAAGGATTGACTCCTAGAATGTTCCAGTATAACTTGTTAAAAAAAGCACAGAAAGTCAAGAAACATATCGTATTGCCTGAAGGAACTGATGATCGCATATTATTGGCTGCGGCTCGTTTAACAGTACTTGATATTGTGGAAATTACTTTGTTGGGCTCCAAAAGCAGTATTGAAGAAAAGATCAACGAATTGGGGATTACGATGAATCTTGATAAAGTACATATTGTAGATCCTGTTTCATCTCCGTACTTTGAAGATTATGTCAATACTTTTTATGCCTTGAGAAAGCATAAAAATATCAATATAAGCATGGCTAAGGACACAATGCAGGATGTTTCTTTTTTCGGAACGATGATGGTCTATAAAGGACATGCTGATGGTATGGTATCAGGTGCGGTCAATACGACCCAGCATACAATACGGCCTGCGCTTCAATTTATCAAGACCAAACCAGGTGTATCCGTTGTTTCATCTGTATTTTTTATGTGTCTTGACGACAGGGTTTCGGTTTTTGGTGATTGCGCCATCAACCCGAATCCAACTGCCGAACAATTGGCTGAGATCGCTATTTCTTCTGCTGATTCGAGTAAAGCATTTGGCATAGAACCTAAAGTAGCCATGCTTTCGTATTCATCGGGTTCCTCAGGAAAAGGGGCTGATGTTGACAAAGTGAGAAAGGCGACTGAAATTGTAAAGCAACTTCGACCTGATATTAAAATTGAAGGACCGATTCAATACGATGCAGCAGTAGATATCAAAGTTGGTAAGAAAAAGTTACCCGATTCAAAAGTAGCCGGTGAAGCAAGCGTCTTGATCTTTCCTGATCTCAATACAGGAAATAATACCTACAAGGCTGTTCAAAGAGAAACTGGAGCTATCGCCATTGGCCCAATGTTGCAGGGTTTGAATAAACCTGTTAACGACTTGAGTCGCGGTTGCACGGTAGATGATATATTTAATACGGTTATAATCACAGCGATTCAGGCACAATAAGATGAGTAGTTCGGTAAATCATAACCTTGTGATCAGGCAGGAGACCAGCGATGATGCAGCAGAGGTATATGAGTTGGTGAAAGAAGCATTTTTAGCAGAAGCATACAGTGATCATACGGAACATGATTTAGTTGATCGATTGAGGAAATCTAGTCATTTTATTCCCCAACTTTCGCTCGTTGCAGTGCTCCAAGAAAAAATCATAGGATATATTTTATTGTCGCTTGCAGGAATTAAAATGGATGAATCTCTGCATCCTACTTTAGCTTTAGCTCCTGTTGCCGTTCATCCGGATCATCAAAAGCGCGGAATCGGCGCTGAATTAATAGAATACGCACATCATAAGGCTATAAAACTGGGTTACGAATCTATAGTACTTATCGGTCATCAGGATTATTATCCTAAATTTGGATACCAGTTGGCAAATAAATTTGGAATCGTATTTCCGTTTGACGTTCCTGAACCCAATAGTTTTGTATTGGAGCTCAAAGAAGGAGGTTTAAAAGGAATTACGGGAGAGATAGTATATGCTAAAGAATTCTTTAAAGATTAAATTAATTACAAACAGAAATCAATTTCATGAAAATATTAGTGATCAATTCAGGGAGTTCCTCCATCAAGTTTCAGCTGATAGAAATGCCTGAAAAAGAAGTGTTGGCTTCAGGAATGGTTGAAAGAATTGGCTTGGAGCAATCTAAGGTACAACTGAAAATTAAGGGAAAGAACTTTGAAGAAAAAAGAGATATTGCTAATCATGAGGAAGGCTTGGAATTAGTAGCAAAGTTATTGCTGGAACCTTCGACAGCACTCCTGAAGAGTGCGGATGAGATCGATGCAGTTGGCCACAGAGTGGTTCACGGCGGAAGTACTTTTTCGAAAACTACAGTGATCAATGAGGAGGTCAAGGGTAAAATCAGGGAGTTGTTTAGTTTAGCACCTTTACACAATCCGCATAACTATAAAGGTATTGAGGTTTCCGAAAAAATATTCAAACGTGCAAAGCAAATAGCCGTTTTTGATACGGCATTCTTTCAAAGTATTCCGGAGGAGGCTTTTCGCTATGCCATACCCGAAAAATTCTATTTGGAAAATCAAATAAGAACCTATGGGTTTCATGGAACAAGTCATAAATATGTTTCTCAGCAGGCTATTGAATACTTAAAAAAGGATCATTCAAAGATCATAACCGTTCATTTGGGTAATGGATGCAGTATTACCGCAATAAAAAATGGTAAAAGCGTTGAGCATTCGCTGGGTTTTGGCCCCATGAATGGTTTGGTAATGGGTACCAGAAGCGGAGATATTGACCAATCGGTGATCTTTTATATGATGGATGAACTGGGCTATAGTTCTGCAGAAGTGAAGAAAATTCTCCAACAGGAAAGCGGTATGTATGGCCTTACAGGTTATAGTGACCTTCGGGAAATCGAGCTGAAGGCGGAAGAAGGAGATCAAAGATGTATCCTTGCGCTTAAAATAAATGCCTACCGGGTAAAAAAATATATTGGTGCTTATACTGCAGTCTTGAACGGTCTGGATGCCGTAGTGTTTACTGCCGGAATAGGGGAAAATTCAGATACCATAAGAAAACTGGTTTGTACCGATATGGACTACTTGGGAATACATTTGGATTTGGAAAAAAATAACCTCAGAAGTAAAAATTTGCGTGAGATTCAAGCTGTCAACTCTCCAGTTAAGATCATGGTCATCCCAACCAATGAGGAAATTGAAATCGCCATACAGTCTTATCAGCTCATCAGTAAATAGCTCAGACAAAATGTAGAATAGCATCTGTATTTTTTGTCATATTATTTACCATTAACAGGAATTAGTTAAATTAGCGCGAATAAAATAAGTTAACGTGCCTATGAACAAGCCTCAAAAATTTGAATATCCTGTTTTTTATACTCCATATATAGATATCCTGGATGGAGTTTCAGGTTTATTAGAGCATTTGGAAACTTCTCTGGAGCTCTTTGAGCAACTTCTTTATGAGCTCAAAGAAGAAAAATACGAATACCGGTACCAAGAAGGAAAATGGACTATAAAGGAGGTTGTGCAACACCTGATTGACGCAGAACGCGTATTTGTTTACAGATCTCTCAGGTTTTCAAGAAAAGATGAAACAGCTCTGATGGGTTATGAAGAGAATTCCTATGTTTCAAATTACGATATTAACAAACGAGATTTTAATAGTCTTCTGGATGAATTTTGTTTGTTAAGAAGGTCAACTATACTGATGTTTCAGGATTTTGATGAAGGTATATTGAATTTAAAGGGTTTTGTTGAAGGTAATTCAATTTCTGTAAGGGCACTTGGTTTTATTTGCAGTGGCCATGTACTGCATCATTTAAAAGTAATTCAGGAGCGATATCTATAAGTGGTGTCATTCTTTTGTGATTCATATATACCTTAATTTCTTACTGTTTGGAAATTTTCAGTGAAGAATTATGAACATTGGAATATGGGGATATAAGTAATTTGCCATTGACAGATAAGATGAATAATATATAGTTTAATAATTTGAGTTGATAAGATGAATGAAGAACAAGAAGCGGTAATGTCTAAAAACTATGATGCTATTGTCATCGGAACCGGAATATCCGGAGGATGGGCGGCCAAGGAGCTTTGCGAGAACGGTCTTAAGACACTTGTTTTGGAAAGAGGAAGAATGGTGAAACATGTCACTGACTACCCAACAATGTATAAAGAAAATTGGGATTTTAAACATCGCAACAGGTTGACGGTAGAAGAGGCGAAGAGGCAGGAAAAACAATCAAGAACTGGCTATACAACCGCGAAGGAAACCAAACATTGGTTTGTTGATGATATTGACCATCCTTATTCAGAAACCAAAAGGTTTGACTGGATGCGTGGCTACCATGTTGGGGGCAGATCAATTACCTGGGGAAGACATTCGTATCGCTTGAGTGAAATGGATTTTGAAGCCAATAAAAAGGATGGATACGGGGTGGACTGGCCCATTAGATATAAGGATATTGCTCCCTGGTACGATAAAGTAGAGGAGTATATAGGGGTTAGCGGAACGAATTTAGGCTTAAAACAATTGCCTGATGGAAAATTTTCAGAACCTATGGAATTCAACTGCGTGGAGGCCGATCTTGCTGAAAGAGTGGCCGAAAAAATGGATGGCAGAGTCATTACCCAAGGTCGAGTAGCACACATTACAGGTGATGCGGTTCATGAAGGTAGAGGAAAGTGTCAATTTCGGAATCGATGTATGCGAGGATGTCCTTTTGGGGGTTATTTCAGCAGTAATGCATCAACTTTACCGGCTGCCGAAAGAACAGGAAATATGACCCTTAGACCTAATTCAATAGCCTATGAAATTGTTTATGATGAGAAAAGTAAGAGAGCTACGGGCGTAAAAGTGATCGATACCGAAACTAAGGAAGAACTATTATTTGAGGCTCAGATTATTTTTTGTTGCGCTTCCACAGTTGCCTCTAACGCCATACTGATGCAATCAAAATCGAAAAGATTTCCTAATGGTTTGGGTAATGACAGTGGTGAACTTGGGCACAATATAATGGATCATCATCTGGGGGTTGGTGCCTATGCCATCGTAGATGAACATGAAGATGATTATTATATTGGAAGGAGGCCCGGAGGGATGTATATACCCAGGTTTAGAAATCTGGATGAAAAATCTAAAAGAGCTGATTATATAAGGGGTTTTGGATATCAGGGTGCTGCAAGTAGAACTAACTGGCAAAGAGGTGTGGCTGAAATGAGTTATGGGGAATCTTTAAAGGATGACTTGGTGAAACCAGGACCTTGGGTCATTGGGATTACCGGCTTTGGCGAATGTTTACCTTATCATGAAAACAAAATTTCTATGAATTATGAGAAACTTGATCAATGGGGTCTTCCAACCGTAGATTTTGATGTAGAGTTTAAAGAAAATGAAAAGGCAATGCGAAAGGATATTAAAGAAGAGGCCATTGCCATGCTCAAGGCAGCTGGTCATTCAAAAGTAATAGGCTTTGACAATCCAAATCAATTTGCTCCTGGTCTTGCCATTCATGAAATGGGGGGTGCCAGAATGGGTAGAGATCCAAAGACGTCGATATTGAATGAATATAATCAAGTACATGCAGTGCCCAATGTATATGTTACCGATGGTGCTTGCATGACTTCTTCTGGTTGTCAGAACCCGTCGTTGACCTATATGGCCTTGACCGCAAGAGCAGCGAATCACGCAGCCAAAGAATTTAAAAAGAACGCTAAAGCTTAAGTGATGAATAGAAGAGAAATAATAAAGGGACTGGCCCTTAGCTTTGGCTATGCTGTTGCAGCGCCAGCGGTTGTGAGTGTTTTAGAGTCTTGCTCGAAAAAAAGTGAAACCTGGCAAGCCGTCTACTTTAGTAAGAAAGAGCAGCACTTTGTGACGCATTTAGTTGATATTATATTGCCTAGGACAGATATTCCGGGTGGTCTGGATGTCAATTTGCCTCAATTCATTGACATGATGAGTCAGGATATGTTTCCCCTTGAGGAAAAAAATATATTTAAAGAAGGTAGCGAAATTTTTGCCGGCAGATTTAATGAGAAGTTTGCTAAGGATATTAGCGAATCGAGTAAAGATGAAATAGCGGAATTATTTGCCGTATATTTTGATATTGAGGGTGAGGAGCAGGCCAAAGTTCGTTCTATGCAATCACAGACAATTGAAGAGATTGCTGAGGAAGAAAGAGATAGTTACAAAATGTATAAATTTTTATTCAATATAAGAAGCCTTGCGCTTTTCGGATATTTTACTTCAGAAAAGGTGGGGAAGGAGGTATTGAATTTTGATCCGATACCAGGCAGATATGTCCCCTGTGTACCGGTATCAGAGATCGGTAATGCATGGACAATATAAAACAAAACACAATCTATAAATAAAATGCAAATCAAACTAGCCATGCTCATTGTCGGATTATTAAGTCTATTAGGCTTTTCATATTACAAGCTACAAAAACCAAAACAGGCGAGAGATCAGGTGAAAGTAACATTTGAAATTGAATCAAAGCTGGGTGAAGGTGCTTTTTGGGATCATCATCATCAAAGATTGTACTGGGTTGATATAGAAGGTAAAAAAGTATTTATCTATGATCCGGAAACTAAAAAAAACAGGGCATTTGACATGCCTTCGCGAGTTGGAACCGTGGTGCCTAAAAACAAGGAGGAAGCGGTTATTGCCCTCGAAGATGGGATTTACATACTGAACACCAGTTCAGGCAATATTAGTTTATTATCAGATGTTGAAGCTGAGATGACTTATAATCGATTTAACGATGGTAAATGCGATCCTAATGGAAATTTATGGGTAGGTTCGATGCATCTGGATCAATCTGCGCCAAAAGCCAACCTCTATAAAGTTGAGGCAAATGGTCAGGCGACAAAAATGTTAGACAGTGTGACGATTTCGAATGGTATCGTTTGGACCTCAGATAAGAAAACCATGTACTATATCGATACGCCAACAGGTCAAATTCGCGCCTTTGATTTTAATGATGATACCAGCACGATTTCTAATGAGAGAATTGCAGTTGTTATTCCAGCATCTCTTGGTTTTGGAGATGGAATGACCATAGATGAACAGGATAAATTATGGGTAGGCTTATGGAATGGAAATGCTGTTGCTCGTTTTGACCCTTTAACGGGGAATTTACTTGAAAAAATTGAAGTACCGGCTCACAATGTAACGTCTTGCTCCTTCGGAGGTGAAAATTTTGATACTTTATATATTACGACTTCAAGTTTAGACATGAATGAAGCAGAAATAAAGAAATATCCTTTGGCAGGCTCTTTATTTGAAGTAAAACCCGGCGTGAAAGGCGTGGCAGGTAATTTTTTTGCTAAATAATTATGATCATTCAAGTTATAGGTGTTAGCGGATGCGGTAAAACCACTATTGCGCGGAAATTGTCAGAGTCTATTGGACTTCCATATTACGATGCTGATGATTTTCATCCACAGGAAAATATTGATAAAATGAGCAGCGGACAACCGCTCAATGATGAGGACCGGGCTTCATGGTTGGATACGCTTTCAATGAACTTACAACAATGGGAGCAGGAGGGAGGAGCTATTTTAGCCTGTTCTGCTTTAAAAGAGAAATACAGAAATGTCTTAGCACAAGGTCTTGATCATTGCCATTGGGTATTTCTATACGGCTCCTATGAGCTGATCCTGGAAAGAATGAACAAAAGAAAAGATCATTATATGAGCGGGGAAATGCTAAAGTCTCAGTTTGAGTCACTTGAGGTTCCGGCTTACGGCACACATATAGATATACAAAATTCTCCTGAGGAGATAATAGAAAAAATAAAATCAAGTCTATGAGTACTAAGAAGAGCGAATTTGGTGTTTTTGGCCTAGGTGTAATGGGCAGTAGCATTAGTTTAAATATAGCTGATAAAGGATATGAATTATCCGTTTTTAACAGGGCTGAAGGCGGAGAGGAAGAAGTGGTGAGTCGTTTTCTTTCATCCAACGCTGATAGGGATAATATACGGGGATTTACTGATTTAAAGGCCTTTATTGAATCAATGTCACGTCCCAGAAAGATTCTGATCATGATCAAAGCAGGACCCACAGTTGATCTTGTTTTAAACAATTTGATTCCCTTACTTTCTGAAGGCGACATTATTATTGATGGTGGAAATTCTCACTACCTGAATACAAAAAGGAGGTTTGAACTCGCCCAGCGTCAAGGGATAGAGTTCATTGGTGCCGGAATTTCAGGCGGAGAAGAAGGTGCCAGAAAGGGCCCGTCCATTATGCCGGGAGGTAAGAAAGAGAGCTATGAATTGGTGTCTGAAATATTGGAATCTATAGCAGCTAAAGATGATTTTGGAAAGACATGTTGCACTTATATAGGCCCTGAAGGTTCAGGACATTTCATTAAAATGGTGCATAACGGTATTGAATATGTAGAAATGCAACTGTTGGCAGAATTATATGCCTTGATGTCAAGGAAGATGTCAAATGAAGCTATTGCAGATGTGTTTGAAAGTTGGAATCAAGGTATTCTATCAAGTTATTTACTGGAGATTACTATTCAAATTTTAAGGAAGAAAGAAGGAGAAAATTATATATTGGATTTGATCCTGGATAAGGCGGGTAATAAAGGAACTGGTTCCTGGTCAAGTAAAGCGGCCTTTGATCTTGGTATTCCCAATACCATGATGTCATCTGCGGTGTTCGCCAGGTATATTTCATCTTTTAAGAATTCACGTATAAAAATGTCGGGCCTGGTCGATTCGGGCAGTTCAATAAAGGAAGATCTGAATTTAGTTTCTTTCGAGAAGGCCTATGAATTCGCTCGATTGATCAATCACCAGCAAGGATTTAAATTGATGGAACTGGCTTCTGACACTTATAATTGGGATCTGAATTTTTCTGATATAGCCAGAATCTGGTCAAATGGATGTATCATAAAATCATATCTCATGAATGAGCTACACAAAGAATTTATGTGTTCAAAAGACTTGTTTGATATGGATCTGGTCACGGGAACCTTGATCAAGGGAGAGACAGCCTTACGCGAAACAATTATGTCAGCTTTACAGAATAGAATTTCAACACATTGTTTTACAGCTGCTTACTATTACTGGATAGATATGACTACTAAAAACTTACCAGCAAATTTGATTCAAGCTCAGAGAGATTTTTTTGGAGCACATACCTATCAAAGAGTAGATGCCCCCGAATCAGAATTTTTCCATAGTCAGTGGTGAGAATAATCGATTTGTTAAAGTTTAGCAAGGAGTATAAATTGCTGTTTTTAAGTATGATAATGCGCCACGAGATCTGTGATGTATAATAAATCCGCTATTTTTTTCGTTTATGATAAAAATTGCGACGAAATGGAAAATGACAGAATCGGACTTTCCAAAGGGTCTGATAATAAAAAGCGCAGCCAAAAGGAAATCTTTAACAGTAAGGCGCAACGACTTGCAGAAAAGGAATACGAAGAATACTATAACAAGATCAGGCAGTTAAGCCGGGGTCTATGATTAGTTGCTTTTATAGTAATTTTTAACATAAGCCAGTTTCTGGTTATGCGTCATGTTTTCCGCTGTCTTGGTTTCTTTCATTTTTATAGCCAATTCAGGAATACCAGAAATCAGTTTTTCTAATTTCAATTTCATTTGTGCAGGGCCGAACAAAAAGATCTCATCAGCTTTTGATAATTCCTTTACTATACGCAACATATATTTTTGGGTATATTCCTTCACCCTGTTATCTTTTCCCTTTTCATCTACAAGGTATTGATCACCGAATCTTCCGAACTGTTTCGATTCACCTTCGATTCGTATACGGGTTTCAATGTCAGAGTAAATTGTTTTTGAGTGAATAGCTTTCTTTGTCAAAGTGATCAAGTTTGCTTCCTTTTGATCGATCCAAATTCCTACTTTACGCATAACGAAACAATTTAGTTAATACTCTATTTTATCTTCCTTATCTTCCCAGGCCTGAAAGGCCCTCATAGCAGTTTCTTTATTAATTTGTTCAAATGGAATTGTTCTTTTACCTGGTTCCAAATCCAGTTCTTTATAGATAAAGTTATCGTCAAAACCGATTTTGGCAGCGTCGGTTTTGTTACATCCGTAATATACTTTTTTTGGTCGAGCCCAATAAATGGCCCCTAAACACATCGGGCAAGGTTCACAACTCGTATATAAAACACAATCATCCAGTTGAAACGAATTCAAAGCTTTACATGCTTCTCTGATCGCCATCACTTCTGCGTGAGCAGTCGGATCATTGGTGGAAGTTACTTGGTTATTCCCTTTGCCAATTATTTTTCCATCCTTGACAATGACACAACCAAAAGGACCACCTTCATTGTTCAAAACGCCTTTTACGGCCAGATCAATGGCTTGTTCCATAAAATTGACGCAATCAGTTGTGCTGTTGTCCAGTATCATGTTCCAGAGCTTTAGCAGCTTCATCGAGGAATTTCTTATTAAAACTGTTGCACATAAATATATGTTCTCTTAAATGCAGACAAAAAAGTAATGTTGAGCTTAATTTTTTGCCTGTTCTTTTATTTATACTTTTAGGCTTCCCACCATATCTTCGGGCCTTACCCACTGATCAAATTCTTCAGCTGTTAAAAAACCAAGATTAACAGCCTCTTCTTTTAATGTAGTTCCATTTTTATGCGCTGTCTTGGCGATTTTTGCCGAATTTTCATATCCGATTTTTGTATTCAGTGCAGTAACCAGCATCAATGAATTATTCAAAAGCTGCTTGATTTGAGGATAATTTGGTTCTATACCAATGGCACAATTGTCAGTGAATGAGGCACAGGCATCTCCAATCAATTGAGCAGACTGCAGTGCATTGGCCGCCATTACAGGTTTGAACACATTTAATTCATAGTGACCAGTCATTCCACCAACAGTAATGGCTACATCATTCCCAATGACTTGAGCACAAACCATTGTTAGGGCCTCCGCCTGTGTAGGATTAACTTTTCCCGGCATTATGGAAGATCCTGGCTCATTGGCTGGAATAATGATTTCACCAATACCACTTCTTGGGCCTGAAGCCAACATTCTGATGTCATTGGCTATTTTCATAAGAGAAACGGCCAATTGTTTTAGGGCACCATGAGTCTCCACGACTGCATCATGAGCGGCAAGTGCTTCAAACTTATTTTCAGCAGTAATAAACGGAAGGTTTGTAAATTCTGCAATATACCTGGCCACAAGTTCAGAATAACCTTCAGGGGTATTAATTCCTGTACCAACGGCTGTACCTCCCAAGGCAAGTTCAGCGAGATGATCCAAAGTATTGTTCAAGGCTTTTAGTCCATGATCAAGTTGAGAGACATATCCAGAAAATTCCTGACCCAATGTTAAAGGAGTGGCATCCATCAAGTGGGTTCGTCCTATCTTCACAACATTTGAAAACTCGATTGATTTTTGCTGCAGCGTATTGCGTAATTGTTCTACTCCCGGTATGGTCACTTCAACAATCTTCTTATAAATTGCAATGTGCATTCCTGTAGGGAAAGTATCATTAGACGATTGTGACTTGTTTACATCGTCATTTGGGTGTATGTAACGATCTGTACTGCTTAAATCTCCTCCTGCGTTCACATGAGCCTTATTGGCAATCACTTCATTACAATTCATATTGCTTTGGGTTCCGGAACCCGTCTGCCAAATAACCAGAGGGAATTGATCAAATAATTCTCCGGCTAATATTTCATCACATACTGTCGCGATGGCATCTCTTTTTTCTTTATCAAGAACACCAAGGTCATGATTGGTATAAGCAGCAGCTTTCTTCAAATAAGCAAATCCTTCTATGATTTCCTTTGGCATTGAAGCTTCAGCACCTATCTTAAAATTGTTTCTTGATCTTTCAGTTTGAGCTCCCCAGAACTTGTCTGCTGGCACCTGCACTTCACCAATGGTATCGTGTTCTATTCTGTATTTCATGGGTAAATATTTTGTAATACTAATGAGTCCCAAAGATACGAAATAGACCTTAGAAAAGAATTGTTAAAGTCCCGAAATTTAGTTTTCAGGCCATCTGCAAAATCATGTTTTTTGTAGGCCTGATTCTCTAACCAGCAAACCCTTCTCCGTCATCGTCATCCATACCTCCACGCTGACGCTGGCGTTCTTTTTTCTGATTGAACCTATAGGTAAATGTTAGTCTGAATTGTCTTTGTCTCCATTGAAATTCACTGTTTTCAGTAAAGGTATCTGTTGTGGTTTCAGATATTCTTTTTCTTGAATTTAAAAGATCATCGACGTTAAAGACCAAGGTTCCATTTCCTTTTAAAATATCTTTACTAAAAGCCATGTTGGCCATAAACATACCTTCACTTTTGGTTTGAGCATTTTGTCGTGGCCCCCTAAACATCATGGTAGTTTGCCAATCTATTTTGGCCGGTAGGGTTAATTTAGAAGTCCCTCTTGCAAACCAGCTGGTAAAACTTGATCCAAAATCAACACCCTCATATTCTCCATCTAAAGTTGAATTATAGAAGTTAAAGCTGGCATTGAATCTCCAATTCTTTTTAGGTGTATAATTTGCCGAGAATTCAAATCCATAGCGATCATCTGTACTCAAGTTAATCGGTGTCCTTCTTATAATCGGAATTCCATCTTCAGTGCTTTGACCCGTGTCTTCGCTGATAAACTGAAAAACATCAGTCGCATGGGTGTAGTAAACCGAAGTGTTAAAAGTTACTTTTGGCCATCTTTTGTAGTACCCAAGGTCTACCCCGTGTGAAATAGAAGGGTCCAGATCGGGATTTCCCTGAAATATATTGGTTCGACTTGATTGAGATGGAAAAGGATTGATAAATCTTGAACGAGGTCTCCTGATTCGACTATTATATCCTAATGTTAAATTTTCACTTTCTGTAAATTCATACACAAGATTCGCGGTAGGAAAGAAATTGACATAATCTTTTTGATTCAAGGAATCAATTTCCTTACCTGTTGACCGAATGTCAATATCAGTGGCTTCCATTCTAAGCCCCAGAAGGGCAGAGAATTTACCAAATTTGTTTCCGTATTGTCCGTAAAACGCAGATATTAATTCATCATATTCAAAAAGATTGGTCAGGCTGTCATTTACTATATAATCACCGTCTTCATTTTCATTGAAAAATCGGTAATCCGTTTCTCTGTCCTCATGGTTGATCCTAAACCCCAATTCAACTTGTTGGTTTTCACCAATGGGCAATACATAATCACTTTGAATCAAAAATCTCTTTTGTAATTCATTTGAATCAAATTTTTCAGAGAGTTGGTCAATCATGTTTGGAAAGGTCTCCTCATTTGTAATCAAACTGTTTTCGTCTTCCTTGTTATCCTGAATTGCACGCCATATCTATTTGATGACCTTCCTTTTCGAACTTATGTAAAAAATTCAGATCATATTGATATACATTGTCTTTAGAAACTTCATTTTCGATCCTGAGGGTCGAATTGACCAGTTCGTCAAATTCATCAAAGGCATCAGTCATATTTTCCGAATCCGGTCCCCGTCTGAATTTCGGTATAAAAAACTAGCTGTAATAGAGGTTTCTTCTGCCAAATAATACTCAATACCAAAATTGAGGTTTAAATTTTTGTTTGTCCTTGTGTAATCAATTTGTTGATTGGTCGATGCAAAACTTGCATCTGGTGAGAAATACGTGGTTTCAGCACTGGAATTTCCAGGTGATTCTCTATCGGTATAACCGATATTCGTAAAAAAATTCACATTTTTCAGTCTGTAATTCAAGCTCGTAGAAAACCCATAAGTTTCAGGGATACCTGCGTTGAGCGTTGCTATACCATTAAAACCCAGTAATTTTATCTCTTCGTAAAATGATATTAAGAATACCGGCTGTACCTTCAGCGTCATAACGCGCAGAAGGACTTGTAATTACTTCGACTTTCTCAATAGCATCTGCCGGAAATTGTCTTAATGCTTCTGCGTCATTCAGGCCTATCAGTCCGCTAGGTTTGCCATTAATCAATATCCTGACATTTTCATTTCCTCTAAACTAACAACACCCTCGGCGTCTACGGTAACGGAAGGTACATTATCCAACACATCACTGGCTGTTCCTCCTCTCACGGTCATATCTTTCCCAACATTATAGATTTTTTTGTCAAGCTTTCACTTCATGGTGCTCTTTTCTGCAATCACTGTTACTTCGTCAAGCGATTCAGAATCCTCTTCCATAAAGATCTCACCCAGATCCATATTTTTATTTACATCGACATCTTCTATAGCAATGGTTTTAAAGGATAGAAATTCAAAACTGATATTGTACTTTCCTTTGGGTACTTCAAATGAGAATTTCCCTTTTGCATTCGTCATTCCGCCATAAACTTGCTCTCCTTCAAGGGGTCTTACGATGACCGTAGCAAATTCAAGAGGAATATCAGCTTCTTTTTCATGAATTATTCCTTTTAATTCAAACATTTCTTTGTCGTTGAGTATTGCCTTCAGGTCTCTGTCTCTCCTGGGAAAGTACCCAAAAAATGAGAAAAAACATGAGTATTAGTACGTGTAAATTATTTTCATCAAGATGTAATTAATGGGTATCTATAAATAGGACAGCGAAGATAGAAACTAGTTTAATCCAGATTTAGTTAATAATTTGTTAATTTAAATTACCGTGGAAATTAATTGTCATATTAAAAATATGTATTATTTTTGGTGCATAATTTAAACAATAAGTAAGCATATGGAAATTGGTCAATTTTTAGGGTTTTTAGTTTTTTTAACCATTTTTACAATGGGTTTTTGGATGCTGATTTTTCTGTTGACTACGGTTGTGCCTTATTGGTTGTTTGGAAATTTGATTGAAAATTGGAAATTGAGAAAAGAAGCCAAAAAGGCAAAATCTTGATCGAACATATGACATAATACCTATAAAAAGCTTGTGAAAACAAGCTTTTTTTATTTGATCTGATCCTCTACTTCAAAAATATTCTTGTCTATTTCTTTTGACCTGTTATGACTATTTCTTCGACTGCTTTTGTTAAAGCGATATGAAAATGACAATAGGTACTGGGTGTCAAATATGAAATTTCTTTGGGTTATGGTGTTTGCCTCCAAGGAACTAAATTTCGCTTTTTTGGTATAAAAAACGTCATTGATCTTAAAGCTTAGAGTGGCTTGACCATCCAAAAAATCTTTGGATATGTTTAAGTTGGTATATTGAAAGGCCTTTAATTCTGTAATGGCAGTTTTTTGAGTCGACTGGTATATATAATCAATATTAAATCTTAGTGTATTGTTAATTCGATATAGCAGTCGTAAATTACCATAAAGTACCCAGTTATCGTAGTCATAAGCCTTATCACGGGTATCGGATAATTGTGAAAAGTAAGGACTTAGCAGTCCATATAAACGAATTTTATTACTCGGATTATAAGTAGCTTCTATTTCTAACCCGGTGAAGTTAAGCATTCCGTTATTGATTGGAATTCTGCGGTAAATATCAAACCCATCAGCGGTCTGGATACCAGTCTTTTCAAGGACATTCAGGATACGATCTGTCGAATTGGAATAAAATAAGGCCGTATTTAAGGATAATTTTTCAAATTCCTGATAGTATTCCAAATAAAAATAGTTTGTATAATAGGGCTGGAGATATGGGTTTCCAACGAGAATAAATCTCTCATCTGTAAATGAATTAAATGGATTCAATTCAGAAATACTTGGTCTATCGATATATTTGGTATAGCCCAGGGATAAAATATTTTGATCTTTAAGAGAATAGGTCAATAGTGCGTTAGGGAAAATATCTTCGTAATTGTTGATATATTCGTCATCTATAATTTTTTCTGTTATGGTGGTTTCGGTGATTTCGGTTCTAAGCCCTAGCGAAAAACTAAACTTTTCGAATTGTTTACTGAAATTCGCATAAAAAGCGTAGATATACTCCTTGTAATCTATTTCGCTGCTAAAATCTGCAATGGGTTCAAAACGCAAGTTAGTCTGGTTTAGATTGCTGGAAGTAAAGTCATTGTATAGATTCCTGAAATTTGCTTTAAATCCTGTCTCAAAACTACTATTATTCTTTAGAGGCAATGTATAATCGGCCTTTATATAGAAATTGTCTACGCTTTCATCTTTTACGTATTTCTGCTCTGTCAGTTCATTTCCCGGGAAAGTTTCAGTGTTGAGAATATCTGTTTTATTATCTGCCAGACTATTATCATATTTAATATCGGCCGATAGTTGATGTCCTTCTTTATTGAATTTGGTCGTATACTGAAAATAGGCTTCCAAATATCCTTCATCAGAATTGTCGTCCACTTTCCTTAGCGACGATTGAAGAAGTTCGTCCAAAGGTTGATAATCATTTAAAAACAATTCGGAATCGTAATTTTTATTCGAATTGGTATACAGAATTGACGAGGTCAAGCGTGTTCTTTTCGTCCAGATAAAAATCACTGCCCAGATTGATTAAAAAACTATTTCGTTGACGATAGTCAGATCTTTCCTGATCAAAATTACCGGTTGGTTGTTGCACATCGTCAAGGAAGATTTGCTTGAATGTCGGTATCCTTGATCCTTACCTGATGGTTATAACTAACAGTAGAGTACATATTGATCTTATCAGTTTTATAATTGACAAAAGTGGATAGCCCATCGTTATCAGGTAATCCAAGATGGGCCTCAACGGTGCCGTTATAACCTTCAATAGATCTCTTTTTTAGAATGATATTCAGTATGGCTCCGCCACCTTCGGCATCGTATTTTGCCGATTGGGAAATCACTCTCTACTTTGTTTATCGTATTGGCCGGAATCAAGCTTAGAACATCAGCGCTGCTTTTTTGACCGCCATAGGGTTTGCCGTCTACCAATATAAGGGCTGAATTACCTCTAATAGTAATATTTCCCTGCCCGTCAACTTTTACTGAGGGTGTATTTTCCAATACAGTAACTGCGTTCCCTCCAATATTGGCAATATCTTTTGAAGCATTATAGACTTTTTTAGTTAGGTTATGGTCAACAAGTTTACTTCTGGCGATAAGTTCAATTTCTTCGAGATTTTCACTATTCTGGTCCAATTCAATGGTGCCCATTTCCATATCCTGCTCAATGCTCAGTACTTGAATGATAAAAGGTTGAAATGACAAGGACTCAATGATGCAATAGTATTTTCCATCCGGAACAGAAAGTTGAAATTTACCTTCTTTATCAGTCACGTCTCCGGTAAGTTCACCTGGTATGAATATCCTGCAAGGTCACCGTTACAAACTGCAAGGGTAAGTGCGTATCGGCATCTTTTACTTGGCCGATTATATCGTTGGTTTCTATGGTTACCTGACCTATTAAACTGAAGGAGAGGAGAAACATGATCAGGATAAATAATAATTTCATTACAAAAATGCGTAATCTGATAAAAGTAGTCTATTCAGTAATATTAAAAAATAGTGGTTTAGGGGTATTTTTCGTCATTTACAGTTTGCTCAAAACTGATCAGATAAGCTCCTTTATTTTTTCCGGAGGTCTGCCAATGACAGCATGCTCTTCATGAACAACGATAGGTCTTTCAATGAGCTTTGGAAAACTAACCATGGCTTCAATGATTTCTTTTTCACTAAGCACTTTATTTTTGAAATTTTCTTTCCACACGGCTTCGTTTTTTCTAACCAGATCGATAGCAGGAATATCGAGTTTGTGAAGTATGTCAGTCAATTCGTTAAAGGAAATAGGATTTTTTATATAGTCAATGATCTCCGGTTCCATTTTCGCATCCTGGAGAATGGCAAGCCCTTCTCTGCTTTTGCGACACCTTGGATTATGATAGATTTTCATGATAGATTTGTTTGGTTTGTTGAAAGGCTAAAAATAATTTATTTTTTGCGGAACTTAAAATGAAGTACTGAATTTATTTCTGAGGCCTTGACAAGGTACTAATACATTTCCGGTAGGAAAAAATTGGCGGCAGCTCAGGAAGATATTTATGGGGTTCAACTATATTTGCGCTATGATGATAACAGATACCCATACGCATTTATATGCGGAACAATTTGATGAGGACCGTGATCAGGTTATACATAAAGCACTGAATATGGGGATTAAAGAGGTTTTTTGTTCCGGCAATTGATGGCAGTTACTATGAAAAGATGTTTGCTCTTGAAAAGGCTTTTCCTGATAAGCGTATTCCTTATGGCAGGGCTGCATCCCACACATGTAAAAACTGATTATAAACAGGAACTTGAGATCGTTAAAAAGCAATTGGACAGCCACCATTTTTATGCCATTGGTGAAATTGGAATGGACCTCTATTGGGATAAGACCTTTGTTAAGGAACAGCAGGAAGCCTTTCTTTTGCAAATTTCATGGGCCAAAGAGACGAGCCTTGCCAATTGTGATCCATTGCAGGGATGCATTTGATGAAATATTTGAGGTATTGGACCAAGTCAATGACGATAAGTTATTTGGGATTTTTCATTGTTTTACAGGAAATCAGCAACAGGCCGATCGAATTGTGAATTATGGCTTTAAATTCGGTATAGGAGGAGTGGTCACATTCAAAAACGGAGGACTTGACAAATTTCTTGCTGAAATACCACTTGAGCATATCGTTTTAGAAACAGACGCCCCTTATCTTGCCCCGGCGCCCTATAGAGGGAAAAGGAATGAGAGCAGCTACCTGATCAATATTCTCGACAAACTCGTTGATATTTATAGTGAAAAGTCCGGAAGAAATTGCCAGGATCACAACGCAGAATTCCAGTGAAATATTTGGGGTTTAATTGATGACCTATGAATAAGTATAACAGTGCTTTTTTGAAAACTCCCTTAGGAACAGCTAAAATTGTCGGCAATAAAGATGGTATTATCGAAATATCTGTTCTGGACGAGGAATATCGCTACTACTGAAGATCCGGAAGAGCCCTTGAGATCATGCATGGTCGCAGCTTGAGGAGTATTTTAAGGGTCAAAGAAAATCTTTTTCTGTCAAGCTGAATCCTTTAGGCACGGATTTTCAAAAAAGGGTCTGGACTGAATTGCTGAATATTCCTTTCGGAAAGAGGATTAGCTATATGAAACAAACTTTGCGCCTGGGCGATGAAAAAGCGATAAGGGCGGTGGCTAGTGCCAATGGGAAGAACCCGATCTGGATTATTATACCCTGTCATAGAGTGGTAGGTTCTGATGGTTCTCTTACCGGATATGCGGGAGGATTATGGAGAAAGAAATGGCTGCTTGAACATGAAAGCCCGTCGGGTCAAACCAGTTTGTTTTAAATGAAGAAATAGGAGAGTTCCTCATAATTGTTTAATGATCGTATTGTTGCATGAAAAGATTCCTGGTCTTGCTGTTTCTCTTATCCGGCGTTTTGGCGATGGCCCAATCACGTCCCAAAGGGGCAAAAGTCAAGGATCTTATCATACGTAATGATACCATTCAAATAGACAGTCTTAGTATCAACCCGGGATATTTAGAAGTTTACGACCAAAGTGGAGTCATTATAGAGCGAGCACTCTATCAGGTAGATTATACAAAAGCCAAATTATGGTTTATCCACAAGGAGGACGATTTTAGGCAAAGAAGATACAGATCACATACCTTCCGTATCCGGATTTTATGACGCGTAATTATTCGGCTTTTGATCGTTCATTGATTGTCTCGGAGGCCACTGATGAATCTCAGCTATATAGCTCACAGGCCAATTCCGGCTTGAAAAAGAACAAACCTTTTGACGGTCTCTATACAAGTGGTTCTTTGTCGAGAGGGGTAACTATTGGGAGCAATCAGGATGCAGTGGTCAATTCTAATTTCAATTTACAGATAGAAGGGCAATTATCTGAAAAGGTTGGGATCAGGGCCTCTATAACCGATAATGAAATTCCATTGCAATCGGGCGGTTTTACCCAGCGACTCGATGAGTTTGATCGTGTGTTTATCGAACTATTTGCTAAAAATTGGTCATTGACGGCGGGTGATATTGACCTTAGAAATTCGGACAGCTACCTCATGCGGTTTCAGAAGAAGATCTCAGGAGTTCAGCTCAAGGGCAATATAGATAAACCCGCAGGCCAAACCGATTTTTTCGCTTCAGGTGCTTTGGTAAGAGGTAAATTTCAAAGTTTTAAATTTAATGGGCTTGATGGTAATCAGGGGCCTTATAAAATATTAGGAAATGATAATCAACAATTTATCATTATGATTTCCGGGAGTGAGCGGGTTTATGCCAATGGTGCATTGTTAAAAAGAGGTGAGAATTTTGATTATACCATTGATTATAACACAGGCGAAATTACTTTCACAACTTTATACACGGTAAGTTCTAACCTTCGCTTTACCATTGAGTACCAGCTTTCTGAGCGTAATTACACCCGTTTTCTTACTTATGACGGTGTTCGTTTTCAATCGGACAAATTGAAGGTAGGGATCAAGTACTATAATGAAACGGATGCTAAAAACAGCCCGGTGGATCAGAATCTTACTGATGAGCAAAAGCAAATTCTAGCAGAAGCCGGAAATGATAAAACCAAGATGATCGCTCCTTCAGCAGTAGAAGCAGTTTATAGTGAGAACCGGGTCTTGTATAGGAAAGTTGTCATTAACGGAACAGAATTATTTGAGTATTCCAACGATCCGAATGAAACCCTTTATCAAGTCAATTTTAGCTATGTGGGAGAGAATAATGGAGATTATGTCTTGGAAACAACATTTGCCGCAGGCAGGGTATATACCTTTATTGCAGGAAGTAAATAACCAAAAGCAAGGAGCATACCTTCCTGTCGTGCAACTTGTGGCGCCGGAAAAGTTACAAATAATTAATGTGGAAGCAGATTATTCCCTTGGAGAAAAGACACTGATTCAATCGGAACTGGCTCTAAGCGACAAGGATCAAAACCTTTTTTCCAGTATTGATAATGAAAGTAACAAAGGTGTAGCCACTAAACTGGGGTGGAAACAAAAGATACTGGATAAAAAGTGGAAGCTGAGCAGTGAAATTGATTACGAATATTTCAGTGAAAATTTTAGATCTGTTGAAAGGATCAGAAATGTTGAATTTTCAAGAGACTGGAATATTATTTCTCAAGGAACAGATCTGCGTGAAAAGCAGCAATATATATTGGGTGGGTTGCGATTCAGCAACGATAGTCTTGGTCAAGTTCAGTATAATTATGAAAACCTAAGCTTAGGTGAGGCCTATAAAGGATCCCGACACAATCTCTTGGCCGATCTTCATTTTGGAGACACACAACTATTTGTCAATGCAAGTTCGATGAACAATGAAAATGGACAGGAAGATAATTCTTTTGATAGGCTCTATAGCGGCATCACCCGACAAATTTCTAAATTCTGGATTGGCGCCAAGTACAATTACGAGAAAAATTTGATAAGAGATTCCGGGAATATGGAATTAGATTTCTTATCACATAGGTTTTCTGAGATTGAGGGATTTGCAGGGCTAGGGGATTCAACCAAAGTATTTACTGAAATTGGCTATAATTATAGAGAAACCGATAGTGTTCAAGGTGCTGGCTTAGGTTTGGTAAATAAGGCCAGTACCTATTTCTTAAAATCAAAACTGATTCAAAATGCGAATACTGATCTTGCTTTTTTTGTCAATTACAGAGAAGTGAAGAATGTGAATGTCGCCGATGAGAGTTCCTTAAATGCAAGAGTGAGCTACAGGCAAAGGATTTTTGGAGACTTTATAAGTCTTCAAACCCTATTTGAAACAAGGTCAGGAACTTTGCCCCAGCAGGAATTTAGCTATGTCGAAGTGGAACCAGGGAAGGGGTTCTACGAATGGATCGACTTTAATAATAATGGGATACAGGAATTGGATGAATTCGTAGTGGCCAAATTTCAAGACAAAGCTATTTATGTCAGGGTATTGTTGCCAACCATTTCATTTATTAAAACAAACCAGAATAAATGGAGCCAGTCATTGAATCTACAGGCTTCTTCTTGGAGAAACAAAGAAGGTTTTAAACGTGTATTGTCTCATTTTGCCAATCAAACGTATTTTCTTATCGATGTTAAAACCAAACGTGACAAAGGCGATTTTAATATCAATCCTTTCGTATCTGATCAGGAGGATCTTTTGGGACTGGATCAAAACTTTAAGAACAGTTTCTTTTTTAACAGAGGTTTGCAAAGATTTAGTTTTGTCTATTCCTTTTTGAATTTTCGAAAAAAATCGATTTTTTCATTTGGGGATCAGGACGTGATTCTTAAAACACATCAATTTCAGTTTATACATAAATTAGGTAAATTTTGGTTGATGGACCTGGGAGCAGGGATAAATTACAATTCCAGTAGTTCCAATAGCTTTGCTAACCGAAATTATGACCTCAACAATTTCAATCTAAACCCTAAAATTTCTTATCTCTACAATCAAAACACACGTCTTGAGTTGTTTTATAATTTTAAAGATAAGTCGAATCAGATTCTTGATATGGAAACCCTTCAAATGCATATAATTGGTTCAAATTTCCAATATGCCAGTAAACAGAGTTTTTCTGTCAATGCCAATGCGAGTTTTTATTTTAATGAATTTGAAGGCGACACAAATTCTCCCGTAGCTTATCAGATGCTGGAAGGGCTTACAACCAGGAACAAATCTGACCTGGTTGTTAGGCTTACAAAAAAGACTTACCTCTTTTCTGGATCTTAATGTGAATTATTCTGGAAGGAAATCAGAGCAATCAAATACCATTCATACTGGAAATATTCAGTTACGGGCTACTTTTTAAATCCTTGATATAGATGATTCCCTCAGGAATTTTGATCAATGTTACTGGTTTTTCCTCAACCAATTTGCCATAGAAACTTCCTTTGTGATCATGGCGCTCAGGTCTTCTATTTTTACCCTCTTTTGCTCCATGCTATCTCGATTTCGTATGGTGACCGTGCCATCATTCTTTGTTTCGTGATCTACAGTGATACAAAAAGGGGTTCCGATTGCATCCTGGCGGCGGTATCTTCTGCCTACCGCATCTTTTTCATCATAGGCTACACTGAAATCAAATTTTAACTGGTCGATGATTTCTCTTGCTATTTCAGGTAATCCGTCTTTCTTCACTAAAGGTAGAATGGCAGCCTTTGTGGGGGCCAGAACGGGAGGTAATTTCAAGACCACTCTTTCAGACCCATCTTCAAGCACTTCATTTTGAAGGGCGGATGAAAAAACAGCCAGAAACATTCTGTCAAGACCAATGGAGGTTTCAACCACATATGGTACATAGTTCTTATTCATTTCATGATCAAAGAATTGTAATTTTTTACCTGAATGCTCCTCATGAGCCTTAAGGTCAAAATCGGTTCTGGAGTGAATCCCTTCAAGTTCCTTAAATCCAAAAGGAAATTGAAACTCTATATCTGCTGCTGCGTTGGCATAATGTGCCAGTTTATCATGATCGTGAAACCTGTATTTATCTTGCCCAAGGCCAAGTGATAAATGCCATTTCAACCTGGTTTCTTTCCAGGATTCGTACCATTTCAATTCTTCTCCCGGCTTTACAAAAAATTGCATTTCCATTTGCTCAAATTCTCTCATCCTGAAGATAAATTGTCTGGCGACGATTTCGTTCCTGAATGCTTTTCCAGTCTGGGCAATACCAAATGGAATCTTCATTCTGCCTGTTTTCTGAACATTGGCGAAATTGACAAAGATGCCTTGTGCGGTTTCAGGTCGCAAATAAAGATCCATAGCAGAATCAGCCGAAGCTCCGAGTTTTGTGCCAAACATCAAATTGAATTGTTTCACATCGGTCCAGTTCTTAGAACCTGAAAGCGGGCATGCGATTTCGAGTTCTTCAATAAGTGCTTTGACATCCTGAAGGTCTTCCTCTTCAAGAGAACGAGCCATTCTGCTTAACACCGCCTCTTTTTTTGAAAGATAACCAACAACTCTTTGATTGGTTTTTACAAATTCACTTCTGTCAAAGGCATCTCCGAATCGTTTGGCAGCTTTCGCTATTTCCTTTTCCGCCTTTAAATTCAGTTTTTCTGCATAATCTTCAATCAACACATCTGCTCGATACCTCTTTTTGGAGTCTTTGTTATCAATCAATGGATCATTAAAGGCATCAACGTGGCCTGAGGCCTTCCAAGTGGTTGGATGCATAAAAATAGCAGCATCAATCCCTACAATATTTTCATTCATCTGCACCATGGATTTCCACCAGTACTCACGGATATTATTCTTTAACTCAGCCCCGTTCTGTGCATAGTCATAAACAGCACTCAGCCCATCATATATTTCACTGGATTGGAAGATGAATCCATACTCCTTGGCGTGGGAAACAACCTTCTTAAATTTGTCTTCTTGATTTTTCACTTATTTTTTATTTTTTATCAGACGCATAGAATCTCCAGATGCGTAAACTGTGCTTAAGATCGATTATTGATCATAACTCTCCAACATTTTGGATGTACCATGTTGATTTGGTTCGGCAAAAATAATTAATTTATCACAAGCGCATAAAAAAAGGAAACACAATTTGTGTTTCCTTTAATTTATACAATGATATGGTCAGTTTATAGACCTAAGAAAGAGTCATTTAGTTCCAGATTTGCAGAACCCACTAATTTACCCTCTACAAACACTTCGATAGGGTAGACACCAGATTCATATTTGTCTCCTTTTCTTTCAACAAGCATGACAACGTCAAGGTCAGCATTCTCATAATTGACGATGGTCTGATCTGTGTATTTCGCCTCATTGCCTTCTGACATCATAAAAGTTCCTTTTGCATTGATGACCTGTCCTGCAGGATTTTTCAATACAATATAAGCTTCTTTATCTCCTGGTTCAGCGATTTCGTTCTCAATTAATCTAAAAGCAACCTTAATGGCATCAGTTTTCTGAGCTTTATTGGTTTCAGTATACTTTCCGTTAGAACGCATTTTCATCGCTGTAACCTGAACATTTTCTACGTTGATGGCTCCACCAATTTCAACTTTTCTTGCAAGCTCCATGTTTTGGGCTACCAATGTATCATTATAATTGGTTTGGATCGTCAACTGGCTGTTGATACTGTCCTTTTCTTCAGTCAGTATATTATTGGCCATTTTAAGAGAATCCACCTCATCTAATAATCTGGTATTGGTTTTCTCAAGAGTAGCTAATTGTCCTCGGTATCTTCTTAATACGCTAGAATTAATCTTTTTCAGATTCTGAACAGAGTCTTTTAAAACAGCTATTTTTTCTTTTTCCATTGACAAGGAATCAGAAAGACTTGTGTTTTCAGCGATAGCCACATCATATTTCTCTTCCATTGCAGTCAGATTTCCGATGATCTGATCTTTTTCAGACTGTAGAAATTTGACGGCTTCCTTGTGATCATTATTGTTGTAGAACGTATAGCCGATTAGTCCGAAGAGCAATACAGTAAGGGCTATGATTAAAATTTTACTGTTTGAAGATTTAGAATTTTCTTCCATAATTATATAATTAGGTTTACATTTTAGATTAATCTTAACTTATTAAACGTAATAAATCAGAAAAATTGTGTGCAAATTTAATTTTTTTTAAAGATTTACACCAATTTATTTATATAATTCATGTGAAGTGTTGATAAATAATCATTTAATGCCCAATATCTTAGCTGACATTTTTGACCTGTTCTTTCCTCAAGAGTGCTTAAACTGTGGTAAGTTGCTAGAAATAAGAGGTGAATATCTATGTTTTACATGCTTGTCGCAGTTGCCATTGACCCATTTTAGTTTTCAGGTGGGAAATGAATTAGAAATCAGTTTGAAAGGAAGAATTCCTGTCAATGCAGCAACTTCCTTATTGTTTTTTGAAAAAAAAGGGATGGTTCAACGATTGATGCACGAGTTGAAATACCATAACAAGCCCGAAATAGGCTCTTTTCTGGGTAAATGGCTGGGAGAAGAAATGGTGGAGAGTAAAAGATTTGAATTGATAGACTTTGTTGTTCCTGTGCCCTTGCATCCCAGCAGGGAAAGAGAGAGGGGTTATAACCAGGTGCATTTATTTGCAAAATTCCTGGCTCAGGCTTTACAAGCTGAACTAAAGGAAGACTTGCTGATAAAGATCAGAAATAGCGAAACACAAACCCTAAAAAACAGACAAAAAAGGTTTTTGAGTAAGGAAAAGGAATTTATCTTAAACGAAGTTGGTTTGATTAAAAACAAGCATATTCTTTTGGTTGATGATACGATTACTTCGGGAGCTACCATGCAGGCCTGTGCTGATCTTTTGCTCTCTGTTTCCGGGGTCAGGTTAAGCCTTGCCAGTATGGCCTTTACCGCTTAATTTTGCTAAAAAAGAGTCGAATCGAAAAAAAATAATTGTTAATTTGTATTTTATTTGACGTATGAAATTTCATTATTTTTTATTGGTATTAGTCATTTTTGCTGTCTTTAGTTGCGCCAGAAGAGGAAGACCTGAAGGAGGGCCCAAGGATTTTGATAAACCCATCATGGTCAAGGCAGATCCTGATTTCAAGAGTCTGCGTTTTGAAGAGGATCAAATAAAAATTTATTTTGATGAATACGTCAAGCTGAAAGAAGTCAATTCCCAATTGATTATCTCACCTCCCCTTAAGAATTCTCCTGTCATTTCACCTTTGGGATCACCAAGTAAAAGAATCACCATCAAATTAAGCGACACTTTGCAGGAGAATACTACTTATACCTTCAATTTTGCTCAAAGCATTATTGATAATACGGAAGGAAATATTCTTGATAATTTTAAATACATTTTCTCAACAGGTGATTATATAGACTCTCTTAAGGTAAAAGGAGAGATTAAGGATGCTTTTGACCTCGAAATGATAGAAAACCCTACCATAATGCTATATCCCGTAAGTGAAACTTATAAGGATTCGGTCATTTACTTAGAGAAGCCTACTTATGTCGGTAGCACTGTTGATAGCTTGAATTGGGAAATTACCAACATAAAGGCAGGCACTTATAGATTGATCGCTTTAAATGATGCGAGAAAAAATTACATATTCAATCCGAAGGAAGACCGAATCGGGTTTTACCCTGATCTGATTACCATTCCAGGTGATAGTATATTTGATCTGACATTATTCAAAGAGGTGCTTCCCTTTAAGTCGGTATCCAGGCCAAAGGATGTCTCTAAAGGTCATATTATCATTGGCTTTGAAGGCGATCACAAGGATGTAGATATAAGGGTATTGTCTCCTACCACTGATGATTTCAAATCATTTTATAGCAAAGACAGAAGAACAGACACCTTAAATTACTGGTTCAATAATTTTGAAATTGACAGCATGATGCTGGAAGTCAGAAAAGATCAATTTATTGATACAGTTAAGGTCATGCTGAATGAAGATGAGATTGATTCCCTTCGCTTGGAATTATCCAGCTATGGGACGTTACATTTAAGGGATACACTTAAACTTGGTTCCACCGTGCCCATGATGAAAGTGGATACTGCCAAATTCCATTTTATAGACAAGGACTCGATAAAGGTCCCCTTAAAACTTGCTATATCGGAAGACAAAGATAGAATCGATTTTATTTTTGATAAGGAACCGGTTCAAAACTACAAGTTATTTATTGAGCCAGGAGCCATAGAGGATATCTTAGGGATACAGAATGATACCATAAAGGCATCGATAAAAACAGGAAAAATTTCTGATTACTGCTCCATTTTTCTAACATTAAGAAATATTGAGAAGTTTCCTGTGATCATTGAGTTGATCAACGAAAAAGGTGATATTGTGGCGAAAAAATTTGCCTCGGAAGCTAGAGAATTCGAGTTTAGGAATCTAAGGCCTTCCAGATTTATGATCCGTATTATCTATGATGATAATGGGAACCGAAAGTGGGATACCGGTAATTTTCTGCAAAATAGTCAACCTGAACAGGTTTATTACGTAAAGACCATCATTGAAGCCAAGGCGAATTGGGAGGTTGAAGAAAGCATTATGCTCAAGCCTTAGATTCATTGAATTTTAATGTTATTCTAAAATCACTAATGTGATTTATATTTCTTTTTACTTCCATAGAAGTTAGTATCTTTGTTGTTTAGAATCATTTTAATTAAGAAAACCATGAGTTTTAAAAAACAAGATATATATAAGGCACTTGAAAGCATTTCCGCTCCTGGAGAAGGTATGAATCTTATAGAAAGTGAATCAGTTACCAATGTGGTTGTTTTCGGAAAAGAAATCCTTGTGGATGTTACGATTAAGAACCCTTCGTTACAAGCCAAGAAAAAGATCGAGGTTGAGATTATGAAGGTGATCCACGACCAGGTAGATGAAAAAACTGACGTCAAGGTCAATGTGAAAGTTGATGCACCTGCAAAGCCAGCTCCTATGAGAGGTAATGAGGTTCCAGGTGTTAAAAATATCATAGCAGTTGCCTCAGGAAAGGGTGGTGTTGGAAAATCAACGGTGACGGCTAACCTGGCGGTTACTTTAGCTAAAATGGGTTTTAGTGTAGGTATATTGGATGCCGATGTATATGGTCCTTCAATGCCTATTATGTTTGATGTGGCTAAGGAAAGACCTTTATCGGTGAATGTTGGTGGTAAATCAAAAATGCAACCTATAGAAAATTACGGTGTTAAACTTTTGTCCTTGGGCTTTTTCACTGACCCGAATCAAGCTGTGATCTGGAGAGGTGCGATGGCATCAAAAGCTTTGAACCAAATGATCTTTGATGCGAATTGGGGTGAACTGGATTTTCTTTTGGTTGATCTTCCTCCGGGAACAGGTGATATCCACCTTTCAATGGTACAGGCAGTACCTATAACCGGAGCAGTTATTGTAAGTACACCTCAAGCGATTGCTTTGGCAGATGCCAAAAGAGGAGTTGCGATGTTCCAGCAGGAAAACATCATGGTACCAGTATTGGGTATTGTTGAAAACATGAGTTATTTCACTCCAGCTGAATTGCCTGACAATAAATATTATATTTTTGGTCAAGACGGAGCGAAGAACCTGGCGGAAGATTTGGAAACAACTTTATTAGGAGAAGTACCTTTGGTGCAAAGTATCAGGGAAGCAGGAGATGTTGGACATCCTGTAGCTTTACAAGAGGACACGGCTTTAGAGTCAGCTTTTATTGATATAACAAAGAACATGCTGTCTCAATTGGTAAAACGAAATGAAGATTTACCACCAACAGAAGTGGTAAGAATTACGACCATGTCAGGTTGTAGCACTAAATAAAATAATTCCGGGCACCTTTACGGTGCTCGGGAAAAACATTTTTAACATGGGGCAAAAAGAGTTATTGGATAATATAGAAAAGGCGCTGGCTGAGATACGACCGTACCTGCTTACTGATGGTGGTGATATTTCCTTTGTTTCCGTAGATGAAAATGTTGTAAATATTAAGTTTCACGGGGCCTGTATTGGCTGTAAAGTGAATCAAATGACTTTGACAAATGGGGTGGAGGCCACCATTAAAAAATATGCTCCCCAAATCAAAAAAGTAATCGAAGTAAAATAGGTCTTGCACTGAATAAGATTTCTATATTCTTAAAAAATATTCGTTATATTTGTTAACATCGAAAGAACAAATATAATATGACCTACTTTTTTGCGGAATTATTATCACTTCTAAAATTTCTGATGAAGAGAAAGCCTGAATAAGTCAGGTGGTCTTCTTATACCTACTTCTTTCTAATACTAATATCAAAAATATATACACATGCCCAGATACCATAGCCTAGGCAAAATTCCTTCAAAACGCCATACGGTTTTTAAGGATGATCAGGGAAATTTCTTATACGAAGAGCTTTTTGGAACCATTGGTTTTGACGGAATGTCCACTTTATTGTATCATACGCAAAGACCAACTCAGGTAAAGAAAATTGTGGCCTCTTATGATGTTCGACCAAAGGTGGCTGTTGAGAAAAACATGAAGTCTATCAGTCTGAAAGGATTTGAGGTGGCTCCGGAGAATGATTATTTAAAGAGCAGGGTTCCGGTTTTACTAAATAACGATTGCCAGATAAGCCTTGCTGCACCAAGTCAATCTCTTAGAGATTATTTCTATAAAAACACAGATGCTGATGAGGTGATATTTATCCATAAGGGCACTGGAAAACTGCGGACCATGCTGGGTAATATTGAGTTTTCCTATGGAGATTATGTTGTGATTCCAAGGGGTATGATCTATCAGATAGATTTTGATTCAGAAGAGAACAGGTTATTCATTGTGGAGTCCAAGAATCCAATTTATACCCCAAAAAGGTACCGGAACTGGTTTGGTCAAATGCTCGAGCACGCACCATTTTGTGAGAGAGATATGCATCCGCCATCTGAGTTGGAAACGTACAATGAGACAGGAGACTTTATGATCAAGGTTAAAAAGCAGGATAGCATACATGAATATATTTATGCGGCGCATCCCTTTAGCGTTGTGGGCTGGGACGGATATAATTTTCCTTATAAATTTTCGATTCACGACTTTGAACCCATAACAGGAAGGATACATCAGCCACCTCCAGTCCATCAAACTTTTGAATCTGCAGGTTTTGTGATCTGCTCATTCGTTCCTAGATTATATGATTATCATCCTCAGTCAGTACCGGCACCTTACAATCACAGTAATATTGATTCTGATGAGGTGTTGTATTATGTAGACGGAGATTTTATGAGTCGAAACAATATTGAAAAAGGTCAAATTACCTTGCATCCCGCAGGGATTCCACATGGACCGCATCCCGGCGCCATGGAAAGAAGTATCGGCAAGAAATCAACCGAAGAACTTGCAGTAATGGTGGATACTTTTAAACCTTTGATGGTTACAGAGGCTGCTATGAAATTGGCCGATGATGAGTATTATAAAAGTTGGTTAAATCATTAAAATTAAAGTGATGAAGGATATAAAAAATGTAGAATACGGATTGGAAAAAATATTTAAGGGAGCCAAAGATTTTTTACCATTATTGGGAACAGATTATGTAGAGTTTTATGTGGGAAACGCAAAGCAAGCAGCCCATTTTTACAAATCGGCATTTGGTTTCCAATCTTTTGCTTATAAAGGCCTGGAAACAGGAAGTAGAGATGCTGTTTCATATGTGTTAAAACAAGATAAAATTAAAATAGTGTTGACCACGCCTTTACATTCAAAATCAGACATTAACAATCATATCGTAAAACATGGTGATGGTGTAAAAGTTGTAGCCCTTTGGGTAGAAGACGCTAAAAAAGCATGGGAAGAAACTACTTCTCGCGGTGCAACATCATACCTAAAACCTGTAACGGAAAAAGATAAAGATGGTGAGGTCGTCAGATCGGGTATTTATACTTACGGAGAAACGGTGCATATGTTTGTGGAACGCAAAAACTACAAAGGAACATTTTTACCAGGATTTACGGAATGGAAATCAGAATACAATCCAGAACCTTGTGGTTTAAAATTTATTGACCATATGGTTGGCAATGTAGGTTGGGGAGAGATGAATACTTGGGTAAAATGGTATGAGGATGTTATGGGCTTTGAAAATTTCTTGTCTTTTGATGATAAGCAGATCCACACAGATTACTCGGCCCTGATGAGTAAGGTGATGAGTAACGGTAATGGCAGAATTAAATTTCCAATTAACGAACCGGCAGAAGGGAAAAAGAAATCACAAATTGAAGAATATCTTGATTTCTACGAAGGTTCTGGTGTGCAGCATATTGCAGTGGCAACAGATGATATTATTTCCACAGTTTCAAAGTTGAGAGCTCGTGGAATAGAGTTTTTAAGTACGCCTCCCGAAGAATATTACAGAGCAGTTCCTGGCAGATTGGAAGAATTTAGCCATGAGCTAAGAGAGGATATTGAGACTTTAAAAAGCCTGGGTATTATGATCGATGCAGACGAAGAAGGCTATTTATTACAGATTTTTACTAAACCTGTAGAAGACAGACCAACTTTGTTCTTTGAAATCATACAAAGAATGGGAGCTCGAGGGTTTGGAGCAGGGAACTTTAAAGCACTTTTTGAAAGTATTGAAAGAGAACAGGCCAAACGCGGAACCTTATAGTTATCTGAGGGCCTCGGAGGTGAGGCCTTCGGACGTGACCCCCTCGGACGTGACCCCCTCACCTCCGAGGGGGTGAGGAAGAGCATGTTTACTTTAAGTATTTAAGACACTTAATAGTAAACAGAAGATTCAATGCTAGTAAAGGTTTATGGAAGTGCAGTTATTGGGGTAGATGCCACTACCATCACAGTAGAGGTAAATATCGACAAAGGGATCGCCTATCATTTGGTAGGTCTGCCAGATAGTGCGATCAAGGAAAGCAGTTACCGAATTTCCGGAGCGCTTAAAAATTCAGGCTTTAAATTTCCGGGTAAAAAAATTACGATTAACATGGCTCCTGCCGATTTGCGTAAAGAAGGGTCCGCTTATGATCTTCCTCTTGCGTTGGGTATTATGGCAGCATCTGGTCAAATAGAACCAAATCGTCTCAAAGATTATCTGATCATGGGAGAATTGTCATTGGATGGCAGTTTAAACCCCATAAAAGGAGCCCTTCCAATTGCTATTCAGGCTAAAAAAGATGGCTTTAAAGGCTTTATTTTGCCGAAGCAAAATGGAAAGGAAGCTGCAGTAGTGGAGGGCCTTGAAGTATATGATGCGAACAATATTTCGGAGGTTGTCGATTTTATAAAAGGCGAATCAATTTTACAACCTTTACGTCTTGATTTAGAGCAAGAACTCTATGATTGTTCTGTCGATGAAGACTTGGATTTTGCGGATGTAAAAGGTCAGGAAACGATCAAGCGTTGTATGGAGATCGCTGCTGCAGGAGGCCATAACATTATTCTTATAGGACCGCCGGGCTCTGGAAAAACCATGTTGGCCAAAAGGTTGCCCACCATTTTACCTCCCATGTCGTTGACAGAAGCATTGGAAACTACTAAAATTCATTCAGTAGTGGGTAAATTAAACGGGACAAAAGGGTTAATGAATAAAAGACCATTTAGGTCGCCTCATCACACCATAAGCGATGTTGCTTTGGTTGGTGGCGGAACTTACCCCCAACCTGGTGAGATATCTTTATCACACAATGGTGTTTTATTTTTAGATGAATTACCTGAATTCAAAAGAAGTGTCTTAGAAGTGATGAGGCAGCCTCTTGAAGATAGGGAGGTTACCATTTCAAGATCTAAATTTACGATTACTTATCCATCCAGTTTTATGTTGGTGGCCAGTATGAACCCAAGTCCCGGAGGGTTTTTTGTTGATCAGGAGCAAATGTCTAGCGCTACAGTGATTGAAGCCCAACGATATTTAAGCAAGATTTCAGGCCCTTTGCTCGATCGTATTGATTTGCATATCGAATTACAACCGGTTCCCTTTGAAAAACTTTCAGGAAAACGATCAGGTGAGAAAAGCAAAGAGATCAGAGAAAGAGTCATGGCTGCGAGACGTCTGCAGTCAGAGCGGTATAGTTCAAGAAATGACATCCATTATAATGCCCAGATGAATGTAAAACAAATACGTAACTATTGCCAGATCGATAAGACGTCACAGGAACTATTAAAACATGCGATGCAGCACCTTAATCTATCGGCCAGGGCCTATGACAGGATTTTAAAAGTTTCCAGAACCATTTCAGATCTTGCAAAAAGCGAGACTATTCTACCAGAACATATAGCAGAGGCGATTCAGTACAGAAGTTTGGATAGAGAGGGTTGGTTGGGATAAAAAAGTCCAGATAAACCGAAATGTATACATGTAAAAGTGGTAATTTTATCTGATAACAACGAATAATGAGATGCTATTAAGACTAATATGAAGCATAAGATAAAAATTAAACCTCATCATTTTATTGATATAATCACTTCCTTTTCTGCAGACATAGTAATCCTTGAACCGCATTCTTATGGCCATAATGTTCACTCCATTTCTAAGACAATTTTGGAAAACAGAGATACCTTGTTGGAAATTGATCTTGGCGCAGATGATATTTGTAAACCTTGTATTCATAATATAAATGGTATTTGCGATGATCTACTTGATATTTCTAATCGACCTAAAGTTCCTAAGTTTAAAAGAGAATGGAATTTAATATTAGATGAACGTTGGTGCGCAAGATTGAATCTGGATCAAGGAGAAATGATTTCGGTTTTGGATTTCTGTGAGCTTTTAAAAGCAGGTTCAAATAATCTTATGGAGATCTATAAAGAAAATAACAGAGAAAATACAATCGAAAGAGAGATGAAATTAAAGAAGGGATTGAAAAAATATATATCATCAAGAGTTGCATATAATGCCTAAACGCATCACTGAAACTGATTCAGTACAGAAAACAGATAAAGATAGAGGTGATTGGCTTAAAACTAATTTGAGAAATATTCGTTTGTCGGAATAAAAACTATTTACAGGTAAAAAACATCATTTTCCTTTCCGATCACCAGATCAAAGTCAATTGTTTTTCCTTGAATACTTTGATCGACCATTGCTTCCAGTTGAACATCTGTATGAGCCGGATCATGATGAAACAGGACCATTTTTTTAACCTTTGAGAGGTTGGCAAAATCAATGGCATCACTCACAGAACTATGTCCCCAGCCTACTCGTCGGTTGTATTCCTCATGACTGTATTGACCGTCGTGAAACAATAGGTCAGCCTCTTCGGAGATATTGTATCCACTGCACCATTCCGTTAAATATGGGAAATTGCTGGAGCCCAAGGAGGGTTCGTGATCTGGCATAAAGGATACAACAGATCCTCCTAATTCACATCGATACCCAACTGTGGGTCCCGGATGACATAAATACTCAGATTTTATAGTAAAACCATCTATATTGAAGGTAGAGTTGTTTATTTCATGAATATTTATTTTTGCTGAAAGTTCCTTAAATCTTACCGGGAAAAAAGGGGGTGAGAAATAACGTCTTAATCGTGCGATCAAACTTTCAGAAGAACCCGCAGGCCCCCAAATATTTACGGTACATTTTGGATTATAAAAAGGTTTGAAGTAGCCTAACCCCATGATGTGGTCAATATGAAGATGGGTTAGTAAGATATTCACTTCCACAACATCAGGATCTAATTGCTGTCCCAATTGTTGAATCCCTGAGCCCCCATCAAATATCAAACAGGTATGGCCATGTTCAATTTGAACACATGAAGTGTTACCCCCATATTTGTTTTTTTCAGCCCCTGGAGTGGGCATTGATCCTCG
This sequence comes from uncultured Flavobacteriaceae bacterium, assembly GCA_963780405.1. Lineage (GTDB taxonomy): Bacteria > Bacteroidota > Bacteroidia > Flavobacteriales > Flavobacteriaceae > Lutimonas. The sequence goes on from CAWABX010000011.1 coordinate 94,910, forward strand.
GCAGCCCCATATTGTAATTTTCATTTTTCTGATATTTTCCAGAAGATTGCAATGGCCCCTAAAAATCGATCTGGTCGTCCTATAATCGGGAAAGAGGTAACAGAAATTTTATGACTTTTATTTTTAAGGCTCCTGATCCAAAAATCACCATGCGCAGGTAACCGTTTTGATAAAGTTTGAACCAAAGGCAATTCTTCAGGGGCTAAAACATTTCCTTTGTCATCCATCGGTGTAAATATGGAGGACCACTCAGCTACAGGCATGGTTCCTGTCTCTTCATATCTTAATCCCAACAGATCTTCGGCAGGTTCATTATAAAAAATAAGGTTTCCTTCTGGATCCACAATGAATACTGATGTGGATAAGGAATCAGCCAATTGCCGGCTTAAGATAACTTCAATTTCTCTTGAAGACATTATTAAATGGGTTTTGTTATAAATATTTCAGCAGTTTAACCCTAGCGCGTAACGAAATTTTAATCCATCAAGGCACAGCAATTTGTGCTGCTACATCATTAAAGATATGAATTATTTGTATAACATTATTAAGATTTGATAAGATCAAATATGAACAACAGCTAAACTATACTTTATTTTAGCTCAAGTTTTTCTTAAAAAAATCTATTGTCCTGCTCCATGCCAATTCAGCGGCTTCCTTATTGTATCTTGGTGTCGTATTGTTGTGGAATCCATGGTTTACATCAGGATAGGTATAGGCGACATAGTCTTTTTTAGCTGCTTTAAGTGCTGCTTCATAGGCTGGCCAGCCCTCGTTAACCCTTTTGTCCAAACCTGCATATTGCAGCATTAATGGCGCGTTGATCTGATCGATGTTTTCTTTAGGTTGGCCTCCGTAAAAAGGAACTGCTGCAGATAAAGAAGGTAGGTTAACCGCCATCATATTCGAAATCCATCCGCCGAAGCAGAAACCAACAACCCCTACTTTTCCATTACAGTCCGGATGTGCTTTCAGATATTCAAAGGCAGCCATAAAGTCTTCCAACATTTCATTTCTGTCGCGTTTTCTTTGTAATTCTCTTCCATCGTCATCATTTCCCGGATAACCCCCGAGTGGACTTAAGGCATCAGGTGCAATGGTAATAAAACCTTCCAAGGCTGCAATTCTTGCTGTGTCCTCGATATATGGATTAAGCCCTCTGTTTTCATGAACAACAACAATACCTCCAAGTTTTCCCTTTGCCTCGGCAGGCTTCGATAGCAGTGCCTTGATACTGCCACCACCTTTGGCCGAGTCATAATTGACATAGTCAGATTCCAGTCTTGGATCATCCGATTGAACTTGAATCGAATTGATATAGTCGGGCATCATAAAGCTCATTAAAGACGAAACCGTTAAACCTCCAACGGCATAAGTTGATAATTTTTTTACAAAGTCGCGTCTTTGAATTTTGTTATGTGCATAGTCATCGTATAGATCGAATACTTCTTGCTTCAAATCATCTTTCTTGAGTTTTTTCATGTTGAGTTGTATTAGTGTTATTTTTTAAATTGTTTATTTCTCGAGGCAAAAAGAAATTAATCAGTTATTTACAAGCGAGTGTCGTAAATATAAGAAAAAAACAATTCATTTATTTTGATGAGCCATACCGTGATGTTAACCTGAATAAAAGGAGTTTTTTAAAAATCTGCCTGGTTTCAATAAAATGTATTATTTTAAAAGATTAATTCGTTTATGGTCAACTCAATTCTGAATAAAGCTTTTGAAAACGCCAAGAAAGTATCATTTTCAAAAGATGTAAAGCTCGTTTTTTTTAGTGATCTCCATAAGGGAGACAATAGCTATGCAGATGATTTTCGAAATAATATGAAGATCTATACCCATGCACTTACAACTTATTATGATGCGGGTTTTACTTATATTGAATTAGGAGATGGTATTGAACTTTGGGAAAATAAATCGTTCAGACCTATTTTTAAATCCTATAAGTACATATTTGAGCTGCTCGAAAAATTTCATAGACAAAAACGACTTTTTCTTTTATGGGGTAACCATGACATGGAGTTTCGAGATCCAATTATGGTTGAAAAGTTGTTGCGTACTTTTTTTACACCAAAAAACATCAAAGATAAAGAAGCCTTTTTCGACCTGCAATACTATGAAAGCTTATTGCTGGAATTTGAAAACTCTAGCCGATCAATTTTTGCTATTCACGGACATCAGGCTGATTTTATGAATTACAGGCATTGGAAATTCAATAGGTTCTTTGTGCGATATTTTTGGAAATATATGCAAAAATGGTTTGGAATACGCGATCCGACAAGTCCTGCAAAAAACTATAAAGGGTTGGTAAAAGTTGAAAGGAAGCTTAACCAATGGATCGTTAACAATAACCAACAAATGGTGATCTGTGGGCATACACATCGTCCCAGGTTCCCTGATCCTGGAGACATTCCATTGTTTAACGATGGTAGTTGTGTGCATCCCAGTTCCATAATCGGTATTGAAATAGAAAATTTTCATATTTCCTTGGTGAGGTGGGCGTATGATTCCGAGGGAAAAAATGAGACAGGAATTTCAAAAACTATCTTGGAAGGCCCAGTATCTTTAGACATATATATTTGAATTTTGTTCAGTAGTCCTGCGAAACCGTTCAAGATCGGTTTAAATTAGACACATCGTGTCGTCAAATAAACCTTGGTTTGGTGTTATATTTGGGTATTGGTTAATGAAACATAAAGTAAATAAGTTCACAAGTATGTGAGACCTTCCCTAAAAAGAAACATTGTCCAAGAAAAGTTTAACAAATTCAAAGTATGACAAAGCGCTTCATATGATCTTGAATGACCTCAAAAGCAAACACTCTGCCAGTTGCGGCAGAGTGCTTTTTTTCTCTTTTATTTGAGGATTGTAATAATGCTAACCAAGTGCTGAATAGATCTGTAAATAGATTCAAATCAGCTGATCATTTGTCTAAACTGATGTTCCTTTGTCAAAATTTACTTTCTTCATTAATTCACCATCTTCAGAATAGGTTTCAAATGTTCCATCTTTTTGGTTGTTTTTGTAATAACCTGTGGTTTTGAGCTGGCCATTTTCATAGTACTCTTGAAAAGGTCCTTCTCTTTTATCATTACTCCAGGTGATAGAATTTTTTAGTTGTCCATTCTCATAATATTCTTCAATGGAACCTTCCAGTAGACCATTATCATAGTAGCCTTTTCTCCAAGGTTTACCACTTTTATAGAAAGTCTCAAAATACCCATCTTTTTCATTAAAAGTGTATTGCGCTTTTACTTCGAGCTGCCCGTTATCATAGTATTTTTCATAAGGGCCGTCTTTTTCGCCGTCTTTCCATACTATTTTTTCGTCTACCTGGCCATTAGGATAGTAGGTAGCCCCTGGTCCATGTTCTATTCCATTAAGTAAAGTCCATTCACTTTTTAAAGTGCCATCTGCGTAATTTTCAAACGCAACACCAGTGAATTTATTATCATCTAACATAAAGACCTTGTTCACCAATTTGAATTTAGATTTTTCAACACGAACTTCTTTTTGACAGCTCCCCACAATGAGTATGAGCCCAAAAGTGAATACCAATAAGATTCTTTTCATATCCTGTGAATTTTAATGATTATTTGAGTTTTTATAGATTCTTTTACTGTTCAAATGTATATAATTCTTCTCGATCCAACATGTTTTTGATCGAAAAATAGCTTCGTTTCTATCCTGTTTTCTGAAGACAAGAAAATGTTTTCATACTTTTAATTATTTCACTTTTTTGATGACTTTACTACTTCCAGGTTCTAAGTAAAAATGAAATAAAATTCTTATGCATTATATTTTCAATATCACTTTGTGTGTATCCTTTTTTCTTTAATCTTGAAGGGATACATTGGAGATCGGCAATTGTATCCAGATCAGCAGGGCTTTGCTCTTTGCCAAAGGCTCCATCCAGATCGGTGCCAATACCTACATGTTCTGTATTTCCGGCAAGCTGGCAAATATGGTCAATATTGTTGACCATAAGATCAAGTGTAACGCCCATAGATTCTGGTGTTGAAACGCCTCTTACCCAATTTGGAACCATCATCCATGCATCCAAGGCGATTCCAATCACAGCTTTTCGCCCGATAAGTTCTGTTATTTGCTCATCAGTAAACTGCCTGTTGTGGTTGACAAATTTTCTACAATTGTTATGACTTGCCCAAACAGGTCCCTCGTATTCCTTCATCGTCTCCCAAAAACTTTGGTCACAGAGATGAGTTGCGTCAAGGATAAGGCCTAATGCGGCGATTTTTTTTAACAACTCTTTTCCTTTCCTGCCGATCCCTCCAACAGAATCGGTACCATGGGCATACGTGCCAGGTCCGTAATGGGCAGGCCCTATGGCGCGCAAGCCTTGTGTCCATGCCCGCTCAAGGTGATCCATCGTGACAATTGAATCAGCACCTTCTAAACTTAAAATATATCCAATAGGACTATCTGCTTTTGGTTCTTTCCATAAATCCAAGTGCCGTCTGAGATCTTCACTATTGCAAATGGATTTCAAATGACCGGCTCGTTCCATCTCTTTATACCAGGCCAATTGACCCTGGGTTTGGGCCCAGGCCTGCTCGGGTGAATTCCAGCCCGGAAGTGTACTGTCTCTTTTTACGTATCTGGCGATCTGGGTGGCAACGCATAAGCCTACCTGTCCAGTGCGCATGGCATCAAAAGACACGGTGTTCTTTTCCCTATCAGGCTTGTCATTCATTCCCTTTTCACTTTTCCTTATGTCTTCAACCGTCCAGCGGAGGTCTCTATTCCATTCTAAAGCGTTCATGGAAAGGTCCAGGTGTGCATCAAAGATGAGCATGGTCTAATTTTTAGGGTTAATTCTAATATATTTTTCGAGTATATATCGGTCAAGTCCCGCAGCTTCAATTTTCTCATGCCCTTGCTGGATAAGAGAATCTCCTTTGATCTCTACCTTAAACGGAAAAATATGTCCTCTGTAATCAGGGGCATTGATAAAATCAAGCGTTTCAGCATAGTCTGCACCATTAAAGGTGTAAGTGCCGGCTCCTGCCATAAAATTTTCACTTGTACCTTGTTCCTGGTTGAAAAAGGCAAAGTGGCTGCCGTTGATGATCTTGATAAAATCGGTTTTACTAAGGTCCTTGATTTGTAAGGAATCATTTTCTTTTATGTCAGCATAAACGAGTTTCCAAGATCCTTCAATCGGATTTCTGTTGTCATTTTCAGGAGTCTTATGAGCCGTAGTATCTTTTATCACAACTTAAGAACATAAAAACCATAAGCAATTGAATCATAAAAATTTTCATTATTTTAACTTTAGTATTAATTTAATTAATGGTCTCGAGCTGAAACCATCCAGGAACCTGTTATTTTTTTATTCTCTACAGTGAGTACTTTGGGATATTTTGACACAGTCGGACAAATATGTATCGGTAAGGCATAGTGAGTATCCCCAATATGATAAGAGTCACTTTGTATACATTTTACCACCAAATGTTCCTCACTCTGGGAGATGTGTTCAAAGTCATGATTCCCTAAAAATTTGACCCTGGGAAGCTTCATTTCAGAAGCCACAGATTTATGACCCAGGTCAAAACAAAGTAAGTTTTTTCCTGGCTTGCTGATGATTCTGGTAAGAAGCACGGCAGCGGGCAGAAATTCAAGGTCGCTGTATTGACTGCCATATCCTTCATCCCATAACAATGGGGTACCAGGGCTCAATTCTACATCTTTTCGCTTTTTATGGATAGGAAAGGTGGGAGTGCCACCAGCAATGATCTTTGGTACTGGATAACCTGCTGATTCAAGGGCTTCTTTTAATTGAATTATCGGCTTAAAATCAGCATCGCATTCAATTTCTCTTTCACGGAAATCAGCAGTATGAATATGACCGTCATACACATGCAGACCTCTAAGACGAAGCAAAGGTGCCTTAGAAACAGATTTATAAAGGTTTTCTGCCTCTTTTCCCGGCTTTATGCCCGTTCTATCCATCCCATTATTGATGTCCAGCCAAAGATCCAGGATGAGGTTTGAGTCATAGGCGGCTTTCTTGAAATCTATAAGAGAATCTTGATTGTCAACAAGGGTAGAAAACTTTGTTTTTGGATAGTTTTCAATCAAATGGATAAAATGTTCAAGATGGATTGAAACTGGTTGCATGGCTAGCAGTACATCCGGAGCGCCTGAAAGGGCCAAAAGTTCTGCCTCTGCCAAAGTAGCGCATTTATACTTTTGTATACCCAATTGCAGCTGTAATTGGATGATTTCCGCCATTTTATGGGTTTTGATATGTGGTCGCAGCCGGTCAGGGTCTTCTGCTATTTGCAGCATAAGCGCAGCATTGTACTGTATCCTCTTCGGATAAACAAGTAAGGCAGGGCTTGTAGCTGTTTTCGTTTCAGATAACGCGTACCAATATTGATCTCCCATGGTTCACTTAGTATAATTCAAACATGGCTTCCACTTCAACAGGAATTCCATCGGGTAGCATCATGCCAACAGCACTTCGGGCGCCAATACCATATTCCTGGCCAAATACTTCAGCCATTAATTCACTAAAACCATTCATGACAAGGGGCTGACGTTGAAAATCAGGGGTGCAATTCACCATGCCCAATACTTTGACAATTCTTTTCACCTTGTCGATATCCCCAAAATGAGTCAGGATCGTAGAGAGCATCGTCAGGCCTACTTGCCTTGCAGCCTTGTAGCCTTCTTCCTGGCTTAGATTTTCTCCAACGCGACCTTGCATGAAGGAGCCATCAAAATTAATCGGTGCCTGCCCGGATACGTATAGAAATTTGTCAATGACCAGAATGGGCCGATAGACACCAGCAGGTTTGGGTGCTGGTGGAAATTGTAAATTGAGTTCTTTAATTCGTTCAGATACTAATTTGCTCATGAGATATTAATTTTATATAAAGAGGTTTAATATTAGGACACCTGTTATGCCAATGATACCTACCATGGTTTCCATGACGGTCCAGGTGCGAAGGGTTTCTTTTACGGATAGATTGAAATATTCTTTAAAAAGCCAGAATCCTCCGTCATTTACATGAGAAAGCATTAGGCTTCCAGATCCTATGGCAAGTACCATTAATTCCGGTTTTACGCCTGTTCCAGAAACCAAAGGTAAAACGATTCCTGCAGCTGTTAGCCCTGCCACGGTAGCTGAGCCAATACATACCCTTAGTATGGTTGCGATCAGCCAACCTAATACCAGGGGAGAAATACTGGAATCTCTTAATAAATCGCCCAAATAATCGCTTACGCCACTGTCAACGAGGATCTGTTTTAGACCCCCAGCTCCAGCAATAATGAGCAGTACCATGGTAATACTGGAAACAGAAGTCGCCACAGAAGTCATCACCTCGCCCATTTTTTTACCCCTGGATAATCCCAGTGTGAAAATGGCGACCAATACCGATATCAGCATAGCCATAACAGGGTTTCCTATAAAAATGATCAGGTTTCTCAGTGGAAAATCCTGCCGGTAGAATATAATCAAATACGGTTGATAGTCCGATAAGGATCACAGGTAAAAGAGCCGTAAAAACACTGACTCCCATTTTTGGCATTTCCTCATCTTTGAGAATTACTGGGTTATAGAACTCCGGAAGGGGAGTAGCCACAACATTCTTGATGGTTCTTGAAAACAATGGTCCCGCTATAATAATGGCTGGTATGGCCACGATAATACCGTATAACATCGTTTTTCCTATACTGGCGTCAAACATCCCTGCGATAGCTGTGGGTGCAGGATGAGGTGGCAGGAAGCCGTGTGTCACTGATAAGGAGGTCAGCATCGGAAGCCCAACATAGATCAGGGGCAGGTTAGTTGCTGCCGCTACCGTAAATACCAAAGGGATCAGGATTACAAATCCAACAGTATAAAACATGGGGATCCCAACGATGAACCCGGCAAGAACAACTGCCCATTGAATATATTTAATGCCAAAACTATCGACAAGTTTGGTGGTGATTCGCTGGGCTGCACCGCTATCAGCAACCAATTTGCCCAGCATGGCACCCAGACCAAGTATGAGTACCAAAAAACCAAGGGTATTGCCTATACCTGTTTGGATAGACTGTATGACACTATTCAATTCCATTCCTTGCAAAATTCCTACAAGCAGACAGACGATAATGAATGATAGAAAAGCGTTTAATTTGAAAACGGCGATTAAAACAAACAATAAGACGATTCCCAATAAAACTATGAGTAGTGGCATAAAAAATATTTTAAGATTTGGAATTGATACGCTAAAATAAAAATTAAAATCAAGGAAGAGAATATATCTAGACAGAAGGATGGAACTTATCGACAAATGGCATTTTCCAATGGCTTATAATGCATCTAATTTTAACAGTGAAGACATTCGATCAAATATTGAGTTGATTGAAGTCGATATTAGGTTTTTTTACGTCAATAGATGAATCGAAATACAAATTTAACGATGACATTTTAAAATATTAATCTATAAGCTTTATATAGATCATATTAATATTCAGATTATCAGTCATTAAAGTATTAGCTATAAGAAATATCTATAAGCTAAAAATAGCCATTTTTTCGGTGGATTTGATCAGATATTCATAAGGAATTTTCACCGTTTAAGTTGCGAATAAAAATAACACGGCTTCTTGAGACATATTTAGGCCATCAGAAATAAGTTCGTTTTCGACTAAATGAAGGGTTCAATTCGAGTCAGAAAAAGCATCTGTTTAGGAAAGAAGTCCTAATTGATTGAGGTCCGTACTTAAGTTGTATGGCATCTGTATAATGTAAAGCATTGATATTTAGTAACTTTGCTGCGTTTACATTGTCTATACTGTCATCTATAAATAGGCATGTTTCTGGTGAAAGTCCGTACCTTTCAAGTGTTATTTCGTAGATTTTCGGATAAGGTTTTCTGGTTTTTTCTTCGCCCTGAAACCACAATACCTTCGAACTGTTGTAAGAAGCCAAAACGCCGTTTTGCTATAGGAAAAGTCTCGGCGCTCCAGTTGGTTAAAGCATAAAGTTTTACTTTGTTTAATTCTTTTAATAAATTTAAAATCAATACAGTATCATTCTATTTCTCCTTTTAGCATTTCTTCCCACCTCTCATAAAAAACCAAGATCTCTTTTTTGTATTCAGGGTAGTCTTGAATCAATATTTGGGAGCCTTGTTCAAAGGTTCTGCCCGCATCCTGTTCCATGTTCCAGGAGGTCGAGCAGACAGTTTTAAGAAACCAATCCATTTTATTGGGATCATCTTTGAATATTTTGGTATATAAATATTCAGGATTCCAGTCAACCAAGACGCCTCCCAAATCGAAAATAATGGTTTCAATTTTTGAGTTTCCCATGTTTATAGTTCATTTTTTGAATTGGTCTTATCAGAATTTTCCATTAAAAAAGCTTTGATAAAGTTATCGATCTCTCCATTCATCACAGCATCTACATTGCCTGTTTCTTCTCCGGTTCGTACATCTTTAACCAATTTATAGGGATGCATCACGTAATTTCTAATCTGAGAGCCAAAATCGATACTTCATTTTACCCGCTTCTATGCTGTCTCTTTTCTCTCGTTGCTTCTGAAGTTCTATTTCATACAATTGCGATTTCAACATTTGCATGGCTTTTTCCCGATTTTCCAGCTGAGACCGGGTTTCTGAGTTTACCACCATAATACCTGAAGGTTTGTGACGCAGTATGGCCTTGGTTTCAACTTTATTCACATTCTGCCCACCTGCACCACCTGATCGTGCAAAGTCCCAGGTAATATCGGCTGGATTGATATCGATTTCGATAGTGTCGTCTACTAAGGGGTAAACATATACTGATGCAAAAGAGGTGTGTCTTTTGGCATTGCTGTCAAAAGGTGAGATCCTGACGAGTCTGTGAACCCCATTCTCGCCTTTTAAATAGCCAAAGGCATATTCACCTTCAATTTCAAGGGTAACTGTTTTAATACCTGCAACATCTCCTTCCTGATAATTGAGCTCCTTTATCTTAAAACCTTGTTTTTCACTCCACATCATATACATACGCATCAACATCTGAGCCCAGTCACAACTTTCAGTACCTCCGGCGCCGGCTGTGATTTGAAGAACTGCACTTAAAATGTCTCCTTCTTCTGAAAGCATATTTTTGAATTCCAGTGACTCAAGCAGGTGAATTGTTTTTGTATATTGTTGTGTAACTTCCTGATCTGTAGCTTCTTCTTCTTTAAAAAAATCAAATAAGACGCTTAAATCTTCACCATCTGATTTTACTTGATTATAGTCATCTACCCATTTCTTTTTGCCTCTTAAGATTTTCATCACCTTTTCAGCTTCTCTGGAATTATTCCAAAAATCTGGATCAGAAGCTTTCTCCTCTTCATTAGAGATCTCAATCAGTTTTTTGTCAATATCAAGATAGGCTCGTAAATTATCTATGCGCTCTATGATGTCTTTTATTTGATCCGATGTAACCATGGGGCAAAAATAAACTAAAAAATGAGACTGAGAATTTTAATGAAATTGAAATTTTCGTCTTATTTTTATCCGATTACCAAAAAATATACATCATGACCAAACTTTTATTCCCATTACTTTTTATTCTGTTTTTTCAATCCACAAATGCCCAATTTCTGGCTGATAATCAAAATGTAACGCAGCATAAAGGCCTATTTAATTTCCATTACGACAATAAAGCGGATAAAGTTTTTTTAGAGGTGGAGCATCTCAATAAAGAATTTTTATATGTGAATGCTTTGTCAGAAGGCTTGGGTTCTAACGACATAGGTTTAGATAGAGGGCAATTGGGAAATGGCGTTGTGGTTTTATTCCAGCGTGCCGGGAATAAATTGCTGCTCATTCAGCCCAATCAGCGTTACCGTGCCATAACAGAAAATGAAAAGGAGAGAAATTCTATAGAAGAGGCTTTTGCTAAATCTGTGTTATTCGGCTTTGAAATTCAGGAGGAAAAGGGGGATGTTTTATTGATAGATATTACCGATTTTCTGATTAGGGATGCTCATGGAGTTGCTGAGACATTAAAAAGTGCAAGGATCAAGGGAGTTATAGTCTGGATAAAAGCAGGAGTGCCATGCATATGGAACGAACAAAAGCTTTTCCGAAGAATGTTGAATTTGATGCTGTTGTTGACCTTTACAGGCCAGCCAAAGGGAAGGGAGATTTACAGTGTAAGCCCCGATGCAGCATCTGTTTCTGTGCATCAACATCATTCTTTTGTAGCGCTTCCAGACGAAGGTTATAAGCCAAGAGTTTTTGATGCGCGTTCGGGTGGTTACCCCATGAGTTATATGGATTATGCCACTCCGGTGAACGAGCCTATCGTAAAAAAGTTGATTTATAGGCATAGATTGGAGAAAAAGGACCCAACTGCCGCAGTGAAGTGAAGCTAAAGAGCCAATTATTTATTATTTGGACCCTGGAACTCCCGAACCTGTGCGCTCAGCTTTATTAGAAGGCGCCTCCTGGTGGAATCAGGCCTTTGAGGCTGCAGGTTTTCTAAATGCCTTTCAGGTAAAGATCTTACCGGATGATGCAGACCCTTTAGATCTGAGATACAATGTTATTCAATGGGTACACAGGTCAACAAGAGGCTGGAGTTATGGGAGTAGTATATCAGATCCAAGAACAGGTGAGATCATAAAGGGACATGTTAGTCTTGGGTTCTTTAAGGATCAGACAAGATTTTTTAATCGCTCAAGCCCTCCAGGCGCCTTATGCTAATAATGAAACAAATGATCAATTTGCCATGGAAATGGCCTTGGCACGAATAAGACAACTATCTGCTCATGAAGTGGGGCATACCCTGGGATTTGCACATAATTTTGCGGCAAGTACCCAAAACAGATCTTCAGTAATGGACTATCCTCATCCCTTGATCACAGTAGCCGGCGATCGACTTGACTTTTCAAATGCCTATACAACAGGAATAGGAGATTGGGACAAAATTACGGTGACCTATGCCTATGGTGAGTTTCCAGAGAATGAAGGTGAAAATTTACAACGAATTTTGGACGATGCTTACAGCAAAGGATTCAGATATATTTCTGATAGTGACGCAAGGGCTCAGGGAGGAGCACATGCCTATGCTCATTTATGGGACAATGGAAATGATATTGTAAAGGAACTTGATAACGTGTTAGAGGTTCGAAAATTCGCCATAAGCAGGTTCTCTTTGGACAACATCAAAAAGGATGATGCCTATACAAGCTTGGAAGATGTTTTTGTCCCTTTGTATTTTTACCACAGATACCAAACGGAAGCCGTCAGCAAAATGATAGGTGGACTCGACTATGCTTATGCCGTCAAGGGAGATGCTCCATTGGTCGTCAAGCAATTAGATCCTGGTGAGCAAAGAAGGGCACTTGAGGGATTAATGAGAACAATAGACGTTCAAACATTAAAAATTCCTTCTCAAGTGTTGGCCCTTTTTCCTCCCAGAGCAATGGGTTATCGCAGATCGAGGGAGTCATTTAAAAGTAAATTGGGAGTGGCTTTTGATCCTTTTGGGGCAGCGGCCACGGCATCAGACCTGACCTTCTCTTTTATCCTTCACCCTGAGAGAGCCTCAAGGTTAGTAGCGAATAAAAGTATAAATGACAAGCAATTGGGTCTCGATGAAGTTTTTGATGTGCTTTTTGAAAATTCTTTTAAAAAGACCCATAAAACTATCTGAGGATACTGAATTACAGCAAGTGATCAATGAGCAGTTGCTCAACAATATCTTTCATTTATTGGTCAGTGATGAGGTCTATCCTCAGGTAAAAGCAAGTGGTTTTAAAAAATTAAAAGAGCTGGTTGACTTATTTGCAAAATAATAAAGCCAAAGGAGCTAAGGGAGAGATGGATGTGTATTGGGTTGAAACAATTCGTAAATTTATAAAGGATCCCTCAACAAAAGATACAAAAATGGCTCCTAAGATTCCGGATGGATCTCCTATAGGTATGGACTAATTGTTAGCGCTGATGAAAAAATGGATTTCCCAAATTGGTCCTGCTACGCTTATAGCCGCAGCATTTATCGGTCCTGGAACCGTAACGCTTTGCAGTATAGCAGGGGTTAATTTTGGATATCAATTGCTATGGGCCATGTTGCTGTCTATCGCAGCTACTATTGTTTTACAGGAAATGTCTGCACGACTTGGACTGATCAGTCAAAAAGGATTATCGGAAGTTTTACGTCAAGAAATAAAACAACCCCTTTTTAGAACAGGAGCTATCATATTAGTACTGTCTGCCATTATTATAGGGAATGCGGCCTATGAAGCCGGAAATATAAGTGGAGGTGTTTTAGGCCTCTCTGCTATTTTTCCAAACAATAAATTGAGCTTATTAGGTGGGGAAATCAATTTTCTAAGTCTAATTATTGGAGGTTTGGCTTTTGGTTTATTGTATAGCGGGGAGTTATAAGGTTTTAGAAAGGAGTCTTATTGCCCTTGTCGTTTTGATGAGTTTTTCGTTTTTGGTAACGGCCTTTCTGACACGACCTGATCTCGAGGCAGTTTTTAAGGGGCTTTTTGTTCCTTCCATTCCTGAAAATGGATTATTGACCATAGTCGGTCTTATCGGAACGACTGTTGTACCTTATAACCTTTTTTTACACGCCTCACTTGTCAAGGAAAAGTGGAAAAAACCTACAGACTTGAAGTATGTTGTAAAAGATACCATTGTTGCTATTTTAGTTGGAGGGATGGTGTCTATGGCCATTATTATATCCGCTGCAGGTTCCCGGCTCCAGGAGATTCAAAATGCTGTGGACCTTGCTGAAGGTTTGGTTCCCTTATATGGAGCCTCAGCGAAGTATTTTATGGCAATAGGTCTTTTTGCCTCTGGAATTACTTCGGCCATTACGGCCCCTCTGGCTGCGGCCTATGTGGCAAGAGGCATATTTGGTTGGAAAGATGGTATGAAAACAAAAAAGATCAGGTCAGTATGGATGTTTATTCTTTTTTTAGGAGTGCTATTCTCTTCATTAAACATTAAATCTATTGAGATTATTAAATTTGCTCAGGTAACTAATGGCATCCTGTTACCTGTTATTAGTGGTTTTCTTTTATGGGTGATGAATAAAAGAAGCGTTTTAGGAAGTTACGTCAATAACCTTAGTCAAAATGTTTTTGGATTTATTATCTTAGGCGTTGCCATTTTTTTAGGAGCTAAGAGTATTTGGAAAGTGTTTTATTCGGTTTAGATATGGATATTAATTGTGATTTAGGCGAAGGAATTGGTAATGATCAAGCGATCATGGCTTATCTTGATTCTTGTAATATTGCTTGTGGTGGACATGCAGGTGATGGTGAAAGCATGAGAAATACTGTGATGATGGCTAAAAAACACGAGGTTAAAATCGGGGCACATCCCTCTTTTGTTGATCGCGATCACTTTGGAAGAAAGGAGATGAAAGTCTCAAAGCAACTGTTGAAGAGTCAGTTGATCGACCAAATAACTGATCTCAATGACATTGCAGTCTCATTAGGTATGAGACTACATCATGTCAAACCACATGGAGCCTTGTACAACTTAGCGGCGAAATCAGAAGATATGGCAGAATTGGTCATTGAAGTGATGCAGGAGCTTGACAATAACATGTTCCTTTATGTGCCATTTAATTCGGTTATTGAAAATCTGGCAAGGCAAAGAGGTATTGCCATTTGTGTTGAAGTTTTTGCGGACCGAAATTACAATGACGATTTCACTTTGGTTGCAAGAACAGAGTCTCATGCCATCCTTGAGGATCCTCAGGAAATAAAGGCAAGGGTTGATGAAATGATCAGGAAGCATTGTATCACATCCGTCAATGGGGTCACAAAGAAAGCTGACATAGATACGATTTGCATCCATGGAGATCATGTGAATGCATTACAGATAGCAAAGTTATTATATGATTTTAAAAATCAAATCAATTGAATTTATATAAATTGACATATAAGCCATTGGGAAGTATTGCGGTGCTTATTCAATGGCCGAAAAAGATAGAAAAAGATATTTTAAAAAATATCATTTTGTTCAGGCACAAGATTCAAGTGGATATGGGAGAATATGTTTTGGAAACCGTACCGGCATATAATTCCTTAACGGTTTTTTTCGATACTGCCAGAATTAAATACTCTGGAGTAGTAGCTGATCTCAAAGAAATTTACGCCTCAAAAGATCAAAAACTACTGATTGCAAATAAAATATGGAAGATCCCGGTGTGTTATGACGATGAATTTGCCTTGGATTTGCCTGTAATGGCCAAAGCCAAAAAGCTAAAAAAGGAAAAAATTATAGCCCTTCACAGTGAGCCCTTATACGATGTTTATTTTATTGGATTTTTACCTGGTTTTCTATATTTGGGAGGCTTGGCAGAGCAGTTGGAGTACCCAAGAAGGGATAAGCCCAGAATGAAGGTCAGAAAAGGAGACGTAGCATTAGCCGGGAATCAGACCGGTATTTATCCAAAAGAAAGCCCGGGAGGTTGGAACATTATTGGCAACTCGCCACTGAATTTTTTTAATGTGGATATATTTCCTCCTTGCTTTGCGGTTGCCGGAGATAAGGTGAAATTTATACCAATAGACAAAGTGAGATATACAGCGATTAAGAAAGAGGTTGAGGCAGGTGTTTATGAAATAGAAAGTGAGATTTATGGATAACAATATTTTGATATTAGCAGAAGGCATGCATTCTTCTGTCCAGGATCTGGGGAGGAAAGGATATCGTTCGTTCGGCGTGCCTATTTCAGGAGCCATGGATAAATACAGCGCTATTTTAGCCAATAAGTTGCTTAACAACGATGAAAAATTACCTGTACTTGAGATGACCATGATCGGACCTAAAATATTGTTTGAAGATCATTCTCTAATCGTTTTGACTGGTGCAGATATGTCACCTGAAATTAACGGCGCTCCAATCAAAATGAACCATGTATATGAGGTGAAAACAAGTGATGTTTTGAGTTTTGGTTCACTTGTAAGTGGTGTACGTGCATATCTTGGAGTTAAAGGAGGCTTTTTGACCGAAAATAAATTAAATAGTTATTCCTATTATGAAGGAATTACGTCAAAGGAAAGTATTCATAAGGGAGATCGCTTAAGAATTGCTTCGTACGATATTAATCTGGAGATGACCTCTTCTAAGATCAAGGTGAAAACGGCGCATTTTGAGGCCCGAAAACTGGAAGTAACCAAAGGCCCTGAATTTAATCGGTTGACAAAAAAGCATCGAGAACTGCTTTTTTCAAAGCATTTTAAGATTGGTGGCATGAATAACAGGATGGGATATCAGTTAAAAAATAAATTCCCTAGTTTAAAAGATACAGAGATTATTACCTCTACTACTATTCCCGGAACGGTCCAACTTACTCCTTCAGGAACATTGATCATTTTGATGAGAGATTGCCCAACCACCGGAGGATATCCCAGGATTTTACAATTAACAGATATAGCCATCAACCAGTTGGCGCAAAAAAAAGAAAATGATGTTTTTAAATTCGACCTGGAAAGTAGTTTTGATTTTCTCAGTCGATTGGTAAGCCGATTTAAAGATTGATGCCCAAACAAAAGCTACGATGATCAAAAAAGAAATTAACCTGATAAGTGACACCATCACACGTCCAACCCCTGAGATGCTCGATTTTATGATGAAGGCTGAAGTTGGAGATGATGTCTTTCATTCAGACCCCACGGTTATAGCGCTGCAAAATAAAATTTCTGCGCTTTTCGGGATGGAGGCAGCACTATTCTTTCCTTCAGGCACCATGGCAAATCAAACGGCGATAAAATTACATACCCAACCTGCAGAACAATTGATCTGTGATAAATGGTCACATGTATATAATTATGAAAGTGGAGGTGCTTCTTTTCATTCTGGCGTTTCCTGTAAGCTTATTGACGGACACAGGGGGATGTTTAAGGCTGAACAGCTAAACGAGGTGATTCATGATCCTGAACAATACTATTTGCCGCTTTCAAGCCTTGTAGTGGTTGAAAATACAACCAATAAAGGAGGAGGTGCTTGCTGGGATTATGATGAATTAGTGAAAATACAAAAGATTTGTTCAGATCGAGGGCTTTCTTACCACCTGGATGGGGCACGCCTGTTTAATGCGTTGGTCGCTAAAAATGAGGAGCCAAAACAATATGGAAAATTATTTGACTCGATTTCGATTTGCTTATCTAAAGGTTTAGGCGCACCTATTGGGTCTTTGCTTTTGTCATCTGAAGAAAATATCCATAAGGCCATTCGACTTCGTAAACTTTTTGGAGGAGGTATGCGACAGGTAGGCTATCTTGCGGCTGCAGGAATTTACGCACTCGACCACAACATCGAAAGATTGCAAGAAGATCATCATCGGGCGAAATTACTTGGAGAGGCACTGATGGCATGTGATTGGGTGGAAAAAGTAGAGCCCATTGAGACCAACATCATCATTTTTAAGTTGCATAAACACCTTGATGAAAAATTGTTTTTGACTGGATTGGAAAGCGAGCAGATAAAGATAATTTCGATGGGTGAAGGAAAGTTGAGAATTGTCACACACCTGGAATTTACCGATGAGATGTTATCTAAGGTTATTGAAGTACTTAAAAGAATCTAAAAAAAAATATATGAAAAATTTTGTATTGTATTTGTTAGTGTTAGTAGGAACATCAGTGGTGGCACAAACCAAAGTTTCAGAAGTATTGTATGAGATTGCTGAGGCTCCCTCTGCAGAAAGGATAGAAAAAGATATCAATAAGCTTGTTGATTTTGGTACTCGGCATACGTTGTCTGATACGGTATCAGAAACAAGGGGTATTGGCGCGGCACGACGCTGGATCAAAAGTGAGTTTGACAAGATCTCAGAAGCCTGCAAAGGATGTCTTGATGTACAATATCAGTCAACTCTTGAACCAAAAAATGACAGAAGAATAGTTAAGGATACTTATATCGTCAATGTGTTGGCGATTCAGAGAGGTACAACTTATCCCAATAGTTATGTGATCATGTCCGGGGATATCGATAGCAGGGTTTCTGATCCGAATAATTTTACCGATGATTCTCCTGGAGCGAATGATAATGCTTCTGGCATGGCCGGAACAATTGAAGCAGCCCGAATTTTATCAAAATATGAGTTTCCTGTGTCGATCATTTATGTCGGATTGTCGGGCGAGGAGCAAGGCTTGTTTGGAGGTAAGCATCTGGCTCAAAAAGCAAAAAAAGAAGGTTGGGATATTGTTGGTGTGATCAATAATGACATGATCGGGAACTACCACGGAATAGATGGGGTGATTGACAATACAACTTTTAGAGTCTTTTCTGAAGCCATATCTATGAGTTTGACAGAAAAAGAAAGAAACGCCATGAGGTTTTATGGTGGTGAAGTTGATGGGCCCTCAAGACAATTGGCACGATATATCGATAAAATAACCGATGAATATATGACCAACCTTGACGCCATTATGATTTACAGATTGGACAGGTTTGGAAGAGGAGGTCATCACAGGCCTTTTAACGATGAGGGCTTTACAGGTGTTCGGATCATGGAAACTCATGAAAATTACAATAGACAGCATCAAGATATTAGAGAAGAAAACGGTATCAGTTACGGCGACGTCATAGAAGGCGTTGATTTTGACTATACCGCAAAATTGACCGCAGTAAATGCATTGACACTTGCTTCATTAGCATCGGCTCCTGAAGCACCGAAAAACCTAAGTATTGGAGGAGCGGTTGAAGCTTCGGCAAAATTGCAATGGGATAAAAGTGACGATAAAGGACTTCAGGGCTACAAAGTTTATTGGAGAAAGACAACTTCTGCTCAATGGGAGTTTAGTCGATTCATCGGAAAAAAGAACAGCTATACCTTTGAGAACCTGGTGATTGACAACTATCTATTTGGTGTTGCCAGTGTGGGTGAAAACGGAGCTGAAAGCTTGATCGCATTTCCATACAAATTGATTCCAAAAAATTGATAGAATATGATTGTAATGAAATGAGGTTTTATGCGTCATAGAAAAAAACAGGCAACATGAAATTACATAAATCATTTCTATACGTAATTATACTTTTTTCAACCCTATCAATCTCAGCTCAAAAAAACAAAAAAAATATGAAAGATAATCTTGCAATCGCAACCTTTGGAAACGGGTGTTTTTGGTGTACTGAAGCCATATTTCAGCAACTTAAAGGTGTTGAAACGGTAGTTTCGGGTTATACAGGTGGTCAGGTAAAAAACCCAACGTATAAGGAAGTTTGTACAGGAACTACAGGACATGCTGAAGCCATTCAGATTACCTACGATCCTTCAGTGATTTCGTACAGGGAAATACTTGATGTATTTTTCTATACACATGATCCAACAACACTTAACCGTCAAGGAGCGGATGTTGGGACCCAATACAGATCTGCTATTTTTTATCACAATAAAGAACAGGAAGCCGATGCAAAAACCATCATAGCGCAATTAACGGCAGAAGGCGTTTATGCCGATCCTATTGTGACTGAAATATCAGCTATAGGTGTGTTTTACCGAGCTGAAGATTACCATATGAATTACTACAACAATAATAAGAATCAAGGCTATTGCAGGGCTGTTATCAATCCTAAATTGGATAAATTCATGAAGAAGTATGCTTCTAAAACCAAATAAGGGTATTTAGGCCTAGGAAGCTCATCAAACTACTTGTTTAAATCGTCATAGAGAAGATCCTGGTTTCGGGCTTATTATTGATAAGCCTGAGATCAAAAGCCATACACACATTTCTAATAAACATGCGTCCTTTTTCCTGAACGATTAACTTGTTTCCTGAAATTTCTATAAGGCCATCCTCAAAGATCTCTTTTAACCTGTCTAAAATACCTGTTTTGGTTTCCTCATCAAGATCTAAATTCCATTCTGTCTCAAGATTGCACATCAAATTGAGTATATGCTTTCTGATGATGAGGTCGTTTTCACTGAGTAAATGGCCCCTAAAAATGGGAATAATCCCTTGGTTTACTTTTTCAGTATAGTCTTCTACTGATTTCTCGTTTTGCGCAAAGGCGTACCAGGAATCACTGATAGAAGACATGCCAAGGCCTATCATTAGCTCTGTTTTACCAGCGGTATAACCCATAAAATTTCTATGCAATTTTTTGGATGTCATGGCTTTGTAAAGCGAATCTGTAGGCAAAGCAAAATGATCCATACCAATTTCTACATAACCCGCATCAAAGAAAAGTTGCTTGCCAAGTTCGTATAAATGGCGTTTTTCTTTGTCTTTAGGAAGATCACTATCCTCAAATCCACGTTGACCGACCCCTTTGATCCACGGCACATGAGCGTAACTATAATAGGCAATTCGATCTGGTTTAAGGGCTATTGTGTTCTTAATGGTATTTCTTATGCTTTGTTCTGTTTGAAAGGGAAGTCCAAAGATCAGGTCATGGCTGATCGAGGTATAGCCTATCTTTTGAGAAAGTCTATGAATTTTTTCAATTTGCTCAAAACTCTGGATTCGATTGATGGCTTTTTGAACCACAGGATCATAGTCTTGAATCCCGAAACTATTTCTTCTTGAGCCCAGATCATAAAGGGTTTGTAACTGATCCTCACTTGTATGGTTGGGATGGGCTTCGTAACTAAATTCAAATTCTTCGAATTTTTCAGCTCTTTTAAATATTCCGTCAATTAATTTTCTAAGATTTGCAGAAGAAAAAAAAGTTGGAGTACCGCCTCCTAAATGAATCTCTCTAATTTTAGGTTTATCTACCAAAAGGTCACAATACAAATCCCATTCTTTCAACACAGTTTCAATATATGGCTGCTCCACACTGTGCCTTTTTGTAATTCTTTTATGGCAGGCACAAAAAGTACAAAGGTTTTCACAAAAAGGTAAGTGAATGTACAAAGTGATTCCTTCCTTGTCGTTACTTTCCTTAAAAGCCCTCACTGTGGTTCTCTTCCAATCGTCCATAGCGATCCCTTCTTTGTCCCAAAAAGGAACAGTTGGATAACTTGTATATCTTGGCCCGGGAATATTGTATTTTTGAATCAGTTCTCTGTTCATCTCTTTCTTTCTTTAATGGGCTTATTGAGCCTCATATTCTTTTACAGCATCGATAAAGGCCTTGGCATTGTCTAGCGGGATATTAGGTAAAATACCATGCCCTAAATTAACAATGTATTTGTCTTTTCCAAATTCGTTGATCATCTGTGTTACCAACTTCTTGATGTCACCTGGAGGGGATAGTAACCTGGACGGGTCCAAATTCCCTTGTAAAGTAACACTATTATGCGTTAGTGCTCTTGCTGTTTTCGGGCTAACCGTCCAGTCAACACCTAGGGCAGAAACTTTTGATTTTGCCATTTCTTCCAAGGCAAACCAGCAGCCCTTGCCAAAAGCGATAACAGGAGCTTCTGTATGAAGGGCGTCTATGATCTGTTGGATATACTTCCAGGAAAATTCCTGGTAATCAACAGGAGACAACATGCCTCCCCAGGAATCAAAAATCTGAACAGCGTCAACACCAGCTTTGACCTTTTCTTTTAAGTAAGCGATGGTCGTATCAGTAATCTTCTGAAGTAACTGATGTGCAGCTATGGGTTGTGTAAAACAAAACTCTTTAGCCTTGTCAAAAGATTTTGAACCCTGCCCTTGAACGCAGTAACAAAAGACTGTCCATGGAGATCCTGCAAAACCAATTAATGGAATGTCATTATTCAACATTTCCTTGGTCATTTTAATAGCATCCATCACATATCCTAATTCTTCGTTGATGTCAGGAACGATTGTTTGATCGACATCTTTTTGCGACCTGATTGGATTTGGCAGATAAGGACCAAGCCCAGCTTTCATTTCAAAGGGGATATTCATGGCCTGTGGTACCACCAGAATGTCAGAAAACAAGATGGCTGCATCCATACCGTATCTTCGGATGGGCTGTACCGTTATTTCGGACGCTAGCTCAGGAGTTCTGCAGCGTGTGAAAAAATCATATTTTTCTCTAATTGCAATAAATTCAGGTAAATATCTACCTGCCTGACGCATCATCCAGACAGGAGGTCTTGAAACAGTTTCGCCTCTTAAGGCCCTTAGATATAAATCGTTTTTAATCATAATTTTAACACGGTATATGCAAACAAAATTTCTTGTTCAATATCTTATTTTATTTTTTGTTTTTCTGCGACTTTGGCCATTGAGAGGTCAATCGCAATTTCCAGCTTTTTAAGGTCTTTCTTATCTAAGGCTGATGAAAGGAACCAGGCCTCAAATTGAGAAGGTGGTAAGAACACACCATGCTCCATCATTTGCCAGAAAAAGACTTTAAAACTGTTCGTATTGCTCAATTGAGCTGATTTAAAATCGGTTACTTCCTGACTCGTAAAAAACGGATTGATCATAGAACCAAAATGATTTACCTGTATGTCAACTCCATATTTTTCGGCGGATGTAAGAAGCATTTCTTTGATCTTTTTGGCTTTCTTTTGAAATGATTTATAAGGATTTTGTCTTTTGAGCTCTTTTAAAGTGGCTATTCCACAAGCCATGGCAATTGGGTTACCAGAAAGCGTTCCTGCCTGATACATATCTCCTAATGGTGCTACCATTTCCATAATTTCATTTCTTGCACCATAGGCACCAACTGGAAAACCGCCTCCGATCACTTTTCCTAAACAAGTGATATCGGCCTCAACTCCTAATAATTCCTGAGCTCCGCCAAATTTTGATCTAAACCCAGTCATGACCTCATCCATGATCAACAAGATCCCTTTTTCAAGGGTTATGGATCTCAGTTCCTTTAGGAATTCCTGAGTGGGTTCAATAACCCCCATATTTCCTGCTATGGGTTCAATGATCACAGCTGCAATATCATCATGGGCTTGCAGATGCTGTTTGACGCTTTCAATATTGTTAAACTCTGAGATAAGTGTGTTTTTTACGGCTTCATCCGGAACGCCTTTACTGCCTGGAAGACTTAGGGTCGCCAAGCCAGATCCGGCGGCTACGAGTAAGGCATCTGAATGACCGTGATAACAGCCTGAAAATTTAATGATCTTGTTATGCCCGGTATAAGCTCTTGCCAGCCTGATGGCACTGAGAACTGCCTCGGTACCTGAATTCACAAAACGAACTTTATCCATACCTGGAAAGGCATCACAGACCATTTTTGCCAGTTTGATCTCTTTATTTGTCGAGGCTCCAAAAGTATAGCCTTTTTTTAAAGCTTTTTTTATGGATCTTTCTACTTTTTTATGACGGTGACCCAAGATCATTGGTCCGTAGGAAAGAACCATATCTATATATTCATTACCATCCACATCAAAGATCTTGGTCCCTTTTGCATGATCAATAAACACAGGTACACCACCCACTGATTTAAAGGCTCTTACCGGAGAATTAACCGCTCCAACAAGGTTTTTTTGTCCTTTATTAAAAAGATCTGTTGATTTTTCTAATTTCATTTCTTAAATTTTACGTCCTTAACTTTATCTATTTTTCAATAGAAATTTTGCCACATCTTTTGCGAAATAAGTGATAATAATGTCGGCTCCCGCTCTTTTCATAGACAACAAACTTTCCATCATCACTTTTTCTTCATCTATCCATCCTTTTTCACCTGCAGCTTTGATCATGGCATATTCTCCACTTACATTGTAACAGGCAACAGGACGGTCAAAGTTATTCTTTATATCTCTAATGATATCGAGATAGGAGAGGGCAGGTTTCACCATCAAAATGTCTGCGCCTTCCTGATCATCAAAATGAGCTTCTCTTAAGGCCTCATCACGATTTGAAGGATCCATTTGATAAGTTCTTCGATCGCCAAAAGTTGGTGTAGAATCGGCAGCGTCTCTAAACGGTCCGTAAAAAGCTGAAGCATATTTTACCGCGTATGACATTACAGGAAGATTTGGAAAGCCACTTTGGTCCAAGGCTTCACGTATTGCTGCGATCATCCCATCCATCATCCCCGAAGGAGCTACCATATCAGCCCCTGCTTTGGCGTGAGATATCACCTGCTTGGCAATATTTACCAGGGTTGCATCATTGTCTACATCATTGTTATGGATAATGCCACAATGACCATGGCTGGTATATTCGCAAAAACATACATCGGTAATCACATATAATTGAGGATAGTGTTTCTTTATATATCGGATGGCTTGTTGAATAATGCCCTGATCATTCCATGTTTCAGAGCCAATCTCATCTTTCGAACTCGGAATTCCAAAAAGCAGTATTGCGGGAATATCCAATTGACTGATCTCATCAAGTTCTTTGGAAATGGTATCTAAAGAGAATCTTTTCATACCGGGCATAGAAACGATTTCAGTCTCAATACCTTGTCCTTCTTCAATAAAAATTGGGTATACAAGATCATTGAGTTGAAGGCTGTTTTCTCTTACCAGCCTTCTGATGTTCTCGCTTCGTCTAAGTCGCCTTGTTCTGTTCATCATGAAGGTTTTACTTTATAAAATAAGCATTGACTGAATTCAGCACACTTTCAACTGAGGGAAGCTTGGCTTCCACTACTGTTTTAAAATGCTTTTGGGCTTCCTTCGCAGTTGTTCCTCCTATGCAAAAGGCGACCTCTTGATCGACACTGTTTTTGCTGAGAAAGCTGTCTATTCCAGATGGACTAAAAAATAGAAGGCCATCGTATTTTTTTGTGAGCTGGTTCGGACTTAATAAGGTTTGATAGGCAATCACTTCATTTAAAACAACACCGTTATTGCTGAGTATATCAGGTAATTCATCCCTTCTTTTATCACCACAGAAGTAGGTTGCTTTTTCATTTTTGATTTGCTCTGCCAAATAATTCGCCAGATTGCTTGCTGAGTTTTCTACATGAGTCACTTTACCTATATTTTTCTCTATCAATCGTTTGGTTCGTCTTCCTACACAATAGATATGCTCAAAACTAAGTTCTGAGGCCATAAAACTATCAACAACAGATTCCACCGCATTTTGACTCGTAAAAATGACATGTTTTATGGGTTGTTTAACTACAGCAGGTTTTATTCGGTTATATCTGATGGTGATAAAATCACTCATGTCAGTTCCGATTTTCTGATTCAGGACACTTTTTTGTCCTATAGATAAATGCTTGGTAGAAAAAATGTTGATCTCTTTTTCAACTTCTCCTTCCTTTCTCATGAGTTTTCTCCCTCCTTTATCCAGGATATAAGAAGCGGCAAATTGAGCAATATCCGTAGTGTGGTTTACAGGCACTGCCTTTGAAAATTCAATTTTTTGCTTTCCATCTGTACTAAATAAGGCCCCTTTAAACTTGAGTTCTTCATCTTTAATCATCGCAAGAGCACCTATGGGAGCAGAACACCCACCTTCCAGTTTATTGAGAAATTCTCGTTCTATCCCAACGCACAATTCCGTTTCCTTGTCATTTAGTTCTGATAATACTTTAAGTAATTCTTCGTCTTTCTCAAGTGCGGCAACCATTACGGCACCTTGAGCAGGGGCGGGGATCATCCAGTCCAGTTTTAAAACATGGTCTGGTAAAATTCCAATACGTTTTAATCCAGCCATGGCAAAAATTGCGCCGTTCCAGTTATTCTCCTTGAGTTTTCTTATTCTTGTGTTGACATTTCCCCGTAAATCAGTAATTTCATGATGAGGAAATCGATAAAGCCATTGTGCCTTTCTTCTTAAACTTCCTGTTGCAATAGTGGCGGTTTTTTTTGTAAAAAAATCCTCATTGTCTTTTAATACAAGGATATCATGATGCAACCCTCTTTTTAGAACCGCTGCCTGTACGATCCCTTTTGGTAATATTGTAGGAACATCCTTGAGAGAATGAACTGCAATGTCTATTTTATCATTTAACAGGGCTACGTCAAGATTTTTGGTAAAAACCCCCGTGGTGCCAAGTTCATAAAGTGGCTTGTTCAGCACCTCATCTCCGATAGAATCTATCTTAACAATTTCAGTTTCATGTCCAAGATATTTCAGTTGGTCAGAGACAGTATTCGCCTGCCAAAGTGCCAATTCACTGGACCTGGTTCCAATTCTAATAATTCTATTCATATTAATTTTCTGTGGGCTCTAAGTTAAATACGTCTTTCATTACCTTAATACTTTGATTGGCCTGGGTGTTTTCAGACTTCAAGTGCATCGCAAACTTAGATACGATCTTGTTAATCATTTGAGAGGTGATATCATCAACAAGTTCAGTATTCACATCCTCATATTTTTTTGAATGCGAGGAAATGGCATCTTGTTGGATAATTTCCAAAGACTTTTTAAGAGAATTTATGGCAGGAGTGCTTCTTCTGAAATTCAACCATTCGTAAAATTCAGATTTATATTTATCGATAATTTCTTCCACTAATGGAATTTGCTTTTTTCTTTCCTCAAGTGTCTCCTTTGTCTTTTTGGACAGCACATCTACGTCAATGATGTCGATGTCATCACTCTTGTTTATTTCAGGATCAGCATTTCTTGGTATGGAAAGGTCAATAATCAATTGCTTTTTTTCATCAGAGATCATGTTGGTAGTTACCGTAGGGCTAGAAGCTCCAGTGGCAACGATCACGATATCTGATGCCTTCACGTGATCCATAAGATCTTGATGAGGGGCCGTTTCCACTTTAATCTCTTTGGCCAATTCTTTTGCAACAGCTTCGGTACGGTTTATAATCGTAATCTCATGTGCATCTAAATATTCTGCACAACTTCGTGCAGTACTTTGTCCGATATCACCAAGGCCGTACACCAGAATTTTTTTTGGATGTTTTTTACTGTAATGATCTTTTATGTATTGAATAGCGGCATAAGAAACAGTAGTTGTTCCGGAGCTGATCGTCGTTCTGTTTTTAGTTTCCTTGCTTGCATGAAGCGCTACATTGAACAATCTTTCAAGATATGCATTTACAGTATCCGCTTCTTTCGCCAAATAAAAGGCATCTTTCAATTGCCCTACGATTTCATAATCACCAAGTATCTGGCTTTCAATACCAGTAGCAATTCTAATCACGTGTTCTGCAGCATCACTATTTTTATAGACATAGGAAACTTTGGCAAACTCTTCAACTGTACCTTTTGAATATTCACATAGCAAAGAGATCAACTGAAAGGGGTGCTTGGCAAAACCCATGATCTCAATTCGGTTACAAGTGGATAAGATAACTACACTTTTTATATTGATCGTTTTCGCTTTAGCTAATAATTGCTTTTGATTTTCTTTGCTTAAACTAAAATTACTTCTGGTGACCACGTCAGCCTTTTGGTAATTCAAGCCTATCACATAAAATTTTTTGCAATCTGAATTTTTAGTCATATCAGGATGATTCATTGAATTCGTGGTTTCTAATCTTTTAGTTCAGTTTTGAATACCAAAATTACGCTACAAGAATATTTTAAACCATGATTTTTGTCACATACTTAAAGTACCCATTCTTATGAAAGAAATCACTGGAGAATACAATAAATATAGGTGGTTTCATATAAATATAAAAAAATGTATCTCGCAAAAATAGATAGATAGCTTGGGAAAAGATATCGTTTGAAATAAAAAAAATAACGATAAAAGATTTGTAACAGGTGTTTAAAAAAAATGAGAAGCTGTTCAGTTCCAAGAATGAAAACTATTATATTTACGTTTTTTATTATTGTAAAATTAAACGAAATGTAATTTGGGAAAGAAAGGTGTTTTATTAGTGAATTTGGGTTCGCCGGATAGTACTGATGTTAAAGATGTTAGACGCTATCTTGATGAGTTTTTAATGGATGAAAGGGTAATTGATATTCCTTACTGGAAACGATTTTTATTGATCAAAGGGATCATATTAAATGTCCGGCCGAAGAAATCTGCCGCCGCGTATAAAAAGATTTGGTGGAAGGAAGGATCTCCTTTAGTTGTTATTTCTGAAAGATTTACTGAAAAAGTTAAAAAGAAAATTGATATCCCGGTCGCTTTAGGAATGAGATATGGATCTATGAGCATGGAAAAGGCTTTTCGCGAATTAGAGAGCCAACATGTGACAGATGTTTATTTAATTCCCTTATATCCACATTTCGCTATGTCTTCTTATGAAACTGTGGTTGAAAAGGCAAAAGATATACTTTCATCTTCATTTAAAGGGATGAAAATGGATGTCCTGGCTCCTTTTTACAAGCATCCTGATTACATTAAGGTGATGAGTCAGCATTTGCAGAAAGAGTTGGAAGGCTTTGATTATGATCATATTCTGTTCTCATATCACGGAATTCCTGAAAGGCATATTTATAAAGGTGATACGACAGGAACACACTGTAAACTCGATAAAAGTTGTTGTGAAACTAAATCAGTGGCGCATGAAACCTGTTATAGACATCAGTGTTTTGAAACGACAAAAGGTATCGTTAAGGAGCTAGGAATAGAAGAGGGGAAGTATAGAAATTCATTTCAATCCAGATTGTTGAAGGACCCTTGGTTAAAGCCTTATACAGATCTTGAATTGGAAGCTATGCCGGAGCAAGGTATTAAGAAGCTGGCCGTAATTACACCAGCCTTTGTTTCTGATTGTCTGGAAACTTTGGAAGAGATCGCGATGGAGGGTAAAGAAGAGTTTTTAGCTTTTGGCGGTGAGGAGTTTAGGCATATCAGCTGTTTAAATGAAGATGATGCCTGGGTTGATGTTATGGTGAAATGGATTGAAAAATGGAATTCATAAGGAACTTCTAATGACCTATTTATACGTTAAATCACTGCATATTATTTTTGTAACCACCTGGTTTGCGGGTCTTTTTTATATCATTCGATTATTCATTTATTATAAAGAGGCAGACGAAAAAGAGGAGCCTAGCCAATCAATTCTTAAAAAGCAATATGCCTTGATGAGTAAAAGGCTTTGGTATATCATCACTTGGCCTTCAGCTGTTTTGGCTACTATTTTTGCAGTATGGCTACTGATCCTTCAACCTTTTTGGTTAGACGCCAATTGGATGTGGATCAAATTATTTTTTGTGGCGATGCTTTTTGCCTATCATTGGTCTTGCCAGGTCATGTATAACCAAATTTCAAATGGTCAGCTAAAATATTCTGCATATGCTTTAAGGATATGGAATGAAGTCGCTACCATTATTCTTTTTGCCTGTGTATTTCTTGTGGTCCTGAAAACAACGTTGGGTTGGGTTTTTGGAGTGGTTGGTATTGTTGGGGTATCGATCATACTCATGCTTGGGATAAAACTGTATAAACAGATCCGGGCAAAAAAAAGTTGGGATAACTAGTCGTTTTACATGAATAGATTAAGTAAACAAAAGAAATTACTTTTGGGCATCTTGTTTGATCTTATAGGAATGATTTCTTATGTGTTTCCCTTAACAGATATTGTTTGGGCTCCTTTATCAGCCTATTTGATGATCAATTTATACAAGGGAAATGTAGGAAAGCTAGGCGGGCTTGTTTCATTTTTGGAAGAGGCCATTCCGGGTCTTGATTTTTTCCCTTCCTTTACCCTCACCTGGTGTTATGTATACCTTATAAAAAGAACAGAAACTACTTAAAAAACTTACCAAGCCCCATTCTTTGCAGCATCTTTTTTTCAAAATTCCAGAAAAATTTGAATTGACCGAAAAGCCATCCCACTAAAGGAAGCGTTATCTGATAGATTGGAAATATCAATAAAATTCTCAAAATAATATATAAGATATAGGGCTTTGTAGTTTCGGAGTCCAGCCCAATGAAATTGGTTATAGGACCTGCAACCCAAGCGGCAAAAGAGCCATTAATTGCGAATACGATGATGATGGCAATAACCTGCCAGTTTGAACTTATTCCCCATCGTTCTTTCAATTTCTCCATTAGGTGTCTTATTTTCGGCAAATGTAAGTATAATCTAGAAATGAACAAATTTTGCATAAGATTAAACCTTGCCCATTTCACGAGAATTAGCGGTTTTTATGAATAAAGACAACTATTTTTTTTAGTATCTTCCCCGAAATTATCAGGCATATGAAGAAATTAGCTTTACACTGGAAAATTTTATTGGGAATGGTATTCGGAGTCGCCTTCGGATTTCTGATGGTGAGTTTTTCAGGAGGAAAGGAAATTGTTTTAGATTGGGTAAAACCCTTTGGAACCATTTTTATCAATGCTTTAAAGCTGATTGCAGTGCCTTTGATTTTAGGTTCACTCATATCGGGAGTGTCTGATTTAAAGGATATTTCCAAGTTATCAAAAATGGGAGGTAAGACCGTGTTGATCTATTTATTGACCACTGTATTGGCGGTAACCATAGGGTTGGTTTTGGTGAACAGTATTAAACCAGGCGAATCAATTTCTGATGAAACCAGGACTGAACTGGTCTCTAGTTATTCTCAAAGCACGCAAAAATATAAGGAAGAAGCAGCTAACCAAAAAAATAATGGTCCTTTGCAGGCACTGATCGATTTGGTTCCAGATAATATAATAGGCGCGTCTTCCAAGAACAAGAATATGTTGCAGGTGATCTTTTTTGCTATTTTTTTCGGGGTGGGACTCATTCTATTACCTGAAGAAAAAGCAAAGCCTGTCAAAGACTTTTTCGCAAGTTTTAATGAGGTGATCTTAAAGATGATCGATCTGATCATGCTTGCCGCTCCTTATGGTGTATTTGCCCTATTGGCAGCCTTGATCGTAGAATCTCCAAGCGCAGATCTTTTTAAGGCCCTGGGATGGTATGCCTTAACAGTCGTTCTAGGACTAGCCTTGATGATTGTGTTATATACTACTTTGGTCATGATTTTTACCGGTAAAAAACCCAAAGAATTCTTACAAGGGATTTCTCCTGCTCAGCTACTTGCCTTTTCAACAAGTTCAAGTGCGGCAACACTACCGGTAACCATGGAAAGAGTTCATGAGCATTTGGGAGTAGATGAAGAAGTGTCCAGTTTTGTGCTACCTATAGGAGCTACAATTAATATGGATGGCACGAGTTTATATCAGGCGGTAGCAGCGGTATTTATTGCACAGGCCTTTGGTATGGATCTGTCATTGGGTGTTCAGTTGGGAATTGTAGCTACTGCTACACTAGCCAGTATTGGGTCTGCAGCGGTTCCTGGAGCAGGGATGGTGATGTTGGTGATCGTGCTTGCTCAGGCTGGAATTCCGGAAGCTGGATTGGCACTTATTTTTGCCGTGGACAGACCTTTGGATATGTGCAGAACGGTTGTTAATGTTACGGGTGATGCAACGGTTTCCATGTTGGTTGCAAAATCAGAAGGAAAATTGGGAACACCTCAGGTGCATGATTGGAATGACGATTATAAAAAACCATAATGTATAGATCGAACTTCATGACATAAAAAAAAGTGGCTGAGGCCACTTTTTTTTATGTCGAATAACTTACCAGCGTATCAGAACACTTCCCCAGGTAAACCCACTACCAAATGCTGCAAGTAAGACAATGTCATTTTCCTTGACCTTGCCTTTTTCCCAAGCTTCGCTAAGGGCGATGACAATAGAGGCTGCTGTAGTGTTTCCATAATTCATGATGTTGTTATATACCTGCTCATCCTTAAGTTTAAACTTTTGCTGAATGAATTGAGAGATCCTTAAATTTGCCTGGTGAGGAATAAAAAGATCAATATCAGCGGGGCTCATATTATTGGCTGTCAAAGCCTCCATAATGACTTCACTAAATCTCACCACTGCATGTTTAAATACAAAGGTTCCATCCATATAAGGGAAATAAGAAATATCTTCTTCTTCTGAGGCCAGTATTTCGGGAACCCAATGTTTAATGCTTGGGGATTCCACAATTAGTTTATCTGCATATTTTCCCTGACTGTGCAAATGAGAGGATAAAATACCCTTTTGATTGTCTTCAGTTCTAGAAAGTACACAAGCTCCCGCGCCATCGCCAAAAATCACTGAAACGCCTCTTCCGCGAGTTGTTTTGTCAAGGCCGTTGCTATGGTATTCAGAGCCAATGACCAAAATATTTTTGTACATACCTGTTTTAATGAACTGGTCAGCAGTAGAAAGGGCATATACAAAACCGGAACATTGGTTTCTTACATCCAGTGCCCCAACAGTATTCATATCGAGCATGTCCTGAATTTGCACACCACAACCCGGGAAATAAAAATCTGGGCTTAAAGTGGCAAAAATGATAAAATCAATATCGTCTTTTGTTAAACCTGATCTTTGGATGGCTTTTTCAGCAGCTTTGGCACCCATTGTGGCAGAAGTCTCATGAGTGCCTTCTTTGATCCAATGCCTTTGTTTGATACCCGTTCTTTCTTGAATCCATTCATCATTGGTATCCATAATTTTTGACAGGTCGTCATTGGTCACAATGTTGTCAGGCACATAAAAGCCAAGTCCTGTAATTTTAGAATTAAACATAAGGATGTATTATTTAGTTTTAGTCAAGATTTTTAAAAATGAAGTCTGCCCATGTTGGTACCATTAACAATATTAAAATTTAATTTCGTTAAGACATACTTTAATAACCAAAGATACATATTTCATTCGATTTCATTTCATAGAGTTCGCAATGAAGAACTGTCTTCGCTCAAAGAAATTGTGTCATCTTGTCATGATAACTCTTTTGGTATTTGTTTTGATTAGGCAAGGTGTACATATTAAATTTATAAATAGAATAATTATGGCAAAAGGAAAAATTAATGTAGCTGTTGAGAATATATTTCCGTTGATAAAACGTTTTTTATATTCTGATCATGAAATCTTTTTAAGAGAATTGATTTCAAATGCAACAGATGCGACTTTAAAGTTGAAGCACCTTGCAACTATAGGTGAATTCAAAGGAAGTGTAGATGATGTCAAGCTTGAGGTTAAGATTGACAAGGAAGGCAAAAAACTGCATATCATAGACCAAGGGATAGGGATGTCTCAGGATGAGGTGAAAAAGTATATCAATGACATCGCTTTTTCAGGAGCTGAAGAATTTCTTGACAAGTTTAAAGATGAAAAGAATGATTCCGGTATTATAGGACATTTTGGATTAGGATTCTATTCTGCATTTATGGTGGCCAAAGAGGTTGAGATCCATAGTAAATCATTTAGAGAGGAAGAGGATGCAGCCCATTGGATTTGCGACGGTTCACCTGAATACACCTTAAAAAAATCCAAAAAGAAAGACAGGGGTACTGAAATCATACTTCACATTGATGATGATTCTTTGGAATTTTTGGAAGAAAGCAGGATCAATGAATTATTGAATAAATACAATAAGTTTATGCCTGTTCCTATAAAATTTGGAACTGAAGAGGTGGCAGATCCTGAACATGAGCCAAAAACCATAAAGGATGCCGAAGGCAAAGAAACCAAGGAACCTCAAAAAATGATCACTGTTGACAGGATTATCAATAATCCAAATCCTGCCTGGACAAAACAGCCAAGTGATTTGAATGATGAGGAATATAAAAGCTTTTACCGAGAGTTGTATCCAATGCAATTTGAGGAGCCTTTATTTCATATCCATTTGAATGTGGATTATCCTTTTAACTTGACGGGTATTTTGTATTTCCCTAAGTTGACCACCAACATGGATATTCAAAAGGATAAAATTCAATTATATCAGAATCAGGTATTTGTGACTGACAATGTAGAAGGGATTGTACCTGATTTCTTGCAAATGTTGAGAGGGGTGATCGATTCACCAGATATTCCATTGAATGTTTCCAGAAGTTATTTGCAGGCCGATGGAGCAGTGAAGAAAATTTCTTCCTATATCACCAAAAAAGTGGCTGATAAGTTGAGTTCATTGTTTAAAAATGACAGAGAAGGCTTTGAGAAGAAATGGAATGATATCAAGATCGTTATTGAATACGGCATGTTATCTGAGCCTAAATTTTTCGAAAAAGCGAAGAAGTTTGCATTGTATCCAACAACGAAGGATGCTTATTTTACCTTTGAGGAACTGCAAGAGAAAACCAAAGCAGCTCAGACTGATAAAGACGGTAACCTAGTAATTTTATACGCCAATGATAAAGAAGCCCAGCACAGTTTTATCGAAGAAGCTGAAGCCAAAGGGTATGAGGTATTATTATTGGATTCTCCAATCATTTCGCATTTGATCCAAAAACTGGAATCGGAAGGAGAAAAAGTAAAATTTGCCAGAGTAGATGCTGACCCAATCGATAAATTGATTCAGAAGGAAGAAGATCAGTTATCTAAACTTTCAGATGAAGATCAGGAGAAACTAAAAGGTTATATTGAAGAAATTGTACCTAAAGAAAAGTATTCAGTGCAGTTAGAGGCAATGGATTCGAAATCAAACCCATTTATCATTACCCAACCTGAGTTTATGAGAAGAATGAAGGAAATGCAGCAAACCGGCGGCGGTGGAATGATGGGTATGGGAGGATTTCCTGAGATGTATAACCTTGTTGTGAACACCAATAGTGATCTTATGCAAAAGATCCTAAAGGCAAAAGGCAAAAGGACAGAGTATATTAATCAGGCCCTTGACCTTGCCAGGTTATCCCAGAATTTGTTACAAGGAAAGGAAATGACGAGTTTCATCAAACGCAGTTACGAATTGATGAATAATTAAGCATATCATTTTCTATTTAAATAGAACCATCCGTCTTTTGACGGGTGGTTTTTTTTTGGTAATTCTGAGGGGTTCGCGCCTGAAGAGTTCGCCCCTGAAGGGTTCGCGCCTGAAGGGTTCACGTCTGAGGGGTTCACGTCTGAAGGGTTCACGTCTGAAGGGTTTACTTCTGAAGGGTTCACTTCTGAGGGGTTCACGACTGAGGGGTTCACCTCCGAGGCCTTCGCAACTGAGGTGATCGGAGGTGAGGGGCTCATCGCCGAGCACCTGAGTATTCGATCTTTAGATAAAGTATATGGAGGCTGGATAAAACAAAAAATCCGATTGAAATTATTCAATCGGATTTTCTATTTATTAGGTTTCAATACATTTTTATTCAATAGGAAAATCAAAATATGTATTTGGATACGGTTCGTTGTCTAAGGTAAAATGCCACCACTCTTGTGCATAAGATTTCCATCCGTGTTTCTCCATTCTTCTTTTTAATAACATTCTAAGAGAGTGTTGATTTTTTGTGATAGAAGCAGTGTGTTCAGTACTTGAGATTTCATCAAATAGATCATAAGGACTGCCCATATTGAGAATCTGTTTTGTTTTTAATGAAACAATGGTAACATCTACTGTGCTTCCTCTGCTATGACCAGATTTTACGGAAATATAGCCTTTTGAAAATAGGTCCTTTTTATTTACATTAGGATAGTATTGCATTTTCATACTTGTATCAGATTCATCTTCTGCCCATTTTACAAAATGGTCAGTGGCACGTTGAGGTCGGTAGGCGTCATAAATCAGCAACCCGAAACCAAGTCTTTCTAATTCGTCCTGTACTTTTTTAAGCGCATAAGCAGCTTCTTTAGTAAGCATGGCTTTTGCCGCATTATATCCCTGGATGGGCTGGCCCACAAAATTATTGTCGCTATAATACCTTAAATCTGATCTCAGATTTGGCATGATTTCTTTTAAGTCAATAAAATCTTCCTTTGAAGGCGGCTCTCCTGTAGCTTGACCTCCCAAAGTTGAAAAACTCAGTAGCGCAAATACGACTATACTTTTTAAAATTATATTCAGTTTCATTATTGCAATTGTTAAGAATGCTTGTTTAGAACGATGATTTAAGCTTTTTAGTATTTTGCTCTTAGAGTTTTTTAACATTTAGCTTTGTGGCATAAAGGATGAAAAGCTTAAGAGTGAAACATTTTATAGTGATCATGCTAGTGATTTGATCTAAAAGATTAAGATATATGCTTTTAACTTTATAGATCTCTTGGCTTTATTGTGCTATTTAATTCAACAAACTTTACAATGATAAAGAATTTGAGAAAAAAGACGTAGATAGAAGTGGAAAAGAAAAGATAACATAAATTTTTGTTCAGTCTGAAAATATGGACGAATGTTCTTTTTTTGATCCTGTTTCTGATATTTTTTGATACCTCTCAGGCCCCTTGATCAGCAGCTTAAATGGTATGTTTCTTGAGCCAGTATGATAGTTATTGATCAGGCAAAAATCTCATTTAAGATCTTGGCCAGCCTGATGCCTGATTTTTGCAATTGAGACCTAACCAGATCAAAATGCTTATATGAATAATCATAACTTAATTTATCATCCATTTTAGCTGAAGCGTATACTTTTTTGGCCAGCGCTTGAGATTCGTAGGTCCAGTCAAGAACGCTTCCTGCAGCTATGCTTTCAATTTGAGCATGTGATAATGTTTTTGCATTGCTGCTTAACTCAGTATATGACATATTGTAAAACTCGATCATATCTGAATCCCAAACCCTGTGTAGATTTGATTTTTTATAATGCCAAAGCACTTTGATATCATTTCCTCCTTTGTCTTCACTTCTTCCCACATGCAAGGGTTGGTGCAAATCACCAATGAGGTGTACTAAAAATTTCAGATAAAAAACCTTGTCTTGCTGTGAAGCATTGGGGTCTTTTAACACATTAATACAGTGCTCTATACCCATGACAATATCTCCATTTTTATCTTTTTTGCTGTCCTCATATTTTGTATCAAAAGGAAAATTGACAAAATGCCAGGTATAGAATTTGTCATATTGATCATCTGATTTGATCTCATCTCCAAAAGTAGATATAATGGCAAGCCCTTGTCCTTGCAATAAATTCTCAATTTGCTTTTTGGCTTTTTTATTTAAATGTTTTTCAGCAATTTCTCCGATGGTTCTATGTCCGGTAACGCCCCATTCGGACCGTTTGCTGTAATATTATGATGGAAAAAAGTTGAAATCACAAGTAAGATGATGAGCTGCTTCATGGTAGGTTTTTATGGCTGATAAAGGTATAAAAAAAAGAGGGCTTATTTTAAAATAAACCCTCTTGTTACACAAATTTAATCTAATCAACGTATTAACGCCAAGAGATCGATATAATGGGACAAACTCTTAATGTTCATTCATCCTGAAGTCAGGATAGGCATCCATTCCGTGTTCATATCCATCTAAACCTTCTAGCTCTTCTTTTTCAGAGACTCGGATGCCTACTGTTTTCTTAAGCGTAAATAGAATAATGAAGGAAGACACAATACAGATAATTGCGTAAGAAGCAATTCCTACAAA
Organism: uncultured Flavobacteriaceae bacterium; assembly: GCA_963780405.1. Taxonomy (GTDB): domain Bacteria; phylum Bacteroidota; class Bacteroidia; order Flavobacteriales; family Flavobacteriaceae; genus Lutimonas. The sequence goes on from CAWABX010000011.1 coordinate 131,922, forward strand.
TTGACTGATCAACTGATCCATGCCAGCCAAGTTTCCAAAGATCCCTACAGCTAATGTACCCCAAATACCACATATAAGGTGTACGGCAATGGCTCCAACAGGATCATCTAATTTGATTTTATCAACAAAAGCTACTGCAAATACAATAATGGCACCACCAACACTACCAATTAGTATGGCATCGGTAGGAGACATTTGATCGGCACCAGCAGTAATACTTACAAGACCTCCAAGAATACCATTTAAATACATGGTAAGATCTAAGGTTTTTATACATGGCCGTTGATACCAAGAAAGATACTACACCACCTGCGGCGGCAGCTAAACATGTTGTAACTAAGGTAAGAGAAGTTAATTCAGGATCAGCAGAAAGTACAGAACCTCCGTTAAATCCGAACCATCCTAACCAAAGAATCAAAACACCTGCGGTTGCCAAAGGAATGTTGTGACCAGGAATCGCCATAGGTTTTCCGTCTTTAAATTTTCCAATACGGGCACCAAGTAACCAAACAGCAACTAAAGCAGCCCATCCACCAACAGAATGAACTAGTGTAGATCCTGCAAAGTCATAGAAAGGTGTTTCTCTCATATCTAAGAATCCACCACCCCATTTCCATGAACCGGCTAATGGATAGATAAGACCCACATAGACGATCACAAAGATCATAAACGGTACAATTTTGATTCTTTCAGCAACTGCACCAGATACAATAGTAGCAGCAGTAGCAGCGAACATACCTTGAAAAAGAAAATCTGTCCACCAAGTATAGCCTCCGTCTGCATAAGCTGCAGTCATACCTCCTTCTGGTGCCGTAATTCCAAATCCTGCGAATCCGAAGAATCCTGAAGAGCCTTCAGCAAAGCCAGGATACATCAAATTAAACCCACCAAACAGTAAAGTAATAGCCCGACTGTAATGATGAAAATGTTTTTGAATAAGATGTTAATAGTATTCTTTTGTCTGGTCAACCCTATTTCAAGAAAAGCGAAGCCCAAATGCATAAAGAAAACCAGTGCTGTACAGATCATCATCCATACATTATTTATAGTAAGTAATTCCATGTCTAAATTAATTATAGGTTAGTTTTTATTTTATAGTGTTTCACCACCTTTTTCACCGGTTCTGATTCTGTAGCATTCAATAATATCTGATACAAAGATCTTTCCATCTCCAACCTCGCCTGTCGCTCCAGCCTCAAGTATGGCTTTGATAGTAACTTCTTCGAAATCATCATTGACAACGATAGATAGGAAACGTCTTTGAATACTGCTTGTACTGTAGGATACACCTCTATATACATGGCCTTCTTTTTCGTTACCACGACCAGTAGCGTCCCAATAGGAGAAGAAATTTACGCCAATGTTATGCAACGCTTCTTTTACATCAGAATATTTTGATTTTCTGATAATTGCTTCGATTTTTTTCATAATTAATTATTGTTTAGAATTTGTATACTGCTGCTACTAAGAAAGATGCTAATGAACCAGTTGGCTCAAAGTCATCATTCACGAAAGTGTCTTCACTTGTGCTATCAATTCTGAATTCAGGAATGATCATCAGATCACCAATGGCGTAGTTTCCGGTTAAAGTAAATTCAAAGGCATTTGCATCTCCGTCATCATCATAACCACCAATGGCACCAACACCACCTTTACCTTCTCCAAAGTATTCTGCTCTAAATCCGAGTACAAAAGATTCAGAAATGGCCAGTTGTGGATAAATGGCAACTCCATAAAATGATGCATCTGAATCATTGTCAACATAATAAGTTGAGTTCAATCCTAAATAGAAAGAATCTGTGATATCAAAACCAGTCGTCAAATCCACTTGAAACTGAGGGCCGTATAAGAAGTTTAAGTAAGTTCCTTTAAAGCCAACTTGTGCACCTAAAGTGTAATTGTTGGTTAGGTTAAAATTTGTCAAATCATTATCATTCATAATGGCTCCCATTAAGGACCAGTCATCATTGATGGCATAATCCAATTTTAAACCGGTGTGTGAAAATGGTCCGTAAGAAAACATATAAGAAGTGGAATAGTTGAAGTTTCCTGTTGGAGAGATCACTTCATATCCTAAGAAAGTATTAAAATTACCAAAGGTTAAGGTTACCTTGTCTGATACATTCCAGTATACATATAGTTGGTTTACAACTTGTGAACTGTTCCCTAAATCAGGTGCTCCATCACCATCAATATCCCACTGCAAAGATCCAAATACAGCATCCGTTCCACGAGGACCGAAAACTAAATCTGCAACTGCTCCGACTTTTTTGCCTTCATAAGAGATAATCGCGTTTGCCATTCCAATGGCAAAACCATTCCCATTGGCAAAAGAAGTGTTGGGTGTTTGACCATTTTCTCCTCCATTGGGAGCTCCGATATTTGTTTTGTAGTAGGCATCTACACTACCACTGAAAGAAAATTTCTTTTTTGGTGCCTCTTCTAATTCTGGTATAGAGTCTTGTGCAAACGTTATAAAAACTGAGAATAACATTGCAAGCGTGAATAGATTTTTCATACTTTGATTTTTAATAATTAATAATGAGTTAGTAATAATTATATTCATGTTGATTAATCGAGGTAAAAGTATATTAAACTGTTTTTACCCCAAAAAAAAATAGGGTACAAGATGTATTTTTATGTATATAAGAAAATGACCCCTATAAAAATTGGGGTATATGAATATAAAAAGCATATTTTTTTATATTCTCAATAATTAGAATCATGATTTAATAAAAAAACACGTAAATTGATATTAAAATAATATATTTGTAGTATCATTACAATATGCTAAAAAGTTTATATTGCCAACATTTAGCATAAAATCGCTAAAAAATGTAAATTTTTGATACTTCAGAGGCTAACATCCATTAGGAAGTCATAATCCATAAAAAATTGATAATTTTGTTATGGATCTATGTACTGAGAAGTAATTTATTAGTAGAATAAAAAATAAGAGAATAGATATGAAAGAGTATAAAATAATTAAACAGACAGGAACTGCGGTCAAATCGCAGCAAAACTTTGAAGATTTGATCAATAGCTATGCGAAAATGAATTGGACTGTGATCAATATGTTTACCCACCGTGGAATTTTAAAAGCATTGATAGAAAGAGAAAAGAAGGAGGAGGACGTTTAGTCGAATATGATATCATGATTTTTTTACCTATAATCTTGTGCTAAAATGAAAAGTAAAAAAGCTTTTGCTTTAAGAATTGATGCTGATATTTTCAGGGAAGTTGAAAAGTTGGCCAAAGAAGAATTTCGGTCTACCAACGGACAAATTGAATGGATGCTTAGCAAACAGTTAAAGGGATCTGGAAGACTTTCTGAAGATAAAGATGCTGAAGGGCTCACTTAAGTAAGCCCTTCAGTTATCCAGGCAGATTTTTTCGATCCGGTCGTATTCACTGCCAGTAATGATAAACTACTTCTTCTTGAATGGGTTTTTACTTTCGATCCAGTCCATACCTCTTTCAAATGACTTAGGGGCGTCAAACCTGTAACCTACATAGATTTTAAAATAGCCTCTTACACTGTTAAATCGAATAACCGATTGCTCATTTCTGTTCGTGGCGCTACCGTTAAGTGTCGTGCCACCATAAAATCGCTTGGAGTTATAACCCAGGCCAATCTGAGTACTGATATTGACCGCCAGATTGTTATGTCGGGTAGTCACATTGGGAAGGTCTTCTCCTACACGTGTGACAAGTTTATTGAATTCAGGCCCTAGACCGGCCGAAAGACCCAGATTGGAATACCAACTTTGATTGATCACAAAAGTGTGGTAATAGCCCGCATTTAGCAGCACGAAAAAGCTTTTAATATCCTGAGGAGTCGTCTGATCTGTTATTTCAAAATATCCATAATACAGGCTGGGAATAAAACTACCTGCGCTTCTTGTTTGGATTTCATTTTGATTAACGATTGCCTTATAGGAATAATTTTCGTTAAATCGGTAATATGTAGTTCCTGTAATAGACAAGGTCTTAAGGTCTGGAAGAATGATATAGTCATCATTTCCCTGGGTATTTCCCAAGATAGGATCAACAAAACCACTCACATAATAACCTTTGACCTGATTGTAATCGATGTTTTGCAGGATATCTTTAAAAAATATATTTAGAGACAGTTTAAATATTTTGGTATTTCCTTTTAATTCCGAATCATCGGCCTGTAAAAACTTTGGGGAAAATCCAATTTTAAGTGAGATGAACCTATAATTGACAGCTACACCCATTCTTAAATTTGTATTTGGTTCTATTGAATAATCTTCATCAATCCCTTTATACTCAAAGGACCGCACATCATTGTCAAGATCAAGCCTCAAGTTCAGGGTGTTATTCATTTTAGCGAAGTAACTGTTAGAACTATAATCTTCTTCAAGTTGGGCCTTGGCGATCACGGGCAACATGAATAGAATAATAAATAAAAATCGTGTCATAACAGTTGGTCTATCTGTCAATAAATATAAAGGAATTATAGAAATTGTTTTGGTCATTTACGGTAATTATACCTGTTTTTACTCACAAAGCTGATTCTCGAATAAATTATAAACTGTGTCAAGGGATCAGCAATACATAAGTGGCAGTAAATCTGAGAAGCAAGCTATTTTATGCAGTGTATGAAAACCATCGACGTTTTGGCGGCTATCGAATTCATTTTGAATGTGCTGATCGAAGTAATTCCTTATTAATTCAAGATAAAACCTGTATAGTTGGCCGGAGTTTTTATATATTTATCTCCTTCAAAAAATGACCATATGATCCGTCTTTATGCTACAATTATTCTTACACTCCTTTTATTAACCGATGTTTATACACAAACTAAATCACCAGCTGCTTTTTTAGGTTATGAGTTGGGAGAGCAGTTTTCTCAACATTACCAGGTCTTAAATTACTTTAATCATGTGGCCGATCATAACAGCAATGTAAAGCTGCTCACTTATGGAGAAACTTATGAGAAAAGACCCCTAACGCTTGCCTTTATAAGCGCTGAGGAGAATATGAAAAAACTTGATGATCTAAGACTCGACCAATTGCGATCTGCGGGAATGATTGAGGGTGATCCCTCCCAGAATGGAATTGCCATTGTTTGGTTAAGCTATAATGTCCACGGAAATGAAGCAGTGAGTACAGAGGTGTCAATGCAAACGCTGTTTGAACTGGTTGATCCGGAAAATAAAAAGTCTAAGGAATGGTTAAAGAATACAATTGTCATACTAGACCCCTGCATTAATCCTGACGGAAGAGAACGCTATGTAAATTGGTTTAAACAAAAAAGTAACCAACCTTATAACAAGAACCCTGATGTCATTGAACATCATGAACCATGGCCAAGAGGAAGGGCAAATCATTATCTTTTTGATTTGAACCGAGATTGGGCCTGGGCCACACAGATTGAGACCCAACAACGTTTGGCGGTATATAATAAATGGATGCCACATATACACGTTGATTTTCATGAAATGGGTGTGAATTCTCCTTATTATTTTGCTCCTGCTGCGAAGCCATATCATGAAATAATCACAAAATTTCAGCGAGATTTTCAAAAAACTGTAGGTAAAAATCATGCCAAATATTTTGATGAAAAAGGGTGGTTGTATTTTACAAAGGAGCAATATGATTTGTTTTATCCAAGTTACGGAGACACTTATCCAACGTACAATGGTGCCATTGGAATGACCTATGAGCAGGGAGGCAGCGGGTCGGCGGGTTTAGGAGTAAAAACCAAAGAGGGGAGCGAATTGACACTTAAAGATAGGATTAGCCATCATTTGACCACTGGTTTGTCGACTATTGAAGTCGCTTCTGCAAATGCATCCGAATTGCAAAAGGAATTTCTAACCTATTTCAAGAATGCTTTAGAAAAACCTATGGGAACTACCAAATCCTATCTCATTAAAAACAGTAGCGATGATAAGTTAGAAAGTCTGATCAAATTGTTGGATTTGCATCATATCAAATACGGAAGCCCTTCATCTGCAGCGAATGCAAAGGGATTTAGTTATCAAACAAATAAAGAAGTAAAAGTATCCATAGACAAAAAGGATTTACTGATCAGTGTATACCAGCCGAAGTCGAATTTAGTTAAGGCACTTTTTGAGCCCCAATCTAAATTAAACGATTCGCTTACCTATGACATAACAGCCTGGTCCTTGCCTTATGCCAGAGGGCTTGACGCGTATGCTCTGCAAGTAAAAATTGATGGTGATACCTATAAGAAAGTTATAGAAAAGGAAGATACGCTGCAAATTAAAAAGCCCTATGCTTATCTCACGAAATGGAATAGCACACAAGACGTGGCCTATCTGTCTCATTTACTAAAAAATAAAGTAAAAGTGAGGTTTTCGACACAGGATTTCAGCATTGAAGGGAATCAATATTCGGCAGGAAGCTTGATCATTACGCGCGCCGGGAATGAAAAACTAAAAGGCTTCGACTCAATAATAAAGGCGGTAGCGAAAAAAAATAACAGGCATGTTGTTCCTGTGAAAACCGGTTTGGTTAGCAGTGGCTCAGATTTTGGATCCAGTAAGGTATCTTATATGAAACCTCCAAAAATTGCCGTTTTATCCGGTCCAAATGTATCCTCTCTTAATTTTGGAGCTATCTGGCATTTCTTTGAGCAACAAATTGGATATGAACTAAATGTATTGGATCATTCCTATTTTACACGAGTTGATTTGAACAAGTATAATGTGCTCATTTTACCAAACGGCAATTATGCCAGTATATTTAATGAAAAACAAATGAGCAAATTAGAAGGCTGGGTGGAACGAGGAGGAAAGATTGTTGTCATGGGCTCAGCGATCTCGATTTTTGCAGCCTCTGATGCTTTTGAAATAGCCAAATATGAAAGCAAGGAAATGGAAAAAGAAGCGAAGAGTCGCAGGGATTCTATCCGAAAGGCAAATCAGTTGGGTAGCTATGAATTAAAAGAACGTAATTACCTGTCAAATCTGGTTCAGGGAGGGGTCTATAAAACTACCCTTGATCATACCCATCCTCTGGGTTATGGCTATAAGGATCACTATTATACGCTTAAGAATAATGGCGTTCGCTATCCTTATTTAAAAAATGGATATAATGTAAGTGTGATTGAGGACAAATCATCTAAGGTAAGCGGTTTTGTTGGGAAAAATGTGATCGATTCAATGGATGCCTCTCTTGTTTATGGAATTGAGACTAAAGGAAGAGGTACCGTTGTCTATATGGTAGATGACCCTTTATTCAGGAGTTTTTGGGAAAATGGTAAGCTACTCTTCAGCAATGCCATTTTTATGGTAGGAAATGATTAAATAACCTAATAAAGACAATAACATACTATGGATAATGCACCCATCTTTACTAATGACACCATTGTTTTTGGTTTGTTGATGATTTCTTTAGGGATCATCTTTTATACTTCTTCAAGAAAACAAGGATTTTGGTTTAAATTTTATAAAATTGTTCCGGCATTATTTATGGCCTATATGCTTCCGGCAGTATGGACCACGCTTGGCTTCATTGCCCCTGAATGGGAAACTGTGAGTCCTACCGGAGAGGTTGAAAAGCATTCCTCAAATCTCTATTTTATGTCGAGCCGGTATTTATTACCTGCAGCCTTGGTGCTCATGACCTTAAGCATAGATTTGAAGGCTGTATTTAACCTTGGCTGGAAGGCTTTGGCCATGTTCTTTACGGGAACAGTGGGTATTGTTATAGGTGGACCCATAGCGATCCTGGTCATGTCAATGATTTATCCTGAGGCCCTAAACGGGGCAGGACCTGACGCGGTATGGAGGGGCCTTTCTACGCTTGCAGGAAGCTGGATAGGAGGGGGTGCAAATCAAACGGCCATGTTAGAGATCTACGGTTATAACCAAAAGCTATATGGAGGGATGGTATTTGTGGATATCGTAGTGGCCAATATTTGGATGGCCATTATCCTGATTGGAGTTGGGAAATCAAAAGGCATTGATAAATGGCTAAAATCGGATACTGCTGCTATCGAAGAATTGAAGGAAAAAGTGAGCTCCTTTTCTAAAAAGGTGGAGCGTAATCCCAGTTTGACAGATTTGATGATCATGATTGCACTGGCCTTTGGAACGGTAAGTTTGGCTCATTTATGTGCTGGATATCTCAGTGAATTTTTTGGTGATGTTGTCGGTGGTATGGAAAATGTTACCGTAAGAAATATTTTTACCTTTTTAGGATCTTCTTTTTTCTGGATGATCAGTTTGTCTACAGTTGGGGCCATACTATTGTCATTTACCAAAGCAAAGAATTATGAAGGAGCGGGAGCAAGTAAAATAGGGAGCGTGTTTATTTATATTCTGGTGGCCTCTATTGGAATGAAAATGGACCTCACCTTAATCCTGGATAATATTGGCTTGGTAGGCATTGGACTTATATGGATGACTATTCATGCCTTGTTGCTCATTGTCGTGGCCAAATTGATCAGAGCACCCTATTTCTTTCTGGCGGTTGGAAGTCAGGCGAATGTCGGTGGAGCTGCCTCGGCACCTATAGTAGCGGCGGCCTTTCATCCTTCTTTGGCAACGGTTGGTGTATTGTTGGCCGTATTTGGCTATGCTGTAGGAACGATAGCTGCCATTGGCTGTACCATTTTAATGCAATTGGTCTCTCCTTAAATCAAAGGATTTTGTTATAGAATTAATTCATTTTTTCTAATATATTTGCGCACTGTAAAAACCCATATAAAATGAAGAAGATAGGTTGCTTATTATTAGTTGTTATGGCTGTAGTTGCTTGTAGCAAAGAAAATGAAAACACCATGTTTGTCAAGGCTTCGGTCAAAGGACTTAAAAAGGGAACTTTCTATTTGCAAAAGCAGGTAGATTCGATGATCGTTTCGGTTGATTCGATCAGTGTTGACGGTAGAGAAGATTTTTTAATGACCGATGAGGTGATGAGTCCTGAGATGTACTACCTCACGCTGGGGAACAGTTCTAAAAGAATTTCATTCTTCGGGGAAAAAGATACTGTATATATTAGCTCTCAGCTTGATCTCTTTGGATTAAAAGCGAAAGTAAAAGGTTCTGCCAACCAGGAACTTTTGGATAATTTTAGCGATATTCAGCAAAAGTTCAATAACCAGAAACTGGACCTGATGAAAGAAGAATTTGAGGCCAGAAAAGCAAATAGCCAGGATTCTATTGAAATGGTGGCGAAAAAATTAAAAAGTTGGGAAAGAAAAAAGTATTTATACGCTACCAATTTTGCCGTAAAAAATGCCAATTTTGAGGTGGCGCCGTATATCGCGCTTACTGACTTGTTTGACGCAAATATTGGGCTTTTGGACACGATTAATAATTCCTTGACACCAAGTATAAAGGAATCAAAATATGGAAAGCAGCTGGATGTTTATATCAAAAAGATTAAGGAAGTAGAATAATTTTTCATCTTTTAAAATCGGTTATCACCATCCAAAAGGTCTCCCAATCCGCCAAGAATGCTACCTTCTCCTTTTCGCTTTCCACCCTGTGAAGGCGCACTCGCAATGATTCTGTCGGCTAGTCGGCTAAATGGCAAGGATTGAATAGCGACAGTTCCAGGGCCTTTGAGGGTGGCAAAAAACATACCTTCACCACCGAATATTGTATTTCTGATTCCGCCGATAAATTCGATGTCATAATGAACCGTATGGCTAAATCCAACGATACACCCTGTATCAACTTTTAATATCTCGCCTGGATTTTAATTCTTTTTTGATTACGGTACCACTGGCATGCAGAAATGCCATTCCGTCACCTTCAATTTTTTCCATAATAAAGCCTTCTCCACCAAAAAATCCCCTGCCGAGCTTCTTGGAAAATTCGATACTGATCGAGACTCCTTTGGCCGCGCATAAGAAAGCATCTTTTTGACAAATAAAAACACCTTGAAAACGATTAAGATCTAAAGGGATGATCTTTCCTGGATAAGGCGAGGCGAAAGAAACTTTTTTCCTGGCACCAGAGATATTGGTGAAAACAGTCATAAATAAACTCTCACCTGTTAGGAGCCTTTTTCCGGCAGAAAACAAGCTTCCCAGGATGTCCTGTGATTGCCCCGAGCCATCTCCAAAAATGGTGTCCATTTTTATTTGATCATCCATCATCATAAAACTACCTGCTTCTGCAACAACTCCTTCATGCGGATCAAGTTCGATTTCAACGAATTGCATTTCTTCTCCGTAAATTGTATAATCTATTTCATGTGCTTTCATAGTGTAAGCGATTTAATTATGTTAATCTATTGACGATTTTAGCTTGATACTCCAGGAGAATTCAAAATCTGAAACCATCACATGTTCCTGATTGAATCCGGTTGCTTTGAGCACTAGATGCTGACCTTCTCCGGTTTCTATCGCCGCAGAGATGATCTGATCTATTTCGGCACCCTGATGGCAGGAAAAGACAATTTTACCAGTAGCTTTTTTATAAAAGCTACCTTCCTGCTTGACGACAAGCATTGATATCTTTTGCCCGGATTCCTTTATTTTTTTCATCAAAAGAATACCTGTTACCAATTCTGCCGCCATTCCTTGGGTTGCCCAATAAAGTGACCCAAAAGGGTTTTGGTTGATCCATTTATGTGTGACGTTTGCAGTCGCTTCTTTATCTGAAATAGCGCTTACTCTTATCCCTGAAATATAGGCTGAAGGTAATTTTATAGCTAAAAACCGATTTAAATTTCTGACGGTAAATTTTGGCATTATAGGGGTTTAAGTCCCTAAAGTACAACAAAAAATGGAATTTCAAGCAAAATTACAAATGTTAAATAAATGTTAAAATATAGTACTTTGTATTGCATAGTATTGTTTTTTATATATATATTTGCATAAGAAAGTATTATACACTTTGATATTATGGCAACAAGAAACGACAACAACAACGCATTTTTATTACACTTATCTTCTTTTTTTGGTTATATATTTCCTTTTGGGGCTGTAGTAGGTCCTTTGGTGATTTGGGAATTGAATAAACGAAAAAGTGATTTTATTGATAAAAATGGGAAAGAGGCCATCAATTTTAATCTTAGTTATTTGCTGTACACATTTATTCTGGGATTGTCAGTGATACCTTTTCGTAGTCAGAACCATCATGCACGATTTTCATCATTTAGATCTTTTTGGAATGATCAGTGTCGGTTCTCTGATTGGAGTTTTGGCCATCGTAAAGTTCATATTGATCATTACTGCAGCTATTAAAGCCAATCAAGGATGAAGTTATAATTATCCCCTAACTATTAAGTTCATTAAATAATACCATTATGATCACTATACTAATCTCAATCGTAATATTTATTGCAAATACCATACAGTCGGTTTTGTTTTAAGAAAACAGGTCTTAAAAATCAATAATTAAAAGATTAAAAGAGAAAAACATGAAGATTGAAAACACAAAAGCACAAATGCGTAAAGGAGTTTTAGAGTTCTGCATTCTTTCTATATTAGAAGGAGGGGATGCATACACTTCTGAAATTCTGGTCCAGCTAAAAGACGCAAAATTGCTTGTTGTGGAGGGTACCGTGTATCCTTTGCTTACAAGATTGAAAAACGCAGGACTATTGACCTATCGCTGGGAGGAATCAACTTCTGGTCCGCCGAGAAAATATTATGGTTTAACCGAAACAGGAAAAATATTTTTAGCTGGTTTAAATACCACCTGGAGTGAATTGGTTAAGGCAGTAAATCTGGTTACAAAAAATAATAAATCAAAAACTACAACAAAATGAACAAGACAATAAATATAAATCTAGGAGGCATATTTTTTCACATTGATGAAGGTGCTTATCAAAAACTGAAAGGTTATTTAGATGCTATTCGACGTTCTTTAAGTGATGACCCAAAGGGTAGAGATGAAATCATAACGGATATCGAATCCAGGATAGGTGAATTATTATCGGCCAGAGTAAAAGATGTCAGGCAAGTGGTTAATCAGCAGGATATTGATGAAGTGATCGAGGTCATGGGAAAACCTGAAGATTATATGGTGGATGATGAGATTTTTAATGATGATTCATATGGAAATTACCGTAGCCAGAAAAGCAAAAAATTATATAGAGATGGTAGTGACAGGTTCCTTGGAGGTGTTTCATCAGGGATGGCCCATTACTTGAATATTGACGTGATCTGGGTTAGATTAGGTTGGTTGGTTGCAGCTTTTGGTTTCGGATTCGGTTTTATCGTTTATCCAATACTATGGATTTTACTGCCAGAAGCTACCACAACCGCTGAGAAGTTGGAAATGGAAGGAGCTGAAGTGAATATCAGTAATATTGAAAAAAAAATTCGTGACGAGATCTCCGAAGCATCTACGCGTGTAAAAACGGTATTGACGAGGTGTCAGAAAAGGTGAAGAACGCTGACTATAAAAAGTACGGTGCCAGAGCGAAATCAGGTTCACAGGACTTTGTGGATACTTTAGGAAAGATTTTCGTAACCATCTTTATGATCATTGGTAAATTCATTGGGGTTTTATTGATCATCGTATCTATTACGACCATTTTAGGATTGCTGGTCGGATTGTTTACCGTGGGTTCTCTTGATTTTATTCATGAAGACTGGTTCTTTCAAAACTCAATGATGTACAACAGTTCAGGCTTACCCATATGGGTTTTATCCATATTGATTTTTGTTTTGGTGGCAGTGCCGTTCTTTTTCCTGTTTGCCTTGGGGTTACGGATTTTATCAAACAACACGAAATCAATAGGTAAAACAGCTAAGTTTTCCTTATTGGGCATCTGGATCGTTGCACTTTTGGTAGCTATATTTTTCGGTACCCGCCAGTTTATGAATTCGGCCTATGACGGAAGTGTAACCGATACACACGAGCTTATATATAGCCCCACTGATACTTTGGAAGTAAAAATGATAGACAATAAGGATATTTCAAATAAGAGCAGTTTAAAACGCCATTGGAGGTCTGAAATCATCATTGACACTGACAATCTGGAGAAAGTTTACTCTAATAATATTCGATTGAATATCCTGGCATCTGACAATGAGCGATGTATACCAAGGTTCGTAAATTATCCCAGGGAAAAAGCAGGAAAGATGCCAGAGACAATGCTGATCTTATTAATCATGGATATGAGCTTACAGACCAGGAATTGCGAATTAATGGTTACTTTTTAGCCGATCTGAACAACAGGTTTAGTGAGCAACGGGTGTATGTGGATCTGTATATTCCAGAAGGACAAGTTATCTATTTGGATAATTCAACAAGAACTTTTCTTTATGACGTGGATAATGTGCAAAGTATTTATGACAATGATATGGTCAAACATTATTTTCAAATGACCGAAGAAGGCCTGAGTTGTCTTGATTGCAGTGATCATGAGATCAATATCGAACATGAAGACGATTCCTTCCAAATGAAAATAGATGAAGACGGCGTACATATTGAAATTCAAGAAGACGGAAAAGAAAAATCAGAAGTGAAAATTGATGGCTCAGGAGTCATTGTAAAAAGTTCAAAAGACACCCTATAAAGTTTCTCTCTAAATTTGGTAAAATATAGTTATCACAAGTGTAACATGTTGTACCATAGAGGAGTCTAATGATTAACAGCCTATTGCAAAAATCTAAATCATGAAAAAAATTATCAAACTATCAAGTATTTTATTTTTCGTCTTCAGCTATGACCTCTTGTATGTATAATGGAGTGAATGGAGACGGAAACGTAGTTTCTAAAAAACGAAAAATCTCAAATGACTTTGTTCGGATAAGTGCCAGCAGAGGACTCGATGTATATATCACGAAAAGTAAAAATATTTCTTTGGAAGTAGAAGCCGACGAGAACTTGCATGAACTGATCGAAACAGAGGTAAAGGACGGAACCTTATATATTACCGCCACTAAGAATATTCATATGGCCAGTGCCAAGAAGATCCATTTTCTGCAGATCATATTAATGAGATTCAGGTGAACAGTGGCGCAGAAGTTTATTCAGAAAACACTTTTTCTTCTGAAAGATTGTTTTGAGTGTCAGCAGTGGCGCTCATGCAAAAATGGACCTAAAAGTAGGTGATCTTGTATGTGAGAGCTCGAGTGGGGCAGGTATGGAGTTAAGAGGGGAAGCCAATACTTTAACAGCGTCATCTTCAAGTGGCAGGGACATAGCGGCTTATGAACTGATGGCAAAAGAATGTACTGCAAGTGCCAGCAGTGGCTCGGATATAAAATTAAATGTAAGTCACAGGTTTGAAGGGAGTGCCAGCAGTGGTGCCGACATAAAATTTAAAGGAAATCCCGAAAAAATCCATAAGAATAATAACTCCGGAGGAAGTGTTAAACAGGTCAATGGTTGATCTGTTGTATCACATAGAAGTATTTAAAATCACGTCTTTGGCGTGATTTATATATTTACGACCAATTGGAATGCGTTTATCGGCAACCATAACAGAGTTTCCTTCAAGCGCCTGAATTTTATCCAAGGCAACAGTAAAAGACCTGTGAATTCGAAGAAACAGATTGTCAGGTAATTCTTCTGTGATACCTGATAAGGATTTGTGCGCCAAATAGTCACCCGATTTTGTAAAAACCTTAATATAGTCTTTCAGGCTTTCTATGAAGTAGATGTCTTCAAATTTTATTTTGATCAGCTTTTTGTCAACTTTTAAAAAAATAAATGATTTTTCAGTTGAAGGCTGAGTAGCTTCCGTTGATTGCTCAGTCATCATTTTTTGTGACAATTTGTTGATCGATTTTAAGAAACGTGCAAAAGGAACCGGTTTGACCAAATAATCAAATACGTCAAGATCAAAACTCTCTACTGCATATTCCCGATAGGCCGTTGTGATAATGAAATATGGACTTGCATCAAGGCTTTTTATAAAATCCAAACCATTCATTTTGGGCATGTTGATATCGATAAATACAGCATCCACCTCGCCATTTTCAATCAAGGAGAGAGCTTCAAGAGGATTGGTATAACTACCTAAAAGCTGCATATTTGAAAATTCTTTCAAATGCGTAGCAATCACCTCTCCAGCCAGCGGTTCATCATCTATTATAATGCATTTAATCTTCATATAGGGGTAGTTTCAAATTGACGATATATTCATTCCCTTTTGACCTTGTTTTTAAGCTATATTTTGAGCCATAAAGAAGTTGTAGTCTACGTTTCACATTTTCAATTCCAATGCCGTGCTTAGGGGTATCTCCATCGTATTTTACATAGTTATTCGTTACAGTAAAGTAAAGGAAATTGTCTTTAACAACAAAGTCAATACGTACTTTTATATCCTCATGATGTTTGGTTCCATGTTTAAAACAATTTTCCAGAAAGGGAAGAAAAAGCAAGGGAGGAACCTCTACGTCATCAATATTGCCATCAATGCTGATCTCAGATTTCACCCTGCTCTCCATAACGCAATTTTTCAAGCTCCAAATAACTGTACAGGTAGTTGATCGATTTCATCAAACTGATTTTGGGCTCTTTGACCTCATATAAGACATATTGCATGATCTCTGATAATTTCAATACCACGTTTGGAGCATTGGGCGATTGTTTGATGACCAAGGCGTATAAATTATTTAAAGTATTGAAAAAGAAGTGAGGTTGAATCTGAGATTTTAAAAAATTAAGTTCAGTTTCAAGTTGCATTCTTTGCAGATCATCATTGCGTTTTTTTTCGTTTACCCAATCATAGGTCAGTTTGATGGCCGAAACCAGGGCAATGACATAAATGGCTCCTATGACCAGTTCTACAATATGAATAACCGTAAAAGGTTCCTGATTTCCCTGTGCCTCGGGCCAGATGTTCTCGGTGACAAGGATATAGTTGAGCCCTGTTCTTGTCAAATAGAAAAGCGCAAGAGAAAACACAAATATAAGAAAGAATTGCAAGTACTTTTTTTTGAGTATATACCTGGGAATGAGGTAATAGATAGTGAAGTAGGTGATCACAATATTCAAAGGGAAATTCAATGAGGTTAGATTTCAAAGAGTACCAATAGTCATTGTTGATGGTGGCAAACCGAAAAAAATTAAAAACAAAATAGAGCAACCAGAACAAGAGGTGGTATCTGATGGGAATTCGAAATTCAGAAAAAAGTTTTTTGAACATCATGCAATATTTAGTGTCAGGAATCTTGTCATTTTGACAATTACTAATCTAGACCAATCAATGCGCCCAATTAGATCCAATTTATTAGACTCTTATGAATGAGTCGCATCAAACCGGGTCATGATTAGGGCCCTTCAATCAATTCAATAAACTGAATATAGTCATCATTTTTTGCTGCAAGAATATACTCCTTATCCTTTATGTTGATCAAGGTCAGGTCTTTGGTGTCACCAGGAATATACAAACCGCTTTCGGATGGAGCCAAGGCCTTAAATTCACCTTTGCCATTGCCTTCAAGATAAAGGCCTACACCCGCATCATTTCTCGGCGTTTCAACTTCTGAGCCATATAGATTTCCTGCAATAACCACATCAAGGAGTTGATCATTATTAAAATCCTTGATCAGGATCTGATTCACACTTGACACTTGCGACATATTGGGTAAATTATGTATGACAAATTCCCCGTCTTTGTTTTCAAGATAAATACTCGCGAATGATTTTACCTGATAGTGCAAAGCATTTTCAAGAGATTTCTTGGTATACACGTCTTCAAGTGTGGCCACAGCAAAGGCATCGTAATCTTCAAATTTCCGCTTAATAGCAGGGACTTGCTCAGACGAGCATTGACGACCCCTTACTGGAAATTTCTCTCCTTCATCATAATAACTTAAGACAATATCATTTTTCTGATTCTTATCAAAATCGTTTAGGTATATATCAAATGTTTCTTCCTCGTTTGCTTTGTATTTATAGTTTAAACCCAGATTTCCCACGATGAAGTCCATATCGCCATCCTGGTCAAAATCACCTTCTTCAATACTAAACCACCAACCTGTGGCATCGTCCAAGTTTAATTTTTCTGTAATATTTTCAAAATTACCTCTGTTATTTCTAAACACGGTAATTGGCATCCATTCGCCAACCACAATAAGATCTACCCATCCGTCCTGGTCATAATCGGTCCAACTGGCATCAGTAACCATGCCCAAATCAATAAGGCCCGGGGCAATTTTGTCAGTTACGTTAACAAATTTGGGCTGTCCTTTGGTACTTACGTTTTCAAGGATATAACTTGAGGTGGGCATAGGGTAATTTTTGGGAATGAGCCTGCCTCCCACAAACAGATCAAGGTCACCGTCTTTGTCGTAATCAAATTTCTGAACCCTTGAACCACTGATAATCATCTCAGGAAGGGCTGAGTTTATTTTTGATAAATTCCCCTTACCATCATTCAGATATAAGCGATCTTGTAATAACTCAGAATTATAGTCAAATTCATTTCCTCCGCTAACCACATAGAGATCATTGAATCCGTCACCATCTGCATCAAAAATAAGGCTACCCAGATCTTCACGGTCACTGTCATTATCAACATCGGTAAAATGCTGTCTTTCAAATCCTTCAGCAGTTTGATAATAAACAGCGGTTTGGTTATTGTGTGCACCTGCAACCACAAAATCGTCCAAGCCATCCCCATTTAGATCTCCCACCGTGGCACCAGGGCCTAAAGTGGACATTTTATGTGGTAGCAATACCTGGTCCTTGAAATCGTCATATTCGTTTTCCGCATGTTTGTGATTCATCACAATTGACGGATTGTTTTCTGTTCTAAAAAGGGGTTTTGCCTTTGTTAAAAAAGGCTTGTCATCATAGCTGGCATTCTTATAATCAATTGTTAGAAATTGATTTTTATCCACATTGTTGAGAACTTCTATTTTACCATCGGGCCAGGTGATCTTTATTTCATCAGCCTGATTGGCGCTTCCAATCCCAAAATGCAATTGTGGTGCTACAGATGATTGAAACCCTCTGGTTAGTGTCATTTCCTGAAATTGGGTGATCCCATTGGAAGTGATATAAGCTTTAACACCAAGGCCGTTTTTGTTCTTATCCGGGCCATTGAAATTTAAGGTGATAAAATTGTTATAGGCTGAGCTAAAATTTTCAAATATGGCTGCCTTATCATCAATATTGTTGATGATGATCTCAAGATCTCCGTCATTATCAAGGTCTGCATATACGCATCCATTTGACCAGCCCATGAATTCAAGGCCCCATTGCTCATTCATTTTATCAAATGTGAGATCGCCATTATTTCTGAATACGAAATTGTCAATTTTTTCAGAAGGGATGGCCAGAGATTTTTCCAGGAACTGGTCCTTTGTAAATTTTTCTTTCTTCAATTTATTAAAATAGTCTTTATTGTTGATCTCTCTGCGTGTTCCGTTGGATATAAAAATATCTTTCCAACCGTCGTTATCCAGATCGGCAAATAGTGGCCCCCAACTCCAGTCGGTAGTGGCCAATCCTGCAATTCTGGCGACATTACTAAACGCGGGTAAGGAATCTTGTATATTACCATTGTTCATTTGGAGTTGATTCTGCATATATTGGTAATGAAACCCTGCGTTTACAGTTCCCCAGAACAAATCAGGATTCATGCCAGACATATTGGCCTTTGACCTTCTGTTGTTACCTGGTGTCATATCCATCTGTATGATGTCGAGTAACTGGTCATTGTTGAAATCAGCCATATCAACACCCATACCATATAGGGCAGTTTGTTTTGTAAGTTTTTTTGAATGCTCACTAAAGGTACCGTCCCCATCATTGATCAACATATAATCAGGAACGTTAAAGTCATTCGAAATATAAAGATCAGGCCAGCCATCTCCATTGATATCTCCTACAGTGGCACTATTGGTCAATCCAAATGATCTGATCTCTGCAGTTGCAGTCACATCAGTAAAAATGTCACCGTCATTCCTAAAAAGTTTGTCGGTTTCTACATCCTTATGGATTGCGCATTTTGTAGGAATAAAAATTGTTTGGTGCATTGAAATTGGTAGGAGGGTAGTTGGCTACATAAAGATCAAGATCTCCGTCAAGATCATAGTCAAAGAAGGTTGACTGAATGGTATTGCCAATATCGCTAACACCATAAGCTTCCGCTTTTTCTGTGAAAGTGGTATCACCATTATTGATAAAAAGCAAGTTTCCTTTGGGTGCAAATTTACCTGCTACAGAACAATAAATATCCAGGTAGCCGTCATTGTTCACATCAGCCATTGTCACGCCGGTAAACCATCTGTCATCTCCTGCAACACCTGCAGTCTCGGTAATGTCTTCAAATTGCAGGTTTCCCTTGTTAAGGTAGAGTTTGTTCTCTACCATATTACCAGTAAAATATAAGTCGATCAAACCATCATTATTGATATCACCAGCAGAAACACCACCACCCATATAGATATAGGCATAGGCCAAATAATTCAAGGAGTCGTTTTCAACCAGATTATTTGAAAAATTCACAGCACTTAGTGCTGGACTAACTTGTTTAAAGAGCTTTACAGAAGTGTCATCATTAGGCGCAGAGCATGCCAGTAGCAGGAGGCTGATGAGTAGAAAAAAGCTAATATTTTTCATGTACAAAAGAGGTTTTATGTGGGGCCTAAAAATACAAAAACAGAGCATTAAATAATGCTCTGTTTTAGTTAAATTAAGATAAAAATATTTTTATCAAGATCCCCAGTCAGGGTTTTGTGATAAGGTACCACTACTTTGGTCAATAGCATTCACAGGTACCGGGAACAAGTTATGTTTACTTGCTGCACCTTTAAATTTAGGGCCAAAGTTAGGAATAGTTCTTGCTTCACTTTCAACATATTTAGTCATAGTTGGTACAAGTACATCCCATCTCCTTAGGTCAAACAAACGATGTCCTTCCATGGCAAGTTCTAATCTTCTTTCAAATCTAACTGCTTTTCTTGCCTCATCTTGAGATGCAAAATTTGGGTAAAGAGCAATATCATAGTTAGCAGCATCAGATCCGTCAAACTCGCAGCTTATCAACCAGTTACTCATCTGCGTCATATAGCGGCATAACAGGGGTAGAGTTTGGACGAACTTGATTTACATAATCAAGTGCAGTAGCCAAATCATTTGTTTCAACAGCAGCTTCAGCAGCCATCAATAGCACATCAGCATATCTGATAAAGTGATAGTTGATACCAGAGCGTTGTTCACCCCAGGCACCGGCTCCCTGTTGAGAGTCTTCACCTGCCCAATATACATTCTTACGACCTAAATATGGTCCAGAGATATCAGAAAATCCAGATCTAACCCAATCTTTACCTGGGTTAATTCCCAGTTATTGTAGTTGATACCACGTCTTCCTGCAGTATAATCTACTCTTGGATCAAGAGGACCTGTGTGCGGAGTAAACGGATCACTACTATTAAGACCCGCATCATTAGCTACATCAGTTTGGTTGTAGGTATCCAATAATGGTAATCCACCACTTGTTTGGAATGCATTTACTGCATCTTGCGTTGGCATATAGAATCCACAACACCATCCATTAGGTCCTTGGTAGTTTAAAGTACCACCTTGGTTACCATTTGGAGCAAAAGCACCACCAATAGGACTGAATTCAATAGCAAAAATACTTTCGCTACTACCTTCACCAGCAGCTCTGAAGTTGTCTGCAAATTCTGGTAATAAAGAATATTTACCAGAATTGATCACTTCCTGAAAAGCAGTTAAAGCTTCACCATACGATCCTTGGTATAATTTAGATTTCCCCCAATAGGCAAGTGCCGCCGTATTGGTTGCTCTACCAAAGTCAGTGTCTCCTGCATCTGGAAGGTTTTGTACTGCAAATAGAAAATCAGCATCAATGGCCGACCATAATGGTGTTCCATTTGGTTGTGCAAATTCGGTAGCACTATAATTTTCGTCACTGATATAGGTCGCATATTGACCCCACATGATCTGTAATTGGAAATTATAATGAGCTCTCAAAAATCTTGCTTCAGCCAATTGCGATGCGAATTGTACCTCAACACCTTCTCCAAGTATCAAAGAGATCACTGCATTTGCTCTGTTGGCACCAGCATACAATGCTCTCCATTTTGAATTGATGTAAGAGTTCCCTGTGTTCCAGTCAAAAACTTCCAACAAGAACAGCGTTTGCTGGTCACCATCATTACTTCCTTTGTGAGCCTCATCAGAGATCACATCCATCCACCAGTTATCTCCGGTAGCTTCCCATCCGCCTGATGCATTGGTAACGCCATCTAAGGCACTATAGGCAGCAGTCAATAGAAAATTAACTCCATCTTCGTTGGCCAATGCACTAGGATTTAGTGTTCCGATCTCGATCGTTTCACTAAATTCTTCGCTACAAGCTAATACACTCATTAGCAGCAGCATTATATAAAATATTCTGTTTTTCATTTTTTAAAATTTAATATTTAAACCAATAGTAAATATCTGTGACAGAGGATAAGTTCTAGAGTCAATCCCCATGTTTAAGTTCTCTGCCTGACCACCAATAGATCTAGGAAGAATCTCTGGATCAATACCGTTGTATCCAGTAATTGTGAACAAGTTCGTTCCTTGTAAATAGATTCTAAATCTTTCCATACCCATCTTGTCTGTAGCCGTAGAAGGTAGAGAATAACCCAATTGTAGGTTTTTTAATCTAAAGAAAGATCCATCCTCAACGAAGAAATCATTCGCATTCACTTCAACACCCTGTAAACTGTTGCTTAAAGCTGGCATAGAGGCATCAGTGTTATCTGGTCTCCAAGAATCCAACACAGCTGTAGTTCTGTTTCCATTAGGGAAGTTAGGGAAGTTAAAGATCTGGTTGTGATTATAGATATCATTTCCTTGCGATCCGTTAAAGAAAGCAGAAAGATCAAATCCTTTGAAACCAGCATTAATGTTTAAACCATAAGTGAAATCAGGATGCGGAGAACCAATTTTAGTTCTGTCATTGTCATCCACAACTCCATCTTCGTTCACATCTTCGTAAACCCATCTTCCAGTATCTGTAAATCCGGCAATTTTTCTACCATAGAAATAAGAAATAGGTTCACCTTCTTCAGTTCTTGTATAAGCTCCAGCCCAACTAGTTAATGCGTTACCATTAATTGGCGTTCCGTTCACTAGAGATACTACTTCATTTTTATAATGAGATAAGTTGAATGTTGCTCCAAGACTGAAACCATTGTCCCAAGTATTGTTATAGCTTACTGACCAGTCAACACCAGTATTTTTTACCTCACCTAAGTTTACAAATGGTGGTGGTGCTTCAGGACCAGTACTAGGAATCAAGTTACTGTTTCTTGCAAATAAGCCATCAGTAAGAATTTGATAAAATTCAATAGATGTAGATAATTTACTGCTAAAAAAATCTAATTCTATACCAAGGTTACTTGTAACACTTGTTTCCCATTGAAGATTTTCATTACCAATAGAACTAAGGATAGCACCATCAGAAACACTTGGGCTACTACCTCCAAATACATAGTTAGCTACGTCGATGTTAAAAGCATATAAAGTCTTAGTTGGGTTGTTTACAGGAAGATCCTGACTACCTAACTGACCCCAAGATCCTTTCAATTTCAAACGATTTACGACACCTGAATTGTTAAACCAATCTTCGCTACTCATTACCCAACCTGCACTGAATGATGGAAAAACAGCTGATTTGTTATCTCCGGCAAAACGAGAAGACTTGTCATAACGTACAGTCGCAGTAAAGAAATATTTTGACTTATAGTTATAATCAGCTGAACCGAATACAGAAAATAATGTAAATCCATTTGCATATGCAAAGTCAACAGCTGGGTCTCCAAATCCATTACTTAAAAGATAGAAATCAGGAGATTCATTAAAGTAGTCTGTTCTACTAACTTGCTTTCCTTTATTAGATTGTTCCAATGCTTCAGTCGCAACAAAAACATTTAAGTTGTGATTGTCAGCAAAAGTATTGCGGTAACTTAACATATTGGTCCAAGTCCAGTTAAAGAAAGTCTGGTCTTGCTCATTATATTGATTCACTGTTTTCGCTTCACCATGCTCAGGATCAAGAGGATTAAAATAGGTTTGATCAAAAACTCCTATAGATCCAGCAAAAGTAGTCTTAAATGTCAAATGATCCGTAAAGTCATAAGAAGCATAAACATCTCCAAAAGTTCTGATATTTCTAATGTAATTATTTCTTGCTCTAAATGCCAATGCATAAGGCTGTCTCGTATTAGAAAGATCCGTTGTATTACTGTAAGTTCCTGCCAAAGCTTGAGAACCATCAGGTTGTTCAGCGTAAACAGGCATTAATGGAGTCGCTCTAAATGCAGATTCCAATGCTTCACCGTCTCCATACTGTTGTGTAGTATAAGAAACATTTAAGTGTTGTCCAACTTTTAATCTGTCAACAGGCTTGAATTCGTTATTCACCTGGATACTGGCTTTTGCAAACCCTGTGTGTTTTACAACACCACCTCTGTTAAAGTAATTCACAGACATAAAAGATTTACTTGTTTCAGTACCACCTGCCATAGAAACGGTTGCAGAAACTGTTGGAGCAGATTGCGTAATTTCATTCCACCAGTTTGTTCCACCTGGCTGAACTCTTGCAATTACACCATCGGCTTTTGAGCCTGCATTAGAAATATCAAGCACAGAAGGAAGAACAGGCCCATTAGGGTCATTTCCATATTGTACATGACCTCTAAAGTCTCCGCCACCATTATTTACATCATTCGTATAACCTTCCCAAAGCATATCAGCATGTTGCTGAAGATTCAATAGACTAGGGTCATTGATCGGGTTAGATACACCAGTATAAATATCAACAGTCAGTGAAGATTTCTCCATATTATAACTACCTGATTTTGTAGTAACAATAATAACCCCGTTCGAAGCTCTTGATCCATAGATCGCAGCAGCACCATCTTTCAATACGTTCATCTGATCGATGTCACCTGGATTGATAGAAGTAAGTACGTTAGTATCTGTAGTTTGTACCCCGTCAATAATATAAAGCGGACCAGTTCCGTTTGTAGAACCAATACCACGAATGTTAACGTTTGGAGCAGCACCTGGATTACCGTTGCTAACAACTTGTAACACCAGTTACCCTACCTTGTAATGCTTCAGCAGCATTCACTGTTGGTACTTTCAAAGCTTCTTCCATATCAACGGAAGCAACAGAACCAGTGATATCTCCTCTAGTCTGTTGAGAATAACCAACAACTACAACTTCCTCAAGGGTGTTGTCACCTCCGGCAAGCGTCATGTTAATTACAGAATCACTACCTACAGTAGCAGTCCCTGTTGTCATTCCAATAAAGCTGAACTCTAATACGTCACCTTCATTGGCTTCAATGGAGTAATTCCCATCGAAATCACTCGTAACACCGTTTGAGGTGCCCTGAACAACTACAGTTGCTCCAGGCAGTGGCCCATCAGCGTCTGAGACTGTTCCTGTGATCGTCTTTTGCGCCATTGTAAAGCCACAGGTCAAGAAGATCCCCAGAATGATTAAACTTTTAAATAATTGTTTTCCCATAATAAATAATTATTAATTAATAAATTGATTGTAAGCGTGTGGTTTTTTGAAAAAACCACCAAAAATGTTTTCAATGCATAAGAATAAAAGTTTTAAGTTCATCTAAAAAAAATAATATACATATAACTTCATACGCCCCATAAATAACATTTTTTTAACAATAAAAATGATTTTGAACAGAAAGCGTTAATTATTTCACAAAATTCAACGTGCAATATATAAAATTTATTAATGCAATTCTAACAACATTATATTTTTAAATTCAATCGGGTGACTTTCGCTCTGAAGCGAGATAAATCCCGTTTTTAGAGCCTTTCCGTCAAGATTAGTCAAGGTATTATACTCTCCACCAATCACAGGATGCTCATATTCCATGACCTTTTTACCGTTAATATAGTGACGAATTACCGAATCATTTCGCACTTCTATCTCCAAATCGACCCATTGTTCTCCATAAAATGTATCCGAATTTGAATCAATACAATGTGCCGTAACCAATTCATCATGTATACTTACATGTGTTCCAGGTGTACATAAATTACCCGTGCTTCTCGGTTCATTTTCTGCAATGCCACCCAGCAACTGCACTTCGATACAAACCGGGAAATTTTGATCAAGCTCCATTGATTCGGGCGATTGACAATGAATCATTACACCACTGTTGCGCGTGGCCCAATTTTCGCCTCCTTTGATCTGCTCTCCAAGAAATCTGTATGACATTTTGAATTTATAGTTACTATAAGGTGTTTTGTAAAACATATGCCCAAAAGAATTGTCAAAAGTTGTATAGTCGGCATAATCAACCCTGATAACACCATCTGCTACTTTAAAAGTATTGTTCCAATTCTCTCCTAAGGGATGGCCTGTAATTTTGACTTTCCAATTCTCAAGATCTACACCATTAAATAAACTTACCCAATTCTCTTTTTCAACAACATTAGTATCAGTAGCCTGCTCCGCCTTTTTACAATTGGTCAGAAAAAATGACAACATGATAACAATAATTGCATGGCTAAATGTATTCATAACTGTTTAAAAGAAGTATTTCATATGCAATTTAAAACCTCTGCAAACCCTTATGGCAAAAAATTCACAAAGTTTTACAAGTTATATGAACAATATCACAACATAAGGAATTGCTAAATCACTTGTAAAAGAGAATGAAATTTAATTACTTTGCCTGACAACTATGTTCAAAATATTTCAGTGAAAGCCAGTGTACATAAAATTGAGCCTTATAGAGCGGAAGGTATTGTTTATCATGCGGATACTTGTTTGCCCTTGATCGATGCAGTGTCTCGAGATAAATTAAAATTTAAGGCCCTTGCTCGATACACCTATCCAGGAGATCGACTCACCGATGATACATTGGGTTTAAATTCTATTGGGTACTGGAATGCCATGGAGCCCCAGGATTGGGGTTTGAATTGGCATAGAAATGAAGGAATCGAGATTCATTTTCTTGAATCAGGATCTATGCCTTATGCACAAGAGAGTACAAAGACAAACCTGCTTCCCAATCACCTTACAATTACACGTCCTTGGGAGGCCCATAAAGTTGGTGACCCAAAGATAGGCATGGGTAAATTTTATTGGGTGATCATAGATTTAGGGGTACGAAGGCCTCATCAGGAATGGGTTTGGCCCGATTGGATCATGATGACCAAAAATGACCTGGATCGGTTGACGAAAATCCTAAGGCAGGATGATCAGTGGTTATGGCAGTCAAATCCAAAAATAAGAGAATGTTTTCATAAAATAGGTAGAGCAGTAGACAGTGACTTGCAAGGAAGTAGTGCTTCGAAGATTCGTTTGCTGGTCAATGAACTATTGATCTTGTTGCTTGAGTTGATTGATTCTAAGGAAGTGGTGCTCAATGAGGCACTGACTGACAGTTCAAGAAGTGTCAAATTGTTTTTGAGAGAACTGGATAAGAATTTATCTGAAAACTGGACGATTGAAAGAATGGCAGAGTCTGCCGGGGTGGGGCTTACGCGATTCACCTATCATTGCAGGCAATTGACCAATACGACACCCATGCGTTATCTGGCCATGAAAAGAATAGAGCAAGCAAAAAGTATTTTGAATAAAAATCCTGAACTAAGTGTAGCCGAAGTGGCTTATAGTTGCGGCTTTGCAACAAGTCAGTATTTTTCGACTGTTTTTAAACGCCAGGAAAAGTGCACACCTCTCGAGTATAAGACCAGTATTTAGTTTTGGTTTTGGCCGTGAAGGGTTCGGAGCTGAGGGGTTCACCAGCGAACCCCTCAGTTCTGGCATCTTTATTTACTGATCATTGAGCATCTATTCGGGTTCATATTGTATAATTCCTTTCACTGAATAAAAACACACAGTTTTCCACTTTATATATTTTAACTTCACAGACATAAATCCAATTAAATTTTAAGAAATGAAAAAAACAAGTCGATTATTCAAATTGTCTGGTATGATCATGTCAATGTTGGTTCTTACCATATTGAGTTGTGGCGAAAAACAAAAGGAAGCTTCGAAAGACGTAGATAAAGCAGAGCTTGTCGAGGTGCAAGAGCCATTTTTTAAGTTATCCTTGGCCCAATGGTCTTTAAATAAAGCAATGAGATCAGGTGAGTTGAGTCCCTTGGATTTTGCTCAAAAGGCCAGTGAGCTGGGCTATGAAGGAATAGAGTATGTGAGTCAGTTATACAGGAATGAACTGGAAAAGGAGGCAGATCCGAAAGTGGCGATGGAAACACTTTTAAAAACCTTAAAAGAAAAAAGCGAAACCTATAAGGTAACGAATCTTTTGATCATGGTTGATGGAGAAGGGAACTTGGCGACCTTAGATGATAAAGAAAGAGCACAGACTGTTGAAAATCATAAAAAATGGGTCGATGCAGCGAAATATTTGGGTTGTCACTCTATTCGCGTCAATGCCCATGGGGAAGGAACATCAGAAGAGGTAGCTGAGGCTGCGGTAAAAGGTTTGACGGCACTTTCTACTTATGCCGCTACCCAAGGAATTAATGTGCTTGTTGAAAATCATGGAGGATACACTTCTGACGGGCAATGGCTCTCAAAGGTAATGTCTACAGTAAATATGCCAAATTGTGGTACCTTACCTGATTTCGGTAACTTCTGTATTACGGAGGGCTATGGATCTATCAATAGTAAAGAATGTGACAATGCATACGATATATATAAAGGTGTCAGTGAATTGATGCCTTATGCCAAAGCGGTTAGCGCAAAAAGTTATGATTTTGATGAGAATGGCGGGCAACCAAAGATCGATTATGTAAGGATGATGCAAATTGTAAAAGATGCTGGTTATACTGGATTTGTAGGCGTTGAATATGAGGGAAATAATTTATCTGAAATTGACGGTATCAATGCCACCAAAGAATTATTGTTAAAAGCTGCTAGTCAAGTACAGTAGGGTTATCATACTTTAAATATATGGCTTCGAAGATAAGGTTAGGAATATTAGGTGGAGGTGGTAATTCTCTTATAGGAGTTTTGCATCGTGTGGCTTCCAACATGTTTGATCAATTTGAGATCGTCGGAGGTGTTTTTAATCCGGTATGGGAGGAGAACCTTTCTTTTGCAAAAGAAATAGGACTTCCAACAGATCGGATTTATACAGATTTTGAAACCCTTGTCAAAGAGGAAGTAAGGCTACCTGAAAACGAAAGGATGCAGGTAATATCAGTACTTACTCCCAACTTTCTCCATTATCCAATGGCAAAAAAATTACTGGAAAATGGGTTTCATGTTATTTGTGAAAAACCACTGACAACGACCTATAACGAGGCTCTGGATTTAAAAAGAACTCAAGAGCTTTCAAATAGTATTTTTGCTGTTACCTATACCTATACCGGTTACCCGATGGTAAGACAAATGAGGAAAATGGTCGAAGAAGGTGTCTTAGGAAAAATTCATAAAATTGATGTTCAATATTACCAGGGATGGATCAATCCTGTGATTCACGATCCGGAACAAAGAGCTGCAACCTGGCGTTTACAACCTGAAAAATCAGGAATCAGTTGTTGTATTGGAGACATAGGAACACACGCTTTTGGTATGATAGAGTTTCTCACTGGCTTAAAGGTTTCAAAGGTTTTATCTGATCTAAATTATCTCTATGAGGATAATAAAATGGATATTGATGGTACGGTTTTGATCAGATGTGCTGATGGAGTAAAAGGCGTGATCAGGGCAAGCCAAATTGCCACAGGTGAGGAGAATAGTATTATCGTGAAAATTTACGGAGAAAAAGCAGGGCATCAAATGGGAGCAGGAAAATCCAAACTATGTTTACCTGATGGAAGAAGGGCAGGCTATGAAGGTGATGAAACCTGGTCATGCATACAATAGTCATTTGTCTTTGGACGGAACCAAATTACCACCGGGGCATCCGGAAGGAATATTCGACGCTATGGGTAATATTTACAAAGGAGTAGCCAGAGCTATTAAAGGTGAGTCTTATGATTCCGGGGAGTTTCCAACCATCATGGATGGCCTTAGGGGGATGAATTTTATAGAACAAACGGTTGCCTCAAATGCTGAAGGCAATGTATGGAAGGATCTGGACTGATCGTTCAAAAAAATAGATAGAAATACCATGAAAAGATACTTGATTCCTGTTGGTTGGCAATTTTCCTCATCTGGGGATGTAAAAAGGAGGTAAAAAAGGCTGATGAGCCTGAAGAAGATCATGACAGCCGAGGATGAGGGCTGGACCTACCTGTTCGACGGTAAAAGTTTTGATGGTTGGCATACTTATCTGCAGGATACGATTTCAAGCCAATGGCAAATTGAAGATGGGGTGATGTTCTACAAACCTGATCCGGATAAGAATCAGGGGATGAATAATTTGATTACCGATAAGACCTATAAGAATTACGAATTGTCATTAGATTGGAAAATCTCAGTGGATGGTAATAGCGGGGTCTTTTATGGCGTACTTGAGGATGAGAAATTTGTTGTACCCTATATGACCGCCCCTGAGGTTCAAATAAGAGATTATACGAATATCCCTGATTTTACGGATAAGCAGCAAATGTCAGGAGCCATATTTGGTATCGTTGGTATTGAAAAGGACGTTTCGAATAAGGCAGGTGAATGGAATCATTTTTTGATCAGGATTGATCATGATAAGAATCAAGGTAGTGTGATTTTAAACGATCAGGAAGTAGCCAAATTTCCGGTTAACGGAGAATCGTGGGAAGCCTTGGTCGAAGATTCAAAATTTAAGGATTGGGAAGGTTTTGGAATTACACAAAACGGACATATTGGGTTGCAGGATCATGCTCATGGAGTCTGGTTTCGAAATATAAAGATCAAGGAACTGGAATGATGACCCTTCTGAGGATTACTATAAAGCCTTAAGGGGGAATATTTTAAGTAGGTTCATAAGACATATTTCTGATAAAGAAATAATAGTTTTTAAGTATAAGTTAGTATATTTACGTTTTGTGAAAAACATTGACAATATGGGTTATATATTGATTTTCATAGAGTTAATGTAAATAATGGAGGGTTTGAAGATGCAGCAAAAAAATATCATTCATATAAATTTAGGTTTAAGTATAAACAGATATAGATCACCGATTTTTTCTAATTAATTAAGTATTATAATATTATGAGTAAGAACGAAAAGAAGAATTCCATTTCCAGAAGGAATTTTGTAAACAAAACGCTGGCAGCATCTGCTGGTTTTACCATTGTTCCTTCTTTCGCGGTAAGCGGATTGGGGCATGTGGCACCTAGTGATAAACTAAATATTGTTGGTGTAGGTGTTGGAGGTATGGGACTAGCAAACCTTAAGAATTTGGAATCACAAAACATTGTAGGACTTATGTGATGTTGACTGGAAATATGCAAAAGGTGTTTTGATGAGTTTCCCAAAGCTAAAAAATATTGGGATTGGCGTAAAATGTATGAAGAAATGGAAAATGAATTTGATGCTGTAGTGATTGCCACTGCGGATCATACACATGCCATTACTGCTGCACATGCCATGACTATGGGAAAACATGTTTATCTGCAAAAGCCATTAACACATTCAGTATATGAATCCAGGTTATTGACCAAATTAGCCGCAGAAACACAAAGTGGCTACTCAAATGGGAAACCAAGGTGCTTCTGGTGCCGGTGTTGCTGAGACATGTGAAATTCTTTGGAGTGGAGCCATTGGGTGATGTTATAAAAGTAGAATCGTTTACTGATCGTCCGATCTGGCCACAAGGATTGAATACTCCGGAAACAGGCGATCCTATTCCAGATACTTTAAACTGGGAATTATTTACAGGACCTGCAAAAATGAGTCCATTTAATGAAGTTTACCATCCATGGAACTGGAGAGGTTGGTGGGATTATGGTACAGGTGCCTTAGGAGATATGGCTTGTCATATTCTTCATCCTGTATTTGAAGGTCTTAAAATTGGGTTATCCTACTAAGGTTCAGGCAAGTTCTCTTTATTATTGAATGATTCTGCTCCTGTAGCCCAAGCTGCTAAATTAACTTTCCCAGATAGAGGTAAGGATGGAAGCATGAAGTTACCTGAAGTGGATGTGCATTGGTATGATGGTGGAATTAAACCAGAATTACCAGACAATTGGCCAGCAGGTAAAAACCCAAATAAAGAGTGGTGGAGGTACTTTCTTCTATGGTACAAAAGATATTCTTCATATAGGTTGTTATGGTGTTGAACCGGAATTATTATCAGGTAAAAAAAGTCAGTCCTGCAAAAACTGAAAGAAGGGTTGAAGAAGAAATAGGATATCATGGAATAATGGGGCCCATGAAATGGACTGGGTAAGAGCTTGTAAAGAAAGCCCTGAAAACAGAACGCCATGTACTTCTGATTTTGCAGAAGCAGGTCCTTTTAATGAAATGGTTGTCATGGGTGTATTGGCAGTTCGCTTGCAAGATCTTGAATAAGACGCTTGAATGGGATGGTGAAAACATGAAATTCACCAATATTGGAGCAACTGAAGAAATCAGAAACATCATTAAAGATGGATTTAAAATTCATGATGGCCATCCGACATTTAATAAGGATTAGACGGAACCTATGAATGCACATGGCGTATTCTGAGGAGTTGGTGAAGCACACCTATAGAGATGGTTGGGAATTACCTACCGATGCCTAAATAATAAATGTTTTATGGAATAGAATACTGAACTTTGTTCTTGAAGAAATCACTTCAAAAATTAAGGTTCAGTATTTTATGATTAGATCAATAATTAATGTAATACTAATAAATTCAATTAAAATGAAAAAAAGAATTTTTATACTAGCTATAGGAATCGCAACAACCGGTATTTATGGTAAGTTGTGGAGGTGGAGCAAAAAAAGAAGCGCCTGCTGCTGAAGCCGAAGAAGTTGCTGCAGAAGTTGAGGAAATAGCAGCGCCAAATAGCCTGACAGAGGCAGAAAAGAAGGACGGATGGGTATTGCTTTTTGATGGCACAACATCAGAAGGTTGGAGAGGTTATAAAAAGGACCATTTTCCCTCAGCCTGGCAGGTAGTTGACGGAACCATTCATATGATTGGTTCAGGAAGAGGAGAGGCCGGAGATAAGGAAGGTGGAGACATCATATTTGACAAGGAATTCCAAAATTTCACACTGAGCCTGGAATGGAAAATTTCAGAAGGAGGTAATTCAGGAATTTTTTATTTAGGGGAAGAGGAATTAGATTATATCTGGAAAACTGCTCCTGAAATGCAAGTATTGGATAATGAGAAACACCCTGATGCCAAATTAGGTAATGACGGAAATCGTATGGCTGGTTCTTTGTATGACCTGATCCCTGCAAAACCGCAAAATGCCAAGCCTGTTGGTGAATGGAATCAAGTTGAAATCACTGTATATAAAGGAACCGTAGTTCATAAGCAAAATGGTGTGAATGTTGTGGAGTACCACTTATGGACACCTGAATGGAATGAAATGGTGGCCGGACAGTAAGTTCCCTAGTTTGAATGAGAACTGGGCAGATGTAGCCTCAAAAGGATATATTGGTTTACAAGATCATGGAGATGATGTTTGGTTTAGAAATATCAAGATCAAAGAAATGTAAGGATTATCTTATGTAAATACAAGAAAGACAGTCATTTGGCTGTCTTTTTTTTGCTATAATTTATTGGAATTCTGAAGATTTTTAATCTCATCTAAAGAAACATTGGCGTTACCACCGTTTTTACTCGCCACCAAAGATCCCATAGCACAAGAAAAATCAAGCGCTTGTTGAGAAGGCACTCCCATTACAAATTGATAGACAAGACTGGCCAAAAAGGAATCGCCGGCACCAACAGTATCTTTTACAACGACTTTATAACCAGGATTTTTAAAAAATTCTCCATGGGTAAAATAGATGGCTCCCTTGGCGCCTAGAGTAACGCAAATATGCGGGGTATGTCGTAAGTCGGACAAATTTTTGATTTGATCTTCAATGGATTTTGAACCAATCTGCAGGAACTGACAGCATCTCATCAAGTTCTTCATCATTAAGTTTGATCATATCTGCAATTTTCATGAGTTGAAAGACCAATTGGCATGTAGTAGAACGGAGGTCTTAAATTGGCGTCAAAGACTTTGAATTTAGCCTGTAGTAGGTATTCAAATAAGGTCTTTCTGGACCTACTATTGCGGCAACAAAGACTTCCAAAGATAAATGCATCTGCCTTTGAGATGATTTCAATATCATTTTGTTGAAATTCAATATGATCCCAGGCGACTGGTTCAGAAATGGTATAGGTAGCAGTATTACTTTCGTCGAGATGTACCTGAACATTTCCCGTTGCAAGTTGCTCATCCAATTGAATCATAGAATGATCAAAGGACTCTTTTTTTAAGTATTCAATTAATTTGTCACCATCCTGATCCCGACCAATTCTGCTAATCATTGTTGCCTGAGCTCCAAGGGTATGTAGTCTGAGTGAAACATTTAAAGGAGCTCCTCCTATTACTTTTTTATCAGGAAAAATATCCCAAAGGGTTTCTCCAAAACAGATGATTTTTGGCTGCATAATTTAGTTGTTTTTAGTCAGCATTTTTTCTAATTTTTCTAAGGAAATCCCTTTGGTTTCCGGCATGATAAATATAACAAACAAGAGCTGCAATACCATCATAAATGCAAAGAAGGCAAATACCACTCCAGCCCCAACAGTTCCGAATAAGAAGGGTACCAAAGAGGGAATGATCGCGGCCAACACCCAATGTGTACTGGTTCCAAAAGATTGCCCCGAGGCTCTTAATTGATCAGGGAAAACTTCAGAAATAAATACCCAAATAACGGCACCTTGACCGATGGCATGAGAAGCTATAAATACAAACAGAAAAATGGGTACTGACATTCCTTCCCATTCAAAAAAGAATGCCATGGCAACAAGTGACAAGGATAGAATATAGCCGATCGATCCAATAAACATCAATTTCTTTCTTCCCAATTTATCTATTAAGGAAATACCGATTAAGGTAAAAATCATATTGGTAACTCCAATACCTATTGAACTTAAAAGCGCCGTACTCTCGCCTAATCCAGCCTCCTGAAATATTCTGGGTGCATAATATAAAAAGGCATTTATACCCGATAACTGGTTAAAGAATGCGATTAAAAAAGCCAGGATCAGAGGGAAGCGGTATTTTTTCATAAAAATATTTTCGTTGCTGCTGTGATGGTCTTTTTGACTTTCTTCTATGGTGATCATGAGTTTTTCAATATCATCATCAGGATATAATTGTTCCAGAACGCTATGGGCTTCTTTTCTTCTCCCCTGAAGAAGCAGCCAACGTGGACTTTTAGGCACGGTCAGTACCAAAATCGTATATATAAAAGCAGGAATAGCTTCCACGCCTACCATCCATCTCCAGGCATTTTCACCGATATTACTTAACAAATAATTCGATAGAAAGGCGATAAGAATACCCAAAACAATGTTGAATTGGTAAAACCCCACAAGTCGTCCTCTGTCTTTGGCAGGTGCAATTTCAGAAACATAGGCAGGAGCGGCTACCGTAGAGGCACCAACACCTAATCCGCCAATAAATCTAAAGAAAGCAAAGGTGTATGGATCATTGACCAAAGATGAACCTAAAGCTGAGACCGTATACAAAATGCCAATCCAGACAAGGGTATTTTTCCTACCAATCTTATTTGTCGGTATCCCACCAAACATAGCGCCAATGACAGTTCCCCACAGGGCCATGGCCATGACCACCGATCCATGAAAAACATCAGAAGACGCCCATAATTTTTGTAATTGCTGATCTGCACCCGATATAACTACAGTGTCAAATCCGAAAAGGAACCCGGCCATGGCCACGATAATAGACCATATAAGAATTTTATTCATGGTTTGATAATTAATTTCACAAGATGATGAAGATAAGTTATTTACTTTGATTTTAAAAAAGCACCTTCAGAGTTCTTTAGAATCTATTCTCTAAAGAGGGGTTTATAAAACCCTAGGCCTTTCTGATTTTGTTTGATAAAAATTGATTTTTTATCGTCTATTTTCTGTCATCTGTCGAATATATTTCTAAAAGAGGCCTATTACATTGATTTTTGCATCAGATTAAGTTCATATAGAGCGGGTATTTTATTGATCTCTAATACCTTTTAAAGAAATATAAAAAATATGTATAAGAAATTAGCGTACAAAGAAGCAGGGAAATTTGAAGAAACAAGATTTGAAAAGATTCACAATGTTGTTTTCGATAATTCAAACATTGCATCCATTGCCGTAGCACAGGAAATTGCCGACTTGATCAGGACCAAACAAGCGGATTATAAAAAGTGTGTTTTAGGTTTGGCGACCGGATCTTCTCCAATAAAAGTCTATGAAGAATTGGTGAGAATGCATCAGGAAGAAGGGCTTAGCTTTAAAAATGTGGTCACATTTAATCTTGATGAATATTATCCGATGACAAAGGAAAATACTCAAAGTTACTGGTATTTCATGCATGAACACTTGTTCAATCACGTAGATATATTACCTGAGAATATCAATATTCCCAATGGAGAAGTAAAGCCGGAGGAAGTTCATCAGTTCTGTATAGATTATGAATTAAAGATCAAAGAAGCCGGAGGACTTGACTTTCAATTATTAGGTATTGGGCGAACGGGTCATATCGGTTTCAATGAACCAGGATCACATTATAATTCGGGTACAAGAAATATAACCCTGGATCATATCACAAGAATTGATGCGGCCACTGCGTTTTTAGGTATAGAGCATGTTCCAAGAGTTGCCATCACCATGGGGATCGGGACCATCAGAAAGGCGAAAAGAATCGTTTTATTAGCCTGGGGTGTTAATAAGGCCGAGGTGATACAGGAAACGATCGAAGGTGAAATTACTGCAGATGTACCTGCCACCTATTTACAAAATCATGAAAATGTCACATTTGTACTTGACGAGGGCGCCTCAAATGACCTTACGCGCATTAAGACACCTTGGTTGGTTAAAAATTGTATCTGGACAGACGATTTAATGGCGAAAGCAGTGGTTTGGTTAAGTAGTAAACTTGAAAAATCCATTTTAAAACTTACCGATAAAGATTATAATTATCATGGGATGTCCAGTTTATTGGTTGAGCAAGGGTCAGCCTATCAAATGAACATCAACATGTTCAATAAGTTACAACATACCATTACAGGATGGCCGGGAGGTAAACCAAATGCTGATGATACAAACCGACCTGAAAGAAATACACCTGCCAAAAAGCGTGTGATCATTTTTAGTCCACATCCTGATGACGATGTCATTTCTATGGGAGGAACATTTGACAGATTGGTTGAACAAGGGCATGAAGTACATGTTGCGTATCAAACTTCGGGTAATATTGCAGTTTCTGACGAAGAAGCATTAAAATTTGCAGAGGTATCACTTGATTTGAATGGAGATGACATCATCTGCAGCTCAAATTGTTAAAGATTTAGATGCTAAGAAAGAATATGATGTTGATACAATGCTGTCAGGAAATTAAAGGGATTGATAAGAAGAAAAGAATCCGTGGCAGCGACAAGATATGTTGGGTATTCCTGATGAACAAGTCCACTTCTTAGATCTGCCATTTTATGAAACGGGTAGGGTGAAAAAGGATAAATTAAGCGATAAAGATATCAAGATCATGTGTGATATCATTGAAGATATAAAGCCACACCAAATTTATGCTGCGGGAGATCTCGCTGATCCTCATGGAACGCATAAGGTTTGTTTGGATGCCTTATTTATGGCCTTGGATGAACTTAAGAAAGAATCCTATATGGATGATTGCTGGGTATGGTTATACCGCGGTGCATGGCACGAATGGGATATCCATGATATAGAAATGGCTGTGCCAATGAGTCCTGATCAGGTATTAAAGAAAAAACAAGCGATATTCTTTCACCAGTCCCAAAAAGACGGGGTGATGTTCCAGGGAGATGATTCCAGAGAATTCTGGATGCGTGCTGAAGAGAGAAACAAAGAAACAGCTAAAAAATACCATGCCTTAGGTATGGCTGATTATGCTGCCTTTGAAGCATTTAAGAGATATCATTATTAAAATTTTATTTGAGTATTTTTTTAAACCGCCTTGGGGAGTTTGTTGAGAGCAATCTCTTTTTGGCGGTTTTTTTTATCGAAGATTAATGTCATTATACTTATAGCAGCAATATGAATAACAAACTATTTTTGATCCTTCTTCTTGGTTATGGGATCAGTCAAATTTCAGGCGCAGGAAACTTCAATGGAAGAAATTCATCTCATGCCCTGGCCACAGGAAATAAAAACCAATACCAGTGATTACAGCATTACTGAAGCTTTTGGTGTTTTTATTCACGGTAAGCAAGATGAGGATTCGAGGATGACAAAAGCAGCGGTCCGTTTTATTCGTTATATGACCGATAAGTCGGGTGTTTTTGTTGCTGAGGGTTTCCCAAACGCCAAAGGTATTGACGCTTCATGCGCTTCTTTGAATATTTATTTCGATACAACAGGCAGATGTAGTCATGGGTATTGATGAGTCTTATACCTTGACCGTAACAGGCACAGGTATTGAAATACATGCCAAAACTGATGTTGGGGCCATGCATGGTTTGTCTACCTTACTGCAATTCATTAAAGTAAAAGACGGCGCCTATGCTTTTACAGGTGTTGAGATCAAAGATAATCCGAGATTCGTCTGGAGGGGTTTGATGATGGATGTGGCCAGACATTTTATGCCTATAGATGTTGTTAAAAGAAATTTAGATGCCATGGCATTGGTAAAGCTGAATGTCTTTCATTGGCATTTATCTGATGACCAGGGGTTTAGAGTGGAAACCAAAACATTACCTGATTTGTATAAAAAGGCCTCCGATGGTCAGTATTATACACAGGATCAGATCAAAGATATTATTACATATGCAGATGATCGAGGGATCAGGGTAGTGCCTGAGTTTGATGTTCCTGGACATGGGACAGCATTTTTGACTGCATTTCCGGAATTGGGAAGTAAAGAAGGTATGGAGTACAGTCTTGAACGCTATGCCGGGATTTTTGATCCAACCCTGGATCCGACCAATGAGAAAACCTATGATTTTTTAGATACTTTGTTTAAAGAAGTAGCCCCGTTGTTTCCAGATGTATATTTTCATATTGGTGGGGATGAGAACGAAGGAAAGCACTGGGATGAAAATCCCGAGATACAGCAATTCATGAAAGACAATGAGTTAAAAGACAATCATGACTTACAGACCTATTTCAATATCAGACTCGAAAAGATCCTTGCGAAATACGGAAAATCTCTGATGGGTTGGGAAGAAATCATGACGGCAAAATATGCCTAAATCAGCTTTGATTCATTCCTGGAGAGGGGTAAATGAAGGAATGGAGCCCGGTGAATCTTTGGTTAAGGCAGTTAAAAATGGTTACCAGACCATACTGTCAAATGGTTATTATATTGATCTGTTACTTTCTGTGGAAGACCATTACCTGGTGGATCCTATGCCTGCTGTGGAATTAACTTCTGAAGAAGCAGCTCGTATTTTGGGTGGCGAGGCCACCATGTGGGCAGAATTGGTAACTCCGCTTACTGTTGATTCGCGTATTTGGCCCAGAACTGCAGCGATCGCTGAAAGATTTTGGTCGGCTAAGGAGGTTCGGGATGTAGATGGTATGTTTGAAAGATTGAACACCATAAGTCAATTTTTAGAACTTGTAGGAATTCAGCATGTAAAAAGTCGGGAATACATCTTGAGAAATATTGCCAATTATCAGGATACGCATGGCTTAAGGCAACTTACAACCATCAGTGAACCTTTTAAGATCTATTCGAGAAATGCAGGAGGTACACAGTACAAGACCTACTCTCCATTTACCTTGTTTGCCGATGCTTGCACTGCTGATGCAATGGCTGTAAGAAGTTTTAGAGAACTGGTCGATATCTATATTGATCAAGCCGACAAAACGGGTGAAAAAGAATTGACGGAGTATTTTAAAGCATGGGAAGGAATAGCCGATCAGTTAAGGGCCATTGAGCCGCAAGCCCCTTTAGTATCCAGAGTTATACCTTATGCCGAAAGAGTGGCAGAGATCGCTGCGATAGGAGTAAAGGCTTTGGAGAATAATCGCATGTCTGAGGGAGAATTACAGCAGCTAAAGAATTTAGTTGCTCAGAAAGAAGATCCAACCGTAAATCTTGACGTAGAATTAGCAGTCGCTAAAGATATTGTGAGATTAGCCGAGTATCTAGTTAATAATAATTAATCACTTCATTATGAGCGTTTTTAAAACCATTGGACTACTGAGTTTGTCGCTTATTTCTTATCACCTGTGATAAAGAGGATGCCAGTACAGATTTTACAAAAGAGCATCTTTTTACCGGAGGTATAGAGGGCCCTGCGGTTGATATAAAGGCAATCTATATGCGGTTAATTTTGAAAGCGAAGGCACCATAGGTGTTGTGAATGAAAAGGGAGATGCATCACTTTTTGTGACACTTCCAAATGAGAGTGTCGGAAATGGAATCAGGTTTGACAAAGACGGAAACATGTTTATTGCTGACTATGTGAATCACAATGTTTTGCTGATACCAAAAGGATCCAAAGAAGTGAGTGTTTATGCGCATCATCCCGACCTTAATCAGCCAAACGATCTGGCCATTGCACCTAACGGTACTTTGTATGCCAGTGATCCTAATTGGGCAGCAAGCACAGGAAAACTTTGGAAAGTTACCAAAGAAGGTTTTGAATTAATGGAGGCAGGGATGGGCACGACCAATGGGATAGAAGTGTCTCCTGACGGAAAACTATTATATGTCAATGAATCTGTTCAAAGAAATATCTGGGTGTATGAGATAGACGAAAATGGAAACCTTCAAGCAAAAAAGACAATTCTTTACATTTGATGATTTTGGTATGGATGGCATGCGCTGTGACAATCAAGGGAATCTTTATGTTTGTCGTTACGATGCAGGGAAAGTTGTGGTGATCAGCCCTGAAGGAAAGATCATTAGGGAAATTATTTTAAAAGGAAAAAAACCAACCAATATAGCTTTTGGAGGAAAAGATTGGATGCAGTGTTTTGTGACCCTGCAAGACAGGGGTAGTTTTGAAACCTTTAGGGCAGAGAATCCAGGCAGAGACCACTAACAATCAGCTGAGTTCCATGGTCTTCAAAAGCTTATTTCTGGAGCCTAAATATGTAAAATTGAACTTTCGCAATCGATTTCGTTTAAAAGTTCACATTCCTATGAGAATGCGCTTTTTTATTATTATTTTTGTGTGTTTTTAAAAAGAATATGAAGAAATTTATTAGAAAAGTTGCTGTCATGACCTCAGGAGGTGATTCTCCTGGAATGAATGCCGCTATAAGATCCGTTGTGCGTTCTTGTGCTTATTACAAACTGGATTGCGTTGGGATATACAGAGGATATCAGGGAATGATTGAAAGTGATATTGTACCTATGTCTGCACGTGATGTGCATCATATCATCCAAAAAGGCGGAACGATATTAAAGTCTGCCAGATCTAAAGAATTCAGAACCATTGAGGGTCGGAAAAAAGCCTATGAGAGCCTTAAACAGCATAATGTTGATGCCTTGGTGGTGATTGGTGGTGACGGATCTTTTACCGGAGGAATGATCTTTAGTCAGGAATACAATTTTCCGGTTATTGGAATTCCCGGTACCATTGATAATGATATTTTCGGAACAGACTATACGCTTGGATACGACACAGCGCTAAATACGGCGATGGAGGTGATTGATAAGATCAGAGATACAGCGAGTTCACACAATCGTTTGTTTTTTGTGGAAGTCATGGGCCGTGATTCAGGGTTTATTGCTTTGAATACAGGAATTGGTGCAGGTGCTGAAGAAATACTGATCCCTGAAGAGAATATGGGTCTGGAAAGACTGCTTGAATCTTTGGAAAAAAGTCGTCGTTCAGGTAAATCATCCAGTCTTGTTGTGGTTGCCGAAGGTGATAAGACGGGTGCCAATACTTTTGAGTTGGCTGATTATGTTGAAAAGAATTTACCGCAATACGATGTAAGAGTTTCTGTACTAGGTCATATGCAAAGAGGTGGATCACCAAGTTGTTTTGATCGGGTTCTTGCCAGTAGAATGGGCGTAAAGGCCATTGAACTTTTGTTGGATAACCAGACCAATAAAATGGTTGGAGTTCAAAATAATGAAATGGTTGCAGTTGATTTGGAGAATGCTGTTAAAGAGCATCACAAGATCAGCAAAGAAATTTTAAGAATATCTGATATTATGTCAGTATAAATAAATTTAATTTTAAAATAATTACGAAATGATTAAAATCGGAATTAATGGTTTTGGAAGAATCGGGAGACTAGCTTTCAGAATCGCTACCCAGAGAGAAAATGTGCAAGTTGTTGGTATCAATGATCTATTAGACGTTGATTATTTGGCGTATATGTTAAAGTATGATTCTGTTCATGGACGATTTGACGGTACTGTTGAGGTAAGAGATGGTAAACTGGTTGTTAATGGAAACGAAATTAGAATTTCGGCCGAACGTAATCCTGAAGATTTGAAATGGGATGAGATTGGTGCTGAATATGTGATTGATGCTACTGGTATTTTTACTACTAAGGAAAAGGCCGGTTTGCATTTAAAAGCAGGCGCTAAGAAAGTTGTTATTTCTGCTCCATCTGCGGATGCTCCAATGTTTGTAATGGGAGTAAACCATAAAGAATTGACTGCTGAAGATAATATTTTTTCAAATGCCTCATGTACAACAAACTGTTTGGCTCCAATAGCCAAGGTGCTTCATGATAATTTTGGAATCACTGACGGTTTGATGACTACAATTCATGCTACTACTGCAACTCAAAAAACTGTTGATGGTCCTTCATTGAAAGACTGGAGAGGTGGTAGAGCAGCGCTTCACAACATCATTCCTTCTTCTACCGGAGCTGCTAAAGCGGTTGGAAAAGTAATTCCATCATTAAATGGTAAGCTTACTGGTATGTCATTTAGAGTTCCTACCATGGATGTTTCTGTGGTTGATCTTACAGTCAACTTAGCGAAAAGCTGTTACTTATGAAGAAGTTTGTAAGGCAATGAAAGATGCTTCCGAAGGAGAA
Source organism: uncultured Flavobacteriaceae bacterium (assembly GCA_963780405.1). Classification (GTDB taxonomy): domain Bacteria; phylum Bacteroidota; class Bacteroidia; order Flavobacteriales; family Flavobacteriaceae; genus Lutimonas. Next base: position 173,907 of record CAWABX010000011.1, read on the forward strand.
TTAAAAGGGATTTTAGGATATACTGAAGAATTAGTGGTATCTCAGGATTTTGTTGGTGAGACGCGTACTTCAGTTTTTGATGCTAAAGCCGGTATTGCTTTGACAGATACTTTTGTAAAAGTTGTTTCTTGGTATGATAATGAATATGGATATTCTACAAAAATCGTAGATCTTCTTGAATACTCTGCTTCTTTATAAGCAAGCATAAATTATAGATAAAGAAAGCTGTCTGTTTGGACAGCTTTTTTTTGTTTTAAGGTGAGGCATTTGACAGGAACCTGTCATTTGTTTTGAATTAACTTTCCTCATAATTGTGTTCATTTTTGCAAAATGTTTTCATAAATTTACCTTAGTTAAAATTTGATCCCTTATTTTACTTTATAAATAGCTGAAATTCAGTATCAAAAAAAGTGAATTTCAAGGGTCATTATGTTCATTCATTTCTAAAAATTTCTTTTTATGGCTCATACAAAAAAAACAAAAGGCATCATTGCTATTCTGACGGGTGGGGGTGACGTACCTGGTCTTAACCCTGCTATTCGTGCAATCACCATCCGTGCAAATCGTGAAGGTTTTAAAGTGATTGGTTTACGACGTGGCTGGGCCGGAATTACTGAACTCATTCGGGATAAAAAAGCAGACAATAGTAAAAGTTTTATGATATTGACAAATGATATCGTCAATAAGGCGGGTAGAACTGGTGGTACTTTTTTACATTCTTCGAGAACGAAACCCAGTAAAATGCCAAAAGCACACGTACCTGTGCATTTGCAGGATTCCTATCAGGAAGAATTTAATGACCTCACGCCTGAAATTATAAAGAATTTGGAATGGCTGGGGGTAGATTTCCTGATCCCAATAGGTGGAGATGATACCTTAAGTTATGGCGTTCGTTTGTATAAAGAAGGGGTAAAAGTAGTGGCCATTCCTAAGACCATGGACAATGATGTGCCGGGAACCGATTATTGTATAGGATTTAGTACCTGCGTGACCAGAACCATATCCATGACCAATAACCTAAGAACTTCGGCCGGTTCTCATGAAAGAATACTAGTCATGGAAGTCTTTGGGCGCTATGCCGGTTTTACTGCAATGTTGCCTGCAATGGCGGGAGCAGCAAACCGCTGTGTAATTCCTGAGCACCAATTTGACATCAGACATCTAACGGAGCTTTTGGTGCAAGACAGGAATAACAATCCAAGTAAATATTCTGTGGTACTTGTTTCTGAAGGAGCGATGTATAAAGGAGGAGAAATGATGTTCCAGAATTCTGAAAAGGATATGTTTGGGCATGCCAAACTAGGTGGAATTGGCGATGTGATCTCTTCTGAAATCAAAAGTCATTCAGCTGGATTTTAACAATGGAAAAACCATCAATGTGATCAATCAAAAACTGGGGTACCTAGTGAGAGGTGGCGATCCTGACGCCGTTGATTCTATCGTTCCTATGGCCTATGGTAATCTTGCCTTGGATCTTATCCTTGGTGGATTCCATGGCAGATTGGTAGTTCTTAAAAATGGTCGCTATGACGATGTTCCTTTGGATGTGGTAACAACCTCTAAAAAGATCGTCAACGTAGAAAAATACTACAATATTGACAGGTTAAGACCTCATTATAACCGTTTTGAAATGAAACCTATGTTCCTTATGGCCGCTGATAGCTAGGGAACAATGATGTAATGATGTAATGTAATTTGCGAGGGCCTCGGAGGTGAAAGATTCACTTCCGAGGCCTTCGCTTGTGAAGGGTTCGCTCGTCACCCCCTCACTTCTCACCCCTTCACCTCCGACCCCTTCACCTCCGATCACCTCAGGATAGGATATAAATTAAATCGAAACGAAACTGTTTCAATATCTCATTATTATCTATATTTGATTTGATGAGTCAAATCAAGATCATAGAATGCCCGAGAGATGCTATGCAGGGGATTAAAAGTCATTTTATTCCTACTAAAGATAAGGCGAGGTATATCAATGCCCTGCTAAAGGTGGGTTTTGATACCATTGATTTTGGGAGTTTTGTATCGCCTAAGGCTATTCCGCAGATGCGTGATACCGCTGAGGTTCTTTCAATGCTTGACCTGCAGGCTACATCTTCAAAGTTACTGGCTATTGTTGCCAATATCAGAGGGGCCGCTGCGGCCTGTGAATTTGAAGAAATTGACTATTTGGGCTTTCCTTTTTCGATTTCAGAGAATTTTCAAATGAGAAATACAGGAAAGACCATAGCACAATCTTTGCTGGCGCTTGAAGAGATCATGGATCTCGCCATCAAAAAGGATAAGGAAGTTGTAGCCTATCTTTCCATGGGATTTGGAAATCCTTACGGGGATCCGTGGAATGTGGAAATTGTCGGTCAATGGACTGATGTTCTGGCCAAGTTAGGTGTAAGGATATTATCACTTTCCGATACTATAGGAGTTGCTGACGGTAAGACGATTCACTATTTATTTAAACATCTTATCCCCATGTATCCTAAGGTTGAATTTGGAGCTCATTTACATACCCATCCCAATAGTTGGCATGAAAAAGTTGATGCGGCTTATAGGGCTGGTTGCTTTCGTTTTGACGGAGCTATAAAAGGTTTTGGCGGCTGCCCAATGGCAAAGGATGAGCTTACAGGGAATATGCCCACTGAAAAGTTATTGTCTTATTTTACGACAGAGAAAGTTGCGACCGGGATTAATCCATTGAGATTTGAAGTGGCCTATAATGAGACCATGAAGGTACTGGGTTAAGTATGAAATAAAGTATTTGTAAGGGCTCCTTAAAATCAACCCACTTCATCAAAGGCTCCCACTGCTGCACCGATAATTCCGGCTTCATTTTTATTTTCTGCAGGAATCATTTTCGTTCGGATATCGATCTGATCCTGAAATTTATGCATTTTTTTACTCGCGCCGCCACCGATAATGAACAGGTCAGGCGATAAAATGAGTTCAATATGCTGAAAATACTTATTCAATCTTTTCCCCCATTTAGGATAGCTGAGATCTTGTTTTTTTCTGATTGAATCTGCCGCATACTTTTCAAAAGCTTCTCCCTTATAACTGACGTGACCCAGTTCAGAATTTGGAATTAAAACACCATTAAAAAATAAGCCTGACCCAATGCCTGTTCCAAGCGTAATGACAGCCACTAAGCCATCTTTCCCTTTTCCGGCACCAAAGTGCATTTCGGCTTCAGCAGCCGCATCAGCGTCGTTTATAACAGTAAATTCAAGGCCAGTTACACTTTTAAAAAGTTCATCAGCCTGAACGCCTTTCCAATCCGGATGAAGATTTCCCCCACTAAGGCATTTACCATGAAAGAGAGGGGTAGGGAAGCCTGCTCCAACCTCTCCTTTCCAATTAAAATGATCAACGATCTGATGCACGGTTTTTGCCACTTCTAAAGGTAGGGCTGGCCGGGGAGTGGGGAGCCTGAATTTTTCAGTGATCATCTCACCTGTAGTCGTATCTACAATGCCACCTTTGATACCGCTTCCGCCTATGTCTATCCCTAAAATATGCATAATACCATGCTTTTAAATGAGTTTCAAACTTAAGAATTTTATTCTAGAATAAATAAAAATGGCCCTGTGAATATTCACAGGGCTGTACCTATTTCTTGTTTATTTCATCCTTAAAAATGAATACCGACACCTATTCCACCAGAAGAAGTACTTCCACCTCCGATTTCAAGAATAAGCCCCCACATATCATTGAATTTATATTCACCACCTATGTGTATGTTCAAGCTAAAATCATCTTTATTATCATCACCTGCCAAGACAAAACCAGCATCAACACCACCCCAGATATCCCAAGGCTCAGCAAGATTAAACAACCTGTCGAAGTAATAATCTCCTCTGGCACCTATGGCAAAAGTATTTTTACCATCAAACCAAATTCTTGCCATTGGCGAAACGGTAATATCTGGATGAACCTGAAATTCATAATTACCTGAAATACTTGAATTTCCACCAAATTTAACAAAAAGATTCAAGGCATTCCCATGGTTTTCTTGTGTGCTTTCTTGTCCGTAAACAGTTCCGGATAAGGCGAAAAACAGAACGCCTATGACTAAAGATTTAAAAAATATTTTCATGATTAATTGAGTTAAAATAAGTTGCAAATATAGGAAAAGATGTTATACCGATAAGAGGTGAAACTCATTTTTTATTTTGAGATACAAATACTTAAATATCAGAAAATAAAGGGTTTATGCCCTAAAATATAAAAGGGAAAAGACGATAGGTTTTACTTTTATAGTTTACATAGACTGGGCCAAATCTGTTTTCCAGAAATTTTTCTTCAAGACTTATTTTAAAGATAAAAACAAGCACCAGAATCAGAAAAACGATACTTTGAATAAGTTCGAAGGAATAGAGCACCCCTGCTCCAAAAAAAACAATCAAACCTGTATACATAGGATTTCTTATCAGCCGATAGGGTCCGGTATTGACAAAGTGTGCATTGGGTTTGACTTCTGGCTGAATATTAAAATTTCCAAGCCTCATGGTCACAAATGCCCCAAAGTGATAAGAAGATTCCGCCAAATTGAACTACGAGTAAAACTCCCTTGCCAGTAAACTTTGTAAAGAACACAAGATATACCAGACTTGAAAACTGTAAAAAGACCAGTACTTTTGATAGGTATAGACATGCCCTAAATGTACTTCTTTTTTGACAAAAAACAAGCGCTTAAGCCCCTAAAACATGACATTTATCATGTTATTTAAAATTATTCTAAATAAGCTTTTGAAATGTCAATATGAAGCATATATATTTGCCGCTTACTAACACTATTTATAATTAATCTAAATAAAAATAACAATGAAATTAGTACTTTGTTTTCTTTTTATAGGTACCTTTTCCATGGGCCTTTTAGCTCAAAAAAAATCCAGCGAACAGCTTGAAAAGAATGTTCAGCAAGATAGTATACCGAAAGAGATCATACCTGAGATTCTCGATGAGATCATACTTTCCAACAATATTTTAGGAAGTAAGTTTGAGGTAAGAAACCGGACAGGTTCTGCTTATTTTTTATCACCGCAAGGATTTGCAGCAATTCGGCTATACAGATATCAATAAAATAATTCGCGCGATTCCAGGTGTCACCATTGTAGAGGAAGATGGGTTCGGATTACGGCCGAATATCAGTATTCGTGGAACTTCTGCTGAGAGAAGTTCTAAAATCACACTAATGGAAGATGGGGTTTTGATTGCTCCGGCTCCTTACAGCGCTTCAGCTGCCTATTATTTTCCTACGGTGGGACGTATTGAGAATGTCGAAGTCTTAAAAGGAAGTAGTCAAATTCAATATGGTCCCTTTACAACAGGAGGAGCCGTAAATATGGTTTCCAAGCAAATTCCCAATGAATTTTCTGGTGATGTTCGATTTTACTTATGGTAATTATGATTCTCGAAGTTTGGATGCGACTGTTGGTTATTCAAATGAAAATTTTGGTTTTGTTACCCAATACTTTAATTATAATTCGGATGGATTTAAAGACCTTGATGGAGGAGGTAATACAGGCTTTGATAAAAGTGATTATCTTGCAAAAGTCCGTTTAAATACTGATCTAGACGCCAAGGTGTTTCAGTCGTTAACATTGAAATATCAATATTCTGAGGAAGATTCCAATGAAACTTATTTAGGATTGACTCAGAATGATTTTGAAGCAGATCCTTATCGCAGATATCTTGCCTCAGCAGAAGATAATATCGATAACTGACCACCAGCAATTTCAACTTGATCATTTGATCAAGCCTGCGGAAAATATAAAAATCAGAACAACTGCATATAAAAACAATTTTCATCGAAATTGGTATAAACTGAATGATGTGACGATCACAGATAAGGAAAGTATATCCAACATACTTGCTTCTCCTGAGGATTATCCCTTAGAGTATGATGCTATTGAAAGCATGAATGATACTGGTCAAGATGTTTTTGGTGTAAAGGCAAACAACAGAAGCTATGAGTCTAAAGGAATTCAATCTGTTGCCAATATAACTTTCGGAAAGCAAACTTTTAATGATATTGAAATAGGTTTTCGATACCATGAAGATTATGAAGATCGGTTCCAATGGGTAGATAAGTATGGCGATTCAAAATCAAGAAATGATCAGAACCACTGTAGCAAGAAAAGGAAGTGATTCAAATGTGATCAATAGTGCTGAGGCGATTGCTACCTATGTTTTGTACAAACTTACATGGAACAATTTAACGATTACTCCTGGCTTACGCTACGAGAATATGACTTTAACAAAAGAGGATTTCGGTAAAAATGATTCAGATAGAACAGGTGTCGATTTAGCAACAAGAGAAAATAAGGTTGATGTTTTTATACCCGGGATTGGCGCCAACTACAAATTCAATCCTGATATTTCTGTATTTGGTGGTATCCATCGGGGATTTGCACCACCGGGTAATCAAGAAGGTACTGACCCTGAAGCAGAGTATGAATTTTGAACTGGGAACTCGTTTTAACTTTTTCGGTATTACCGGAGAATTTGTTGGGTATTATAATGATTATAGCAATTTATTGGGAAGTGATTTGGCGGCAACAGGTGGTTCAGGAAGTTTGGATTTGTTCAATGCAGGTGCAGCGACTGTTAAAGGAATCGAATTTTTAGTGAATTATGATGTATTGAGAAACAGTACAGGTAGCATGACTTTACCAATCACTTTTTCGTATACCTTAACCGATACGAGATTTGATTCTGATTTCGAGAGTGATGACAGTATCTATGGTCAAGTTTCAAAAGGAGATCAAATACCTTATATACCGAAAATCAGTTCAATTTTACAGTTGCTCTTGAGGGAGAAAGATTTAATGTTAGTCTTAGCGGAAGATATACCAGTGCATTTCGGACCCAGGCAGGTGTGGGAGAGATACCTGATGAGTTTAAGATCGGAAGCAACTTCATCGTTGATGCTGCTGCGCAGGTATTTTTATACACCAAGGATCACCTTTTTTGTGAATGCAATGAATATTTTTGACAGACTTATGAAGTGGCGCGAACACCATGCAGGTTTGCGCCCTGGAGCGCCATTTATGATCAATGGAGGAGTTGGATATTCTTTTTAAATTGATCCCAAACCAGCTTGGAATGTTCTTTTCATTTTAACCTTGGCCGATTTGCTTTCAGAAGCCGATTAATTATTGTAAATTTGCACGCAATTAATATCTAATTGCGTTCTATGACTACTCCCAAAATTTTGCTTGAAGGACTTACTTACGATGATGTCTTGCTGGTTCCGGCATATTCAGAAGTTTTACCTCGAGAAGTAAATATTCAAACCAAATTCACAAGAAATATTACCATCAATTCGCCCATTATTTCAGCTGCCATGGATACCGTGACAGAATCTGAAATGGCCATTGCTATGGCACGAGAAGGAGGGATTGGTATTTTGCATAAAAACATGAGTATTGAAAGGCAATCTGCTGAGGTTAAAAAGGTAAAACGATCGGAATCAGGAATGATCATTGATCCGATTACCCTTACCAAAGATAAGAACGTGGCTCATGCCAAATCGTTGATGAGCAAATACAAGATCGGTGGAATACCTGTGATCAATGATTCAGGAGAACTGATCGGAATCATCACAAACCGTGATTTGCGTTTTGAGAACAATAATGACCGTCCTATTGCCGAAGTAATGACTTCAGAAAATCTTATTACTGCTAAAGAGGGAACATCCCTTAAACAGGCTGAAATGATCCTTACAGGATCATAAGATTGAAAAACTACCCGTGGTGAACCCAAAAGGGAAATTGGTTGGTTTGATCACCTATCGAGATATCATTAAAGTGAGTGAAAATCCTAATGCGAATAAAGATTCCTATGGAAGGCTTAGAGTTGCTGCGGCAATAGGGGTTACGGGCGACTCAATGGATAGGGCAAAAGCCTTGATCAAAGAAGGTGTTGATGCTTTGGTTATCGATACGGCTCATGGACATAGCAGAGGCGTAGCAGAGGTGTTAAAAAAGATAAAGAACAAATATCCTAATGTTGAAATCATCGTTGGTAATATTGCCACAGGTGATGCGGCAAAATTTTTGGTTGAAGCTGGGGCAGATGCCGTCAAGGTGGGTATAGGACCTGGATCAATTTGTACGACAAGGGTTGTTGCCGGAGTTGGATTTCCACAGTTGTCGGCCATTATGGAAGTTGCAGCCGCCATCAAAGGTAGCGGAGTTCCTGTTATTGCAGATGGAGGAATTCGTTATACCGGTGATATTCCTAAAGCTATTGCAGCTGGAGCTGATACAGTTATGTTGGGCTCATTGCTGGCGGGAACCAAAGAGTCACCGGGAGAGACCATTATTTTTGAAGGAAGAAAATTCAAATCATACAGAGGAATGGGTTCTATTGAAGCCATGGAAAAAGGATCAAAAGACAGGTATTTTCAGGATGTGGAAGATGATGTAAAGAAACTTGTTCCGGAAGGAATTGTTGGTCGCGTTCCTTATAAAGGAGAAGTATATGAAACCATGCATCAATTTTTAGGAGGGTTTAAAGCAGGAATGGGTTATTGCGGAAGTGCCACCATTGAGGACCATAAAAATGCCAGCTTTGTGCGAATTACCTCTTCAGGTATTTCTGAAAGCCATCCTCATAATGTAACGATTACCAAAGAAGCACCGAATTACTCGAGGAGATAATGATGTAATGATGTATTGATATGATGATGTAATGTATTCATGCATTGCAGCATTTGCAGCATTGTAGCATTGAAATAAGAAAAGGTTGAAAGCAGGATCAATATGTGATCAAACTTTCAACCTTTTTTATGGTGTAAAACCTGTTAAAAACAGCGACTAGCGTCTTCGACGTCTGGAACCTGCGACTGGTTTTTTTCTATTTGGTCTGAAATCATCACTTCTATGGCCTCCTGATTCACTTCTCTTGCGCCCTGAATCATTTCTTTGACCACCTGAATCGTTTCTTCTGCTACTTGTATTACTTCTACCGAAACCTTTGGAAGAACGCTTGTTCGATCTGCCTTTAGGTTTTGAGGTAACTTCTACGATCACTGAACGGTTATTGAATTCAGCTTCATTCATTTTCTCAAGAACATCCTGGGTAAAATCTTTATCGATCTCGAAGAAAGAGAAACTTTTCAGGATTTCAATCTGTCCGATCTCCACATCTCTTTTTCTCAAACATTCATTGATCAATCCGATCAATCGGGCAGGGGTAAGGTCGTCCATTTTGCCTTGATTGATGTAAAAACGAACCAGAGAGTCATCTCCAGATCTTCTTCTGTCACTAGGGGCATCACTGTTGTTCAAATCTCTTGCATCCTGATAATACGAAAGAAAGGAGTTGAACTCTATGGATACAAATCTTTTGATCAGTTCATCACGATCAAGTTCATGTAGCTTTTCGTAAATATCCGGAAGGTAATCTTTGATTTCTTTTTCATTGACTTCTATATCATGAATCTTGTCTATTAGTTTAAACAATTGAATTTCACAGATTTCCTTTCCGTTGGGAACTTGTTTCTGTACAAAGTTTTTCTTGATCTTTCTTTCTATCGGCTTTAGTTTGTTGCGTTCTTTACTGGTAATGATCGCAATAGATATACCTTTTTTTCCGGCCCTTCCCGTTCTACCACTTCTATGGGTATAGTTTTCTGCCTGATCGGGTAATTTATAATTGATCACATGGGTCAGGTCATTCACATCCAATCCCCTTGCTGCAACGTCAGTAGCTACAAGAATCTGCAGGTTCTTATTTCTAAACTTCTGCATCACAAGATCACGTTGTGCCTGAGACAGATCGCCGTGCAGCGCATCTGCATTATAACCGTCTTCAATCAATTTTTCTGCAACCTCTTTTGTTTCTCTTCTGGTTCGGCAAAAAACAATGGAATAGATATCAGGATTTATATCAGCAATTCTTTTCAAGGCAGGATAACGGTTACGTTCTGTTACCTGAAAGAACTCATGTTCTACATTGGCAGCTCCAATATTTTTCTGCCCTGCCGAGATCTCAGTTGGGTTATTCATGTAGTTTCTGGCAATAGACTCCACTTCTTTTGGGAAAGTTGCAGAAAACAACAAGGTTTGTTTTGACTTTTCGGTGTTTTTTCAAGAATATTATCCAATTCTTCCTTGAAACCCATATTCAACATTTCATCTGCTTCATCCAATACCAGCCACTGAATACTTTCAAGATTTAATACCCTTCTCTTGATAAGGTCAAGTGTTCTTCCTGGGGTTCCCACGACGATTTGTACACCTCTTTTTAAGGGCCTGATCTGTTCTTCAATGTTGGCACCTCCATAAACCGCAATGGTTTTAATGCTTTTTAAATTTTTAGAAAAATCATTGATGTTGTTAGCGATCTGGATCGCTAGTTCTCTTGTTGGAGAAAGAATGATCGCCTGGGTATTTTTATTATCGGAATCAATTTGCTCAAGTATGGGCAAACTAAAGGCCGCTGTTTTACCGGTTCCAGTCTGAGCAAAAGCTTTCAGATCATCTTTTGAACCAAGTATTTGTGGAATTGAAATCTTTTGAATTTCTGTGGGTTGTTCATAGCCTAATTCGACCAATGAATCAACAATGGCTTGGCTTAAACCAAGCGTTTTAAATATCGACATATATTTTATTTGCAAAACTCAATTTATTTGTAAAGCTCTGGTTTGCAAATAAATACTGTGTTTTATGTTTAAGAGTTTGCAAAAATACTACTAATTTAACGAAGTATGCTATAATTTAGCGTTTATTAATGGTTTTCAAGTAGTAATTAAGGTTGTTGTCAAGGAAAAAAACATAGCCATTTTCAACCTTTCCCTGATCATTTACAATAATGGTTCTTTCCATATCTCCTTCATACCAACTGTAAGAATCAGAATTTTTAGCCAGTTTAAATTGATGTTCCTTGGGTAGCTTTTTTGAAGTTACAAATTCTTTCCATTCTTCATCAGTCTTATTTCTTTCGATTCCAATAAAAACAACTTCAGGATGGTGTTTTTTCAGGTAGTGTAATTTTTCATTTAGCATTTCCTATTCTTCCCAACTCTGCAGGCCAGAAGTAAATCACTGCATTTGAGTTTTTGATCAGTGTATTGATCTCAACTTCCGAGTTATCAAAATTATAAGCTATAAGTTTTGGCATTTCAGCCCCATCTATAATTTTTTCTTTTTGAGCCAGTGATTTTTTAAATTCTTTCTTGTAATCTTCATTACTGCAATGTTCAAAGAAGTAAGTATGTACTTTTTCTGAATTCTCCTTGGATAAGTGATTGTTAGACAGAGAACCCCAGGCACCTTTTGCGAGAAGAGAATTCTTAAAATCTTCTACATGAATCCTGTCATCGACAATCTTCATGAATTCAAGCTCAAAAATATTGTTCTCAGGGTCCTTTAACTTTTCATCATGTGCCAAGTTATATAAAAAAGTATTGATAAAGGCCAGGTTCCATCCATAATCAAGTAAATCTTCATCGTTCAGCTCAATCATGTTTCTATAGGCATAGAAGTCAGCACTTAATTCAGGAGCATTTCTTAAGACCCATCGCCTTTTTGTGATTGTAAGCATATCTTTCCTTGTAAAAATAGAAAGGTACGTAAATACCAGTTTTTGCCAATTTGTCAAATAATGGAGAAGGTGGTTCTTCTTCTGTTGCTAAAAATTCGTTGTACAGATCAAGTTGTTTTTTGATACCTTCTTCAATCACCGCAGTAAATGCTGCTTCATCAAGTCTGTAATTCTTTTTAAATTCTTTTTCTGTTTTTTCCTGTTGCAGATATAAATTGATCAGGTAATTGTTTTTACCACTTCCTTTTCCGCTAAAAATCAAAGATTCGTCAAAATCCCAGGTATTTAGATACAACAACAAGCTATCTTTTGGTTCAAGATAGATATATTGAAATTCAGCACCATGTTTAAAAGTGTAAAGACCTAAATCTAGTGAGTCAAGTTTAAAGGAAAATTTATTGTGGTCATCGAGCCTGGCAGAGTCAAGCACCTTTATTGCCTTTAGATAAAATAAACATACTTGTGTTTTGGATTCTTTATTTTACCTCCAAAATAAGTATATGTGAGTTCTTCCTTGCTGTCACAACGCGGAAAAAGTCAAAAACAAACCTAACAGCGTAATTAAAGTCAAAGGCTGCGAAAAGTAATTTTTTTTCAAATAATTTAATTTAGGCATAATGACAAATGTACTAATATCACTTTGTGAGCCTTGTTAATGTGGTGTTAAAAATTTTGGTGAAAAAGGTTAAAAAAAAGGTTAAAAAATTAGATTTTCAAAAATTTAACACTGACCTAAAATCATAAAATTATATGAATTGAATGGTAGATATATCTGACTATTTTACTTAGTTTTGCAAAAAAATTAAAAATAATGTTAACAGTATCTAATTTGTCCGTTCAGTTCGGAAAAAGGGTTTTATTTGATGAGGTAAATACAGTGTTTACGCAAGGTAATTGCTATGGAATCATTGGAGCAAATGGAGCTGGAAAATCTACTTTTTTAAAAATATTATCTGGTGAAATCGACCCTACTTCAGGTCATGTGAGTCTTGAAAAAGGAAAAAGAATGTCTGTATTGACACAGGATCACTTTGCCTTTGATGACTTTCCCGTTTTGGAAACTGTGATGATGGGAAACAAACCTTTATATGAGCTTAAGAAAAGGTTGGATGAGGTGTATGCCAAGCCAGATTTTTCTGATGAGGATGGTGTGCTGGCAGGTGAATTGGGAGCAGAATTTGAAGAGATGGGTGGCTGGACCGCCGAGAGCGAAGCTGCAAACCTTTTGTCATCCTTAGGTATTCCGGAAGATATGCATTATACCAGTATGTCAGATCTAGATGGTAAGTCAAAGGTGAGGGTATTGATTGCCCAGGCATTATTTGGTTCTCCGGATGTATTGATCATGGATGAACCTACGAACGACCTGGATTTTGAAACCATAGGTTGGCTGGAGAATTTTTTGGCCAATTATGAGAATACTGTTATCGTCGTATCGCATGACCGTCACTTTTTAGATGCGGTTTGTACACATATTTCTGATATTGATTTTGGGAAGATGAATCAGTATTCAGGTAACTATACCTTCTGGTATGAGTCCAGTCAGTTGGCAGCCAGACAAAGAGCCCAGCAGAATAAGAAAGCTGAAGAAAAGAAAAAGGAACTGGAAGAGTTCATCAGACGATTTTCTGCGAATGTGGCCAAATCCAAGCAGGCGACCAGCAGAAAAAAGATGATCGAAAAATTAAACATATCAGATATTAAACCATCGAGCAGGAGGTATCCTGCCATTATTTTTGATCAGGAAAGAGAAGCCGGAGATCAGATCCTTCACGTAGAGAATCTCTCAAAAAGCATTGACGGGGAATTGGTTTTTGATAAAATTGATCTGAATCTTACCAAAGGGGATAAGGTCGTTTTACTGTCCAGAGCCTCAAGAGCTGCAACCGCTTTTTACGAGGTAATCACAGGAAATATCTGAGCCAGATTCAGGAGATTACAAATGGGGAGTTACCACTACCCAAGGGTATTTACCAATCGAGAATGCTAGATTTCTTTAAAAATGACCTGAGCCTGGTGGATTGGTTAAGACAATATGCCAAAACTGAAGAGGAAAGAGAAGAGGTTCATATCAGAGGATTTCTCGGGAAAATGATCTTTAGCGGAGATGAAGCACTTAAAAAGAGTAATGTGCTTTCAGGAGGAGAAAAAGTAAGGTGCATGCTGTCGCGTATGATGATGAAAAGAGCCAATGTATTATTGATCGATGAACCCACAAACCACCTTGATCTGGAATCTATACAAGCTTTTAACAACGCTTTAAAAAATTTCAAAGGAACCGTTATCTTTTCAACACATGATCATGAGTTTGCACAAACCGTTGCCAACAGAATTGTTGAGATCACACCAAAAGGAGTCATAGACAGGTATATGAGTTTTGATGAATACCTGGAAAGTGACGTGATCAAAGAGTTGAGAAAGAAGATGTACGGGGGTGAATGATGTAATGATTTATTGATTTAGTGAGTTGGGAATGTACGAATGTTATGTTCAATATGCGTTTATTGAAATTTCAGTAACTATGATTGGGCTCTTATGAACCATGATAGTTTAGAAAAAATCAACTTTTCTGGATTAGAAATTCTAATTTTTCATTATTTCATTATTTCATTATTTCATTATTTCATTATTTCATTATTTCATTACATCATTACATCATTACATGCATTACATCATCACCCCTTCCTCGGATGAAACTGTTCAACCACCTTTTTAAGATGGCTCTTGTCAAGATGCATATAAATTTCGGTGGTGGTAATGCTTTCATGGCCCAGCATTTGTTGTATGGCACGCAGATCGGCTCCATTTTCCAATAAATGTGTTGCAAAGGAATGACGAAGGGTATGCGGGCTTACTGTTTTATGGATCCCGGCTTTTGCTGTTAAATCCTTGAGAATCATAAACACCATATTTCGGCTCAGCTGCTTGCCTCGTCTGTTGAGAAAGAGCGTGTCTTCAAAGCCTTTTTGAACCTTGATCGATGTTCGAATAAGATCCTTATAGGTTTCAATAAGTTTGATCATAAAAGAATTTATGGGTACAAACCGCTGCTTGTTTCCCTTTCCGATAACCCTGATAAAACCTTCCTCAAAAAAAAGGTCTGAGATCTGTAATTGGATCATTTCAGTAACCCTGAGTCCACAACTATATAAGGTCTCTATCATGGCTCTGTTCCGTTCTCCTTCGGGTTTACTCAGGTCAATTTGCGCAATGATCTCATTGATCTCTTCCTCTGATAAGGTGTCAGGTAATTTTCTTCCAAGCTTTGGAGCTTCCAGCTAAATCTGTAGGGTTTTCCTTTCGGTAATCTTCAAAAATAAGGTAATCAAAGAAATTTCGCAAGCCTGATATCATTCTGGCCTGTGATCTAGGAGCCACTGTTTTGGCACTGTCATAAATAAATCGCTCTATGATTTCGGCACTTATCCCGACAGGAGATTCCTTCAACTCCTGATCAGCAAGAAAAGCAATCAACTTTTGAATATCCTGACTATATGCTTTGATGGAATTTTCTGAAAGCCCCCGTTCGATCTTAAGAAAATATTGATAATCCGTTAAGGCATCCTTCCAAGTCATGATGTTATATGCTGTATGAGTCGATCAATATTCGTCAGCTATGCTTATGCATATCTGTAAAATTATGCTATTTTTGGCAGAAGAACCAATTATTCTTTGTTTCGATTGTCATGTATTATTTGACTGATGTAGGCGAAGTTCTAAAATAAGATTTTCATGAAAATTATCATTATCAATGGCCCTAATTTGAACCTGTTGGGAAAAAGGGAACCTTCGGTTTACGGTAGCGAAACTTTTGAAGATTATTTTAACGGCTTGACAAGCAAAATATCCGAAAGTTGAACTTTCCTATTTTCAATCCAATATTGAAGGAGAATTGATTGATAAAATTCATGAATGTGGATTTTCATTTGATGGGATTATTCTTAATGCAGCTGCATATACGCATACCTCAGTGGGTTTGGGAGATGCGATTAAAGGGGTCGAAACTCCGGTTGTGGAGGTGCATATTTCGAATGTGTATCAAAGAGAATCCTTTAGGCATAATTCTTTTATTGCGCCTAATGCCAAAGGGATTATTGCCGGCTTTGGCCTTCAAAGCTACGAGCTTGCATTACACTCGTTTATGCCTTAAAACAACGAAACCGATTTAGTAATAAATTGTTAACTATTTGATAATTTATAATAAATATCAGTTTTTATTGAGTAGCATTTTTTATTTTTACGATTTCAAATTTTTAGCCAATGATATTAGTAGCAGACAGTGGTTCGACCAAAACAAATTGGATCGCGATTAACGATAAGGGAGAAACCTATTTTAAAATCGATACGGAAGGATTGAATCCTGCCGTGTTTACTCATAAGACCTTGTATGACCGTATTATCACAAAAGAAGAGCTTAGGAACATCAAAGACGAGGTAAAGGAGATCTATTTTTACGGGGCCGGTTGTGGAACCCAAAAAGCGGTACAATTTTTAAAAACTATTTTTGAAGATATCTTTACCAATGCCTATATTGAAATTTATGAAGACACCATTGCGGCCGTAAAATCGCTTCAGACGGATACTCCCGGGGTGGTTTGTATTTTAGGTACAGGTTCAAATTGTAGTTATTTTGACGGAAAAGAGACCCATCAGAAAATTGTTTCTCTGGGATATATGCTGATGGATTCGGCCAGTGGAAACTATTATGGAAAACAAATCATAAAAGATCATGCCTATCTGAAGATGCCAAAGGACCTGGCTAAAAAATTCGAAGCTCAATATGACCTTAGACCTGATGTGATCAAGGAAAACTTATATAGAAAAGATAATCCCAATACCTATTTAGCGAGTGTGGGTAGGTTTCTGATCGAGAATAAGGAAAGTGACTATGCCCAAAAAATAATTAAGGACGGTTTACGCTTCTTTGTGGAAAATCAGATTTTACAGTTTGAAGAAAGCAAACATGTGCCTATTTATTTTGTGGGGTCCATTGCTCATTTCCTGCATGATGAAATTGTTGAGGTATTGGCTGAATACAATCTTACATTAGGAAAGATCGTCAGACACCCTATCATGACTCTGGCGGCTGCTCATGCCAGTAAATTATCGAAATAAAAGTTATTTTTTTTACCCGTACTTATTTTCGTGCGAGTACAGAGATCTCTACATTGACATCCTTTGGCAGTCTGGCCACTTCGACTGTTTCACGGGCAGGTGCAGTAGCTTCATTAAAAAATGATCCATAAACCGCATTGATCTTTTGAAAATCATTCATGTCTTTAATAAAGATGGTGGTTTTCAAGCACATTTTCATAGCTCATTCCGGCTTCTTCCAAAACAGCCCCAATATTTTTCATAACCTGTTTGGTTTCTTCTGTAATATCACCTGACACCAGATTTCCTGTTGCAGGATCTATGGCAATTTGCCCGGAAGTATATAAGGTGTCATCGTACAAAACAGCTTGAGAATACGGACCAATAGGAGCAGGAGCATTAGAAGTTTCAATTATTTTTTTCATGATGATATAAGGTTTTATTTTTATGTTAAAATACGAATTAATCAAATTCCGAAGGGTTCGGAGCTGAACCCTTCACTTCTCACCCCCTCACTTCTCACCCCTTCACCTCCGAGCGGCTCGCTTGCGAAGCCCTCACGATCTTAGAACAACCTTCTGTCCGGTACTTTTCGCTGATCGTATTTTAAATCGCTCAGTGGGCCTGATTTGATACCTATAAAAAAGTAATAGGTGGCTCTGTCTCCAAATGGTACCCAGTTAAAACTAAAACGCCAGCTGTCAAGATCTCTTTCAAAACGGAGCTGGGTATATGTGATCCCACTATTTTCAAAATCATAACCTGATGAAATACCAACCCTCCATTTAGGAGAAAATTCTATATTTCCTGAGACCTGCATCGAATTTGACGTAATGTCACTTTGTGATTGGGCATTATTATAGGTCAAAGAATAACGCAACCTTTAGGTCCCAGGGCATCACTGTTTTGAATAGCGTAGCTTTTTTTACTTTTTCTTCATCTGTATTGATCTGCTGGTTGCGGTTGACCAGGTTTTCTCCAAACATATTTGAGGAGCTATCAACATTGGTCTCCTGTTGAATTTGACTTTCCCTTGTCATCTTTATCCTTGCCAAGATCTTTACTTGAAATCGAATAATTCGCCGTTAGATTGGCATTGGTAAGCCTAAACAGACTTCCTCCATTATTGATATTGTAGACATTGATCCTTCTTCCATTGGCATTTAAGGCATAAGGGTCCATCGATGCAATTAAATTAACAGCGAGCTTGTTTTTGAGCATCTGTGTTCCTGCAGTCATTCTCAAGGGACTCCAGTTAAGGGAATCTGCTGCGATATTATAACTCGTTGAAAAGTTGAGGTTGTTTAGGATTTTGATCTTTCTGGGTTCGTCATCTTCTTCGCCATCTTTTGCTTCTACTTTGGCTTCAAGCGTATTGTTCACAGATAACCAATGGCACTGGAAAGTTGTCTTGAAGGCGCCCCGTAAATACCATTTTGAAAACGGCTGTATTCACGTATGTCGTCTGGATCAATACTTGCCTGATATTCATCATAATAATCGCTAAAATCAGGTCTGTAACTATACGATACCCAGGCCGCATAACATGTCTCAAAGCTTTGAGTCGTCCTTTTTTAAAGTTGAGCATTCCATATACCGTTGTAGTGGCAGAAATACCGGCAGAATATTCCCTATAGCTATCAAAACCGTTTACGGTATCGGTGACCACTTCATTGATGTTGTCATCCCAA
Organism: uncultured Flavobacteriaceae bacterium; assembly: GCA_963780405.1. GTDB lineage: Bacteria > Bacteroidota > Bacteroidia > Flavobacteriales > Flavobacteriaceae > Lutimonas. Next base: position 192,239 of record CAWABX010000011.1, read on the forward strand.
TACCTATCAATGGTTTTAAAATACCAGACATCCTTATAAACAATAGAAGGAGAAAGACTGACAAATTTCAGGGCTTTGGCATTGGTACTCATAGATACATCATGTTTGATCCCGGTTTGTGCCTCATCAAACATTTTAGCTGTTCCGAATTCTTCATCTGTGGTAGAAATCCTGTTTTGTGCATTCATACTATAGGTAAGACCCAGATTTTGGATGGGATTCTTTTTTGAACCTACCTTAGGCGCAAAAGGATAAATCCTGATCCATATTGACCACCAATGAAGGCAGGCTCATGTCAATACGTTTCTGTATTTGTATTTTGGGTATGGGTCATGGAAGCATTCATATTAAAAGGAGTTCCGACGAATTTTTTATAATATGAAACGGAAGAGGCAAAAGTGTTGGTCAGGTAAAAAGGAGAACTTGACTCATTGATGGATTCCTGAAAAAAGCTACTGCTACCAAAATTTACAGAAGCAGAGAATCGGGAATTAGGATTGGACGTTGCCGACTGACTATGTGACCAACGAACAAAGAAATTGTTTGCCTTACTATAATCGGGAAACCCTTTTTGGCTATTGATCAGGTTTTCGTATCGCAAACTAAAATTCCTGTAAACTTATATCTAAGGTTATAGCTGGATTCTGCCCGCAAACCCCAGCTTCCATTGGTATATATGTCACCTAAAATTGCCAAGATCAAAATAATCGTTGACTGGCAAAATAATACCCTCCGTTTTGTAAAAAGTACCCCTGGTTATTATTTTGTCCCCAGGTGGGGATGATAAAACCCGAAGCCGTTCCGCTGGTAAGCGGAGAATAAAAGAAAGGCAAAAATCAAAGGTGTGGGTACATCTGAGATGACCAGATTACTCATACCACCTACAATTTTACTGTCAGGAACGATCTTTATATTGTTAGTCTGGACATAATAATCGGGATTTTCTTTTTGAGAAGTGGTAAAACTGGCTTTATTGATATAAAATGTACTATCGTTTTCTTTTTTAGAGATGTCACCGGTGATGATCATTCCTTGTTGCTCTGTTCTTGAATTATAGATCAGTGCCTTTTTATTCTCAAAATTATAGATCAGAGGAATCCTGAGTAGAAGCTTGTTGTCCTTGTTTGAATTCAGGCCGCTGGATATAGACTCCTGCCGTGTCAAAAATTCCTGTTGCTATGGCGAGACTATTCTTATAATCAATGATGATTTTTCCGGCTTTGAGCTCAATATCCTGATAATACAGCTCAGCTTCATCATATAAAGTTGCTCTTTGATTGATAAAATCGTTAGAGAGATAATCTTTTGATTTGTGAATAATATTGTCTTCAAGGTATTCTGGAGTGATCTGTACACTGTCAATTTTTGTTGTGTCAATTACTGCCAAGCCGGATTGTCGGCATTTAAGACGCTGATACTATCAGTTCTATTTATATTGTTTTCTTCACTGTCATTATTTTGTTCTACCTGACCCAAAGGCCACTTGATTTACAAAACAAAAAAATAAGGAAAAGAAAAGTAAGTATCTTAAATTTGTATACAATGCTATAAATAGTATTTTTGTAAAAAAAAGTCAATTTTTTTAAAGATACAAACTTACATATATTTTTTCAGTGGTATTAACATTAATAAATGAAAAACTAGAAGGATAAAAAGCATGATCGATATTAGTAAAAAAGAGGGATTACACGCAAGTTGGTACTGGTTTGTCTATGCACCTTGGTTTTGGTCTTATCGCAGACGGCAACTTATGCACAGGATAAATTTGTTGTTGTGTTGGATGCAGGGCATGGAGGAAAGGATCCAGGCAGGCCTGCAAAGAATTACAGTGAAAAGGATATTGCCTTGAATATCGTACTGAAGCTGGGCGATAAATTGAAGACTTGATGATGTAAAGTAGTCTATACCCGTGATAAGGATGTTTTTGTAGATTTAAAGGAAAGAGGGCAGAATTGCCAATGAGGCTGATGCCGATTTGTTTGTTTCAGTTCATTGTAATGCTTTTAGCAATGAGGCGTCTGGTACTGAGACCTATGTGTTGGGTTTACATGCGAACAAACAAAATTTTGAAGTGGCCAAACATGAGAACTCGGTGATCTTCCTGGAAGATAACTATCAGGAGAAATATGAAGGTTTTGACCCTAACTCGCCCGAAGCAGTGATTGGTATGACCTTGATGCAGGAGGAATTTCTGGATCAGAGTTTGTATTTGGCAAGTAATATTCAAACCAATTTCAGGGATTAGCTAAAAAGAAAAGACAGGGGGGTGAAACAGGCCGGTTTTGTGGTATTGCATCAAACCTATATGCCTAGTGTTTTGATAGAAACGGGTTTTATCACTAATACATAGTGAGGGGGCATTTTTGAATTCGAAAAGCGGACAAGACAAAGTTTCCGGGGCCATATTTAATGCGATAAAATCTTATAAAAAAAATCTTGATGAAAATCTTGTCATTGAAGAAGCACCAATCGCGGCAGGTAGACGACGTCATCAAAAGTGTATCCCGGAATTGATTTTAAGGTTCAAATCTCTTCAGGGAAAAAGAAATTAGAGACGAAATCATATAATTTTAAAGGACTAAAAGGAATTGAACGTGGAAAGATAGGAGTATCGTACAAATATTATTATGGTAAATCTTCTGATTATGATCAAATTGTAAAAATGCAGAAGGAAGCGAGGAAAGCAGGATTTAAAACTGCTTTTGTTGTTGCATTTAAGGGGGAGGAAAGAGTTACAGTTGTCTGAGGTGATTAATCAGTCTCTTTAAAATAAAGTCACTTACAGAACGTTTCTGTTTTCGAACCTCAGCCGATAATAGGTTCAAAAGAAACGATTCCTATAGGAGAAGCATAAAAATAATTAGTAATATTGTTTAACGAATAGCACTATTTTGACCATTACAAGAGAATTTAAAACAGGCATTATCGCAGTTATTATAATTATCCTTTTTTTTTGGGGGTATAACTTCATGAAAAACAGGAGTTTGTATGATAAAACAAGAACTTTTTATGCCGAGTATACCAATGTTCAGGGACTGGCTCCGAAAAGTCCTGTTACCATCAATGGTTTAAAAGTAGGTACAGTGTCTGAGATTCACTTTTCATCCGTTTAAAAAAGGAATACTGGTGGCACATCTCAATCTAAACAATGATATTCAATTTTCGGTGAACAGCGTGGCCCAGATCTATAGTCCTGATTTTATAAGTGGAAAATCATTAAAAATTAATATTGCTCTTAGATGAAAGATTCGATCGCCGTAAGTGGTGACACACTCATCGGTGAAGTAGATACAGGTATCATGGGAATGATCAATGAGCAGATTGCACCTTTGCAGTCGAAAGTGGAGAGTTTTGTGGTGAATACAGATTCTGTGATGCAGAATATAAATCATAGCTTATGAATGATGAGAATCAAAAAAATATCGAGGAATCTCTGGCCAATATGAATGCCAGTACTTAGCAAATTTAAAAGTACAGCGAGCTAATTTAGAAGCATGATGACCTCTAAAGGAGGCAAGATTGACAGCATCATGACAGGAGCCAATAAAACCATGAATAATTTGGCCCAGATCTCAGATTCTTTGCAAGCTGCCAATATAGGGGCAACGGTTGCGGAATTACAACATTCCTTGGAAAGTTTTAATATGATACTTGACAGTGTGAAGACAGGGTCATGGTACACTGGGAAAACTCATGAAAGATGAAGCCTTATACACCAACCTTACAAATTCATCAAAAGAGTTAGAAGAATTGCTCCGGGAAGTCAAAGAGCATCCAAAAAGATTCGTGCATCTATCGGTTTTTGGCAAGAAGGAAAAACCCTATGAAGAACCGGTTAAAGAGTAGTTGATAACTTGTAATAATTTTGTCTGCCTTCCTGATTGATTATCTTTATTTTTATTTCCTGAAGAAGCGATGCAAGCGTTGTTTCTCAAGCCGTTTATAGATAATCCGATATGTCCTATTTACCTAATATTTTATTTGCAATTCTCCTGTTTAGGGGCATTGGTTTTTTTGTGAAAAACATTCGAAACTGAGTCGAAACATTAAGCTTGGCAAAGCTATTGACAGAAGTGATCACGCTTCTGAACGCTGGAAGAATATGACTAAGATTGCGCTTGGGCAGTCTAAGATGGTCAGCAGGCCCATTGCCGGAGTGCTTCACATTTTGGTCTATGTCGGGTTTTTGATTATCAATATTGAGGTGTTGGAGATCATCATTGATGGTCTGTTTGGCACACACAGGGTCTTTGCATTTGCCGGAGGTTTGTATGATTTTTTAATTGGATCTTTTGAGATACTGGCCTTTCTGGTATTGGTTTCAGTGATCATTTTCTGGATCAGAAGAATGATCTTAAAGATCCCAAGGTTCTGGTCTAAAGAAATGACCAGTTGGCCGAAAAATGATGCGCTGAACATATTGTATTTTGAAATCGTACTGATGAGCTTGTTTCTGCTTATGAATGCGGCCGATTATGCTTTGCAGCAAATGGGTGCGATTCACTATGTACAGGCAGGGAGTTTTCCTGTGAGCCAGTTTATTGCCGGAATACTTCCCCAAAATGAGCTGACGCTTTTCTATATTGAGCGCGGAGCCTGGTGGCTGCATATAGCAGGTATTCTGATCTTCCTGAACTATTTATACTATTCTAAACATTTACATATTTTACTGGCATTTCCAAATACCTTTTACGCCAATCTGGAGCCTCAGGGTCAATTGGATAATCTGGCTTCAGTGACAAAAGAAGTACAGTTGATGATGGATCCGGAAGCTGATCCCTATGCAGAACCTGAAGGAGGAGAAGAGGCTGTGGAAAAATTTGGGGCGAGTGATGTGACCGACCTGAATTGGGTACAATTGATGAATGCCTATACCTGCACAGAATGTGGTCGTTGTTCTTCTGTTTGTCCTGCAAATCAAACAGGCAAGGAATTATCTCCTCGTGCGATTATGATGAAGACCCGTGACCGATTGGAAGAGGTTGGAAAAATTATTGATACCAAAGGGGAGGAATCGTTTAGAGCAGAAGGTGATGGCAAATCGCTCCTCGATACCATCTCAGAAGCAGAGATATGGGCCTGTACCAGTTGTAATGCTTGTGTTACAGAATGTCCGATAAGTATTGATCCTTTATCGATCATCATTGATTTAAGGAGGTATTTGGTGATGGAAAATTCGGCAGCACCTCAGGAATTGAATCTGATGATGAGCAATATTGAAAATAATGGGGCACCCTGGCAATACAATCAAATGGACAGGTTGAACTGGAAAGATGAATAAATGCTTTAGTTGATAAAATTCAAGTGAAGCATGATGATTTTAAAATTTTTAAATTAAATTAGTATGGTAATACCAACGATGGCTGAAAAAATGGCGGAAGGAAAGTCTCCTGAAGTTTTATTTTGGGTTGGTTGTGCGGGAAGTTTTGATGACAGGGCAAAGAAGATTACCAAGGCTTTTGCCAAGATTATGATAGAAGCCAAGGTCGATTTTGCGGTACTGGGTGCAGAAGAAAGCTGTACGGGTGATCCTGCAAAGAGAAGTGGGAATGAATTTCTCTTCCAAATGCAGGCAGTTACCAATATTGAGGTATTGAATGCTTATGAGGTCAAAAAGATTGTCACAACTTGTCCTCATTGCTTTAATACCCTAAAGAATGAGTATCCGGGATTAGGTGGATCCTATGAAGTAATGCACCATACAGAATTTCTAAAGAGCCTTGCTTGACGAAGGGCAGGATGACCATAGAAGGAGGAAAGTATACCGGAAAACGAATTACTTTTCACGACCCTTGTTATTTAGGAAGGGCCAATGGAATTTACGAAGCGCCACGTGATTTGATCAGGAAAGCTGGAAGGTGGAGTTGGTTGAAATGAAAAGATGTAAATCTAATGGTTTGTGTTGTGGGGCAGGAGGCGCGCAGATGTTTAAGGATGCTGAAAAAGGGGACAAGGAAATCTTTGTGGAAAGAACAGAAGAGGCCCTTGAAACTGCACCTGATCTGATTGCAACCGGATGTCCGTTTTGCAATACCATGATGACAGACGGAATTAAAAATAAAGAGAAAGAGAAAAGTGTTCGTGTCATGGATATCGCAGAACTGATCGCGAATGCCAAAGATCTATAATTAGTACAAACAGAATATATGCCATTTGTGAGAGATAAAAATCTAGTAAATATATACGAGGAAATTGATAAGGCCAACGGCACGATCAAGACCTTGTCAACCGCATTGAAAGATGAAGAAGAAAACAACTCCATCCTTAAAAAACACAGAATTATTTTAGGCGTTGCCGCTTTGGTATTATTGATCTTGTTTCTTTGGTCATTCTTACCAAAATCAAAACAATACAAACAGGAATACCTGATCAAGAATAATTTAAGCTTGATCGATACAGATTCACTTCATAAGATTCAGCGAAAGGCCAGACAAGTGGTGGTGGTCGATTCTGTCAAAAGTTCGTTGATTGATATGAGTATCGTTTACAGTATTCAAATCGGTGCCTATACCAATTTTAGTTCTAATCTGATCTCAGATGATATTACCCAGTTGGAGGAATTTGAAGAAAATGGATTTCAACAAATTCTCCATAGGGAAATTTACTACTTATAAAGAGGCGGTCATGCTAAGGGATGATTTAAAGCGCGTAGGTTTTAAAGATTGTTTTATCATCGCCAAATCATATGGTATGCCGGTAGGATATCAAGGAAGCACTGCAGTTCAGCGGTGAAAAATGGATCAGAGGAACTACGAATTAATCAAATCATTTATTTTGTCAAAAGCCAGTAGCTGGATAAAGGCCGCACGTCTTCGTACCTTACCCTTATCATTGTCAGGGATCATTGTGGGCTCATTTATAGCTGCATCAAAAGGATTTTTCGATCCTGTGATCTGTGCCCTGGCACTTTGTACCACCGTAGGTTTTCAGATCATTTCAAATTTTGCCAATGATTACGGTGACGGGATGAAAGGAACTGATAATGAGGATAGGGTAGGACCCGAACGGGCCTTGCAAAGTGGGGAAATAAGCCCCGAAGCAATGAAGAAAGGTATTGCTGTGACAGGACTTATCAGTATTGCACTTGGCGCTATGGTTGATTTTTGTAGCTTTTGGAACAGACTATCTATTCTATAGTATTTTATTTATCGTATTGGGCATCAGTAGTATTGTCGCCGCCGTAAAGTATACTGTTGGAGATCATGCCTATGGGTATAGCGGATATGGAGATCTTTTTGTATTTCTTTTTTTTGGCATTTTAAGCGTATGTGGCACCTATTTTTTATACAGCAAGTCACTTGACCTGACTATATTTTTACCCGCATTTTCCATTGGATTGCTCAGTGTTGGGGTTTTGAACCTCAATAATATGCGCGATCAGGAATCTGATGCCAAATCTGGAAAGAATACCATAGTGGTTAAGATAGGGAACGAATTTGCCCGATATTATCATTTTTACTTCTTGGGGCCTCTTTTTTGTTTGCTTTGTTATATACGGCGATCAACTTTAGGTCTGTTTATCAGTTCCTTTTTTTACTGGCCTATATTCCGGTGTTGAAACACTTTTTGACGGTATATCAGAAATAAGGATCCCAAGGTAGCTTGATCCTGAATTAAAAAAATTGGCTTTAAGTACTTTTTTGTTTGCGATTTTGTTTGGAATTGGATTAATTTTGTAGCTGATAATTATCAGTAATGAATAAAAGACTAATTAGTCTACTTTTACCGTTTCTAAGCAAAATGAAGAAACTGATCATCACACATTTGTTGCTCAATTTGTACTTCTTGGTGCTTGTACAACCGGCATTGCCTGTGATTGGAGTATCTTATTCATTATGATTATATCGTTAGTGAACTTTGTGAAAATCGTGAAAAGCCAGTTTTAGCTTGTAACGGGAAATGTTATTTGGGCGATCAGGTGGAAAAGCAACTCGACCTTGATTCAAAACAACAAAAACCGCTTCCGCCAAAATTTGATATTGAGAAATTTATTAGCCTCACAGAGGCTTTGACTCAAGAGATGCATACATTTGAGCAAGTTGCAGCCAAAAATCCTGAGGCCTTCAATTCTATGAAAGAGGAAGAATATAAATCTTCCTTATTGCGCCCTCCCATTGTTTAAACACTTTTTAAATGCTCCTTAGGAGCGATATGGCACAACTGTCTGGTCGTGTCTTTACCAATTGTTTAAACAATCAAAAATTATAATGAAAAGAAATATTTTGATCATGTTTGCTATGCTCTTATGTGGGGTAGCTGCATATACACAAGAAAAAGAAATACGTGGTAGTGTAAAAGACCAGTCGGGTCAAGGGCTGGAAAATGTTATCATTCAATTAAAAAATACCAAACGATTTACAGAAACGATGCGAAGGTAATTTTTCAATTCAAGCCATCGAAGGGGATACATCAGGGTGTCTTTAATTGGGCTACATCACAAGATTGTTACCCTTAGAGGATGCGATTCAGATCACCTTATCAGAAAAGATTTTTACCCTTGATCATATCATTGTCAACGGCAGATCCTTTTGGGGATCTTGCCCAGTCGAGAATTGTTTATGATGATATCAAAGCCACAAGTCAGCCGAGAAATGTAAGTGACCTTTTTAAGGATATTCCCGGTTTTGGAATTCAAAAAAGAGGTGCCTATGCCTCAGAACCGGTATTCAGGGCCTTTAAATATGAGCAGTTAAATGTTCAGTATGATGGAGGAATGAAAATTCTCAATGCCTGTCCCAACAGGATGGATCCCATTACAACCCATGTGATTCCAGAGGAAATTGAGCGTATAGAATTGGTCAAGGGACCTTTTACAATGAGGTTCGGACAGAATTTCGGTGGGATCATCAATTTGGTATCAAAAAATGGTGATTGATAGAAAACTGGGATAAGTGGTCATTTGGAAACTGGCTATGAAACCAATGGTAATAATTTTACCGGGACGGGGTATGCTCATGTATAAAAAAGAGAAATTCGATCTAGAGTTGAATGGATCATACCGGGACTATGGTGATTATACAGACGGGAATGGTGATCAAGTACCTGCTTCGTTTTCTTCGACAGATTATTCCATAAAATTAGGGCATTAACCCAAGTGAGCAACAAAGACTGCGTCTCACATGGAGACAATCTTTTGGAAGAGATATCAAGCATGCCGGTTTACCCATGGATTCTCCTTATGACAACAGTTATCTTATCGGTTTGGATTATAAAATAGCCGAAGTATCGACTCTTGTAAGCAGTATTATGTTTAAAGGTTTTTATTCGAATGTGGATCACTTGATGACCAATGAAGGGCGCCCCAATTTTATGATGACTGAAGCAGAATCTAATGTATTTGTGAGTACCTGGGGAGGAAAAGCAGAGATCGAACTGAGTCCAAGTGAACAATTGACACTGTTTTTGGGAACAGATGCCAATATCATAGGACGCGAGGGTGACCGGATCAGGACCATAAAAATGATGAACGGAAATGTGCTGCCAGAGCCGGTTGTTAAAGTCGATAAGATCTGGCAGGATTCTAGAACTCAATGACATTGGTCTGTTTGCAGAAGGGAAACTAAGAACATCTGAAAGCTCCATATTTACAGCAGGGCTAAGAACAGACTTTATAGCTACGGCCATCAACGACCCTGAAGCAGATTTTCTGGAATTGTATGGGGGAGAGATCAAGGATCAAAATGAAGTCAATCTCAGTGGAACTGTTTCGTACATGTATACCAAGGATCAAACCAAACTTCAGTTTTCTTTTGGCCACGGGGTCAGAACAGCTTCTATTGTTGAACGTTATATCAATCATTTCAATGTGAATTCAGATCCTTATGAATACGTGGGAAATCCTTATTTAAATCCCGAAGCCAATAATCAGTTAGAATTCTCTGTCAATCAGCAAGTTTGGAAAAATTGATCTGGGTGCCACGGTGTTTTATTCATTCTTAACAGATTATATCACGGCTGTGGTAGATGAGGACCTTCCCCGAAAGTATATGCCTCAGGTTGAGCCGGTATTTGCCAAGCGCTTTGTCAATGTAGACAAGGCCATGCAAGCGGGGTTTGAACTGTATTTCAATGTTCAATTTACCAAGGAATTCAGTTTGTTGTCTGATCTGGCTTATACCTATGGACAAAATCATGATCTCGATGAGCCCTTGCCTCAGATCGCGCCATTGACGGGTCATATCAGTTTGAATTATGATAAAGAAAAGTATTGGATCAACCTGAAGTCAAGATTTGTTGCAGAGCAAAGCAGGATCGCAGTATCCTTTGGCGAAACAGTAACGCCTGGTTTTGCAACTTTTGACTTAAGTGCCGGTTTTAAACCCTTTAAGAATTTTTCGGTTGGAGGTGCCGTTCTCAACATTTTTGATGTTGCTTACTATGAACATTTGAACTTCGCATATAGAAATTCAAATACAAACAATGGAAGAATCTTTGAACCGGGAAGGAATTTCACCCTCTATGTCAATTATAGTTTTTAAGTCTTGATGGTCTGGATCACGCGACGCCAGAAGCGTCGCGTGTTTTATTTTTTAATGGCATTGTGTCAAAGCGTAATATTCAGTAAATTTAATCTCAAAAATGTACCATCATGAAAATTACTTATTTAGGCCATGCGGCCCTGTCTGTTGAGGTTGGTGAAACAACGATTATTGTAGATCCTTTTATTAGTCCAAATGAATTGGCCAAGGACATTGATATCAATGCGCTTAAAGGCAGATTATATTCTGATTACCCACGCCCATCAAGACCATATCGTTGATGTGGAGGCCATCGTAAAGAACACTGGAGCCAAGATCGTGTCGAATTATGAGATCGTCACACATTATGGCAACCTTGGTTTTGAGGGACATCCGATGAATCATGGCGGTAGCTGGCAATTCGATTTTGGAAGGGTGACCTATACCAATGCCATTCATACCAGCTCATTTCCGGACGGAAGTTACGGCGGGCAACCCGGTGGATTTATACTTGAAACAGCAGAAGGTAATTTATATATCGCAGGGGATACAGCCTTGACCATGGATATGAAACTCATTCCCATGCAATGTAAAATAGATTTGGCCATACTTCCTATAGGAGATAATTTTACCATGGGTATTGAGAGCGCCGTTCATCGCTTCAGATTTTATTGAATGTAACAAAGTACTGGGATATCATTACGATACTTTTGGTTATATCATTATTGATCATGATGAGGCTCAAAAAGCTTTTGCAAAAGAAGGTAAAAACTTGATATTATTGCCCATAGGTGAGTCGCTGAGCATTTAAAGTCTTGATTTTTTTGTAATTTAGAGAGAATTCTAAAATCAACGATCATGAAATATTCTAATGAGGTGATCATCAATCTCCCTATAAAGAAGGTGATCGAGTTGTTTGACAGTGAAGAGAATTTGTTCAAATGGCAGCCAGAACTACTCAGCTTTGAGCATCTTTCAGGAGAAAAAGGTGAGGTAGGGGCCAGGTCGAAAATGAACTACAAAATGGGTAAAAGAGAAATTGAAATGATCGAGACCATTACGGTAAAAAACTTACCAAAAGAATTTACAGCAACTTATGAGGCCAAGGGTGTTTGGAACGAGATGAAGAATTATTTTGAGGAAATTGATGACCAAACCACCAGGTGGCGTTCGGATAGTCATTTTAAATTTAGTGGTTTTATGAAGCTGATAGGTTTCTTTATGCCAGGCGGTTTTAGAAAGCAGTCACAGAAAGTCTCTGGAACAATTTAAGACTTTTGCAGAAGGTGTTGCATAGGAATAATTTTAATCTTTATAAACATGGAAGCACATATGGTAGGCTGGTTTGAAATACCAGTAGCAGATATGAACAGAGCGCAACAGTTTTATGAAAAAGTATTTGAGATCAAGATTCATATTGCGCAATTTGGAGAAACCACTATGGCATGGTTCCCTATGCCAAAGAATCCTCAGGCCAGAGGTGCAGGAGGCTCGCTGATCTATAACCCGGCACATTACAATCCTTCTGACAATGGTACTTTGGTCTACTTTTCGACCGCTGAGATCACGGCTGAATTGAACCGAGTAAAAGATGCTGGTGGCACGGTTCTACAGGAAAAAACGCTGATCAGTGATGATATAGGCTATATGGCTCTTTTCCTTGATAGTGAAGGCAACAGAATAGCCTTGCATTCCAGGGCTTAAAAAAAGACAAAAAAAGAGTGGTCATTTGACCACTCTTTTTTTGTATGCTATTTAGTTCCAGAAAAGCGCATACAATACAACCAAAATGATCATCACGGCAAAGGCACCAATATTAAACACCAGGACTTGTTTTGAATAAGGCTTTACTGATCGGAATAGCTTTGTCATCATCCTTACCTTTATTTTGCCATAAGCTAACCGCTACAATGACCAAAGCAGTCAGGATGGCCGTGTATCCCATTTGATCCATCCAGGGAAGGTCAGGAAAAATTGCACTTCAGACCAGCCTTTAGGAGCTACTTTAAAGAACATGGCAATTGGAATGGAAACCAGAGCGCCAATAATAGCCGCTTTGTTTGTCGTTTTTTTCCAGAACAGACCCAGTAAAAATACGGCTAAAATCCCCGGGCTTACAATACCTGTATATTCCTGAATAAACTGAAAGGCCTGATCTATACCACCTAAGAGAGGCGCCATGATACAGGCGATGATCAAGGCCACAGCAGCAGAAATTCTTCCGGTATTTACCGTGGCTTTATTACTCGCGTTCTTGTTGATATACTGTTTGTAGATGTCCATGGTAAAAATCGTTGAGGTTGAATTCAACATGGAGGCCAGAGACGATACAATAGCTGCCGTTAAGGCTGCAAAGGCGACACCTTTTAAGCCTGTCGGAAGAAATTGAAGTAGCCAGGGATAGGCTTTATCGGCCTGTTCAGGTGAAGGTAAATTCTTAAGCCCGGCCTCACCAAGTCTGGCTAATATTTCAGGATCATTGACCATGACATAGGCGGCAATTCCGGGAATCACAACGATCAAAGGAATGATGAGTTTTAAAAATGCAGCCAGTAAAATCCCTTTTTGGGATTCTTTGAGTGATTTGGCAGCCAGGGTTCTTTGTATGATATACTGGTTAAATCCCCAATAGTAAATATTGGCAACCCAAAGACCTCCTACCAATACACCAATACCGGGAAGGTTCTTGTATTCAGGATTCGATTTGTCAAGGATCATGGCAAAACGATCGGGAGCCGCTTCATAAATAATTTTAAGACCTTCTATTTGTCCGCCTCCGCCAGAAACGGTATCCAAGGCAAGGTAGGTAGTGAACAATCCCCCAAGGACAAGAAAAACTAACCTGAATCACATCGGTCCACGCTACGGCCGATAATCCGCCATAGAGCGAATAGGCTGCAGCAAATAAGGCCAGATCCTATAACGCCATAGATCATGGGAATTCCCATAATGGTTTCCAAAGCAAGTGAACCTAAATAAAGCACTGATGCCAGGTTCACAAAGACATATAAGGCAATCCAGAAGATGGCTAAAATGGTTTTTAAATTGGTCGAATAACGTTGTTCAACAAATTCAGGAATCGTATATAAACCCTTTTCAATAAAAATGGGTAGAAAATATTTTCCCACGATGATCAGGGTAATGGCAGCCATCCATTCATAGGAAGCGATGGCCAAGCCCAATGCAAATCCTGAACCAGACATGCCGATGAATTGCTCAGCAGAGATATTGGCCGCGATGAGTGAAGCACCAATGGCCCACCAGGGTAAGGATTTTCCTGCCAGAAAATAATCTTCGGCATTTTTTTCATGACCCTTTTTATCTCTGGATACCCATAAACCTACGCCAAGTATCAGCACGGCATAGCCTATAAATATGATATAATCGAGTAATTCAAAATTTGCATGCATGGTGTTTTGGTCTAGTTGAGTTTAAACTTAGTCAATTTTGACGAAATATTTTAATGCATCTACATTATATGAGCTGTGTTCCTTGCGATAAGCATACTTCATAGATGGAGCAGTTTCTTTCGAATTTATCGAAGTAGGCTGCTTCGGTGTTTTCAGCAAAGCTCCTTACCGCATCTTTCTTAATAATATTGATGGTACAACCGCCAAAGCCTCCGCCCATCATGCGGGACCCGGCAATGTCGGGATTCATTTTTGCGAGATCCACCAAAAAGTCAAGCTCTTCGCAACTTACTTTATACTGATGTTGCAGTCCGTGATGTGAGGCATAGATCAATTGACCAAGCGCAGTAATGTCGTTGGCTTTCATGGCTATTCCTGCTTTTTGGACCCTTTCATTTTCCTCAATGACATAGCGTGCCATCTGATATTCCTCATCATTTATTTGTTCACGAATAGTAGAAAGCTGGCTTGTATTTACATCGCGTAAGGCTCTGACATCCAGTAGTGAAGCTGTTTTTTCGCAAACGGCACGTCGCTTGTTATAGGCGCTGTCTGACAAGCTGTGTTTGACATTGGTATTGATCAATAGAATTTGATATTCCAGCAGATCAATGTGAAAGGCTTTGGCGCTAATGGTTCTGCAATCAAGCAGCAGGGCCGTATTTTTTTGTCCGAACATACTGGCAAACTGGTCCATGATACCGCATTTGACACCAACAAAACTGTGTTCTGCCTTTTGGGAAATAAAGATCATTTGTTCTTTGCTCAATTCGAGCTTGAACAATTCATTGAGGCCAAATACCACGGCATTCTCCAAGGCCGCCGAAGAAGATAATCCGGCTCCTTCCGGAATGTCACCACCAAAGACCAAGTTGAAAGGAGTGAATTGTTTTCCTGCATCAAGGATACCTTTAATGACACCCAAAATATAGTTTCTCCAATCACTATTTTCTAAAGGGGCAATTTTGTCTAGTGTAAACTCATAAGACTCATCCATGTCAAGTGCCGTAACTTTGCAGAGCTTCGAGTCACTTGGCCCGAAGGCGGCATAGATACCCTTGTCAATGGCAGCGGGAAATACAAAACCTTCATTATAGTCTGTATGTTCACCAATGATATTTAACCTTCCAGGAGAAAAGACCGTGACTGGCGCTTGTCCGTAGCTGTTTTTATATGCATTGGCTACCTGTTGTTTGATCATATCTGAAGGAATTAAATTGTTAATTCAGGTCAATAAAGGTAATCATATTTATTAAACGTACAATATACAATTAATAAATATTAGTACAAATCAAACAAAAAATCCTGTGCGTTTTCTTCTAGCTTGATGTTATTTCTGAAGGTGTATAAAAAGGCCCCTTTTTTCGAACCTGTTTTGTCTTTTAAACCGGTCTTTTCCAAGATGTTCAAAGAGAGTACTTTCTTTCTGAAGTTTCTCGAATCTCTTTTAGATTGATAAATACTTTCATATAAGGCCTGTAATTGGGGAAGGGT
Source organism: uncultured Flavobacteriaceae bacterium (assembly GCA_963780405.1). Taxonomy (GTDB): domain Bacteria; phylum Bacteroidota; class Bacteroidia; order Flavobacteriales; family Flavobacteriaceae; genus Lutimonas. The sequence continues at coordinate 207,600 of CAWABX010000011.1, forward strand.
AAAGTGATCGGGTAATAAATTAAACCCTATAGGTTTGTGACGGGCCTTCAGTTGAAGTGCCTCAATGGCATCTTTGACCATGGTGCCATGATCGAGGATCAGTTCAGGAACCTCATTGATGTCGAACCATTTGGCATCATAATCTTCAACCGATCGTATGTTGAGTTCATCAATTCTGATCAAAGAATAAAAACCTACTGAAATGACCCTTTCAACCGGATCTCTGTCTACAGCACCGTAGGTTTTCAACTGTTCCAGATAGATATCTTTTACACCCGTAGATTCAAAAAGAATACGCTTGGCTCCATCAATGATGGAAAGGTCATTTTCTAGAAATGCGCCGATCAAAGACCAACTTCCTTTGAGTGGTTCCACTTTCCTTTTAAACAAGAGTAATTTGAGGCTTTTGGAGTCAAAGCCAAAGATGGTGCAGTCAACGGCTACAAGAATTTTTTGCTGGGTGTTATATTTTAAATTGGAGTCAATAAGTTTCATACCTCGAATGTGTCGACCAATTCTTCTGAATAAAAAGAATTGGTTGATCAAATTTAAGGATTTTAAAGCAGGGATTCAGCAGAATACTGAAATTGATGTTTCTCAGGGAGCGTTGTGGGTTTCTTAAAGACCATGTTAGCCATTATTGAGGGAAATTGTATATTTGAGAAGACTGTAAAAACCAAACCCTCTATGAACTTGTTTCGCCTCTTTTCTATTTTGTTTTTTAGTACCACCTCTTTGTTATATGCACAATCTGTTGACTTTTCCAATTTAAAAAATCTCAAAATCCGCAATGTGGGTCCGGCCAATATGAGTGGGCGGATCACTGCCATAGATGCAGTGAGTAGTAACCCAAAAGTTATATTTGTTGGTGCCGCATCAGGAGGTGTTTGGAAGTCTGAAAACGGAGGCTCAGCCTGGACTCCTGTTTTTGATGAGCAGCCCACTCAAAATATAGGAGCACTTGCCATTCAACAAAGCGACCCTCAGGTAATATGGGTGGGTACTGGTGAGGGTAATCCAAGGAATTCGATGAATCTGGGTATGGGTATTTTTAAAAGTGTGGATGGGGGTAAAACATGGCAACATATGGGGCTGGAAGCCACAAAGACCATACACAGGATCATTATCGATCCAAAAGACCCCAATATAATTTATGTAGGCGCCATGGGAGATCCTTTTACAGCCAACGAGCACAGAGGCCTTTATAAAACCATCGATGGAGGGGAGCACTGGGAAAAGATCTTATTCTCGAATAATACTTCAGGGATCGGTGATTTGGTGATGGATCCTGTCAATAATAACAAACTGTTTGCGGCCCTGTATCAGCATAAACGCAGCCCTTATTATTTTACTTCCGGAGGCGAGGGCTCGGGCTTGTATGTCACTGATGATGGAGGTGTGACATGGAAAAAAATTAGGAAAAGAAGATGGCTTGCCATCAGGTGATTTGGGGCGAATTGGTCTCGCGATTGCACCCTCAGATACAAATCGTATGTACGCAAAAATAGAAGCGACAAAAAATGCATTGTACCGAAGTGATGACGGAGGTGTATCCTGGCAATTGATCAATGATGATCCTAAGTTTACCAACAACCGTCCTTTTTATTTTCAGGATATCGCCGTTGATTCAAAGAATCCTGACCGCTTATATAATATTTACCAACCACTCAGTGTTAGTTATGATGGAGGGAAAACATTTGACCCAACACCTATGATCCCGGCTGATGAAACCAAAGGAATTCATGCTGATTTTCACGCGTTTTGGGTGAACCCTAATGATCCACTGCATTTTATTATTGGTGGAGACGGAGGGCTTGGCATTACCTATGACCATGGGAAGAGCTGGTATTTTCCGGAGACAATTCCTGTGGCCCAGTTTTATCATATCGGCGTGGATCATGACAGGCCCTATAACGTTTATGGAGGTATGCAGGACAATGGCAACTGGTCAGGGCCTGGCTATACCTGGAAAAGGGGCGGTATCAGAACCTTATACTGGCAATATTTGGTGGGAGGTGACGGATTTGACATTTCACCCGATCTTGACAATTCAAGATATGGGTATGGATCTTCTCAAAATGGGAATTTGTATCAGTATGACAAACTCACGGGCTATTATGTAAGTATACAACCCCCTGCACCTGATCAAAAAACGATCTTGCGTTTTAATTGGAATGCCGGTTTTGCTCAAGACCCTTTTGATAAGAACAAGGCTTATTATGGAAGCCAGTTTGTTCATGTCACTTATGATAAAGGAGGCAGTTGGGAAGTGATCTCACCAGACCTCACCACAAACAATCCCGAACATCAAAAGCCAGATTATGGCGGCTTGACCCTGGATGTGTCTGGAGCCGAAATGTATAACAGTATTTTAACCATAGCGCCCAGCCCTGTAGATAAAAATACCATTTGGGTGGGTACCGATGATGGTCAGGTACAATTGACAACTGATGGTGGAGCAACATGGAACAATGTAACGTCACAGGTAAAAGGAATGCCTATAGAAGGCTGGATTGCCCAGATCAAGGCCTCGCGCTACGATAAGGCTACTGCCTGGATGGTGGTCAACAATTACAGAAAGGGTGATTACGCCCCCTATTTATTTAAGACGGAAGACTATGGAAAGACCTGGAAACGCATGGCTGATGAGGAAAAGGTAAAAGGCTATGCCCTTACTTTTGTTCAAGATCCGGTGGAGCCGAATCTTGCCTTTTTAGGCACTGAAAATGGTTTGTGGATGAGTATGGATGCAGGACACAGCTGGCAGCAGTTTAAAAATGGCTTTCCTGCTGTATCTACCATGGACATCACCATTCAGGAACCGGAATCTGCTTTGATCGTGGGGACCTTTGGCAGGGCCATTTGGATCTTGGATGATCTATTAACTCTGCGTGAAATTGCCGCGAAGCGCCTAAAAAAAGGTATTACCGCTTTGCCGATGAATGATGCCGTGCAGGTCAAGGGCTTGTTTATCAATCCTCCGGGAAATATTTGGACGGGATTCCATACCACCTTCGAGGGAGAGAACAAGGTTTTTCAGAGAACGGAAATTCCGTTTTATATATCAGAGCAGCCTGATTCGACCAGTATGGTCAAGGCAGCAGTGTTTGACAGTGACAAAAGATTGCTCAAGACCCTTGAAGCGAAGCAACTTGACAAAGGATTGAATTACCTCATCTGGAAATTGGACGAGCAAGCCGCCTCATTCTCGAAAAGGAAACCGGGGACCGATCCCAAAGGTATTTCAGTACTGCCCGGTGACTATACAATTGAACTGACCTACGCCGGGGCCAAGGATGCGACGCAGGTCAAAGTGATTCCTGACCCTCGTTACGATATGGATGCTGAAGTAGATGAGGCATTGTATACTTTTCGAAAGGAAATTGATACTCAAGTTGAAGCCCTGGCAAAGCAACTTCATCAGATAGACGATAAAATGGCCTGGCTGAAGAGGCTAGATACCTTGCTAACAGAAAAGGGAATCGATGCCAAGGATCCGACAGCGTTATCGGTACAAAGCATGAAAAAACAATTGAAACAGCTCAGGGCAAAGGGGCAGATACCAAGACCAGACAGACAGGTGGGCGCATGGCAGTCGTTTGAAACATCACCGTATTCACAACTGCAAGACCTGCGGCGAATTGCCAGGGCACAGACCCATCTTCCTTCTGCACAACACAAACAACTGCTTGAACAGGCCAGCAGTTCAATAGCCGACTTTAGCAAGCTTGTGGAGAATTTTATGAAAACAAACTGGACGCCTTTGGAAGCCGCCTTAAAAAAAAGTGGATTACCAGGGTTGAATGATGAGTAAAAAATCAGCTTTCGCCTAAGACAGCTTCTGCTTCGATTTCAACCAAATAACCCTCTCCTACCAGCCTGGCTTCGACCAAAGTGTTGGCCGGGTTGATACCCTGAAAACGTTCTCCATGGGCCCTGGCCACGGGTTCCCATTGGCTGATATCGTTCACAAAAATTCTGGTACGCACCACATCAGCCAAGCTACCTCCAAGGGAAGTAATGGCAGCTTCTATTTTGTCGATCACAAAATGGGTTTGCGCCGCCGGATCGATTCCACCGATCATTTTGCTTCCATGGGTTGCCGTTGTACCAGAGACATGGATGCGATTGCCATCTTTAACGGCACGAGAATAACCAGCAAAAGATTCCCAAGGGGTTCCGCTAAAGACCTGAGCGCGGTTTTTTCGCATGTTAATGGGTGTAAATGCCGCCGGAATTGTTTCCAAATGATCACTCAAGTCGCCGGAAGCGGTCAAAAATGGTGGTTTTCTGTACTCATCACCGCAATCACCAGGAATGGGTTGCAGCTGGTCTTGTGCCTTTTTGATCGCCTTTGATGTCGGCTTGGTCCAGCACTATTGCTGCGGTACGTTTGTTATCGCTAATATGCTCGCTTTCACCCAGTCTCGCCCCAATGATCACAGCGGCAACAGCAGGGTTTTCCAGGATATAACGGCTTGAAATATTCGCCATGGATACGCCGTGTTTTTGAGCAATTTCTTTAAGGGTCTGCAATAAATTTTGATAGGGAGCCCATCCTCCGGCTTCGTCTATAAATCGCTTGTACTTCATTTGTGACCAGGTGGTCAAGGCATCATAAGAAGGTTCAGATTTTCCGAGCCATCTCTCGGTCAAAAATCCACCAGCTAAGGTTCCAAAGGCCAGTAATTTGACATTGTACTTTTGGCAAACATCGGCCATATTCATGCTTGCCCGGGTATCTATCAAGGAATGACATACCTGATTACTTACTATGGGAATACCGCTGGCCAATGCAATGCGTAAATGAGCTGCGTCAAAGTTGGTAACCCCGAGATGCTTGATCAAGCCTTCGTCTTTTAATTCCTTTAAATAGAACAGGCCATCCAGCCAACTGGGATCAGGGTAGTACCACGCGTGAAATTGCAAGAGGTCAATGCTTTCAACTTGCATTCTGTCTAATGCCGTTTGTACGGCTTCCCGAACAGCTTCCCGGCTTATTTTACCCGGTTTGGGCACCCATTTTGTAAATAGCTGGACACTTTCTTTCTCGCCAAGTCCCTGTTTAAAAGTACCGGCAATGATTTCACTTGAGCCATAGTGATCGGCCATATCAAATGTTGAAAAACCTTTTTCAAGATAGGGCAACATATGCTTGGCCGCCCTCTGAGGATCAAGCGTTTTTCCGTCTCGTTCCATATCGGCAATTTGCCAAAGTCCTGTGACGATTGTTGAAATTTCTAAGCCTGGAGCTAATGTCGTTTTTGTTTGCATAGTTTATTCTTCAGGTAGTTCTAAAAATTGTTTTGAAACATGGGTGGTACTCTTTTTCAATTTTCTCCATTTATAGGCGAATATAAGACTAGCCAATCCCATGACGATCAGCCAAATAGGTGTGGAGTGGAAGTACCATGCTTCAGTTTGTGCCGTCAAGTCTTTATAGAGATGAATTGATAAGAAACTCAGTAAAGTGATGATCCCCAGCCAGCCAATGACCAACTGGAGTTTTCTGTTTTTAAGGACCGCTATGTTTTGTGCCAACGCCGGATTAACTTTATGAATGCTGAGTAAGGTGACACACATCAATAAAAAATTGACCATCATGGAAGTGACCATAATATCAATCCCCAAAAAGAAGTCTCCGGCAAAATGAGACCCTAAAACGCCAATACTGGCTATTGTTCCTGCAACCAAAAGGGCGATATAAGGAGTATGGTTTTTGGCGTGAATTTTAGCGATGGAGGAAGGAAAAATACCATCTTTTGCCCAGGCAAACATCAATCTGGATACTGATAAAAGCATGGCGGGTAAGTCATTGATCAGGGCGATGGCTGCCCCGATCAAGATGGCGATACCCAAATAGGAGGGAAGTACATAACTTAAGAGCCCCGGGGCCGTAATATCATGTTCCATGGCCTGGGAAGCCACAAAACTCCAGGGCACCGTATGGTACACAGCAGCCGCGAATAAGAAATAAAAGGCACCTACACCAAGTATGGCCAATAAGATGGCCGTTGGTATAGACCTGGTTGGATTTTTAGCTTCACCACCCGCTTGCGCAATAGAATCAAATCCGATAAAACTGGAAAACAACAAGGCAGCCGCTGAGAAAAATATACGCCAATCAAAATCAATATCGCGCACCACCTCAAAATCACGTCCTTCTTTTTCTTTCAGTGCCATTAAGAAGTCACTGGTATCATACATAAACCCGGCTATAATAACAATACCACCTAAGGCAAACATCAGAAACATCATGGGTAATAAAATACGTTCATAAGATTTTACGCCTCGAATATTTACCCAAACAAAAGTCCAGATCAACAATAAGGCAAGGCTGACACGAATCCAGCCGACTTCGAGTGCAGCCGACAAGGTTTCCCATCCCAAATTCAGGGTCACATCACGTAAAAAAGGTATGGTGATATAGGCGATAACCCCAATAACAATGCTCAAACCAAACCACTGCGAAAAGCTGGCGACAAAGCCCAGGTAGGGATTTAATCCGCGACTTGCATAGATATAACTGCCTCCTGCCCGAGGCATGGCCGAGGCCAAAATACTGTAGGCCAGGGCAGCCAGAAGGGCGGGGATGGCCGCAAAGGCAAAGGCTGACAAAACATAAGGTCCAATACCCGGTACATTGCGCTGGATCATAAAAGGCACCACATTGATAGAAGCGCCCAACATAGAACATACTCCGGTTGCAGTGAGGGCAAGCAGGCCCATTTGACGAGTCAGTTTTTTCTTTTTTATTTGGGTCATTTGGTTTCCAATTTCATGGGACTTTTTTTATTCTTAAGGTTGTCCAAGAGAAGATTTCTCACCGGTCAGTTCCCAACGCCCCAGAGAAATTGGGATATTTCCGATAGCGTTCAAAGTATCAAAGAAATCTTTCAGGTTAAAAGGATCTTCAGCTGATTCTTTTATTCTGGCATATTCGGCCAAGGCATTTTCAACCAAATATTTCCCTGTGATATAGCTGGTTCCATATCCGGGTTGGCGAAGGTAGAGGTGCTGTTCAAACAACAGCAGTTCTTTTTCGGTTTTCATCCATCCCCTTGGGGTATAAGTCGCATGAATGCCTCCGGCCTCTTCCATGGTCATTTCGTTGGCATGGGCATATAAAGAACCCAGGCCTCTTGCAGCCCGCTGGGCGATCATGATATATACAATTTCTCTTGAACGGGGCTGGTCGTCATACAGGCCTGCATCCATAAACATTTCTTCAACAGCTGTGGCCATTCCTTCATTTCTTGAATCAAAAATATTGTACAACAAAGGTCCTTTTCTGATCTCACTTTTGTTAGGCTCTGTGTCCATTCTGGCCAGTTCAAACCAATGGTAAAAGTGGGAATACAGCGGGCGTTGGTCATAGTGGGCCGTGATCCAAAAAAAGTTACGCTTGTCTTCGGGCACGAATGCACCTACATGTTCTCTTAGGGCGGGTTCAAAATAATCCTTAACCGTCACGATGTTATTTTTATCGAGAAAGTCGATCAAGCTCCTTACGGAGGCTTCCGCCATTTGGTCATAGGCTTCAGGACTATTGGCAGCAGTAAGTTCAGGCAAATTCCGGTTTCTGTGTTCTTCCAGCTTGAGGGAAGTCCAGGCCCGTGTCAGTTCACTTTTTAAAAGCATGACCTCATCTTCCCAGGTCATCGGCACCAGGTGTACATGTTGAAGGTACCAGCTATAGTTTTCTTTTCCGATGCCCGAAGGACCAGTTTTGGAAAGCGCTTCTTTGTGAAGCCATAAAGCCAGATCATCGGTTGAGGTGATGGCTTCTTTGAGCAGGCTTAAGAGCTGTTTGTCACCGGCCACACCCTTATAGGTTTCCAGCTTTTTCAGGTCCTTACTTTGCTGCTCTATGTCTCGTATTCCGGCAATCCACAAGTCTTTTGCGTTGCCTGTCAAATTGATTTTTGCCTGGGCATTTAAGGGGGCAATGACTTGAAGGTCTGACAGCAATCGCTTTCTTTCGTCCTTGCTCAACGGAAACGCATAGGTCCACAATTCGGTGGTCATATGATGTGTGGGCCCTTCGTGAGCAGGCACGTCACTTCTATAGGTCCATACCGATTTGTAATAGGCAGGGTCGCGTACCCAGGGTTTGAGCACACGTTGGTTAAAGTCATAGCCGTTCATTTCGGCGTTTACGATATGCCAGTCTACTTGATGAGCAATGGGCCAACCTGTTGTGTCAATGGCCTTGAGTTTTTGTTGCAGGTCTTTAAAACCGGCCGATCGTTTATTAAAGGTTTCTTTGGTATAATCTGGCGCTCCATCCCGTAAAGGAGGTTTTTCAAAAGTTCTCCACTGATTGAACAGACTTACCAATGCTTCGTATGAATTGTCATCATGTTGGGAATAACCAAGATTTGGAGATAGGGCAAAGGCCAAAACAGATACAAATAGGATCAAAAAGGAAAAAGGACGATGTTTCATGTGTCAATAGGTTGAGGTTTTCTTTAAAAATGGGTGTCTATATAATCAATTATGTTGCTTGCCTTTCCATGAAGGGTATTAAAACGATCCTCGAAAAAGATAGCTGTGCTGCCGATGTACCTGCATAAGGGCAAGACCCTTTTATCATTAAAAATTGCATCATAAACTTCAATACCAGGCGCCTTAGGTGAGCTTGTCGGAAAGAATTTTTTGTGTTCTTTATCTGTGAATAATTCATATTTTAGTTGCCTCAGTTCAAGCCGGGCAGGGATTGCGCTAGTTTCATGATTACTTATCAACTGTGCATAATCACGATAATAATCTTGTAATAATTTTAACAACCTGGTATCTGGAAAATCAGAAATCACACCAGAGGAGTTTAAAAAATCCCAGGTGGTATTTCTGTCAGGAACCTTTGAAGTACTGGTGAATCTGTTAAAGTCCAAAATAAATTTCAGAGAGTCGCTAATCAATCGCTGCTCTGATTCCATGATGGGAATGATCTCATCGCCTGCTTCAACCTGTGCGCGCAGGGTTCTTATGGTTCTGTCAAAAGACAGTAGGTCTAATTTAATATCTTCACTGATCGATTCTATATAGGTATGCATCAGGACCCTGTTTTTTCTTTCTTCGTTCCAATTATTGATCTGAAGGGCTATTAATATACCAATGACGACCAATGCCACCTCTCCAGCAGCATACTTCAAATATTTGAAAGACCTAACTTGCCTGCCTTGTGATGAATTATCATCTATCATATTTTTACGGATTTTTCTAAAAAAGGGAATCATATTTCAGTTAGTTGCGTGAAAAGATAAGAATTTTAGTCATATCAACTCCTATGATCACCCTATTCAGAAAAACCGGATAGGAAATAAAATAGTATTTTTGAAGTGTATCAGGCAGAAGAAGTTTTGATCAAATCATAATCCTAAAATTTAAATAGATGAAAATCAGATTGACTACATGGTCAATGCTTATCGCAATTATATTTTCTACCCAAATCCAGGCACAAAAAACGGTCACAGTAAATGATTTAGAGCCATTGGTTGGTGAATGGACCGGAAGCCTGACTTATGTTGATTACAGCTCGAACAAGCCCTATACCATGCCGGCCAACCTCAGTGCTAGTCAAGGTAAAGATAAGCATCAATTGTCATTGATGTATACCTATCCTAATGAGCCAAAGGCCAATAGTAAAGGGAAGATAAAAATTACAAATGGCGGAAAAAAGCTCAACAACGAAACGGTGGTGTCAAGAGAAGTTTTAGCCGATGGGTCTGTGCAGATCACTACCTCTTATAAAGGAAAAGACAATCAAAAGGAAGCCATGATGAAGGGTGTATATGTCTTGGGACAAACAATTTGCATCATAAGAAAAGAAGTCAAATATGAAGGTACAGAGAAGTGGCTCAAACGAAATGAATATAGATTCAACAGGTAAAATGCTAAAGGCCTAAGGGGAAATTTATAAGTTGTTGGATGTAAAAAACGTTTTATATTTCCTTGTCAGGCAAGAGGCTAATCAAGTAGTTTGGAGATAAAAAACAGTAACATTTTTTCCACTTCCTCCTTTTGACCCGCTTTATTATCGATATCTGTAAGTCTGGGCAGGTGGTCGGCAAAATAAAAATGAGTGTTGGTCATTTCAAATAAATTACTGGCCAGGGCATGAGGATATGGAAAGTCTGGTTTGATCTCAAGAATCACTTTTGATACAGACGACACCATTTCTTTGTAATTGATAAAGAAGCCTTTGTTATTTTCTTCATCGACGCCTTTGGTATGGTATACTTTGGTGCTTTCGGCAATCACTACATTGTGAAGCGAAGATTCATTGACATAGTCAATGGCAGGATTTTCCTCGCTAATAGATACGAAAGTATGTATGATGATCTTAAGTTTCTTTATGGGGTCTTCAATGTTAAAAGTCTTGATATCAATCATATAACTGAGCCATTCCCAGTACCATGACACCAAATAGGTGAGCAGTAAGTGCTTGTTTTCAAAATACCTGTAGATCGATGCTTCGGTAGATTTCATTTCCTCAGCCAGTTTCTTAAAATTAAACTGCTCAAAACCAATTTGATCGATCAATAAAATGCTGTGCTTGATGATGCGTTTGCCTAATGCTGATTGTTGCGGATCTTTAAGATAAAGTCCCGGATTTAAGGAAATACTAATGTTTACGGCCATTTCAAGACGATTGTAAGACTAATCAATAATCAAAGTTAAGTAATAATAATCAATACTATTACAATTTCTAATAATACTTTAACTTATATATGTGATAGCGATACTATTAATTTGTTGAATTTTGGTATATTCGCATATATCAAAATTTAAACAAAATGGAAAAAACAGGGTTTATTAGTAATTTGAAGAGTGATTTTCCCGCGAGTATCGTGGTGTTTTTTGTTGCACTACCTTTATGTTTGGGAATTGCCTTAGCTAGTGGAGCTCCACTTTTTTCTGGTTTGATAGCAGGTATCATAGGCGGAATAGTTGTTGGAGCATTAAGTGGTTCCAAAGTTGGCGTAAGTGGTCCTGCTGCAGGACTGGCAGCTATTGTACTGACTTCTATCGGTACGCTTGGCGGATTCGAAAATTTTTTGGTCGCCGTTGTGCTTGGAGGTATCATTCAATTGATTTTTGGACTTTTAAGAGCCGGAGTGATTGGGTATTATTTTCCTTCATCTGTGATTAAAGGGATGCTTACGGGTATTGGAATCATTATTATTTTAAAACAAATACCTCATTTTATTGGATACGATGCAGATCCGGAAGGGGATTTTGCATTTTTTCAAATGGACGGACAAAATACTTTTTCTGAAATATTTAATTCCTTGAATTTTATTCAAGCTGGTTCGGCACTGATCGGACTTATAGGCTTGGGGATCTTGTTGCTTTGGGAACATGTACTGGCTAAAAAGGCCAAAATATTTCAGGTGATTCAAGGACCTTTGGTCGCCGTGATTGCCGGAATTGTATTTTTTGTGACGACGGGTTCAAATAGTACCTTGAGTATTTCTCCAACGCATTTGGTCAGTGTTCCTGTACCTGATGATTTTTCGTCATTTATGTCTCAGTTCAGTTTTCCCAATTTTGCAGCCATAACAAATCTTGAGGTTTGGGTAGTAGGCTTTACCATTGCATTAGTAGCCAGTTTGGAAACCTTGCTGTGCGTGGAAGCTACAGATAAGCTGGACCCACATAAAAATGTAACCCCAACCAACAGAGAGCTCTTGGCTCAGGGTGCTGGTAATGTGATTTCTGGTTTTATTGGAGGCTTACCTATTACACAGGTAATCGTAAGAAGTTCGGCAAATATTCAGTCTGGAGGTAGAACAAAGATGTCGGCCATCATTCATGGTTTCTTTTTATTGATTTCAGTGATTTTGATTCCAAACTTACTCAATATGATTCCTTTGTCTGTTTTGGCAGCAATTTTATTGGTCGTTGGATTTAAACTCGCTAAGCCAGGCTTGTTTAAAACCATGTACAATCTTGGCTGGAAACAGTTTGTTCCTTTTATTGTGACCGTATTAGGGATCATATTTACGGATCTACTTGTTGGAATAGGCCTGGGCTTATTGGTGGGTATTATCGTCATCCTCTTTAAGAGTTATCAAAATTCACACTTTTTACACAAAGAAGGGGAGGATATGCATGAAGGATTGGTGAAAATGACTTTGGCCGAGGAGGTGACCTTTTTTAATAAAGGGGCGATTTTAAAGGAATTGGATCGCTTACCTCACAACACAAACTTTGAACTTGATGTAACCAATAACAAATATCTTGACAATGATATCATCGAAATTTTAGATGATTTTATTCTTAAGGCGGAGGAGAGAAATATTTCCATTAAATTAGTATCTAAAAAGGGTGTTGTGATGAATCCGGAAAGCTTTTACAAATTTTTCAATGACAAGCGCAAGGCAAGTTAATCCAAATCAAATCAAATGAAAGCACATACTAAAGAAACTCAGGCATCAATGACTCCTGAAAAGTCGATTGCCTATTTGAAGGAAGGAAATCGTAGATTTCAAAATAATTTAAGTGCCAACAGAAATTTGCTGGAGCAGGTAAAGGATACGAGGCAAGGACAATTTCCTTTTGCCACTATTTTAAGCTGTATAGATTCTCGAATACCTGCAGAAATGGTATTTGACCAAGGCATTGGTGATTTGTTTAGCATCAGGATTGCGGGAAACTTTATCAATGATGACATACTGGGAAGTATGGAATTTGCCTGTAAATTGGCAGGGTCAAAAGTAGTGGTCGTCTTAGGGCACACCTCTTGCGGAGCTGTAAAAGGTGCCTGTGACGGGGCAGAATTAGGTAAATTAACTGGGATGCTGAATAAAATTAAGCCGGCTGTACAAGCTGTCACCAGTCCTAGTGAAGCATCACAGCGAACTTCTCAAAACGCTGACTTTGTCAATGCCGTATCAGCAAAGAATGTGGAATTCTCTATTGACGGCATCAGATCGGGGAGTGAAGTTCTGGCTGAAATGGAAAGAAATGGTGAAATACGTATCGTTGGCGCCATGTATGATGTGTCTTCAGGAAAAGTCACTTTTTCATAAAAAAAACCTCTTATTCAATACAACGAGAATCAAGGCAATGATTGATCAAAATCATTGCCTGTTTCTGCCTTGATTTATAATTTCATTGAATGAAATTATAAATCATTTACCATGAGTACAAGGGAAAAGCAATCGGATGTTTTGGTCAAGGATACCAAAAAGGTGTTTAGAAAGTTAGGCACTTGCTCACGCACTTTTTTGTATCTTTTAAATCGTGAATTCGGTAGCTCGATGGAAGTCGAAGAACGTGCAGCAGATCCCTTGGTAGGCGGTATCATGAAACAGGGGTATCAATGCGGTATGCTTTGGGGTGCGTCGCTTGCCGTAGGGGCCGAGGCCTATAAAGAATGTGCGCATACCTCTCAGGCGATTGCAGTTTCCATAGAAGCGACCAGGCTATTGATGCAATCATTTGAAGCGCAGGAAGATACGACCCAATGCAGGGAAATCACCCAATGTGATTTTAACAGTAACCTGAGCTTTGCCAAATACATGCTTAGCGGACGGTTTTTACATTGTTTTCAAATGGCAGAAGATTGGGCTCCAGAAGCTATTAGAAAGGCTAAGCAATCCTTACAAGACAAACCACACGATTTTGAATATGCCACAAGCTGTGCGACAGAAACGGCTCGAAAAATGGGAGCCTCTGAGAAAGAGCAGGTCATGGTAGCCGGATTCGCAGGTGGACTTGGCTTTAGCGGCAGTGGATGTGGCGCCCTGAGTGCTGCCATTTGGATGAGGGCCTTACAATGGTGTCGCGAGCATGAAACAGGATCAGCTAGCAAAGATCCCAAAGCCAAAGAACTCATGCGGGTATTTGCAGCATTTACCGATGACAGATACCTCTGCGAAGAAATCAGTCAAACTCATTTTACAACTGTCAAGGCGCATACTGACTATATCAAGAACGGTGGGTTGTAGTGAATTGATAGAAGCGTTGAGTGAGGTTTAACATTCACATCATATATAGAATGCCTTGGGTTTATCCTTTGAACCATACTTTGTCATACAGGGGTAAACGTTTTTTAAACCCGATTGTAAATAAGGCTTGTTTACTTCTTTTTATTCTTTAGTACTAAGAAGTAAACAGGCTTTTTTTACTCAATAGAGCTAAATTGACATGTAAAATAGTTCTGTTTTTATAAGAACATTTTATATATTTGTACAAGTGAACAGTGAGATTAACGAATAAGAAAGCATTAGAGAAGTTTAAAAGAAAGCATAAAGGAAATAAACTTTTAGCTCTAGCCATTGAAAAGCTTGTTCATGATATAGAAACAAATCATTGGAAAAGTCAAATTGAATTACAGACTATAAGATCTGATGCAGATTGCGTTCATAGTGACGGTTTTTATTTTTTCAATATTTCTATGTTTAGGACCATGGTCCTGATTGAGTTTTATGAACAGGAAGCGTCTGTGGTGTGGTGTGGAAACCATAAAGACTATGAACTGACCTTTAGGAATAATAAGCGAACAATTAAAAATTGGTTATCATCTCGCAATTGGATCTAGATTATAATGAAAACACAATTGGATATAATGAAGTTGATTGCTCAGGGCGAAATTCATAACGAATTGGATTTTGAAAGGGCGTTAATTGCGGATAGAAAATTGCGGGTGCTGTCTAAAAAGGACTCAAAATTTAAGGCCATTAGAATAAAATTAAAGAACCTAATTGAGGTTTATGAGAAGCAACATTGGTCTGCAGCATCCCCAATTGACGAGTCACAATTGTTGGAAAGTGATCTGGCCGAAGCTTTGGCCGAAAAGGAACGGCAGTTTATAGCGCGACGAAAAGGATTGATTAAAATAAAATTAAAGCAATTGGCCCTTAGTCAGCAAGATTTTGGAAAGATTTTAGGGCATCATACCAAATCGTATATATCTGAATTAATGAATGGGGTACGCCCTTTTTCGTTAAAAGATCTTATCGTGATCAATAGGCTCCTCCAAATTGATTTGACCGATCTGGTCCCTACATTTTTACCCCAGACTGAACGTATTAAAATAAGGACCTCTCTTGAAAAACTTCAACATCCAAAGTTATATTTGAGCAGTGATGATTTTGCTTTAAGCTCATTATGATTTGACCTATTTGGGAAATATGGCTTCCTTCCGATAATTTTGAATTCGTGAAACTATATTGAGGGATGTTATTTTTATGTGCAAGCAGCACAAGTGAGGTTACTTTGTTTCTTTCCTAACCATCTGCTGCTTAGAATTATGCTTATCCGGAATGAATAAAAATTAGGATTTAGCTTATTTTTTTAAAATAAATTTAATAGTTTTAGGTTTCATAAGTTGCTGAAATTGTCTCCCCAATTATGTCGATGGATTTAACACCTTTGTTGCAGAAATGTGACTGAGCGTTACGTTAGTATTAGTAGGAATACTGTTTTTAGAGACTCCAAATATCGCCTCAAGCTTGTTAACTTCTCCTTTTTCTTTTAGACTAAGGAGAGATAGACAGGCTTTTTTTGTGCCTATGGGGCGGGTAGCATCTGACCCTAAACATGGAATAAAGAAGCTTTTAAAACACAAAGCGTTTATGAAGGAGGAGGTTATTTTATCAAGAGGGGTCATCAGACATCAGCAAATGCTTTTTATTCGGTTTAGGTATGATCAGCAATTGATCGATATCGCCAGGCATTTAGGGACTTTTTGGAGTGTAGATAAAAGGGTTTGGTACGCACCCTTCTCAAAACAAATGATCCTGGATGCCCAGCGGGCTTTTGGTCGGTATACCCGGGTGAAAAGCATTGGAATGGAGCTTCCTGCAATCGATTCACCCAAGAAACAATCACCTGATCAATTGGTGAAACGCATTCGCGGCATTAAGGCAAAAAAATTGTCTGCTGAAGATAAGGCGCATTTGAGAGGGTATGTGAAATACCTTAGGGGTAAAGTGCTGAGTGAAAGTACTGTGAGGACCTACTATATCCATATCCTTGATTTTACGATTTATCTGAAAGGTAAACCAATCAAAGCATTGGTAAACAGGGATGTGGAGCGGTTTGTTGAGGATGTATGTGTTCAGAGACGCTATTCGGTGAGTACGCACAGGCAGGTCATTAGCGCTGTGAAGCAATTTGCCAGTTTTCATTCGGGCTGTGGGATAGAGAACCTTTCCTTGCAAAGGCCCAGAAAAAGCCGTTTTTTACCAACCGTACTTTCAAAAGAAGAAGTGATCGATCTGTTGCGAAATACCAGAAATATAAAGCATAAGGCGGTATTGGCACTTTTGTATTCATCCGGACTCAGAATAGGGGAGCTGATCAATCTTGAACTCAATGATATTGATGTAGATCGCAGGCAGATCTTTATCAGAAGTGGCAAAGGACGCAAGGACAGGTATGTGATCATGGCCGAAAGTTTTAGACAATTGTTCAGTAACTACCTGATGACCTACCGACCAAGCAGGTATTTTGTAGAAGGCAAAACCCCGGGAGGCAAATACGCCCCCACAAGCATCAGATGTTTTTTATACAGGGCCTGTAAACTGGCCCGGATCCATAAAAAAGTAACCCCGCATACCTTGAGACATAGTTATGCGACACATTTACTGGAGCAAGGTGTTGATCTGAGGTATATTCAAGAGCTTTTGGGCCATTCACGCCCCGAAACCACCATGATCTATACCCATGTCACTAAAAGAGACGTTCTTAAAATAGAAAGCCCTTTAGATACCCTGATCAAACAATTGACTCATCCCCAAAACAAAAACCAAAACCCGTCGCTATCCCAGAATGATTTCTGATATACTATATTAGCGAAATAGATATAACCAGTTGTGTTCTATTAAAACACGATGCTTATTAACGATAAAACGATATACTCAAAACACCGATTACACTAGTTTAGCCAAAACTCTCTAGGCTTTTGTAATTAACAGAGGAAAAGAGTTTCACTCTTGGTTTGAAGGTAATTACACAAGCCTTAGCAAGTTCGGGAAATAGGGTTGAAGTTTAGGAGAATTGTCCTTACAAGTTCTAAGGTGAATCAATAGAATTGCAAAGCTGGTGTGGGTAGAGATGAAACAGAACACAACAACGGTTATAATTAATTGTGGTTAAGAGCTAGCCTAAAGTTAGAGTAAGTCAAAAAGTAAGAGTTAAAAGAGAAAGTAAAATTAAATCAATCCACAACTAATCATAACCAAACCGTTGTATTCTATTATTAGACCATCCTTTTTCATTACGAAAATTATAC
This sequence comes from uncultured Flavobacteriaceae bacterium, assembly GCA_963780405.1. Classification (GTDB taxonomy): domain Bacteria; phylum Bacteroidota; class Bacteroidia; order Flavobacteriales; family Flavobacteriaceae; genus Lutimonas. The sequence goes on from CAWABX010000011.1 coordinate 224,848, forward strand.
TTAAGAATAAGAATTTTATAAGTTTACACGAGCCTTTACAGGTACGGGAAATATGCTGGAATCTGTGGCGGTAAATGATTTAACAGAATACAACAACGGGTATCACCAATAGCTCTGATCATCCTCCGAAACGAAAATGAAACTATATCAACAAAATAATAATTAAAACAAACCAACGTGGGTGAGCTACTGCTCATACCCAAACCGTTACCCACAATTATGAAGAAGATACTGCACATATTGACAATCATACTTATTCCATTGACCCTTCTAGGACAAGAAGAATATTTATCAAGATTATCAATTTCAGGTGGAGTATCAGAACTTGGAATTTCACCATCAGAAGAAATTTGGGTAGCTTCAAAAGCGGGAAATGTTTATTACACCAAGCAAATTGGTGAACTATGGCATATCGGACCTTTTGGTTCGCTTGACCCTTACAATTTTAGTTCAGGAAAGACATTTGAGAGATTAAACTTTTTCTCTGAAGATACTATGATGATTTCAGGGTTTATTCAAGAAGGCGGAAAGCAAGACTTTGTTTTTTGGTCAGGAAATCACGGAAAGACTTGGGAAAAAGTAATATTCGGGAAAAGTAGTTGGATTGATGCCGCCTACATAAACAACAACGGAAAAGCTTGGATGAGTGGTAATTCTCAACTCATTTATTACACAGAAGATAAGGGAAAAACTTGGAAAACCTTTGATAAGGCAGGAAATGAAAACGCACTAAGATTTTCAACAATTCATTTTGCAAAAGATGAACAAACAGGATTGTTTGGTTCTTTTTGGAACGTACTCTACAAAACTACTGATAACTGCCAAAGTTGGGAAAAACTACCGACACCTTTAAGTCAAGGAAAGTATGAAAGGCTTTCGAAAGAAGAACGACCTGACATTCGGAAAATAAGAATTTTTGGAAATTACTATATCATCAATCAACAAGGTAGAGTGTTTGTAACTAAATCCGATTCTATTAATTGGACTTATTTGCCCGAAATAATGGATTTTGAAGTTTCTGAAAATCATAGCCTTTACACAATTAATCAAAATTTGAGCATAAGCCATTATGATAATTCTTTTTCTCAAACTTGGCAGTCAGAGGAATCGCTTGAAAACAACCCAAGAGCAATTGGAGTAAGAAACAACAAACTTTTTGTGTTGACATTTGAAAGCATTTACAAGATTAATCCCGAAGACTTTATAGTTTCTCAGTTATTTACGGATGAAGTTCCTATTCAAGAACCCTACTTGAAATTAAGCTTTGAAGGTGAAGAATATGGATTTGAGAATAAAGATATTTTACGCTTTAACAAGAAAAAAAAGCAATGGTATCGGTTTATGACCGTGGACTTCTTTATTGCCAATGCTACTTTATTTGACGACAAAATGATATTGACTGACAGAAGCTTAAATAAACACTACGTCATAAACGATAAACAAAAGTCAGTCAATGAATATAGCCTATTCAAAATCCTCTTTTCTGACCTTTGTAAAAGAATTTCATTTTGAAAATGGCAGTCAAGGTTGCTTCCATTCTAACAATTCATTAAGGACTTACATTAAAAAGGGAGATAAATATGTCGTTGATAAAAAGACAAAATCTTCAAAATATCTTTCCCGTGCAGACAATGAAATCGAAGTAGACAAAGTAGAATGGATTATTAATGTATAGACAAATCACGATTCTCAAATGTCTCCTTGACTGATTTGAACATTACAGAAAATGACATTAAGGAGTTTAAAAAGTTCATTGATAAAGAAGGGCAACGCATAAATAAATCAGGCATAGACCGTTTTGACTTTGAGAACTTGTACACATTTCCAGGAGAAAAAACAGATTTCAATTTTTACAAGTCAGTTGCAGACTCCTTATTCGATTTGAGAGATGAAGAAATCAATAATGCTTTTTGGCAATCTTATGGAATTGGAGTACAACAACGGATTGGAGAAGAATCATCATTGTATTTCAAAACGGTAAAAAATTAATAGTTGAAAATCGGATGACAAGCCCAACTATCTTTATACACCTTGGATAGTGGACTTTGAAGGATTGAAGTTCCGAACAAACTCAATTCATTTTGGACAACAAATTGATGAAATAACAAATGGACAATTCTTCACCGAAGTTGCCCGAGATAAGAATTATGCAATTTTCAAAATTGCTGACTATTTGTATAAAAAGAAATTGAATGAAAAATAACTGTGGGTAACAATGTATATAAAAAATAGGCGAAACAGTAGTAAATTCAAGGCTTTTGGCTCGTATCAAACTTTGTGCTTAACCGAAAGTTTAGTGCTTCGAAATCGCCTACTTTTCATATACTAACCGTTGTATTCTATTATTAGACCATCCTTTGTTCGATATGATTAATAAGAATAACGATTTTATAAGTTTACACGAGCCTTTACAAGTACGGGAAATATGCTGGAATCTGTGGCGGTAAATGATTTAACAGAATACAACAACGGGTATCAGCAATAGCTCTGATCATCCTTCGAAATGAAAATGAAACTAAAAAACAAACCAAATAATTAAAACAAATTAACGTGGGTGAGCTACTGCTCATACCCAACCCGTTGTATTCTATTATTAGACCATCCTTTTTCATAACGAAAATTACACTTAAGAATAAGATTTTATAAGTTTACACGAGCCTTTACAGGTACGGGAAATATGCTGGAATCTGTGGCGGTAAATGATTTAACAGAATACAACAACGGGTATCAGCAATAGCTCTGATCATCCTACGAAACGAAAATGAAACTATAACAACAAAATAATAATTAAAACAAACTAACGTGGTTGAGCTACTGCTCATACCCAAACACGTTGTATTCTATTATTAGACCATCCATTTTCATTACGAAAATTATACTTAAGAATAAGGATTTTATAAGTTTACACGAGCCTTTACAAGTACGGGAAATATGCTGGAATCTGTGGCGGTAAATGATTTAACAGAATACAACAACGGGTATCAGCAATAGCTCTGATCATCCTCCGAAACGAAAATGAAACTAAAAAATAAACCAAATAATTAAAACAAACCAACGTGGGTGAGCTACTGCTCATACCCAACCGTTGTATTCTATTATTAGACCATCCTTTTTCATTACGAAAATTATACTTAAGAATAAGAATTTTATAAGTTTACACGAGCCTTTACAGGTACGGGAAATATGCTGGAATCTGTGGCGGTAAATGATTTAACAGAATACAACAACGGGTATCAGCAATAGCTCTGATCATCCTCCGAAACGAAAATGAAACTAAAAAACAAACAAATAATTAAAACAAACCAACGTGGGTGAGCTACTGCTCATACCCAACACGTTGGCTAAATAATGATAAAACAAAAATTAGAATTGAAAATAAATTTAAAATTTGATTTATGCTATTGGTGAGATTCATTTTAGCTGATTATCGGGATATTAATAAATTGAATATAATATTCAGAACATTTAGTTAAAAAAATGAAGCGAAATTTGCTGTACTATATTGATAAAATAATGAAAATAGATAATTGATTTCGAGTGAATCGCCGATAGAGTTTTGATTGATATTGAGGACAACTTTCTCTTGTATAAATAATAAAGTAACTGAAAGATAACACGATAAATCAATGTTTGGTTTTCTAATTACAAATTATGAAAAATGCTTTTTTCCGAAAATGGGAATAACATATTTAATATGCATTATTGACTCAAGTTCCAAAAAAATATAAAGAATAAATTAAAACATCTCAGTTAATATAGAATATAAAACGAGTATTGTGAGATTAAATAATGTTCTATCTGAATTGTGCCTTGAAAACCTTAAAAGTGGGCAAATAGTAAACCTTGGTTTTCTAATACTAATTCGCAACCAATAGACGAGTGAAAAATTGACATATTTTCTTACTGACCCGTTTTATAAAAACGATTAAATAGACTTTTTCAAATTTATTTGACACCAAAATCATATTAGCAACTATAAAAATGTATAGGTATCAAATTGCGAAGTCTTATACAAAAATCTCAAAACTCCTTGAACTGGAGAAACAAATTCCTGAACTTATTTCATCTTATTTAGTAGATGTACCAGAAAATATAATTCAACATATACTGGAGAATACAAAAATACGGACGATGATTATATTTTAAAAATCACTAGCGACAAAGAGGGTTTATTTATGAGAGTAGATGATTGGAAAACTTTATTAATACCAAAAACCGATTCGACATTTGTTCCTTTTGATGAGTTGCCTATTCAGATTAATTTTAACAAAAATGTAAAGCCAACAAAATTGATTTTATATTCAGAGAAAGGAGAGTTTCCTGTTAATTAAAACTGATTGATAAATAAAAAATAACGAAAGCACAACAATGTATATAAAACATAGCTAATACAGGCTTTCCGAGAGATTTATGTATGTTTGTGAAGACCGCCAAATTTTTAAATTTGGCTTTTTGAGAAATACAAGATAAAAAGAAAATTTAAAAATTCGGCTCGTGTATAATCCGAAAGTTCTGTACCTTTTTACACGCTACGTTTCATATACAAGACCGTTGGCTTTAATTTTAAGCACACCTTAAGTAAACCTAAACGTTTACTTTTTTTGATTTATGTCAACATATATGTTTACTTTTACATATATTTGTAAACTAATATATTTACATTATTTACGTTTTGTGAACTTATATATTTATAAAAAATGAGAAATAAGCGAAAACTTCTAATAGAACAATTGGACCAAAAACTACAATCATTTTCTGAATCCAGAAAGGTATTGGTCCCAGAGCGTGGATGGATAAATACAATTCGGACTACACTTAATATGACTATGGCCCAACTTGGAGCCAAATTAAATATTACAAGACAAGGTGTGAAAAAAATTGAAGAAAGTGAGGCGAATGGAGCAATAACACTGAATTCTTTGAAAGATGTTGCAAAGGCAATGGACTTAAAGTTGGTATATGCGCTAGTCCCAAAAAATGGCACCTTTGATGAATTAATACAAACTAGAGCCGAAAAACTGGCTCAAAAGATAGTATTAAGGACCAATCAAAATATGAAATTAGAAGACCAAGGGATTGGGGATGAAAAAATAGCTAAAACCATTAAGGATCTTGCTGATGAAATTAAACGAGAGATGAGAAAGTCACTATGGGATTAGAATTCGATTATAAGGATGGCCAAACACCATTAGCCGAAGAAGAAAAGGAAGCTCTTAAAATAAAAGCAATTACTACTCAAGGTGAACTGGATGAATTTGAACAATTGAATATTGAGAAAGCTGTCGAATGGACTATTCGTACAAAATTCAAACCCGAAAATATTCTAACCAAAAAATTCATTAAGGATTTGCACAAACGAATGTATGGTGATGTATGGAAATGGGCAGGTAAATTTAGACAAACTGAAAAAAATATTGGGATTTCTTGGATCCAAATCAGTCTTGAATTAAAAAACTTACTTGACGATACAAAATATTGGATTGAAAATAAAACCTATACACCCGAAGAAATTGCTATTAGATTTAAACACCGAATAGTGTCTATTCATTGTTTCCCCAATGGAAATGGCAGACATTCTAGAATGATGGCTGATATAATTATTGAATCAATTTTTGGTAAAGATATATTCTCTTGGCACCAATCAAATATGGTCAAAGCAAACGAGATAAGGAAAGCATATATTGATGCATTACAAAAAGCTGATAATGGAAATATTGAACCATTAATTGAATTTGCAAAAAACTAAAGCCAACAACGGGTATCAGCAATAGCTCAGATTGTCGTCACAAGGAAAATTAAAGAAAGAATTAAACTAAAACTGTAAAACAACGATCGTGGAGGAGCTACTGCTCATACCCAAACCGTTGTAGCTCATTTACAAGAAACTTTTAGCTCATAATTAAACTATTTTGAGCTTAAAAACATATCTTTATGAGCTCTAAAATTAAAATATGACAAGTAGTGGTAAAATTGAAATATTAAACTTTCTCAAAAAAGGTGAAAATTACTCTTCAAAAGAAATTCATGAAGGAATCAGAAGTTCTATTAGCTATGCTACAGTCAAGAGAATCATAACAAACTTAATTTCTGAAAATTTAATTGTTAAAAAGGGTAAAGGAAAAAGCACAAAATACTCCATTTCCCTTGCCCATGAAATCTTTCAAACAATTGATGTAGAAGATTACTTCCAAAAGGAAATTGATGACAGAAAAATCATTGAGAATTTTAATTTGACATTAATTACTGAGACATTAAGTAATGTTAATATTTTTACTGAAAATGAATTGACGAAGTTGTCAGGTCTGCAAAACGAATACCGAAAAAACATTTCAGAATTAGAGGAAATAGAATATGAAAAAGAACTTGAACGGCTTTCAATTGATTTAAGTTGGAAATCTTCGCAAATTGAAGGAAACACATACTCTCTTCTTGAAACCGAACAATTATTAAAAGAAAAGCAAACAGCATCTGGAAAAACAAAAGAAGAAGCAGTGATGCTTTTAAATCATAAAGATGCAATTGACTTTATTATCAAAACTCTTGATTATTTAACTCCTTTATCAATTCCTAAAATTGAGGACATCCATAGTTTATTGACTAAGGATCTTGAAGTTAATAGAAATATAAGAAAGAGAAGAGTTGGAATATCGGGAACAAATTATAACCCACTTGACAATGAATTTCAAATAAGAGAAGCATTATCGAACATGTGTGAATTGGTTAATGCAAGAGAGAATATATTTGAAAAAGCTTTATTGGCATTAATGTTAATTTCATATATACAGCCTTTTTCAGATGGAAATAAGCGCACGGCAAGAATTGTAAGCAATGCGATATTAATGAATTACGGATATTGTCCATTATCATTTAGGACTGTAGATTCTATTGAATATAAAAAGGCAATGTTGATTTTTTATGAACAAAATAATTTAACTGCTTTTAAAAATATATTTATTACACAATTCGAATTTGCAGTTAATAAATACTTCTAATGGGGAAACGAGCTACAACAACGGGTATGACCAATAGCTCTGACCAATCTCCGAAACGAAAATGAAACTAAAAAATAAACCAAATAATTAAAACAAACCAACGTGGGTGAGCTACTGCTCATACACAAACCGTTAGGCTTAATAAAGATTACAACTTATCTTTAGTTATGAAAAAACCTATATACTATATAATTATTATAATACTTACAACATTAAATTGTTGCAGTAACGATGATATTGAACAAGAAGCTTTACCGCCTATTTCAAATATACCTAAAGGATATATAGCTAGATATTCTCTAAATGGTAATGCCAATGATGATAGTGAATATAGAAATCACGGAAAAATTGAAGGGCCAATAATTACAAGAACTAATAGAAATGGTTATGAAGATTCAGCAATGTATTTCTCTAAAGAAAGTTCTTTATACGTACCAGATTCAAAAGCTCTTAATCTACCCAATACAATTTCAATTTCAGTCTGGGTAAAAGCGGGTAAATACACAGGAACTATAACTAATGGTTTACATCCATGGAGAACAATTGTTAATAAATGGGGGTTTTTCGATGGTTATTTTTTAGCAATCAATCCTTATGGACACCTGAGATGGAGAATAGAAAATGAAATAATTGAATCCAGTGCACCATTCCCAATAAATGAATGGACTCATATTGTTGTGATATACGATGGAAAGAGTTTAAAAATTTATTTGAATGGAATATTAGATAACTCCGCCCCTTATATAGGTACAATTGAACCAAACACATTCCGTTTTACAATTGGTCAACAAAGTAATAAATTTGGTTTAAATGGCAGGTTTCTAGGTTTAATAGATGAAGTTGTTATTTATAATAGGGCTCTTAATGAAAAAGAAATTGATTTGTTGTATAAAGATGAATACTAAGCCTAACAATGGCTATAATTCATTGTGGTTTTGTGCCACACCAAAATAAAAGTATAAATCAAACGGCTGGATTTCGGCGGAATAATCCTGCGGATGATTCCACAACGAAATCATACCCAAACCGTTGTGCCCAATTAAAAAAATCCGTTTCATTTCATAATTAAAGTTAAATGATTGTATCTTTGATAGTATCAAATGATAGTATCAATAATGAAACCACCTTACGAAATAACCTCATTAATTTTAAAATTAATAACTTCTATTTCTGAGAAAATAGGAGAAGTGAATGCTAATTTGTTAAATAAACCTTCACCTAAATTGAGAAAACAGAATAGAATTAAAACTATTCATTCTTCTTTAAAAATTGAAGGAAACACACTTACTGAAGAGCAAATAACATCACTTCTTGAAAATAAAAGAGTCATTGGCCCTAAAAAAGATGTTATTGAAGTTTTAAATGCAATCAAAATTTATGAAAATTTAGAAATTTACAATCCGTCTGACGAAAAGTCATTTTTGAAAGCCCATCAAAACTTAATGGAAAGTCTGATTGAAAATGTGGGGAAATATAGAACCCAAAGTGTTGGAATTGTCAAAGGATCAAAAGTAGAACATTTGGCACCACCTTTTGAAAATGTACCATACTTAATGAAAGACCTTTTTAAATACTTGCAAAAGTCAGACGAAATTGAATTAATTAAAAGTTGTGTTTTCCATTACGAAATGGAATTTATACATCCTTTTTTAGATGGAAATGGAAGAATGGGAAGATTATGGCAAACCTTAATTTTAATGGAAAAATATCCTGTCTTTGAGTTTTTACCATTTGAAACTTTAATTAGTAGCGACCAAGAAAAATACTATAACGCCTTGGCTGAAAGTGATAAGTCCGGAAAATCAACAAAATTTATTGAATATATGTTAAGCGTAATTGATGATTCAATAAGTGAGTTATTAGATTTCAACAATCGAACATTAAGTGAAAAAGACAGATTAGAATATTTTATTTCTTTAAATAGAACTGAATTTACAAGAAAGGATTATATGAATATTTTTAAAGATATTTCTTCAGCTACTGCGAGTAGAGATTTAAAAAAAGGTGTGGAATTAAATTTATTTGAAAAAATAGGAGAAAAGAATAAAACAATTTATCGTCTTAAAATAACTGGGCACAACAACGGGTATGACCAATAGCTTCAATTCGTCTTCGAAAGGAAAATCACATTAGAAAGAAACAATTAAAATAAAATCAACACTAGGGGAGAGCTACTGCTCATACCCAACACGTTGTGGTGCATTACGCATAGTGCTAAAAATTCAACCATAATCTGTTTAATTAAAAAAAATAATGTAAATTTGTATCCAAGTAGATACAGTTGGTGTGTTTTTTATTGAGAAAACGAATGAATTCGATAAATGGCTAAGAAAGCTAAAAGACCTGAAGGGCAAGGCTAAAATTCTATTTAGAATTCAAAAAATTGAAAACTATGGGCACTTTGGAGATTGCAAACCTGTTGGTGATGGAATTAGAGAGTTACGGGTTAATTTTGCAAAGGGATACAGAGTTTACTTCAAGGAAAAAGATGGAAAAATAATTGTTCTATTGGTTGGTGGTGATAAATCTACTCAACAAAAAGACATAAAGAAAGCAAAAGAAATCTGGAACAAATTAAACAAATAGATAATATGGGAACTTCAAAATTTGATATAGCAGACTATTTGGATAGTAAAGAAATGATTGCAGAGTATCTCAACACTGTTTTGGAAGAAGGAGATAATGCAGATGTAATTAACGCAATTGGACATATTGCAAAAGCGATAGGAATGACCAAAATATCCAAAGAAACAGGATTGAGTAGACCGAGTTTGTACAAAGCATTGTCTGATGGAGCAAAACCTCAATTTGCGACTATAATGAAAGTTTTAAAAGCAATTGGAGGGCAAATCCAAATAAATCCAAAGTCCGCCTAAAAAAGATAACGACACCACGACAACGGGTATGACCAATAGCTCTAATCATCCTCCGTAATGAAAATGAAACTAAAGTACAAACACATTAATTAAAACAAACAAGCGTGGGTGAGCTACTGCTCATATCCACACCGTTGTGCTTCATTATAATCAACCATTAACCAATGACAAAAATATTTAGAAAAATAAGACAAAATATGATTAGGGATAATAAGGTCATTAAATATCTTCTTTATGCTATTGGAGAAATTATACTAGTGGTTATTGGAATTTTAATTGCGCTAAGTATAAATAATTCGAATGAGTTAAAAAAAACCCGAATTGCTGAGAAAGTCTATCTAAAAGAAATAAAGAGTGATTTAATTCAAGATACATTATTGTTGTCTCAAGTAATTAAAGATCACAAATGGCGAATTGCTCAGTTAATGTCTCAGGACACAACTATTGACTTTATATTCGAGGAAATTATTGGTGAGCTTCCTAAAGTGGAAGGAGTATCTGAATTAGAATATATTTTCTTTACAGACAGAAAATTTCGACCAAAAATTGGAACTTATAATTCAATGATATCTGAAGGAAAATCAAACATTATAAGCAATCGTGAGCTATTTAATAATATTCAAAATATCTATGAATTGGAAGTCCAAAATATCATAACTATTGGAGAGGATGTATTGAATCGTTCTATTGAATTAAGAAATAAATATGCGTATGAAATAAAATATGGTGATTTTGGCTCACCTATAAAAATTACTGATAAACGAATATTAGCTGATATTTATATTTCATCTAGACAACTTAATTATTATACAAGGCAATCAGTTTTATTAAAAAAGAGAATTACAGAGTTAATCGAGCTCATAGATAATGAATACCATTCTAAGGAATAGAATAACGAAAGATTAACTTAAGACGTATATAATTCTTTGCTTGGTACTAGCCTATAGTAATTGTAACAAATTTCAATATATCACGACATATTTTTCTAAAGATAAAAATGAAAAATCAAATTCTAATATTACTTGCATTAATATTACTCAGTGCCTGTAACGACTCAACTAAATCCAGCACAACCAACCAGCCAACTCTAACCGATTATCAGGTTGGTGAGAAATGGGTCTGGAAATATAAAGGTGTGACTACTGAAGGAGAAGTGCGCTCAGATGGAACAGATACAAGAGAAATAGTAAGTTTTGACGGAGCCCTAGGTATGACTATTGGAAAAGATACTATTCCCGTTACTGAAATCGTTAAACCAGAGGTAAGCGAAACACCGAAGTACGACTGGCCTCTCGAAGTGGGTAAAAAATGGAAATATGACAACAGTTGGACAAGTCAAGATGGAACTACTGGAAACCAAAGTCAGAATGCCGAAGTACTATCCTACCAAGAAGAAACAGTAGAAGCGGGAACATTTATGGCCTACACAATAAAATACACCGGGAAAACTACCAATTCTAGAGGATATAGCGCAAATGAAACAGAAGTTTGGTTATATGCGCCTGCTGTAAAGAATTTTATAAAACTCACTCAAAATCAAGGTGATTTTCACTACGTGGAGGAATTAATCGAATATTCAAAACCAAAATGAATAACGAAGCACAACAATGGCTATAAGTAATTGCTTCTACTCGCCTAATTATAAAGCACTCGCGGATTTTCATTTTGGTGTGTAATTGAAATGTTTAGTGCTAATCCACGCAACTACTCATACCCAACACGTTGGCAACAATTAAGGAAAATTTGCATTTGATTCATATATGATGTATTTTTACACCAATAAAATATAAAATTATGGCAAGGCAAAGTATTTCATTCACAAAACCAAATGATGAATGGTTAAAAAATCAAGTGGAGAGTAAAGAATATTCAAGTAAAAGTGAACTTATAAACGACTTGATTAGGCAAGCTCGAAAGCAACAGGTTGAGATTGACTGGATTCGAACTAAACTTGAAACAGCAGAGAATAGTGGATTTACTAGCGATAGCAAAGAGCAAATTTTGGCTCAATCAAAGTCATTGCTAAATGGCTAAATATAGATTAAGCAATCATGCTAAAGAAGACTTGATTCGGATTCACCATTACGGTACTCAAAAATTTGGAATGAGTCAAGCTGACAAATACTTCGATTCATTTTTCGAACAATTCGAAATTTTAGCGCAACAACCTTTTTCCTTTAAATCGGTTGACTACATAAGAAAAGGATACAGACGCTGCGTTTGTGGCGTTGACAATATTTACTTTAGAGTTAATGAGAATGTTGTCGAAATTATGGCAATTGTAGGAAGGCAAGATTTGAATGGAATATTGTGACGAAATAATTGAAACTGCTGCCAACAACGGGTATGACCAATAGCTCTAATCATTTTCTGAAGTGAAAATCAAACTTAAAAACAAATTAATTGAATAAAACAAACCAACGTGGGTGAGCTACTGCTCATACTCAAACCGTTGTAAGTAATTTTGACGTAACCAAATGAAATAAAGTTCATCTAAAATATAAAATCGAAGATATTATGAAAAAACAAATTTTATTTTTAATGATAATTGGAATTTTATTCTCTTGTAATAAAAATGATGATGGTATTAATTTAGAAACTGAAATTATTGGAAATTGGAAACTTATACAAATGACTGGTAGCATTCCAAATTCTGAAACGACAGGTATTGAAATGGAATGGCAAGAAACCTATCGATTAAATGCTGACGGAACCTTTGAAAAATCAAGAGATAGAGACGGAGTTATAACCGAAGTTTCAGGAACTTATAATATTATTGACTTATCTGACGGAAAATACTTGGAATTTATTTTTAATGACGAAAGTCAAATTATTGGCTCTTGTTATTCTGGTTTAAAAGAAGAAATGTTTATTCAATCCGAAAATACATTTTCAAGTACATGGAGAGCTTGTGATGGTCCTGGTCTCGTATATGAAAAAGTGGATTAAAAACTACTTACAACAAAGTGTAAAAATAATTGCTTGGTTCTTGCCTACTCGGAAAATCCTGCGGATTTTCCTCTGGCTCGTCTACTTTTGCTAAATTAGTTGCTTAATCACGCAACTATCCTTACCCAACACGTTCCCAACAAGCTAAAAAAACCGAACTAATTACCAAATTGGTAACTTTTTTATTATATTTGCGACAAACAAGTATAGAGTGAGAGTAATAGCGAAACGAACTTTACGAGATTTTTGGGAAAAGCACGCTGACTGCGAGGAACAATTAAAGTCTTGGTATAGAGAAGCCGAAAAATCCGAATTGAAAAACATTAATGAATTAAAAAATGATTATCCAAGTGCAAGTATTTTAAAAGACAATAGAATAGTTTACAACATTAAAGGAAATAATTACCGACTGATTGTAAAATTCAACTTTGAATTCCAAATATGCTGGATAAGGTTCATCGGAACTCACGTAGAATACGATAAAATAGACGCAAATAACATCTGATTATGAAAATATCACCGATTAGAAACGAAAAAGACTATCAAAAAGCTCTCGAGAGACTTGAGGAGATTTTTGATGCAAAAAAAGGAACGGACGAGGGAGATGAATTGGAAATCCTATCAATTTTGATTGACAGATATGAAAACGAGAAATTCCCAATTGGAATGCCTGATCCAATCGAAGCAATTAAGTTCAGAATGGAACAAATGGGAATGAAACAAAAGGATTTAGCAGAAGTTTTTGGATTTAAAAGCAGAGTTAGTGAGATTTTGAATAAAAAACGAAAACTAACTTTGGAAATGATTAGAAAACTAAATACTACCCTTCATATCCCAACTGAAGTTTTGATTCAAGATTATTAATTGAAATAACGCCAGTTGGCAACAACGGGTATCAGCAATAGCTCTGACCAATCTCCGATATGAAAATGCAACTAAAGTACAAACACATTAATTAAAACAAACCAACGTGGGTGAGCCACTGCTCATACCCACACCGTTGGCACAAATAAAAGATTTAATAATTTTGGAATTACAGGACATTTGTCTTACCTTTGAGGACAAATGTCAATATTATGGCTGAAACTGTAGAAAATAACAATATTCAAATAAACAAAGCTTTAAACATCTATTTGAGGAAAATTGAGCGAAGTGGGAAAGTTAGAATTCGTAGTAAGAATGTTACCTACAAAAAATTCTTTACTAACAGAATGTTAATCGTGAAATCAATTCGATCAGGAATTCCTTACTCTCTTTTTAAACATATTAAAGATATTACACCATTCACTGAAAAAGATTGGGCTACATTTCTTGATATATCAACCAAATCACTTCAACGATACAAGAAAGATAGCGAATACATTTTTAAACCAATTCACTCTGAAAAAATTATTGAACTTGCTGAAGTAACTAATTTAGGTAAAGATGTTTTTGACTCAAATGAACAGTTCTACATTTGGTTAAATTCTTCTTCATTGGCTTTAGGAAATTTAAAACCAATCGAGTTATTAAAAGACTCATACGGGAAGGAAATGGTTTTAAATGAATTAAATAGAATTGATCAAGGAATATTTGTCTAATGAAAGTTTTTAGATTATCCAGAAAAAAATATTCAAAAGAATTATCTGGTAAAGGAGCATCACTTTCTGGGAATAGATGGAACTCCAAAGGGACAGAAATAATCTATTGCGCAAGTAGCAGAGCATTAGCAATGGCTGAGGTTGCTGTACATTTAAATTTAGCTTTAATTCCGAATGATTATTTAATGATTGAAATTAACATTCCGGATTCCATAGATATTGAACAAATTGAAATTACCAAACTTCCTCCAGGTTGGGATTTATTTCCTCACATATTGCCAACTCAAAAAATAGGAGATGATTTTATAAATGAAAGTAAATATTGCCTCATAAAAGTTCCATCAGCAGTTGTAAAAGGAGATGTAAATTTTCTAATTAATCCTTACCACAAGGATTTTAAACTTATTGAAATTAATAATTCGTATAGCTTTCCATTTGATAAACGATTATTTAAATAACTTGTTCCAACAACAGGTATACGCAATAGCTTCAATTCGTAACAATACGAAAATTAAAGTAAGAACAAACTAATAAAACAAAATCAACATTAGGGGTGAGCCACTGCTCATACCCAAACCGTTGTAAACAATTTAAGAAACACAAAATAATCTAGTATGAAAGTCAAAATAATTCTTATTTGCGCATTAATATTATCTACCATTTCATGTATTAATAAATCTGAAAGCGCAGAAGATATTTCAATTCAAAATAATAACAACGGTAATTTTGATTTAGAAGCCGCAACAAAAATTGTTGAACAAAGAAGCAAAGAATTTGAAGATGCATTAAAAACTGGTGATTCAATAGCAGTAGGAGACATTTACACTTTAGACACAAAAATAATTGGTGCTTATTCTGGTAGAGAAAATATTGTTAAAGAGGTATACGAGATGACACGAGATAGTATAACCGGAATTAAATTCAGAATAATTAATTTATGGGGAAATGAAAGTATCATTATCGAAGATGCTTATGTAGAGTTTTTTAAGAGTGATGGTACTCCATTAAGTAAAGGTGAATGCCTTTTGGTTTGGAAAAAAGAGAAAGATAAGTGGAGGATTTTCCGAGATGTCTATAAACCAGAAAAAAAATAAAAAACTGTTTACAACAATGTATAACCGCAATTAAAATTGACGGTTATACGAAACCGTTGTAAAACATAGCTCTGAAAAAAATTACGTTAACAAAAACTCAACCTAATAATGAAATTATTGAATCTAATCGGAATACTATTATTGGTGTCTTGTCAGTCTAATGTTGAGCAGGATAAGAATAATGATAACGCTGAACAACAAATTCTTAAACAACAATCTGCTAGGTTCTCTGCTATGATTGACGCTGATGTTGTGAAACTTGAAACCTTACTTGCGGATGACCTGACTTATGGCCATACAGGAGGTTCGACTGAAACAAAAACAGGGTTTATTGAAACAGTAAAAACTGAAACAATAGATTATGTATCATTTGTTCCAAGAGATTTAAATGTTCGTGTTTATGAGAATACGGCTGTTTTGACTGGTTTTATTGACGTTAAAGCTATCGTTGAGAAAGAAGAGTACGTATTTACAACTAGATTTCTGGAAGTGCAACGGAAAGTAGATGGAAATTGGATATTAACCGCTTGGCAACCTGTGATACTTAAATCTTGGAATGAAAGAAAACAAACTTTAAATAAAAACAATAAGTGATTACTCAAATGTGTCACTACGTTTTACAACAACGTTTATAGCTCATTGCGGCTGAATTCCTAATCGGAATTCATTGCAATTTGCTATCTTTCGGTTACAGTGGAAAATCATAGCTGATTTCCCGCAAGGAGCCATACAGAAAACCGTTGTGAGCAATTCCTCAAATAAAGACACGAAATTGATTGAAGAAGATAATCAATTTCTTAGAGCTTCTATTAATTTCACCTGTTAACGAAGAGTGAAGTGTTGTAATTGAAAAAAATGATTTAAGTATAGATATATTAAATTACTAAAAACCAATCATTAAACTAAATCCTTGGTCAGAATTAACAATAATATTCGTATACCAAAAAGAAAGTAATTATTAATTAACGAAAGTATGACTAGTTCACTTAAGCCATCAAAGGAAGATATTGAAAAACTAATATTTATCAGACATGCCGAAAAGCCAGCTAAGGGTCTGGGTTTACTGACTTGCAAAGGAATAAACCGTTCTTTGAAGTTACCCGATTTTTTTTCGAGAAACTTTTCAACTCCTGATTACATATTTGCTCCAAATCCATCGGTTAAGCATACTGAAATCCATGGTGATGGACAACGGTATTACTATGTGCGGCCAATTCTAACTATTGGACCTACTGCTGTAAGACTTGGCATTCCTATCAACACCGAATTGCCCTACAACAATCCAGGACTGCTTGCGGATACTTTATTAGAAGCAAAATATCACAATGCGACGATCTATTTATGCTGGGAACATAGTGATCTCTTAGAATTTGCTGCCGTTATGTTTACGCGATTTGGTAGCAATCAGAAAGTTCCGGAATGGGAAAACGACAACTACGATATGGTCTTCATATTCACAATAAACTGGACCACAGATAAGCCAACATTAGAATTTACTACCCAAATGCAGGATCTTGGTCCTATTTCAAATGATTGCCCATAGCGATTACGAGCTAGCAATATCTTGCTACTTTTTTAATTAAAGCTAAGTTTAATTTACAACATTCAATCACTATATTTTTGAGAATGGTTGAAGACTATATGAATGTCTTTGAAATTCCTGATGTAACTATAAAACCGCTATATTGCGCTTGTGTTTTCTTGCCTCTAGAAGTAAAGCCGCGCACACGCAATAGCAGTAATTGAATCAGAATTAGTGGGTGCACTTCAGTACGCTTACTTTTTTTTGAGCAGAAAGTGATGGCTTGGTCTACCCAAGGGAAAACAAATTATATGAATGAACTTACACGAGGAAACAACAATGAAAAAATGGTAAACACTGAAAACAAGATCGATCCTTATAGTAATTTATTATTGCGCTGGTTGTAGTTGCACGTAATCAGTCTGAGCAAAAGAAGTAACATTCCGGTATAATAAAACCATAAAAAGAAATTAACCTGCTCACAACACACGCTAAAAATAATTTTAGAGCGATTTCACTAGATACGCCGTATAAATCTGGATTAAAGGTTGAAGATATTGCCAGTTCAAAATTAGGTGCGGTTGGATGGGGCTCTTGGTCAAGATTTGTTCCTACGAATTATGATCATTTTAGAACCGATCATGAATTTACTATACTTCTTGACAACAGTATTCGTTGGAGAATGATGAAAATAATTAAATATAGAGAGGCCAAAAGGGCCACTGTTGAAACTATAGATTTGATTGAAGCAAATATCAAGGGAAAAATCAAATTATCGCAAATAAGAAGACTAAATCATCTAATTGACCAAGAAAAAGGAGTAGACCTCATTATTGATATCATAAATAAAGGTGATACGGATGACCAAGGTTATGATATATCTGAATCAGCTATTAATAGTCTAGGATATAGACTCATAGCAGCAGAGAATAACTATGACGCTTTGAGGATATTAAAACTAAACACAGAAAAATATCCAAATGCCTTTAACACTTATGATAGTTATGGAGAAATACTATTGGTGACAGGAGATATAGAAAATGCCATTAAGGCATACGAAAAATCCTTAGAATTGAATCCAGACAATGAAAATGCTAAAAAAGTACTTTCAGAATTAAAATAACTAAAGGCTAACAAGGTGTATGAAATCATAGTGGCTAAACGCCAATACGCTTCATAACCAAGCAGTTAGGTAACATATAACAAATTTTGTCGTTTAAATTAAAATACTTACCTTTGGCGTTAGTAACGCAAAAGATATGATTCAATCCTTTGGTTCAAAAGAAACCGAAAAAATATGGAATGGTATACGGGTGAAAAAAATACCGCTGGAAATTCAGTCAGTTGGTAGGAGGAAATTAAGAATGCTTAATAACTCACAAGATGTTAAGGACCTAAGAATTCCTCCTTCAAATAGACTCGAAAAATTGTCAGGAGATTTAAAAGATTTTTACAGTATACGAATTAATAAACAGTGGAGAATAATTTTCACTTGGAATAATGACAGTGCTAATGAAGTGAAAATAACGGATTATCATTAAATTAAATGAAAGAATTATGGAAAAATTATCAAATATACACCCAGGGGAAGTTTTATTACATGAGTTTCTAGAACCATTAGAAATTTCGGCATATCGCCTTTCTAAAGATTTATTTATTCCACAGACTAGAATTTCTCAAATTATTAAGGGGAATAGACGAGTGACAGCAGATACGGCATTAAGATTGAGTAAGTATTTTGGGAATTCAGCTAAATTCTGGCTGGGAATGCAAGATGACTATGACATAGAGGAAGAAAAGCATTCAAAAGAAGCTGAGCTCAATGAAATTAATCATTTTAAAAATAACAACGTTGCCTAACAACGGGCATCAGCAATAGCTCTGATGATCCTCCGAAACGAAAATGAGAATTAAAAAACAAAACAAATAAATTAAGGAACGATTATTGGGTGAGCTACTGCTCATACCCAACACGTTGTGTGCAATTTGAAAAATTTGGAGATAATACCAATTTTTGGTATATTTGACTAAAATTCGTAATCAAATGAATAAAAATACATCAATATCACTCGGAAATTATTTTGACCAATTTGTTCAAAGTAGTATAAGTAAAGGAAGATTTAAAAATGTTAGCGAAGTAATTCGTGCTGGATTAAGACTTTTAGAAGAAGAAGAGAGTAAAGTGATTGCATTGAAAAATGCAATTCAAGAAGGAATTGACAGCGGAATTGCTCACGATTTTGACCCAAAAAAACATCTTGAATCTCTAAAAGCGAAAAAACGACTCGAATGGCTGAATATAAGTTGACGAATAAAGCTGTTGAGGATTTATCGAAGATTTGGGATTATACATTTGAGGTTTGGTCGGAAAAACAAGCTGACAAATATTACGATGGATTAATTTCTGATTGTCAAGAAATTGCTAGAAAATCCCGATTTAGGAAAAAACTATGAAGGAATATCAAACAACTTTTCGGAATTAAGACAAATCGACATATAATATTTTACAGAACTTTAAATGAAAATTATGTTGAAATAACAAGAATATTGCACGAAAGAATGGACTTAAAGAAAAGAATAGCGGAATAAAAAACTGCACACAACAATGGCTATACGCAATACGGGGCATCAGACTTTCTCAAGGGTCAGTTCATCGTTGGAAGTTCTAAACAACATTAAAGTAAACTTAAAAATTAATACTTTAAATAAATTTCTTAGTTAGTGCAGTTTTCGAAAATTATTGGGTAGAGGCCCGCACTGCGCATACCCAACACGTTAGCACTAATTTTCACAGCTGTAACATATAAACTTATATATCGTCTAGTAAGCATCAATCTCTTTTTTAAAAAAATATATGACAATTTTAGTAGTAGGTGCAAGTGGGGCAACAGGAAGACAGTTAGTTGAACAACTTTTAATTCAAGGACATAATGTTAAGGTAGTTGTAAGGTCACCTGAAAAATTGCCAGAATCTTGGAAAAGTGATGAGCGTGTGAAAATTATTTCTGCAAGTCTTTTAAATTTAAGTGATAAGGAAATGATTGAATTAACTCTTGGTTGCCATTCAATCGCCTCATGTCTAGGCCATAATATGGATTGGAAAGGAATTTATGGACAACCCAGAAAACTTGTGACAGAAGCTGCTCGAAGACTTTGTAATGCTATAGAAACCAATAAACCAGAAAGCCCAATTAAATATGTTTTGATGAACACTACAGGTAATCGCAATCGTGATTTAAATGAACCTATTTCGTTTGCCCAAAAATGTGTAATTGGACTTTTAAGGCTAGTTTTACCTCCTCATGTTGATAATGAAAAAGCAGCAGATTATTTACGCACCCAAGTTGGAAAAAATAACCAATTTATTGAATGGGCTGCTGTAAGACCAGATGGTTTAATTGATTATGATAAAGTAACCGATTACGAAATACATCCATCTCCAATTAGAAGTGCAATTTTTAATGCTGGAAAAACCAGTCGTATAAATGTTGGTCATTTTATGGCAAGTCTAATTAGTGATAGTGATTTATGGAGTAAATGGAAAGGGAAAATGCCTGTAATATATAATAAGTCGCCTGAAAATTTAAAAGTATAATTCTCATGGAACGAATCATACATGAGCACATTAACATTAATAAGAAAAATCAATGAACCGATTCGTTGAATTCCTAGAAAAAAACACTTCAGGAAAAAAAATATTGGGTCTTTTTATACTGACCAATGTTGTTTACTTATTTATGTTGTTTGTAACGATTCCGAAAACAATGGGATTCTCGAACGGAATGAAATTGTTAGATATGTTGCCAACTGGATATAATCGGGACTACGTAGTTGAATTATTTAGGACACTTGGTGAAAATGGACGTGAAATTTATTTAACTAACCAATTACCTGTGGACATGATTTATCCGCTACTTTTTGGGCTAACCTATTCTTTTCTATTAGCATATTTTCTTAAAAAATTAAACAAACTCAAATCTCCTTTTACATATCTATGCCTACTTCCGATAATTGCAGGAATAGCTGATTATTCGGAAAATATCGGAATAATTACAATGTTGTATAGCTATCCTGATCTCTCTGAGGTTGCCGTAAAAACAACTAATTCTTTTTCTCTCATAAAAAGTATTTCAACAAGCGTTTTTTTTATTGTCCTGATTATCATTCTTATAATGCTGGGATTTAAAACCATAAATAGAAAAAAACAAGTGCTAACAATGTGAATAATTTATTACTATGGAATTTCCTCGCAGAAAATTCACTTGAATTAATTACATTTGAGTACGTCCGAAAATCACAACTGATTTTCCGTAACTAACCATACACCAACCGTCGGGTGTAATTGAACCTCACAAGAAAAGTCATCGCTAAATCGAATAATACGTACTCTTTTTATATATTTGTACGTATAAAATAGTTGATTATGGATACGAAACTGACTTTAAAGCTTAATCAAAGGATTATTGAAAAAGCTAAAGAATATGCTTCTAACAAAAAAATGAGTTTATCTCGAATTGTGGAGGTTTATTTACAATCTTTGACTTCCGAAAATGACACCTCTGAATTTGAGATTTCACCTTTCGTGAAAAGCATCTCAACAGGAACTGAAATACCAGCTGATTTGGACTATAAAAAAGAATATTCTGATTATTTAATTGAGAAATATAAATGAGCAAAAGAATTTTTATAGATACGAATGCAATGTTGGACTTTTTAGGAGAGCGAAAACCATTTTATGAACCGATTGCGAAAATTGCAACGTTAGCAGAAAAGGAAAAATTAACAATGGTCGTTTCACCTATTTCATTCACAACAGTAAACTATTTTCTTGCAAAATTTGAGAATGGAAAAATTGCTAGAGAAAAATTAAGAAAGTTTAAGATACTCTGTGAAATATGCTCTCTGGATGAACAAACAATTGAAAAAGGACTTAACTCTTCGATAAAGGATTTTGAAGATGCTTTACAATATTTTAGTGCGACAGAATCGGAATGCGAAATTATAATAACACGAAATGGAAAGGACTTTAAAAAATCGTTGTTACCTGTTATGACAGCCGACGAATTTTTAAAATCTTTGAATAAAAAATAACAACACCTAACAACGTATAAAATTAATTGTTGGTTCTAGCCTGCTTACGAAAGTCCTCGCGGACTTTCTATCTGTGTTTATTTGCTAACTTTAGTGCTTAAATCACGCAACTAATCTTATACAAACACGTTGCCAACCAGACTCCACACTTTCCAAAAACTCTGATTTTAAAGAAAAACAAAATGGATTTCCTACCAAAGCACTGCGCAAATGTAGTTTGATCCCTTACTTTCGTTTAGTAGTTATAGGTTCGTATCTTGATTTTAATAAGTACTCACTAAACTTTTGAAAATATACCATCCTATTTGAGTATTTATTTTGTCGTTGAACTATTGGTTCTTCTTATATTTTCTAAAGTTCATCATTCAATAAAACAGCTGTTTAAAAAGTGAATTTATCTACTTTTAAACAGCCGCTTTTAAATTATAATGGATGTATTTAATTTCTTCTCATAGATTTTGGAGCAGGTCTGCTTCTACTTGGGGTAGAAGGTCTTGCTGTAGGTCGAGAAGAAGGTCTAGGTGCAGGACGATAACTAGGAGTTGGTCTAGTTGAAGGCCTTGTGTTAGGAGTGTAAGTTGGTCTAGTGCTAGGTCTAGTGCTCGGCCTTGTTGAAGGTTGCGTGCTAGGTCTTGAACTAGGTCTTGTTGAAGGTTGCGTGCTAGGTCTTGTGCTAGGTCTTGTTGAAGGTTGTGTGCTAGGTCTTGTGCTTGGTCTTGTTGAAGGTTGTGTGCTAGGTCTTGTACTTGGCCTAGTTGAAGGTTGTGTGCTAGGTCTTGTATTTGGGCGTTGTGCAGGTCTGGTATAATCCTTTATACCATCTCTATCTTTATAAATTGGATGAGAAGGTCTAGGTCTATTAGGTCTATTAGGTCTGTTAGGTCTGTGATATGGTGGTCTATAGTTAGGAGGTCCCCAATGGTGATGATGATATCCCCAATATGAATGACCGTACCAACCATAAGGTGAACCAAACCCAAAGCCAAAGCTCCATCCATACCAAGGATTGTATCTTATTGAAAACCCATAGGTATAATGACGTGGATAGTAATATCCTCTATACCAAGGATTGTAATAAAATCCAGTTCCGTATACAACAGTGGGGCCATATACATAACTTCCATAATAACCAGGAGTATATCCAACATAAACTACAGTTGGTGAAGTTTCATAAATATAAACATACTTTGTGTTGTATTTTGGGTTGTCTGCAGGTATTTTTTCAACTTCTGAAGGTCTCTCATCGGCAACTTGCCAAGGACCATTTGGAGACGACGACTTAAACCAAACAGCATTATCACATAAATAATAAGTATTACTATCTTTAAATACATCACTGTCTGTGTTTATAGCATATTGTAATTTTAGGTTTTCTATGTTTTTAAATTCCGGTGTGCCATTGTAAGTAACTGTTGAGGCTTTGGTATCTCTATTAACAGCTGCTGTTTGAGGTATTTGAGCATCGTATAAAGCATTTTTAGCTTCTTTAGTTCCTGCAACACTACTTAATACTTCTGCCTTTTTACTTTCACTTTGTATATTTTTAAAATCTTCAGGAAGTTTTTCTGAAGCAATATAAACCCAATTACCTTTTAAATCTTTGGTTGTAAACCATCTTCCAGAAAGTAAAATGTAATAAGTTTGGTCTGTAATATTCATAAAAATATCACTTCCGGTGTTTTCAACAAATAACAAATTTGTTTTTTGTAAAGGCGTAAATTTAGGTTCGCCTTCAAAAACAATCAACTCTGAAGGTGGACTTGCAACAATAATCTTTGGAGCTTCACCTTCATATTCATCCTTGTTTTTATCATCATTAGATTCAGCCTTTTTTGCAATTTTTTTTATTTTTGAAGGAACTTTATCAAGATTTTCCCAAGGTCCAACAGCCTGTTTAGCGGCGTACCAAAATTCGCCTCCCTTTAAATAAAAGGTGTTAGATGTTATTTCTTTAATAATAAAAGCATCACTATTTTCAACTATTTCATAGCCTGAATCGGCCGCTTTCATTTTTGCGTCACCATCAATTAATATTAAAACAGCAGGCTCATTTGAAAAAATAATAGTAGGAGCTTCATTGTTTAATTCAGCAGTATTTACACTAACTTCTTTTAAATCTTGTAAAAACTCATCCAATGGAAATTCAATATTCCATTTAGGAATTTCATTATTGATAAGCGTTTCAAATGCTTTTTTATCGCTTTCCGAAATTTCTTCAGGTAATTTTACTTCATCTATTTTTATAGAAGCAATAGATGCTATTCTTGTAGCTCTATCAACATCAAGTATAGATGTTGTCCAAAGCATTCCAAATATAGGTTCATTAGTATCTTTTTTTATAGAAAAAGCAATATTAGAAATAAGTTTAGAATCTAAATAGCTTTCATTTTCTGGATTGTATAGAGTGATGATATAATCACCAGATTTTATATCCTTTGGCCAGGTTGAATATTTTTTTTGCGCACTACCTATTATTGAGGTTAGCATTAAAAATACTAATCCAGTTATTTTTAAATTTTTAAAAGCAATTCTCATATTAACTATTTTTCTATATATAAGTCAGTAACTTATAAATTATGCCAAATATATTATAAATATAGATAGTAATCTTAATGCAGATATGCGGTTTCCAGCTTTTAGAAATAACAATACAGCTAAAAGTAGGATAAAAGTCTTTAAAAAAACTAGTACGGTTGGCAGCAACGTTTATAATTAATTGTGGTTATGAGTTATACCAAAGTTAGAGTAAGTGAAAGAGTAGGAGTGAGAAGAGAAAGTAAAGTTAAATCAATCCACAACTACTCATAGCCGAAACCGTTGTGCATAATGCGACAATTTACCTTGCAACTTCATCATATGTTCTTTTTTTTGTATTTTTGGTACATATTAAGTGAGACATGAGACAAAATGACCTCAATGAGTAAGCTTCCAAAATTACCTCCTAAAAGAGAAAAAGTTGAAACCTTAGAAATTCTAAGACAACTAAGTAATTCATCTAATGCATTAGGGGAATTAAAAGGAATTGCCAAAACGATGCCGAATCAAGCCATGTTAGTTAATGCTGTCGTTTTACAAGAGGCCAAAGATAGCTCCGAAATTGAAAATATAATCACGACGCAAGACGAGCTATATAAAGCTCTTACAACTCAAGGAAAGCAACAATCAGAAGTAAAAGAAGTAATTAATTATAGAAAGGCTATATTCTTAGGATATGACCTTATAAAAAAACAAGGCTTTCTTAGACTCAAGGATATTGTAAATATACAAAAAACATTTATTGAGAATAATGCTGGTATCAGAAATATGGCTGGTACGGTTTTGAAAAATGACAAAACTGGAGAAGTTGTTTATACTCCTCCACAAGAAAAAGATGAAATCCAAGACCTACTAGGAAACTTTCTTGAACATTTTAACGCGAATGATAGTACAATTTCTCCATTAATAAGTTTAGCAGTTTTGCATTACCAATTTGAAAGTATACACCCGTTCTATGATGGCAATGGGAGAGCAGGACGAATTCTAAATATTCTGTTTCTAATAATTAATGACCTCCTAGATTTGCCTATACTATATCTTAGCGCATACATTAACGATAACAAATCTGAGTACTATAGATTATTGAACACAGTCAATAACTCTAATGAATGGGAAGACTATATCTTGTATATTTTAAAAGCAATTGAGGTAACCTCAAATAGTACAATTAAAAAGATCTCAAGCATTAATAATTTACTTGAAGACACCATAAAAAAAGTTCAAGAGGAGAGTCCAAAAATATATAGAAAAGAATTAATTGAACTTCTATTTGAACAACCATATTCTAAAATTGAATACGTAGTTAAATGTTTAAGTGTTGAAAGAAAAGCAGCTTCCAGATACTTAAAAGAACTAGAAGGTTTAGGTATTATTAAATCAGAAAAAGTTGGAAGAGAGAATATTTACGTAAACACTAGATTAATTGAAATATTAAAAAGGCACTAAGCACAACAAAGGTTATAATTAATTGTGGTTCACAGTCATCCTAAAGTTAGAGCAAGTCAAAGAGTAGAAGTAACAAGAGAAAGTAAAATTAAATCAATCCACAACTAATCATACCCACACCGTTGTGCAACATTGCGAAAAAAATAAACTATTCTCCTGTAACATCTTTCATCAAAATATTTCTTTATATAAACCTTAACAATGAAATCAATAATATTCATATCTAGTTTTATTATAACTTTTTTTACAAGTGCGCAAGTTAAAACTGATTCTTTAGCTTTAGAAGAATTCACTTATGATGAGAAAAATGAACTTAAAATTTATTGTGTTCGTCCTTTTGATTATCATCCCGATAAAGAATATCCAGCTATTGTAATATTTCATGGAGGTGGTTGGTCTGTAGGAGAAGCATCTTGGGGATTTAACAGTGCCAAACATTATGCAAGTAAAGGTATGGTCGCATTTTCTGTTCAATATAGACTTCAGGAATCGGATAATGCAACAACACCATATGAATCTGTGCTTGATGCACAAAATGCTATTCGATGGGTTAGAAAAAATGCCAGTAAATTTTCTATCAACGACAATATGATCGCATCTTACGGCTGGTCTGCTGGCGCTCATCTTGCAGCTTGTGCTGCTATTTTTAACAATTTAGATGCGCCTAATGAAAGCGTATCCAGTTCACCAAATCTGTTGCTCTTGAAATCACCAGCCCTATCATTACTCCTCTATCCTAACTTTCAAAAAAGATTACATGATAAAATTGATGTAAGGGAAATTTCTCCAGCGGAATTTGTATCTGAAAATACACCACCAACAATAATTGTAATAGGAAAAGATGATACCGTAACACCACTTCAAGGTTCTGAAACAATATAAAAACAATATGGACAAATATAAAAACCAATGCGAATTGATTATATATGAGGGTGTAGGACATTTATTCACACCTTCATCAGAGCCTGATGATGGATGGCCCAATCCAGATGAAAAAGTACGTCTTGATGCCCAAAAAAAAATGGATGACTTCTTAAAAAAGCATAATTATATTAAAATATAATCGAATCAAAACGTTGCACAATAACGTGTATAATTAATTGTTTGGTCACTGCTGACTTACGAAAATTCCGCTGGAATTTTCTATCTGGGATTTGTTTGCTAACTTACTCGCTTAACCAAGCAACTAACCATACAAAGGAGCGTTGTGCTTCATTAAAATCAACTGATAAGATTCCCGCTTTCTCGGGAAACACATATGATAAAATTCTTTAGAAAAATTAGACAAAACTTGCTTATGGAAAATAAAACAGGCAAATACTTTAAATATGCTATTGGTGAAATTGTACTTGTCGTTATTGGAATTTTGATTGCATTACAAATTAACAATTGGAATGAAGAAAGAAAAGCGAGGAAAATTGAACGTAAAATGTTGATAGAGTTAAAGGGTTCGCTTCAAAGAAATATTGACTTTACGAATTGGGCAATTTCAAATAATGAAGATAAAAAGTTATCCTGTCAGATTATATTAAAGCATTTTGATGAAGGAATCAAATATCAGGATTCTTTAGAAAAACATTTCTCAAACGGAATAACGTGGTTTAACGTTAATTTGGAAAATCAGGCGTATGAAACCCTAAAATCTGTTGGTATACATTCTATATCGAATGACACTATTAGAGGTTTGCTCGGAATTTTAGAAAACCCTTGGATAGATATTATTGGAGAGCGAAATGAACAATATTATTTCAATGTTGTTGCACCTTCATTAACTGATTTGTTTGAATCTGGGGAAATGTGGGGAAATATGAAGCCATATAACTATAATGATTTAGTGAATTCTAAAAAATACAGGCATATTCTTAATACGTTAATTTCTAACAGAAAATGGCAAATTGAATTTTACAAAGAATGGCAAGCTAATTATTTAGAAATTATTGAAGTTATAAATAGAGAACTTGATAAGGATTAAATAACGAAAGCATAACAATGGCTATAAGTAATTGCTTGTTCTCGCCTACTTTGGAAATTCCGCAGGAATTTCCAATCTTGGTGTGTACTTGCAAAGTTAACCACTAAACCACGCAACTAACCATATAGGAAGACGTTGTAAACAGGCGAAGAACTCCAAATGACAAGAGAAAATATTAATCTAAAAAGTTTAAAATGAGAAATTCAATTTTCACCCTATTTATTTTAGCACCTCTATATTTATTCGCCCAAAGTTCTGATTATTCGGTTTCCTCCTATCTGACTGAGGGTACAAAGGCACCAAATACGCATTACATTGGGGAAGCATGGTTGAATGCAATAATTCATGATGATGCCGAATTGGGCTATAACATTACGAAAGCAACCTTCAGAGCCAACTCCACCTTGGACTGGCATAAACATTCCTCCGTACAGGTTTTAATCATTGTCGATGGTCAAGCCTATTATCAAGAAAGAGGGAAAGACCCCGTTGTACTGAAAACAGGAGATGTGATTAAGTGTCCGAAGGACGTCGAGCATTGGCACACTTCGACCAAGGAAAGCAATGTTACGTACTTGGCCTTATACGGTGGAGAAATGCCAACTCAATGGACGGAGGTTCTAACACAAGAATATTATGATAGCGTAGCTGAGAATCTAAAGGGCAATTGATAATCACCAAGAACCGTCAGCAGAAAATCGATTTAAGTATGCCAGGGTACAACAACGGATATGACCAATAGCTCTGACCATCCTCTGAAATGAAAATGAATCTAAACAACAAACCAAATAATTAAAACCAAGCAACGTGGATGAGCTACTTCTTATACACAAACCGATGGCGTGCATTGAAAAAAGACATAGATAAAATGAAATTATCAGATTCAGAAATCCTTGCGTTGTTACAAAAATTTTATCCTTTCCTTTCCAGAGATGAAGCTGAGATTTTATTTTCAATTTCGGAATATAGTAAATTCAAGAGCAAAGAAATCATCTTAAAAAGAGGCAGGAATGACAAAAAAGTCTTTATCATATTAAAGGGTTCAGCAAGAGCTTATGAGATAATTGATGGCGAAGAGTTAAACACTCACTTACGTTCTGAAGGTTATCTTTTTGGTGACCCTAGAGCCTTCGATGACAAGCCTCTTATACTTTTAGATATTGAAGCTATAAATGATATTGATGTATTAATTTTTGACTTGAGCGAATTAGAAGCTTTAGGTTATAAAAATCCAAAAATGATGAACTTTTACCTTTATTTAATGAAGGAAGTAATTCATGTTTTCGGACACCGTATCCATACATTTGTGGCTATGGATTCAACAAAACGGTATTTAGATTTGTTGAAATGGAATCCAATTTATTTGAAATCTGCATATGACAAACATCTTGCAAGTTTTTTAGGAGTTTCTCCTTTAACTTTTTTAAGGATTAAAAAAAGAACTATCAAATGATATTTGTTCTGTTATAATAATTTAATTAATTAGCATTTAAATTTAACTTTTATTTAAAATGAGAAAACCAAGCTTGCAATTACAGAAATACTTGTATTCAATCTTAGTCTATTTGTTGGTCATTGTAATGTCAGGATGTAGTCAAAGTAACCAAGAAAAAGAAAAAAAAAATGATTCTAACTCAAAATTCAATGGGAAAATTGCCCTTGATATCCGCGATTCAGAATCAGACTGGGATGCTTATACACCCAAAAGCGCTCCCGAAGGTGCGCCAAACATTTTATTCATTCTATACGACGACACAGGCTTAGGAGCATGGTCTCCTTACGGAGGAGCTATTAATATGCCAACAATGGACAAGCTTGCTGCCAATGGTTTAACATATACACAGTGGCACACAACAGCTTTATGTTCACCTACTCGTTCAACCATTCAAACCGGAAGAAACCACCATTTAAATGGAATGGCATCCATTACTGAAACAGCCGATGGATTTCCTGGGTCTAATGGAAGAATGGGACCTGAAGTTACACCTTTCTCAATGATTCTTCAGGATAACGGTTACAGCACATTTTGGATAGGTAAAAACCACAATGTACCCGAACAAGATGTTGCTTCTGGAGGAAGTAAAAAACAGTGGCCATTGCAAATGGGATGGGACCGTTTTTATGGTTTTATTGGTGGCGAAACAAACCAATGGTATCCAGATTTAATTGAAGACAATCATTTCATTGAAAGAGAATTTGAAGAAGGCTACCACCTTTCGAAAGATTTAGCCGACCACGCTTTAGGAATGTTACGCGACCAACAAGCTACCAACCCATCAAAACCGTGGTACATGTGGTACAATCCAGGGGCAAATCATGCTCCTCACCACGCTCCAAAAGAGTACATTGCAAAATACAAAGGAAAATTTGATGAAGGTTATGATGCCTACCGAGACTGGGTAACAGACCGTATGATTGAAAAAGGAATATTACCGGAAGGGACAGTAAACACACCAATGAACCCTATGCGTGAAGATATGGCTCAGGCAATTGATATGGTACGCCCCTGGGATTCGTTAAATGATGATGAGAAAAAATTATTTGCAAAAATGGCAGAAGTGTATGCCGGTTTTTCGGAGTACACCGATGCACAAGCCGGAAGAGTGATTGATTATTTAGAAGAAAGTGGTCAGTTAGAAAACACAATTGTATTATACGCAGCAGACAACGGTGCTTCTGGCGAAGGTAGTCCAAATGGCTCGGTTAACGAAAATAAGTTTTTTAATGGTTTCCCCGATGAGCTTTCGGAAAACATGAAATACATGGATGTTTTAGGTGGCCCTGAAACATACGAACATTATCCAACAGGTTGGGCATCTGCTTTCTCTGCTCCTTTTAAAATGTTTAAGCGATACTCGCAATATGCTGGAGGAACAAATGACCCCTTAGTTATCTCTTGGCCAAAAGGAATTAAAGCCAAAGGTGAGATTAGACACCAATACCATCATTCAGTAGATATTGTACCTACATTACTTGAAGCAATTGGCCTTGAAATGCCGGAAGTTTATAATGGTGTAAAGCAAGTTCCTTTATCAGGAGTCTCAATGGCTTATACATTTGAGGCTAAACCGAATGACCCTACACAGAAAGATGTGCAATATTATGCCATGTTAGGTTCACGTGGAATATGGAAAGATGGTTGGAAAGCTGCTGCTATACACGCTCCCCTTTCGGGTGTAGGTAATTTTGATAAAGATGATTGGGAATTGTACCATGTTGCCGAAGATCGTTCAGAATCGAAAGACCTTGCCAAAGAGAATCCTGAAAAATTACAGGAATTAATTGATGCCTGGTTTGCAGAAGCCGAAAAAAATAATGTGTTACCACTTGATGACAGAAGTGCAGCAGAAGTATTAACGATTGAAAGACCTTCTCAAGAGCCTGCCAGAGATAGATATGTTTATTATCCCTATGCTGCTGCTGTTCCAGAGGGTAACGCAGTAAATGTAAGAGGTCGTTCTTATAAAATATTGGCCAATGTAGAAGTCACTAAAAATACCTCAGGTATATTATTTGCGCATGGGTCACGATTTGGAGGGCACTCTTTATTCATTAAGAACAATAAACTCTATTACGTGTATAATTTCTTAGGAATTAAGCCTGAACAAGTTTTGGAATCATCAATTAAACTTACTCCCGGAAAACATACATTGGGTGCCGAATTCATCAGAGAAGAAACAGGGAAGAATGGCGAATCGATTGGTACAGCAAAACTTTACATCAACGATAAATTGGTCGCTGAAGGACCAATGAGAACCCAGCCTGCTAAATTCACATTATCTGGCGATGGTTTATGTGTTGGATATGATAGCGGTGATGCTGTAAGTGAACTATATCCTTCTCCAAGTAGATTTAGTGGAGGTAAACTCGACTTTGTGGGTGTTACAGTTGAAGGCACTCCATACATTGACTTAGAGGCTGAAGCTAAACGAGTAATGATGAGTCAATAAAAAAATAAAAATTGGCTGAACAAGAACAACGACACGCCAACAAAGTATAAAAATAGTAGCCGGTTTTGTGTCAATTTTGAGGGTTATATGCCCGTTTCAATTTCACTGTAAATTGAAAATAAATTGCTTCGAAGTCGGCTTCTATTCTTATACCAACCGTTGGCTGTAGTTAAGAACGAATAACCTATAAAATTTTGATAGTAAAAAAATTAGAGAACATAGAATTTGATATAATTGCTGCTTGCTTTTTAAAATCTTTTGAGAATTACTATGTTAAAGTACCCACAGACAAAAATTATTATAAGAATAGATGGGAAATGGCAAAGGTTGATTATGCTCTTTCCTATGGAATGTTTGATGGAGAAAATTTGGTTGGATTTATAATAAATGCAATTGATAATCGAAATGGAAAAAAAATAGCATTTAATACTGGTACAGGTGTACTTCCAGAATATAGAGAAAAAAGAATTGTTAAATCAATCTACGATTTTGCTATACCAGATTTAAAAATTAGTGGGATTACGAAATGTTCATTAGAAGTAATCATTGAAAATATTAAAGCAATAAAATCTTACCAGAGCATTGGATTTGATATTTGTAAAACATTTAATTGTTTCAGCGGAGAAATTAAATTAAACTCAAATGAAAAAATTGAGTTGAATAAAGTTGACTATGATACTTTTGATTGGGAAAAAATGCCAAATCAAGATTTATATTCTTGGGATTTTAATTCAGAAGTACTTAAAAATGGAGATTATAAATACTATCAATTAATAAAAGATAATTCGGTCGAATCTTATTTTATTGTAAATCCCAAGAATAAATATTTAGCACAATTTGAGATTTTAAAAAAGAGTGATGGGTGTTGGAATAGATTATTTAGAGGAATAAAGGAAGTTTCAAACTCAATAAAAATAATAAATGTTGATACAAGATTGAACCAGAAAATAGATTTCATCAATTCAATTGGATTATCGAATACTGTTAATCAATATGAAATGGAAATGAATATATAAACTGTTGCCAACAATGGCTATAAGTAATGGCGCCGTTCTCGCCAACTGTGGAAATTCCAAAAGAATTTCCAACTTGGTGTGCACTTGCAAAGTTAAGCGCTAACCCAGGCAAATACTCATAGCCGAGACCATTGTAGCCAATTTGAACAAAAGTATTTTTATGAAAACTATATATACAATTTTGCCAACATTTTTAATAATCTTAATCGCAATGTCAGGATGCAAATCTGACAGGTCGGAATACGATAAAATGGTCGAATTCGGACAAAAATATACTGATGCGTGGAATAGTAAAGTGCCTGAAAAAATGGCATTATTTTATGCGGAAGATGGAACACTAATAGTAAATAACGGAACACCAGCTGTAGGAAGAAAACAATTAGCAGAAACCGCTAAATCATATATGGTGGCATTTCCTGACTTGGAACTGACAATGGACAGTCTGACCAAAGAGATTGATACTTATAGATATTACTGGACTTTTAAAGGAACTAATTCTGGACCAAACGGTACTGGAAATAAAGTTGATTTCAGTGGATTTGAGGATTGGACAATGAATGACCAACGACTCGTCCAAAAATCAATTGGCAGTTATGATGCCCAAAAATACGCAAGACAACTTAAAGGGAATTAAAAAAATTGGCTACAACAATGTATAACCGCAATTTACTGGCGTCAGTCGCTTCGCTCGTGTCGATAGTTCGACTACGTCCGAATCCACTCGGAATTGCTGGTGTCTGTGCTAAACCGAAAATTAACGCATATTAACCCGTAAGTGACGGTTATACAAAACCGTTGTACTTCATTACCAGAAACCACTAAACAATGATTAAATTCTTTCGAAAAATTAGACAAAACCTACTGATGGAAAACAAAACTGGACAGTATTTTAAATATGCTATTGGAGAAATTATCCTTGTTGTTATTGGAATTTTAATAGCTCTTCAGATTAATAATTGGAATGAAAACCGAAAGAATAGGATTGCTGAAGCTGATTATTACTGTAGAATATTAGACGACTTTACATTAAATGAAAAATTAATTGATGAAACTTCTCTACTAGCAACTAACAAAATAAAACTCTGTAAAGAACTGATATTAGAATTAAATAAAATACCAAATGACAGAAGTAAAATACTGAATAAATTTGTAGTTGCTTTAAGACAAGATGTTTTTGTACCCAGTAATATTGCTTTTGAAGATATAACATCTTCTGGACAGTTAAAGCTGTTAACAGATTTAAAACTAAAAAACAGACTTATTCAGCATAGTACATTTTTGAATAATATTTTAAATCTACTTCAAGAAAATCGGAATGTCATTATTAACAGAATGAGTGATTTTGAAATAATAAGTGAATTTGGATATCAAGATATTGATTATCTAAAGCGAGAGCTGGATAAAGAACATATTGCTCTTTTACCAAAAAACAACTGGACAAATGACCCTAATAATCCAATATTCTTAAAGTTTCAGGACAATCTTGTTGTGTATATAGCTATGCTGATTAGACAGAAACAGCATTTATCTAATTTAAAGAAGGAAATGCAAGAACCTATAGAACTATTAAAAGATAAAAAGTGTAAATAACGAAAGCACAACAATGGCTATAAGTAATTACTTAGTTGGTTAAGAGATTGAAAATTATTGCATTAACATCAATTCATCAATAGGAATAAAACCTAACTTTAAAAAAAGCAACTACTGATAACCTAGTCCGTTATCTGCCATTTGAATATCGCTACCATACAATGAATAAGTTGAAACATCAAGAAAATATTTCAGTATCTGACGAAATTCTCGAGAAGATTATTGATGAAATTCCTAAACCAGAAATTAATTCTACTAACAATGTGTTTCACGATTTAATCAGCTGTATTTTGGAACAACAAATACACTATAGAAGCACCAAAAATATTTTTCAAAAAATGCTAAATGCTTCAGGTTTGGAGAGATTAACACCTGATAACTTTCATCAATTTGAAGAAAAAGCATTTGGGAATATTAAATTGTCAATAAGAAAGTATGAAACCGTTTTAAGGGTTTTAGAGTTTTGGGCTGAAAATAATATAGATTGGTTTTTATTAACTGATTTGGAAGTAATCGAAAAATTGTCTTCTATAAACGGAATAGGTAAATGGACAATCGATATGATTTTGCTTTATTCTTTAAATCGAGCGAATGTTGTCCCTTATGACGACTATCATTTGAAACAAGTAATGGTATCCCTTTATAATCTTGACCCTCAATTAAAGCTAAAAGCCCAGATGGTAGAAGTTTCTGAAAATTGGGGAGAAAAAAAATCATTGGCAGTACTTTATTTATTAGCTTGGAAACAACACAACAAAGGTAAATGGCAATAGAAAGAATGAGTTATCCTTCGTGTAAAAAGGTTTTAAGAAAATTGAATATTTGAAAAATAGGTAAAGGAACAGTTGACCAATGATAAAATTATTTAGAAAAATACGACACGACCTTATGGAAAAAAACAAAACTGGAAAGCCCGCCTGGCCGGCCGGCCGGTATTTTAAATATGCAGTTGGTGAAATTATCCTTGTGGTAATTGGCATTTTAATAGCACTTGGAATTAACAATTGGAACGAAAACAGAAAAGACTCAATTCAAGAAAAAATAGTTTTAAGAAGTTTATTAGAAAATTTATATTTAGCCAAAAATCAATCTGAATTATTGATTTCCGAGGAAGAAACTTTAAAGAAAAGACTAATAAGAATTCTTGGAATTGAATCCAATACAAATAAAAGCATCAATCAAATAATTCCTGATTCGATTTTTAAAAGTGCTGTCTGGGATTTACAGAGCGACCAACCAACATTCAATGCTTACAACAACTATAAAAACACTAACGAGTTGAGCTTAATAAAAAATAAAAATGTAAAAGAAAAGTTTACAGATTTGGAATTCCGGTTGAATAAACTTAATGATATACTCGAAGATAGATTAAGTGTGCATCAAATTCGAATTGATGATATATTAGAAAAAGATATCAATTTCATTCCTTTAGTAAAATCAAACGTACCTGAAATAAACATTATAAATGAAACGGAAAATGATTATTACGAATTATTGAGAATAAAAAGAATCAGAAATCTTTTAGGAATGAAATTAACTTTTACACAAGATGTGATTGACAAAAGAGAAAATCTTGATAAAGAGATTGAAGAGTTAATTGTATTGATAAAGAACGAAATAAGCGAATAAAAATAACGAAAACACAACACAGTGTATAATTAATCCGCCAGAGGTGGACAGGTTGTTTTGTCACTGCCGACTTACGAATATTCCTAAGGGATTTTCTATATGTGATTTGTTGGCTAAATTAGTCGCTGAAACACGCAACGAAATCATAAGCAAACCGTTTACGGTAATATTAAAATGAACCATAAATATTACTTAAAATCGAATAAGCAACAAAATCAAATTCAAATAAAAATTGGAGCGGTCTCTTTGTTTTTTAACCTAATTGTGTTGACATTATCAATATTTAGCGGCTTGTATATCCTTATATCTTTATCCGTAGTTATTACACTTTCCATTATTGCACCTTTCTTTGATATCCCATCACTTAAAAAAAAAGGGAAATTGATATACTATTCATCTCTTTTTATTGTGGAAAAAGAAAAAAATGGAGTTATAATAATTCACGGAGGTTCATTATTTGACTACATATTTGTAATAGACAAAAAACTAAATGGAAAGCAGAGAACTGCTTTTATACTTCAAAAATACTTAGAAGGGCTGCTGAGTTTAATAGATTTCTGTGAAAAAAACAATAATACTTCTGTCAAAATAAAAGGGACTACTTACATTCTGAATGATAGAACGGCTGGTAAAATAGGGCTTACTATTATTAAAACTGATCTTGTTCAAAGATTAATTCTAGCTTTTAATTATGTGAATATTTTAATATCTAATTCTATCGCAAAAAGACAAATATCTTTTCCAAATTTGAATAATATAAAAACCTTTGAAAGTGAATTAAGTGAATTGATTTTGCGAAAGGAATTTATTTTGGAATTGAATAATAAATTAAAAAATACTTTGGCCAAAAATGTAAAAAAGTAATAGCCGAGCCAGTATTAAATTAAACGCTTGTAGTCCGTTTCAACTTTTTTATAACTTGAAAAATAGTGCCATACAGTCGGCTACTATTCTTATATTTAACGTCGTGCTTGATTATGAATAACCATTAACCCATGATTCCATTCTTTAGAAAAATACGAAAACGTTTGGCCGATGATAATAAACCTATTAAATATCTAAGATATGCTATTGGCGAAATTATTCTAGTAGTTATTGGGATTTTGATTGCTTTACAAGTAAATAATTGGAATGAAAAAAGAAAAAAAACGGCAAAGCATAAAGCTGTTTTAGAGCAAATTTATACCGTTTTAGATCAAGACATTCAAGCAATGGAATCTCTAGAAAACCATTTAATTCAGAAGACTAGTTTAATTGACAGTTTATTGCATCATTCGTCTAAATTGAATTTAGAAATGTTGCCTTCTTTATTGTATTATATAGATGCTTTTCCAGACAGCTTTATTACTGAAGCAAACTACCAAATGAATTTTTTAGAATTTAATCAAGAAAACATTGCACAAAACAGTCTTTCCAAAAGTTTAGCTACATATAGTTCTGATAAATTGGATTTTAAACCATATAGCACAAAACGTGTAACTCAATTATTAAGACAACATAATTTACCCGAACCATCGTTACGTTTTGGTTTTTCAATTTTAAATTATTTTGAAGCAGTAGACCGTGATTTTTTTACACTAGAACAACAAGAAATAGCTTTAAAATTAACTGATGATATTCAGGTTGTAAATGCTTTAAAATCAGCTAAGAGTCAAAATGAATTGAGTATTGTTATGGTTCAAAATAAAAAAAATGATGCACTGAGTAATTTAATGTTGATTAAAAATTTCTATCCTGATGTCAAATTGCTATATCAAAATCTTGGTATTGTTGGCATTGCAACGAAATTTAAAAATTATCAGGACAATATACCATTAGATTTAATAAATCCTAAATTCTCTATATGGGAAGGAACAGTCAAACTTAATGAAGGGTCTGTTAAATTTAGAGAAGGGAATAGTTGGTTAGCCAATTGGGGAGGAGACTCTTTTCCAAATGGAAAGGCTAAATGGTTTGGTGAAAATATTAAGGTAGAATCTGGGTACTATCATATAACAGTTAATTTAACTGAAAAATCATATCATTTTGAATTAGTTGATTATGATCATAATCCGTAAAATTTAAGAATACTTAGACGGAAAAAGCAAAATACAAACAAGGCGTATAATCTACCTGAATGCCTGTAAGTTAACTGTGTTTAACAGCTATGCCAAAGTTAGAGTAGGTCAAAATCTAGCGTAAAGGATGTGACTTTAACTTTGTAAACTATCTGCCTTAACGAACATTTATTTCTATACTGCCATAAGCTTTTCCAATCTTGTATCTGAGTTGAACCAGGTCATAGACATTCTTTATTTTGCATTGATAACTATGGTTTTAGCACAATTATTGCTCATAACCGGCTCAAATAATATTACAATGAGAATGTTCATTTTGGGTTGTCCTCGAAGCTTATATTTCAATTATACTTATATTTGAGCTTATCAACTAAACTCATGTTATGAAAAGGCTTGTTCCGCTATTTATTCTATTTATTTCCATTTCAGTTTTTGCTCAAAAAAAGGCGCTTGACCATACAGATTATGCCTTATGGAATACGATCAAAGGCTCAACTTTAGCGCCGGATGGATCCTATGTCTTGTATTCTTTGGAAAAAGGGGAAAGAGATAATTTTCTGAAAGTGAAGGATATCGGAGGCACAACTGTTTTTGAACATGAGCGAAGTTCAAAAGGAAAGTTTACTTATGATTCTCATTTTGTTTTGTTCACTATTGAAGCTTGGAAAGACAGTGTAACAGCTATGAAAAGTAGAAAAGTAAAAAAGAAAGATCTTCCGAAGGACTCACTAGGTATTTTGAATCTCAAAACAAATAGTTTGACTAAAATCGGGAATATAAAATCTTATAAACTTCCCGAAGAATGGTCAGGTTATGTGGCTTATCAATTGGAGGAAATAAACAAGAAAAAGGAGAAGGATGAGGATGGAGAGGAAGAAAAAGATTCCATCCCGGATAAAAAAGAAAGAAAGAGAAAGCCAAAAAAGTTGGTAAGAAAACTGGCTATCATGTGGTATTGAGAAATCTGAATACCCAAAAAGAGGATACGTTGAAATTTGTCACCCATTTCACCTTTGCAAAAAAGGGAAAATGGTTTGCCTACGCCTCTACCGGAAGCGAAAAAGAAGCTGATGCAGGTGCTTATGTGATGAATCTCGAAAATGGAGAAAACAGCAACATCCATAGTGCTAAAAAAGCCATCTACAATCAACTACAATTCAGTGAATCAGGTAAAAATTTAGGTTTCGTAGTTGATACCGATACGACTAAAATTCAGGTCAGGCCCAACGAGTTATACTTTTGGACAGCAGGAAAAACAATGGCCGAAAAACTGGTCGATTCTGAATCTGCGCCTGCTGGGTATATAGTTTCCTCTGATGGTCAAGTGAGTTTCTCCAAAGACGAATCAAAACTATTTTTTGGCTTAGCGTAAGCCACCGATTGTCAAAGACACCACCCTTACCGATGAAGAAATTGTAAACGTTGAGGTATGGACCTACGATGAGCCACGACTCTATACGGTTCAAGAATTACAGTTGAAAAACGATACCATACGATCTTATCAAACCGCTATTCATCTCAAAAATAAAAAGTTGGTACAGTTGGCAAGCACAGAATATCCGAACAGTGAGCTTGGTGATGAGGGCAATTCAACTTATACACTCGTCGGTACAACGCTACCTTACGAATTGGAAAGACAATGGAAGGGCTATCGTGAAAATGACTACGCTCTTATCAACACAGCAACAGGCGAGACCAAGATGGAAGTCAAACAATCACCCAGAATGAGAGTTAGTCCCAAGGCGAAATACACTTTTGGCTACAGTGCGATTGACAGCACTTGGTTTACGTATGATATCAATTCAAAAGCCTACACAGCTTTGACCAAGGGTAAAGTTTTTTATGATGAATTGAACGATTCCCCAGATTTTCCATCATCTTATGGCCTGGCCGGCTTTACTGAAAATGACGTTTCGATTATTCTTTACGACCGATATGACATCTGGGAATTCGATCCTAAATCAGGTTCAGGAAAGCGATTGACCAAAGGCCGTGAAACCAAAACGAGATACCGATACGTTCAACTTGATGAAGAAGAACGCTTCTTAGATCCGAAAGGAAAATGGCTGTTGACCACTTTCAATGAGGAAACCAAAAACTCGGGTTATGCCTCGTATAGTCCTAAAAACAAAAAGCTCGTTTCTTTGATTTCAGGACCTTTTCGTTATGCGAACACCAAAAAAGCAAAATTGAGTGATCAGTTGCTGTTCACTAAAGAATCGTTTGAAGTGTTTCCTGATTTGCATACGAGTGACATGAGTTTTAAAAAGACAATGGTGCTTAGCAACGCCAATCCACAACAAAAAGACTACCTGTGGGGTACGATTGAATTGGTAGATTTTACCTCACTAGATGGTAAAGCCCTAAAGGGTCTGTTGGTTAAACCTGAAAATTTTGACCCCAAGAAGAAGTATCCGATGCTAGTGAACTTCTACGAACGCAATTCTGATAACCTAAATCGCCATAGGGCACCAAAGGCTGAAAGATCATCGATCAACTATAGTTTTTATACGAGTCGCGGGTATGTGATTTTCAACCCTGATATCGAATATCGTATAGGTTACCCTGGTGAAAGCGCCTATAATTGTGTGATTCCGGGTGTGACTTCGTTGATTGAAAAAGGTTTTATCGATAAGGATAATATCGGGGTTCAAGGACACAGTTGGGG
The DNA here is from genome assembly GCA_963780405.1 of uncultured Flavobacteriaceae bacterium. Lineage (GTDB taxonomy): Bacteria > Bacteroidota > Bacteroidia > Flavobacteriales > Flavobacteriaceae > Lutimonas. The sequence continues at coordinate 265,815 of CAWABX010000011.1, forward strand.
TGGTTACCAAATTGCTTATCTCGTAACAAAAACCGATATTTTTAAAGCTGCGGAATCTGGCGCACCCGTACCCAATATGATTAGTGCCTATGGCGGAATTCGTTGGTGGACAGGTCTTAGTCGTCAGTTTCAATACGAGCATACACAAAGCAGGATTGGTGGTACACCTTGGGAATACCCTGCAAGGCTATATTGAAAACTCTCCCATCTTCAATATTGACAAGATAAATACACCTCTTTTAATCATGCATAATGATGCAGACGGACATGTGCCTTGGTATCAAGGCATCGAATTTTTTGTGAGTCTTCGTCGTTTGGGAAAACCTTCATGGTTTCTAAATTACAACGGAGAACCGCATTGGCCACTAAAGCATCAAAACCGAAAAGATTTCAATATCAGAATGGCACAGTTTTTTGATTATTATTTAAAAGGTGCGGCAAAACCCGTTTGGATGGAAAGAGGGGTGCCCGCTATTGAGAAAGGAGTTCATCAGGGCTTGGAGCTTATTGAAGCTAAAGAATAGATATTTTATTTCTGCTCTAAAGCATTGATAAAATACAAATATAGAAACTGGTTATGCTATGTAATTGTTGTTTTAGTTGCTTAAACACGTAAAGTCATCGTACACAAAACCGATACAAACAATTAAATAGAACATCCATAAATGAAATTAACACTTGTACTATTCATATTTTTATCAATAGGTAATTTTGGTTATTCTCAGGATAAAATGATAACGGGTAAAGCGCTGAATTATGAAAATAATGAACCTTTAGCTTATGTTAATATAGGAATTGCTGATAAAACCGTTGGAACAGTATCTAATAAAAATGGTGTATTCAAGCTATACTTGAATGATAAAGTAACTTCAAAAGATACTGTAATTTTTTCCTTTATTGGGTTTAAAACACAGAGGTTTTTGGTTTCTGAATTGTATGAGTCAAAAACTATTTTACTTTACCCAGAAAACACAAGGTTGGACGAAGTAGTTTTAAGTTCAATGAAGGTCAAACTCAAATTGAAAAAAATTGGAAGGACCTCAAAAGGGCTTGGATTGACGCACTCTAATTTTTATACATACTATGAAAAAGATGTTGATGACCGATTGAGTAAGGAAAAAGGCATGAAATTTAATATGAGAAGGAATTGCCATATTCAGGATTTGAATTTCAATATAACCGGGAATGACTTTAAATCTTTAAAATTTAGAGTGAACTTCTATAAAATTCAAGATGGACTTCCCACAGATTTGATAGTTCAAGAAAATATTATATGTGAGATTAAAGATAAATATTTAGGATGGTTTAAAGTTGATTTAGAACCTTATAAAATTAGATTTAGTGAGGCTGTTGGAGAAATTGCAGTAACAATACAATGGATTGAGAGTGTTAAAGAAAATGAGAAAAGTAAATTTTTCTCTATTTCCACAGCGAGTTCTCCAACACATACTATGTATTATAGGGAAAAAGCAATGGACTCTTGGACCAAGACGGGACAAAACTTAAGTTTCTACTTAAACGCAAACTGTGAATAAAACTGCCTACAACAGTGGTTATTGCTCATTGCGGCGGAATTTCCGGGTGGGAATTCCTTACATGTTTGCTATCTTTGGTTTACAGTGGAACAATTCAGTCGAACTAATTCGCAACGAAACCTTAGCCAGGACCATTGTGATTCATTGAGACAAACCGCTAATCAATGATAACATTCTTTAGAAGGCCGAACGATAATCAAAGGTCTGGCAGACCTTTGGCAGTGGGGAGCCAGGTGGTACGCGTGCGAAAAAATCTAACAATATGATCAAGTTTTTTAGACGAATTAGATACGACCTTATGGAGAAAAACAAAACTGGAAAGTATTTTAAATATGCAATTGGAGAAATTGTACTTGTAGTTATTGGAATTTTGATTGCACTTCAAATTAACACCTGGAACCAAAATAGATTGGATTCTAAAGAAGAAACGCAACTTCTTGAGGCTATACAAATAAAAATGGAGTACAATAGGTTTCAATCTGAAACTGGTTACAATCGATATAATGAGGTTTTAAAAGCCTCAACACAGTTGATAAAAATAAGTACAAACCAGATAACCTCAAACAATCAAGATGAGGTGGATTATTATTTACATACCTTATCAAAAAGATTTTTAGTCGGTAATTCTAATAAAACGTCTATTTACGACGAGATGATAGGATCAGGGCAACTAAACCTATTAAAATCTAAAGAACTTAGAAGTGAGCTTACCTCGTTAAAAGCAAATCTGGAGTTACTTGCCTCATATGAAGATTTACAAACCAGTTTTGTGGATAATCATCTAAATCCCTTTTTAAATAAACATACGGATCGCCTTTCAATAACTGTGAATGGATTTGAAAAAGATACTGCCGCTTATGATAAAATTTTAGCAGAATCCTATTCAACTATAAAAATATTGAATCATAAAACTACAGATTCAAATTTATTAAAAGACACTGTATTTATTAACTTACTTACGGAGTTAATTTATCATACAAAAGCTCTTTTACCAGTCTATAATAGAATCGATGAAAATATTTCAACTATTGAATCTTTAATAGCAAACCCTAGTCAAAAATAAAGTTCAATAATTGAATAAAAAAAGAAATAACGAAAGTACAACAATGTATACCCGAATTTGCTGCGCCAGCTGGCCAGCCGGACCAGCAGGTTCGCTAAGCTCGTGTCAGTGAATGCCACTATGTCCAAATCTAATCGGAATTGCTAAAGTCAGTTTTAATTGCGAAATTTAGGCTTGCAAACCAGTAACTGACGGTTATGTGTGATCGTTTGCTACAATCGACCAAAGACAACGATAAGGATGAATAAAGAAATTGATTTCACACAATGCAAAAGGTGTGGAGCAGTATTGAGTGATGATTTTTGCTCTAAATGCGGGAACCCTAAAACTTTAAAAAGGATTAACGGAAGTTATATCCTATCAGAAATAGTAAGTGTACTAAACTTTGACAAAGGATTTTTCTATACCATTAAAGAGTTGCTTGTAAGACCTGGAGAAAATATTCAAAAATTCATTCATAGCGATAGGAACAGACTTGTAAAACCTATAATATTTGTTATCGTTTGCTCATTGATGTATTCTTTAGCTCAGCAACTTCTGAAATTTGAAGATGGCTATGCGAATGCCGGTGGGTTTGGAGATTCAGCGGTATCGAGCATTTATGGATGGATACAAAAAAACTACGGATATGCAAATATTCTAATGGCTGTTTTTATCGCGTTTTGGATTAAACTTTTCTTTAAAAAGTATAGTTACAATATTTTTGAAATTTTGATCCTATTGTGTTTTGTAATGGGTATAGGGATGTTGATTTATACGACATTTGGAATCATAGAAAGTTTTACTAAATTGAAGCTATTACTAGTAGGAGGAATTATAGGAATTATATATACTTCTTGGGCAATAGGACAGTTTTTTGATAAAAATAAAAAAGTGAATTATTTGAAAGGATTGGTAGCTTATTTATTAGGAATGATGACTTTTTATTTTCTTGCAGTAATTTTGGGATTAGGTATTGATTTGATATCATAAATTTATTGAAGTAATAGTGAGCAGTGTTAAACAACAACGGCTCGTAAAAGCTGGATGAAATTGCTTGTGATGACCCGCTCTAAAAATTGTGTTGGAATTTTTTCTGGGTGGTGAATGTTTGCTAAATTAGTTGGTTCACCAAAGAACTAGTTATATACAAGACCACTGTGTACCATAAATCAACAGGCTGAAATGAAAAGAATAGCAACTACATTAATTTTATTGACCTTATTTGTGCTTTTAACATCACATGAACTATTCCTCAAATCTGATAGTTATTTTTTTGAAGAAAATAGTCCGGGAGAACTTTACCTTTTTAATGGAACATTTGACACAAGTGAAAATGTGATCACAAGAGACAGAATCATCAATTCAACAATTCTTGGTCCTGATTATGATTTTAAACCCTCCTCGGATGATTACTATGATCAAGCTAACATCACCTTTTTACAATTTAAAACAGGTGCTGCCGGAACCTATGTGGCTGGGGTTTCAACAAAACCAGCAGCAATTGAACTCAGTGGTGAAGATTTTACTGCTTACCTGGAACACGAAGGTTTAACTGAGGTGATTTCGGAAAGAGAAGCCAAAGGGATTGCTAATCAGGTTGCCAATGAAAAATATTCTAAACATGTAAAAGCCATATTCCAGGTTGGCGAAAGAAGAACAGACAACTTTTCAACCCAGCTTGATTACCCTATAGAATTTATTCCTCTAAAAAATCCTTATCAGCTTGCAGTTGGCGATATCATGTCATTCAAACTTTTGTATTTGGGGGAACCCCTTAGTCATAAAACGGTACATATAAGCTCACGCAAGAGCATTGAAGAGAAAGGTGTGGAGGAGACTTCTTTAAAAACAAATAAAAACGGAGAGGTCAGTTTTAAAATCAGTAGGGGAGGTCATTGGTATATTGCAACTATTCACATGCTCGAAAGCAATGAGGAGAATTTTGACTATGAATCAAATTGGGCGACCCTGACTTTTGAAGTAAAATAGCTGCATAACTTTGTTTAAAAAGGATGGGTAAACACCTATTATACCAACCAATTAGCCCATGATAAATATATAATAACAAAAGTAAATCAATGGTTGTAATTAAAAGTGGTTCAGCGCTATACTAGATTTAGAGTGAGTTAAAAGAGCAGGAGTGAATAAAGAAAGTAAAAGCAAGTTTAACCACAACAAATTATTCACAAACACGCAGCATATAATGCTGAAAAACCGGACTAGAATCGACTCATGAATTTAAAATACCTCCAGATAGTTTTTGTTTCACTTTTTAGCATTTTAATTTGTTGCAAGCCATCAGATAGAAAAAACGTTCACCAAAATATAGCAAAACAGACAGATAAAATATTTGATAGTTTGGTTGAAATTAGAAGAGATTTTCACAAATATCCCGAATTGGCAGGAAATGAAAAAAGAACCTCTAAAATCATTGCTGAGTATTTATTGAATTTAGGCTTAGAAGTTAAAACAGGTATAGCGGGCCATGGTGTCATTGGAATACTAAAAGGTAGAAAAGAAGGAAAAAATATAGCGTGGCGAGCTGATATGGATGCGCTACCAAATGATTTCCCAGACGAAGTTTCGTTTACATCGAAAAGTCAACGGAATACAACACGGTTGTGGTCACGATGTGCATATGGCAATTGGACTGGGAATAGCTGAGGTATTAGCTAAAAATAAAGATTCAATAAATGGCACGATATATTTCATATTTCAACCAGAAGAGGAAACGTTTGTTGGAGCAAAAAATATAGTCAAGAGCAATCTGTTTTCAAAAATGAATCTGGATGAAATATATGCATTACACATAACTGCATTGCCGGTAGGTCAAATAATGGTGAAACCAAACGAATTATATGCGTATCAAAAACGAATACAAATTACTTTCAATAATGAATTTTCAAAAGAAGATGGAGAAACTCTTTATGCTCAAATAAGAAGTGAAATCCTGAGAAAAAAGGACGGAGCTAATCCCTGGGAAATCCCAAAAGCATTTGATTCTTTGGTTGGATTAAGTAATCCAAATACGATTTTCAAAGATTATCTTTTTTTGGAAGAAGAATTCAGTATTGAATTTGATGAAAAACACCTTTACCTAAGAGCCTATCTTTACGAAACAAATCAGTCAAACTTGGAAAAGATCATTCCAAAAATCGAAGAAATAATTGGTAATTCGATCCATAAAGATAAATACATCTCCACTTCATATATTCAAGAAAACCCTACAGTTTTAAATGATGAACCTTTAACTCATAAAGCGATAAATACGCTCAAAGAGATTTATGGAAATAACTCTGTTGTGATGGATCATGGACAGATTCCATATTTCAATGATGACTTCTATTACTTTCAACAGAATACCCCAGGTGTTTATTTCCTATTGGGTGGCACGAATATTGAAAAAGGACTAAGCGCTATGAATCACGCACCAAATTTTGGAGTTGATGAAGAATGTATAAGATTTGGCGTTACATCTTTTTCATCATTGATTGTGGAAAGGGCTAATAGTGAATAAACCACGATGCACATCAAAGTTTTAAAAAAAACAGTTATACTTGGTTTTTCGAGAGGCTTTCACTTTTTTTATAAGATCGCCAAATTTTTAAATTTTGGCTCGTTATTATTTTCTATTTTAGAAGACATAATCGTTCGGTGGGCTTTTTGAGAATAATAATACAAAAAGGAAATATAAAAATCAGGCTCGTGTTTAACCGAAAAAGGTACTGTCTTTTTGCACGTTGCGTTTCATACACAAACACGCTGGAACATTACATGAAATTATTTTGAGAAACAATCAAACGCATACCAGAAAAATTTATAGAAATCTATTTTCAACACCAAACTAACATATGAACACCACTGAAGATTTTAAACAATTTAAAGACCTGGACGAAGAATATTTACCGGTTGCTAAAAATAAATTACATGATTGGACCCATTTTGCGGGACTCTACGCTGCCGAGCATGTAGCAGCCACGGAGTTTGTCATCGGGGCGACCTTTGTAGCCTTGGGAGCCAAAACGATGGATATCTTGCTAGGCCTTTTAATTGGTAATATTATGGCCGTACTTAGTTGGAGGTTCATCACTTCCCCTATTGCCGTTGAAACGCGATTGAGCCTCTATACCTATCTGAATAAGATTGCGGGGGATTCGATGACCAAGTTGTACAATTGGGCCAATGTGGTCATCTTTTCGGTGATTTCTGCGGCGATGATTACGGTATCCGCTACAGCGGTGCGTTTTGCTTTTGATGTTCCGGCCCAACTCAATTGGTACCCTACCAACGCTTGGTTTATTTTGATTGTTTTGGCTGTAGGTACCTTTGTGGTTACCATTGCGCTCTATGGTTTTAATGCCGTTTCAGAATTTTCGAGCCTTTGTGCACCTTGGCTCTTTGTGATGTTTACGAGTGGCGCTATGGTGCTGCTCCCCGCTTTATCCTTGGATGTTTTGGATAAAACCTTACCGGCAGGATGGACCGATATTATGACCCTCGGTGACCAGCGTATCTGGACAGGCATTAACAGCGATGGTCAATCGGGAATCGGCTTGGTTGAAGTCATCGGGTTCGGTTGGGCCGCCAATACCATCACCCATTTCGGGTTGGTTGATATGGCCCTCTTGCGTTTTGCCAAAAAGAAGAACTACGCATACGCCTCCAGTACCGGTATGATGTTCGGTCACTATGTGGCATGGATTGCTGCCGGAATCATGGGCGCCGGTGCCGCTGTTATCCTGGGGAAAACTATCGTAGAACTCGACCCGGGTGATGTGGCCTATTATGCACTAGGTTGGTCCGGATTTGTCATAGTAATTGTTGCCGGTTGGACCACCGCGATTACGAATCTATATCGAGCAGGTTTGGCCGCGCAAGCGATTTTCTTCAATCATTCCCGAATGAAAACCACTATTATAGTGGGTCTGGTCACCATTGTTATCGCCTGTTTTCCCTTCGTATTTTCACAAATATTGCCGCTACTCACCTATGCCGGATTACTGGTTGTTCCTGTAGGCGCGATTGTGTTTGCAGAGCATCAGATTTTCCCTAGAATTGGATTTACGCGCTACTGGTCTTCCTATCGCAAGCTCAGCTTTAGTATGCCCGCCGTCGCCTCTTGGGGCTTGGGCTTGGTCTTCGGTTTCGGGCTGAATGCCTTAGACGTAATTTCCTTCTTTTACCTGTTTATCCCCACCTGGTTTTTTACCATCATAGTGTACACCTTGCTCGCTTCCCGGTATGGGGCGAAACAAAACTACCCCGAAGAAGAGAAGGAGGAAGAGGTACGAAAGGAGGCTATCGAACGCTTTCAACAGCAGCAAGCAGAAGAGGAACCGGTTATACCCAAAGATGTTTCTTTTTTCTCCAAAGGATTAAAAATTATAGCGATTGCCGCTTTGGTCACTACCTTGGTTTTGGCTTGTAATGTTTTGTTCGGTAGTGCTTCAGAAACTGCCTATGTCGAAAATCGGGAACTCTTTTATACCTACGCCTTCATCTGTACCCTAGTTTATTTTGTACTTGCCTATTGGGCGCTACTACGAGGGAAACCAAAAAAAACAACACACTAATGAAAACACCCATACAACTGCAACAACAAAATTTAGAAGAGGTGGGAAGCCTTATACCTGTGCCCACCTATACCCGTACCAACAATAAAACCGGAATCGTGCATATTGGTGTTGGCGGCTTTCATCGTGCCCATCAAGCCTACTATCTGCACCAACTTCGACAGCTTGGTGAAGCTTCAGCGTGGAATATTTGCGGTATAGGCATACGCGAAGGTGACCAAAAATTACATGATATTTTCAAAAAGCAAGACAACCTTTACACACTTCTGGTAAAACACCCAAACGGAAAAATAGAACCTGAAGTTATAGGGTCAATTGTAGATTTTGAAATGGGTGTTGCTAACCCAGAACCTGTAATCGCGCGCATGGCAGATGCCAATACCAGAATTGTGTCCTTAACCATTACTGAAGGTGGTTATAATTTTAATCCCACAACGGGAGATTTTAATTTTGACAATCTTGATATACAGCATGAGTTGCGACATCCCAATGATCCGAAAACCGTATATGGCTTTTTAACCGCAGCCCTAAAAAGACGTCGAGATAATGGTTTACCTGCCTTTAGTGTTTTATCATGTGATAATATCGAGCATAATGGTGATATGACACGAAAAATGCTGCTATCCTTTGCAGAAGCGCAGGATGCAGAGTTGGCGGAATGGATTGACCAAGAAGTCTGCTTCCCTAATTGTATGGTAGACCGGATTACGCCTGTGACTACCAATGCAGATATCGAAACCCTAGCGCAAAACTATGGCCTGCATGATGCCTGGCCAGTAACCTGCGAACCCTTTATACAATGGGTCATTGAAGATAATTTTTCAAATGGAAGACCTGAGTTCGAAAAGGTAGGGGTGCAATTTGTATCCGATGTAGCTCCTTATGAAAAAATGAAACTCCGCTTACTGAATGCAGGTCATTCGGTCTTGGGTCTTTTGGGAGTCATCCATGGACATCCCACGATCAATGCCTGTATGGAAGACGAAACCTTTGTCACCTATTTACGGACCTTCATGGATATAGAAGCTACGCCAGTTTTAGGAGACATTGAAGGCATTAACCTGGAGGACTATAAAGACATTTTGTTACAGCGTTTTGCCAATCCTAATATCAAAGACAGTGTCGGCCGTATTTGCTCAGAAAGCTCGGCCAAATTACCTAAATTTTTAATTCCTACCCTACATGAGAATTTAGTGACTGGTGGAAGTATCAACTTTGCAACCTTGGTCATCGCTGCTTGGTGTTATTATAGTGATAAGGGAATAGATAGACATGGGCATCCAATTGAAATTATTGATGCCATGAGCACCGAACTTCATCAAGCGGCGAAACAAACTAAAACCGACCCACTAGCCTTTATAAGACAAACATCTATTTTCGGTGATCTTATTAAAAATGAGAGGTTTACAAAGCTGTATACGGAAGCGATTCAGAAAATATATACGGATAACAACATCAAAAAGTATATGAAGGATATGATTTAGGATCTAGTACTCCTTGCTCAAAAATAGAAAAACAGACATATAGTAAAGATGCCACAACACAATGTAGGGTGTATTCTCTTTGGAATCCAAACCTGTACAAAACCGCGGTGCGCCATAAGACGAAACCGATAAAATATGATAAAAAACAGTATAACAATAATTTTGATTGCATTGTGGACAAGTGTCACATTTGGACAAAATATAGCAAGAGTTGAAAATGTAAAAATTCAATCAAAATCTTTAGATCAAGAAAGAGAAATTTTAATTTACACCCCAGTTGATTACGATTGGAGAGTTAACGAATACTTTAATGTAATCTACGTATTTGACAGCCAAAGCAGAGAGTTTTTTGATTATACAAGTTCTATAATTTCTTTTTTGACCGACAATGCCAAATCTTTCATTGTTGTTGGAATAACTTCACCTTATAATGAAAAACTTGATTACGCAAGAAATAACGACCTTTTGCCTGTTTTAGAAACTAAGAACTCGATTGACAGATATGGGGAATATTCTGGAAATGCCGATAATTTCTTTGAATTTGTCAGTACCGAAATCATATCATATATCGATACTCATTACAGAACATTAAATAATAAAATAGCCATTGGCCATTCATTAAGTGCTTCATTTATTTTAGATTCATTTATGAAGGATCCTAATTTGTTTAATGATTATATAGCTATTTCACCGAACCTGGCTTACGATAACGACAAGTTAGCAAATATGCTTGTCAATTTTGATTATTCCAAGATAGAGAAACCAACCTATTTATATGTAAGTAATGCAGATGAAGGTATAAAATATTGGCAAGAATGGAAACCAGCAAGAGACAAAGTATATTCGTTTTTTAACCAAACTGTAAAGAATGATAATTTTAGAGTTCAAATCAATGAATTTCCCGAAAACAATCATTGGAATACCTTTCCGCCAAGTTTAAATAAAGCACTAAATTTTTATTTCGAAAACATATATGATGTACAAGAAAAGGAATTAAGTGAACAGGCCTATAATGTTACTATAAAAGTAAAAGTTTTACATAAAGAAGATACAATTTACGTTACAGGAAATCAAGATAGTTTAGGAAACTGGAATCCTGAAAAAGTAAAAATGGAGAGAATTTCTGATTTTGAAAGAGCCATAAAACTTCATCTCAAAAGCCCGGCACAATTTAAATTCACCAGAGGAAATTGGGAATCTGAAGCCGAAGTAATTGGAACTTATCGAAATATAATCATAAGACCAGAAATAAAAGCTGAATATGAATTTGAGATTGAAAACTTTGTTGACAGTGAATAACTGTAAGTAATAACTGCAAAATAGACCATTGTGTCTTAGCAGGAGAATAAATCTAGAGCAATAAAAATAGATTTTTTCACCAAATTATTTTTAACTTTCAGGGCTAAAACAGAACTATAATAATGAAAAGGGTAGTACTATTATCAATCTTCGCTTTTTTTTTCTTTGGGTGCAAGGAGAACCAAAATAAGCAACAAAGTTCGATTGAAATAACTGAACCAAAAGGAATCGAAAATGTTGCCTACAAATGGGGGCAAATGGCTTTGACAGCAACAGCAAATGATACGGAACAAGTTTAAGCCAAGACCGACAATTACCTCTCGATATTTAGGGCTTAATTTTTGTTGCAGTTTTTGATGCTTGGTCAAGATATGACGAAAAAGCAATTCCTGTTTATCTTAAAAGATGTGGAAAGAAGACCAGAAGAAGAACGCTCATTGAAGAATAAAGAAATAGCCATTAGCTATGCTGCATTTCGAGCAATGAATGAATATTACTATTCAGATAAAGAACTGTTTGAAGATTTTATGAGGGAATTGGGTTTAGACCCTAAAAATGAAAGTTTAGACCCAAATACTCCTGAAGGGATTGGAAATTTAGCGGCAAAAGCAGTAATTGAAGCACGAAAAGGAGATGGGGCAAATCAATATGGCGAAGAAGAAGGATCAAATGGAGAACCTTATTTCAATTATATAGGATATGAACCTGTTAATTCTGCGGATAAGAATGTTGACCCAAATCGTTGGCAACCAAAATACTTTTCGGACGGCAAAGGTGGGAAATTTGCCCCAGGTTGCTTAACACCATACTGGGACAAGGTTAAACCAATTGCATTAAAATCTGGAGACCAATTTAGACCCGGACCACCTCCAATGATTGGTTCTGAACAGTTAGAAAAAGAAGTACAAGAAGTAATTGAAATGCAAGCAAATTTGACGGATTATCAAAAAGCATTGGTTGAATTTATGCGTGATGGTCCTCAATCTGTACAACAAGCAGGACATTGGTTAAAGTTTGCTCAAGACGTTTCAAGAAGGGATAATCATACACTTGACCAAGATGTAAAAATGTATTTCTATAATCAAGTTGTAGCTATGGATGCCTTTATCGCATCTTGGGACTCTAAAATGTTCTATGATTATGCAAGACCATATGCCTTAGTTCATAATATTACGATGACCAAAAAATAAAAGCTTGGGGAGGAGAAGGAAAAGGAATGATTGGAAATGGACGGAAAACAATGGCGACCTTACTCACCAGAAACATTTTTGTGCCCACCATTTCCGAGTTATGTTTCAGGACATAGCACAATTAGTGGAGGATGCGCGGAAGCGTTAAAAATGTGGACAGGAAGTGATGAATTTGGTTCTAAGGCTCAATTAGTTGCTGGAGCAATGACGGAACCTGATAACTTGGGAGATACGATCACATTGGAATTTCCAACTTTTACCGAAGCGGCGGAAATGGCAGGTACGTCAAGAGTTTTAGGTGGATACCATATACAGTCAGACAATGTCGCCGGACTGGAACTAGGAAGAAATGTGGCCAAAGAAGTCTGGAAATTTTATAAACAACATGTAGGAGAAGAATAATTTAACAGAACAATTGCTATACATAATAGCGCGGTTCTCGGCTACTCAGAAAATTTTCAAGGAATTTTCAGTTTGAGGCATTTTTGTAAAGCCTGCCTAAGGTAAAGTGGGTTAAGTACTAACCCACGCAACAACTTGAAAGCGTGACTATTCCCACACATTTAAAACAATGATACGATTAAAATTAATTACAATATGCGTATTGATGATTTGTATCAAAAGTTTTGCACAAAGAAGCGGAGAACAAAGAGAGAGACAACGAATTTAGAGGGAACTCATAGCTGGGAGTCTAGAAGTGATCCCAATCAGCAATTACGGAGCTATTGAAAATGGAGAACATATTTTTAATATCGTCATAGATAACAATACGAGTAAACCCATATCAAAGGCTCAATTCACAAGTATATGGAGGTTTGATAATAACGAATGGAAACTTGCAAGAACAATAAGTTATAACCACATTCCATATGGAAAAATTCAGCTTGATGATAAAACTTTGAGTTTATACACAGGAAATTATCAAGCCTCTGATAGAATGGTCATCATAAAAAAAGAAGGCCAAACTCTTACCATGACAGACTTGGTCGATAAAAAGGAAGTATGGAGTGCTGAAATGATCGCAGAAAATGAGAATACATTTTATTTGAACCAGAATAATATTCAAATCAAGTTTAAAAAAAATAAAGGGGAAATTAAAAAATTAGTTGTTTATGAAAATGGGAAATTAATAGAAGAAGCTATAAAAGAAAACTAAAAACGCGCCGTAAAAAGGTATAAAACATAACAGGTAAGTGTTAAAATTAAAGGATTTCGCTTATTTGCAAAGACTTCTCATTTTTTAAATTTACGACTCATTTTTATTTTATATTTTGGTAGTCGTAGTCCTTCCTTGGCCTGTTTACATCAAAATATAAAAAATGGGCTCTGTGTTAAACCGAAATATTAATCTCTTTTTGCATACTACGTTTGATAAACATACCCTTAGCAAAAATTATGAAAAACCACTTTTCAGTCATATTGATCCTTTTGCTTTTAATTCCAATATTCGCTTTTTCACAACTTTCGGTTGAAGAACATTTGGGAATGGAAAACCTTAATAATCCAAAGGTTTTTGACTCCAGAATTTTATACGAAAAAACCACCAAGGATAGATGGGACGGAAAATCGTTTTCATCAATAACCGTTTCAGATCTTAATGGAAAAAATCAGAACAAGCTCACCGAAAATGAATATGATTACAACCCAAAATGGTCGAAAGATGGAAAATGGATTTCCTTTATTTCGTATCGCAATAATCTGCAACAAATCTATATTGTCCCAGAACTAGGGGGAGAGGCGAAACTCGTTTCCGATGCGCAAAATTATATTTCCAACTATCTATGGATGGATGAAAAAACGATAGCTTATGTAGATGATGAGCCACGTGATAGTGTTTTGGTGGCAGCAGAAAAAGAAAATGGAGGTGGTTATGAAGTGGGTACGGAATTTTACACGAATGCTCTTTGGACATGCAATATAGAATCTGGTACAAAGAAAAAAATCACGGACGGGAGCTATAGAATAATTGATTTTGATATAAGTGACGATGGTAAAAAACTTGCTGTCCTGGCAGCCAAAAATTACGACACTTACGAATCGATAACAAATAATTGGGTAGAAGTAATCGACATGGAAAGTGGTCAGTCAATCTACAAATTCAATGAAGCCAACGCGCTAAACAATCCAAAATTTTCCCCTTCTGGCAGATTACTTGCTTTTGTTGGGAATACCGAGGGGTTTGCTTGCAATGATGGACTTTTTATTGCGAATATTGAATCGGGAGAAACTGAGAATAGAACTTATGAACTTGATCCAACAATTGAAAAAATTCAATGGATTGACGAGAAAAACATCAGTTTTTCTACCCCCAAAAATGGCTATACTGCTATTTATACATTAAATCTTGCGGGTAAACTTACGCAAATCATAAATCCATATTGGGTAATTTATGATTTTCAAATAACCAACAATCACATTTACTTTACTGCCTCACGCAGTTCAAATACCAAACAGCTTTACGCATTAAATCTTGGGCAGAAACCCGAAAGTGCATTTCAACTAACCAACCTGAATTCGGAATTAGGGGCTAAAATTAAAACTGCAAGTAGTATTCTTGACTATGTGAGTAAAGATGGTACAAAAGTTCAGGGAATAGTTACCTATCCAATAGCATATGACACATCTACAACATACCCGCTTATGGTGATTCCGCACGGTGGACCTGATGCAGTAGTTCTGGACGATTTTAACTGGATGGGGCAATTCTTTGCTGACAACGGCTATGTTGTTTTTCAACCAAATTTTAGGGGCAGTATTGGTTATGGACGAAGTTTTTATGCAGGTAATAGAAATGCTTTTGGTGATACGGACTTTGAAGATATCATGGCTGGAATTGATAAATTAATTGAATTGAAAGTTGCGGACGAAAATAAACTTGTGATTGGCGGTTGGAGTTATGGGGGGTATATGGCAAATTGGGCGATAACACAAACTGATAGATTTAAGGCTTCAATTAGTGTTGCCGGAGTATCTAATTTGGTAAGCCTGTATGGGCAACATGAATTTAGCAACAGAAAAGTAGGACTTTGGGAATATAAAGCATTACCAATTGATCATGTTGAAAACTATCGAAAAGCATCGCCTATATTCTTCGTTAAGAATGTACATACGCCACTTCTCATATTGCACGGAGCGAACGACGCGAGAAGTCCAACATTACAAGCCTGGGAAATGTATAGGGCAATGAAAGATGCGAACAAAGAAGTAGAAATGATTATTTATCCAAGGGCAGGACATCATATTTCAAATCCTGTACAATTCAAAAGTGTACTAAGCAAATGGCTAAATTGGGCCGATAATCACATTGAAAAGAAATAACTTTTACTGGGGATATATAAAAATAATAGTAGTTTAATCGCTTTAAACAATGTAAATGAATGTAAAAAAAGCCATGATCAAAGCGAAAAACTATTGTTTTAATATCTGATCTTATTCTACTAAAAATCCTTATACACAGTTAAACCTAAAATAATGAAAAAAACAGCTTTCTATCTTCTTAGCATGGTTTTTGGGGCAATTCTGTTCTCATGCAATCCAAAACAAGACACCCGGCAAAAAGTCGAAAACGCTACTCGCCCTGTTTCTAATTCATACAAAGTGCCGTTTTTTACAAATGACAATCGAATCGAAAAGATCAAAGAGATTGAGCCTGAAATACAGAAGCTAATGATGGCACATGCAAAGACCTATAATATTCCCGGCCTTGCCTATGGTATAGTGGTTGATGATTCGCTGGTTATCGCCTCTTCAACAGGATTAATTAATATGAACAAAGGTATTTCGGCTACAAAAAATTCATCTTTTCGCATTGCTTCAATGACCAAGAGTTTTACCGCCATGGCCATTATAAAATTAAGGGATCAAGGGAAGCTGTCTCTAGAAGACCCTGTTGCAAAGTATATTCCTGAGATGATGAATCTGGAATATCCCACAAGCGATTCCCCCATCATTAACATTAGAAATTTACTCACCATGACTGCCGGATTCCCAGAAGATAATCCCTGGGGAGACAGGCAGCTTGATGAGTCCGATCAGATGCTTGTTAATTTAATCAAGGCTGGTATTTCATTTTCCAATGTACCTTCTTCCAATTTTGAGTATAGTAATACAGGTTATGCCATACTTGGGAATATTGTTTCTCGTATTGCCGGTATGCCTTATCAGGACTATATTCGGGAACAAATCCTGCAGCCATTGGGTATGGATCAAACCTATTGGGAGTATGATAAGGTTCCTGAGGAACAGTTGGCGTTGGGATATCGATGGGAGGATGGCCTGTGGAAATTAGAACCTATGCTTCACGATGGTTCTTATGGCGCTATTGGAGGATTGATAACTTCAATTGCAGATTTTAGTAAATATGTGAGCTTTCAATTGTCCGCATGGCCAGCCAGAAGTGATGAAGAAACGGGCCCTGTGAAACGCAGCTCTTTACGAGAAATGCAGACAGCGCAATTTTCCAGTTTAAATGCTGAAGGTAAAAACTTCAATGGTGATCAATGCGCAATTATTTCAGGATATGGTTATGGGTTGAGTATCTCTAAAGATTGTAATTGGATACAAAGAGTTGGACACGGAGGAGCGCTTCCAGGTTTTGGTAGTAATTACACTTTTTACCCAGAGTATGGGGTTGGTATTATGGCATTTGGCAACTTGACATATACGGGTCCTTTGCCTTCAAAGAAAATTGAAAAATTACTTTTCGAAACAGCTCTATTAAATCCTCGTCAACTTCCAATATCAGGTTTACTGGCAAAACGTCAAGAACAAGTTCTCGAATTAATCCAAACATGGGATGCTAATTTGGAGAAAGAAATAGTTGCTGAAAATTTATATATGGATGAATCTCGAGAACAGCGTATTGCCCATGTTCACAAAATATTTGAAAAGGCAGGAGCAATCAAAGAGGTTGATAAAATGGATCCATGGAATCAATTAAGAGGCACTTTTAGAATACATACTGAAAATGGTGTCATCGAAGTTTATTTTTCACTAAACCCAGAAAATAACTCAAAAGTACAAGACCTTTATATCACATTTGAACAGAATCAAATGAAGCAATAAAGAAATCTTATACTAACCGTTTTAGTATATTTGGCAGAATTAACGAAAACACTTTAAAATTATCATCCCATAGCATTAATTTCAATCAGACATCTTACATGACTTATAAAGTGTTTTTTATTATCGGACTCATTTTTCTTTTAACTGGTCAAGTACTATTAGCTCAAGGCAATGATTTTGTATATAGTCAGAAACCGATAGATTTTGCCCATTGGTTTTTGTTGGTTGGAGTGATTTGTCTCATACCTCAAGTTGTATCTTTCCCTAAAAAAATATTCAGTTTTATTGGAATTCCTTTAACCCTAATTGGAATAGCTTGCACGATTGGAATGTGCGTACTAGACTTTATTTGGTGGAGCTTTCCCAACGAGGAAATGCGAATTGAATTTACAAATCATATTTCCCAGGTACCATCAATCTGGAAAACTTTTATAACTATCGGACCAAGTTCGAAAATCTTTAATCTTGGATTATTGATGTTAAGTTTAAATTACTTAAAAAAAGAAAAAATAGGAATAAGTATTATTTTTATAGCTACTCTGATTTTGTGGCATATCATACCATTGCCCTTTCGATTGGTTTTTGGATATACGCTAACTTTAATTGGCTTTAGTGTAATTTTAATTGGAAAGGATATTAAAAATCTGTTACAACAACGCGTGTAACCCGCCTGCCAGCATGCAGGTTAATTGTGGTTAAGCGTTATAGCAAAGTTGACCTAAGTCAAAGAGTAGGAGTGAGAATAAAAAGTTAAAGTAAGTTTAACGATAACTAAATGCACACAAGCATGTTGTGCTTCATTTTGATTTTTTTTTAGACAAATTAGATTAGACCTTATGGAGAAAAAAAGCATACATAAAATAGCAATCCTAGTTTTTGTATTGGTTATATTGGGCTGTCAGTCACCCCCAAAAAATACAAATGCTCCCTTTGCGGAGCTGACGGACCTGATTGACCAATACGCCGAAAACACTGTAAAACATGGAAACATAAATTCATTATCAATAGCTGTGTATAAGAATGGATCATCATATCACAATTACTTTGCGAAAGATGATGTAATATCAGATGACCTTCATAACGATAATACCTTATATGAAATCGCTTCAATATCAAAAGTCTTTGTTGGCTCCCTGATGGCAAAGGCTGTTCATGAAAAAAAGGTGTCTTTGGATGATGATATAAGAAATTATTTACCGAGAGAATATCCAAATTTAGTGTATAACGGCACTCCGATAACGATTCAGAATCTGGTAACGCATACACTTGGATTTGAAACACCTAAAAAATTAGATGAGGTGTACAATAAAATATTTGATGGATTCTATGAAAATAAAATCATTGACTATAATATGGATGATTTATTTGATGAGCTTGAAACTGTAAAGCTGCAGAATAAGCCAGGTACATTTTACGATTATAATAATGTTGGACCTGAGATTGTGGCCTATATTTTAGAACAAGTTTATAAAAAACCTTACAAAGATCTGTTGAACCATTTTTTTGAAAACTTAGGTATGGAAAATACCTTTTTGCAAGATTATGAGAATCACAAAGAACAGCTCTCGATTGGATATGATGAAGACAATAAACTTGCATCAATAGACAAAAATCCGCTTCTTGGAGGTGCTGCTGGAATAATAACAACATTACCCGATTTAATAAAGTTCATGAAATTTCAGTTAGAATCTGACGATCCTTTTATAAAGGAGTCTACCCGAACTTTGTATCAAGATGATGAGGAAAGAATGGGTTATTTTTGGGATTTGGGCTATGCGGAAGAAGAAGGTTTCTACTATTTGAAGTCGGGAACTTCAAGCAGAATCCAAAGTATTATATTGCTTTGTCCAGAATCTAATTACGGACAAATACTCCTGATGAATAATACTTCTGAAAAAGCAACAATCGATTGGATTAGTTTGTACAACAGAATAGAGTATGACCTACTTAAGTATCCCAAAATTAATTTATGGTCGCAGATAGAACCAATTTTTGTCAACAACGCTAAAGAAGCTTCAGAAAAATACAGAGAACTTAAAAAGGATACGAGCCGATATTTTTCAGAATCTGATTACCTAAACAGAATTGGATACGACTATCTTTATCATAGACAAATAAAAAAGGCAATTGATGTCTTTGAACTTGCCATTTCTACAGACCCTCGAAACCCTAATTTGTATGATAGTTTAGGTGAAGCTTATTTTAAAGCCGAGGAATATGAAAAATCCAAAATAAATTATGAAAAATCATTCGAACTAAATCCAGATAATGGTAATGCAGAGAAATATATCATAGAAATAAACCGCATATTGGAGAAAACAGATTAAAATTCGCTTGACAACGAAGTATATGATACGATTGGTTCAATAGTTAAAACCAAAATAAACAAAGTCAGAGATAATCCGAAAAATAGTCAATTCTTCCATGTTATATGAACTTCATAAGCTAGGTTGAAATGGGAACTAAAAAGGAAAAATTGTGCAAAAATCAATAGGATATAAATCACTTAAATTCAGTGGCTAAGTTTTACCTTAGTCAAAAATTAACATAAACGGATGAATTTTGAATACTTAATAAGAGATGTCTACCAAAAAATTAAGAATACAGAAGATAAAGGAGAGATAGCCTCATACATTCCTGAATTATCTAAAGTTGATCCAAAGAGTTTTGGAGTGCACATATCGACAATTAGTCAGGTAAACTTCGGCATCGGCAATTGTAATGAGAAATTTTCTATTCAGAGTATCGCCAAGGTACTTGCATTAATTCTGGCTTATCGCATTGTTGGTGATGAAATATGGGACAGAGTCGGGGTGGAACCTTCTGGTACAGCATTCAATTCTCTTGTTCAACTTGAGGCTGATAAAGGTATCCCGAGAAATCCATTTTTAAACGCAGGAGCCATCGTAGTATCAGATATACTGATAAGCAATTTAAAGAATCCAAAAGAAGATTTTATCGACTTTGTTCGAAGTATATCTAACAATACAGCATTGGAATATTCGAATAGAATAGCCCAATCAGAAAAAGAGGTTGGGTATAGAAATGTAGCCTTGTGTAATTTCATTAAATCATTTGGTCAAATTCAAAATGAGCCCTCTGATGTTCTTGATTTCTATTTTGACTTATGCTCTTTGGAAATGAGCTGTAAAGAACTTTCAGAGTTATTCTTATTTTTAGCCAATAATGGTCTTAGAGTAGAAAACAATGAGGCAATATTGAACGAAAGTCAATCTAAACGAGTAAATGCTTTAATGCAAACATGTGGTTTTTATGACGAATCAGGAGAATTTGCCTTTAAGGTCGGGCTTCCAGGAAAAAGTGGTGTTGGAGGAGGTATTATAGCAATACATCCTGATCAATATGCGATTGCTGTTTGGAGCCCAAAGTTGAACAAGAAAGGAAATTCTCATAAGGGGATGAAATTTTTGGAAGAATTTACAACCAGATCTGAACTGTCCATATTTTAAAAACTCCCCAGAACCAAGTATGGAACATTATAAATTAATTGGAACAGAAGTATTAGACAATCATTTACTGCGCATAGCCCAGTCAATGTGCTACATCCCGATAGTTATCGGGACAAACTGTTAACCATGATAAAATTCTTTAAATTAGCGAAACTTAATTTTGCTGGGTAAAATCAAAGCACTTGCAGGGCTTTGGTTAAGATAGCTGCCTGGGGAACTAATCAAACTACAATTAGAAGCTATGTTCAAGTTTTTTAGACGCATTAGATTTGACTTTATGGAAAAAAATCAGACTGGAAAGTATTTGAAGTATGCCGTAGGTGAGATTGTTCTTGTCGTAATAGGTATTTTAATTGCGCTTCAAATTAATAATTGGAATGAAGATCGAAAAAATAAGGAGCTCGAAAAATATATGCTGGAGAATTTAGTTGAGAATTTGGAACAAAACTGTGACAGACTGAAAAGTCGAATTCAGTCAATCAGCTACTATCGAAAATCAGGCGCTGTTATTATTTCAGCAATCGAAAATAAGCTAATCGATCAAGATTCTTTAGAAAACTACTTTCATACGGCTTTAATGAATACATCAGCTATTGGACTATCAGAAACTGGCTATAATGTAATCAAGAATAATGGTTTTGAAATTATCAGAAATCGAGCCTTAAAAAATGACATGATGGTTTTTTTCGAAGAAACCCAACCTCACCTTATAGCAGATTTAAGTTGGGGAAATGTTGATATGGCAGACAGAGAGAAATTTATTGACCAAAACTTTATTCAACTGCCCAATGAGAAAGGTTTAACCTACAAGCCCTTTGATCTGGAAAGTTTGTTAAATAATCACTATTTTATTGCTCTTGTCCATAAAACAGACACACAAAGATTGTGGTTCTCAAAAAGAATGGAAGGACATTTGAAGGAAAGCCAAAGAATGCTAGAGCTGGTTAAAATAGAATTAAGTAAATAACAATAAGGCTAACATCGTATATCATTAGTTGCTCGCTTCTTGCCTGGTTTCGAAGATTGTTTACGACAGTTTGCCTCTCTATAATCCTGGGGTCGCGATAGTTGTAGGGATCAGAATGGTGCATGGCACGTAGGCAGGTTAAGTGATAATCTACGCAACTACTTATAAAACAGTTGGCAAACAATATGAAAAAATGTGATTGCGAAGAAGATTATAAGAGTAGGAAAGAAATAAAAACTGGTTCTAAAATAAGTTATCAGCAATTGATAAGATCAAATAGATAATAATATTATAAACGATGAACAAAGAGCACTGGTGACGACAGCCAGAACCGTCGGTATTTGGTATTTAATGATGGCAATTTCAGGCATTTTAGGTTTTCTGATATTTCATCCAAAGGTGTTTGACTCGGCAGACTGATCAATGTCATTGAGAACATTGATCAATGTCATTGCCAACAGTAGAAAATATAAATATATTTATTGGTGTAAATAGAAGGGAATATGCTCTCTTCTTCCAAAATTTATTACCATGAAACCGTTTATATATATATTTTTAATCTCGATGATTCCTCTGACTTTCTCCTGTAATACGGATGATGACGAAGACGTACTAATTAAAGACGGTCGGTTCCCGATCAGCGAACTCACCGGAACCTGGGAGGCTACAAAAGCCCAATTTAGTGTAAACGCCATCTCTGTAGATGTGGTCGATGACGGGGGGACAGCAAGCATGTCCGTTCAAGCCAATGGTCGTTTTACCCTGACACTTGATCCGATAGATCGGAATGCCTATACTGTAAGTGGAGAAATGTTCTGGGAGGAGTGGCAGGAAACATACTACTTTGCAATTATCTGGGATGATGACCAAGATGATTGGGATACTTATGGTCACACTTTTGACGGGACAACCTTATCCCTTAATGGAGGCGCCGATACAGGAGAATACGACTTTGACAATGACGGGGACATGGAAGCGTGTTCGGCTCATTTCATCTTTGTTCGTTCCTAAGTGTTTTTGACGTTCCCATCGGTAAAATGAATAAGCACCAGCAACATGTCTTCATAGCTTTACGGATTCCCGATTTCGGTTAGATTGATTGGTATGTGTGTACTTGGAAAATCCTGTGGATTTTCCTCTGGTTCGCTTTCTTTTGTTAAATTAGGAACTTAAAATCCGCAACTACGCCTATTCAAACTGTTGAGGTTCATTAAAAACAGATTAAACCAAAAATAAGAAATTGTTAGAGCCGCAACCATCAATTGAATTATTTGGACTTGTGTTACACGAGCCAGTGACAACATTAACTGATATTTTCGTTTCTATCATCTGTTTCGTGGCATATCTAAAACTAAACGCATTACCACAGCGAAGTCAAGTTCAGGGATTATTTAAGTATTATTTTCTATCCATGAGTTTGGCCACGTTTTTAGGTGGGGTATTCGGTCATGCGCTCTTGCATTATGTACCATTTTACATGAAGCTCCCTGGTTGGATTACCAGTATGTTATCTGTAGCTTTATTAGAGCGCGCTATGATTCAATATTCGCGAAAGTTGATGGATCCAAAAATTGGTACTTTCTTTTCAAAATTGAACATTATAGAATTACTAGTTTTTTTAATACTGTCACTAGTCACATTGAATTTTCAATTTGTTCTAATTCATGCTGGGTATGGAATGGGTATTGTAGTGGCAGGATTTACTGGCTTCGTCTACTTGAAAGAAAAAAATAGGGGGAGCAAGCAAATATTACTTGCCATATTTGTTAGCACTATTGGTGCAGTCTTCTTTGTTTTCAAAATTGGGTTGGATAAATGGTTTAACCATGCGGATATCAGTCATGTATTTATGATGATAGCTTCAGTCCTGATTTACAAAGGAGCCAGAAACCTTCTTTTGGATGAAAACTATTTTCAAGCGAATGAAAACTGATAGTACAGATATGTATGCCTGTGCAACTACTTAGGGGAGACCTTAGGCAAAAGCAAAAAAAATAGATTTTTTTACAAAATGAAATAATGTTAGTGAACGCTAATTGTAAACTTTTCAAACATTCGTAAAACCCCAATTAAAAGAAAGCTTCTACGGTTAGGGTAAATAGGAATATTTTCTTTGTATTTTTATAACTCAAGAAAAGAACAGCTTTTTTATGACACTGACCATATATAATCTGTTGCCATTTACTATGGAGAACCAAAATAAATTCTTCCTCGTATGAAACTTGTATTTGTTCTCACCATAATGATGTTTATAAATTCAGGAGCATCTGCTCTTGTTGCCCAGCAGGACGTTTTTATTAAAGACTACTTGGAACGATTAGAGAATTCCCGTAAGTATTTAATTCTTGTAGCAGAAACTATGCCTGAGGAAAAATATGACTTTAGAGCATCACCAGAGTCATTGACTTTTGCTGAAAATTTAATGCATATAGGATTTGCAATAGATTGGCACAGTCAGTCATTGTTGGGAGGACGAGCATCAAGAGATTGGAAAACGGATACAGTTTTTAAGGTTGCCAATAAATCCAAAGAAGAAATGATTGCAACAATTCATAAGACATTTGATGAAGCTATAGAATTGATCAAAGAATTTGATGTAACTCAATTTGATGACCAGCTAGATTATTTCGGGTTGGATAGGAGCAAAAGACAAATTTTTTTATTACTTGCAGACCATATAACGCACCATAGAGGGCAAATGCTTGTTTATATGAGATTAAACGGACTTGTTCCGCCAAGATATGTTCTATTTCAATAATAAACCGAATTAAGCCATGCATCAACTCTTAGCATGCATAAAATGAATCTGATATGAATAAATATGTTTTTGTAATTTTTGTCGCATTGTTATTTTCTTGTCAACAAGAAAAAATGCAGCCCTCCGGAGATATTGAGGAAACTCTTAAAGCAGTTGTGGTTGGTGAAACTTATGCTTATATGGAGAAAAATTATGAAAAATGGGCGTCATTTTGGGACCATAGTGCGGATGTGTTGCGGTTAGATGTCTCTGAAGCAGGTTTCGCTCAAAAAAGAGGCTGGGAGGAAAGTGGCGGAAATTTAGAATCATTTTTTATGGAGAACCCCGAGCCCATAACTTCTACTTTCGTAAACTCAAACTATCTGATTTTTTATGATGTCAATTTGGCTTGGGTGGCATTTGACCAAACCTGGACAAGTCAGTCAGGAGAAGAAACTGTGGCAAAAGCAACCATTACCTTAGTTAAAAAAGCAGACGATTGGAAAATCATATCATACACTGCCATTCAATATGAAGCGGAAGATGAAAATGTAGATACTTTGGAAAGAGAGTAATGACCTAAAGTTAAAGAAGTGTATGCTAATAAAATGACTGACATTAAATAAATCAATATATTGAGGCAGTCCTTGATGTTAAAGAGGATTGTTAAAAAGGAAAATATATGAAATATAAAATCAAACCAAACTTTTTTTCTGTAGTTATCGCTTTAATTGTAGGTGGAGCGCTTTATAAACAATTCGACTTCCAAAATATGACTATTGAAAAACCGGCATTAGCCCTTGTCTATAGCATCACTTTTATAGTTAGTATTGGATTGATGATAAAAAAATCAGAAAACAAATAACTTCAGTTCATAAGGTTTGTAAAACTTAGTGAATTGTGTAAGCCTTCCAAAAAATATATGGCAAAGTTTTATATCATTGCAAGAATTATGGAGTAGTACGTCTATGCAGGTATTATTCGTTATTCGAAATTCTTAACCATGGTTTATATAAAAAAGAGCTGTTTGATCAGTACAAATATTAACATGAATAATTTCAGAAAATACCTGGAAACATTAGCCGATGTCAGTGAAAAAGATTGGTTGGTTTTTTCGTCACTTCTAAAAAAAAGAGAGTTTTCTAAGAAAAGTATATTTCTAAGTAAAGGTCAAATAGAGAATCATATTTCTTTTATTGAAAAAGGAAAAGTACGTTTGTTTATTCCAAAAGAAGATAAAGAGAAAGAAATAACTTTTGGGTTTAGTTTTCAGGGTGAATTAGTAAGTGCCTACGATTCGTTTTTAACCCAGACGCCATCTTTATATGAATTAGAAACCTTAGTTGATACGACGCTATGGTGCATCTCTTATGACGAATTACAAGAGGTTTATAAAACTACTGAAATAGGAAATACAATAGGCCGCGTTATATCTGAAAGGTTATTTTTAATCAAATCTAAAAGAGAACAATCTTTATTAAATGAAACTTCAGAAGAGCGTTATCTTAAATTATTTAAGGATCGTCCAAACGTGATCAAACAAATTCCATTAAAATATATTGCTTCTTATATTGGTGTAACTCCGCAAGCATTAAGTAGAATTAGAAAGCGAATTTCTTAACTTCAGTTCATTGTATGAATTGGAAGTCCTTTCTAAATTTGATCTAAATATTTGTGTCAATGGAAATCATTTTTTTGTTTATAATTTTATGGTATGGGGGTTTGTTTTTTCAAACTTTCTTCCTCCATAGATATGCAGCCCATCAAACATTTACAATGTCAAGAATTACCGAAAGAGTAGTTTATGTTTTAACCTGGTTATTTCAAGGTTCAAACTATTTAAGTGCATATGGATATGGAGTTATGCATAGAATGCACCATGCCTATGCAGACACAGAAAAAGATCCTCATTCTCCTAAGTATGACGAGAATGTATTCGCCATGATGTGGAGAACAAAATCGACATATCAAAGCATCAATAGAAAAAGGATTCATGTTGATGAAAAGTTCACTAAAAATGTACCTCAGTGGTACAGTTTTGATAAAATGGCGAGCTCTAAGGTTTCGAGAATTATTTGGACAATCTTATATGTGATATTCTTTTTAAAATTTGCAACAGCCTGGTGGTTGTGGTTGTTTTTACCCGTTATCGTATTAATGGCTCCTATCCATGGTGTCATTATAAACTGGTATGCTCATATTTATGGTTATACAAACTTTAAGCTAAAGGACACTTCCAAAAACTTGTTGCCTTTTGATTTTTTAATGATGGGAGAGGCATATCATAATAATCATCACAAACATGGTAGTCGACCAAATTTTGGGGGTATTAGATGGCATGAAATCGACCCAACTTATCATATCATGAAAGCGCTTCATAAGTTGGACATTATTCGGCTAAAATCTGTGAATATATAGCAAAGATTGATAATTGTAAAAAATCTTCTCATCGATAAAATCTCTGCTGGGGTAAAAGTAAATTGAAAGTTTAGCAACTTGACGCACAATAAGCTATAGAGCTTATTGGGTCTGATTTTTATTTTGGAAAACCTTGTTACTGAACATTGGGTTTCTGTTTATTTACTATCTTAGTCTCTGCGAGATATAACCCTACTCGAACACCTTGTTTGGAATTTAAAAACTTATGAAAGATGTACAAATAAAAATCAATCCAGAGGTTCAATTGATTTTTAACAATTATCCTGATGCGGTGCGAAATAAAATGTTGGTATTGAGAGAATTGGTGTTTGAGACAGCTCGGGAAATTGATGGATTAACGAACCTGGAAGAAACCCTAAAATGGGGAGAGCCCAGTTATTTGACAAAATACGGAAGCACCATCAGAATAGATTGGAAGTCAAAAAAACCTGAGCAGTACGCCATGTACTTTAAGTGTACAAGCCGATTGGTGGAAGTTTTTAAGCAATTGTTTACTAACAGTTTTGACTTTGAAGGCAACAGGGCAATAGTTTTCCAGCTGAATGACAACATACCCATACAAGATTTGAAGTATTGTATAAAAGCGGCCTTGACTTATCATAAGGTAAAACATTTGCAAACTTTAGGAATATGAAGTTCAATTTCTTGATACAACAAGTTGTATCAATTAAGCTTCTTTTCTACTTTATAATTAAGTTATATCTTTAGTGAACTGATTTACTACAGTTGAAAACCCAGTAGATGCAAAGTGGCACAAATCCAACTCAATAGGTTGTAGCCAATTAAAATATACGATACGAGTAATTATGAAATTAAAACACCTGACTATTATTGCTTTGATGTGGAGTTGACCATGGACAGTTTGGTCATAAAACCTGCTGAAACACAATATCATTGTAGCTTTGTCAGAACAAATACGGACCCGGATAACTGGCAATAAAGTTTATTTTAGCGGGTTAGAACGATGGTCTTTGAATGAAAATGGGAAAATAGAAGCATCTATTGGTAGTTTTGATGAAGAAGATTATGGCAGACAAATAAAAGGAACAAAATCTAAATAATAATACCATGAAACACAGAAAAATCATTCTTATATGCTCCCTGTTATTTTTTATCAATAACCATATACAGGGTCAAAGCCAGAGCAAAGAAGAATTAGGAAATGCATTAGTATCAAGTATTTTGAATAAAAATATAGACGGTTTTAAGGCTTTATTACTGCCTCAACACGTAAGTTTTAAGTTACTTGAAAAAAATGCTCCGGAAAATATGGACAAAGAAGCGCGAGATTCATTAAAGGCAAAGTCTGAGGCTAACTTTAATAAGGTACTGATCCCTCAATACGAAAACAACTTTTGGGAAATGGTAAATCTAAATGAAACCCATAAAATAGATTGGAGTAATTTGAAATTTGTGGTTTTATATAAATATGACTCAAAAGAAGAGGATTATGACCCTTTTTTAATTCATACAAAATTGAGCAACTCAGATTATAATCACTTTTATTTCAGTGCCGTGAGATATAAGGGAGAGTGGTTTTTTGAAGATAAAATGGAAATCACAAAGAAAGAAAAATATGGCGCCAAATGATTGAATTGAGAAAATCATATAAACTCGCTTAAAGTTATATACAGACTCATTCAAAGCATCGCAAAAAAAGGATATGGAATATTTCAAACCTACTTTTAATCTTCGAACCTACTATTGCCTGGTCATTATTCTTTTTGCAGTTGATTCTGCGATTGGTCAATCAACACGCCAACAAAAAATGGAACAATTAAATTTTATGATCGGGGATTGGGTTGGTATTTCGACTACTTACCAAAATGATACTATTGTACAACAAGTACCTGCTCATGAAAAAATAAGTTATAAGTTAGATAAGAATCTGATTACGATAGATTTACAATCCGAAACACTAAAGCTTCATACCGTTATTTATTATGACGAGAAAGACGCAAAATATTATTATAACTCATATTACAAAGAGGGCACAGGAAAGTATGCTGCTGAATTTAAAGATGGCAAACTTGTAGTATGGCCAAACAAAAATAAAAGATTCGTTTTTCACTTAACTCCAAAGGGAGACTTTCAAGAATATGGCGAGAAGTTTGAGAATGGTAAATGGATGAAGTATTTTGAAGACAATTTTAAAAAATCTCTGGCAAACTAACCATAGCGTTTTGAAGCATTAAAAGTAAAATAATCAGCATTGTAGTTGTCATCGTTGAACTGTCGCTCGCTCCAGGATGAGCGCAGGAGAGTTTTTTAAATCAAGACAATATCAAAGATGCAAGAAACTATTCAAGTAAATATTGGAGACTTAATTTTCGACTGCCGAACTCAAGGCAGCGAAGAGGATGAATTAATTATTTTTCTGCATGGGTTCCCTGAAACCTCATATATGTGGAAAAAGTTAATGTCTGACTTGTCCAAAAATGGATTCTATTGTGTTGCACCTAATTTAAGGGGATATAGTAAAGGTGCTTGTCCGAAAGGTAAAATGCATTATAGCTTGGATAAATTGGCCCAAGACGTTTTAGACATTTCTAAGTTTCTGAATAAATCAAAATTTCATCTTGTAGGTCATGATTGGGGAGCTGCTATTGGATGGAAAGTAGTTCATGATCATCAAGACGTAATTTTAAGTTGGACTGGAATCTCTGTTCCACATCTACAAGCTTTTGGAAAAGCAATTGTAGTTGATCAGGAACAAAGTAACATGAGCCAATACATAAGAAACTTTCAATTGCCATTTCTTCCAGAAAAGAGTATTCGAAAAAATGATTTTCAGATTTTCAGAAAGCTATGGAAGCATAGTGAATCTGATGAAATAGATGATTATCTGGAGGTTTTTAGAAATCCGGCACAACTGACTGCATCACTAAACTATTACCGCAGTAACTATAAGCTGTTAAAGAAAGCTGCTAAAGGACAAATACTGGGTAATATAAATGTTCCAACTTTATTTATTTGGGGAAATAAGGACGTTGCCATAGGATCTTATTCGGTGAGTGAAAGTCATCAATACATGAAAAATGATTACGAGTTTATTGAATTAGATGCAGGTCACTGGTTAATTCAAACAAACTATCACGAATTAAAAAAAGCCATTACGAGACATATTGATAGAAACAAGGAGCTAACCTTCAACAAAGGTTAGGTGACTTATATACTATAGGTTGGCTATGACTGACGAAAACATAAATTTAATGAAACAACGAATAGCACATATTACCTTAGTGGTGAAAGATTATGATGAAGCGATCGAATTTTATACCGAAAAATTAGATTTTACACTTCTTGAAGACACAAAAATTGACGACAAGAAACGGTGGGTCATGGTTGCTCCTCAGGGAGCAAAGGAATGTTCTTTAGTACTCGCAAAAGCAGCGGACGAAAGGCAAACAGAAAGCATTGGAAACCAGACAGGAGGAAGAGTTGGCTTTTTTCTTTTTACAGACGATTTTTGGAGAGACTTTAATAAAATGACCAAAAGAAAGATTAATTTTGTGAGACCCCCGATTGAATTTGAATACGGAACGGTAGCCGTATTTGAGGACTTATATGGGAATATGTGGGACTTGATTGAACCGAACAAGAACAATAAAGGACTAATAAAAGAATAAAAAAAGCAGGTAACAGAACAAGTTGCCATTTATAAAACCTATACCAATGAATTTTAAATTATTATTGTCTGGAGTCATTCTATTTTTGACTTTCACAAATGTTTATTCCCAAAAACAACATTTCCCATTATCCGCTAAGGTGGAAATAAGTGAAGAAATAAAAGAACTCTTTCACGAAGAAGGTAGGTTTTACCTGTTCCTTACGAAAAACCCCAATACCGAACCTCGTACCCAGACTTGGCCAAACCCAAGAAATAAAACGTATATTTTTGCGAAAAATATTACTGGACTTAAGCAAGATCAAGTCCTACATATTAAGAATGATCAGAACTGGATAAGCACAGCAGATTGGACTTTAGATGAAGTTCCGGCAGGGGAATATTATGTGCAAATATTATGGGATCAAGACCTTAAGGAATCGCGAATTAATGCACCAGGGAACTTATTTAGTAAAAAACAAAAAGTAAATCTGAGCCAACCTATGGAATTAGAGCTGTTGCTCAGTGAGTCGATAGAAGAAAGAAAGGTAAATAACCATGAGCTGTCAAGAGTAGTTGATCTTAAAAGTGAAACCCTTTCAAATTGGTGGAATAAACCGATTCATTTAAAAGCTTCTGTTTTGCTTCCTCATCAATACAACAGCAAAAAAGCCTACCCGATTAGATATAATGTTGCGGGATATGGCGGCAGATATACCAGAATTAATAGATTACTGAACAACGCAAACTTTATGAAATGGTGGGATTCTGATGAAGCACCACAAATAATTACGGTTTTTCTGGATGGAGAAGGACCATTTGGTGATTCGTATCAAATGGATTCGGAAAATAGCGGACCCTATGGGGAAGCACTCATCAATGAACTTATTCCACATATTGAATCAAAATTCAGAGGAACGAACTCAGTAACTACTCGATTTGTGGATGGTTGTTCCACCGGAGGATGGGTTTCATTAGGATTACAATTATATTATCCAGATTTCTTTAACGGGGCATATTCATATAGCCCGGATGCAGTTGAGTTTGAGAATTACCAATTGATTAATATTTATAAAGATAAGAATGCCTTTGTAAATGAATATGGATATTCCAGACCGGTCATGAGAAGTATTTTCGGTGAGCCGATGGTCTCTCTTAAAGACTTTATTCAATATGAGAATGTTTTGGGGGCTTCCAATTCTTATCTCAATTCTGGAGGACAATTCAGTGCACATACAGCACTATATAGTCCAAAGGGAAATAACGGATTGCCTAAAGCATTATTTGACCCGATTACCGGTGAAATAGATTCATCAGTTGCTGAACATTGGAAAAAATATGATTTCAAAATACATGCTCAAGACAACTGGGAGGTGTTAGGACCAAAACTACAAGGTAAAATTTTCATTTGGATGGGAGACATGGATAACTTTTATTTAAATCCTGCCACAAGGGAGTTTGCAGATTTTCTTAGCGGAACAGCGAACCCTAAATCAGATGCAGAAATCATTTTTGCGCCCATGGAAGGGCACTGCTCACAGTATTCTCATAAAGAAGTTTTACTTAAAATTCAGGAAAGAATTGATAGTTTCGATAAGCCATAAGCAAATGCGAATGCCAGCCGCGTCTATAAAAAACAGCGGAGCCAACTGCTAAGAATAAGCATAAACCAATACGCGTAAAGCATTTTATATAAATACGCATACTAAAGAATCAGAAGAAATGAAAAATTTAAAAAACAAAAGAGCCATAATTACTGGAGGGAGCAGAGGCCTTGGAAAAGCGATTGCCATGGCATTTGCAAAGGAAGGTATAGATATAGCAATAACCGGTAGAAATGAAGAAAGCTTAAAAGAAACAGTTCGTGAATTGGAAAATTTAGGCGTAAAAGCCATCTATGCGGTATTTGATGTGGGAAATTATGAAGAGGTGAAAAATGGGATCAGCGATATCATGGCTAAACTAGGGGCTGCAGATATTTTGGTAAATAATGCAGGAACTGCAGCATTTGGATCATTTATTGACATGGAGGTATCTGTATGGACTCAGATCATTCAAACTAACCTTATGGGAATGTATTACGTGACGAAAGAAGTTTTACCATATTTGATGAAGCTAGATGAAGGAGACATTATAAATATCTCCTCAACAGCTGGTTTAAATGGAAATGCCAATATTTCTGCGTATTCGGCATCAAAATTTGCTGTAATAGGAATGTCAGAATCACTCATGAAAGAAGTTCGTAAAGACAATATTAGGGTTTCTACCTATACGCCTAGTACATTTGAATCTGACATGTCTATTGATGCAGGAATAGCCACTAAAGGTTCTACAGAAAATGTATTACAAACTGAAGACCTTGCAGAATTGATAGTAGCTAGTCTAAAACTACCGAGAAGAGCATTGGTTAAAAGCGTTTCTATGTGGTCTACAAATCCTTAGTTTATTCAAAAAATAGTTCGTACCAAGGTTTAAAGTTTATTTGGAAGCCATTTAAAGACTGTAATGAGAATTCTAACGATTTCTTATGTTCTCTTTTTGCTAACTTGGTTCTTTGAATGTAACCCAATCATGCGCTTTGACGTCTTA
Organism: uncultured Flavobacteriaceae bacterium; assembly: GCA_963780405.1. Lineage (GTDB taxonomy): Bacteria > Bacteroidota > Bacteroidia > Flavobacteriales > Flavobacteriaceae > Lutimonas. The sequence continues at coordinate 298,814 of CAWABX010000011.1, forward strand.
GTCAATACAATCCTTAAACATGTGATTGTATTGATCAGAGAAAAAATACAAGTATCGTATGAGAGTTATTGAAAAGAGAGAGATGATCTTATTCTCGACCATAGCTATAGGCTTAAGTTCAGTGATATGTTTTATTTCTTACAAATTAGATGACCCGAATCTTTCCATCTTAACTGTTTTACACCATCAATACTTGCTCTTGTATTTACTGGAATTACAACAGGAAGGAAAGGGATTTATGACTTATTCATTAAGCAAACAATTAAGCGTACAAGCATAAAATGGCTGCTTCTTTCTTTATTTGGAATTCCACTTATTGCTTCATTCGCAATACTGACAGATTTGAATTTTATCATTTCCAGGTTTGAGTTAAGAACTACTCAGTTGATGCCCCAGATTCTTGTTATCATATTAATAGCACTTGGGGAGGAATATGGTTGGAGAGGGTTTTTACTTCCTAAACTGTTGCATAGATTCAACCTGTTCTATTCAAGTATCCTACTTGGTTTGATCTGGGGGTTCTGGCATTTCCCGGCATATCTCATAGGCACTGGGGTTCCCTTGCAAATGAACTTTATGGTCTTTTTACTTTGGGTTTTATTAGCAACACTTTTTATCAGTTGGATTTATTACTATACAAGAAGTGTCCTGACATCTATTTTGACTCATATAGGTGCGAATGCTGCATTTAATTATCTTATAATTTTACCCGAGTTTACTGGTAGTTTGACTAGGTTTTGGATAATGATTGTCTATTTATCTATTCTGATCTTGGTTGTCTATTACGTAAAACGTAAAGATTTAATGAAAAGGCAAAAAATTTGTGCGTAAATACTACTGTTTTGCATATAATGGTCTGTCGCTGTTATTGAATAAACGACCGATAAAACTATTTTAAATAGAAGAAAACTAACCTTGTCAAAATCAAAAATTGATTGATGAAGAAGGAAAAATGGATTTTGGGTCTTGTTCAGAATAAAATCACAATCTCAAAATAGATCATCACTGGGCCTCACAAAATTTATGCTTACATTTAAGCTATTAAAAACCTCAAAGAAAATATCATGGCAAAAGGTAGAGATTCAAAGAAGAACGTTAAAAAAGAACCCGCTAAAACTCCAAAAGAAAAGAAAGCAGAAAAGAGGCTAAAGAAGGGTAAATAAAACGCCACATAGCAAGATGAAAAAACAATAGCATAAGGGATGCTACTGCTCATAACGAAGCTATTATGCATGATTTATTAAAGTAAAGAAAGAATAGTCTTAAAGAATACGAAAATGAAAAAAATCAATAAATCTTTCTGCTTAATTTTTGTAATTTTTCTTTTGATACCTTCCTTGGGATTCAATCAGAATAGTGAGCCAATAGATTCGCTAAACCAAAATTAAGGGATGCGGCAATAGACATAATGATGGCTGCCAAGACCTGTGCCCTAATTACTTTAGACCATGAGGGTCGTCCCAGAGTGAGGACAATGGATCCGTGGCTTCCGGAAAGTGATTTTACAGTCTGGTTTGGAACAAACCCTAAAAGCAGAAAGTTAGATCAAATCAAAAAGGATGCAAGAGTAACTTTATATTATTTGGGAAGTGATAGCTCAGGATATGTGATGATTCATGGAATAGCTCAAATAGTGAATGATCAAAAAGAAAAAGAAAAGAGATGGAAAGTTGAATGGGAACCTTTCTATCCAAACAAGTCGGAAGATTTTATTTTAATTAAAGTCACTCCACAATGGATGGAAGTAGTGAGTTATGCTCATGGTATTACAGGCGATTCTATAACTTGGGAACCACCTCGCATCATTTTTGATTCAAAATAAAAGGTTATTTCTAATAAATAAAACTAACAGGAGAGGAGAGCCACTATTCATGAGTGGTATTAAACACGAAATAAATTTAATTGAATTATCAAGACTTCAGGATATTCAGGAACTCCTCTGGAAAAAAAGATTAGAATTGAAAATGGCTTCTTTCTATGCAGAAGATGGATCTCTTAAGGTAAACAATGGGACACCCTAATTAGGACGGAAGCAATTGGCTGAATCCGGTAAGTTTGTTCTTCTTGTATAGTTTTGACCTTACTCTTTTGAAAAACAATAAAACCAGCCCGCAAGGACTGGTTTTATCGCTGAAAAATCATGCTTGAATTTTATAGTAAGCACACTTTAACAATGCAAAGTATTATATAAAGACTTATCGATAGATCAAGTCAAACCTATCTAATTTCATCACCTTCTCCCATGCATGAACAAAATCTTTTATAAATTTTTCTTCTGCATTTTTGCTGCCATAAACTTCAGCCAAAGCTCTCAATTCAGAATTTGAACCAAAGATTAAATCAACACGTGTGGCGGTATACTTAACTTCTCCGGTTTTTCTGTCTTTACCTTCAAATTCTTCTTTTGTATCTGAAGTAGCTTTCCACTCAGTGCTCATATCTAAAAGGTTAACAAAAAACTCGTTATTCAATACATCTTTACTTGTTGTAAATATTCCGTGTTTAGACCCATCGAAATTAGCGTTTAGCGCGCGCATCCCACCTATTAAAACCGTCATTTCAGGAGGACTTAGTGTAAGTAATTGAGCTTTGTCAAGTAACAATTCTTCCGTAGATATGGTATATTGGGTTTTTAAGTAATTTCGGAAACCATCTGCCATAGGTTCTAATAATTCAAAAGAAGCTATGTCTGTTTGCTCTTGTGTGGCATCCGCACGTCCCGGAGTAAATGGCACTTCAATAGTATAACCTGTATTTGCAGCTGCTTTTTCAACTCCCGCATTTCCTGCCAAAACAATCAAGTCAGCAAGTGATACTTTCTTATCTCCTGATTTAGCATTGAAGTCAGCTTTGAATTTTTTCAAGTACAGCTAATACTTTTGCCAATTGCTCTGGGTTATTTACTTCCCAATCTTTTTGAGGAGCCAAGCGTATTCTCGCTCCGTTAGCGCCACCTCTTCTGTCAGAACCTCGGTATGTGGAAGCTGAAGCCCACGCCGTAGACACCATTTCGCTGATTGACAAACCTGAATTTAAAACCGATGATTTTAAGTTAGTGATATCTTTATTATTGATCAATTTATGGTTGACAACAGGGATAGGGTCTTGCCAGATCATATCTTCTGTTGGTGCCTCAGGTCCTAAATAAGTTGTCTTTGGACCCATATCTCTGTGTGTTAACTTAAACCAGGCACGTGCGAAAGCATCGTTAAATTTATCGGGATTTTCATAAAAATCTCTTGAAATCTTTTCATAAACAGGATCAAATCGCAATGATAAATCTGTTGTTAGCATAGTAGGTTTATGCATTTTTTCTGAATCAAAAGCATCTGGAACCATCGTTTTTGGATTTTTGGCCTCCCACTGTTGAGCTCCGGCTGGACTTTTTGTCAATACCCATTCATTTTCAAATAAATTAAAAAAGAACAAATGGCTCCATTGCGTAGGTGTAGAGGTCCAAATGACTTCTAAGCCAGAACTTATAGCATCAGCACCTTTACCTGATTTATAGCTACTCTTCCATCCAAACCCTTGCTCTTCAATTTCTGCGGCTTCAGGTTCAGCTCCAACGTGCGAAGCAGGACCTGCCCCGTGAGTTTTTCCAAGGGTGTGTCCTCCAGCTATAAGGGCTACAGTTTCTTCATCATTCATTCCCATTCTGGCGAAAGTTTCGCGAATATCTTTTGCAGCAAGAACCGGATCAGGATTGCCATTTGGTCCTTCGGGATTCACATAAATAAGTCCCATTTGTACGGCAGCTAAAGGGTTTTCAAGTTCACGGTCTCCTTCATAACGCTTATCATCTAGCCATTTTTGTTCTTTACCCCAATAGACATCCATATTAGGCTCATAAACATCTTCTCTACCGCCTGCAAAACCCATAGTTTCAAATCCCATGGATTCAAGGGCAACATTTCCTGTGAGTATCATGAGGTCAGCCCAAGAAATTTTATCACCATATTTTTGTTTTACAGGCCAGATAAGCCGTCTTGCTTTATCCAAATTAACATTATCAGGCCAGCTATTCAGGGGAGCAAAACGTTGCTGTCCGGAACGTGAACCACCACGTCCATCACCAGTGCGATAAGTACCTGCACTATGCCATGCCATTCTAATAAACAAACCACCGTAGTGACCATAGTCTGCAGGCCACCAATCTTGTGATTCTGTCAATACTTTACGAATGTCGTTTTTCAGTGCCTCATAATCAAGACTGTTAAATTCTTCGATATAATTAAAGTCTTCCCCCATAGGATTCGACAAAGAAGAATTTTGGCGAAGCATGCTCAGGTTTATCTGATTAGGCCACCAATCGCTATTGCTTGTAGCTTTCATATTCGAAATGCTTTTCATCGTAGCACCTGTATAAGCATCTTCAGGCTCACTTTTTTGCTGACACGCCGTAAATAGTAGACTTATGATCAACATCCAGCAGCATAAAATCAAATTTTTCATATTCTTAAATTTTGAATTAATAATAAACATTTATGATATATTTTTTTAACAAATAAATATATCACGATTAAACCACCTATAAAATGACTTAGGTCAATGAAAAAAGTGATGTAACTCAGTTTTTTAACTTTTAAACAGCCTTGCATAAATGTTTGACTTTGTCAATAAGATTTATTTGTTAAATAAATAATGAAGACATTTAGTTTTAATAATAATCAAGACATGGCCTTTCAACCAAGAATTGATATGCAAACAATGGCTAGAAGTAAATTCTTGTTCTGTGTTGCACGGAAAACCTTTTGGATTATTCTTAGGTTCATTTTCTTAAAATTATACGACAATTATGTAAGTTTTTATGCAGCAATTGTTCTTACCTTTACATCAAATTAATACTTTTAATAAAGACATTTCTGGTGATGATGCAGATGAAAATAAAAGATAAGTACACCAACCAAATAATATTTAAAAATGAAAATTCAATTTAATTCAGACAAAACTATAAGTGGGGAAGAAAGAAAACAAGAGTATTTTACTTCCCAAATCACAGAAGAGCTTGATAGATTCCAATCTTATATAACAAGAATCGAGGTTCATCTATCAGACGAAAATGGCAAAAAAGAAGGAAGGAATGACATACAATGTCTATTGGAAGCCAGGCTTAAAGGTAGAAAACCTATTGCTGTTTCAAATCGGGCTGATACCATCGAACAAGCCGTATCAGGTGCGATCGATAAATTAAAAATTTCTATGGAAACTATACTTGGACGTATCCAAAATCATTAAAAATATAGATCATATAAACGAGAAATGGAATAAACGATACGAATCTGCAATGGAGTTGTGAACGGTCCTTAACATAGCTCCTTATGAACATTTGTCTTAACTGCCAATGTTGCCCAATTTTAAACTTTGACTCTTTCTAAAATAAAATATGATCTCCATTAAACCTTGAATCAGTATCAAAGTCTAAACCATATAATCCATTAAATCAATGTCAAATATGGCAAAAGAAAAGACTAAATTATCATTGCAAATGCGAATTATTCACAGGTACCTGGGCTTTTTTCTAGCAGGAATAATGGCAGTTTATGCCTTAAGTGGTAGTTTGATGATTTTTAGACAAACCAACTTCTTAAAAAGCGAGGTGGTTGAAGAGCGACAACTGGAACCTGATTTAACCGGCGGTGAACTGGGCCCATTGTTAAGGATGGGAGTAAAGGTTGAAAAAAAAGAAGGTGACGTACTCTATTTTAAGGATGGTACATACAACCAAAAAACAGGGCTTGCCATTGTAAAGAAAATGGAACTGCCTTTTTTTCTTGAAAAAATGGAACGACTACATAAAGCAACAACAAAAAGCCCTTTATTCTTTTTAAATATCTTTTTTGGGGCATCATTATTGTTTTTTGTGTTATCGGCCTTCTGGATGTACACACCAAAAATGCGCATATTTAAAAAAGGAATATACTTTGCCTTCGGGGGAGTTGTTTTAACCCTTATCCTTTTGTTTGTATAAAAACTAAACACTTGGTAGTAAAGCAGGATTCATTTTTTTTCCTGTTTGGTGCATGGATTTCATAAACAAGGTGCAACAGTAAGGATGAATAAATTTTATTTCGAATCAGGCAACAGGTAGTATAGCGTCTTATATCTTGATCAATTTTGATTTAAAATCATTATTTTCGCTGTCAAACAAACTTCTATGAAAAGCGCTTATTTACCCGTTTTTTTACTCTTGATCCTTTCTTGCCAAAAAGAAAATGAGACCCTATTGGTTGTGCCCCCTGTTGCAGTTGTTCCCACTGTTGCTGAAGAATGGGAATTGGTATTTGAAGATGATTTTGATAGTGATTTAGCGAAATGGGAGATTTGGAATTCGGGAGCCTACAATAATGAAATACAATTATATCGGCCCCAGCAGCTTTCAATAGCTGACGGAATCTTAAGTATTTCGACCCAAAGAGAAGCAATTACGGGAGATGCATTTCCTTTTGACACAAGTCCTAAGGATTTTGAATATGTATCTGGCAGGATAGAAACAAGAAGTGAATTTGGTCCGGAAAATGCCGATACTGAAAGTGAAGTTAGGTTTATGGCCAGAATAAAATTGCCTAAAGGAAATGGAATGTGGCCGGCGTTTTGGAGCACTTCAGACCCTTGGCCTACAAAAGGGGAAATAGATATTTTAGAGGCTCGAGGAAATGAACCAAGTAAATACCAGAGCAATATTTTTTATGGCCCTACTGAAAATACACCAATTACTAAAAATGAGGATACTGAAAAAGTTCATACTGTCGCTGTTGATCTTACAGAAGGTTTCCATACCTATGAATTAATTTGGAAAGCTAAGAATCTGGAGTTGAGGTTTGACGATAAAACGATGCATACGTATACGGCAGATTCAAAAAACTATATTGAGCAGCTTTTCGGTAAAAAACATAAGTTAATACTCAATGTAGCTGTCGGAGGATTTTTCTTTTCTGACACAAACTCAGCTAATTTTGCCGACAGTGCCGTTATGCAAATAGATTGGGTGAGGGTGTATAAAAGATAGGATAGAAATGATATTGATGCTTAAAATTTTGTAGACATGAGTTTAGTTACTATAGAAAAAGCACATGTGGCATCTGAATTATTGGTGCTAAAAAGCAGGTTGGAATCAGAAGGGATCATGTGTTATTTAAAAAATGAATATACAACCCAAATCATGAATTATTTGCCCTCATTCGAAGTGGAACTTCAGGTATCGGAATTAGATTTGGAAAAGGTTCGTGAAATAATGTCAAGAAACAATGCCCTATGACACGAAACAGAACATGAGGTATGAGCAGTGAAGAGATCCTTGAACAGAATAATATGTAATAAATGGAAAATATTGACAGTTTTAAGATCATAGGAATTGCAACTAGATCAACCAATGAAAATGGAAAATCAGCTGAAGATCTTGGTAAACTTTGGGAACAGTTTTATACCGAAAAAATCCCTAGCCAAATAGCCAATAAAATAAGCGATGACATTTATGCTATTTACACCGATTATGCATCTGATTATAGGGGAACATATACCTGTATCATCGGGCTAAAAGTTAAAACACTCGACAAAATACCTGAAGGACTCGTAGGCCGAGAATTTAAAAAAGGAAAATATGAAAGATTCCTTGCCAAAGGACCAATGCCAAATGCTGTTATTGATGTTTGGAAAGAAATTTGGTGGAAAGACAAGGAATTAAAGCGAAACTATATAGCTGATTTTGAAGTTTATGGAGATAAATCAAAAAATGGAGAAAAGTCAGAAGTAGCCATATTTATTGGTACTAAATAAAAAAACTTTTTAACAACCATGGCGCAAAGTATGGGCTCTTTGTCAACTATTTAGGAAAAGGCTAAAGCCAATTTACATCTCTTCTGCCCTATAGAATTCTCAGCTTGGTTGTTCCGGCTTAGCTAAATACTTATCTTCGCAACTGCTTTTAACGGCAACCGCCATGCTAACAAATAATAAAAATATGTCTACAAAATTGATTACAAATGGATTTGATAAAATATTAGAAGATAAAAAATATATTCTTTCTTGTTTCAAGGAAATGCTATCTAATATTGAAGAGAATGATCTTAGTGCCTTTGTTGAATCATTGAATGAAAATAATGAATATACTGGTGTCTCTGATGAAAAAATAATGCAATCTTTTGGTATATATTTTCAATTGATGAACCTTATTGAAGAGAATGCCGCAATTCAATTTAACAGACAGTTTGAAAAAAACTTTGGGATATCTGCAATTCGTGGATCTTGGGGAGAAACATTTAAACTATGGAAGGAACAAGGTATTGATCAGGATAAAATGATCAACACCATATCATCCATTCAAATTTGCCCTGTGCTTACTGCTCATCCTACAGAGGCCAAGAGGGTTACCATATTAGAAACACATAGAGAATTATATTTATTACTGGTACAAAATGAAAATTCGACCTATTCCCAAACAGAAAAAAAGGTAATTCGAGATAAAATAATTAGCTTATTAGAGCGATGGTGGAGAACAGGTGAAATCTATTTAGAAAAACCCGATTTAAGAGATGAAAGGGCTAATGTAGTGCATTATTTAAGCAAGATATTTCCTTTGATTTTAGAAGCCAGCGACTTAAAATTAAGATACTCCTGGTTAGAAATGGGATTTGATCCTGAGAAATTAAAATACGCAGAGCACTTTCCAAAATATGGTTTTGGAAGTTGGGTTGGGGGAGATCGAGATGGCCACCCTTTTGTAACACCCCAAATTACAAAAGACACCCTGCTGATCCATCGTAATAAGGCTTTACAGATCATATATGATCATGTTTTAAAATTAGGGGCCCAACTGGCTTTATCCTCCAAGTTGAATACTACTCCGGAAACGTTGACAAGCGCTATTACAAAATACGCTGAATTATTAGGAGATAAAGGAACAAAGGCAGTAAATCGCAATCCTTATGAGCCATGGAGACAGTTTGTGAATTTGATAGAAATCAAACTTGAACACACTATTTCAGGAACCTATAGTGATTCAAAACTTTTTTATAGAAGTAGTAGTGAGTTGCAAAAGGACTTAAAATTGATCAGGGACTGTTTAATTGAAATTAATGCTGATAAAATTGCAGAAAGTTTATTGTTTCCCTTAGAGCGAATGGTACAGAGCTTTGGATTTCATTTGGCCAAACTTGATATCCGTCAGAATAGCGAGTACTATGAAAAAGCAATTACACAAATTTTGCAAAAATCAACATTGGCAGCTACAGACTTTCAAAATTGGGATGAAGATACGCGCCTTACATTTTTGAATGAAGCCATAGCGTCACCTGAGCTATTAACAAATATCACCATCTCTTATGGAGTAGAAGCAGATAATGTGTTGGATTATTTTAGGGTTTTAAGAGATCACAACATTCTGTATGGCTCTGAGGGCATAGGTTCATTGATCGTTAGTATGACAAGAAGTCTTAGCGATTTACTGATGGTGTACCTGTTTATGAAAGAAACCCAAATTTTAGGGACCGATCTAATAGTGGCGCCTCTATTTGAAACCATAGAAGATTTAGATAATGGAGCGGCTATTTTGGATGAATTTCTAAATCATCCGGTAACAAGAAAACGACAGAAACTGCTACAAGACGCTCAAGAGGTTATGGTGGGTTATAGTGATAGTAACAAAGATGGCGGGGTTTTGGCCAGCAAGTGGAATCTCTATAAAGCCGAAAAAGCGCTTTCTGAAGTGGGAAGAAAAAATAATATTAAAGTGTTTTTCTTTCATGGTCGAGGAGGAACCATTAGTCGTGGTGGAGGTAAATATCACCGTTTTATTGAAAGTAAACCACCAGGTTCGGTTAACGGTAAATTAAAATTAACCATACAAGGGGAGTCTATTTCGCAGCAATTTGGTAACCTCTTAACAGGAACATATAACTTGGAAATGTTGGCTTCCGGAGTAGCGCTGCATACTATGGCTCCCACTCAAAATAAAGAAGATGACTATCCAATAGAAACATTGGAATGGTTGTCGGCAAAATCAATGGAACACTATAAAAGCCTTATTCGTGATCCAGATTTCATGCAGTTTTACAGCGAAGCAACTCCTATTGATATTCTGGAGCAAAGTAAGATTGGTTCTCGACCAGCGCGCAGAACTGGAAAGCGGTCGTTAAAAGATTTGAGAGCGATCCCATGGGTATTTAGCTGGAATTTGTCGAGGTTTACACTGACCGGGTGGTACGGAATAGGAGCAGCTCTAAAAGAATTAAAAGAGCAGGACAGTGATAGATTTGAAGATCTGAAAAAATCAATCTCTTCTTGGCCTTTTTTAAGGTATTTATTCATTCAAACCGAAACCAATTTATTAATTGCCAATCCGGAAATTATGAAGATGTATGCTCAAATGGTCTCCGATGAAAAGGTGAAAAGCAAGTTTTTAAATCTGATCCTAGCTGATTTTGAAGCGGGCAAATTACATATTGAGAATTTACTGGGTGATAGTGTTAAAGTAAGAAGAACCGGGCAGTTGAACATTATGAATAACAGGGAAAAAGAATTAATGGTTTTGCATAAACTTCAAATTGATTTGATCAAAAAATGGAGAAAGCTAAATAAAAAAAGCGATCCGGAAGCAAGCAATATGTTGCCAGAACTATTGCATGTGATTAATTCCTTGTCAGGAGGTTTGAGAAATACGGGGTAATTAAAGCTAAGCTCTTGATAAACATGATATATTCAAAAATTGATACAGGGAAATAAAGTATTTATAGCAACAAGTTTAGACGGGTATATTGCAGACAAAAATGGAGGAATAGATTGGCTAGATTCAATTCCAAATCCTGATCATATTGATATGGGCTATGGGGAATTCATGTCTCAAATAGATGCACTTGTCATGGGGAGAACCACTTTTGAAACCGTATGTGGATTTGATATGGATTGGCCTTACAAAGTGCCTGTTTTTGTCTTGAGTAATAGTTTGACCAGGATCCCAGAAGGTTATGAAGATAAGGCAGAACTTGTGAATGGATCTTTAAAAGAAATCCTTCAGAAAGCCCATAAAAAAGGACTCCGCAGCTTGTATATTGACGGAGGTAGAACGATTCAAAGTTTTTTGAAGGAAGATTTGATTGACGAAATGACGATTACTATTATTCCTTACCTTTTGGGAGATGGTATTCCTTTATTTTCAAGGGTCTCAGACAGTTTAGAATTCGAATGCATCGATTCTAATATATATTTGGACAAGGTTGTTCAAAATCGTTTTGTAAGAAAACGATAAAGCCATTGGCAACTATTGACACTATACATCGCCGTCCTTCTGAATCATTTTTTGCATAAAGACATTACTCGGGATTGTTATTTTCTTGTTTTCTTTTGTTTTTAAAATAACGAAGAAAATTCCAATATCACTTAAAGTCCCTTCTATTTGGAAATCTTTATCTAAAATTGTTAAAGAATCTCCAATTTTGATAGGATGATTGAAGAAAATGATCAATGTGGACGTGATATTTGAAATAATTGACCATTGTGCAAAAAAGGCAACACCTAAAATTGTTAATACAGATGACAGAAATAATAATAGTTTAGATTGGTCAACTCCCCAAATGATCGTCAAAATAACGATAAGTACTACGAACAATATAATACCTACAATCTTATTTGTGATTTTTATCCTGCCTTTTTGGTACTTAAATCTATTCCCAACTTTTCCTATAATCCCTTTGGTGATTAATTTGCTAATTGAAAAAACCACTATAATCACAATGGTCTCAATTATTTTAATTTTATATACTTCCATATATAGATTCTTAAGGTTGTTGAACGTGAACAATGTATAAAATTATTGGTAGAAGTTCTTAACAAAAAGTAAATTCATGTTAACCAATAAAAATCTTTCGCTAAAAGCGGTTAGATTTTTACTATTTGCTGGGTATTTACTAAATTAGAGGTTTGTACAAATTGACTAATGGAAATTAATGAGTTAAAAAAAATTCCTGGAATTGACCAAAACACAAAGCTGTTCAAGGCTTTCAGTCAATTTGATGATGTACTTGCTGAATTGAAAAAAAAGGAACTTCCCAAGGAAATTATAATTTCTCTAAACAATACTATCGAAGGAGTAAACGCCTTTAAAGGACCAGAGAAAGAATTTCAAAAACATATTCGAAAAGCCCAGTCTGGGATGATGAAACTGATCGAGAAAAAACTCAAGATCGTTCCTAAGAATCATTATAGAAATACCTGGTTGGTAGTGGGCATGTCAGCCTTTGGAATCCCTATAGGAATTGCGCTTGGTGCAAGTCAAGGAAATAATGGAATGATTGGTGCCGGACTACCTATAGGAATGGTTATTGGCATAGCTGTGGGCACTAGTTTGGATAAAAAAGCATTCAAAGAAGGAAGGCAACTCAACTTGGAATTAAAACGCTATTAAATTCAACAGGATCTAATACGATTCACTTTTTCAAGCTTAGTTAAGAAGATCCTCAAGGATTTTTTGGCAAAATACCGGCAGTCAGGTTCGGTTTATATTTGTTAAATTAGGTGCCAAAACTACAAGACTATTTTTATACCAACCACTTGAAATTCTATTTAAAAATGAAAAAGGGTATTTTCTTGCTACTTATATGTTTTTCTTTCTTGCTTCCAGAGACCGTAGAGGCTCAGATTGATGAAGACAAGTTAGGAGCATGGTACATGTATTTCTTCAATACAACTTTTAAGGAAAGCCAATGGGGTATCCAAGGAGATATCCAATACCGTAATTGGAACCTTGGAGGAGACCTTGAACAACTATTGCTTCGAGGAGGATTGACTTTTAAACCTAAAAAAGCTGACATCAAATTTACGCTTGGGTACGGACATATAACAACCGGGGCTTATGGATCTGATAATTCCTCCATCGCAGAGAGTAGAATATACCAGGAGGCTTTGTTTCCGGTGAAATTCGGTAAACGTGTTTATACCAACCATAGGTTTCGCTATGAGCAACGGTTTGTTGAAAATCAAGATTTTAGGACACGTTACAGGTATAACCTTTTTGTAAATATCGCATTGAACAAAGAGGTGATGGATAAAAACACGGTTTATCTGGCCTTGTATAATGAGCTGTTTATCAATGGGCAACGAGATATTGGAAATGAGAGAACTGTTGAAATATTTGATCGAAACAGGTTTTATATAGCCATGGGTTACATTATAAAAAAGGGCCTTAAAGTTCAGTTAGGTGTGATGAATCAAACTACTGATAATTGGAGTAAAAATCAGTTGCAACTGAGCTTTCATCACACATTTTAATAGTATACATCAAAACTCAGACGAGATTCGACAGACGGTACTGCACTGCTGATAATCGATCTTAAATTCTTTTATGAAAGAAATGAAGTTTCGTCGCTTTATTAAGTCTACCTTCGGTAAAAAATAATGTCGATAGAGCGGAGAGTGCAATTGGTAGAAAACCTTTTTGATCAATTAGAGCAAGAAATCGTTCAGTTTGAACAATCATCAGGTATACACTGTGTTGATGGTTGTGGAAAATGTTGTGCATACCCGGATGTGGAAGCTTCACCTTTAGAGTTTTTACCATGGGCCTTTCATTTGTTTTTGAACGGGGAAGCAGAAAAAACGCTCCTTATGCTTCATGAAACGAGTAGTTCAACTTGTTTGATCTATAAACCGTTATCTATTATTGGTCAGGGTCGTTGTAGCAATTATACATACAGAGGTTTAATTTGCCGGTTATTCGGCTTTGGTGCCAACACTGATAAATACGGTAAATTGAGATTGACCACTTGTAAAATCATCAAAGAAGGCCAGACCGAGAACTATAACGCTGCTGTCGACGCAATTGCAAAAGGACTGCCTATACCTGTATTTACAGCATATTATATGCAATTAAATCAAATTGATTTTAAATTAGGAAATATCATGCTGCCGATAAACAAAGCGCTAAAAATGGCTTTGGAAGAAGTTTTGCAATACTACGCCTATAGATCTTTCCCTACGGATTTCAAAAAAAAGTCTGTTTAAAATAGAGTGGTATTAAAAGAACGATCTAGCCAACTTACTCCTAATTATTTTAACTTTCGCATCTCAATTTTAATTAATTTTGCAGACTTGTGATTTAAAAAAATCATTTTAAAAGACGAGATTTTCATATATAAAATCAATTAAAAGAATGATAGAAAACATAGAAAATATTGAACTTCAATTTTTAACCCTGCATGATTATAAAGAATTGAAAGAGGTAATGATTGAAGCCTACTCTAATATGCCCGACTCTTATTGGAAAGAATCTCATATTGAATCATTGATTGATAAATTTCCTGAAGGACAGGTTGTGATCAAGATCAATAACGAACTGGCAGGCTGCGCCTTATCGATTATTGTTGATTATGATAAATTTGATGAACATCATACCTATAAAGAACTAACAGGAACATATTCATTTGATACCCATAATGATAAAGGCGATGTTTTATATGGAATAGATATATTTATTAAATCTGAATACAGGGGTCTTAGGCTTGGACGCAGACTTTATGATTATAGAAAAGAATTATGTGAAAAACTAAATTTGAGAGGGATCGCATTTGGAGGAAGAATCCCTAATTTCCATAAGTATGCTGAAACATTATCGCCTAAAGAATACATTGAAAAGGTAAAAAGAAAGGAAATTCATGATCCTGTATTAAATTTTCAAATATCCAATGATTTTCATCCTTCAAAGATCCTTCAAGGATATTTAGAGGGAGATGAAGCTTCGAATGAATTTGCTGTTCTATTGGAATGGGATAATATTTATTATAAGAAGCAAACCAAGAAAGCAACAACGAAAAAAAAGGTGGTCCGTTTGGGATTGATACAATGGCAAATGAGGCTGTATAAAAACTTAAAAGAGTTGATGCAGCAGGCAGAATATTTTGTTGATGCTGTTTCGGGATACCGATCTGATTTTGCTCTTTTCCCGGAGTTTTTTAATGCTCCATTAATGGCCGATAATAATCACCTTCCTGAATCTGAGGCTATTAGAGAATTAGCTAGACATACACCTCAAATAGTGCAGAAATTTTCTGAATTGGCAATTTCATATAATATCAATATTATCACAGGGAGTATGCCTGAAATAAAGGATAATCTACTTTATAATGTAGGCTATTTATGTAGAAGAGATGGAACCGTTGATAGGTATGAAAAACTTCATGTTACCCCAGATGAAGCAAAAGTATGGGGTTTGCAAGGAGGAAGTCAGTTAAAAACCTTTGACACCGATTGCGGGAAAATTGGAATACTTATTTGTTACGACTCCGAATTTCCTGAATTGAGCAGGTTGTTGGCCGATGAAGGTATGGACATCTTGTTCATCCCTTTTTTGACCGATACACAAAACGGTTATTCCCGCGTACGTCACTGCGCCCAGGCACGTGCTATTGAAAATGAATGTTATGTCGCCATAGCCGGAAGTGTGGGTAACTTGCCAAAGGTCCATAACATGGACATTCAATTTGCCCAATCCATGGTGTTTACACCCTGTGATTTTTCATTTCCGGCAAATGGAATTAAAGCTGAAGCCACAACCAATACCGAAATGATCTTAATAGCTGATTGCGATATTGGTCTGCTAAGAGAATTAAATCAATTTGGTAGTGTTAGAAATTTAAGGGATAGAAGAAAGGATATTTTTGATTTGAGAAAATTGTAATGAAATATAAATGAACCTTATTGAAAAATGCATTGATAATGAGCGATAGCTATTATTGACAGGCATATGAAAAGAGTCATAAGAACTTAATTGCCTCAGCTGTGAGGTACCTGGAAAATTTGATCATTGAAAAATAAACCATAGCTAACTACGTATATCAAATGACTGACAAAGCCATACGAGTTGCCCCAGATCAAATGCGGGATGTACTTTATAAACTGTTTTTAAAATATAAATTTTCTGAGGAAAAGGCCAAGTTAATGGCTAATGTGTATACTGAGAGTACTTTGGACGGGGTAAATTCTCATGGGATCAATCGGGTACCACTTTTTCTTGAATACGTGGAAAAAGGTTTGATCAAAATTGATGCTGAGGCTGAAAAAGTGGAAACTTTTGGCAGTATAGAACGATGGGATGGTCATTTTGGACCAGGTATTATCAATGCGACAAAGTGTACAAACAGAGCCGTAGAATTGGCTAAGTTACATGGAATGGGTATGGTGGCACTCCGCAACACAAATCACTGGATGAGAGGCGGTACATACGGACGCCAGGCCGCAGATGCCGATTGTATTTCTATCCTTTTTACAAATACACAACCCAACATGCCGCCTTGGGGTGGTAAAGACAGCCGAATTGGTAACAATCCAGTTGTGGTATCAATACCAAGGGAGGAGGGCCATGTGGTGCTGGATATGGCGATTTCGCAATTTGCATTCGGTAAAATCAATGACTATAAACTCAGAGGTGAAAAGTTGCCTTATGTTGGAGGTTGGGATGACAAGGATGAGCTTTCCAATGATCCTGAAAAAATCTCTCTAAATGAACGCGGATTGCCCATTGGTTATTGGAAAGGTTCTGCTCTCTCCATCATTTTGGATATGTTGGCCACCTTGTTGTCAGCCGGAAATTCTACCTATAAAATAGGTTTAAATGAATTTGAAACAGGGGTTTCTCAGGTGTACCTCTGTATCTACCCCAAGATTTTTAAAGATAAAGAGTTACAGCAAAAACTCATCAACGAAATTATTGATTATACCCATGATGTGGCACCAATGCGTTCTGGGGATAAAACTTATTACCCTGGAGAACGAAGTTCACATACCAGAGCCCGGAATCTAAAAGAGGGAATTCCTGTTAATAGCAGTGTTTGGGAAAAGATCATGGCGCTTTCCGCATAAATTTAGTAGTTTACAACCCTTTAGATGAAACTGTAACAACATATGGGATGCAACACTTCTCCTATGATTTTTAGCTAGAATAAGAGAATAAATTCAAAGAATCGTAAAAATATGATAGAATTATATTTAAAGACCAACGAAGTAAAGAAGCTAAATTTAATTAGTGAAATCGAATATAAAGCTAATGACATATTTAACATCCGTATTATTGATTTTACTGAAAAAGTGTTAAATGAAATTTCTGATAAATTTGATATTGACATATCGATTTTTAACCAAAAAGAGGATATTGAAATAAGTTCACATTACTTAAGATCAACCGACCAACTATCATTTAAGTTTTCCATACCCAGTTACAATTCTAATACGCTTTTTAAAGAGGAAGAGATTTTCATCATTATCAAAAAGGAGGTCGTCTTATATTTTTTATCTTCAAATATTGATGAGAATTTTGTCAATCTTACCAAAACCAGGTACGACTTTACAAGTATAAATTTCAATTCTCATATTGAACACTTTGTATTTCAAATAGGCATTATTTCAGATTATTATGCAGATTTGACAGAATTCATATCCAAAAGAGTGAAGCAGTTTTATGAGAATATTTTGAACTCGAAAGATTTTATGTCAAATGACCTGGATCTAATCATGATTTTGAATTTTAATAACCTTTTAATAAAGGAATCAATAAGTAATTTTCAAAGAATTCTGCACTTATTGATACAGAACAAATTTGAAGAAAAGGCAATTACAAATAAAATAAAATTAGAGCTTGACGATATTGCAGTAATTTCAGACCATATTCAATTCAATTTTGACAGACTGGATGATTTGAAGGAAAATATAAACAGTAAAATTGAATTAGAACAAAATAATATATTTAGAACCTTAACAATTATTACCGTTTGTATCTCTCTACCAGCACTTATTGCCGGAATCTATGGGATGAATTTTAAAAACATTCCGGAATTAGGATGGAGATTCGGATTTCCAGCCGCAATTGGGATGATGATCCTAAGTATCATTATTGCCATAGTCTATTTTAAAAAGAAGAAATGGATTAAATAAAACTGTATGAGAATAAATCCTTAACCTTTAATAAATTTATGAGGATAGTCTGGTGAACGATTCTGAAAGGATAAAATCATCAGGTTTGATTAGTTTTTGCTAATTTAGTTGCTCGCCAAAACAAGCACAAAAAACCGTGAACAATTTAAAATTGAAATAATGAAAATATATCTTTTACTTCTAGCATCGTTGTTCATTCAGGTAACAGAACTTCAAGCGCAAACTCCCGAGGAGCGACTTGAAGAACTCGGTATAACCCTGACCGAGCCAAGTGAACCTGTGGCAAATTTTGTGAATTGGCGTAAAGTTGGAAATGTCTTATACCTTTCGGGTTCTGGTGCGCGTGTGATAGGAAAGGTTGGTGACGATTTGACCTTAGAAGAAGGGTATGAAGCTGCACGATTAACAGGAATAAAAATTATATCTACGTTAAAGGCTGCAGTTGGTGATCTTAGTAAAATAAAACAATTTGTCAGGGTTCACGGTATGGTAAATTCGGCACCGGATTTCTATGACCAGCCAAAAGTGATCAATGGATTTTCTGACCTAATGGTGGAGGTTTTTGGGGAAAAAGGAAAACATGCTAGAGCGGCAGTGGGCCAGGTATCGCTCCCTTTTAATATGGCGGTGGAAATTGAAGTTACTGTTGAAGTAGAGGACTAGCGTATGACATAGTTATGAAGAACAATAGACTTAAAATCATCCTGATTACCGTGGTATTTTTATTGCTGATACCATTGATAGCAATGCAGTTTACCCATGAAGTAAATTGGGGCCCCTTAGATTTTTTGGTGGCCGGAGTTCTGCTTCTTGCTGCCGGTCTGGTTATTGATGTAGTCATAAGAAAAGTAAAGAATTCAAATTACAGAATAGGGATCATTATAGTCCTACTTATCGCACTTGTACTTATTTGGGCAGAATTGGCGGTAGGTATTTTCGGTACCCCGTTTGGGGGGAGTTAGCAAGCCTTCTTTCCGAAAAAACGATAATTGTTCATTAAATTCACCAATCAGATCATGTTTATATGAGGTATAATAAATATACAAAGCAAACGCCATTGGTTTCTGAAATTGGTATGGGAACATGGCAGTTGGGAGCCAGCCCAGACTGGAAAACCATGACAGAAAAAGCAGCTATTACTATGGTTCATCACGCGCTGGCATCTGGCGTGAACTTTTTTGATACGGCTCCAAATTATGGAAACGGAAGTAGTGAGCTAAGGTTGGGGAAAGCACTAAAAGGAATTGACAGAAGCAAAATTGTGGTGAACACAAAATTTGGTCATACTGATTCAGGAGGAACAAATTATGATTCAGACTATATACGAACATCTTTAGAGGGCAGCTTAAAAAGATTAGAACTGGATTATGTGGATTCATTGATTTTTCACAACCCTCCTTATGAATACCTTGATGGTCATCAGAATGACCACTATGAGATATTGGAAAAACTAAAGGAAGAAGGGAAAATAAAAGCTTACGGGGCGTCTTTGGACACTTATCAGGAGATGAAGCTATTTATGGAAACTACCAAGGGGGAAGTCATTGAGGCATTCTTTAATATCCTGCATCAGGATACGGCAAAAGCCTTTGATTTAGCCTTAGAAAAAGATGTTGGTGTCATCGTTAAGATCCCGCTTGATTCAGGTTGGCTATCAGGAAAATACGAGGCTGATAGCACATTTAATGATATTAGAGAACGTTGGTCAAAAGATGATATTAAAACCCGGGCGGCTTTGATCAATCGCATAAGGAGCTTGATTGGTAAGGAGCATAATTTGGCGCAAACGGCGCTTTCTTTTTGTTTGGCTTATGATGCGGTAGCTACTGTGATTCCGGGCAATGCAACAATGGCTCAGTTAGAAAGTAATTTGGAGACGACTGCAAAGCCAATGTCAAAAGAACTACTCAGAAAATTAGAAGAATTTTATCAGTATGAAGTGAAAGAACTCAAGCTTCCTTGGTAATAAAGGCTTGTGAATAAGTAAGTGATTGCATAAAATTAATTTAATCAGGCTATGAATTTAAATCAAATAACGGTCCCTTCATTGGATTTGACAAAATCGATTCCCTTTTATGAAAAATTAGGATTGAAATTGATTGTCAAAGCTTTACCACATTATGCGAGGTTTGAATGTCCGGATGGAAATGCCACTTTTTCGATACACCAAACAGACACCTTACCAAAGGGAGATGGGATTTATGTTTATTTCGAATGTGAGCAGCTCGATCAATATGTTGATGAACTCAAAAACAAAGGAATTCAGTTTGACCTGTTACCAACAGATCAAAGATGGCTTTGGAGAGAGGCACGATTGAAGGATGTTGATGGAAACCAACTCATTTTGTATTATGGAGGAGAAAACCGATTAAACCCGCCTTGGCGCATTGATACCTCAATTGAGTAAGGATAAAATCGCCTATAAGGGATATAAAATGCCAGGAAAAGATAGCTTATATTTGAATCAAACTAACCCATAGATTAGGTCATGAAGAAAAAAAATAATCCTCTTATAATGAAACGTCGAAAGTTTTTACAAAAAACATCGGTCTTTGCTGCTACTGCATTGTTTTTACCCTTAGATGGGATGGAATTATTAGGGCTTGACAAATCAATTATTCAAAGCAGTTCAATACCAACTGTCACCCTGAACAACGGGATAGAAATGCCAATGCTTGGTTTTGGCACCAATACTTTAAGAGATGCTGTAGGTGTGCAATCAGTTTCTGATGCAATTTCAGTAGGTTATCGTCTTATTGATACGGCTCATATTTATGGTAACGAATCATCTGTTGGAGAGGGGATAAAGCAAAGTGGTATCAAGAGAGAAGAACTCTTTGTGACTTCTAAACTTTGGGTTGATGATGCGGGTTATGAAAGTACCAAAAAGGCATTTCAAACCTCTTTGGATAAACTAGGCTTGACCTATTTGGATCTGTATCTTATCCATAGGCCCAGAGGAGATGTAAAAGGCACCTGGAAGGCCATGGAAGAACTTTATGAGGAAGGTAAAATAAAAGCGATCGGCGTAAGTAATTTCTCACCAGAACAGCTTGAGGACTTGATGGGATATGCCAAAATCAAGCCTGCGATCAACCAAATAGAAACACATGTTTTCTTCCAGCAAGGTCATTCATATGAATACCTAAAGAAATCAGGCATACAAATGGAAGCCTGGTCTCCCTTTGCAGCAGGCCGTAATGGTATTTTTAACAACCAAACGCTGGCTGATATAGGTAAAAAGTATGGTAAGAGTAATGCTCAGGTTAGCTTAAGGTGGCACTACCAGAGAGGAATTGTTGCCATTCCCAGATCCAGGCAAAAAGCGCATATGATAGAGAATCTGGATATTTTCGATTTTGAGCTTGGTATATCAGATATGAAGGCCATCGCCAAACTCGACCTAAATATCACTCAATTCCCTGAGTGGGAGTAAGGTAAACACATATTATAAAAATCAATGAAGATTAGACAAGTAAAGGAATCGGACAATCCGTACTTATCAAAAATGATACGAAAAGTGTTTGAGGAACATGATGCTCCAAAAAATGGGACCGTGTATTCAGATCCGACAACAGATTATTTATATGAATCATTTCAAACAGAAAAATCTGTTTTATGGGTAGCAGAAGACAATAATAAAATTCTGGGTTGTTGTGGAGTTTATCCTACTAAGGGGCTTCCTAAGCAATGCGCTGAATTGGTCAAATTTTATCTTCCTAAGGAATCAAGAGGAAAGGGTATTGGAAAAATTTTGATGGAAAAAAGTATTAATGCTGCAAAGGAGTTTGGGTATTCAGAAATCTATATTGAAAGTTTACCTCAGTTTTCAAAAGCAGTTAACATGTATGAAAAACAAGGATTTATACAACTAAATAGCCCTTTGGGATCATCTGGTCATACAAGTTGTAATATCTGGATGCTTAAAAATTTAAAGTAAAGGGATAATCTTTGTGATATTTGAAATAAGATAATGGCTAAAATTTTAATTCTCTTGCACCTTTTATCAATTTTCTCATCACCCGGGAACTCATCACCCGTGATCAATGCACGTGAGCATCAGGATTATGAATTTTACCATCTACAAGTCATAAAGGCAGAAACATTAATTGCCTCTGAAAATTATACCGAGGCACTTCTAATTTACGAACAACTATTCAGAGACTACGATTTTATATTCTTAAGGGAATATCAAATTGCCTCACAATTGGCATTTTACCTTAGGGATATCGATAAATCACTTGGATATGTTAAGCAGGGAATACTGTCGGGATGGGAATTGAAATCGATTGAGAAAAATACTTGCCTGAAGCCACTTCTAAATGATGAAGCATGGAAATCAATTGAAAAAGAATATCCCAACCTTCAAGTACAATACGAATCTAAGCTCGATCAAAAAACTCGAGAACAAGTCAAAAAGATGTATGCAAAAGATCAAAAGAAAGCGTTGAAAGCATTGTTTAGATTGAGTTCAAAATCTCAGGATAAATATGCAGAGCATAAGTTTGCTCCTCACAGCGAGCATCAGATGGCTGAATTTTCTACTATTCTGGAATCTAAGGGCTACCCAGGTGAAAAACTAATAGGAAACAGCAGTTGGATGTCAACCATATTGAGCCATCATAATTCCATCTCAACCAACTATAACAAGAAGGATACAATTTATCCGAGGCTGCAACCTAAATTAATGGATGCACTTAAAAATGGGCAAATGTCTCCTTATGAATATGTAGCTATTGATGACTGGTTTCTTACCGTTAGATATGACAGAAAAGAAGTAACTTATGGTATTCTTGATCCTCCATCAGCATCAAACTTATCAAAAACCAATGAGTTGAGAAGAAAGATCTTTGTAAGGCCCTATGAGTTAAGAGATAAGCTGGTGGCTGTTCAAGAAAAGACAGGGATGAATTTATATTTATCAGACAGGTGGTATTGAAATAATTCTAAAGAATGTTTGTAGATTTTTCTGATTAGAAAAAAAAATCATTTTTAAAAGTAAACGCCTAGCTTAGTGAAATAAACTGTAAACTTAAAATATCAATGATATCATGGACAAAGTACTTCAAACTATGATCGATAACATGCCTGAGAAAACAGGTAAGTCGTTGAATGAATGGAAATCTCTGCTCAAGACAATGTCATTTTCAAAGCATTCCGAGGCAGTCAATTTTCTTAAGAAGGAACATCAGGTAACGCACGGCTTTGCCAATACAATTGTGACCTTATCGAAAGAAGAAAACATAGACCCAACAGATCTGGTCAATACGCAATACGCAGGAAAAGAAAGTTTACTACCCATTTATGAAAGCTTATTGAAGGTGGTCAAGAGTCTTGGCACAGATGTGGTTATTGCTCCTAAAAAAACAAGTGTAAGTATCATTCGAAAAAAACAATTTGCATTGATAAAACCGGCCACTAAAACCAGGATTGACTTAGGTTTAAAATTAAAAGATAAGCCGATAACTGATCGGCTGGGTAATTCAGGACCCTTTGGGACCATGTGTACCCATCGTGTGCAATTATCGGATATCCATCAAATAGATGAGGAATTAAAACAATGGCTTCAGGAAGCCTACCATGCGGCGGGATGAATCTGTGCATCATCAGCTTATTGGTTTTTTTTAACCGCTTTTTTTCCTTGAACATTTAGTGGTTGATGAGAATTACAGGCTATAAAGCAGCTTCAGAATAGTGGAAAATATAATTTTTTGAACAGATAAAAAATGATAGATAATAAGTTAAGCATCAGGCCAGTAATCATAAATATTGGAACAGTTGAAAATAAAACTCAAGAGGAAGGCTTTCAGAACACAACCCTACGACCCATTCTTAAGTTGCAGCATGAATTATTGATCGCATTTTTTGAAAATTATGTGAGAAGAAAAAAAATTGATTTCCAAGGACTAAGCAGTGAAAAAAAGAATGACCTGCTATCAAAAATATTTAAAAATGACAACATATTTAAAACTGAGCTAAGAGGTATGATCATTGGTCAATTTACTGTAAGTGAATTTGCCTCGTATCAAAAGATATCCTCAGATGCGAACAAGAGGATCTTGGCCATGGCGAAGGAAAGATTACTTTCCGTATTTTTATAAGCGAGAAACAATTTTTAAATATGTAATGGAAGCCTTTATGTCAGTTCAATGTATCAAGTTGTTTTTTCTATTATGAATTGAATAAAAATGGAAAAAGTTTTGATCAAAAATGTGGTTATTTGGGCAATCGTAGTTATTTTAGCTTCCTACCTGTATAAGGATACAGAAGATGATACATCTCTTTTCAGGGCTTTAGTCGTTGGAGCCGCATTGATAAATGCCGTTATTTATAATGCACTAAAAAAAAAGGATAATAGTTCCATAGGATCATATCAAAATACTACATAGATGAATAATAAACATACATATTTGTTTGCTTTTTTATTAATTTTTATGTGCCATTATGGCTTCTCTCAATCTTCACAAACTGGAATGGCTTCTTTTTATAATGATAAGTTTGAAGGGAAAACAACTGCTAGTGGAGAGGTTTTTAGTCAATCAAAATTGACAGCTGCCCATAAAACACTCCCATTTAAGACAAAAATCAAAGTGACCAATCTTGCCAATAATAGATCGGTTATTGTAACTGTAAATGACCGCGGCCCATTTGTCAAGGGAAGAATCTTGGACCTTTCAAAAAAGGCTGCAGTAAAACTTGATTTTGTTGATCAGGGAGTTGCCAAAGTAAAATGGCAGGTCTTAGAAAAGAAATAGAGAAACTTGATGAAGGTCATGACAAAATATTAGGATAGCTTTAATATTGTTTGTAATTTAATCAACTGATGATTCTTTTATTTTTTAATTAATGATGACCTGTAACCGAAGAAATTTTGTCAAGAAAACGGCGCTATGTGCGGCTTCAGTACCCTTGATCAACCTGCCTCAAATTCCTAATTTTTTTAGGCCAAATGATGCGGTACTTGATATTAGTATCTTCTCAAAACATTTACAATTTTTAGACCTCAAAGAAGCCGGGCAAATTGCCGCAGAACTTGGTTTTGACGGCATGGATGTAACGGTTCGTCCAAAGGGGCATATACCTCCTGAACTGGCGTCTTCGAGCCTTCCAAAAGCGATTGTAGACATCAACAAGGCAGGATCTTCGTGTAAAATGATTACTACTGAAATTGAAGATGCTTCAAAGCCTTATGATAGGGCAATAATTGAAGCCGCTGGAAAATCGGGTGTTCAATTTTATAGAGCGAATTGGTTTACCTATCAAGAGGGCTTACCCATGACTGAATCATTGACACTATATCAGCATAAAATTCAGGAGCTAAGTGTACTCAATAAGGCACATAAAATCGTTGGATGCTACCAAAATCACGCAGGAACCAAAATTGGCGCTTCTTTTTGGGAGATTGAGAAACTACTTGAAAAAGCAGATCCCGATTATTTTGGAACTCAATATGATATTCGCCACGCCGTAGCGGATGGTGGTTTCTCCTGGGAGAATGGTTTGAAGTTGTTGCATAAACAGATAAAAACCATTGTGCTAAAGGATTTTAAATGGGCAAAGGAAAAAGGAAGGTGGAAAGCGGTGAATGTGCCAATAGGCAATGGGATGGTTGATTTCTCTAAGTATTTTAGGCTTTTAAAATTTTATGGTTTGAATCCTCCTGTGTCACTTCACCTTGAATACCCTCTCGGAGGGGCCGAAAAAGGTAACACTTCAATTACGGTAGATAAAAAAATCGTTTTTGACGCCATGAAAAGTGATCTTCTCACCATCAGAAATTATTGGAAGTATGCCTAGAACCTTATTTGTGCAAGGTTTCCTGATGCAAGTGGCAAAAGGGTTTTACTCGGTACGTAAAAAACTGGGTCCCGGACAGGAATTAAACATTGATCTTAAAAATGAATTCAGTTGATTGGATAGGTTTTATTGGAGTTTTTCAAATACTTTTGGCTTATGTGCTCAATGTTTTGGATAAGATCGGCAAGGAGGATTTGTCCTTTATATTATTGAATCTGATAGGGGCAGGCATGGCCTGTTATGCCTCTATCTTAATGAATTATATGCCGTTTATCCTGTTGGAAGGTATATGGGCAGCAGTATCTTTGATCGCATTGGTAAAATATCGAAACCCTAATTGAATAAAATAGATTTGAAAAAAAAGTTATACAAAATGACCTGGCTGATCGTGTTTGTTTTTACATGTTATGCTGTAGAGGCTCAAGAATCAGTGAAAACGCATGAAGGGGTTGAGATAGGAGGTGTCAAACAGTGGATTGGCGCTAAGGGCGCTGATGATACCAAACCATTACTACTCTTCTTACATGGCGGTCCGGGGTTTTCTTCAAGAAACTATTCAAAGAAATTTATCAAATACCTTCAAAAAGATTTTATTGTGGTTCAATGGGATCAAAGAGAAACAGGTATCACTTCTCATTGGGGACCATACGATGAGCTCTTGACGCTGGATTTGTATTTTCAAGATACTGAAGAGGTTGTAAATTATTTATTAAACAGGTTTTCTAAAAAGAAAATTTACCTAGTAGGATTTTCCTGGGGTGGCTTTCTCGGCTTGCACTATGCGAATGAGCATCCAGACTTGTTACATGCCTATATTTCTGTCAGTAGTATGATCTACCAGGATAAAAGTGAGCAATTGACCTTGGCGCTGCTCAAAGAAAAGGCGCTTATGTCTGAGGATAAAATGGCATTGGCTGAAATTTCAACAATCGAGGTTCCATTTACTTCCTGGCAGCAATTATATCTTCAAAGGAAATGGACCAATCAGTATCTTGATGCTCAAAAAGCGAGTAACAAGTATCCGAAAAAATTATTTGAAGAATGGGGTGCAAAATGGATGCCTGTCTTTTTGGAGGCTGCTAAGGTAAATTATGCCAAGACGGTTCCTTCTATCAATTGCCCTATCTATTTTTTTATCAGTGACAAAGATTATGTTGCCAATTTTAAGGTAGCGGAGCAATATTTCAATAGGCTTGAAGCAGATAAAAAGGAAATCATTTGGTTTGACAGATCTACGCATGAAATTCCCAGCGATGAACCCAAAAAGTTTAGTGAGGAGTTAATTCATATTTCCAGACAGATGATTCCGTAAAAAGCCAAAAACATCCTACCTTCGCATCAAACATATTAAAATGGACGATATAAGTAATCCTAAGCAAGAGCAACCCAATAATCCTTTGCACGGAGTGAAATTGAAGGATCTATTAGAGTGGTTGGTGGAAAATTATGGTTGGGAGCAAATGGCCTCCAAAGTTAATATCAATTGTTTTAATAATAATCCTACTGTGAAGTCTAGTCTCAAGTTTTTGAGAAGAACACCTTGGGCAAGAGACAAGGTCGAACAGCTTTACCTTGATTTACAAAAATAAGATGGTTTATAGAATAATAATTTTTTTAGTACTTAATTTTGGGGCCCTTGGCATAGGTGGTTTTTTTACGGGTAAAGGTGTGCCGTCTGAGTGGTATAGTAATTTAAATAAAGCACCTTGGTCGCCACCGGGTTGGGTCTTCGGATTTGCTTGGACGACGATCATGATTTGCTTTTCCGTATATATGGCTTATGCCTGGGCAAAGGTGTCTGATCTAAAGCTTTTGATGATTTTGTTTGCACTCCAATGGGTGTTGAATATTGCCTGGAATCCGGCATTCTTCTATTTTCATCAGGTGTCTGTTGCCCTGATCATCATTAGTTTGCTGACGGTACTTGTGGGTTATTTTTTAGTTGCCTATTGGTCTGATTTAAAAATGTATTCTTTGCTGATCATACCCTATTTTGTTTGGTTATTGATTGCCACATCTTTAAATGCGTATGTTCTTATAAAGAATTAATAAAATAGATTTTAAATAATGGAAGATGGTATGGGTTTGGTAATGGTGATCGCCATTATTCTGTTCGCAAGGTTAGGCGTAAGACTTTTTGTGATGTATCAAAAATCCAAAAAAGAAAAAAAACAATAAAAACAATCAGCTTTAAAAATTCTTGAAGCATAAAATAGAATAAAATGAATTTAAACTTAGCCGTACTTATAGACGGAGATAATATACCCTCCGCTCATGTAAAAGAGATGATGGAGGAAATTGCCAAGTATGGAAATCCAACCATTAAAAGGATTTATGGAGATTGGACAAAACCTCATTTGTCAAAATGGAAAAATCTATTGCTGCAAAATGCCATTACACCGATTCAGCAATATGCCTATACCACAGGAAAAAATGCGACCGATTCAGCCATGATCATCGATGCCATGGATATTCTATATTCTGAAAAGGTAAATGGTTTTTGTTTGGTGTCAAGCGATAGTGATTTTACAAGGCTGGCTACAAGATTAAGAGAAGCCGGAATGCAAGTTATTGGGATAGGTGAAAAGAAAAACGCCAAATCCATTCATTGTGGCCTGTGATAAATTTATCTATGTTGAAATCATCAGAAAAGAATCTGAGAAAAAGGAGGGATACTGATCAAAAAGACAAAAATAAGGAGAGCATTGATAAAATAACTCCTAAAGTAATCAATCTGATATCCACAACTATCTCCGATTTGTCAGACGAAGAGGGTTGGGCATTTCTTGGCGATGTTGGCAGTTTGTTACAAAAAAAACAACCCAATTTTGATTCAAGAAATTATGGTTTTGAAAAATTGACACCCTTGATCAAATCATTGGCAATTTGATATTGGAGCAAAGAGAAAACCCTAAAAGCAGGCATAAACTGATTTTTGTAAAGAATAAGGAGAGAAGAAAAGCGAGGGCTAAAAAATAACATACTTTTGATTATAATGATTCTTAGTCTTTAGAGGTCGATGATAGTGAGTAAATTATCGGGAATAAAGGCTTATTTTTAACATTGAGACTCTATTTAAACCAGATTAAAGTTTTACAAAAAAATGACCGATTTAATAACTTTTGCCATTTTGACCTTTACCTCCTTTTTCACTCTGATTAATCCCTTGGGAACCATGCCTATTTTTATGACCATGACTGCCGATTTAGACCAGCAGCATAGAACAAATACAGCTAGAAAGGCTTCGATTGTAGCTTTTATAACGATTGTGTTTTTTGCTTTTTCGGGACAGGTATTGTTTAATTTTTTTGGAATTTCTGTCAATAGCTTCAGGATAGTGGGAGGTGTTATTTTTTTTCTAATGGGAATGGATATGTTGGAAGCCAGATTAGGAAAGGTGAAAATTAAGGAATCGGAAGTTAAAACCTATATCAATGATATTTCAATTACTCCTTTGGCCATTCCAATGATTTGTGGCCCAGGGGCAATTACAAATGCCATTGTCATGATGGAAGATGCCGATTCAATTGAAAAGAAAACAGTGTTGATTCTGACGATCCTGTTCGTCATCTTGTTGACCTATTTAATACTTTATAGTTCTTCCAGAATCATAAAAGTATTAGGCGTCACTGGCAATAATGTAATGATGCGTCTTATGGGACTGATCGTTATGGTAATTGCAGTGGAGTTTTTCTTTAGTGGGTTAAAACCTATTATCATGGATATGATAAAATAGGTAGTATTTGCATTTTGTCATCTAGTAATTGTACCCTGATTACTTTAGATCAAGAAGGTCATCCCAGGGTAAGAATAATGGACGCTTTTCTACCTGACCAGGATTTCAACATATGGTTTGGAACCAATCCGAAAAGCAGAAAGGTAAAGTAAATTTCAATTGATAACAGGGTGACTTTGTTTTATTGGGAGATCCGGTCACTTGGAAATCTGAAAGAGTAGATTTTGATCCTGTCACCCGATGAAAGTATCTTGTTACTATGAATTCAATGATGCCATGTCAAAAAATATAAAGTAATGATTCACTTAATTGTTGGAAATACAGGTTCGGGAAAAACAACCTATGCTCATGAATTAAAACGAACAGATGGAGGCATCTTATTTTCTATAGACACGTGGAACAAGACTTTGTTTCTTTCAGATAAAAAGCCATCCGACGGTCTCGACTGGTTTTTAGAAAGAATTGACAGAATTGAATCAATAATTCTCAGTTTGATAGGTCAATTAGAGCATGAAAAAATGGATGTTATTCTAGATTTGGGCCTATCCAAGTTTAAACACCGTGAGAAATTTAGGAAATTTGCACATGAGAATGGATATCAAATCAGGATCCATTTTTTGGATATTTCCCGAAATATCCGTTTAGACAGGGTTAGACAGCGAAATATTAAAAAAGGGACTACCTTTGAGTTTGAAGTCACAGATGATAATTTTGAATTTATGGAAACTTGGTTTGAAAGACCAAGCAAAATTGAAATGCAAAATGGTATTATAATAACAGGTTAGATTTAGGCTATTTATGACCAAAAGGATACAAACTGTTAATTTTATTGAGCTCAACTTGGCGATCCTTTTTATCAGTACCTCCGGTGCTTTAGGAAGATATATAGACTTGCCAATACCCGTCACGATAGGTTTGAGATCATTAATAGGAGGTATTGTCTTGTATCTTTTTTGTAAATGGAAGAAAATCAGTTTTTATGTGGAAGGCCGCGACCGAAAGACTGTTTTTTTTGGGGGCCTTTTGCTGGGCCTGCATTGGATTACTTATTTTTATGCCCTTAGGTTGTCAAATGTGGCTATTGGGATGTTGTCCCTTTTCACCTATCCCGCCATAACGGCTATTTTAGAGCCTTTATTCCTTAAAACCAAAATTTTAAAAATTCACCTGCTATTAAGCGTATTGGTTTTGGTTGGGATTTATTTTCTGGTACCCGATTTCGATATCAAAAATGATGATTTTAAAGCTGTAGGCTTTGGCGTGTTTTCGGCCTTTTGCTATGCGACCAGAAATATTATGATGAAAACCAAGATCAATTCCTATGATGGTTCCTTATTGATGACCTACCAATTATTGGTCATTACGATTGTATTGAGTCCCTTTGCGTTTTTACTCGATACTTCAAGAGTCATTGATTATCTGCCGGCAACCGTTTTGTTGGCTTTGTTGACAACTGCCATTGGACACACGCTATTTCTTCATAGTTTAAAACACTTTTCTACCGTTACTGCCAGTATTGTAAGCTGTAGCCAACCTGTATATGGTATCATTATCGGAATGATCTTTTTACAGGAGTACCCAAAAGTCACTACAATTATCGGCGGGGCCATCATCATATGTACGGTTATCATAGAAAGTTTAAGGGTGTTTAAATTGAATAGAGTGTGATATATTGTACTTTAATCAATTCATTAACTTGTCGATTTTGCGCAATGGTCATCAACAAAAAATCTTTTCAATGAAATAGAAGATAGCGTTATATTTGTTGGAAATGAAGATGCTGTACAAATACTTTGATTCGCAATTTTAGTTCTTTTGTTGGAAGCAAAGAATGAACAATTAATGTGATATCTAATAGTAATACTTCATGAGAAATTTAAATTATGCATATAAAAAAAACATACACCACCTTTCAAATGGCCTGGTGGACACGTTACGAAACGTTTTTATTTATAGCCATTATAGTTGTATGGGTAGCTTTGTATTACTTCCTGGATTTAACTTGGTTAAAAATTCCCTGGACCCCATTAGCGCTTATAGGAACAGCAGTTGCTTTCGTTATTGGATTTCAGAATAATGCAGCCTATGGAAGGATTTGGGAAGCAAGAAAAATTTGGGGAGGGATCGTAAATACTTCAAGGACCTTTGGTGTTTTTGTTCAGGATATGGTGAACAATGAGTACGCGCAAATACCGATGAATCAGGATGATATAGAAAATGAAATAAAGACATTGACCAACAGGCATATCGCATGGATGACAACCTTACGATTTGCTATGCGAGAACCCAGGCGTTGGGAAACTACCGCTAATCATAAGACCAATAAGGAGTGGGGAATGAGACCTCCTGAAAAAGATACCATGTTAGAAGATGAACTAAAATCAGTTATATCTCAAAGTGACTTCGATTATGTGATGAGTAAAAATAACAAATCAACTGCTATGTTATATCTGCAATCTCATCATTTAAAAGAGTTGAAAGAAAAAGGACAGATATGGGAGTTTTCTTTTTTGCAATTGGAAGGGATCATTGAGGAATTATTTACCTTACAAGGAAAAAGTGAACGGATTAAAAACTTTCCCTACCCCAGACACTTTGCTACTCTGAATCACTTTTTTATGTGGATTTTCGTTTTACTCTTGCCTTTAGCACTGGTTCCGCAATTTGCAGAAATTGGCACCGGTATCATTGATAAAAGCCCGATAATTGGAAATCTATTTGTTTGGGTTTCAATTCCTTTTTATGTGATCGTTGCATGGATTTTCCACACGATGGAGCGAATAGGCCGGACAGGAGAGAATCCATTTGAAGGTACTGCTAATGATGTCCCGATCTCGACCATTGCGAGAGGAATTGAGATCGATCTATTACAAAACCTGGGTGTAACTAAAGATGAGATCCCTGGGCAATATCCAATAAAAAATGACACGCAGTTTTAGATGAACAGTTGGTTGATAGTCATCACAAGAAGTTCATTAAATTATTTAGTATTTTAGTCATATAAATACACCCGTTTATGAAATACCTAAAGTTTATCATTTCTTTACTACTAACCGTTGCTGTTTTTTATGGTCTCAATACCAAATTTGGATCTATTCCGCCCATTGGAAAATTTCTAAATCCTTATTCAGGGATTTGGCAAAATGAAAAGGATGAAACAATAGATGGTTCAGTTGTTATGAATGGACTTAAAGAAGAAGTGATTATTCATTATGATGCGCAGATGATACCACATTTGTTTGCCCAGAATGATATCGATTTATACAGAGCCCAAGGCTATATTACCGCCAAACACAGACTATGGCAAATGGAATTCCAAACCCATGGAGCTGCAGGTCGCATCTCAGAGATTGTTGGTAAAGCAGCTTTGAATTATGATCGACAGGAGCGCAGAAAAGGCATGGGATATGGAGCCGAACAGGCCATCGCTAAGATGCAGGAGGACCCTGAAACAGCTCAGTTTATAGAAGCCTACTCGGAAGGTGTTAACGATTATATCAACCAGTTACAAGCAAAGGATATACCTGTTGAATACAAACTACTGGATTATAAACCTGAACCATGGAACCCTAAAAAAACGGCTTTATTATTAATGTTAATGACCAAAGATTTGGCACTGGCAGAAAATGATCTTGAACGGACCAATGCATTGAGAATATTTGGGAAAGAAAGATTCGATTTTCTATTTCCAGATTATATCAACTCAGGAGATCCTGTCATTCCAGAAAATACTGACTGGAGTTTTATTGATCTCCCCATTACTGAAACCCCATCTTCCCAGATGGCTTTAGATTCTATTTCCAAAGTCATGGAAAAACCTGATCCCGATAATGGCAGTAATAACTGGGCAGTTTCAGGAGATAAATCTTATTCCGGAAATCCTATTTTGGCAAATGATCCGCATTTAAGTCTCAGGCTACCCTCTATATGGTTTATGATGCAATTAAGTACGCCAGATCACAACGCCTTTGGGGCCACATTGCCCGGCGCTTTAGGTGTTATTTCTGGTTTCAATAACCATATATCCTGGGGAGAGACAAACGCAAGAAGAGATCTGGTAGATTGGTATAAAATTGAATTCAACGAGGAGGATCAGTCAAAATATAAATACGACGGACAATGGAAAGATGTAACCTTTAGAATAGAAGAAATCAAAATAAGAGGAGAGCAGTCTTTTATAGACACCGTTCGATATACACATCATGGCCCGGTGACTTATGATCAGAATTTTATGGGTAATGGGAACTATACTGGTTTTGCCATGAAATGGATCGGTCATGTTGGAGGGAATAATCAAAGGACATTCCTGGAGTTGAACAAGAGTAAAAATTACGATGATTACGTAAACGCACTCAGTTATTTTACGGCGCCTGCACAGAATTTTGTTTTTGCCTCAACAGAAGGGGATATCGCCTTATGGGTTCAAGGGAAGATACCCAATAAGTGGATAGGACAAGGTAAATTCTTGTTGGATGGCTCGAATCCGGAACACGATTGGCAAGGATTTGTACCCCAATCATTCAATCCGCATACAAAGAACCCGGAAAGAGGCTTTGTAAGTTCTGCGAATCAACGCCCGGTTGATGAGGGTTATCCTTATTATGTTTTGGAAGATTGGTATGAAACCAATAGAAATCGAGTGATCAATGAATTCTTTAGGCCCGACAAGAAATTTGATATTCAGGATTTTAAAGATTTGCACAATAACAATTATAATTTAAAGGCAGCCGAAATTTTACCTGAGATGATCGCCAGTTTGAATGACGCCGATTTGAATAATGAAGAATTAAAGATGCTAGAAGAAATAAAAGCCTGGAATTATATGAATGACATCCAGGAGGTGGGTCCAAGTATTTGGATAAGTTGGTGGTGGAGGCTTTATAATTTGTTATGGGATGAATTTGACCTAAAGGATGTGGCGATGAGAAAACCAGCCTCTTTTCACACCATAGCTTTATTAAAGAATAATGCATCAGACGTTTTTATGGACATTAAAGAAACACCTAAAACAGAATCCGCTAAAGATTTGTACTTGATCAGTTTTAAAGAAACCGTTGAAGCCTTGACCAGGTGGAAGGCCGAAAACGGAGACTATAATTGGAATGCTTACAAGGCAACACATGTAGATCATTTGTTGCAAGGTTTGCCTGCTTTTTCCAGATTTAATGTACCTATCGGAGGAGGATCCGGGATAGTGAATGCTACAAAAGAAGATCACGGGCCTTCATGGCGCATGATCGTAGAAATGAGTTCTCCACCAAAAGCTTTAGGAATTTATCCTGGCGGTCAATCTGGTAACCCTGGCAGTAAGCATTATGATGATTTTATCGATGTATGGGCAGCTGGGGAGTATCATGAGTTGAATTTTATGCAGTCGGATGAGAAAACTGAAGCTGTCATCGCTACACAAACGCTAATTTCAAACTAAATGAATAAAAATATCCTCAATTTATTGACAACCCTTGTATTCGCATTAATCTTATCATTTTTATTGCCTTGGTGGTCTGTGATGCTTGCTGCATTTCTTGCAGCATTGATCTTTCCCCTAAAAGGTATGGCAACATTCTTTATTCCTTTTTTAGCGATTTTTGGTTTTTGGATGGCTTATACTTTTATGCTATCAAGTAGCAATGATTTTACCCTGGCCAGTAAAATAGCCGTCTTATTTCCTTTAGGAGGGAATCCTTATACCTTGATCGCGGTAACTGCTGCCATTGGAGGTTTAGCCGCAGGTATCGCTGGCGTATTTGGTCAGCAATGCAAAGCGTTGCTAAAAAAGTAATTCACTAAATAATATAAATCTTAATTAGAAATAGTATGAATAAAGTTAAATATCCAAGATCGTTTTCTCATATAGGTATAACAGTGCCTGATATACACAAAGCGGTTGCGTTTTATCAAGAGGTGATGGGTTGGTATGTGATCATGTCTCCTTCAACTGTTACAAAAGAAAGGGAGACTGCCATTGGTCAAATGTGTATAGACGTATTTGGTGAAGATTGGGAAACATTTGAAATAGCTCATATGTCAACGTCAGATGGTATAGGTATTGAGTTGTTTTCTTTCCCGAACATGCCCGATGAAAAAACCTGATTTCTCTCCTTTTAAAACAGGCCTGTTTCATTTTTGTGTCCAGGATCCGAATATTGAATCTCTGGTTGATAAAATAGTAGCACAGGGAGGTAAACAGCGCATGCCTATACGAGAATACTATCCTAATGAAAAGCCCTATAAAATGGTCTATGTTGAAGATCCTTTCGGAGTTGTATTCGAGATCTACACCCACAGTTATGAATTGACTTATTCTTCTGGTGCTTATCAGGATCAATAGATCATATCAACTAATAAATTTGGGAGGTAATTGTTCAATTACCTCCCTAAAAATTTTATGATCAATGGGTTAATCTTCCTGAAATATGGCCTCTATCGGCATTTGAAACAGTTTGGAAATTTTAAAAGCCAAAGGTAAACTTGGGTCAAATTTACCTTTTTCAATGGCATTAACGGTTTGCCTTGATACTTCTAATTTATCAGCAAGATCTGCTTGGGTCAGGTCATTTTCTGCACGAAGTACTTTTAGTCTGTTTTTCATGCGTATCTTTTTTGTCCGATGATCACACTTGCCAAATAGGTAAGTGCGATTATAATGACCAAAAATGAGATTTCAGCATCTTGCGCGATAAGATTTGTAGTATCTAAAAGCGAATAACTGAGTCCTCCAACGACGCCAACGCCTAAGGCAAGGGCCATACCTTCTAATTGTATCTTCTTTTGAAGTTCATCCAAGCCTTTCAAATGTTTGATGTTGGCCAGGATCATAAAAACGCCAAATATGGCATTTACCAAAACACCAATAAAAGTGAGTGTTTTGTTGCCTTCCCAAATAAATTTAGGCCCAAATGTGGCAAAAGCCATTGAAACCACCCATAAGGCGGTATAAATCGCAAGATTTTTTGTGTTTTTTTTGATTTGTGTGTTATAATCTTTTTTTTCCATGTGTAAATGTAGTTTGATATAATGTAATGTAAACTTGACACAAATATAAGTAAGTTTGTTTAAATGTCAAGTAAACTTAACATTATTTTTGAAAAAATTTCATTTTTGCCCATTTTTAAGCGTCCAAGCGGCAAAGTAAACTTCATTTTAATGAAGTCAAATCTCCTTGATCCGAGCTTTATACGGTAAATGTGTTTTATTGCAGCGGCTCATAATTGGTATAAATTTCTTATTTTTTCAAATTAAACAAATGATGAAATAAATGAATACATATCTAAACAAACAGAATGCACACCTGATCTTGTCTGCTGTGATTTTAATTCTGGCCTCTTTACTGTACGGTCTGTATCCGGAACATATTTTACCTAGATTATTTGAAGTGGCTATTGACGCTGTTGACCTTAGAAATATTTTCAGGGCCATAATGTTCTTATATCTCGGTATTTCCAATATCCTGATCTTAGGGATTTTAAAATCGGAATATTGGAAATTTGCCACGTTGCTTTCTCTTGTCTTTATGGGATGTCTGGCTTTGGGAAGGGCATTGAGCTTCATTCTTGACGGCCACCCTCCATTTTTTTGATACTGGGATTTTTTGGAGAAATCATCTTGGCAATATTTAGTTATTGGCAAATGACCTGATATAGGAGAAAAGTTGATAGGATATTTAATTTAAATAGTATTTACTTGTTATTTATGTCTTCGCAATCAAATCATATCAAAGAGGTTTTTTTATTATTCTTAAAATTAGGCTGTATTGCCTTTGGAGGTCCGGCTGCCCATATTTCAATGATGGAGGATGAGGTGGTTACCAAAAGAAAATGGATGTCACGACAGCATTTTTTAGATATGGTAGGGGCGACAAATTTAGTTCCCGGCCCTAATTCTACCCAAATGACCATGCATTGTGGACATGTCAGGGCAGGTTGGTTAGGTCTATGGGTTGCTGGAATTTCGTTTATAGCGCCCGCTGTTGTGTTTACTTTGATACTGGCTATTATTTATGGAGAATATGGAGAAATACCTGCAGTAGCTCCTTTCTTTTTTGGAATAAAGCCTGCTGTTATCGGAATTATTTTAAATGCAACCTATAAATTAGGGAAGAAGGCTTTTAAGGGTTGGCAGCTCATCGTATTGGGTATTCTTGTTGCCTTATTGTCTCTATATGGAATGGATGAATTCATTTTAATTCTTGGTAGTGGAATTCTAGGGATGTTTTGGTTGAATTTTAATAATAAGTCAAGAGAGAAAGCCATGTTTGGTCCCTTATTATTGCTTGTAAAACCAATGGGAATAGCTATTTCCAACCAGTCTATTTTCTTAGCCTTTTTAAAAATTGCATTGGTGTTATTTGGAAGCGGTTATGTGTTGATCGCTTATATAGATGCAGAATTGGTGGACAAGTTGGGATGGTTGACCAAAGAGCAATTATTGGATGCCATTGCCATCGGGCAATTTACTCCCGGTCCGGTTTTGACAACAGCTACCTTTATTGGTTACCAACTCAATGGTATCTCAGGAGCGCTATGGGCTTCATTAGGTATGTTTCTGCCTTCGTTTTTTCTTGTGGGCTTATTGGTTAAATTGATTCCTTTGCTCAGAAAATCTGTTTGGCTGTCTAAATTCCTGGATGCCGTGAATGCGGGAGCCGTTGGCATCATGATCGCTGTATCCCTCAAATTAGTTTATGAATTGGCGTTTGATTGGCGCGCGGCGGTTCTGATGGGGCTGAGTATTTTGGTTACCTTTAAATTTACTAAAATCAGCGCCTTGTGGATCATACTATCCGGAGGGCTGTTAGGTTATATTCTTTTAATGATACCCTGAATCTAGCCTTATTATATGAAAACGTTTTAATGACATCAGTCAGTTGTTTAGTGCGCTTAGCTGATGTTATAAATGGGGTCTCAAGAAAATAAACTATTTTAGATCCATGTATACATATCTGTTTTGATATGCTTGTCTCGGTGCGTAAAATAAATCAAACAGTATTAGGCTATATTTTTTGAATTGTGAGAGATCTTGAGGCTAATTAAAATATATGATAACTATTCATGAAATTTGAAAACTATAGCATACGACTAGTTAAAACATCTGATTTTCAGGCGTATTTTGATATGGTTCAAAAAAACAGGTCCAGATTGGAGCGGTTTTTTGCGGGTACTGTTTCACTCACCCAAAATTTAGAAAAGACCCGTGTATTTATTCAGGTCATGAAAGAAGGTATTGAGCACAAAACCTATTTTGCTTATGTGATCGTGGATGAACAATCAGCATCGATGATGGGCTTTATTGACCTTAAAAATATTGACTGGA
>CAWABX010000012.1:0-42740 GCA_963780405.1 uncultured Flavobacteriaceae bacterium
CGACTAAAAAAGCTTTGCAAATTTTGCAGGGCTTTTTTGTTGAGATAAGCTGAAAGTTTGCTTTCAAAGTCAAGTTTCACATAAAAAAAGAATCAAGCGCGAGCACATGAGCTTTTCTAGTCAAGGGACACCCTTTAGGATCAACGACAGTAGGGAGGTAATCCTTTTTAAAGTTTTAAGTGTTAAGGCTTAAGTGTTAATTTTTTTTCAAGGTTATCCTTTAGAGGATCACGAACCGCAGGGAAGTATATAAACAAAGTATTTACCCTAAAATTTCTAAAAATTCACTTAAATTTAAACACATGAATTTTTCATAACCAATGATTGATAGAATTTATTTAGATTACAATGCTACCACACCCTGCGATGAGAAAGTGGTAGAACATATGTCGCCTATTTTTAATAAAACATATGGAAATCCTTCAAGCGCCCATCATACTTACGGCTGGCTGGCAAAAGAAACAATTTTGGATTCGGGTAAATTAATAGCCAATGCATTGGGCGTTTCAGAAGATGATTTAATGTACACTTCTGGCGCCACTGAAAGTATCAATATGATCTTGAAGAGTTTTAGCAGCAAATTTAAACTTAAGGGGAATCATATCATTACCTGTAAAACTGAGCACAAAGCAGTGCTGGATACCTGCAGCTTTATGGAAAAATATGAAGGGATATCAGTAACCTACCTGGATGTTGATGCAAAGGGGCTTGTTGATCTAAACCAATTAAAAGAAGCTATTAGGCCAGAGACCATTTTGATTTCAATCATGCATTCAAATAATGAGACCGGTGTTATTCAACCCTTTAG
Source organism: uncultured Flavobacteriaceae bacterium (assembly GCA_963780405.1). GTDB lineage: Bacteria > Bacteroidota > Bacteroidia > Flavobacteriales > Flavobacteriaceae > Lutimonas. The sequence continues at coordinate 809 of CAWABX010000012.1, forward strand.
AAAGATTCGACAGATCGTTCAGGGAAAAGAAATTTTTATTTTTTCTGACGCTACCCAGTCCTTAGGAAAGGTTGATTTGGATGATGTATTTGATTCTGTAGATTTCGCTTGTTTTTCTGCACATAAATTGTACGGACCCAAAGGGGTTGGATTGGTTTATGCCAAAAACAGAACTAAACATAAAGTGCTTCGAGCATTGATTCAGGGAGGCGGACAGCAGAAAATGATGAGAGGAGGTACGCTAAATACCCCTGGAATTGCTGGTTTTGCAAAAGCTATAGAATTGTCAATTACTTTGGGTAAGAAAGAGCAACACCGGTTGACTCATTTAAGAAACAAATTGGAGTCTGGATTGCTGGAAATCGAAGATTCATTTTCGAATAGCAGGAGTATGGAGCGCCTTCCGAATACCTCGAATATTTCCTTTGCTTATGTTGATGGCTTTAAACTTTTAAGTGCCCTGAGTAAAAACATGGCGGTTTCTAACGGTTCTGCATGCAACTCAGCCAATGAGAACCCATCTCATGTATTATTGGCTATGGGCTTAGACCAAAGCCTTGCGTTTTCATCAATCCGCTTCAGTTTAGGAAGGTTTACAACGAATAACGAAATTGACAGTGTCATACATATTGTAGATCAGGAAGTGGCAAAACAAAGAGCCAGCAATATACTTTGGGAACGAAGATCTTTTTAAAACCTATTCGCAGATCAGTATCTGTCGTGAATAGGGTTCGTTTTTTTTCTCAGCATTCCGCCTTCTTTGCCGGTAAAAGAACTCATTATTTCAGAACAAATACTCAATGCGATCTCTTCAGGCGAATCAGCACCAATTTCCAAACCACAGGGAGCATGAATTCTTAAAAGATCTTTTTCACCTAGCGAGTTACCCTCTTCTTCAAGCTTGTTTTTGATCTTTTCAAATCGTTTTTTTGGTCCTAAACTCGCGATGTATGGCGCTGCACTGTTCACTGTATTTTTTAGATTTTCAATATCGGTCTTTAAATCATGCGCCATTAAAATTACTGCAGTTCTTTTATCTATTTCTGGTCTTTTCGGTAAATGCTTTGGGTAGATATTATTGACCTTTTGTAACTGCTCCTTTTTTAGCTTTTGAATATTGCCTACCAAACTAATTTCCCAATCCAATAAGCCCGCTAACTGTATCAAAGGGTATACATCATAGTTATCACCGTAGATGGCAAGATGGTATTGGGCCGGAATAAATTCAATATGGAAGTTCAGGGTGTTCTCATTTAAGGTATAAGAATAACTTCTTGATTTCTGTTCATCCAACACTTGGTTGACTTTTCCCAAAATGAATTTTTGTATTTCATTATGTTCCATTCCCTCCAGCATTTTTTTATCTGTATCATAATAAAAAGAGCGCCCTAGCTTAAATGCTTCATCATTCAAATTTGAGAACGTTATGGTAACGATGATATGGGTCCTTCTTTTCGCGGTACATTTTTCTAGATTTCTCAGAATCTCAGAATCAGGTTTCAGAGGTCTTAGCAAAACATCAATAATACCATTGCATCCCAAACCTATTCCAATTTCCATTTCTTTTGAAGTATCATAGGTTATGATGGCAGGTTCTTGTTTTAAGATCGCTAATTGTGATCTCTTCAGGGCGTCTCCTTCTAAACACCCACCACTTATACCTCCGTCAAAAATACCAGATTCAAAGACAATCATTCTTGCCCCTTCTCTTCGGTAGGAAGATCCTTCTACCCGCACAACCTGAGCTAAGGCACATTGCTCACCAGTAGATTGACCATCTTTAAAGAACTGCAAAATTGATTTGATTTCTTTCATTTGCTACTTTTTCATTAAAATTATCCAATTATTCTGTAAATAAAAACAAAAATTAATGTTTCATATCATGAATTCAATTCCAGATCCTGTCAACTTGAAAGTATCATAATTCTTTGAAATTATAATTTTTATGATTCATATTCTATAAAGCATTTAATACTTATACATCCAGTATTTAATAGGCTTGACAACACCTAATTACATCTAGTTTCTTTACCCCTGAAAGATATACAAATGTTGTTTTAAATAAAAGATAAACTTGTTCTAAAACATTTTAACAAATATTTTGTTTAACTTTTATCAATTATAGTTAAACAATTTGTATCTTTACCAAAAATATTGATCATGGCACGAAAGAAAAAAATTAGCAAACACGATATCTATTCATTTTACATGGATTATTATCTAGAAAATGGAGAGGCACCAAAAACAGTTTATCAATTGTCAAAAATTCACAATTTCGATGAAGCTCAGTTTTACGAGTTTTTTGGAAATCTTGGCGCTGTGGAAAAGTCAATTTTCGAATCCTTTTTCGATCAGACCTTGGATCTTTTAGATAAAAGTGAAGAATATGCAGAATTTGACGGAAGAAACAAACTGTTGACCTTCTTTTATACCTTTTTTGAGATCCTGACGGCAAATAGAAGTTTTGTCTTGAGCGTTTTAGACAGGGATAGCAATAGTCCTCGCTTTTTAAAAACAATATCGTCCATCAAGCCAAAGTATGTTGAATTTATAGAAACACTTGAGATTGAAAAACTCGATTTGAAAAGCGCTCGAATTGAAAAAATCATGGGAAAGTCTATCGATGAAAGCTTATGGATTCAAATGGTGCTCTGCTTTAAATTTTGGATGGATGATGATTCGGCAGGATTAGAAAAGACTGACATTTTTATTGAAAAATCAATTAATACAGGATTTGATTTACTCAATGTGCAACCACTGAAAAGTGTAATTGACCTCGGAAAATTCCTGTTTCATGAAAAAAGTCAAATGAACTAATGAATACCATCGATAGAATTCCAATTTCAAAAGTAGAAAGAGCATCTAATTTAGTTCAAACAGGAGCTAAAGTGGGTGTCAATTATCTCAAATATTACGGTAGCAAATTAACAACTTCAGAAGGTATAGCCAGAGCAAAACTGAATGAAGACAACGCTGAAGATATTTATGATGGTCTGAAAAAACTAAAAGGAAGTGCTTTAAAAGTAGCTCAAATGCTCAGTATGGAAAAAAGCATCATGCCACAGGCTTATGTTGAAAAATTCTCGCTGTCGCAATTCTCTGTGCCACCACTCTCCCCTGCCCTGGTACTGCGAACCTTTAAAAAATATTTTGGTAAAACACCTCAGGAAGTTTTTGACCGGTTTGATGCTACTTCGGTGAATGCCGCGAGTATAGGGCAAGTGCACAAGGCCTTTAAAAATGGTAAAGAGTTAGCCGTTAAAATTCAATACCCCGGCGTGGCGAATAGTATTGGATCTGATCTGGCACTTGTGAAACCTATTGCGATCAAAATGTTCAATATTAGAGGAAAAGACTCTGATAAGTATTTCAAAGAGGTGGAAAACAAACTGATGGAAGAAACGAATTACCATCAGGAAATAGAGCAGTCGTTAGAAATAGCTGCTTTCCTGCAGTCATATTCCAAATTTAAAATTTCCAGACTATTATCCTGAATTTTCTTCTGAAAAGATCCTTACAATGGATTGGATGCATGGTGAACATCTTTCAGAGTATGTTAGTCACGCAAACAAACAAGAAGATCTTGATAAGATAGGACAGGCCTTATGGGACTTTTATATGTATCAAATTCATATTTTGAAAAAAGTACATGCTGATCCTCATCCCGGAAACTTTTTGGTCTCAGAAAAAAATGACCTGATCGCACTGGATTTCGGTTGTATAAAAGTTATTCCTGATAGTTTTTACTTGCCTTATTTTGAATTGGCTACCAATGAAAATCTGTCTAAGCCAGAATTGTTTAAGAAAAAACTATACGAACTTGAAATTTTACTACCCACTGACAGTGCCGAAGAAACAGCGTTCTTTACAGAAATGTTTCACGAACTATTGACTGTTTTTACAGAACCTTTTCAACAAGAAGTGTTCGACTTTTCTAATGACGGTTTCTTTAAAAAAATAAGTAATCTTAGTGAAAAGTACAGTAAAAATACTGAGCTCAGAAAAATGAATGGTAACCGAGGCTCTAAACATTTTATATACATGAATAGAACTTTTTTCGGTTTGTATAATCTCATGTTTGATCTAAAGGCAAAAAATGTTACGATCAATAACTACAGATCATTATAATGAAATATTTTGATCAAAAATACCTGGCAAGTCTTGATCACTTATACCGTATCAATCTCGTGAATTCTAGTTCCGGATTTAAATCGGCTAATTTGATTGCTACTAGAAATAAGGATGGTGTTAGTAATGTTGCTGTATTTAGTTCTGTCATCCATTTGGGTTCTAATCCTCCGTTACTTGGTTTTGTGACTAGGCCCACAACAGTGCCCAGAAATACATACAAAAATATAAAAGAAACCGGCTACTATACCATCAACCATGTATATGAAGAAATCATCGAAGATGCCCATCATTGTTCAGCCAAATACGATGCTTCTATTTCCGAATTTACGATGACCGACTTAAAGGAAGATTACGATCATTTATGCAAGGCTCCTTTTGTTAAGGGTGCTCCGGTTCAATTGCATATGGAATTTAGGGAAGAACATCATTTTAAGATCAACGGTACGATCATGATTATCGGTGAAATTATGGGAATGTATATTAAAGAAGAACTCCTTACAGAAGATGGATTTATTGATCTGGCCAAAGGAAAAATCACTGCTATAAATGGATTGGATGGATATACAATTCCACAATTTAAAACAAGATTACCTTATCAAAGACCCAAAAAGAACAGCGCTGCCAAACAACTATTTGGCGAAATCGAATTATAAACTTAAACCAATGCTTTGCTAGCAAAAGACAGCATTAAAAAAAGAGAATTATGAAAACAAATGAAGCCTTAATTTCAAAAAAGAAATCAAACGTTACATCAATACTAGATCATGAAGAAATAGGTGACAACCACTTATTAACAGGTATGGATACTCCTATGAAACCTACAGCTTTTTTAATCAGTGATGAAGAGAAAAAAAATCGTATTGCCTTTCATTTCACTGAGATTATGGATACCCTGGGGCTTGACTTAAAAGATGATTCTTTGCAAGGTACTCCAGAAAGAGTTGCCAAGATGTATGTCGAGGAAATATTCTCTGGTCTGGATCCTAAAAACAAGCCTAAAATTGCCCTTTTCGAGAATAAATATCAGTATGAGCAAATGCTGGTAGAAAAAAATATTACTTTCTATTCAAACTGTGAACATCATTTTGTTCCTATCATTGGAAAGGCGCATATCGCATATATTTCATCTGGAAAAGTGATTGGATTATCAAAATTGAACCGTGTGGTTCAGTACTATGCAAAACGTCCTCAAGTTCAAGAAAGATTGACCAATCAAATTGCGACAGATCTACAGGAGGTATTAGGCACCGAAGACGTAGCTGTTATTATTGATGCTAAACACCTTTGTGTGTCTTCAAGAGGTGTCAAAGATGATACCTCAACAACGGTAACTGCTTTTTACGGCGGAGTTTTCAAACAGCATGAAAAGCTGGTTGAACTGCAGAATTACATTAAAGCCTAAACCCATTCATCGCCAAAAGTACCATTGGCATAACCATTGATTAAAAAAGTATATGAAAAAAGTTCTTGTAATAGGCGGAAGTAAAGGAATAGGTAAAGCGCTTATCGCGAATATGCATACATCCTATGATATCATCAATTTAAGCCGAACCGAGCCTGAAGTATTTATGGAAACTATCGAGCATCATACTTGCGACATTTTATCTGATGAACTTCCTGAACTTGAGCATTTGGATGCTTTGATCTATTGTCCTGGCAGTATTAATTTAAAACCCATGAACAGGCTTTCCGAAACTGATTTTAAAAATGATTTTGAAATCAATGTATTGGGGGCTGTTCGTGTTATTCAGAAATACACGAAGGCTTTAAAAGCAGGTAATGACCCTTCTGTTGTTCTTTTCAGTACAGTCGCCGTTAAAATGGGTATGCCTTTTCATGCAAGTATAGCAGTGGCCAAAGCCGGGGTTGAAGCATTGGTTCGTTCATTGGGAGCTGAGCTTGCGCCGCATATTCGATTCAATGCCATTGCTCCTACCATTACAGAGACCGGACTTGCCGGTAAATTGCTTCGAAATGATCTCATGAAAGAGAAAATGCGTGAAAGACACCCTATGAAAAATTATTTACAACCTACTGATGTTGCGGATATGGCTGAATTCTTGATTTCTGATAAAAGCAAGACGAATTTCTGGCCAAATCATAGAACTTGATTGTGGAATTGTAAGCTTCAAAATATAGTATTTATGATCACACTTCAGACCTTGTTAGAAATACTATTAGTTTTTTATTGAGATTAAACATGCTGTTTAAAAGAGTCTTGAAAACAGATGATCACGTCCCTGAATGTTTTTCTGGATACGCTTTTTTCACAGTATTTTAGTAATAAATTAACTCAATATTTAGTATCATTGCCCATGCAAAAAATTGTAGGCACATTTTTTTTGATCATTTTGAGTCTGAATGTCCATTCCCAGGAGATTATAGAAAAAGATCTGGATTCTATAGGTCTTGATACCATTAAATAACATCCGCAGTCAAAATATTCATTCGCTGAAAGGTCGTATCATCAGCATTAACGACGAAACACCTTTGCAAAGCGCTCACGTGGTCAACTTGAACTCTGTTAACGGGACCATCACCAATTCCAATGGGCAGTTTGAAATTCCAGCTGTGGTAAATGACACCATTTTTATTTCCTATATCGGTTATCAATCGATCAAGTTAAAGATCACCAATGACCTTCTAAAAGGTAACGAACTCGAGATTGCCATTCATGAAAAAGTTGTCAATATACAAGAAGTTACCATTAAATCTCATAAACTTATTGGAGTTTTAGTTGTGGATGCGAAGAATGTTCCGCAAGATTCTTATAGTAGAATACATATCAACGGCTTGCCCCAAGCCTATGAAAGAGGAAATTCCTATAATAGAAATTACAATTCCGGATTAGGTGCCATTTTTAATCCTGTCGATTTCTGGTACAATAAATTTGGGAAGAAACCCAAAGAAATGGAGCGTTTGAGAAAACTAAAGGAAGGTGATCAGATGAGAAATATGATGGAACAGAAGTACAGCAGGGAAATCATGATGGACTATCTTGACATGAGCCGTAAAGAATTAAACGATTTACTAACTGAGTGTAATTATTCGAACAGGTTTGTCAACAAAGCGAGTGATCTTCAGATTATAGAGGCTGTGATCGAATGTTATGAAAACTACAGGGCCCTGCAGAAAGGCCAGGTAAAAAAAGACATGATTCGTATAAAAGATTCATATTAAAAAAGGCCGGGTTTCTCCGGCCTTTTTTGACATCGCATGCTATATATTGCTAGTTGTTTCCTAAGATTAAAGGTAGTCCGTCTTCTCCTCCACCAACAACAATTACCTTGCTATTAGGAGATTCTGCAAGCTTTAAAGTTGCCTCAATACCTTTATCTTTTAAGATCCAGTCGTTAAGTGAAGCACTCAGAATCCTGTTTGCATCAGCCTTACCCTGTGCTTCAATTCTTTGTTTATCAGCCTCTTTTTGTGCAATTTCCAATTTGAACTTATATTCCAAAGAAGTTTGTTCCTGGCTCAATTTCCTTTCAATCGCATCTTTGATAGCTACAGGCAGGGTAACGTCCCTTACCAAAACATCATTCAGTTGGATGTATTGATCCTCAACAATTTTTTTAGTTTCATCAAAGATCTCTTCTTGAATCGCATCTCTTTTCGAAGAATAGATCTGTTCAGGCGTATATCTACCCACAACACTTCTTGTGGCAGAACGCATGGCTGGTTTTAAAACCCTATCCAAATAATTGGTTCCTTTTGTTTGGTGCAAAAATCCTAGCTCTGCCGTTACAGGCTGATACCAGGCTGTTGCTTCTAACTGAATGTCCAAACCGTTTGAAGAGAGAACTTTCATCTTTTCTGTTAATTCCTGCTGTCTTGTTTCATATACGATTACTTTATTCCAAGGTGCTACCAAGTGAAAACCTTCCCCTAAAGGTGGTTGATCAGTAACAACTCCTCCTCCAAATCTTTTCCATAAAACACCGGCCTCCCCTGCATCAAGGGTTACAGTAGATTTTGAAATAAAAATCAATAGAATGATTCCGATAAAAACTATGGGCAATATCCCTTTTGGGAATTGAAATTGCGGTTGTTGTGCCATTTTTAAATATTTATATTAAACTAATTAATAGAATGGACTTTTAGATCATACCCCGATATTTACGGAGAAACCATTCCAAGCTCAAAGATAGAACAATTAGGCCTAAAAGCCATCTCCAATCAATCAAAGAAATCATTTTATTCCGCTCAATTTGAATGGGCCTGAATTCAGAATTGTCAAGTAGCCCAGTTTTTACTTCCTCAAACTGATCCTGATAAAATAAGTAGCCGCCCGTATGCTGTGCCAGCAGTTCTAAATCTTCAATATTTGGTCTGGTAGCCCCTTCTTCCAATGAAAATGCTTCCACAACAAATGAACCCTTCATGACCTTATTTGAGCCCAGTTCTTTAACTTCAAAACGATAGACTCCTGTGTCAAGTGAATTCAATTGAACCTCGTAAGAATTATTTTTAACATAGAAAGGGATTTCATCCAAGTTATCATTTAGACGCAACACCAATTTAGAATTAAGTTCGATATTAAGATTGCTGTCATAATTCTTAACCTGAATTCTAACCGCTTCTTGTGCGTGGTACACCGGCTGGTAAAATAACTGCATATCCTTATCTCTGTCGGCAAGTTGTAAAAACTGAATGAGGCTATTGAAAAACATATCAAACTTTTCAAATGAATCAGATAACTCAAAACTATGAGACCTCCATTTCCAAATATTCTCCCCAAAAAGCACTACTCTTTTCAATTCATTGCTTTCAAAAATTGCTAATAAGGGTGCCTTAGTCAATACATCATTGATCTTTTGGTGGATCATGACTTCGTGATCACTATTGATCTTAACTTCACCGAATTGACCTTGTAAAGGAGGGAATGACTCAAAATCAATATCTTCAGTATAAAAGGTGTTAAAATCCTCTTGATAGGCCGGAAAATATGCTTCTTCCTCTCCGGTCACGACTTTTGAAAAAGACTTTTGAATCTTATTTAAAAAACTCCAATCAGTGTGCATACCTGTAATGAGCAAGTAATTCTGTTCTTCTTTTTCAATGTCCTCAAATAAACTGGTGAAGGCCATATTTGGCTGGTATAGCACATATAGCGTATACTGATCCTTATTTATTTCAAATTCATCAATATGAATAAGCGTTGCTTTTCGTTGTTTATTCGATTCTATCGATCTTTTTATCGCACCCAGATCGGGATGAAGTACACTATATACAATAGCTACTTCTGTCTTTTCATCGAGCACTTCAACCCCAAAATTCTGGTTGTTGTTTCTCACTTCTGTTTCATCTTTAAAAGGAAGTAGTCTTGCCCGATACAACTGCATTCCTATACTATCAGCCGGCAAATAAAAAGTGATGCGTTTTGAATTCTCTTCTTTTGAAAAAGCGACTTGCGATGAATACAGTTCAAAGCCGTTCCGTTCAATAATCAATCTGGAAGTCAGGTTTTTAGTTGTATTGGAATTCAAGAATATTTCAACAGGGAAATTATTCTCAAGGGTGGCATAGGCATTCACATTGATCCGGCTAATATGAATATCCGGATTCTCTAATGTATCGCCTATAACGATTGGGAAAACAGGGTTTTTAGCCGCCATATAGGCATAATTTCTCCCAAAAGTTTGATGTCCGTCGGTAAGAAGTACAATCGCAGATTCTTGCTTTTCAGCTAAGGCTTCTAAATCTTGCACTGCATTAAAAATATTTGTTTGCTGCTCTCTAAAACTCAATACAGTATCTGTGTCTAAGCCAGACCCAAATAAATAATCAGAGAGTTCAAATCGCTGATTAAGCTCAACATCCATTAAAAACTGTTGCCTCAATTCTTTAAGCTCCTCAGATGAATCTGAATGTAAGATAGAAGCCGAGTTATCAGTTCCTAATAATAATTTAGGTTTGATCACCTCAGTGATCTTCTGTTCAAATTTCGGATTAATTAACAGTACTAAAACACCCCATAGGCTAACAAACCTCAGGAAGGCCAATATTGCGGAATCTCTTGTCAGCTTTTTTTTAAAAAAGTACTGATAATACACTATCAGGCCAGCTAGTAAAAAGGCCATAATACTTAAAAACAAGCTGAGTGTATTCATGGATCAATCAGAAATTCTAGGTTCATAACTCGAAAAAAATAATACGTAAATATACTTTATAATTTAGGCATTTCCGGATACTAAAAAGCAAACCTTTATCTGGGTTTGCTTTTATATATATGTTCAAGTCTTTTCTTAGGTCAACATCCCTCCGTCAACATTTAAGGTTTGTCCTGTAATATAAGCTGACATATCAGAAGCTAAAAAAACACAGGCATTCGCAACGTCTTCAGGGGATCCTCCTCTTTTCAAAGGAATTCCTTTACGCCACTCTTCTACTGTTTTTGGGTCTAACTTTGCAGTCATTTCAGTTTCAATAAAGCCTGGTGCGATAGCGTTACAACGGATATTTCTTGATCCCAGCTCCAAAGCCACCGATTTTGTAAAACCTAAAATCCCAGCCTTAGAGGCCGCATAATTAGCTTGTCCTGCATTTCCTTTAACACCCACCACAGAACTCATGTTAATGATCGAACCTTCTCTTTGTTTCATCATGGGTCGAATGACAGCTTTGGTAAGGTTAAAAACAGACTTTAAATTTACTTCTATCACCTTATCAAAGTCCTCTTCTGAGATTCTCATCAATAAGTTATCCTTTGTGATCCCTGCATTGTTGATCAGTATTTGCAAACTTTCAAAGTCATTCAAAACCTCCTTCACCAGTTCCTGTGCAGCATCAAAATTGGCTGCATTTGACTGATATCCTTTTGCTTTAACTCCAAATCCTTCCAACTCCTTTTCAAGTTCCCTCGCCGCTTCAACGGAAGCGTTAAAAGTAAAAGCCACATTGGCTCCTTGTTTTGCAAATTCAATGGCAATCCCATGACCAATTCCCCGGGAAGCTCCGGTAATCAATACTGTTTTATTTTCTAATAATTTCATAATTTAATTCATCCATTAAAAATCAAAGATAATAATTTGTGTTCTAGAAAAACAACGAAACAAAAAAGAAAAACCCCACATTACAATGCAGGGGTTTTCTAAGATATTCAATAAAACATTATTGCTTTACCTCTGTCTCTTTATAATTAAATAAGTAGTCAATATCCATTTCACGTACTTTACCCAACTTGGCAAGTGCTTTTAAATCAAGATCCTTCTTATTTCCTATAACCGAAACAGAATAATTCTGGCCTTTGACATTTTCATTAAAAAATGAACTGACATCTGCCATCGTCATATTCTGAATTTCATTGTACATTTCTTCACGGTAGTCATAATCAATACCTCTTTTCAAAAGACTCTCATAGTTCCAGAAAATATTGGATTTCGTAATACGCTGGGCCGCTATTTGTTTTAATGCTGCATCTTTGGCATTGTTAAATTGTTCTTCCGCTTCAGGCATGTCATTTAATAATTCCAACATGGCATCAACCGCCTGAGGTAATTTATTGGCTTGTGTACCGATATAAGCATATACAATATTATCATTCTCTTTCTTACTGGCATTCCCGTATCCTGCATATGCTGAATAAGCCAAAGATTTAGACTCTCGTATCTCCTGAAAAACGATTGAGGAAAGACCTCCTCCAAAATAGGAATTAAAGACACTTGACACCGCCATTTTCTTAGGATCAAATTGATCGGCTTTAGCGATAAAGAACAATTCTGACTGCACCATGTCATAGTCTACAAAATAAACATTATTTCCAGTCTCTAATTGAACATATTCCTTTGCTACAGGATAATCCTTCCATTGTTCAGGTATCTTATGATGCGTGTTTAAAGCTACTTTAGCTTCTTCGAAATCTTTTCCGTAATAAAAAACCCGATGTTTAAAGTTCTTTAAATCTCTTATAATTTCTACCAATTCTGATGGGTTCATTGACTGCAGTTCATCCGCTGTATAGATGTCTCTTAAACGAGAATTCTCTCCAAATTGGGCATAGCTGTTCAAACCATTTCTTAAAATATTTGCCTTATTTGATTTACCATCTGCCCTGGACTTTAAAATACTAGCCACAAAGCGATTATACGCTTCCTGATCAACAATGGCCTCAGTCATCAAGTGTTCTAACAATTCAAAACCTTTTTCTAAATTTTCCTGCAAACCAGAAATTGACACATAAGATCGATCACTCCCCGTATTTACACTATAATTGATTCCCAACTTATAAAACTCCTTTGCCAACTCTTCTGCAGTATATTTATCTGTACCCAAATATTCCAGGTACGCAACTGCCAAGGCCAACTGTTTATCATTGTCCTTACCCATATCAAAAATCAAATTTAGATTGAACAGGTCATTCGTTTTATTTTTGATGTGAGCGAAATCAATTCCACCTGCTAAAGTTTCCTTTTTAATTTCATTTTTATAATCTACAAATACAGGTTTTAATTCTTCAGATGTTATGGCGCTGAAATTCACTAAATAGTCGGACTGATTATCCCGGTTCAATTCAATTGGTGTAATTTCCGGGTTTTTAACTTTGACAATATTTTGTGCTTCTCCTTGACGCTTATAGACAATTACATAGTTCCCTACAAAAAACTTATTGGCAAAGGCAACTAGTTCCTCTTTAGTAATTTTTTTCAAATCATCTAAAAATTTCACTCTGTCATTCCATTGCTGACCTGAAATAAAACTGTTGTAATACATAGACGCCAGCGATGAAGAATTTTCATACTGCCTCACTTGATTCAATTTTAAATCATTCACAACAGCCTCTATCATCCAATCGTCAAATTCACCTCGTTTTATTTTTTCTGCCTGTTCCAGCATTAATTCTTTTACCTCATCCAATGACTGTCCCTCTTTTGGAATTCCGGAGAAAGTTAAAAAACCGTATTCATTTTGAAAGGTAGGAGAAGATGATGCTCTTTGCACCAATTGCTTTTTATTTAAATTTAGATCCATCAGACCAGCATTGGAATTTGCCAATATCATATCGATCAAGGTGATGTATTTTTCATCTTCCGAGCCCACACCCATAGATCTGAATGCCACAGAAACATTTTCATTATTTGGTCCAAAAACTTCTCTTTCAACAACACCAGAAATTGGCTCTTCTTTAGGCAATACAGGACGCTCCACTTCCTTTCTCTCAAAAGCTCCGAAAGTCTCATCAATTTTCTTTATTGTTTGATCGAATTCCAAATCGCCCACAAGAACAACCGCCATATTATTAGGCACATAGTAGGTGTCAAAAAAGTTATTAATATGAACCATTGAAGGGTTTTTCAAATGCTCGGCTGTTCCAATAGCCGTTTGTTGACCATATGGATGTGTTGGAAATAATCCATCCAGCATAGCAAAATATGCTGCATAATTATCATCATCTTGAGTTCGGTTAAATTCTTCATAAACAGCTTCCAATTCTGTATGAAAAAGGCGCAATACCACTTGACTAAATTTTTCACTTTCCAGGGTCAAGAATTTATTCAATTCATTTGCAGGTATTTTATTGTGATAAACAGTTTCTTCATACCAAGTATGTGCATTTGTCCCTGTGGCTCCCATAGAACCAATCATTTTATCGTATTCATTAGGAATTGCCAACTTGGACGCTATAAATGATATGCTATCAATTTTCTTATAAATCGCTTCTTTTTGATTTTGATCTGATGCAGTTTTATGCGCTTCATATAAATCGGAGATCTGTGAGATCAGGAGCTGTTCTTGTTCCCAATTTGAAGTTCCAATTTCATCGGTTCCCTTAAAGAGCATGTGTTCTAAATAATGTGCCAGGCCGGTACTTTCTTTAGGATCAAAAGTAGAGCCCGCTCTAACTGCAACATAAGTCTGAATTCTTGGCTCATCCCGATTTTGGCTTAAATAAACTTTTAAACCATTGTCCAAAGTATATAATCGTAATCCGGTTGGATCATTTTCAACAGTTTCATACTTGAATCCGTTGGTATCTTCGTGTTGGGTGACGGTATAGTCATTTTGTTTGTCAGTCTTGTTACAACTGATAAAAAATACAATACTTAAAAAATAAGTAATTAGTGTAAGCTGTTTCATCTAATAAAATTAAGTTATGATTCAAAAGTAGCTAACGAGGTTTATACAAAAAAATATGCAGCCTTTTTAAGATAAGTTTAACAAAAGAATAAGGTCAGTAGCATCGTTTGACAAAAATCAAGACATCAGGTTTCTAAAAACAAAAAAACCTGTCAATACTGACAGGTTTTGTTTCTATTAATTTTAGGCTAGCTTAAAACTTCAAGGACTTTCTGCCCAATTTCTGCTGGAGATTCGACTACATGTATCCCATTCTCAGCAAGGATTTGCATCTTGGCCTGAGCCGTATCATCTTTCCCTCCTACAATAGCTCCTGCATGCCCCATGGTTCTTCCGGCGGGAGCAGTTTGCCCGGCAATAAAACCTACTACAGGTTTTCTGTTACCATCTGCTTTGATCCAGCGAGCCGCATCTGCTTCTAGTTGACCACCTATTTCACCTATCATCACAATGGCATCAGTATCAGGATCATTCATCAATAATTGAACAGCTTCTTTTGTAGTCGTTCCTATAATTGGGTCACCTCCTATTCCTATGGCTGTTGTTATCCCTAAACCTCTTCTAACTACTTGGTCTGCTGCCTCATAGGTTAAGGTTCCTGATTTTGAAACGATCCCTACCTTTCCTTTCTTGAATACAAAACCTGGCATGATCCCTACTTTTGCCTCTCCGGGGGTAATCACCCCAGGACAATTTGGTCCTACCAATCGGCAGTCCTTATCTTCAATATAGGCTTTTACTTTAACCATGTCTGCCGTAGGAATTCCTTCAGTGATACAAATGATCACTTTGATACCAGCTTCGGCCGCTTCCATAATGGCATCTGCCGCAAAAGCAGGAGGTACAAAAATAATTGAAGTATCAGCACCTACTTCCTTAACTGCATCCGAGACTGTATTAAAAACAGGCTTATCTAAATGTAACTGACCTCCTTTACCAGGAGTTACCCCTCCAACAACATTGGTACCATAATCGATCATTTGACCTGCATGAAAAGTTCCTTCACTACCTGTAAACCCCTGAACGATGATCTTCGAATCCTTATTGACTAAAACACTCATTTGTATATTTTTTATTTTGAATAACTATAAGATGAATCATTATACTGCTACAAAAGTAGAGTAATGCAATGACTAATTTATCTATTTTTTTAAATTTTCTACTATTTTAGGAAGTGCTTTTAAAGTAGCCATTTCTCTATATTTTTCTCTTGCTTCTCCTGCAGGCGAACCAAAATAAGTCTTTCCAGCTTCGAGGTCTTTTCCAACTCCTGACTGGGCATAAACAACAGCTCCTTTTCCTATGGTAATATCACTTATTACACCAACCTGACCCCATAGGGTGACTTCGTCTTCGATGATCGTACAACCGGCTATTCCCACCTGGGAGGCAATAAGGCATTTTTTTCCAATAATAGTGTCATGGGCTATCTGTACCTGATTATCGATTTTTGTACCTTGACCAATTCTTGTATCACCTGTTACTCCTTTATCAATTGTACAGGCCGCTCCAATTTCAACATGGTCCTCAATGACTACCCTACCGCAAGAGATCAGCTTATCAAAGCCCTTGGGTCTTTTTTGAAAATAAAAAGCATCTGCACCTAAAACCGTACCCGAATGAATCGTTACATGATCGCCAATGACGCAATGATCGTATATTGTCACGTTTGGGTGAATAAGGCAATGATTGCCAATTTTCACATGATTACCAATAAATACGTTTGGCTGAATAATAGTGCCCTCTCCGATAGAAGCTGTAGGGGCAATATTTTCTGTGGCAGCTATAAAGGGCTTAAAATGATTTGACAACCTGTTAAAATCAGTAAACGGATCCTCAGAAATCAATAAGGCCTTTCCCTCTGGACAATCCACTTTTTTGTTGATCAGGACAATAGTTGCTGCAGAATCAAGAGCTTTGGCATAATATTTAGGATGATCGACAAAGACAATATCTCCGGGCTCAACCACATGAATTTCGTTCATTCCCTGCACAGGAAAATCATCATCACCCACATAAGCAGTGTTTATGATTCCAGCAATCTCCTGTAAACTATAAGTTCGTGAAAACTTCATATGAACTATTCTTTCACTCGTTCTATATAAGACCCTTTTTCGGTATCAATTTTGATTTTGTCTCCTTCATTGATAAACAAAGGAACATTTACCTTGGCTCCTGTTTCCATGGTTGCAGGTTTGGTAGCATTTGTAGCTGTGTTACCTTTTACCCCTGGTTCAGTATGCGACACTTCAAGATACACATGAGAAGGCATCTCTACTGACAGAGGCATCTCATCTGAAGTTCTGATGATGATGGTTACGACCTCTCCTTCCTTTAAAAATTCGGGTGCATCCAAAGCTTCTCTTTGCAAAGCTATTTGATTATAGTCATCTGTATTCATAAAATGATACATATCACCTTCAGGATACAAATACTGATATTTTCTTGTTTCTACCCTTACTTCCTCAATTTTATGACCTGCCGAAAAAGTATTATCCAACACTTTTCCTGTAGTAAGACTTCGTAGTTTGGTTCTAACAAAAGCTGGTCCTTTCCCGGGCTTTACATGTAAAAACTCAATGATCTTATACGTATCATTATTGTAAACAATACATAGTCCTTTTCTTATATCTGATGTACTCGCCATTTATAATTTTCTTAATAATTACTTGTGTATCCTTTCATGATACCTCTTTGTGAATTGTTGATAAAGGTCAGCACCTCATCTCTTTCCGGACTTGCATCCAGTTCGGCCTCCAAAATACGAGCTGCCTGCGTTGTATTATTATTTTGTTGGAAAAGTATGCGGTAAATATTCTGGATCTCGTTTATTTTATCTGAAGTAAAACCACGTCGCCTTAGCCCTATTGAATTAATTCCTACATAGGATAGTGGCTCTTTAGCAGCCTTCACAAATGGTGGAACATCCTTACGAACGAGTGAACCTCCTGAGATCATCGCGTGCTTTCCAATATGAATAAACTGATGAACCCCTGCCAAACCTCCAATGATGGCATATTCCCCGATCTTAACATGACCTGCCAAGGTAACTCCATTTACGATAATCACATTATCACTGATCACGCAATCATGTGCGACGTGGGCAGTAGCCATGATCAGACAATTATCCCCAATTTCAGTTTTCCCATAAGCTTTGGTTCCACGATTGATCGTAGCACATTCTCTAATGGTCACATTATCTCCAATCACGGTAAGAGAATCCTCTCCTTCGAATTTCAGATCCTGTGGAATGGCTGAAATCACTGCTCCTGGAAATATCCGGCAATTCTTACCAATTCTGGCACCTTCCATAATCGTCACATTTGATCCGATCCAGGTCCCTGAACCAATCTTAACATCATTATGAATTGTCGAAAATGGCTCTATAACTACGTTTGTAGCGATCTTTGCACCAGGATGAATATAAGCTAATGGTTGATTCATAAGTTTTTCTATTTATTATTTCTCCGGGTTTCTAACGATCTGCGCCATTAATTCTGCCTCGACCACTAATTTATTATTTGCATATCCGTAAGACTGCATATGGCATATCCCTCTTCTAATGGGTCCCATAAGCTCTGCTTTAAAGATGAGCGTATCTCCCGGCAATACTTTTTGTTTGAATTTCACATTATTCATTTTCATAAAGTAGGTCAGGTAGTTTTCAGGATCAGGGACAGTACTAAGCACCAATATACCACCACATTGGGCCATGGCTTCAACTTGGAGAACTCCAGGCATTACCGGAGCGCCAGGAAAATGCCCTATGAAGAAGGACTCATTCATGGTCACGTTTTTCATCCCCACCACATGCTGATCAGATAGTTCAATGATGCGATCTATCAATAAAAAGGGAGGTCTGTGTGGTAAGAGTTTCATGATGGCATGAATATCCATCAATGGTGGCTTACTCAAATCATACTGAGGCACTTTATTTCTTTTCTCGATTTTGATCAGTTTCATCATTTTTTTGGCAAACTGCGTATTGATCTTATGACCTGGTTTGGTTGCAATTACCTTACCTTTAATCTTAGTTCCGATCAAGGCAAGATCACCAATTACATCCAATAACTTGTGTCTTGCAGCTTCATTTGCCCAATGAAGATTAAGATTATCGAGAATACCGTTGGGTTTTACTTTTACCGAATCTTTCTTAAATGCTTTACTTAACTTTTCCATTGTCTTTTTTGACAATGGTTTATCTACATAAACAATCGCATTATTCAAATCACCTCCTTTGATCAAGTTATTATCCAACAACATTTCTATCTCATGAAGAAAACTAAAGGTTCTTGCATCTGCAATTTCCTTTTTAAAATCGCTGAGCCTGTCTAATGTTGCATTCTGCGTTCCAAGGATCTTGGTTCCAAAATCCACCATAGTGGTGATCTCATATTTATCGGAAGGCATGATCATGATCTCGCTTCCTGTTTCCTCATCTTTAAATGAAATAATATCTTTTACCTCGTAAACATCTCTTTCTGCATCTTGCTCAACGACCCCTGCCTTTTCAAGTATTTCTACAAAGTATTTTGACGATCCATCCATAATTGGAGGCTCAGCCGCGTCTATTTCAATGACAATATTGTCAATATCCAATCCGACAACCGCTGCAAGAACATGCTCTGAAGTATTGATCACTACACCGTTCTTTTCAATATTAGTGCCTCTTTGGGTATCTGCTACATAACAAGCCAATGCCTCAATAGCGGGTTGGCCTTCAAGATCGGTCCTTACAAAGGTAAATCCAGTATTTATAGCTGCAGGCTTAAAGGTAAGAGATACCTTATTTCCTGTGTGCAAGCCTATTCCCTCTAAAGAAACCTCTTTTCCAATTGTTTTTTGGTTTACACTCATTTATTTAAGTTTTTTTTATCCCTTTGTTTTTCAATCTCATCCAATCTGGAAGCCAACTTAGGTAAATTTCTAAAATGCACGTAAGACTTATTATAATCTGTATAGGGCATCGCCGGACTACCTTGTACGATCTCATTATCTGCAATCGATTTTCCGATTCCTGATTGTGCCTGAATTCTAACGTTATTGCCTATTGTGATATGTCCTACAATACCAACCTGACCACCGATCTTGCATTCTTTACCAATCTTTGTCGATCCTGCAATTCCAGTTTGAGCCGCAATGACGGTATTCTCGCCGATTTCCACATTATGGGCCACATGTATCTGATTGTCCAATTTTACACCAGACCTAATAACAGTTGAACCAAGCGTTGCACGATCAATAGTAGTTCCAGAACCTATATCAACATAATCTTCTATGATCACATTTCCGATTTGAGGAATTTTGCTATAACCTCCATTTTTATCAGGCGCAAATCCAAAACCGTCACTGCCAATAATACTGCCAGAATGTATGGTGCAATGACTTCCAATTTCAACATCAGAATAAATCTTTGCTCCTGAAAATATAGTGGTTTGATCACCTATAACAACATTATTCCCTATAAAGACATTTGGATATATTTTTACATTGTGACCAATCCTGACATTTTCACTTAAATAACTAAAAGCCCCAAGGTATAGCTCCTTGCCATAATTGGCGGTATCATGTATAAATACAGGTTGTTCTATCCCTGATTTATGCAACTGTATATCATTATAATATTCAAGTAATTTGGTAAAGGCCATATAAGGATCTTCAACCTTGATCATTGTACTGGACACTTCCTTTTCAGGTATAAACTTCATATCCACAATAACCACCGAAGCATCTGTGGTATAGAGCCATGGATTATATTTTGGATTAGATAAAAAAGTCAGCGAACCTTTCTCGCCTTCTTCTATTTTTGAAAGTTTGGAAACTTCTTCATTAGGATTTCCATAGACTTCCCCATGTAAGATATCTGAGATTTGTTTGGCTGTGAATTTCAATCGTAACGTTTTAATATTCCTATTGGTGATTGCAAAAATACTAAAATTTAGCAATCCACAGGGATTATAGTAATTTCTTTGGATAGCAGAGAAAATACTTTCGAACTGTCATCGACAGGGCTCCTATACTTGAACTATCAGAAGCGGTGATGATATCTTTTAGTTCACCGTTTTTATACAGGATACTTATCACCTCTTTATCAGCATCATAAGCCTTGTTCTCAACCGTTCCATGGTATACCAAAAAGTCTAATTCTCTATCATTTACTTGTAACTTCTTCTTTACTTTTTTTCTAATAGTCTCAATATACTCTGGCTCAAAATCCTTGTTTCGCATTTCAATTTTTGGTAATCTACGATTCACTACTGAATTACATAAATAAGAAAGAATCTGATCGTTATGATCACACCAAACCTTTAAAGCAGACATGACATCGTAGTCATCTAATCTACTAAAGGTCTCTAATTTAGCTTTATCTAAAAAATCTTCGTTAATATCCACTTCCAAAAATGTCTTCAACGTGCTGCTGCACTCTATACTTTCTCCCAAGTGCATCAACTCTCTGGCTCTTTCAAGAATCTTAACCATTACTCTTTCGGCAACTATTCCCGTTTTATGAAGATAGACCTGCCAATACATAAATCGTCTGGCCATGATAAATTTCTCCACAGAATAAATACCTTTAAACTCCACAACTAATTTATCATCCTTAACATTGAGCATGGTGATCAATCTTTCAACATTTATATTTCCTTCGGCTACACCAGTGTAAAAACTATCTCTTTTCAGGTAGTCAAGTCTGTCCATGTCCAATTGACCAGAAATTAATTGATTCATAAAACTCCTATGGTATTCGCCCTTAAAGATTTCTATAGCAAGACTAAGTGCTCCGTTAAACTCAATATTAAGCAGTTCCATAAATTTCAACGAAACCTGCTCATGCCCGACACCTTGAATAAAACTGTGCTCAAGTGCATGGGAAAACGGACCATGACCAATATCGTGCAGCAGAATAGCAATCGTCAAAGCTTCTTCTTCAGACTCACTTATTTCAACATTCTTGTCACGTAAAATTTCAACAGCTTTTTGCATCAGATAGGTACATCCCAAAACATGATGGAATCTGGTGTGATGGGCTCCAGGATAGACTAAATAAGACAATCCCATCTTGAGATATTCTTCTTAGCCTCTGAAAATAAGGATGTTCAATAATCCTATAAATTAAGGGACTTTTAACCGCAATAAATCCGTAAATTGGATCACTAAAAATTTTTAATTTTTTCAAAATATTAACGTTGATTTTTGTACTTTTCAGAATTAATTGCGTTCCTTGCAACACAAGATTATCAGCAAAAATAAAGGTTTAATTTAATTAATCATAGATAATAGATTTAGAATGAGTTCAGGAAAAATACTTTGGGTTGATGATGAGATCCAACTTCTAAAACCCCATATGTTATTTTTAGAGAAAAAGAATTATGAAGTTACACCTTGTACCAATGGCGCTGATGCAGTAGAAAGCGTAAGTGAAGAGCAGTTTGATATCGTTTTTCTTGATGAAAATATGCCTGGCTTATCAGGATTGGAAACACTTACTCTTATCAAAGAAAAACTTCCTAATTTACCGGTGATCATGATCACGAAAAGTGAGGAAGAATATATCATGGAAGAGGCTATTGGGTCTAAGATCGCAGATTATTTGATCAAACCTGTAAATCCGAATCAAATTCTTTTGAGCCTGAAAAAAAACCTTGACAATTCAAGGTTGGTTTCTGAAAAAACAACCTCCAACTATCAACAGGAATTTAGAAAGATTTCACTGGATTTGGCCATGGTCAACACCTATCAAGACTGGATCGAATTGTACAAAAAACTGGTTCATTGGGAAATTCAACTCGAGTCTATTTCAGATATTGGGATGACTGAGATTCTTGAAAGTCAGAAAGAAGAAGCCAATTCGCAATTCTATAAATTTATTAAGAACAATTACAGTGACTGGTTTCACGGCAATGACAAACCAATTTTGTCACACACACTCTTTAAAGATGTTATTGTTCCTCAGATAGAAAAAGATCCTGGCACCTTACTCATCGTTATTGACAATTTGAGATACGATCAGCTGAGGGTTCTTGAACCCATCATTAGTGAGTATTATAAAGCGATTGAAGAAAAATCTTTTTTCAGTATTCTTCCCTCGGCAACCCAATATGCACGTAATGCCATATTTTCTGGTTTAATGCCCTTGGACATGGAAAAGAAATATCCTCAGTATTGGAAAAATGACACAGATGAGGGGGGAAAAAATATGTTTGAAAATGAATTCCTTACTGAACAGATCAAAAGACTGCAACTCAATCTAAAACATGAGTATTATAAAATAACTGCCGTAAGTCAAGGTCGTGAACTGGCTGCAAATTTCGCAAAGACAAAAGATAATGACCTCACAGTTATTGTGTATAATTTTGTGGATATGCTGTCTCATTCCAGAACTGAAATGGATATGATCAAGGAGCTTGCAAGTGATGATAAAGCCTACCGCTCACTCACCTTGAGCTGGTTCAAAAATTCACCACTACTTGAAATCATTCAGAAAGCTCAAAAAATGGGCCTAAAATTGATTATAACCACCGATCACGGTACCATAAACACCTCCAAGCCTTCCAAAGTGGTCGGGGATAAAAACATAAGTTCTAACCTGCGTTATAAAACAGGAAAAAGTTTGAGCTATAACCAGAAAGAAGTTTACGAGGTAAAAGACCCAAAAGAAATCTTTCTTCCATCGCTTAACATCAGCAGTTCCTTTATTTTTGCGAAAGAGGATTATTTCTTTGCCTACCCAAATAATTATAACCACTTTGTGAAGTACTACAAAAATACCTATCAGCATGGAGGCATTTCATTGGAAGAAATGATCATCCCGTGTATTACATTTCAACCAAAATAGGATCATTTCTCAAAGATTGGACTAAATTATTTTAAGAAATTCATTCCTAAACGTGAGTACTTGATCATATTACTGCCGAATGATTCAATAATGCGCAATAAAGAGTCCTAATTTTTCAGAATTTCATAGCCACTAATTGGAAGAAATTTATCAATTTTGCAATACCAAATTTTAGTGAATCATTTAAACCAGAAATTGATGAAAAAACATAATTTTAGTGCAGGTCCATGCATTCTTCCGAAAGAAGTTTTAAAGAAAGCATCTGAAGCGGTCATTAACTTTAACGATCTTGATCTTTCTCTTATTGAAATATCTCATAGAAGCGCTGACTTTGTGGCTGTTATGGAACATGCCAAAGATCTAGTACTAGAATTGCTCGATCTTAAAGACAAAGGTTATTCTGCACTATTCTTGCAAGGAGGTGCCAGTCTCGAATTCTTAATGGTTCCTTATAATTTATTACCGGAAAACGGAAAAGCAACGTATATTGATACAGGTACCTGGAGTTCGAAAGCGATCAAGGAGGCTAAGTTATTGGGTGATGTTGAAGTCATCGCTTCTTCTAAAGACAGTAATTACAGTTATATTCCAAAAAATTATGAGGTGCCTTCAGATGCAACCTATGTGCACTGTACAAGTAATAACACCATTTTTGGAACACAAATGAAACAGTTTCCAAAAACTGACAAACTGTTGGTTTGTGATATGAGTTCGGATATTTTTTCTCGTCAGCTTGATTTCAGTCAATTTGACCTTATTTATGCCGGAGCTCAAAAGAATATGGGACCAGCAGGTACAACATTGGTGGTCATTAAAGACGAAATTCTTGGTAAAACAGGACGTAAAATTCCTTCAATGCTTGATTATCAAATACATATCTCCAAGGAAAGCATGTTCAATACGCCTCCTGTATTTCCAGTGTATGTTTCTATGTTGACACTTGAATGGCTAAAATCACTTGGTGGAATCTCAGGGATTGAAAAAATTAACGAGGCCAAAGCCAATCTTTTATATGATGAAATAGATTCAAATCCATTGTTTCAGGGTGTGGCCAATAAAGAAGACCGTTCTCATATGAACGTCACCTTTACATTAACTGACGACAGTAAAAAAGAGCAATTCGATAGCATGTGGAAAGCTGCGGGAATTAGTGGAATTAACGGCCACAGATCTGTTGGAGGCTACAGGGCTAGTATATATAATGCAATGCCCATCGAAAGTGTGCAGATATTGGTTGATGTCATGAAGGCACTTTAAAGAAGAATAAAAAAAACTTAAATAAAATAGAATGAAAGTATTAGCGAATGACGGAATAGCAACTTCTGGAGTTGTAGCTTTGGAAAAAGCCGGTTTTGAAGTCATCTTAAAAACAGTGGCTCAGGAGCAGCTTGCAGATTTTATAAATGAAAACCAAGTTGATGTACTTTTGGTGCGAAGTGCCACCACTGTAAGGGAATCATTAATTGATGCTTGCCCTTCTTTAAAGATCATTGGTCGAGGTGGTGTTGGCATGGACAATATAGACGTTGATTATGCAAGAAATAAAGGTATTAAGGTGATCAATACACCTGCCGCTTCCTCACATTCTGTTGCAGAATTGGTTTTTGCACATTTGTTTGGGATGGTTCGTTTCTTGCACGATTCAAATCAGCACATGCCTCTTGAAGGCGACTCAAAATTTAAAGAACTTAAAAAGGCCTATGCCAAAGGTGTTGAACTCAAAGGTAAAACCTTAGGTATTTTAGGATTTGGAAGAATTGGTCAAGCTACTGCCAAAGTTGGTTTAGGAGTTGGAATGAAGGTCGTTGCCTTTGATCCCTTTATAGATGCCGCAAATATCCAATTGGATTTCTTTGACGGGCAACAGGTTAATTTTACCATTGATACCATTTCAAAAGAAGCAGTTCTTGAACAATCAGATTTCATCTCCTTACATGTACCTGCCCAGGACAAATATGTAATTGGTGCTCCAGAATTCAATATCATGAAAAAGGGTGCTGGAATTGTGAATGCGGCTCGAGGTGGAGTAATTGATGAGGTAGCGCTTGTTGCTGCAATTGATGAGGGAATCATCTCAAATGCAGCGCTGGATGTTTTTGAAAATGAACCAAGTCCGGAGATCCAACTTTTAATGAATAAAAATATTTCGTTAACCCCGCATATTGGTGCTGCGACCAAAGAAGCTCAGGATAGGATCGGAGAGGAATTGGCCTCACAGATCATTCAGATTCTGGCTTAATGTATATGTCAATATTTAAGAATAGAGATTTATTATATCGCTAATAAATCTCTATTTTTGTTTTGACCATTCACAAGGCAAACAGTACCGAAGACTGATTTCTAATCATCACAAACTATGGCCCAAGTAAAACCTTTTCGCGCGATAAGACCTACCAGAGATAAGGTTGCTTTGGTAACCACACGCTCCTATGATATTTATCAAAAAAAGGAATTGAGTGATATTTTAAGGCTCAATCCATTTTCTTTTTTACATATTTTACGACCGGGATTTAAATATCACAAAAAGGTACATGGCAATAAACGCTTCAAAATGGTGCATAACAGATATGAAGAGTTTAAAGAAAATGGTATTTTTAAAACGGATGACAAACCCAGATTTTACCTACATCAGAAATCTTTTGATGGTGATGTGTTTTGGGGGATCATTGGTTTGGCCTCTCTAGATGATTATCAGAATTCAGTTATAAAAAAGCATGAAAATACACTTAGTGAAAGAGAAGCTCTTTTTGGTAACTACCTGGAAATAACAGGGTTTAATGCCGAACCTGTACTGATCACTTACCCTGACAATGCCTTTCTTTCATCGCTGATTCTAAAGTATCGGGCACTTCGTGCTGAATATGAATTTACAACAAATAAGAACAGAACCCATTTGATGTGGTTGATTGAAGAGGAAGATGAAGTACAACAAATATGTGAAGCTTTTAATTCAATTCCTGCTTTATATATTGCTGACGGTCATCATCGTACTGCTTCTTCGAATTTTCTTTACCAAAAAATGAAGTCTGGAGACAACCAGCTAGCCAAAGAGCTCAGCAGGCATTTTATGGCATATTTTATTCCTGAGTCCAATTTAAGGATCACTTCTTTTTTCCGTTTTATTACAAATTTGAATGGATTACATAAAAGAGAGTTTCTAATGGCCCTAGACGAGCATTTCCGTATAGAGAATCTTGGAAAACACTATTATACCCCCTCCAAAAAGCATCATTTCTCTATGTATCTTGATGGTGATTTTTACAAGCTTTACCTGAGAAGGACCAGTTTTAATCCAGCGAATGAACTGGATCATTTGGATTCTCAAATTTTGTTTAAAAAAATACTTGAACCCATACTTGGTATCAAGGATCCTTCAAACGATAAAAATATTAGTTACCTTCCTGAAAAAGGAAATGAATTGCAGTTACAGCACCTGGTCGATTCAGGTGAATTTGTGGTGGGTTTTGGAACATTTCCGGTATCTGTAAAACAATTAAAAACTGTCGCCGATCACAACCTCACAATGCCTCCAAAAAGCAGCTATATAGAACCAAAATTGCGAAGTGGATTGACGATATATGAATTAATGTAAAACTGGAATTAAAGCTTCTTATATGTTTGTAAAAGAGAATTTAAAGAAATTCAAAAATAAAATACCTGATCAGGTAACATTGGTCGCCGTATCCAAGACCAAACCCATTGCCGATATCCAGGAAGCCTATAATGCAGGACAACGTGTATTTGGCGAAAATAAGATCCAGGAAATGGCTGGTAAATATGAGGCACTTCCAAAAGATATACAATGGCATATGATCGGCCATCTTCAAAGTAACAAAGTAAAATATATGGCTCATTTTGTTGATCTGATACACGGAGTTGACAGCCTAAAAACACTTAAAGAAATTAACAAGCAGGCTCAAAAACACGATCGGGTTATTGAGTGCCTTTTACAGGCGAAGATTGCCAAAGAAGAAACAAAATTTGGATTGAGTTTTGAAAAGATAGAAGAAATCCTGCAGTCGGATGAACTTACTACCCTTAAAAACATTAAGATTACAGGTTTGATGGGAATGGCTAGTTTTACTTCCAATGACCAGGTAGTGTCAGAAGAATTTAAAGGCCTGAAAATATTTTATGATAGAATGAATTCTTTGAATGCAGGTTTTTCTATTCTCTCCATGGGCATGAGTGGCGACTATGAATTGGCCATCGCTAACGGTAGCAATATGATCAGGGTGGGCAGTGCCATATTCGGTGCAAGGAATTATATCGCATGAATCAAGTGATTCATCAACAACATATCCTCTTGTATATCAATGCATTATTTTAAATATCAATTCCTTTAAAATATCTCCTTGAGCTAAATTTGATGCTCCCACTCCTTTGCTTTTAAGATCTGCTTCTCTTAAACCGGCAATCACCTGTGCCACTTTTCTCATTGGATAGTTTTTTGCCGCCCGTTGGTATTCAGGAATAAAATACGGATTGATCTTTAGCATCTTTCCCACATTGATTTTCCCTTTATCTTTTAGGCCGTGATACAGCAATAATTGGGTGAAAAATCCATTCAATAAGGAAATCGTCATCACCAAGGGGTTACTCTTAGGATTCTGGGAAAAATACTGAACTATTCTATTGGCTTTGACCAGTTCCTTGTCTCCAATTGCCTTTCTCAATTCAAAATTATTGAAATCTTTGCTGATCCCAATATTCTGCTCTATATGCAAGGCCGTAATGGTGGAACCATTTTCCAGAATCAAGGTGAGCTTCCCAAGTTCATTAGCAATCTTTGACAAGTCAGTTCCCAAGAATTCAACCAGCATATGAGCGGCTTTGGGTTCAATTTGATACCCTTTTTCTCTTAATACTGAACTGATCCAGTCACTTACCTGATTTTCATATAATTTTTTACTTTCAAACAAGCAGCCCATTTGGGCAATTGTCTTGGCCAATCTTTTTCTCTTATCTATGGTTTTGTATTTGTAACAAATCACCAGAACAGTTGAAGGTTGCGGGTTTTCAGCATAGTCGGCCAATTTTTCTATGGACCTTGATAAATCCTGTGCCTCTTTAACGATCACGACTTGTTTTTCTGACATCATCGGAAAACGTTTCGCATGACCAACAATATCGTCAACGGTCACATCTCTTCCATAAAGAATCATTTGATTAAAACCCTTCTCTTCCTCTGAAAGAACATTGTGTTCAATATAGTCTGATATCTTGTCAATATAATAGGCTTCTTCCCCCATTAAAAAATAAATGGGCTTGGTGTTTTTTGACCTGATGTCTTCAACGATCTGTTTAATTCTATTCATAAATTATAAGAAGTTCCTTATTTTTGTCGGATGACAAATCTCAACCTTCCAAAGTATTCCTTTCGCATCAAAAATAGAGAAAATAAGCTTTATATTTTTGATAAGATCAGAAAAAAAGACCTGCTGCTTACAGAGGAAGAATGGGTGAGACAGAATTTTGTTTCTTACTTGCATGAAGATAAGAAATACCCCCTTTCTTTGATCGCACTTGAAAAGCAATGCAAGGTCAATGATCTGGTTAAACGAACTGATATTTTGGTTTTTGACAAGACAGGCTCTCCGTTTATCATTGTAGAATGTAAAGCCCCTCAAATACAGATCAGTCAAGATACATTTGATCAAATTGCAAGATACAATATGAAGCTCAACGCGACATATTTGATCGTAACCAACGGATTACAACATTATTTTTGCCAAATGGACCATAAAGCAATGCGCTATCAATTTTTGAAGGAAATTCCGGATTATGCTTAAAATTAACGCGTTTAATAGTTTTGATTCCTGAAAAAACTTATGTTTGCACACCCTAAAACTTTTTTTTCCTACTTACCTTGAAAATAGCAATCGTAATTTTGAATTGGAATGGCCGTAAATTGATGGAAAAATTTCTTCCATCCGTTGTAGCATACAGTTCTGAAGATGCAGACATTTACGTAGCAGATAATAATTCAACTGACGACTCCATTGTTTTTCTCAAGGAACATTATCCTCAAGTACGCATCATTCAAAATAAAATAAATGGAGGCTTTGCCAAAGGATACAACGACGCTTTAAAGCATGTTGATGCAGATGTCTACGCCCTTGTAAATTCAGATATTGAAGTGAGCGAAAACTGGCTTAAACCCATTCAGGCAGTTTTTATACAGCATAGTAAAACCGCTGTAATTCAACCGAAGATTCTTGATTATAAGGATAAATCAAAATTTGAGTATGCCGGTGCAGGAGGTGGATTTGTAGATTTTATGGGCTATCCTTTTTGCAGAGGAAGAATATTTATGAACCTCGAACAAGATCAGGGCCAGTTTAATGATGTAGCTGATATTTTTTGGGCATCAGGTGCCTGTTTCTTTATCAAATCAGAGGTCTATCATCAACTTGGAGGTTTTGATGAGCAATACTTTGCGCATCAGGAAGAGATCGACCTTTGTTGGCGTGTTCAAAATGAAGGCTATGCTATCCAATATGTTGGAGGCTCAGAAGTCTATCACGTTGGCGGGGCAACCCTTAGGGAATCAAATCCACAAAAGACCTATCTTAATTTTAGAAACAGTTTATTTACGATTGCTAAAAACGTACCCAAACGTTTTGTTTTTATAGTCATCTTTTTAAGATTGATCCTCGATGGAGTGGCTGGGTTAAAATTTATACTCGAATTAAGACCCATTCATACATGGGCAATCATCAGGGCACATCTTAGCTTCTATTGGCATCTGCGAAAAATGATGTCAAAAAGACGCGCCTTATCTTTTAAACAAACAAATTACTTCTATTGCTTCAGCATTGTATGGGAGCATTTTATCTTGAGAAAGAAAAAGTTTTCTGCGATCAGGTAATAGTCTTTTATTTATTTTCACTGACTTAGGACCAATAGTTGCCCTTATAAATATTTTCCTATATTTGGTTCAGTTGCATAAAACTCAGACTTCTCTTTTCAATAAGAGGTTAGCAGAAACAAATTGATATGAAAATAAATTCAAATAAGAATCAGCAAAAATTCATACTTCTCCTGTTTCTATCACTTTTTTTAGGTGGTTTATGTTCCTGTTCCTCAGAACAAAAAAAAAGGCATGCAGAACTTGACTCAAAACAAACTGCAGCCCGAAAAGATTATGACCTGAAAGATATTGTTGATTCTGGTGTACTTAGAGTGATAACAACCTACTCGCCTACCGGATACTTTCTGTACAAAGGAAAAACTATGGGGTTTGAATATGAAATTTTCAAACGTCTTGCCGATCATTTAAAGGTTAATCTTGAAATCGTTTTGGCTAAAAATGTCGATTCAGTGATCCCTATGTTGAATCGGGGTGACGGCGATATCATTGCGTTGGGATATACCATTACTTCCGATCGAAAAGAAGATGTTAGTTTTACGGATCCCTATATGATCACACATCAGGCATTAATTCAGAAAAAACCCGATAATTGGAGAAAAATGACCGTTGATCATATCAAAAACTCATTGGCCAATGATATTGTTGATCTTATCCATGATACTGTCTCTGTGCGACAAAATTCCTCTTATTACCTTAGATTAAAGGAATTATCAAACGAATTAGGCGACACGATTTATATTGACATCTTGTCTGGTGAATTATCTGATGAGCAGATCATAAAAATGGTCTCTGAAGGAGAAATTAAATATTCTATCATAGATAACCATAAGGCTTCTATTCATAAAAGTTATTTTCCAAATATAGATGCCGATACGCCGGTAAGCCTTTCGCAGCGTCTTGCCTGGGCCGTAAGAAAAACCTCACCGGAATTACTTACTATTATCAATCAAGGACTTAAGTCGATCAAAAGCAAACCGGATTACAATGTGATCTATGAGAAATACTTTGAAAACAAAAGACAATTCCATAAAAGACTGGACAGTGAATACTATACAGGAACAACAGGTAAATTTAGTAAGTATGACGAAATAGTAAAAAAGTATTCCCATGACTTAGGTTGGGACTGGATTCTTGTAAAATCACTAATTTATCAGGAATCAAGGTTTAATTCTACTAATGAATCATGGGCAGGTGCCAGTGGCTTGATGCAACTTATGCCTTCTACGGCAGAAGAATTGGGTGTATCTGATATTGCGGATCCAGAACAGAATATTAAAGCAGGTAGTGCATATTTAAAAAGAATGTATTCTTATTGGGAAGAAGTGCCTGATTCAATTCAGAGAATCAAATTTGCCATGGCTTCTTACAATTGTGGTTATAGTCATATCAAGGACGCACAAAAACTGGCCACCAAATATGGTAAAGACTCTTTAAGCTGGGATGATGGGGTAGATTATTTTGTGTTGAATCTATCAAAACCTAAATACTATAATGACCCAGTAGTTGGCTTCGGATATGCGCGGGGATATGAACCTTATGAATATGTCAAAGATATCTTTGAAAGATATAAAAATTACAAGACCTTCGCGACCCAATAACCAGCATCATTCTAATTTATGAGTATCTTCGACTTTCTTGATCTTTTAGGTACGGCTGCATTTGCCATATCAGGTGCCTTATTTGCCATCAAAAAGCGAATGGACACATTTGGGGTCTTGATCATCGCTTTTGTTACAGCAGTTGGGGGTGGAACCTTACGTGATATCCTTATTGGTGCTGAACGTATTACCTGGATGAAAGATCTCAATTATATCTATGTGATCTTTGTCTCGGTTATTCTTGCCATCGTATTTAGAAAAAAAATAGGCTACCTAAGTAAGTCTCTATTTTTATTTGATACAATAGGTTTAGGAATCTTCACGATTATTGGGACCGAAATAGGCTTACAAAACGATTTTCATCCTTTAATTTGTATCACTTTAGGCATGATCACAGCTACTTTCGGGGGAGTTATCAGAGATACCTTGAGTAATGAAATCCCGTTGATTTTTCAAAAAGAAATCTACGCTACAGCTTGCATCATTGGTTCGAGTACATTTCTTATACTCAACAATTATGGGATTGACCCCAATCACAATAATATTTTAACAATACTTATGATTATTGTTGTTAGATTGATTGCCGTGAAATTTAAACTGAAGCTCCCTACTTTCTATAGCAGTGAAATTTAATAATCTCCCAAAGTTTCAGGATTTTGAGCCAGCGCAATTTCTAATTGCTCATCATTTGGAGCTTTGCCATGCCAAGCATGCGTCCCCATCATAAAATCGACGCCATTCCCCATTTCGGTGTGCATTAAAATACAAACAGGTTTTCCTTTACCGGTTTCACTTTTGGCTTCTTTTAATGCTTTGATGATACTTTCAATATCGTTTCCATTTTGTACTTCAAGCACCTTCCATCCAAAAGCTTCAAACTTATCCTTTAGGTTACCTAATGGCATTACATCATCTGTGGCTCCATCGATCTGTTTTAAATTGTAATCTACAGTGGCAATCAAATTGTCAACTTTCTTACCGGCTGCATACATCAATGCCTCCCAAACTTGACCTTCCTGTAATTCACCATCACCGTGAAGTGTATATACCAAATGATCATCTCCATTCAGTTTTTTTGCACTTGCAGCTCCAATCGCCACAGACAACCCTTGGCCCAAAGAACCGGCAGACATTCTTACGCCTGGCAATCCTTCATGCGTAGTTGGATGACCTTGAAGTCTTGTATCGATCTTTCTGAAAGTCGCTAATTCCTCAACAGGAAAAAAACCACTTCTCGCCAATACACTGTACAAAACCGGAGAAATATGACCGTTTGACAAAAAGAATAGGTCCTCTCCTTTTCCATCCATGTCAAAATCAGTTGTATATTCCATCACCTCCTGATACAATACCGTCATAAATTCTGTACATCCCAAAGATCCTCCAGGGTGGCCCGAATTCACAGCATTGACCATTCTTACGATATCTCTTCTTACCTGAGTTGAAAAATCTTTTAATTCATTTAGTGTAGGCATCCTATATAGTTTTAAGAATGGCAAAAATACTAAACTCAAGTCAATATTTTTGGCAAAAAAATAATTATTTATAAGTCCAGATAGGCGCTTACATGTCACTATTATAACAAGGAGAAATAGAGAACAAAACCTAATTAATTCTCCGCAATGAGAAATAATGCACTTTATTTCAATCAAATAGTAATACTTCTGACTTTTTATCGACACAATACAGAGGAAAGTAACTTTAAACTATGTTTAACAATTGTTACAATGCATTTTAAGAGGAAAAACCTAAATTTGTACGATTTTAAAAAAAACTGATGAAGAAAATAATTATGATACTAGTCGCAATTGCGCTAGTTTCCTGTAGTGAAAAGACAAACAATCCGTATGTTACTTTACAGGGTAACATAGCCAATTCAAATTTGGATAGTATTGCCATATTAGGAAGAAATTTTGAAAAGCATATCAAAGTAAATAGCGATGGCTCTTTCATGGATACCTTAAAGGTTACTGATGGCTTTCACGGAATAAACAACGGTACATCTCAATCATTTTTATACCTGAAAAACGGTTATGATATGACTGTCGATTTTGATATGAATAATTTTCCTGGATCCATTGAATTTGAAGGGCAAGGTGCTGAGACCAATAAATATCTGACAATGAAGTTGCAGTTTATCAAAGATGAGAATATTAGTAATTATGGTAGTTTCTTTGAATTGGAAAAGGAACCTTTTGATGCTAAAATTGCAGATTTAAAGAAAAGAATGGATGATATGTTGACCAATGCAAAAGGTCTTGATGCTGAAGTTGTTAAAATGGAAAAAGAGGCCAACGATAAAATGATCATATTCTTTCAGGACAATTATGCATCAGAACACGAAAAGTTAATTGGCTTAAGGAAAGGAGATCCTTCACCAGGATTTAATTATCCTGATAAAAACGGCAACAATGTTTCTTTGACTGATCTTAAAGGGAAATATGTATATATCGATGTATGGGCAACTTGGTGCGGACCCTGTAAAAGAGAAATTCCTTATCTAAAGGAAATGGATGAGGAATATAAAGGAAAGGATATCGCCTTTGTGAGCCTCTCCATTGATAAAATGGAACACAAAGAAAAGTGGTTAAAAATGATCGAAGACGAAGGTCTAAAGGGCATCCAGATCATGGCCGATCAGGATTGGAATTCTGATTTCGTTACTGCTTATAAAATTCAAGGTATTCCAAGATTCATTTTGTTGGATAAAGAAGGTAATATTGTTAATTCAAATGCCCCACGTCCTTCTGATCCGGGACTTAAAGAAGTTTTAAATACACTTGAACTTTAAAATAGCCTTAAAGTTTTAACTAGCCTCTGAAAATTCAGAGGCTTTTTTTTTCGATGATTTTTTACTTGCCTATGCGGCAATTCACTATTGACCTATTTCTTCATTGATACTTTCAAATTGAGGTACTTAATGACACGAAAGAAGCCAAAAAGTCAGTTAACACCTTATACTTCAGTCATTTTGGCACAGATTTACTTAAAATCATAAGTGGAACATCTTTTGACCTAACCACAGTGAACCTAAATGAAAAACAAATGAATTTTAATAATTTTACTATAAAATCACAGGAAGCAGTGCAAAGGGCTCAGCAAATTGCACAGGGCTTTGGGCATCAACAAATAGAGAATGCTCATGTGTTAAAAGGTATTTTGGAAGTAGACGAAAATGTCACGCCTTTTATTCTTAAAAAACTGGGTGTAAATGTTGAACTTTTCAACAATACCCTGGATCATATTATTCAAAGCTTTCCAAAGGTAGAGGGTGGAGAATTGATGCTGTCCAAAACAGCAAATAAAATGCTCATCGATGCTGGAAATATAGCTAAAAAGATGAAGGATGAATATGTGTCACTAGAGCATTTGCTTCTGGCTATTCTGAATTCTAAAGGAGATACTACTCAACTGCTTAAAGACAATGGTATCAATGAAAAAGACCTCACAGTTGCCATTGAAGAGTTAAGAAAAGGAAACAGGGTTACTTCGCAAAGTGCTGAAGAAACTTATAATGCATTAAATAAGTATGCCAATAACTTAAATCAGTTGGCAAATGATGGAAAACTGGATCCAGTCATTGGGCGTGATGAAGAAATCAGAAGGATCTTACAGATTCTTTCAAGAAGAACCAAAAACAATCCTATTCTTATTGGTGAACCCGGAACAGGAAAAACTGCTATAGCAGAAGGACTTGCGCATCGAATTGTAAAAGGTGATGTTCCTGAAAACTTGCAGAATAAAGTAATCTATTCACTTGATATGGGAGCCCTTATTGCCGGTGCAAAATACAAGGGTGAGTTTGAGGAAAGACTAAAGTCTGTCATCAAAGAGGTGATTTCATCTGATGGTGAAATTGTACTTTTTATAGATGAGATACATACCTTGGTAGGTGCCGGAGGTGGAGAAGGTGCTATGGATGCAGCAAACATCCTTAAGCCAGCATTGGCCAGGGGTGAGTTGAGAGCCATCGGAGCCACAACCTTAAATGAATATCAAAAATACTTCGAGAAAGACAAAGCACTTGAAAGACGATTTCAGAAAGTGATTGTAAACGAACCTGATACAGAAAGTGCTATTTCTATACTTCGGGGAATCAAAGACAAATATGAGACCCATCACAAGGTAGAAATCAAAGATAGTGCTATTATCGCTGCTGTAGAGTTGTCGCAAAGGTATATTAGCGACAGGTTCTTGCCCGATAAAGCCATTGACCTTATGGATGAAGCGGCTGCGAAACTGAGAATGGAGATCAATTCAAAACCCGAAGAACTGGATGCACTTGATAGAAAGGTGATGCAACTTGAAATTGAGATTGAAGCCATAAAAAGAGAAAATGACACAAAAAAGTTAAAATCTCTTCAGGAGGAATTGGCCAATTATAAAGAGAAAAGGAATGAGATCAATGCCAAATGGACAAGTGAAAAAGAAATTATCGACAAAGTTCAATCGACCAAAGAGAATATAGAAAAGTACAAGCTTGATGCTGAAAGAGCTGAAAGAGATGGAAACTACGGACTTGTTGCCGAAATCAGGTATGGTAAGATCAAACTTGAAGAGGAGAAACTTGCTGAGTTTCAAAAAGAGCTAGAATCGAACCAGGAAACCTCATTGATCAAGGAAGAAGTTACCAGCGAAGACATTGCCGAAGTTGTGGCCAAATGGACCGGTATTCCAGTACAAAAAATGCTTCAAAGCGATCGGGAAAAACTGCTTAAGCTTGAAGATGAACTGCATCAGCGTGTCGTGGGCCAGAATGAAGCCATTGAGGCCGTTTCTGATGCCGTAAGACGCTCAAGGGCAGGGCTTCAGGACAATAAAAAACCCATTGGATCTTTCTTATTTCTTGGAACTACTGGTGTTGGTAAAACGGAATTGGCCAAAGCGCTGGCCGATTATCTTTTTGACGATGAATCGGCAATGACCAGAATCGACATGAGTGAATATCAGGAAAGACATGCCGTAAGCAGGTTGATCGGAGCACCTCCAGGCTATGTAGGATACGATGAAGGTGGACAACTTACAGAGGCGGTCAGAAGAAAACCTTATTCTGTGATCCTGTTGGATGAAATTGAAAAAGCACATCCTGATACCTTTAATATCCTTCTTCAGGTACTGGATGAAGGAAGGCTCACCGATAATAAAGGCAGGGTTGCTGATTTTAAAAATACTATTATCATCATGACTTCCAATATGGGATCCCATATCATTCAGGAAAATTTTGAAAATATGAATTTGGAAAATCGCGATGAGACCATTGAATTGACAAAAGTTGAAGTACTGAGCTTATTGAAAAAAACCATCAGGCCTGAGTTTCTAAACAGGATTGACGAAATCATTATGTTTACTCCTCTGAATCAGGAGGAAGTTACTCAAATTGTTAGATTACAGATCAATGCCTTGACCAAGATGCTAAAGGAAAAGAACATATCTTTATCTGCTACTGAAGATGCCATTGCCAGTTTATCCAAAAAAGGATTCAATCCGCAATTCGGTGCCAGACCTATTAAACGAGTCATTCAAAAAGAGGTACTCAACAATCTGTCTAAAGAGATACTAGCAGGAAAAGTTACCGCTCAAAGCAACATATTGCTCGATTCCTTTGATGACCAGTTCGTATTTAGAAATAAACAATAGTCTAGAATTCAAGTCAAGAACCGCCTTTCGAGGCGGTTCTATGTTTATGAGCTGCATCACTTCTGATGAATAAGCAGTTTTTTAGCTAAATATTTCTGTTTTACTAAATTATTAAATTACAAATTACCAAGTCTGTAATTCTCATCTTAAACTAGTATTATCATCCCATTCTTAGTAAATTTGCAAGAACTATTGATAACTCTATGAATATACAGCCCAAAACACAAAGGTTCGACCAGAATGTACTTTCCAAATATCAAATCTATAACAGTATATTTATTACACTCCCATTTGATAATATTAGTAATACAGGCGTTTTAATGCCTTTGTTAAAAAGTGAATGTGAAAAAGGATTTGGTAAAGGATTAACTCCGGTTCAGATCATAGACACTTTTTTTGCCAAGTTCCAGGATAATGCAACTGTACATGAGAAAATAGACTTGTTGTTTAAGTTTATTCAATATAT
Organism: uncultured Flavobacteriaceae bacterium; assembly: GCA_963780405.1. Taxonomy (GTDB): domain Bacteria; phylum Bacteroidota; class Bacteroidia; order Flavobacteriales; family Flavobacteriaceae; genus Lutimonas. The sequence goes on from CAWABX010000012.1 coordinate 38,428, forward strand.
TGAAAGACAGGTAGTTTTATTCGACGCTGTTGAAGATGCGGCTTTTCCCATTATGCATAATATGGATGGAAAGGGTACTTTAAGAAATGCAAAGGAAGAAGCCTTTTCTCAGAATAAGAAGGAGGCTTTGCAGCGCTATCTAGAGGCATTTAAAGTGAGGATCGTACTTACGGCCCACCCTACTCAATTCTATCCGGGAGCCGTGCTTGGAATCATTACTGACCTTACTGAGGCCATAGAAAAAAATGATCTCGTCAATATCAAAAAGCTGCTGGCGCAACTTGGTGTCACTCCTTTTCTAAAAGCTGAGAAACCAACCCCATTGGATGAAGCTATCAATTTGATCTGGTACCTGGAAAACATCTTTTACCATTCTGCAGGTAGCATTTATAATTATATTGAAAGTAATATTTACGAGGGAAAGGACATCCAAAATGAGTTTGTTAGTCTTGGATTTTGGCCAGGAGGTGACCGAGATGGCAACCCATTTGTTACCACTGAAATTACTGAAAAAGTAGCTCAAAAACTGAGACAATCAATTTTAAGAAGCTACTATAGAGATATTAGAAAACTCAGAAGAAAACTTACCTTTAAAAAAGTAGCTGCAATTGTCATAGAAGTTGAAAACAAGTTATACAGGAGTTTTATAGAGCCTGAAAAGATCATATGGACACTCGACGAATTTTTAAACAAATTATTTGAGATCAAAAATCTCCTTATTAACGATTACCAGTCACTTTATCTGACCGAATTGAAAGACCTGATCCATAAGGCAAAGATTTTTGGTTTTTATTTTGCTACACTCGACATCAGGCAAGACAGCCGTATACATCATACCGTATTTACCCATATTACGGAAAGTTTAATTGCTTCAGGATCAAATGCACTTCCTTCAAATTATAACGATCTGGATGAAGCCTCCCAAATGAATATCCTGGCTACTTTACATGCTGATATCAGTGCCGATCAGTTTGATGATGAATTGGTATTCAAAACCCTAGGCTCAATTGAGGCGATAAAAAAAATTCAGCAAAACAATGGAGAAAAAGGTGCCAACAGGTATATCATAAGCAATAATCAAAGTGCCTTAAATGTTATGCAGGTTTTCGCGATGCTGAAAATGACTGCCTTTAAAAAAGAATTGCCAGTTGATATTGTGCCTTTGTTTGAAACCGTTGATGATCTAGTCAATTCATCAGGAATTATGGAACGCCTTTACAGTAATAAAGAATACAGGGCTCATGTAGCAAGCAGGGGTAACAAGCAAACCATCATGCTCGGGTTTTCAGACGGTACAAAAGACGGTGGTTACTTAATGGCGAACTGGTCCATTTTTAAGGCAAAAGAAGAGCTTACCAGAATTTCAAGAAAGCACAATATTAAGGTTATATTTTTTGATGGACGTGGCGGACCTCCGGCAAGAGGTGGTGGAAAAACCCATCAATTTTATGCTTCGCTTGGACCAACTATAGAAAACGAGGAGGTGCAGTTGACAGTTCAAGGACAAACTATCAGTTCTAATTTCGGAACCACAGACTCTGCCCAATATAACCTGGAGCAACTGATCAGTTCCGGGGTGAGTAATAAATTCTTTGACAGTGCTAAAAACACCCTAAGCGCTGAACAGAAAAGCATCATGAATGAATTGGCTGAACTCAGTTACAAGGCCTATACCGATTTTAAGAATCACGACAAGTTCTTGCCCTATCTTGAAAAAATAAGTACTTTGAAGTACTATGCAAAAACAAATATTGGGAGTCGTCCATCTAAACGAAACAGTTCTGAAACACTTAATTTTAGCGATTTAAGAGCCATTCCATTTGTTGGCTCCTGGAGTCAGTTAAAACAAAACGTTCCGGGGTTTTTCGGTGTTGGAACTGCCCTTTTAAAATTTGAGGAAAAAGGAGAATTTGACAAGGTAGTTAGCTTTTATAATAATTCAAAATTTTTCAAAAGTCTTATAGACAACAGCATGATGTCTATGAAAAAATCGTTTTTTGAATTGACCAGGTATATGGAAAATGATCCTGAGTTTGGTGACTTCTGGAAATTGATCCATGAGGAATTTTTAACCAGTAAGCGTCTGGTTTTAAAAATGGCAAATCATACTGAACTCATGCAAAACTATCCTGTAAGCAAGGCCTCTATTGAAGTTCGTGAATCTATTGTATTGCCCCTGCTTACGATTCAGCAATACGCCTTAAAAAAAGTTCAGGATCTCAATGCCCAAAAGAACCCCAACAAAAAAGAACTGGAAGTTTATGAAAAAATCATCACCAGGTCTTTATTTGGGAATATCAATGCCAGTAGAAATTCGGCATAGGTAATTATTATAGAATTTAAAAGCAGTCCCTTTTTACAAGAGACTGCTTTTTTGATTTTATAATTTCGGTCTACCCAGATCAATGCATGGCGTCTAAATAAACAGTAAATGTTCAACTAACCGCTTTAAGTTGAATCTATAAAAATGAAGAAACCAAGCGCGCGACGGCATAGGACAAACGCTTAAATGCACTTCCTTTTTTCCATGTTGCATAATCAAGTTCAACACATTCCTTTAAGTCATTTAGAAAAGCCTGCTCTAATTCATTCGCCAGTTGTTTACCATAAATGATCGAGAAAATTTCAAAGTTCAGGTCAAAACTCCTGATATCCATATTTGCGGACCCAACGATACTTACTGCACCATCAGCAACCGCAGTTTTGGCATGAACAAACCCTTTTTTATACATAAATATTTTAACCCCGGCATAGAGTAATTCTTCATAATAAAATTTTGCTGCTGCCCCAACGACAGCCTGAATCAGATTTTTCGGGCATCAACAATCTAACATCTACCCCACTTTTAGCAGCTTGTTTTAAAAGGTCTAATATGGTTTCGTTAGGTATAAAATAAGGATTGGTGATATACAAGTTTCTTTTGTGCCAGTGAAAACATTTTGGCATAGGTCAGCATGATAGTCGACATTGGGTAAATAGGCCCACCCACCATGATTTGAGACAGCTCTGTTACTTTACTGTCATCTTTCTTAAGGGTATCGGGTATTAGGTCTTCGTCAAAGGCTACTCTATTATTTTGGCAAGCATGCCAGTTGATGATCCAATGACGCTGGATATTCATCACACCTGGTCCGGTGATCTTTAGGTGTGTATCACGCCAGATAGAGTCCTGTATCAATGGAGTTGTCATAGCGGTCAGAAAGGTTGATACCGCCTACAAAACCTATTGATCCATCAACGATTATAATTTTTCGGTGGTCCCGGTGATTGATCCGGTTGGCCAATTGCGCTATTTTAACCTTGATTACCGGGTGAATCTCTACGCCTCCATCATGTAATTCTTTGACAATATTGTGCTTGATCTTACGGCTTGCATAAGCATCATACATGATTCTAACGTCTAACTCCTTCTTTTGCTTTTTTTAATAAGTACCTCCTTAATCTGATTTCCTCTGATATCGTTTTCCCAGGCGTAATATTCCATGTGAATATGTTTCTTGGCCGCAGTCAAGAACATGCAAGTATTTCCGGAAATTTTTCTTCCCCATTAATAAGTAGTTTGAATTGATTAGAACTCAGGTTTTCTTTATTCAGATTTCTAACAAAATCTATCAACGAGGTATATGGTTGAAGACCATTCTCTGTTTTCATTGATCAACTTATCCGTATCATCTGCTACACTAGCTTCAGGTATTCATCGGTGACTCTATCGATAAATATCTTTAGTTTTTTGATTGGCCTTTTTATGTCGGTAGTTTATTCCAAAAGAGAAATAGAACAGGATCCCTAGTATAGGCAAAGCAATTACCAGTAATAAGTAAGAAAGTGTTTTTGAAGTTGAATGGGTATCAAGTAAGATCATTATGATTGTATAAATGAGTATTATACAATATAAGAAACCAAAAATATCCCAGATAAGAGGTGGTAAATTGAAGGTGAGGAAGGCCATTTTTATTATAAAGGTACTATTTTAAGCTTATCATATCAACTATTATTTGAATACTGAAACCCAATCCACATCATTTTTAAAAGTTATTTGTGGAAAAAAAATCCGCTTCTCATTCCTGACCCAGGTTATACAATTTACTCCCTTACACTTACCGGTAATTTTTCCATATTTCTGATCTTAATGGGAAGATCAGCGTTGATACTAGCGACAGCATCATACTGTCTGAGATGAACCCCTCCAGTCAATTCCTTGAGAAAATGCGACTTTTTAAGTCGATCCATTATCGGGCCTTTAACTTCTGACAGATGTAATACAATTCCACCATCTTTTAGCCTATGGTTTATGGCTTCTAAACTTTCCAGAG
>CAWABX010000013.1:0-228642 GCA_963780405.1 uncultured Flavobacteriaceae bacterium
TCCGATTACTCCAGACTTTCCAATGAGGTCATTAGTTCGCTTTAATAGATTTGGTTTCTTTAAAAATGCAATGGCTTGTTTTTCTTCTGTTCCTGTGAGTTCCTTAAAATAGGGTTGGTGCTGTTTCTCATATTCATTTATCAATAAAAAACGGTAATTTCTAATTCTTTGGTAAGTTCTTGCAATGTTCTACGTGCTACACTTGTTCCTATTTCCAAGCGTTCCGCAATCTTTCGCGTAAACTTCTCTACTTGATTGTCATTGTACAAGTCGATGTTATGCCTTAAAATATTATGCTGTTTTGGTTTCTGTATGCTTATCGTTACTCGTAAACTCTCTAATTTATTGGTCTTTAAGCCTCCTAAAATGTGGATTTCAAGATGTTTTGTAGTGTATTCGTAGTTGTTTGGGTTAGATGTATCAAGCGTTGCCATTATTATTTGACTAATTAGTTATACGTCAAAAGTAAATAATTATTACTAATATATCATATATTAATCAATTATAATTTACCAATATTGCTTAATACGTTATTAAATAGTAGTTTTGTTGATATTTAAGTATTATGATTTCACTTGGACAGACATTAAAAAAGGTAAGAGAAGCTAAAGGATTATCACAAAAAGAAGTAGCTGGACTTATTGATATGGCTCAAGCGCAATATTCGCGTATTGAGAGTGGTAAAACAGACCCTTCTTTTTCTGTGGTTGTTAGGATTTCCAACGCTTTAGGGTTTTCGCTTTCTGAACTGTTTAAAGCCGATGATGTTTTTACAGACGTAAATACTTATGATAAAACTTTGATGGAAAAATTGAGGTTTCTTGATTCTCTCGATGATGCAGAGAAAAAATCTATCTATACGTTGATTGATTCGCTTATTTCTAAAAAGAAGTTAAAGGATAATTTATCTAATCTTATTGCTTCCTAAAGAGCATAAAAAACCACTCCGAAGAGTGGTCTTTGTTTATTTTCTAATTATTGTAGCTATTGCTTTATCAAATTCTTCTTTCCGTTCTTTTGGTACGTTAAGATAACCTACAACAATATCGTTTAAAATATTCTCTTTCCAATATTTATCATCTTTTTGCACTCCATACATATAGACAGAATCTTTTAAACTTTTTCTATTTATTGACGTTATACCTTCATTCAATTTATTATCTCCATTTAAGGTAGAACCACCTAAAACATTGTCTGTAATATAAATCTTTATAGAGTTATCATATTTATAAACTACCTCTTTATATTCAGGATTCAAATCTTCCTTATCTACTAAAAAACCTTTAGGAATAGACATCTTATAAGTCCTTTTTTCAAAAGGGTTATCTAAAGAGGATGTTTGGAATTTAGAAGTATATGTTACATTTTTAAAACCTTTAATTTTATTGGTAGCACAACTTATAATCAAACAACTCAAAATTAAAATTTTTACTGTTTTCTTCATTATCTAATTTTTTAAAACTTCAATTGATGGTGGTGTAATATTTAATGGATTTCCTTGTGGTGCTAAAATAGTACTACCTTTTGAATATTGATATCTTAAAGAACGATTCCAAAAGTGTTTGTACTTCTTAATTGATTACCAAAATAAACTGCTCTTGCCTCCATTCTTAATGTACCTCCTGATAAAATCCTATAATCTAAATTACCATTATTAGCATCGTATGCGTGAAGCATTTCGTGACCTAAAGAAATAGAAGTATTAATAGAGTTTGTTCCATTTTTAGTTATATAGGAACTTGTATCTGACGGATTCCAATAAATTGTTCCGCCTGTACCAATTGTAGTGCTTAAAGGCCCATTTCCAACAGGTGGCTTACCATCTATTTGCCCTTGATAATATGCTGCATCATTAATATTTATATTAGGACTTTCTCCTGGTTGATTTGCACCAAACCTATTTCCACCTCTTTGAATAGTAAAATTGTTTTCAGACCCTTGTAAAGTAGATACAACATCTGTTCCTGCTTCTCCTTCAGCTTGAGATATTTGACCTAAAGCTTTAGTCGCAGATTTTAGGAACGAATTTGTAATTCTAATAGAACCATCTCTTTTAACCCTAACTCCTCTACCTTCATACCTACTGCCATCAGCGTTTAAAAGTTGCCCATCTTGATATAATGCTCTATTCTCATTATTTCTGCCAAATGAAATCCAAAGACTATCTCCAGCAACTTCAACAAACCTTATTGGGTTATTTTTTGTGAAGCCATAAGGCGAGTGACTTTCATATTTCTCAGCAAACCTATCAATCTTATTAAATCGTGCAATCGCTGGGTCGTAATCTCTCCATTGGTAAGCTAAAGTATTTTTTCCTAACTCTTCTTCGAGTTCTTGACCTTGGAACGTCTGATAGTTGTTCTCCGTACCGTTTATCACATTATTGTATCCTTTATGTTCAAGCCCAAAAGGATAGTAGTTGTTTTCCTCGATGATTTCAGATTGTTCGATCGTACCATTTTTACCATTATCGTATAAGATAATCGTACATTTCCTAAATGATCTAAATATTGATATACATAGTCATCGAGTTATTTGTATTTGGCGTAACGTATCCTTCAGCGTGACCAAAAAACTGTAGCACATCATCTTCATAGATATAATTACCTGCATATAAAGTTGTATTCCCAGTACTTACAATTTTCTTCTGTTTGATTCCAGTTGCATCATATTTATATTGAATATTTCCCCCGGAAAAAGTAACCTGTGTTGGCAAATTTAAATGATTATAAGTAATGGCTGTAATCCCTTTATTGGTATCCGTCAAAAGATTTCCGTTGGTATCATACGTATAATCATCCGTTGTATCAGCAGCAGTATTTACAGCATCATCTTTAAATCCAAATTGATCTATTGTTGCCCCATCGGCTACTTTCATCAGTTTATTACCACTATCATAACTATAAGTTAGGTCATCCATCACCCCGAAGTTTGTAGCTCCTATATTGGTATGTCCTTTACGATACAAACTCATGATATTTCCATTCTTATCATAGGTAACAGGATTCGTTATACTACCTAAAGAATAGTTGTTTGTATTGTCAACTGCCGAAGTGATTCGATTCAGCGCATCGTAGGTATAAGTATAATTATTACTGACAGGGTTACCTGTATTATTGTTACTTAATGTATTCCAACTAGTTTGGCTTATGTTACCATTGAATAATGCTATACCTGATGATGGGTTGTTATACATAACGGTAAAGTTAAATAAATCATTGTCACTGTTTGCATCTTGGTTGATGTTTTTTAACCATCCTCTAACATTATATGTATAATCTACAGTTTGTAATGGTGCGATTTCAGTATTCCCTACTTTTTTACTTCCCAATTGACCTAGTTCATCATAATTATTAGCAACAATAAGCTCTGAAGTTGAACAAGTATTTGGAAGTGTATTATCGCCTATACATTGATTTTGATTAAGAAACCTTCCCATATGATCATATTCAAAAGTATCCACTGTTACTATTGGGGTAGATGTACCTTTTTTATGAAAGGTTCTTGTTTTTAATACAGCTCCTGTAAAATCAAACTCCGATTGAACAATGTCTTGGGTATCTAAAAATTCATTGTCAATTATCCCATATATAGCTCTTCCTTTTTCATCGTAATAAGAAATTGTTTTAACCCATTTAACAGGTGATGTATCCAATACTCGAACCATGGATCCCGTGCTTAAGCCTTTTGTTTTTGTTCCTGTTACAATAGTTCCAAATGCTGCGATGGGTGTTGTTCCTGCAAAATTAAAGCTATAATTATCATAATAGTTTACGCTATATAGGGCATCTATTGTTTGTGGAAAAGCAGCATTACTCCAATTAATTGTTTCTCCATCAACAGTACTGTTTATTCTGGTTTCCCATAATTGGGTTTCGCTATCTAAAGATGTCTGCAATGATGGTCTACTGGCAATGTCTTGATATGTACCCGTATAAGCTACTCTACCAAATGCATCAAATTTAGTGAATAACCACTGATCATTACTTCGCTGAACTGCATCTTGAGTTAAAACGGGCTGATCCAATTTATTATAAACAATAAACTCCAATCCTTTTCCGGGTATTCTTTTTTCTACCAAACGATTTCTGTGATCATATACATATTGATAACCCAGATCATTTAACTGGTTTGTAACGGTGGTTAAATTATTTGTAGAAGCGTCCATTTTTGGAGGCAACACATAAGTAAGGTTTCCATAATCATCATACACATAATAGGTATCATGCTCTATTCCAGATTTATAAGTGCGTTTTAATATCACCTGGCCTTGTTTATTCTTAAACTCTTCTGTGGAATGATTAACCCCAGAAATGTGGTTTTCATCTTTGGTAACGTTTTTATATAACTCACCCGTTGCATAATTTGAAGAACCTCCTGCCAAAGTTGGAGTATAGGTGTTATTTGCAAAGCTTAATGTTACACTATATATCCTTACATTATAATCTGCCGAAGTATTGGTCTCATATTCAAATTCAATTTCATGTCCTTCGCCCATTTTCCAATCTTTTCCTGGAGCCGCTTGTTTTAATACCCTGCTTAAGGGTGATGCTTCTAAATCCTTCTCCGAATAAGGGTTTATGGTACTTAGCGTTTGTCCAATAAAGTCATCATCAAATCGGGAGGCATCATAATAATAAGATTTAGTGTCATCTTCAGCCGTAGTTTGGAACTCTCCATTATTATTTAAAGTGCTATAAGGGAGGTAATCTTTGTCTTGTCTTCCAAACTCATCATATCCTATATGAGTAATGATGTCCTGTTCTGCACCTCCCGCTCGTATACCAATATTTTGCATGGGTCTACCTAATCCATCAAAATAAGTAACATTTTCTATTTTTTGATTATCATTTAAAGCGCTAACATTAGTAGTAGGTTTTGTAGGACTTATGGTATAAACATAATTCTCATCACTCAATGAAGCGGAACTACCCGCTTGTGAACTTATTTGGATATTATCTATACTCATGTCTCCCGTATATGAACTACCTGTTATCCCTGTGAATCTGAATTTAACAGTGCTGGTACTGTAGCTCGAGAGATCTATTTGAGCCGATTTCCAAAGGTTTCCTTGATTACCTTGTAAGGACCAGATTGTCTGCCAACTACTTCCTCCATTAGTGCTTGCTGATAGAATTAATTGGCCCATAGCCGTACCATACATATGGTAATCAAATGAAAATGTACCATTTGATGCTATTTCATAGCCCACAGAAGTAATTATTGCCGTCTTTGATGGGTAGTTAGGAGAGGAGGCTTCAGTATACAAATAATAGTTGCCTTCATTCGCTGAGGTTGGGCCAGTGCCCCCTGAACTTGTTGACCCTGTTTGTCGTGTCCAATTAAAGTCTTCATTTGTCTCTTGACTCCAGTCTCCAATGCCACTTTCAAAATTAGAGGTGTAGGTAATCGTTCCACCACCCCCAACCGGGCATCCATTATTAGCTAGCGTTCCTGCTTCTGCCGGACATTGGTCTGTATTATCACTTACATAACCAGCAGGTTGTGTACAGTCTGTTATACTTCTGTTAGGATCTCCAAAACCATCAGCATCAGTATCTGCATACCAAGTTGGTACCGCGGGTATTGAATAAATCTTGCTACTGGAGCCCGAGCTCCAGGTACCTGAACTATTTCTAGCTCTCAGATAATATATGGACCCTGATGTTCTTGTAATGGTCGATGAAGAATTCGAAGTGTTTGTTCCAGAAGAAGAACTTTGCCAGTAATAGGTAACCCCTGAAGGTGGTGTTGATCTGGCCAAAACTACCTGGCCGCAAGTGCTACTTTGAACTGTGGGAGATGGAGGATTAGCAGGACCTGCACTAACAATGGTTACATTCTTATAGGCAGAAAAAGAATTATACATATAATCAACGCCACTGGCAGATACCGTTCCTGTACCTGTAGAAGTCCAATTAACACTTCTTTGAGACATACTCACACCTGAAAGAGTCCCCTTGGTCACAGACCAATTTGCGTATTCAACGTTATACTCAGGACTTAAAGTGTATAATTCTGTATCTCCCAGATTAACACTTGAATCCCCAGTCATGCTTACCTGGGCTTCCATATTGTACATGAATAGAAACAATAAGGCACTAAAGACTAATTTTGATTTTTGATAAAATTGATTGGTTAAGTTCATATTCTTAATTTATAATCTATTGAAATACCATACGTTAATAATCATATTCACATTCTCCTCAGTTTTAGGAACAATCACTAAATTATCCTGATTCATTTTCACAACACTTTGCTCAAATAATGCACCATTAGGCAAAATGATCTCGATCGTTTTTAACTCAGAATCATACGTCCAATTCCCTTTTACAATTGCTCCATTTCCTTGAATTTGACGATATGCTCCATTTGAATCAAATACTATTCTTCTGCCATTGTAATTTCTTTTTATGAGTTGCAACTCTTGTATTGGAATTGAATCTAAATAAGATTTGGAGACGTTCGAGATCTCAGAGAACGATTGGTCAAGTTGAAATTCCCATTCACCGACCAATAAGTCTCTTTCAGGGTTAGTTTGTCCATACGAAACATTCGTCACAAGTATGGTGAGACCGATAATTACGTTGTAGATGGTTTTCATTATTTTCTATTTATTAGGGTATTATTATCTGTGTGTCGAACTGATGTGTTTTGCATATGCTGTCATACTTATTCTTGAGCTTGAATAACACACCAATATTTTATCTATTTTATGACATCATCCTCAGGTTTAGACCGAATAACAAAATGAGCAATAAAGTTAATTTGGGAAGCAAGCGCGATGTTACGGCATCCACCTCCAAATTATTATGGTAAAAACCGTAACTCAATGTTTTATAAATTCTTTATCATGCAAGATTAAATGAGCTAAACAAACCTCTATGAAAAGTGTGTTTACAAAACTAAGGGGGGAAAAGCAAGAGGATAACACGCTACGCGATGTTATACATTCCCCAATTTGATTCAAACAATTGATTTACTGATCTTTAGATGTGTGTTAAACTTTTAAATTAGCCCACAAGGAGAAATTTTTCAAGTAAAAACCTTTGTAGCCCAATGAAACCAACAAATTTTTCAAGTAAAAATGAATAAAAGTCACTAGAAATAGCAGTTTGAAAGTTTAGGGATTAAGTTTTAAAAAGTTTAGAATTCTTTGTCTATGTTTTCCAAATCCAAATTAATAACGCATTTATTGATAAAAGAATTATTCGGTATTATCCTTAATCCTTTTAGTGCATGGCATTATGAAAACTACCGTCCCTTCGGGTTGGTTCATTTTTAAAGTAATGGATTCTCTAAGCTTAATAAATATTCAATATAAAATTTGTCTTTGACACCCATCCTCTGAATCCATCACTTTAAAAACGTTTATCTTTTTGCATCTTACAGGCATAAGCTATATCATTTCAACAAACAGAAAAATTGAATTTGTTCAAACAAAATTTTCAAGTAATTATTTAGCAGATAGAATCTGCTCTTGTTTCTTCGTTTCAAAACGTTTTAATAAATTATCTATATCCTCACTAATTTTATGATCCAATACCCTTGCATAAATTTGTGTAGTAGATAATTTAGTATGTCCTAATAATTTAGAGACTGTTTCAATAGGAACACCGTTGGACAAAAGCACGGTAGTCGCAAAAGTATGCCGAGCCACATGAAAAGTAACATTTTTAGAAATACCGCATTGATCTGCTATTTCCTTTAAATAACTATTTGTTTTCTGATTAGAATAAAGAGGAAATAAAAATTCAGAATCTATTTCCTGGGTAAAAGATTTGTACTTATCAATTATTGCTAAAGCCTTAGGTAAAATTGGAACCTTAACTACTTCATTTGTTTTTTCACGTTTGGTATAAATCCAGTAATTATTATCAATACCTCTTACAATTTGATGCTGAGTAAGTTGTTTCACATCGATATAAGACAATCCTGTATGACAAGAAAAAATAAAAATATCCTTTACCCGTTCCAATCGTTCACTAGTAAAATGGGTGTTCTCAATAAGTTGCAATTCCCTTTCCGATAGATACTGTCTGTCATACTTGACGAATTTCAATTGAAACTGACCAAAAGGATTTTTAACCAACCATTCCAACTTAATAGCCAAATGAATCATTTTCTTAAAACGCTCCAAATGCTTCATAACACCATTATTGGAAAGCATCAATTGTTTTTTTGAGTTCTTATACCTTCTTAAATATTGTTCAAAATCAATAATAAAACGATGATTCAATTGCTTTAAATAAATATCCTTGACTTTTAATTTTTGAGACAGGAATTTATTCAAATATTTTTCCGTGGTATAGTAATTCTTCATCGTACCAGCCTTTAAAACCGAAATCATATTCGTATTATGATACTCAATGAGCTCAAGGAGTGTTTTGTGTTGATCATCTTCGCCTAAATAACGTGCTTTAATAGCCGAAGGAGTGATAAGCTTAAATTCTTCCAGTAATTGCTTGTGGCAATCTAATAATTGCCCATAAACGTGATCTAAGTAATTGTTTAAAATTCTAATATTTTGGGTTGTACCTTTGCCTCTTCCTTTAGAAGAGTCCCAATTGCACACCGATATACGTCTTTTTAAACTGATTTCTACACGTTTTCCATTAACAGTAATACGGGCATAAATTAATAGTTTTCTAGAATTAGTACGAGATTTTCTAGTAAAGAAAATTACGGTAAAAGTGTTGGTTGTCTGCATGTTATACGTCTTTAGTTACACAATAAATTTTGTAAAGACGAAAGTTAATTCACTTCTAAAAGTTCTATAAAACTACAACAATTCTAGGGAAAAAGTGTTCACCGAATTGCACACCTAATTGGTGAGTTTAAACGATATTAATAAATATCATAAAAAACGAAAAACACTGAAAATCATACGATTAACAGTGTTTTGGTTTGACCTATTTCTAGTTTTGTCGGGGGGTGGCAGGATTCGAACCTGCGGCCTCCACGTCCCAAACGTGGCGCGATAACCGGGCTACGCTACACCCCGAATGATTATCTTATATTTCTGCGGAGAGACAGGGATTCGAACCCTGGCAACGGTTGCCCGTTGACAGATTAGCAATCTGCTCCATTACCACTCTGGCACCTCTCCAATAAACTTTGTAAAAGAACTAAAATTTAGGTTTGCAAATGTATTATATGGAATAGAATCCTGCAAACATTTTTCATTTTATTTTGTCAAAATATGGGCCCTTATTTTTAATTCATATTTTGGGGCTACTTCAAAGCAATTAAAATCTTTTTATTGTTATGAAGCCGCAAAAAATCATGCTTCAGTTAATTTTTAGTATAACAAATACTTTCAATAGAAAATACTCTATATTTGTATCCGGAAAATATAATTTCATTTAACATTAAACAAGTATGAAAAGATTTAAACAATTTATAATGCTATTGACTCTTAGCATTGATTTTTGGAAGTTGCTCTGGTATTAAGGTGGTGGATTCATGGAAAGGTGATGACATTGGAGATTTAGCTAATGAAAAAATTTTAGTGATTGGCAGATCAGATGATATGGTCAGTCGTCAAAGATTTGAACAGGAAATAGCTGAAAGATTAAGATCTGGAGGTATTGATGCGACGGAGAGTTATAAGAAATTCCCTTCGATGAAGCAGAATCAAGAACTTACTGAAGAACAAATTACACAGAGAATCCAAATTATTAAAAATGAAGGCTTCAAAGGTGTGGTACTTACCGTATTAAAAGATATGAGCAAAGAGATCGTCACTTCTGAAACTGGTGGATATGTTTCAGGTGGTTATTATCCATCTTACTATGGTGGTTACTATGGTGGGTTTGGTGGTTATTACGGACGCGTATACTCTCCTTACGGTTACGGATACGGAGGAAGTTATGTTCCTTCTGAAACAAGAACCTATACTTCAGAGACCTATAGTTTGGAGACTGTTATTTACAATTTAGACATGGAGCCAGGCAAACAATTACAGGGTGTGATTTCTATAGATATTACCGATCCTAAATCAGCTTCAAAGGTTGCGCCGAAATATGCTGACGCAGTTTTAAAGCAATTGAAGTAATTAGATTTTAATCATTAGATTTTTAAAAGGCTTAAGTGAATTAACTTAAGCCTTTTTTTATGGTTCTAATTTGCGAAATCGTTTTCTTAGATTGATCTGATAATTATACCAGGGTCTATGCTAATTTCGTAATTTTGCGCCCCTTATGAAGAGACTAATTATATTTCTAATTTTCATAACTAACTGGTTATCAGCTACAGCTCAAACCGAAAAGGAAATAAATAACCAGGTTCAGTTTTGGACCAGTATCAACTCAACATGGCGTTTTAGCGATCACTGGGGTGCGATGGGAGATTTTCATATCAGAAGAAACAATTTCATACAAGACCCTAATTTTTATTTTTTAAGAGCTGGTGGGGTGTATTGGTTCAATGATAAAATTTCTGCGGCAGGAGGTGTAGGGGCATTATGGTATGCTCAAGAAGCACAAGATGGAGGATTTAATTATGCGCTTGAAAGAAGAGTTTATCAGCAAATACTTTGGAGGAGTATAAACGGACGCGCCGGATTTTTACAAAGAATTCGAAATGAACAGCGATGGCATCAGGTACTCAATCCTGATGGTAGCGTGAACCGCATAAGATTTTCAAATAGGCTAAGGTTTTTGTTTTCAGCTTCTATCAGGGTTTTTAAAGATGAAAAGAAACCACGATTAGTGCTAGCAGACGAAGTTCTTATTCATTTCGGAAACGAAATTATCTATAACACCTTTGACCAAAACAGATTCTTTATAGGAATAAACCACAGGCTCAATAAAGACTGGACCTTTGATTTTGGCTATATGCCGGTATTACAGCAAAAGTATAGCGGCTACCAATATGATTTGAATCATACAATCAGATTGTTTTTCTACTTGTCTCCTGATTTACGGAAAAAGAAAGATGAAGACTTGCCTCATTATCCTGTTGGAGGGATAGAATAGTGCAGCTCAGATCTCCGATACTGTTCGTAATTCGACCTTGATACAATCCACGTCTCTATTTAAAAGTGCTAACAGATGTATGACATGCTCTGCTAGACCATTAGTTTTTTTAACTTCGAACAATCTTTACATTGTTTCAATTTCGGTTTCTAGCAGTCTTTTTCGTATATTTATCAGACCAAATCTTTTAAGATGCTCTGGGTTGAGTTGATCATTTTTCTACTAATCATTGTCGTTGGCGCGAAATATGGTGGTATTGCCATGGGTACCGTAGCCGGAATCGGTTTAATTATTTTTGTTTTTATTTTTAAAATGCCTGTTGGAAGTCCACCTGTGATTGTCCTGGGAATGATACTCGCCGTTATAACAGCTCTTTCTGCTATGGAGGCTGCCGGCGGACTTGATTATTTAGTGAGTTTGGCTGAAAAGATTATGCGAAAAAGACCTCAAAATATAACCTTTATAGCTCCATTGGTAACCTATGTATTGATTTTCGCTGCTGGTACGCAACATGTGATTTATGCTTTACTTCCTGTAATTGCAGAAATTTCAAGAAAATCAGGAATACGACCAGAACGTCCCATGTCGATGAGTGTGATTGCCGCTTCTCAAGGGTTGGTGGCGTCTCCTATATCTGCCGCCACGGTGGCAATGGTTGGTGTTCTTTCAGTATTAGGAGTAGGCTTACCTCGGATATTAATGGTTATTATTCCCTCAACTATACTCGCCGTAATAATAGGCTCTATTTCTGTATACCGGAAGGGAAAGAGTCTTGAAAATGATGCTGAATACCAGGAAAAACTCAGGTTAGGAAAAATTAAACCTATAGAAGACCTTAAACAATTGCAAGGTTTGGAACTAAAAAATGCCAGGGGCTCAACTATTTTATTTTTTATAGCCATCATTCTCGTAGTATTGATCGGAATGTATCCAGATACGAGACCTACTTTTGAATGGTTGGTGGATGGTGTATTGACTCAAGATAAAATAGAAATGGGACCGGCTATTATGATCATCATGCTGGCTGTTGCTGGTTTGATTATGATCTTATTTAAAGCGGATCCCGGGAAAACCGTAGGTGGAAGCATCATGAAAAGCGGTATCGTGGCTCTGATTTCTATATTGGGAATTTCGTGGTTGGGATCTTCATTCTTTGAAGGGAATAGAATGCTAATCATTGAAAGTATTTCTAGTGTTATTCAAGATTATCAATGGGTATTTGGAATAGGTTTATTTGTTTTATCAATTCTATTATTTAGTCAAGCTGCCACAGTTGTGACTTTAATGCCTGTTGGAGTAGCGCTTGATTTACCACCAGAATTGTTAATAGCCTTGTATCCTGCAGTGAATGGATTCTTCTTTTTACCAACTTATGGTACAATTCTAGCTGGCGTATCTTTTGACCAGACCGGCACGACAAAAATCGGCAAGTATTTGGTCAATCACAGTTTTATGTTACCGGGTCTTGTTACGACCTTTTCTTCTGTGGTAATTGCACTGATCATCTCTTATTTTATTTAAAAAAAATTTAACCCCCTAAATAATATTCATAAAATGAAAACAGGATTTCAATTTTTACAAACATTAATATTACTATTAGTACTGGGTGTAGTACATGAGAATTTTGCTCAGGAATTCAGGACCGAGACTGACCTTTTGGGCGACATCAAGGTGCCTGCTGATGCCTATTATGGGGCCCAGGCGGCAAGAGGAATGGAGAATTTTAAAATTTCCGGACAATATATTAACGATTACCCTGATTTTATTAAGGCATGGGGAATGGTGAAATTAGCATGTGCTCAGGCAAATACTGAAGCGGGAAAAATGACGCCAGAAATCCTCAAGCCAATTGAAGAGGCATGTAAGGAAGTAATTGCTGGAAAATATCTTGATCAGTTCAAAATCGACTTATATCAAGGAGGTGCCGGCACTTCGACAAATATGAATGCGAATGAAGTTTTGGCGAATATTGCTCTTGAAAAATCAGGGCATAAAAAAGGAGATTACAAAATGATATCTCCAAACGACCATCTCAACATGTCGCAATCTACTAATGATACTTATCCGTCATCATTAAAATTGGGTATGTTAATACATAATGATCAATTGTTAAAAGAGCTCAATGAACTAAAGACCTCTTTTAGAAATCTGGGCCACAAATATATTGATATAGTTAAAATGGGCCGAACCGAATTTCAGGACGCTGTACCAATGACAGTGGGGCAGGAATTTCATTCGTTTGCAGCAATGTTGGAATGGGATATTGCTAATATAGAGCATGCGAGTGAATCCCTATTGACCCTAAACATGGGGGGAACCGCAATTGGCACAGGTTTAAACGCGCCAAAAGATTACGACCAATTCGTAATAAAGCATTTGAGAGCAGTTTCTGGCTATGAGGTGGTAAATGCAGATGACATGATTGCTGCTACTTCAAGTTTACAGGGATTTGTGGTGTATTCATCGGCCTTAAAGACATTGGCAACAACTCTTTCGAAGATTTCAAATGACCTGATCAACCTTTCTTCAGGTCCAAGGAACGGTCTTTTTGAGATCAACCTACCTCCCAGGCAGCCTGGTTCATCAATCATGCCGGGAAAAGTAAATCCGGTGATTCCTGAATTGATGGCATTCGTTAGTTATAGAGTGATAGGAAATGATGTAACAGTGAATATTGCCGCATCAGATGGGGACCTTCAATTAAATGCTTATGAACCTGTTGTAGGCCTTTCAATTTTCGAATCTCAGAAAATACTCACCAATACAATGCAGGCTTTTAGAACACAATGTATTGACGGGATAACTGTCAATGAAGATGTTCATCAACGAAACCTGGAAACCACAATTGGTATTGTAACTGCCTTAAATCCAGTCTTAGGACACCATGTGGGAGATGAACTTGCTAAGGAATCAAAGGCAACCGGTAAAGGAATATTAGAATTGGTTCGAGAGAAAAAACTTCTTACTGACCAACAAATAAAGGAATTATTGGCTCCAGAAAATATGACAGGTTTGGATAAATCTATCTATAAAAACAAATAAAATCAACTTATAATTAAAAACTAAAAATTACCCTTATGAAAAATCAAACTCCTCTTTACAAACTATTGGTATTGTTATTAATAATAGCAATCATACCAAATTCGATGGCTCAAAATAAAGAATTACCAAACGTTGTGATTTTAGCTACTGGTGGAACTATAGCTGGTTCTGCGGCTTCCGGAACTCAAGCAGGTTATACTTCAGGTCAAGTAGGTATTGAAGCCATGATCGCAGCCGTACCAGGGATTGAAGACCTGGCAAATGTTACGGGAGAACAGGTCTCCAATGTTGGTTCTCAAGATATGAGTATCGAAATTTGGTTGACATTAGCCAAGAGAATCAATGAGTTGTTAAGCACGGATAAAGTGGATGGGATCGTGATAACTCATGGGACAGATACACAGGAAGAAACTGCCTACTTTCTTAATTTAGTTGTAAAGAGCGACAAGCCGGTTGTAACAACTGGATCGATGAGGCCTTCCACTGCTGTGAGTGCAGAAGGTCCTCTGAATTTGTATAATGCCGTTGCTGTTGCAGCAGACTCCAAGGCAAAGGGGCATGGTGTTCTGGTAGTAATGAATGATCAAATCCATTCAGCTCATGGTGTGACCAAAACAAATACAACATCAGTTCAGACTTTTATGTCACCCATGCATGGATTATTGGGAGCCGTTATTTATGGTAAACACGAGTTTTATAGTAAACCACATGGTATACATACTACTGGGAGTGAATTTAATATTGATGGCGTGAATAAATTGCCGAGGGTAGATGTTGTATATGCAGGTGTTGACTCGCCAGCAGATCTTATCGAATTATCTATAAAAGCAGGAGCAAAAGGAATTGTTATAGCGGGAGTAGGAAACGGGAATATGAATGCCCCTAGTTTGGCTGCCTGTAAAAGGGCTGCTGAAAACGGAATCGTCGTTGTTCGAAGTACTAGGGTTCCAACGGGATATGTATTAAGAAATGCAGAAGTTAATGATGACGAGAATAAAACTATAGCATCTGATGAACTCAATGCGCAAAAATCAAGGGTGCTTTTAATGTTGGCCTTATTAAAGGATAGAAGTTTGGAAGATATTCAAAAGTTATTTTATACTTACTAATCCCCAACATTTTCAATTATGAAATTAAAAATAATATTAGGCCTTGGTTTACTCTTTTTATCGTGCGGAATTATTCATGGCCAAAACAGACAGTCGGATACTCTTTCTTCCTATAGGAGCTTAATTCCTACTAGTAAGCAGTCTTTATTGAGTAATGTAGATATGATTGCTAACATGCAAATGGGCCTTAGAAGTGATTTTACTGATGGAAATCACCAGGAAACAAAGTTTAGGATTGATCAGTTCAGATTAGAAATAAAGGGCTATGTGCATCAAAAAATCTACTTCAGATTCAGACATCGTTATACCAGTAGTTTTGAACCCCAGACTATTGATAAAATTATCAAAGGAGTAGATTTTGCCTATGTTAGATTTGATGTTTCAGAGAAGGTTCAACTTACCCTTGGTAAAACATTTGCCGATTGGGGTGGGATAGAATTTGATTTGAACCCTATTGATATCTATGAATATTCAGATATTATTGAGCAGGCGGATAATTTCTTAACCGGGGTTGGCGTGTATTGGCAGGCAACAGAAAGAAGCGGATTTTCCTTTCAAATTTTGAATTCAAGAACTCAATCTTTTGAAGAGTTGTATCAGGGTTATCCTGAATTGGAAGGGTCGGATATTCCATTGGCTGCCGTTGTGAATTGGCGTGGAAATTTTTGGGACGGAAAGTTTACAACTTTGTGGTCTTATTCCTTGTTTAATGAAGCCAAAAATACTTTTAAGAACTATATAGCATTGGGAAATCAGTTGAATTTGGGAAAACTAGCCGTTGCCTATGATTTTAAATGGAGTAAGGAGGATTTAGACAGAACAGGAATTATTAGCAGAGATGTTCCTGATGAACTTTATCCATGGGCTTTGGAAAATACCCTATATTTTAGTCATTGGACCAAAATAGATTATAGGTTTGCAGATAAATGGGGAGCAAGTTTCGTAGGATTTATTGACAAGGCCAAATGGCTGGATGACATTGATCCCTTAAAAACGACCGATGATTGGAGGACAGGTTACGGAGTTATACCGTCAATTGAATTTTGGCCTTGGGGTGATATAAATTTAAAATTCTTTGTGTCTTATATAGGAAGATTTTATAACTATTCTGATTATGCCAAATCTAGGGTGGGCGTCCAAGATTATGATACGGGTAGAATTACATTTGGAATTATATCACCATTAAAAATATTCTAACAACTATGGCATTAAAAATAAAAAAGACCTAATGATATTCTTAGGTCTTTTTTTATGAAAGGCCTATTTTAGCATTCTATAGGTCAAGACAATGAAATTCTATCAACTTCCGATATTTTTAGTTTTAATACTTTTTGCTGCATGTGATAATTCAAAAAAGAGCAATGTATATCAGGAAATTCAGTCACCCAATTCTGAAACGATAAACGGTTATGTAGGTGATCAAAATTGTGTGTCCTGCCATGCTGAAGCCGATAAGGACTGGCAAGGCTCACATCACGATAAGGCTATGCAATTGGTAACGGAGGAATCTGTACTCGGAGACTTTGATGATGCAGAAGCCAGTATTGATGGTGTGAACTACTTGTTTACCCGAAAAGGGAGTGATTTTATAATTAATGTCATGGAAATTGATGGCTCTATGAATGAGTATAAGATGGCTTACGTTTTTGGGCTGACTCCATTACAGCAATATATCGTTGATTTTCCAAATGGGAAGAAACAGGTTTTAAGAGTCACTTGGGATACACTGGAGAAAAAGTGGTTTCATCAATATGCTGGTGATGAAATAGCCATAACTGATTGGTTGCATTGGAGCAGAGGAGCGCAGAATTGGAATACCATGTGTGCCGAATGTCATTCAACCAATTTGAAAAAGAATTATTTTGTTGAAAAAGATTCCTTTCATACAACCTATTCTTCAATCAATGTAAGTTGCGAAAGTTGCCATGGTCCGGGGGAAAAGCACGTGAGCTGGGCCAATACGGGTCAAACAGATGGAAATATGCACATGGTATTGGGTGACACGCAACAGTCTCAAATGAATATGTGCGCTCCTTGTCATGCGAGACGTCAAAAGTTGACCAAAGATTTGATTCCGGGTTTGAATTTTGAAGATCAATATCTTGTGCAGAACATTTCATCGGAATTCTATCATTTAGATGGACAGATTTTAGAAGAGGACTATGTATATGGCTCCTTTTTACAGAGTAAGATGCATGCTCAGGGAATCAAATGTGGTGATTGTCATAATGTACATTCAAATAAACTTAAAATGACAGGAAACAAGCTATGTTTACAATGTCATGTTCCAGATACTTATGACTCACCAAAACATCATTTTCACCAAGTAAATACCGAAGCATCTCAGTGTATCAATTGTCATATGACAGGAAGGTATTATATGGGCAATGATTTTAGGCGAGACCATAGTTTTAGAATTCCAAGGCCCGATCAAAGTGTGGCACATGGAACCCCAAATGCTTGTAGTGAGTGCCATAAGGATAAATCAGAAGAATGGGCGGCAGAATGGGTGGTCAAGTGGTATGGGAAAGAAAGAACACCCCATTTTTCAGATTATTTGTTGTTGAGTAACCAATCAACCATTAACTCTGAAGATCGGAAAAGATTAGATGGTTTTATTAACGATCTTAATTATCCTGCCATCGCAAGATCAACAGTAATCGATAACTTGAGTTTTTCAACAGATCAGCAAATAATGTCACTAATGACCGCATTAAATGATTCTTCAGCCGTTGTTAGATATAATGCATTGATGCAATTTAGAGGTATGAGTCCTCAGGATAGAATCTCTATCGCTAAGAAGCATATGATGGATTCAACAAAACTTGTAAGAATAGGAAGTGCCCAGTTAGTGATTGGCTTTGAAGGTGATGGTTGGAGCGAGGCTGATAAATTAAGTTTGTATAAGGCCAACGAAGAATTGGAGGAAATGCTTTTTAGCAATGCAGATTTTTCAACAGGTCGTCTACAGTTAGGTGATTATTTTATGCAAAATAATGACATTGTTAACGCCATAAAGCACTATGAAATGGCATTAGAAATGGATAGTTTGTTGTTTCCGGTTTATACGAATCTGGCTACTGCTTATAGTATAGGTCAGCAAACAGATAAAGCGCTGGAAACATTGAATATCTGGATGGATAAACAGCCTGATGCCGGGCGTCCTTATTATTTGAGAGCACTCTTAAATTTTGAGCTGGGTAATAATGATATTGCTGAAGAAGATCTTAAAATGGCTATTGAATTAGACCCGCAAGATAGTAGGGCGATGTATAATCTGGCGACCTATTATTATCAGATCAAGGAATTTCAAAGGGCTGAAATTCAGATAAAAAAAGCACTTAGAACAGCGCCTGACAATCAGGAAATAAAATATTTATACGCTTTGATTTTAAAGGAATTAGGCCGTATGGAGGAATCCAATAGGTTGATGAATGAACTGCAGAATTCTCAAGATTTGAGATAAACATGACTTATCTGTCATTAAAAAGAATTGTTATTTTTTTAAATGTGTTTGTTTTTTCTGCCTGCGGAATGAATCTTATGGCAAAAGTGTTTGTTATTGGTTATCTTTGAGAATCAAGATATGAATAGTATTAACAAGTGACCAGAGAAAAATAAACAGAAAGAATGGAAGGAAAAAATGTCGTAAAGAAATATAGAAAAGACGATCTCACTATTTTATGGGAGCCTAAAAAATGTATTCATTCAGCGATTTGCGTAAAGGAATTTCCTCATGTATATGATCCAAAGGCTAAGCCATGGATAAAACCGGAAAACGCATCTGTTGATCAATTGAGGGTGCAAATTGATAAATGTCCGTCAGGGGCGTTGAGTTATGTAAAAAATGAAGTATCTAATAAAAATAAAAACATGAAAACAGAAGTAGAATTAATGAAAAATGGCCCGTTATTAGTGAAAGGGACTATAGAAGTGAAGTCTCATGACGGTACAGTAGAGACCAAAGAAAAAATGGCAGCCTTTTGCAGGTGT
Organism: uncultured Flavobacteriaceae bacterium; assembly: GCA_963780405.1. GTDB lineage: Bacteria > Bacteroidota > Bacteroidia > Flavobacteriales > Flavobacteriaceae > Lutimonas. Next base: position 19,124 of record CAWABX010000013.1, read on the forward strand.
GGGGCATCACAAAACAAACCTTATTGCGATGGTAATCACAAGGGAGCTGGATTTGTAGGTTGATAAAACAATGATGTAATGATGTATTGATATATTAGTCAATTTGAAATAATTCTTTTATCAACAAATGACATCAATACATCATTAAATCAATACATCATTATTCTTCAAAGGAGTACACAGTCTTCCAATCATTTTTCATATCGATCACTGTCCAGCCATCTTTTAATGCCTGATCAAGCCTTTATCCAGTTTACCAATATGCGATTCTCTGTCATAGGCCCATTCTCTTTCTGCATCGGTATGATGCACATAGAGCATAAAACTTTTATACTCATTCGAGGCTGTCCATTGCATCATTTGAAGGTCCCCATCAGAATTACCAGAAGCAAAGACAGGTTTTTTGCCAATGATCTTTTGGATATTTAATGGTTTTCCTTCTTTATCATCTATAAAATTCAATCTCTGGTAAACGTTTTAATAACAGGGTTTCCATCATTATAATCAAAGTCTGTTTTTATCCGACTTCCAATGATTTGTTCTTCAGGAATCCCATAAATTTCTGTAACAAAAGCCCTCATAAAATCAACACCACCACCAGACACAACATAGGTCTTAAAGTCGTTAGCTCTTAAATACTCCAATAATTCCAGCATAGGTTGATAAACCAATTTGTCATAAGTAACATTTTTTGTTGGATGTATTGCTGTTTTGATCCATTCCTGTACATCTGCCTTAAATTCTTCTGTAGTATTCCCGGCATGTGTTGCCATGACCAATTGCAACAAGCCATGTTCTCCCTGTTTGGCTAAAGCTTCCATGTCATTTTCTAAAACAGCTTTAAAGGGTTGCTCGTTTTTCCATTCAGGATGATCTGCGGCCATTGCTTTAACTCTGTCAATGGCAAAAAACAATTGAAAATAAGCGGGTTGTTCAGCCCATAGATTTCCATCATTATCAAAGGTGGCGATACGATCTTTAACCGGAATAAAATCTGGGCTATCGGCTGTAGTAACCGATGCTACATAAGCTATAATAGCGCTTTTTGTTTGTCCTTCATTCCAGGAAGGTAAAGGGTCTTGATTTGCTGTTAGCTCTGAATTTTCAATCTTTACTTGTGGCTTTTCTGTATCACACGAATACATTAAAAAAGTCACGATTAAAAAAGTGAAAAAGTATAGTAGTCTAAATTGTTTCATAATTATATAAAATAAAAAAAAGGCAGTCTAAAAACTGCCTTTTTTTAAAAGTTTTGATCAATTACTTTTTGTTGTCATTTCTTCAATTTGCTTTTCAACTTTAGCTTAAACTCCAGTCTCCTGCAGTTTGACTCGCCGGGTATTCTTTAAAGGTTGAAAGGAAATTAAACGCATAACTTTGAATGGCTATTAAAATATAAGCTCTGTCTATATACCAGTCGTAATAGGTATTGGAACCCTTATATGCTTTTTCAAAAGGATCCCTGCGTAAGATTCGTTAATAATGGAGCTCTTAATTCTACAAAAGGCTCTAACCAGATTTGTAATTGCCTTGCTCTGTTTTCTAAGAACGTAGCTTTCCAATCGCCATAACGCAATGCTGCAATAGATCCAGCATCATTCACATAGATAAAACCTTCTCTTGGTGATTCTTTAACTTTACCAGTTAGATAATCCAATTGATTATAGCCATCAATATGATTTTTATAAGCTTCTACCATTGATAGTTGTTCCTTTAAGTAATCTTTCTTTGACATCAGTATCTCCAGCTATAGCCGCAAAAGTTGGTAACCAATCTTCGTGAGAAACTATACCATTTAAAGTAATATCTTCAGGAAAATGTCCTGGCCATCTTACAAAAGCAGGAACACGGTAAGCACCTTCCCAGTTAGAATTTTTTTCACCATGAAATGGTGTAGTACCTGCATCTGGCCAAGTATTATAATGTGGACCATTATCTGTTGAATACATAACAACAGTATTATCCGCTATACCTAATTCATCCAAATAATCTAAAAGTTGTCCAACATGCATATCATGCTCAATCATACCGTCTGTATATTCATCATTACCTTCATGACGTCTATCTTCTTTTACATGTGTTCTAAAATGCATACGTGTTCCATTCCACCAAATAAAAAATGGTTTTCCGGCGTCAACTGTGTTTTTTAATAAATTCTTTTGCGGCGGCAACACTTTCGTCATCAATGGTTTCCATACGTTTTTTAGTCAAAGGCCCCGTATCTTCAATACGTTGTCCTCCTTTACCATCTGCCCAGCTATGAATAACACCTCGAGGACCAAATTTATCTCTAAAAGTTCTACCATCTTTTAATACCATGTCTCCAGGATAATCAAAATTTTCAGGCTCTTCTTCAGCATTTAAATGGTATAAGTTCCCAAAGAATTCATCAAAACCATGCATGGTTGGTAAATGTTCATCACGATCACCTTGATGATTTTTACCAAATTGTCCTGTAGCATAACCTTGCCCTTTAAGCACGGTTGCCATAGTCACATCGGTTTTTTGCCATCCTTCCGGAGCTCCAGGCATACCAACTTTTGTCATTCCGGAACGAACAGGGACACTTCCGCCAATAAAAGCAGCACGACCTGCGGTACAACGATTGTTGAGCATAATAATCTGTAAAACCAACACCTTCTTTGGCAATTCGATCAATATTTGGGGTTTTATAGCCCATCATACCACGATTGTTATGGCTGATGTTCCATGTTCCGATGTCATCACCCCAAATCACCAGGATGTTAGGTTTTTTTTGTGCAAAAACTGATGCAACCATCAATAAGCTCATCGTTAACAATGTAAATAGTTTTTGTTTTTTCATAAAAAAGGGGGGTTAAATTATTTGTTTAAAGAAAATTTTGAAATTATTTTTTGTCTTGAATGAAATCAATATTGTTCAGAATCGAAAACCTGATACCATCTGAAATATAGTTTTCAATTTGATAAAATTGAACCGAAACAAAGGCATTTGTGGCCTTTTCAATTCGTCTTGGTGTAATTTAGAATTAATTTATCTCCAGCAGTTCTAAGAGGAACAGCTTCTGCCATTAAATCTTTTGCCTGCTGATTGGTTAAAGCACCTTTTTTGTTGGTATATTTTTGTAATAATTCCATTCTTGCTTTTCCAAGTTCCTGACGTTGTTTTTCATATTCATCATAAAGCTTCCAGAAAGCATCGCCATTGACTCCGGTCAGATCTATGTTTTGCTCAATAATAGATGCTTTTTCAACCCCAAAAAGTTCCTGCATCATGGCAATTTCTTCAGAGACGTCATCCTGTGCAAATGAAGCATTAAATGCTAAAAATGCTGTAATTAAAATAGATAATTTTTTCATGTTATTGGGTTTTAGTTATTGTTTTTTAGTGATATAAATTTCTTCCAGTAATTCCATTCTAATGGCATCAGATAGATAATTTTCAATTTGATAAAATTGCATAGCAACAATGGGATCTGTTTTTGCTTTTATCTTTTTATAATAGTTATCTACCAGTTTGTCTGATTTGATTCTAAGGGGATCACTTGCTTCATAAAGCTTATCAGCATTTTCAGGTTTTACTTCACCATAATCATTGACATAACTATTAATAATCTAAACCTTTCTTTTCCAATTTCTTGCCGTTTAATTCATATTCATCATAAAGTATCCAGAATTCTTTTTCTTGAGAATCATTAAGTTCTACGAATTCTGCCACAATATCTCTTTTTTCCATGCCATAGAGAGATTGCATCAATTGAATTTCATCTTGATTGGTCTGGGCAATACTGCTAAAAGAAAGAAATGTGATAAAGATTGAAGGAGGTAGATTGATTTAGCATGTTGAGGGGATTTAGCGGATGATATTACTTCAATAATAGGTTTTTAATGAATTCACGAAATTAATTAAAAATACTAACTTTACAAAGCTTCGAAAACTAAAACAATTTTTATGATCAATATAAAAGTAAATCAAAAAGTTTATGCTGTTGATGTTTCACCCGATATGCCCATTTTATGGGTTTTAAGAGATGTGCTTGGGTTTACCGGGACTAAGTTTGGCTGTGGGCTTGGCGTTTGTGGTTCATGCACGGTGCTGATTGATGGTAAAGCCAATAAGGTCCTGCATTACTCCGGTATCGGTGGTAAAGGATCAACATATGATCAGTGTAGAAGGCGTAGCCGTGAGAATTCAGACATTCAAAAGGCCTGGGAAGAATTGAATGTGCCACAATGTGGGTTTTGCCAGCCGGGCCAGGTAGTTAGTGCATTGGCGCTGCTAAAGGATAAACCTGATCCTACTGATACGGATATTGATGCTGCAATGAGCGGTAATATTTGTCGATGCGGTACCTATGTTAGAATCAGAAAAGCAATTCATCTTGGCGGCTTCCATAGAAAAGGAATCGATTAATCACGATGAGATATGAAACATAAAAATTTGATATCTACGACGTTTTTTTATAAAAAATGTGAGCCTTTTTAGTGGCGGTTTGGTGCTGGCCTGCGATGTTGGGCAAAAGGATAAGCCCAAAAATACCAGCAATGAGGATGGGCATTTCTCACCTAATCTATTTGTTGAACTCAAACCGAATGGGGACTTGATTCTAACAGCATCCAGAAGTGAGATGGGACAAGGAGTCAGAACTTCTTTAACCTCTGTGATCGCTGATGAAATGGATGCCGATTGGTCAAGAGTAACGGTTAAGCAAGCCCCTGGAGATGATGCTTATGGTAACCAGAATACGGACGGTTCAAGAAGTATCAGAACGATTTATGAGCCGATGAGAAAAATGGGTGCCATGGCGAGAGCAATGCTCATTGAGGCAGCAGCTGAGCAGTGGGGTGATTGCTGCAGCGCTCTGTAAGAGTGAATTACATCATATAGTAAATACTGATTCGGGTGAAAAAATATTTTATGGCGATCTGGTTGCTAAAGCAGCCTTGATGGAAATTCCCCAGGATCCTGTTCTTAAATCTCCTGATGAATTTATCTATATTGGAAAAAGACTTAAAAGTGTCGATGCAGGTGATTTTGTAAAGGGTATACCAAAGTATGGTCTTGATATCCGACTAAAAGAGATGGTCTATGCCTGCATTGCACGTTGCCCGGTAACCTTTGGAAGCGTAATATCTTATGATGACAGTGACAGCCTGAAAATTACAGGGAGTAAAGACCGTAAATACACTGGATAGAATAGAAAAACCATTTGGGGCTCTTGGAGGCGTTGCTGTTATCGCATCAAATAGCTGGGCCGCTATTGAAGGAAAAAAAGCCCTAAAAGTCGATTGGGATTTTGGGGAGAATGAATCGTATTCCAGAAGTGACTTTATGGATCATATTACGGCAAATGTTCACCAAAAAGCAAAATTGATCAAAGAAGAGGGGACCGTATCCAAAGCATTTGATCAGGCGGATGAAATTGTAGAGGCTACCTATCAGTTACCGCATCTTGTTCATGCACCCATGGAAGCTCCCAATGCCACTGCACATGTTAAAGAAGGAACTTGTGAAGTTTGGGCACCGGTGCAGGCCCCGCAAACAACAAGACAGGAAATCAGTGATTTTTTAGGTATTGATCTTGATAAGGTAACCGTTCATGTCACTTTTCTTGGAGGAGGATTTGGTAGAAAATCAAAACCTGATTTTGTGCTTGAAGCGGTAGCTTTATCGAAAATGACAGAGCTTCCGGTTCAGGTTATATGGACAAGAGAAGATGATATTCAAAATAGTTATTATCATGCAATTAGCGCTCAGTATTTAAAAGCCTCATTAAAGAATGGTCGTGTTACAGGATGGATGCATAGGACAGCCTATCCATCTATAACATCTACCTTTATGCCTGGGGTAAATCATGGGGCCGGATTTGAATTTCAACAAGGTATGACCAACATGCCTTATGAGATCAAAAATATCAGATTTGAGAATGGTGAAGCCGCAGCTCATGTGAGAATAGGGTGGTTAAGGTCAGTTTATAATATCATTCATGGCTTCTCTGTCAATGTTTTTGCGGATGAATTAGCAGCAAAAGCTGGTAAAGACCCTCTTGCATTTAGATTGGATATGATAGGCTCTGATCGAATTTACCCATCTGACAACGACTATAAAATGGATACCTCCAAACTTAAAAATGTTTTAAAAAAAGCAGGTGAAATTGCTGGTTGGGGACGAGAATTGCCAGAAGGACATGGACTGGGGCTGGCAGTTCATTATAGTTTTTATAGCTATGTAGCCACTGTGGTAGAAGTCTCTGTTATTGAAAACAAACTAAAAGTACATGATGTTTTTACAGTGGTTGATTGTGGTACTGTGGTCAATAGAGATACTGTGATAGCTCAGTTGGAAGGAGCTGCTATTTTTGGGATGTCTCTGGCCTATTATGGCGATATCAGTATGGAACAAGGTAAAGTGCAGCAGAGCAATTATCACGATTATCAAATGATTCGGATACACGAGGCTCCAAAAATCCATATCGAAATTGTTGACAATGGAGATATTCCAACCGGAATAGGTGAGCCGGGAGTTCCTGTGATCGCCCCTGCAATTGTAAACGCGATCTATAATGCTACTGGAAAAAGATATAGGAAATTGCCTTTAAAGTCAGCTGACTTGTTTGCATAAAAAAAAGTCATAGCAAGATTCAATAGTTGAACATTTAGATCTAAATGTTTTTAGTTTGATCATAAGCCCCCCTCAAGGCTATTTTACTTGTTATGACTTTTTTGATTTTCATCCTTTATCATGTATAAAGGATAATTTTAGCAATTTTATTAAAGTTAAGAACGTAATTATTCTATTAACGGATGGAGGCATTGAATATTGTATTCAGCATATTTTAATTCATTCTAACAAATGTTCTTAGGTTTGGAGATTTTGACACCAAACCTAAAAATACTATCTTAGCCCAACTCACGCTAACAAAAAAAACATGAAAATCACTACTTTTTTATTGATCTTAAGTATGCTGTCTATGGGATGCGCAAAACCTTCCTATAAGAAAAATGAAATTCTAAATTCTGAGAAAGATTCAATATCTGAAACTTCCATTGTTGAAATTCCTTACAATCAGAAGCTCAGTGCAGATCAACAAATTGCATCAGCTGTTTTGGCAGCTCCTAAAGAAGCCAGGGAAAAAGCAATGGTTTATGGTTACAGTGAATCTGGAGAGTTTATAATGCTTAGAGAGGGGTTCAATGATTTTATTTGTATTGCGGATGATCCTCAGAAAGACGGCTTTCAGGTAGTATCTTATCATAAGAGTTTAGAACCTATGATGGCAAGAGGCAGAGAATTGGCGGCTGAAGGAAAAACTCGGGAAGAAAAAGAGGAAATCAGAAACAACGAGGCCAAGTCGGGGAAAATGCTACTGCCTAAATCTCCTGCAGCACTCCATATTTACTATGGAGAAAATGGATTTTTTAATGAAGAAACTGGTGGGATAGAGAATGCGAAGTACAGGTATGTGGTTTACATTCCTTATGCGACTCAGGAAACTACAGGACTTTCTCTTGCTCCAAATGAGTCAAGTCATCCTTGGTTGATGTTTCCGGGAAGATACAATGCGCACATCATGATTACGCCTGAAAATTAAAGTTTTTTGAAAGCAGTCTTATACATTTGGGTCAATCTCTAAACTAATAAATGCGAATTCAGTTTGGACCTCATTTGAAGGCACTTCCGTTTTATTCAGTAAAAGGCGACCAAAAGTAATTATTCTATAGCCGATACATTTTCAATGGATTATCAAAATAATTGGACTGTCAGCTATTTCTTGGCTTGTATTGTTTGAGCTACCTCTTCAACATCTTCCATCACCCGTAATAGGTTCAAACCCCAAAGCTTGGCGATCTGCTCTTCAGAATATCCCCGTCTTACCAATTCATAGGTGATATTAAAAGTTTCTGAAGCGTCGTTCCAACCCGATATTCCTCCGCCTCCGTCAAAATCTGAGCTGATTCCCACATGATCGATACCCATTTTTTTGACCATATAATCAATATGGTCTACAAAATCTTTGACGTCGACCAACGGGTATTTGGCATTGATATCCTGTTTTCTTGTTGCAGCAATTTTCATGATCTTTTCATCATTTTTATAGGCAGTTTCAAGCGCATCTCCCGTTAAATTTTTCATGTCGTCCCAAGTCAGATAGGTTATTCCCAATTCATCCGCAATTACTTTATATAATTCCTTACTGGCTTCAGTATTGGCATTGTGTTTATCAAGATTAATATAGCTACTAAATGCTACTGTCTGAACCACTCCGCCATTGTTTTTGATCATTTGCAGCAATTCATCATCCAGGTTTCTACTGTGATCACAAAGCCTGCGCGCTGATGAATGTGAGGCAATGACCGGTGCCTTTGATTGTTGAATCATTTGTATGTTCGCTTCTTTGGATGGATGCGATATATCGATCATAATACCTAATCGATTCATTTCTTCTATAGCCTCTTCGCCAAGTTCGCTTAATCCATTGTGCAACCATATACCATCTTCTTCACCTGTATTGGAGTCGCAAAATTGACTGTGCCCGTTATGTGCCAGCGACATATATCGAGCGCCTCTTTTGTAAAACGCTTCAATCCTATCTAGATCTTCACCAATAGGGTAGGCATTTTCAACCCCGATCATAGCTACTTTTTTTCCTTTCGCATGGATACTTTTTACATCTTTAGCGGTTAGCGCCAGTTCAATTTGATCAGGAGCATAGATCTCAACCAGGCGATGTATGGCTTCAAATTTTTCAATAGCATTCGTATAGGCTTTTTTATAGCCTTCTTTATTGAGTTCGCCCTGTCCCGTATAGACAATCAGCCAGGATACATCAAGGCCACCTGCTATCATTTTGGGAATATTCACTTGGGTATCGAGATCGCTGGTATAATTCTTGTCCGCCGTAAAATTGCTGACATCGATATCATTGTGCGTATCTATGGTAATGACTGATTTGTGGATTTTCTCAGCCCTGGTCCTTATACTGATTTCACTTTCAGGTGGGCGTGTTTGTGAGATTAGAATTGATGTGAATAGCAATAAAAAAAGGGCGAGTTTTTTAATTTTCATTTGGGCACAGATTGATTAGAGGTTCATTCATTTGGAGGTTAAAAATACAATAATAATTCACTTAAAAATCGTATTTCTCTGCAAGAAAAAAAATCTTTGCAGTCACATATAGAAATGATATTGATAAGTATCAATGAAATATATGCAATAATTAAACTTTCTTTTGATTAATTGGTAATTTTTCGATTATTATTTTTTAAAATTCATAATTGCATGTGTTGTAATTCCAAGCTTATTGATTTCTGTATGTTGATTGGCTTAATGAAATCAATTTGGACATTGTAAAAAAATGAAAGTATCTAGTGCAAAGATTGATCTAAAAAAATAAATTTGCAGCTGCTTAAGGCAAAAATTACAATTTTATAGATTTAAAAAATTATGAGTAAAACATTATTTGATAAAGTTTGGGATACCCACGTGGTAAGAAATATTGAGGATGGACCTGATGTGTTTTTTATCGACCGTCATTTTATTCATGAAGTGACAAGTCCTGTAGCTTTTCTCGGGCTTGAAACCAGAGGAATCGGGGTGATGTCTCCAGAGAGAACTTTCGCTACAGCCGATCACAATACACCAACGATCGATCAGCACCTTCCGGTTAAAGATCCGCTTTCGGCCAATCAGTTGGAAACGCTTGAAAGAAATGCAAAAAAATATAATATACTTCATTGGGGTTTGGGGGATCAAAATAATGGGATCGTTCATGTTGTAGGTCCTGAGCATGGTATTACCCTGCCGGGTTCTACAATCGTTTGCGGAGATTCTCATACCTCTACCCACGGTGCCTTTGGTGCCATTGCTTTTGGGATTGGAACTTCTGAGGTAGAGATGGTTTTATCTACCCAATGTATCATGCAGCCCAAGCCAAAAAAAATGCGAATCAATATCAATGGAAATCTTGGTAAAGCTGTTGGTCCAAAAGATGTAGCGCTTTTTATTATTTCAAAGTTAACAACGTCAGGGGCTACAGGATATTTTGTTGAGTATTCTGGTGATGTTTTCGAACAGATGAGCATGGAAGGAAGAATGACTGTTTGTAACTTGAGCATTGAAATGGGTGCCAGAGGAGGAATGATCGCTCCTGATCAAACAACCTATGAATATATCAAAGGAAGACAATTTAGCCCTAAAGGCGAAGACTGGGATAAAGCCATGTCTTATTGGAAAACTTTAAAAACAGATGATGACGCCGTTTTTGACAAAGAGTTTTCATATGATGCTTCAGAAATAGAGCCTATGATCACTTATGGTACCAATCCAGGAATGGGAATCGGAATTTCTAAAGACATTCCTTTGTCAGAAAACGTTGAAGGAGGTAAAGCAACTTATGATAAATCATTGAATTATATGGGCTTTAACGAAGGAGAGGCTATGAAAAATAAAAGAATTGACTATGTATTCCTGGGAAGTTGTACCAATGGAAGAATAGAAGATTTCAGGGCTTTTGCATCCATTGTTAAAGGCAGAAAAAAGGCAGACCACGTAACGGCCTGGTTAGTGCCCGGTTCACATATTGTTGAAGATCAAATCAAAAAAGAAGGAATTTTAGAGATTCTGGAAGAAGCAGGTTTTGAATTGCGTCAGCCTGGTTGTTCGGCATGTTTAGCCATGAATGACGACAAGGTTCCAGCAGGAAAATATGCGGTGAGTACATCGAATCGAAACTTTGAAGGAAGACAAGGTCCGGGGTCAAGAACCTTATTGGCCAGTCCATTGGTTGCAGCAGCAGCAGCGGTAACAGGTACGGTAACTGATCCGAGAGAATTATTATAATAGAAATATTTCATCAAAAAGAAATACAAAAATGGCATACGATAAGTTTACAGTATTACAAAGTAGTGCATATCCTTTACCGATAGAAAATGTAGATACAGACCAGATTATTCCTGCAAGATTCTTAAAGGCGACAGAAAGAAAGGGTTTCGGTGATAATTTGTTTAGAGATTGGAGATATAATGCTGATGGATCACCTAAAGAAGATTTTGTTTTAAACAAAAACATCTACTCTGGTAAGATCTTAGTGGGAGGAAGAAATTTTGGTTCTGGGTCGTCGAGAGAACATGCTGCCTGGGCAGTATATGATTTTGGATTCAGATGCGTCATATCAAGTTTTTTTGCTGATATATTTAAAAATAACTGCTTGAATGTAGGTGTATTACCTGTTCAGGTCAGTGAAGGCTTTTTAGGAGAAATCTTCGAAGCCATTGAAAAGGATCCGAAAACGGAAATTTTAGTTGATCTTCAAAAACAGGAAGTGAGCCTGGTGCATTCCGGTTTAAAAGAATCCTTTGTGATCAATACTTATAAAAAGGAAAATATGCTCAACGGCTTTGATGACATAGATTATCTTCAAAACATGAAAGATGAGATCATTGACTTTGCCGGAAAGAGACCATTTTAATTTCAGTGATCATGTCAAAAAGACGTAAGATTGAGATCATGGATACCACCCTTCGGGATGGAGAACAGACTAATAATGTGTCATTTTCAGCCACGGAAAAACTGACTATAGCAAAGTTGCTGCTGGAGGAATTGAATGTTGACAGGATAGAGATTGCATCAACCCGAGTTTCTGAAGGAGAATTTAATGCTGTAAAAAGCATTACAGAATGGGCTGCTGGAGCTGGATGTATTGATAAAATTGAGGTGCTCTCTTTTGTTGATAAAGGCCTTTCCATCGAATGGATGGTTAAAACCGGTGCCAAAGTTCAAAATCTGCTTACCAAAGGTTCTCTGAACCATTTGACCCATCAATTAAAAAAGTCACCAGAGGAGCATTTTAAAGAAATTGCTGAAAGTATCAGGATCGGTATTGAAAATGGTATTGATACCAATGTGTATCTGGAAGATTGGAGTAACGGGATGAGAAATTCGCCTGACTATGTTTTTGAGTTTCTCGATTTTCTCTCAGAGCAGCCTATTAAAAGACTACTGTTACCAGATACCTTAGGAGTTTTGACTCCTGCTGAATCATATGATTTCATCAAGAGGGTCAAAGACCGTTATCCCACAATGCATATTGATTTTCACGCCCATAATGATTACGACCTGGGGGTGGCAAATGTTCTTGAGGCCGTACGCGCAGGTGCTGATGGTTTGCACTTAACTGTTAATGGTATGGGTGAGCGCGCGGGTAATGCGCCATTGGCCAGTGTAGTGGCAGTAGTCAATGATTTTTTACCTGAGGTGAAAATTGGAGTCAGAGAAAAATCATTATATAAGGTCAGTAAATTGGTAGAAACATTTTCTGGATTTAGAATACCTGAAAACAAACCGGTTTTAGGAGATAATGTTTTTACACAAACTGCTGGTATACATGCTGATGGGGATAATAAAAAGAATCTTTACTTTAACGATTTATTACCTGAGAGATTTGGAAGGAAAAGACAATATGCCCTTGGAAAAACATCCGGAAAGGCGAATATTCAGAAAAATTTACAGGAATTAGGTCTGTACCTGAGTGATCAGGATATCGCAAAAGTGACCAAGCGGATTATTGAATTGGGTGATAAAAAAGAGGTCGTTACCAAGGAGGATTTGCCTTATATCATATCTGACGTGTTGGACAGTAATGCATTGGAAGAAAAGGTAGTGGTAGAATCTTACGTGCTGACCCATTCTAAGGGTTTGAGACCGTCAACTACAGTGTCCGTCAGAATTGATGGTAAATCAATAGAGGAGAACGCACAGGGAGATGGTCAGTTTGATGCTTTTATGAATACCTTGAAGAAAATATATAAGGCCAGAGGCAAGGAACTGCCAAAACTTACTGATTATGCCGTTAGGATACCTCCGGGCTCCAATTCAGATGCCCTATGTGAAACAGTAATCACCTGGAAACATGAGGAAAAAAGTTTCAAAACACGTGGTCTGGATTCTGATCAAACAGTATCAGCTATTGTAGCCACACAAAAAATGTTGAATATAATTTAGATTAAAATAGATCTTATGAAATTAAAAATTGCCCTTTTGGCCGGTGATGGTATAGGCCCTGAAGTAATAGAACAAGCAGTAAAGGTTTCCGATGCGGTAGCCAAAAAATTCAACCACGAAATTAGCTGGTATCCTGCACTTACAGGAGCAGCAGCCATTGATGCTGTTGGAGATCCTTATCCAGATGAGACTCATGATATTTGCGCCTCTGCTGATGCGGTTTTATTTGGAGCAATCGGTCACCCACGATTTGATAATGATCCTTCGGCAAAAGTAAGACCAGAACAAGGATTACTCAAAATGAGAAAGAAACTGGGTTTGTTCGCCAATGTACGTCCGACCTTTACTTTTCCGTCTCTAATTGATAAATCACCATTGAAAAGAGAACGTATTGAAGGTACTGATCTGGTATTTTTAAGAGAATTAACAGGGGGAATCTATTTCGGGAAAAAAGGCAGAGAACAAAATGGTGATGTCGCCTATGATCATTGCGTCTATTCAAGAGATGAAGTAAAGCGTTTGGCTAAAAAAGGATTTGAAATGGCCATGAGTCGCGGAAAAAAACTTTGCTGTGTAGACAAGGCAAATGTACTTGAAACATCGAGGTTATGGAGAGAGACTGTTCAGGCTATGGAAAAGGATTACCCTGAGGTAGAGGTATCTTATGAGTTTGTAGATGCAGTAGCCATGCGTTTGGTGCAATGGCCAAATTCATATGACGTTTTGATCACTGAGAATCTATTTGGAGATATTTTGACCGATGAGGCTTCTGTAATTTCAGGATCCATGGGATTGATGCCTTCTGCTTCGGTTGGATCTAAAGTGTCTCTTTTTGAGCCTATCCACGGATCTTATCCACAGGCAGCAGGGAAAAACATTGCCAATCCTTTGGCTACCGTATTATCTGCGGCAATGATGTTTGAGACAGGTTTCGGATTACATGAAGAGGGAGCAGCTATTAGAGCGGTGGTCAATAAATCTTTAGATGAAGGAATAGTGACCGAAGATTTGTCGGACGGAGAGAAATCTTATGGAACGTCACAAGTAGGTGACTGGTTGGCTGAAAACCTTTAAATTATTTTTGATCTATATGATCATCCTCATATTCTTTAAAAACCACTTATTCATAAGTGGTTTTTTTGATTTGGATTATTCGCTTCTAAAAATTTAATTATCAACCCTCTATGAGTATTTAATGAAAACTTCTGAAAATTAATCCAAAGAATTGCTACAGAACTTACTTTATTGAGTATTTTTGCAAAGTTGATTTATAATGATATGGTGCTCACAAAACTTGATAAGGAAGAAAAAATAATTGGTAAAAAGTTATATGATTACCAACATGGGGCCATAGATAAGATTTTCGAACGCATTAACGAGAATCCAAATGAGTACAACTTACTGTATCAGTTGCCAACCGGAGGTGGGAAAACAGTTATCTTTTCTGAAATTGCCCGTCGCTACATTCAAAAAAACCATCATAAAGTACTGATTTTAACGCACCGAATTGAATTGAGTAAGCAAACGTCAAATATGCTTACAGAATTCGGAGTACATAATAAAGTAATCGACAGTACTGTAAAAGAAGTAACCAACGAAGAGAAATATTCTTGCTTCGTGGCAATGGTTGAAACCCTTAACAATAGAATTAAGGAGGAAAAAGCTGATTTGGATGATATTGGACTTGTTATTGTGGATGAGGCGCATTATAACTCCTTTAGGAAATTATTCAAGCATTTTGAGAAATGCTTTATTTTAGGCGTTACAGCAACTCCGTTGAGTTCAAATATCAATTTACCCATGCATGAGATCTATAAAGATCTTATTGTTGGAGAAAAGATCACCTCGCTTATTGAAAAAGGTTTTTTGGCTCAGGCAAATACCTACAGCTACAATGTAAATTTGAGTACCCTGAAAATTGGTGCAAATGGTGATTATACAGTGAAGTCATCAGAAGAATTGTATACCAAGAATGAGATGCAATCCAAACTGATCGGGGCTTATGAAGCTACGAGTAAAGGGAAGAAAACATTGATATTTAATAATGGTATTCATACTTCCAGACATGTTTATGAGGTTTTTAAACGTGCTGGATACAAAGTGAACTATATAGATAATACCAATACTAAAGAAGAGCGTAAGCAGGTGTTGACCTGGTTTAAAAACACTCCGGATGCAATTCTGACCTCAGTTGGGATCCTAACAACTGGTTTTGATGAGCCAACCATAGAATCTATAATCATTAACAGGGCTACAAAATCCATGGCCTTATATTTCCAGATGATCGGCCGTGGGTCACGAGTGATTGATGATAAGAAAGAATTTTCTGTGGTAGATCTTGGAAATAATATGTCCAGGTTTGGCTTATGGACAGACGATGTAGATTGGCAGCTGATTTTCAAAAACCCTTCTTACTTCTTGGAGAACCTGATCACTGATGATGAGATAGAAAGGAATTTTAAATATGAAATGCCCGAAAGCATTAAATTGATGTTTTCCCAATCAAATGATTTTACCTTTGATGTCCAAAAGGAGTATAAGGATGCCATGAACAATGGTGAGAAATCAAAAGTGGTGTTGGAAAAATCGATCGCTCAACATGCTAAGATCTGTGCTGAGAATAGCGAAGACGTTTTTGATGCCCATATACTTTCCAGAGAACTAAACGATGAAATTGAATACAGGATCAAGCAATATTCCTTTTGTATCCTTAAAAGCTCAAAGAATTATTTAAAATGGCTTGAAGAAGATTATAAAAGGCAACTTCGCGTTCAAATAAGCATGCTTTTCAGGTAGTTCATCCCAATAAGGATAAGTTATTTTGTAGAAATGTAACTTTAGTCAGCATTATAAATTGAATAAATCATTAAATTTATAGCTGAGAAGAATGGGTTACTTACGATCAGTATGTTGACAAAGTCTACATCTTTACTATTGGCTGTTTTTATGCTCTCCCAGAGTTTTAATATTCATTTGATGGATGTTTTAAAGCTCAGTAACTTCATAGAACACATGGAGTTTCATGAATCAGTTTACGGTGACGATGTTTTTTCTTTCCTTTCTAAGCATTATGGAGATCAAACAGAAGAACACAATGGGCAAAGAAAACGAAGCCGTGATCATCAAAAGTTACCCTTTAATCACACTGTCTCAATGGATGCAGGTCATTTGTTTATATTCGATGCGAGTAGCATAAAGTTTGTATTATCTGATGCACCTGACGTGAAACGGAGTATTTTTTGATTACTATAATTTTTATTCCTTTTTGGAAAACACAGATATTTTCCAACCTCCCAGAATCGCCTAAATCTAGTATGTTTTTTCATTGATTTTATGAATGGTTGGCTTTGCTGACTTATTTGAATACAACATTCACTCTTAAAGAAATAATCTTCTATATATTCGATTATGCTAACTAAAATTATCAATTTCAGCCTTAGAAACAGGTTGACCATTTTCATTTTTACCTTTTTGGTGATTGGTTTTGGGCTGTATTCCCTGACCAAGATCCACATTGGTGCCGTGCCTGATGTTACCAATAATCAGGTGCAGGTTATTACTACTTCAAGAAACCTTTCTACGGAAGATATTGAACAATTTATTACTTATCCCATTGAACTGGAAATGGCGAACCTCCCTGGTGTTGAAGAGATCAGGTCAATTTCAAAATTTGGTCTTTCGGTGGTTACAATTGTTTTTGAGGATGCTATGGGTACTTATTTGCCCAGGCAATTGATCTCCGAAAAAATCCTTTCGGCAAGCGAAAAAATTCCAGCTGGTTTTGGACAACCCGAAATGGGGCCAATCACAACTGGCTTGGGAGAGATTTATCAATATATACTTGACGTAGAACCCGGTTACGAATCAAAGTACAACGTGACAGATTTAAGATCAATTCAGGACTGGATTGTTAAAAGACAACTGTCGGGTATTTCCGGAGTGATAGAAGTCAATACCTGGGGTGGTTTTTTAAAACAGTATGAAGTAGCGATCAATACGGAAAAACTGAACGCTATGAATGTGACCACCAGTGAGGTCTATAGGGCTTTGCAAAGTAATAACTCTATAGCTGGTGGCGCTTATATTGAAAAAAACGATAAAGCTTATTTTATAAGAGGGGAAGGACTGATCAAGGACCTTGAAGATATCAGGAATATTTCTGTTAAGAATG
Source organism: uncultured Flavobacteriaceae bacterium (assembly GCA_963780405.1). GTDB lineage: Bacteria > Bacteroidota > Bacteroidia > Flavobacteriales > Flavobacteriaceae > Lutimonas. The sequence continues at coordinate 36,274 of CAWABX010000013.1, forward strand.
TTGGGGGTCTGTCCATATTTATCAGAGACGTGGCAGAAGTAGGTTACGGAAGTGCGACGAGATTTGGTGCTATTACCGGAAATGCCGAAGGTGAGAAGGTTCTTGGACAAGTGATGATGCTAAAAGATGGGAATTCAAAAAAGGTCATTGACGATGTCAAGGCAAGAGTAGAAGAGATCTCAGGAACCTTACCTGAAGGAGTGATCATCAATGCGTTTTTGGAAAGAAGTGAGTTGATTGAGAGAACCTCTTTTACTGTAGCAGAAAACCTTATTCTTGGATGTTTAATAGTGATTTTTGTTGTTGTCTTGTTGTTAGGTAACCTCAGGTCGGGATTGGTAGTAGCCTCAATGATACCCATGACGCTTCTTTTTGCTATTTCGTTGATGAATATTTTTCATGTAGATGCAAATTTGATGAGTCTTGGAGCCATTGATTTTGGAATCATCATAGATGGCTCTGTAATTATTGTTGAATTTATTGCTTTTAAGCTTGCTTCCAGTCAAAGTGAATTGTTGAATTTAGGAAACGAAGAAAAAAAATCCAAGATAAGCGAAATAACTGCCCAAGCGGCTTCCAAAATGATGAATTCAGCCATTTTTGGGCAATTGATCATTTTGATCGTATTTATTCCAATATTGACGCTAAGTGGCGTGGAAGGTAAGATGTTCAAGCCTATGGCGCTTACTTTTAGTTTTGCATTAATTGGAGCGATGCTCTTCGGACTTACTTATATTCCGGTCATGTCTGCGATTTTTATAAAACCTGTAAAAAGAAACAAAGCGCATATTAGTGAGAGAATAATGAATTTTTTCAGGAAACTTTACGAACCCAGTATCATTTGGGCACTGAAATTCAAAAAAGCTGTTATCGGGATGGCACTCTTACTTCTCGTTGTGGCCATTTCTTTGTTTTGGAGAATGGGTGGGGAATTTGTACCTACTCTCGATGAAGGAGATTTTGTGATACAACCCATATTGAAAACCGGAACTTCTTTAACCAAAACGATAGAAATTACGACAAGAATTGAAAAGATCCTACTTGATAATTTCCCTGAAGTAGAACAAGTGGTCAGTCGAATAGGAGCCGCAGAGATTCCGACAGATCCTATGTCAATGGAAGAAAGTGATGTGATCATCAAGCTCAAACCTAAAAAGGACTGGGTGTCAGCCAGAACAAAGGATGAACTAGCGGATAAATTTAAAGAAGCGCTTAGAGTTATTCCTGGTATGGAATTAGAATTCACACAGCCCATAGAAATGAGATTCAATGAACTTATTACCGGAGTAAAATCAGATATTGCCATCAAGATTTTTGGTAATGATCTCGACATACTGGCTGAAAAGGCAAACGAGATTAGTAAGTTGGTTCGAAACATTGAAGGAGCCTCAGATGTTACTGTTGAAAAAATCGAAGGCTTGCCTCAAATGATAATTCAATATGATAGAAATAAGATCGCAAGATATGGAATGAATATTCAAGAAGTCAATGAGATGATCTCTATGGGATTTGCAGGAACAGTGGCTGGTAGTATTTTTGAAGGAGAGAGAAATTATGATCTGGTCATCAGGCTGGATAAGGAACATAGAGGTGATATTTCCAACCTTCAGCAACTTTTTATAGACACCCCTTCGGGCTTAAAAATTCCACTTCAGGAGCTGGCAAGTATTAGTTACACCAAAGGTCCGGCAAAGATATCAAGAGATGATACCAAAAGGAGGATTGTTGTGGCCATCAATGTCAGAAGTCGTGATTTACAGTCGGTTATTGAGGACGTACAGCTAGTCATAAATAGTGAGATTAAGCTGCCAGCTGGGTATATGATATCCTATGGAGGGCAGTTTGAAAATTTGCAAAGAGCAAAGGCCAGATTGAGCATTGCGGTACCTATTGCACTTAACCTAATCTTTCTCATGCTGTTTTTTGCTTTTGGATCGGCAAGAGAAGCTTTTATGATCTTTACAGCAATTCCTCTTGCCGCAGTAGGTGGGGTATTTCCTTCTATGGCTTAGGGATATGCCTTTCAGTATCTCGGCCGGAGTCGGTTTTATTGCCTTATTTGGTATTGCGGTACTTAATGGAATTGTGTTGATCGAACATTTTAAAGAACTAAAACAGAGAGGAATGACTGATATAAATAAAATAATTATTCAGGGAACAACGGAAAGATTAAGACCGGTGATATTGACTGCTTTGGCTGCGGCGCTTGGATTTTTACCTATGGCAGTTTCCACGGGGGCAGGTGCTGAGGTGCAAAGGCCATTAGCAACCGTGGTCATTGGAGGATTGGTATCTTCAACCCTTTTGACCATGATGATTCTGCCCCTGTTGTATTCAATCTTTAGTAAAAAAAATAATATAAAACCAGGAAAGATTGGACAGTTGTTATTGATTGCCCTAATAGGGCTAAGTGGCTTTTACGGAAACTCACAGGAAACTCAAGGTTTGGGCTTGGAGGAAATTTCGCAATTAGCATGGGAGAATAATAATGGATTAAAGGCATCATCTCTGAAGGTGGAACAAGCTGATGCTTTAATAAGTGATGCATTTACATTCGACAAAACACGAGTCTATTATCACTATGATGAAAACAATATTGCTTTTAATAGCCTTCCTTTAAACGTCTTTGGAGTGGAGCAGGATTTTCTTTTTCCAACCCGCTATTTTGCCGGAAAAAAAGTCAATAAGGCCATGTACGAAATGGAGAATAATTCCTACAGTATCAAAAGAAGACAATTGGAACAAAAAGTGTTATCCAATTTTTATCTTTTACAATATGAATTGGAAAGAGAATCGGTTCTTAAGCGTTTAGATAGTTTTTATACAACTTTTGCCTATGCTGCCAAGCGTAAGTTTGAGACAGGTGAAACCAATTACTTGGAGAAAATAACTGCTCAAGCCAAACAAAAACAACTGCAGACAGTTTATATACAATCACAGCAGGATGTAGCCTCGGCACTTATGGGATTGAAGCAGGTGGTTCAGAGCAGCGAGGATTTTTCGGTAAGAAAAGTGCCTCTGACACGCTTGGAGGTTAAGCAAAGAGGCATAGAGGAGAATCCTGGGTTAAGTTATTTTTTGAACAAGAAAGATTTGTTTCTTGCACAAAAAAATGTTGCCTCACAGAGTCTATTACCTGATATATCTTTAAATTATTTTGTGGGATCTAATTCCGGTTTAAATGAAAATCTTTATGGGTATCAGATCGGCTTAAAAATTCCGATTTTGTTTAGTGGCAATGCAGCGAAGATCAAAGCTTCAAAAATTGCTCAGGAGGTACTTGAAAACGAGGAATTAGAATATAAAATTCGACTCAAAACAAAACAAGGAGAATTGTTTACACAACTTAAAAAATATGACGAAGCTTTGAATTATTACAAAGAAGAAGGAGAGGAATTGTCTCAGGAGATTTTTAAAACAGCTAAAATCAGTTATGAAGCAGGTGAGATCAATTTTTTTCAATACATAATAAGTATGGAGAATGCACTAGAGATTCTACTGGATTATTTAAACAATCTCAATCGCTATAATCAAATTGTTCTGGAAATAAATTATTTAACCCTTTAAGTATCAACACATGAATTCTATCAAGATATATATAATTGTAATCGTCGCTTTGACTTTTTTGAATTGCTCCAAGTCAAACAGCAAAGAAGATGGCTCTGAGTGTTCAGGAAAACGAAGAAATTGTTTCCAAAACTGATGATATTAGCATCACTAAGGAGCAGTATGAAATTGAGTCATTGAGCATGACCTCGTTGGTGAAACATTCGTTTGGTCCAAGAATTAGTGCTACAGGAAGTATTGATGTGCCACCTAATGGAAGGGCTGTTATCAGTGCTCAGATAGGCGGCTATGTTAAAAATTCCCCCTTGCTTATAGGAGATCAGGTGAAAAAAGGTCAATTACTGCTCACCGTTGAGAATATTGAATTCCTTGAACTTCAGCAGCAATATCTCGAAGCAAAGGAACAGCTGACATTTTTAAAATCTAATTATGAAAGGCAAAAAGAATTATTTGATGAAAAAATATCATCTGAAAAATCATTTTTAAAAGCAGAAAGTGACTATAAAATTACCCTTGCTACTTATGAAGGCCTTAAAAAGAAACTTGAATTATTGCGAATAGATCCCGTGAAGGTGGAGTCTGGTATATTAACTTCAGTTTCAAATATTTTTGCACCTATTTCGGGCGATATTACGGCCATTAATATCACTACAGGCTCATATATTTCGTCTTCAGATGAAATTATGCAAATTGTAAATACAGAGCATTTACATCTTGAATTAAAAATATTTGAAAAAGATGCACTCAAGATCAAAATTGGGCAACCAGTATTATTTAACCTGCCTGAATCTGGTTCAAAACAATATAAAGGTAGTGTACATTTGATCGGAAAATCAATTGGTGATGACAGAACGGTGATGGTACATGCCCATATAGATGAACCTCATGATGAAGGATTCATACCTGGTATGTTTGTACAAGCTTTAATTTTGACGAATGAATTTACCGGAGTTGGAATTTCAGAGAAAGCAGTCATTGAGAATAACGGTTTGACGTATGTAGTACTCATGAAATCTGGTGATAATGACACTTATTCATTTGAAAAAATACAAGTGGAAACAGGAGAACGCTCAGGGGATGTCGTCTTAATCAAGAACATTGAAGATCTTGATTTAAAGGGGAAATATCTGATAGGAGGAGCTTACTTACTGTCAGATTAATCAAAGTCAGTTCTGCAATTAAAACCGCGTAAAAATTTAAAATATTCATAAGCAGGCCCTATATCTTTTGGAGGTATTGAATATTTTTCTACATTTATCTGTAAATATATACAGACAAATGAACAACTTCCCCCCAAACAAGCTTAAAGCTATTGATGCTGCTATTGAAGAATTTCAGGACAATGGGTTTAGAAACACCAGTATGAGTTCCATTGCTAAAGCAACTGGAATCAGTAAAAAAGAACTACGAACTTATTTTGAAAATAAAGATGACGTATTTAAACATGTCTTTCTTGAATTATATGGAAGAATTGCGCCTCAGCTTCAGGATATCATGGATGGTGAGATGCCAGTACGGGAAAAAATCCGACATTTCATTCATGAATATGTTACGTTTATCAATGATTATCATTTTCTTCCCTTGGGACTGATCAGAAAATTAAATTCAAAGACCGATTTTGCCACAGAATTTATCGTAAACCTTAGAATGCCTGATCCTGCTAAATTTTATCGTCAGATTGAAAATGAGATCGAAAAGGGGAGACTTAGAAAAATCAATCCTAAGCAATTGATGATCAATATTTTTGCACTAAGTGTTTTTCCACATGTCGCCTCGCCGCTTATGAAAGATTTTATCAATGCGGGCAATGATGAATTTGAATTGATCAAGGAAAAAGGTAAAACACAGGTAGCCGATTTTATCCTCAATGCTATTGAGATCAATTGACAGGGAACAGTAGTTAGTCTGTGCGCTTAAATTCAGTTGCTAATTCAAATATTTCAAGATCAAAATAGGGGACTGCCGCGATGATATAATCGAATATGTCGGCCATGATATATTCGTAGTTCTGCCACCTTTTGTCTTTACTAAAGGCATAGATTTCAATTGAGATCCCTTGAGAGGTGGGAGCCAATTGTCTGGTCATGATCATCATGTCTTTATTGATCGCTGAGTGATTTTCAATATAGCTTTCAACGAATTTTCTATACACCCCGATATTGGTAAGGTTACGTCCGTTGATCAACAACTCTTTGTTGACATGATTCTTTAGGTTGTGTTCGCTTATGTCTGTTGATTTTGTCTTTAAATAATCAGAGATCAACTCAATTTTTTTAAGCTCTTCTATTCTTTCCTCGGTTAAATAGCGAATACTACTTTGCTTGATGATCACAGCTCTTTTAATTCTTCTGCCTCCTGAATTTTGCATTCCTCTCCAGTTCTTAAAAGAATCAGAAATCAATGCATAGGTTGGTATGGTTGTTATGGTCTTGTCAAAATTCTGCACTTTTACGGTAGCCAGGTTGATTTCGATCACATCACCGTCTGCACCAAACTTTTCAAAAGTGATCCAGTCTCCGTTCTGAACCATATCATTGATAGAAACTTGAAGGCTGGCAACAAAACCCATGATGGTGTCCCTGAAAATCAACAGAATCACTGCCGAGGCAGCACCAAGGGTAGTAATAAATTGATAAAAAGGAATTCCGGTAATGATCGCAAAGGCTGAAAGCAGGCCAATGGACCAAACGATAATAAGGATCACCTGAACATAACTATTAATGGGTTTATCCTTTAAATTATCCTTGGTATTGAGGTAGTCTCTAACGGCTTTAACAAAACTTCTGATGACCCAAATCGTTAAAAGTATACTAAAAACAAGCAGTCCTTTTTCGACTAGATTTTCCAGATAGTCAAAATCTACCAAAGCGATTGGTGCAAACTCAAGTGCAATCAACATTGGAATAATATGGGCTACATTTCTAGGAACTTTGTTCTTAACGACATAATCATCGAAATGTGTTTTTGTTTTTTCCGATAACCGAGTAAACAGGTTCAGTAAAAACTTTCTGATCACAAGATCAATGATGACAATAAGGATCAACATGATCAGCAGTAAAACCATCATGTTAAGATATTTTGCAGACTATTTCTGTTAGTCCCAGTTTTAAGAAATACTGATAAAAATAATGTGAGAATTCATTCATTTTTTAAGGCCATTGTTGAGATGGTAAAAGTACGACGAATAGACTGAATAAGAAAATATCTTGTTATATTAGGTGAATGAAGAAATCCATCAAAATAAGAAAATATTCTGGCGAGCTTGTAGATTTTGACGAGAAGAAGTTAATCATGTCTTTGAAGAATGCCCAAGCAGATCACGATTTGGCTCATAAAATAGTTGACAAGATAGAGGCAGAGCTGTATACTGGCATGTCAACAAAGGAGATCTATAACAAAGCCTTTAAATTGCTAAAAAGTAATAGAAGGCCAAGTGCTGCAAGGTATAAATTAAAAAAGGCGATTATGGAACTGGGTCCTTCAGGATTTCCCTTTGAGAATTTTATCGGGCATATTTTCAGGCATGACGGATATACAATAGATGTTGGGGTGATCATGCAAGGAAATTGCATCGCTCATGAGGTGGATGTACTGGCCTGTAAAGATGACAAGTGCTATATCATAGAATGTAAATATCACAATTCACAGGGTAAACCAAATGACGTAAAGATTCCGCTCTATATCCATTCCAGGTATAATGATATCAAAAGACAGCTTGAGCAGGACAAGACCAATGGCTTTACCAATTATCAGGGTTGGATATTTACAAATACCAGATTTACTCTTGATGCTATGGCTTATGCTAAATGCAGTGGATTGCAGCTTGTAAGTTGGGATTATCCTGAAAATAAAAGTTTAAAATACAGGATAAACAAATCTAAATTATTTCCTATCACGGCCCTAACCTCCTTAACAAAAAAGGAGAAACAGGTTTTTTTAGAGCAAGGGGTTGTTTTGTGTAAAGAAATCTATGAAGCTCCCGAATTATTGCACCAAAATGGATTTTCTAAAACACGGATTAAAAAGATCCAGGATGATATTACTGATCTATGTGAAAATCATGATGAGAATGGCTGAAAAGCCTTGAGCAATTGAATAGGAAAAAATATTAAGTTGATTTAAACGTTCTTTTTATGGAACAAGTGTGTATTTATGGGTCTCTTAATTGATATAAACTCCCGGATTATCGTTTTCTAAAGCTAAAATAAAAAACATCATATGATACTTATTGTTAAATTTTTTGCGGCCACTTTTGGCTTTTTTGGTATTATTTTTGGCGCTTTTGGGGCACACCGACTCAAACGTATTCTCGCTCCCGAAGTGTTGCATAGTTTTGAAACAGGTGTAAAATACCAACTTATACACGCAGTGGTATTACTAATCATGGGGTTTCACTTCGAGTTTATTGATTTTACCGAAAGAATGATTGCTTCTTCTATAATCGTCGGGGTGATTTTGTTTTCTTTCAGTATTTATGCCTTGTGTTATGCCAAGGCCAAAAACCTGAATTTAAAGTTTCTTGGTCCTGTAACTCCGGTTGGTGGCTTGTTATTAGTGACAGGTTGGGGATTGTTACTCTATTATTTTATCGTTCAATAGGCTTTTTGCTTCTATCCATTTTGAGAGAAACTTAGTGCTCTGAAGTTGATGATGAGATAACATACTTCCTATAAAATTTGATTTTCTGTGCTGGATGATCTCTTTGCGCAGCAACCCGAGTTTTTTTTCCAGTTGAATTTCATAGTTCTTTTTATCGTAGTTATCTCTGAGCAATGTCATAGCCGTTTTTTTGAGCCTTTAACCATAGCGTTTTATCCTGATACAATTGAATTGCTTTAGAGGCAAAGGCTTGAGTTGTATCTTCAATAAAGCCATTCCATTTTGAGGCATCCTCCATTCCTTCAGCCCCAATGGTACTTGTTATACTGGGCGTGCCATACAACATGGCATCTATTAATTTACCTTTTTGACCCGCTCCAAATCGCAAAGGGGCCAGGCATATTCTGGAATTGACAAACAGCTTCTTTTTTATCAGGAATCCATCCTTTGATTAAAAATCCAGATTGAGGGTTGTGTAAATGGTTAATGACCTCAGGTGCATAGGGGCCATATATCTCAAGTTTTACCTCAGGTAATTCTTTTCTAATTAAGGGCCAAATATGTGCATGCAAATACTTGACAGCGTCCAGATTGGGTTGATGTCTAAAGTTCCCAATGGTCATAAAATCCTGTCTTTGATCAAATTCAGGAAGTTGACTAATGTCTTTCTCCTTGGGAACATCGATGAGAAATGGAACATAGAAGAGCAGTGCTGCATCAATGTTAAATTGCTCTGTCAATAAAGTATATTCAAATTTAGAGATGATCAATGAAAGATCAGACCTAAATATGCTGGCAATTTCTCTTTTTGCTGGTTTCATTTTGAAGAAACTGCATCCAATCATGAGTTCCTTTCTTTAAAGCCATTTCTCTTGATTTTCTGAGGAAATGAAGGTCTTCAGTGTCTAAAATTCTTAGGGCCTCGGGGCAGGTCCTTTGAACCCTCCAACCATATTGCTCTTCCGTAAGAAATCGATCGAACACAACCATCCCGGGATCCAGTTTTTTGAGGAGATCGTCAAAACTGCTGCTGTTCAACTCTATATGAAAGCAGGAAATAGCTAAGTCTGAAAAGTCAAAAGACAAGTCACTTTTTGCCGCTGCGGATGCAAAACTCAATTTATAACCCTGTTTTATAAAAAAATCAACGAGCTGAAGCATTCTGCTCCCTGCTGCGGTTGCTTCAGGTTCGGGCCAAATAAGACCAATAATCAATATTTTATTGTTCAGCATAATGTAGTTCAAAAAAAATAATCACCTATTTAAAATGATGCGCTCTGTGACCAATTGAACTTCCTTTTAAAGAAGTTGTCAAATCTTTTCTTTATGATATGAGATTATGAATGATAACAGCTAATCTACTTTAGTAAGCGCCGTAAATTTAACGTAAAATATATTTCTTGTATCAAGAAAGGGATCATTTTATCAAAGCTTTATAAGGTTGAAGACTGTTTAAGCCAGTTCTACAAATTTGATATCTTTGTCATACCACTAAATTTATGGATATGCCGCTTAGTAATGAAATACTTTCATTTTTAAAAGAACTGAAAAAAAATAACAATAGAGATTGGTTTAATGAGCACAAACCAAGGTTCCAGACTATACAGTTGGAAGCGAAAGGGTTTTATGAAGAAATAAAACAAGGTTTGTTACAGTTTGATGAAATTGAAAATTTCAAAATGTTCAGAATATACCGAGATGTAAGGTTCTCTAAAGATAAGACGCCCTATAAACCTCATTTTGCGGGATCTTTTAGCCGTAGCGGAAAGAGATTGAGAGGTGGTTATTACTTAAGGATCAGGCCAGGAGAATCTTTTTTGGCGGGAGGTTTTTGGGAACCCAATAAAGAGGATCTTTTTAGAATCAGAAAGGAATTTGAGATTAGCGATGTGGAAATAAGAGACATACTGAAGGCTCCTGATTTCAAAAAAGTTTTTGGAGGACAATTGGAAGGTGAAGAATTAAAAACCGCACCTAAGGGATTTCAAAAAGAGCATCCCGCTATTGATCTCATTCGAAAAAAGGGTTTTATTGCTGTCAGAAATTTTTCTGACAAGGAAGTTTTGTCCCCAGATTTTTTAGAGGAAGTATTGTTTTCCTTTAAAACCTTAGGTCCTTTTTTTGACTATATGAGTGAAGTACTTACCACTGATCTGAATGGCGTATCAACTGTAGATTAAAACACTGGTCTTTGCCAGTTGCTCAAGCCTTACCTGAAATAATATCCATAACCAGATCGGCTGTCAAAGTCTTTCCATTAGCCATACTTCTCAGTTTATCATAGGGGAACACAAAATCGCAACCATTCTTGTAGTTGCTGCATCCATAGGCTTTTTTACCTTTGAGCAGATCTCCTTTTCCACATTTGGGGCATTTATTTTTTACTTTATGCTGAGCACTGACCACTGCAGTCTCTTGTTGCAGCTCTAAACCAAATTGTTTGTCAAAACAGATCTTTCCGTTTGTTTTCTGTCCCTTATCTTTAAAGCCCTTTAATAAAACCGTTTCCGATTTTTTGAGTAGTCGAAGGTATTGGTTTTCAGATATTTTTTTATCCTTAAAGCGGAATGGCAATAGGAAGTTACATCCATTTTTAAAAGACGTGCAGCCATATGCCTTGGATCCTTTTATCAAAGTTCCTTTTTTACATTTAGGACAAGTGTAACCTTGTAAACTAGTTTCGCTTTTTTTCTTAACTGGGGCCTTTTTAACTGGAGCTTCAGTACTTGTTGAAATAGATCGAGCCTGCTGATCTGATCTTACTTCGTAGACCAATTGATCAACCATACTTTTCATCTGTTTGATAAACGCACCTGCATGATATGCTCCCTTTTCTATTTCCTTGAGTTTGCCTTCCCAACGACCTGTTAATTCTGCAGATTTCAACAATTGATTCTGTATTGTATTGATCAGGTCTATACCGGTAGGGGTTGGCAAAATTTGTTTTTTATTTCTAACAATGTATTTCCTTCTAAAAAGTGTTTCAATAATGCTTGCTCGAGTTGAAGGTCTTCCAATTCCATTTTCTTTCATCAAATCACGAATTTCACCATCATCCATATCTTTACCTGCAGTTTCCATAGATCTTAACAGACTGGCTTCTGAATAATGATTAGGAGGTTTGGTTTCTTTTTCATGGAAAGAAGGAGTATGTGCCCCTTTTTCTCCTTTCACGAAATCAGGGAGCATAGAATTGTCCTGATCAGCATCTTCTTCATGTATTTGAAAGACTTCTTTCCATCCGGGCCTTAAAACCTGTTTACCACTGGTTTTAAAGGCGTAAGCAGCCACTTTAGCATGAACATGAGTATTTGATACCTCACAATCAGGATAAAAAGATGCAATAAATCGGCGCGTGATGACGTCATACACTTTTCCCTGTTCTGTTGAAAGATACATTTCTATTCCTGTTGGGATAATAGCATGGTGGTCAGTAACTTTTTTATCATTAAAAACTTTAGCTGACTTCTTGATCTTTTTGTTTAATAATGGTAGGCAAATCGATTCATATTTAGTTAGTTGCCTTAGAATTGAGGAAACTTTCGGATATACATCATTAGGTAAAAAAGTGGTATCTACCCTTGGATAGGTAATCAACTTTTGTTCATAGAGTTTTTGAGCAATGTTAAGCGTTTGCTCGGCTGTCAGGCCAAACTTTGTATTACAATAGACCTGTAATCCTGTTAAATCAAAAAGTTTTGGGGCATATTCCTTCCCTTTCTTTTTTTCTATGCTTGTGACTTCAAACACTTCTTTTTTTACCTTTTCAGCAACAATGCTCCCTTCTTCCTTGCTGAGAAACCTTCCTTCTTCATATCTAAACAAGGTTTCTCTATACGTAGTTTGCAATTCCCAGTAGGGAACGGGCTTAAAATTTAATATACTTTGATAACGTTCTACGACCATTGCCAGAGTTGGGGTCTGTACCCTACCAACAGAAAGAACCTGCCGGTCTTTACCATATTTTAAGGTATATAACCTGGTGGCATTCATCCCAAGCAGCCAGTCACCTATGGCTCTGGAATATCCTGCATAGAACAATTGGTCATAATCCTCTGAAGCTTTTAAGTTTTTAAAACCTTCCTTAATGGCTTCTTCAGTAAGTGATGAGATCCAAAGACGCTGAGCTTTGCCCTTATAACCAGCTTGCATCATTACCCAGCGTTGGATCAACTCACCTTCCTGGCCCGCATCTCCGCAATTGATAACAACTTCGGCCTTATCAAATAAACCTTTGATGATCTTGAATTGTTTTTGGATTCCAGGATCGGGATTTACTTTAATGTTGAATTTCTCTGGAAGCATGGGCAGGTTGTTCAAATCCCATCTTTTCCAATAGGGTTTATAATCATTTGGTTCAAATAGCGTACATAAATGACCAAAAGTATAGGTTACGGCATAACCATTTCCTTCAAAATACCCATCATGCCTCGTATTGGCTTTTAATACTTTGGCTATCTCTCTGGCTACACTAGGTTTTTCTGCAATGCAAACTTTCATTTGACTTATTTATATGGTTCGCAAATTATAAAAATGAAAGGGATTATCACGACCAAAAACACAATTTAAAGTCATAAAAAAAAGCTTATTCATTTTGAATAAGCTTTTATGTCAAGTAATAATTTCTATCTCAATTCAACACTCCCTGATCTTGCATTTTTTTGGAATACCATACTAAAAATGCACCAATAACAATGACCAAAATTGGCATGACCATCCCACCCGGACCATAAACTTCCATGGCTTTGCTCATCAATAGATTATAGGTCATTTGAGCCAGTATGCTCACAAAGGATATGATAAACACAAAAGTGGCTAGTTTTTTTCTAAGCAGGAGCAATACGCATGCCAGTGCTCCACCAAATACAGCCAGGGCATAGGCAGCGGTTACCCAAGCGGGTATGTTTTCATAAAGCCTTTGTATTTCAGCGGGCAATGCAGCAAGATCTTCGGGAGTGCTATAAGCATCCTGTAAATAGGCAAAAACACCCATCAGATTCCAAATGAGTGCCACAATACCTATGATCCAAAATGATGTAGTCGGTTTGTTTTTTGATTCAGTCATGATAATTTATTTTGATTTATGTAAAGACAAGATAGGTAATAATTATAAAATGAGATAGGCAGGAGGAAACTGGTAGTCAAAAAAAAACCTATTCAATATGTGAATAGGTTTTTCTAAGGTGGGAATTTGTTCTTATGATCCATAATGTCTGTGTTCTGACCATTTCACTCTATTTGTATATTTATAATCGGTGAAATACAAATGCTCTCTGGCCTGTGTTGTTGAAAAATTCATATTTGCTGTCATGGTAATTTGTTTGTAGGATTAAACTTTACTATTTGATCAATGACCGAAATTTCTGTATTCTGACCATCTGATTCGTTTGGTGTTTCTGAAATTAGAAAATGTAACATATTTTCTTGATTCGGATTCTGTCGGAGTGCTTAAAAAAGTTTTCATAATAGTTGTTTTTAATTGGTTTCTACTATATAGACGACACCTAAGTCACAATTGTTACAGTACTATGCAAAACAAGGTACTATATTAACAATTATTTAACAGAAAACTACTTTAAAAGGGGAGCAACGGTAAGTATATCGTTGTTTAATATCAATTGAATTATTTTACTATTTCTCTATTCCAGGTTGGCGAATTTCAAACTGCTCTTTGCTTTTGGTATTTTGTACCATGATTTCAACATCTTTTAACAAAGCTTTTGCGTCATAGATAATGCCGTCTTTGACAGTATATTTTACACCACCAACACGAATAACTTCATTGTTTTCTGTTAGCTTAATCGCACCAGTTCCATAAAGGGCCTTAAAGTTTTTTAAGGGATTTTCTTCAACAATTACAAAATCTGCCAATTTTCCAATTTCAACAGATCCAATTTGGCTATCCAAACCTAAAGCTTCGGCCCCGTTTAAGGTTGCTGCTCTGATCACTTCGAGTGGATGAAATCCAGCTTCTCTTAACAATTCCAATTCACGGATATAGGCAAAGCCATATAGCTGAAATATAAAGCCAGAGTCTGAACCGGCTGTAACTCGCCCGCCTCTGTTTTTATATTCATTGACAAAGGTCATCCATAATTGGTAATTTTTTTTCCATGAAATTTCTTGTTCAGTGCCCCAATAGTGCCAGTAAGACCCGTGAGATATTTTACTGGGTTGGTAAAATTTCCATAGTGAAGGCAAGGTATAAGTTTCATGCCATTCAGCTCTTCTTGCTCTGTGGAGATCCCGACTCGCTTCATAAATATTAAAGGTAGGATCTAATGTGAAATCCAATTCCAGTAATTCATTCATCACCGCGTTCCAATGATCTGAATAGGGTGGGGCGGCCTGTTCCCATAACTTCCCGGCTTCTTCGAACCTATGCTGCTCATTATTATAATTATAATCAAGCGGATAATTTTGAACCGTTCTGTCTTCAAATAAAGCTTCAGGCAAACCATACCAGTGTTCCATAGAAGTAAGTCCGGCTCGTGCTGAGTGTAATACGTTCCATCTTGCCACACTCATTTGAGCGTGATGACAGGCTGAACCCAAGCCTAGTTTTTTATTTTCTTCCAATGCCGCCTTCATGATCTCAGGCTCTGCCCCGAAAAATTTTACACCGTCAGCGCCTCTTTTGGCATTGGCTCTGACCCATTCTCTGGCCAGCTCAGGGGTATTGATGGGTTGGTCGTTCAATGGATTGAATGTTTTGCTTTTATGCCCAAATCCTGTATAAGCGATAATTCTCGGGGCGATGATCTCATTTTTCTTGCTTTGTTCCTTTAATTTTAAGGCGAAATCCAGCCCTCTTCCGCTGGGTTCCCTGACCGTTGTTATGCCATGTGCCATCCATAGTTTAAAGACATAATCTGGTTCTGCACCTTGAGAAGTACCTCCAATATGTCCGTGCATATCTATGAATCCGGGTAAAAGATACATTCCATCAGCCAGTAGTTCTTTGCCACCTTTCTTTAATTCAGGTCTACTTTTAGGGTCAATCTCGACACCTGGATAACCCACAACTTGAATATTGACAATTTTATTCTGCTCAACAACAATGTCGACGGGTCCTATCGGAGGTGCCCCATTACCATTGATCAAGGTGACTCCCCGAATGATGAGCTGGTTAAAAGGGCCACTACTCAAATTCAGGTTTTCCTGGGCATGTAGATCAATTTGAAAGCTTAGCAGTAAAATTAGTAGACTGAGACAAAGAGTTTTAATATTCATTGATTTTGGATTTAGTTATCGGAAAGTTAAAAATACAATTTAATCAATTCGATCGACAATTGTTCCAGGATTATTAGCTCCATCTGAATATAAGGAGATATTAAGAAGCTTAAATAACAAGATTTCGGGATTTTCACCCTATGGATTTTTAATTAACTTTGATCGTCGACTAGAATACATCATAATTTGATTCCTATGACCTACTTCAGACTTTTTTTTGTGCTCTTCATATGTTTAAGTATACCATCCGTCTTATCGGCTCAGGACAAATCCCAAACTGATGAACAGGCTGAAGTTGAAGGTGTAATTTACAAATTGTTCGACGGAATAAGAGAGGGAGACAGCGCCAAAGTGGCTTCTGTGTTTAGCAAGGAGGTAAACATGTATACTTCATTCACCAATCAGCAAGGAGAAAAATTGATAAAAAAAGGAGCCTTAGCACCCTTTCTCAAATCAATAGGAACTCCCCATGATGAAATATGGGATGAAAAGATATGGAATACCAAGATTGAGATCGATGGAGGCATTGCACAGGTCTGGACCGATTATGCGTTTTATGTGGGAACGGAATTCAGCCATTGTGGAGTTGATGCATTTCACTTGATCAAAGAAGGAACAAAAGGTTGGAAAATAGTCCATCTGATGGACACCAGAAGGAACGAAGGTTGTGAACCATCAATTAATTGACCCTATGATGAATACAAAAATACTCATGACCACGTCAGCCATTTTCTTGGGAATTGGTGGCGTTTTATTAAGTTTTCTTCCTCAGGAAACCTTGCACCTTCTTGGTAAAGAAGATGACTTGAGTTTTATATTACAAATTTGCGGCGCTTTGTTTCTTGGTTTTGCCATGTTGAACTGGATGGTAAGGAGCAGTTTGATCGGTGGAATTTATAATAGGGGAATAGCCGTAGCTAATTTTTCCCATTTTTTTATTGGTTCTTCAGTGTTGATCAAACAGTATGTAAAAAACACCGACATGAACTATCTACTGATCCTTGGAATTGTCTATAGCATCTTCGCAATTGGTTTTGGATATCTTTTGTTTAACGGCCCGAAATTATCAAATAATTCAGCGACCCCCTCATGATGCACTTCCCTTTAATCGAAAATAGGATTTTCAGCCTATCAGTTATCCCCACTCCTCATGGAAATAAAACAAACAAATTCATAAAATGAAAAGAGCCATCATTACTTTGCTGCTACTCATCACCTTTTTGGTTCAGAGTCAACAGACTTATAAAACCTTTAGTTCCTTTGATAAAACTACGATAGCATTTAGTGATGAAGGAAAGGGAAACCCGGTCATTCTGATACATGGTTTTATCTCTTCAGGAAATTCATGGCAACAAACCCCATTAAAAAAAGACCTATTACTTGAGGGATACAGGGTAATTATACCAGATCTTAGAGGTAATGGAAATTCAGATCAGCCACATAAAAGCGAAGCTTATGCGAATGATGCCGAAGTAAAGGATATCGTTGCTTTGGCAGATCATCTTGGATTGTCCTCATATTCGGCAGTCGGATATTCAAGAGGAGCCATTGTTCTTGCCAAACTACTTGTAGAAGAGGAGCGCATTGACTTTGCTGTTTTAGGAGGAATGGGTCTGGACTTTACGAATCCTGACTGGGACAGGCGTATCATGTTTCAACAAGCCTTTAGCGGTTCAGCACCTCTAAATGAGGTCACAAGTGGCGCGGTTAATTATGCGAAGTCTATCGGAGCAGATCTTAAAATTCTTGGATTATTGCAGGAATTTCAACCCGTTACCACAATTGAAGAATTAAAAAAAATTAAAGCAAAAGTATTGGTTATCGCAGGAGATCTAGACACAGACAATGGAAATCCTAAGGAGCTCCAGCAAAAGATCAGCGGAGCAACATTAATTATAGTACCGGGGGATCATAACAATACTTATAAATCGCAGGTTTTTTCAACAGAAATATTCAAATATTTGGATAAAGAAATACGCAAGTTGGAATAATATTGAAATTATCAAATTGCACGTTTTGTTTTTGAAAGCATGGTAAATTCATTATATTTATCTGAATATTAATTTTTTACCTTCACAAAAATGAAAGAAACTATCCTAAACCTATTGCTTCTGTTGCTATGCAACTCTGTTTTACTTGCACAAAATTTCGAATTTAGTGCCGAAGATGTAGATCTGTCTTATCAAAAACATGTCTTACCAAATGGTTTGACTTTATTGATTTACGAAGATCATAAAGCGCCTATTGTTGCTGTTAATGTCTGGTACCATGTGGGTTCCAAAAATGAAAAATTAGGTAAAAGTGGATTTGCCCATTTATTTGAGCACCTGATGTTTAACGGTAGTGAAAATTTTGATGATGATTATTTTCAGGCCATTGAAAGAATTGGAGGAACTGATGTGAACGGAACAACAAATGCAGACAGAACTAATTATTTTCAGAATGTCCCTACTTCAGCCTTGGATCAAGTGCTTTTTTTGGAATCTGACAGAATGGGACACCTTTTAGGTGTTGTTGACCAGGAACTTTTGGATGAGCAAAGGGGAGTAGTTCAAAATGAAAAAAGACAAGGAGAAAATCAACCCTATGGCAGACAATATGACTTAATGACTAAAGCCATGTACCCTAAGGGTCACCCTTATTCATGGACAGTAATTGGTGAGATGGAAGATTTGAATGCCGCCTCACTGGAAGATGTACAGGAATGGTTTAAAAGTTATTACGGGGCTGCCAATGCAGTAATAGCAATAGCAGGTGATGTAGATCCAAAAATAATTCATGAGAAAGTATTGAACTATTTTGGAGATATTCCTTCAGGTCCCACAATTGTGAGAAAAGAAGTTGATGTTCCTGTGCATAATGGAGATACTTATCAGGTTTATGAGGACCGTGTTCCGGAAAGTAGAATCGTAATGGCTTGGGATACTCCGGCTTTTGGTGATAGGGAAGATGTTCATTTTGACCTTATTGCTGCTGTGCTTAGTAGCGGAAAAAATTCAAGATTGTATAAAAAACTGGTTTACGAAATGCAAATTGCCAGTTCAGTTAATGCTTTTGAATTTTCTAAGGAAATAGCAAGTAATTTTATTGTTCAGACCAATGTTAAGCCTGGTAAGGACGTTAAGGAGGTAGAGCAAATTGTTTTAGCAGAAATTAAAAATCTTGTAGACAATGGACCTACAGAGGAAGAACTTAAAAGAGTAAAGGCTTCTTATTTTGCGAGTTTTATCAAGGGCTTGGAAAGAATTGGTGGTTTTGGAGGCGTTTCAGATATTTTAGCTTCAAATCAAACTTATTTTGGTGATGCTTCATACTATAAAACCGTGTTAAGATTTGTTGAAGAAGCTACTGTTCAGGATCTAACAAATACAATGCAAAAATGGTTAAATCGAGGTAAGCATACCCTAGTTTGCAACCCTTTTCCAGAATATTCTGTGACTGAATCGAGCGTAGATCGTTCAAAAATTCCCGCACTTGGTCCTCAAAAATCGGCATCATTTCCTAATTTGGAAAGAGCTAAGTTATCAAATGGTTTAAATATAGTATTGGCTAAAAGACAGGGAGTTTCAACTGTTGTCATGAATCTTATGTTTGATGCCGGTTACAAGACTGATCATCTATCAAGCCCGGGAACTGCTGCCCTTGCCATGAATCTGATGGATGAAGGCACAAAAGATTTGAATTCTCTTGAAATAAATGAAAAACTTGAATTGTTAGGAGCGAATATTTCCACTTATTCTGATCAGGATAATTCAAATATTTATTTGAATACTCTAAAGCCGAGTTTAAACGAAAGTCTTGATTTATTCGCTGATATCGTTTTAAATCCTGCATTTCCTGAAAAGGAGTTTGAGCGTTTGAGAACGGAACAAATCAACAATATTAAAAATGAGAAATCCAATCCCATTGCCATGGCATTAAGATCTATGAATAAATATTTATATGGCGATGGTCATCCTTACAGTAACCCTTATACAGGAACCGGATATGAGGAAACTGTTGGAAAATTGACAAGAGCTGATGCTGTAAATTTTTATGATATTTGGATTAGACCTAACAATGCGACCTTAATAGTTACGGGAGATGTAGAGATGAATGAATTAAAGTCGGCTCTTGAGAAATCATTGGGAAAATGGAAAAAGAAGGATGTTCCCAAAATTGAATTTCCGGAGCCAAAAACAGCCTCAAAAAACACTTTATACTTGATTGACAGACCAGAGTCCCAACAGTCTGTTATTATTGCAGGAAATCTTACAGCAAAATATGGAGAAGTTCCTCAAATTGCACTTGAACAAATGGTGAGTATTTTGGGAGGTGATTTTACCTCACGGATCAATATGAATTTAAGAGAGGATAAACATTGGGCTTACGGCGCAGGTAGTTTCGTATTAGGAAATAAAGAGCAAAGACCTTTCTTGGTTTATGCACCAGTTCAAACTGATAAAACATCTGAATCTGTTGTTGAGTTGCGAAAAGAATTAGGGCAATTTGTCAATGACAGACCTGCCACACAAGAAGAGTTGTCAAAGGTTAAAACCAATCAAGTTATGAAATTGCCAGGTCAATGGGAGACCAATGCGGCTGTCAATAGTTCTGTCTCTGAAATTATAAAGTATAATTTATCAGATGAATATTTTAAAAGCTATGATGCGAACGTTAAAAACCTCTCGTTAAAAGATATTCAATCAGTGAGTAAACAGGTTGTTAAACCAGATGATGTCAATTGGTTTATGGTAGGAGATAAGGCCAAGATAGCTGAAAAATTAACAACACTGGGTTTTGATGCGATCATTGAAATCGACGCAGATGGTAACCAGGTTAATCCTCAGCTAAAAGACAAAGAAAAAGAAATAAAGAATTAATGAAAAAGTGCCCTTGAAAATGTCAAGGGCACTTTTTTTATTTCCTACCTAAAGTGACTTTCTTTCCGGCTCTAAAAACAACAATTTCCAAGGATGAATTTTCTTTTTTAATTTCCAGTGCTTTCGATATTTCCAGTAAAGATTCATCAGAGTTTTCAAATTCTACCCCATTGATTGATAGGATAATATCTCCTCCGACAATTAATTTTTCACCATTGATCGTCATTTCAATATCTCCGTCTTCAACTCCTAAAATTCCGAAAGGAGATACCTTAACAACCCGCTGAACCAGCAACCCGCTTTCTTGAGGTAAATTAAATATTTGCGCTATTTTGCCTGTCAAAGGGATCACATCCGTCCCATTCCAAATGACCTTTTTTTCAAATAATAAATCTTTTGTAATATTAGAAGATGAGGCAAAACCTATTCCTTGGAAACCACCTGATTGAGTTAGGATATTGCTTACCACTCCAATAACTTCGCCCTTCATATTCATCATGGGCCCACCTGAATTTCCAGAATTGATGGCAGCATCTGTTTGAATATATTCTGAATTGGTAAAAGGATTTTGATCCTCGATATCTTTAATGATGCCACTTACATATCCAGATGATAAAGAATGTCCCAGTCCGTAAGGTGCACCTACCACAAAGACCCTTTCACCAATTTTCACCTGATCTGAATCTGTCATATGAAGTATCACAGCATTTTTTCTGGGCCAGATCAATTCAAGTAAGGCCACGTCAGCCGTTACATAAGCTGAGATCACTTTAGCAGGAATTATTTCTCCATCTATAAATTGAACATTGACTTTTTCGGCTACCTGAACAACATGAGCCGCGGTCACAATTTGTGTGTCAGAAATCATAAATCCTGAACCTAGCCCGCCAGAAGTGACTGTTTTAGTCATTTTACCTGAACTCACCAGCTCCTTTTGCTCCGTAAGAATAACAACAACTGCAGGGTTCACTTTTTCATATAATTCCGAAAGACTTTGGGCCTTAATTGAAACACTGAGAAATACAAGGCTTATTAGAGTTAATTTCTTGATGGTATTCATTAGAATCTCGATATTAATGGTAAAAATAATGGCTTAAAAGGGCGCTAAAATAAGTAATATTCATCTAGTATTCATGACAGCTTGAATGTTTCGATGAATATTGAGTGAAGAAATAGATAAATTATTCTGATCAACCCTATGTTTTAGCGATCTTCAAGAGTTAAAAAATTGTTAAAAGGATCAAAATGAGTTAACAAAGCAGTCGTTTGTCAGTCTTTAAAATGAATCATCACATTGAGAGTTTTTTGTTAATATGGTAAGAATCCATGGCCTTTTGGTCATGGGTTCTTCAATTTTTCCGATACTCAACATTTGGATATAGATAATTTCTATTGATGTATAAGATATTCCGATGGATTTAATAGGGTAACTTTGATAGTCATGACTATATTTAAAGTGCTGTAAAGAAATGTATGAGCATCTTGATGAAAGAATTGTCAATAAATTTCGACTTAGCAACATAATAATACGAACAAATAATAATTTTTAATCCCCCGAATTATGGAAGTTATATCACAAGCACTAGAATTTGAAAACCGAAAATTGTCTTTAAAATCAACCAATGATAGAATTTTAGCTTCAAGAGAAGTGAAGGCATTAATACTGAATCTGAATGAGATCTATAAGGTTAATAATGACCAAACAATTATGGATCTTATGAAAAGACTTACTGCCATCAAAAGAAAGGTAGAGTCAAGATTGAAATCACATATTACCATATAATTTAGGTAGTTTTGAAAATTTCTAAAGAAATCCCAGAGAAACTTTATGATATTGAGTTAAGGACGCTTGGAGGAGATCTGTTTGATTGGAATACTTGTAAAGGCAAGAAGATTCTTATTGTGAATACTGCGTCAGAATGTGGTTTTACGAAACAGTATAAAGAGCTTCAAAGGCTTTATGAACTGCACCAAGATACTTTGGAAATTATAGGGGTACCATGTAATCAGTTTGGAAAACAAGAGCCGGGTGATGCGAAAACCATAAATTCTTTTTGTGAATTGAATTTTGGAGTTACTTTTCCTTTGACGGAAAAACTGGATGTTAAAGGTGAAAACCAACATGATTTGTATACCTGGTTAACAGATAAGACATATAATGGTGTTAAGAGTTCTTCTGTAAAGTGGAATTTTCAAAAATATTTGATAGATGAACAAGGCCATCTTATTGACTACTATTTTTCAATTACAAAGCCCATGAGCAGGAAGATCCTTAAGAAGTTGGAACTTGTCTGATCCCTGTATCGTATTTTTTCTAAGTAACGGTTATAAACATTAGTGCTATGGTTTTTGAGAAACAAGGTCAAATCTATCAGTTATCAGCAAAAATAAATCTACCGATAACAATTGAAGAGTCTTGGAAATTTTTATCTGATCCCGCGAATTTAAAGGTGATTACTCCCGATTATATGGGGTTTAAGATCATCTCAGGTACAGATAGAGCAATGTATGCCGGGCAGATCATCAGTTATAAGGTAAGCCCTTTATTGGGTCTTAAAATGAATTGGGTAACAGAAATTACTCATGTGGATGATAGGAAATACTTTGTAGATGAGCAAAGAATGGGCCCATACTCGATGTGGCATCATAAGCATTTCTTAAAGGAAATTGAAGGAGGTACCGAAATAACGGATGTGGTGCATTATAAGCTTCCAATTGCTATAATTGCCAATCGATTTCATTCTATTTTGGTTAAACCGAAGTTAAAAGAGATTTTTGAATACAGAACAAAGGCGTTACTCACGATGTTTGGTGAGTATGATGAATCATGATACATACTATTATACTATTGATCCTTATGCATTCAACCACACAAGAAAAGATGACCATTTTTGATTTTACCCAAGAAAGTAGCGCCAAGGGCTGGTACATAGTGAATGATGGAGTTATGGGTGGTCTTTCAGAAGGTCAATTTGCTACGAATAAGGGTTTGGCCGTCTTTAAAGGTAAGGTTTCCACAGATAACAATGGAGGTTTTACCATGATTCAAAATCGATTTAAAACCCTTGCCACAAAAAACCATAACGCTTTTGTGATCAAGTTAAAAGGAGATGGTAAAGCCTATCAATTCAGGGTAAAATCTGACAAATACCAGCAATATTCATATGTCTATCAGTTTTCAACTTCAGGGGAATGGGAAGACGATCACAATTCCTTTTTCAGGCTTGGAGCCTCGCTTTCGAGGAAGGTTGCTGGACGCACCAAATTTTGATGGCAACCAAATAGAGGAAGTCGCTTTTTTGATTGGTAATAAGCGCGATGAATCCTTTGAGCTTCTGATAAGCAACATACAGGCAAAATAAAAGGTCATACATCCTTTTTTCAAGAAAACTGACATCCATTCCTTCTCATTTTTTGATTATCTTTAAGAAATGATTCATATAGACCTTAAGAACCAAAATATTCTGGTTACCGGAGCTTCGGATGGTATCGGAAAAGAAATCGCTTCATACCTTATGACTATGGGGGCGAATGTTGCTGTGCATTATTTCAAAAATAAAAAAGCCGCTCAAAGTCTGGTTGACCGCTTCCCGAATACTAATTCACATATTTTTCAGGCAAATTTTGGGATTGCAGAAGAAGTTGAGCGATTTTGGGAAGAAGTTTTGGAGCGTTTCCAACGCATCGATGCTATTGTGTTAAATGCAGGTGTATTTCTCAAACAACCTGTTCATCATTCTACCAAAGAATGGTTTGACATTTGGCGAACCACGATGCACATCAATCTGGATGCGCCAGCTATTTTGACGAAACTTGGGATCAGTCATTTTAAGAAGCAAAGAGGGGGAAGATTTATTTATATCGCCAGTAGAGCAGTTTTTAGGGGGGAAACTGAAGAGTACCTTGGCTATGCTGCCTCCAAAGGAGGACTAGTTTCTTTAGCCAGAAGCGTAGCGCGCTCTTTCGGAAAATTCAACATCAAATCTTTTATCATTGCCCCGGGTTTTGTCAAAACAAAAATGGCCGAACAGTTTTTTGGAGACCATGGATCGCGCGCAATTTTGGATGAAATTTCACTCAATGAACTCACGATGCCAGAAGATATCAGTCCGTTGGTTGCCTTAATGTGCAGCGGAGCGATGGATCATAGTACAGGTGCCACTATTGATATGAATGCTGGAAGCCATATCCGATAGGTGTTGACACCAGGAATTGCAGTTCCTAAATCAAAAACGAGTTCACCAATAAACTTCTAAAACAATAGCAGAAATTGTTTCAATTTCATACATTTAACTTTTTAAAAATGCTGTGAAATTGCAAACCCTCAAGCAGATTATTTGGCTTTATGCTTTTTTTTATGCCACTTTGTTCACGATGGCACAAACCGGTATTGTGCCGCCTGAAATTAGTGCAGAAGGAGATCAGTTTTATTGTCCTCTAAGCAAAACCCCTGTTGTCAGTGATTTTGATATAGTTTCTCAAGAAGCTATCGAAGATTTTTTTGTGCAAATATCTGCTGGTTATGAGTTTGGATCAGATTATCTGGAATTGACAGGTTCGCATCCTAACATTAGCTTTTCATTTAATGCATCAACGGCAAAGCTGACCTTAGTTGCCACTAATGGAGGCGCTATGGACCAGGATGATCTTATCGCAGCCGTGAAAGATATACGTTATTACAGTACAAATGTAAATACCCAAGGAGAGAAATTCTTCTCTTTTACCCTTGGTGATGCCAATTTTCTTCCTTCCACAGGTCATTATTATGAATATGTGCCAGATATTGGTACAACCTGGACCCTGGCACGCGCCCATGCAGAGGAAAGAGATTATTACGGTTTGCCTGGATATTTAGCCACGATTACTTCTGCTGAAGAAGCCCAATTGTCAGGGGAACAAGCTGAAGGTGCAGGGTGGATAGGTGGCAGTGATGCTGAAGAAGAAGGAACCTGGAAATGGGTCACTGGACCCGAAGCCGGAACCGTATTTTGGATTGGTCTGGCTAATGGTTCAGCTCCGAATGGAGCATTTGAATTTTGGAATACAGG
This sequence comes from uncultured Flavobacteriaceae bacterium, assembly GCA_963780405.1. Classification (GTDB taxonomy): domain Bacteria; phylum Bacteroidota; class Bacteroidia; order Flavobacteriales; family Flavobacteriaceae; genus Lutimonas. The sequence continues at coordinate 61,583 of CAWABX010000013.1, forward strand.
TGAGCCAAATGATTTGGGAGGTGAAGACTATGCCCATGTGACAGCTCCTAATGTGGGTATTACGGGTTCATGGAATGACCTTAGTAATTCTGGTTCAGCTTCAGGAGATTACCAACCAAAGGGTTTTATTGTTGAATACGGATATGGAGGGCCCGAGGACGCACCTGATTTTTCTGCCTTTACCCGGGTATATACCAACGGTATTGATAGTGTATTCTCAGCAAGCAGCTGTGGCCCCGGACCGGTTGAATTAAGAGCTACCCTTACAGAAATTGAAAATCAACCTACAAATAGTGAAGTAGTCTGGTTTGATTCTTTGGAGAGTGAATTACCTATATGGATTGGCGAAACATTTATACCAGACTTAAATGAAACTCAGATTTTTTACGTGATGGCCTCCCAGGACGCTTGCTATGAAGGTCAAAGAAAGATGGTCACAGGAACGATTTATGATATTCCTGACATCGTAAAGGAGGTTACCCTTAAAAATTGTGATGCAGACAATATCCCTAATGACGGCTATACCGATTTTAATTTAGAGGAAGCTAATGATTTGATCAATAAGGGCGATCTTACATTTTCTATAGATTATTTTTTGACGCAAGAAGATGCCATCCAGGGTCTTAATCAAATCGATCCACCGTTTTTTAATAATTCACTTGCTGATCAAGTATTTGCAAGAGTTGAATCCCTTGACGGTTGTTTTGATGTAGCAAGGGTAAATCTTATTGTTTCAGCCACAAACCCTTTAGACGTAATGGCTTTACTAGAATCTTGTGATGATGATGAGTTAAATGATGGCAAATTTACTTTTGATTTGACTGAAGCCTCCATTATAATTTTAGAATCATTACCACAGCAAGATTTAATTATTCAATACTATAGAAATCAAGAGGATGCAGCTTTGAAATTAAACGAAATTCTACCTCAAACTGCTTATAGAAATGAAATTCCTTTTTCACAAGGCCTTTTTGTTAGGATCGAAAGCATTGAGAATGGTGATTGCGTCAGTGTTGGAGAATATGTGCAACTAAAGGTTAATCCCCTGCCAGAATTTGAGGCGCCTTCTGAGGCAATTTATTGCCAGAATATTGGAAATTTAACACTGTCCATTTCTCAACCTCAGGGGGTTTATGCTTATGAATGGAAAGATGCATCAGGTACAGTAATTGGTACAACAGAAAGTGTCATCATTAATTCAGGAGGCAACTATACGGTTACAGGCGTGTCTGATTTGAATTGCAGGTCAACAGTTAGGGGTATTAAAGTTGAGGAATCTTCCATCGCTGCAATAAGTCAGAATGATATCACTGTTGTTGATGGGGAAGAGGAGAATTCGATTTCAATTGATCCCTCAAATTTAGGGGTTGGAGAATATGAATATGCACTTGACAATAGCTCAGGGCCTTATCAGAAAGAACCCTTTTTTGATAATGTTTTACCGGGAGAACACACCTTGTATATTAGGGATGAGAATGGTTGTGGTATTGAAGACATCAAGGTCTATATAATTGGTTATATGAAGTTTTTTACACCTAATGGAGATGGCTTTAACGATACTTGGAAGGTGCTTGGAGTGACTTCCCAACCGATGTCAAATATCTATGTTTATGATAAATTTGGAAAACTACTGACTGAATTGGACGCTTCCGATGAGGAGGGATGGGATGGTATGTTTAATGGCAAACAGTTGCCTTCTTCAGATTATTGGTACAGGGTGCAATTGGAAGATGGAAGGATTCATACAGGTCATTTTAGTTTAATCAGAAGATAAAAAAGATGTTTATAAAAAAAGTCTTCATCATATTTTTTTATCTTTTTGGCGTATATGTATTGTCAGCGCAGGAAACGTTCCCGATCTATTCAGATTATTTGTCAGATAATGTTTATCTGGTCCATCCTTCGGCAGCGGGAATTGGAAACTGTGGGAAGATCAGGTTTACTTACAGGCAACAATGGGCGGGGGTAGAGGACGCTCCGTCACTTCAATCTTTAAGCTTTCATACTCGAATTACGGAGAAAATGGCTGTCGGCGCCATAGCTTTTAATGATGAAAATGGCTATCATGCCCAGAGAGGATTCCTGGCTACCTATGCCTATCATATTAACTTTGGGAACGAGGCGGCCATGAATCAATTATCATTTGGACTTTCCTTTATGTTTAGTCAGAATTCGGTGAATCAAAGCAATTTTAACGTACCAGATCCTGTAATTTCTCAAGGAATTGAATCTACCGGTTACTATAATGCTGATGTTGGTTTAGGTTACCATTTTATGGATTCTTTCGCCTATTTCACCGTTAAAAACCTCTTGTTAACGCCAAGAGATCTGGTCAATAATAGTTTTGAATCAGATAATCTAAGAAGGTATTTATTGACTTTAGGGTATTACCTGGGGCGCGAGAACAAATTTCAATTTGAGCCTTCAGTCATGTTGCAGTATATTGAATATACTGGTGAAACCTTTGTAGATTTGAATGTAAAGGCGTATCACAATATCAATTCGAAAAGTCAAATTTGGGCGGCCCTGTCTTACCGTCAGAACTTTGATTCCGATGTAGAAAGTTTTAAATTGATCAGCCCCATCTTAGGAATCAATTATAAACGATTTATGTTTGCTTATACTTATTCAAATCAAATGGGTGATGTGGTATTTGAAAATGGGGGACATCATCAGGTAACCCTTGGATTTAACGTTTTCTGCAATAAACCCAGATCTACGGGTTGCCCCAATTTAAACTCTAGTTATTAATTACTGGTTTTAATGATATAAGTCATGTCTTTCTGTTTTTCAAGGTCTTAATTTTATAGAAGGTCCCAGCTTTTGAACATTTTCTTTCTGGAAATTTTGATTATCATAAATTCTTTATAATATGCCTATTATCAATAAATTAAGATTAGGACGCAAGATTGCACTAATCATCGCAAGCATCGGATTATTAAGTCTTGGATTCACCTCACTGACCAGTTTGGAAGTAGGTGTTGACAATCAAAAAAACACTCAAGTTGACGGGGAGGTTATTTGGCATGTAAAGGCCATCCACCCGGACGGAATATTTTTGGAGGTAAAAGCCCTCGATCAGGCAGGTCGTATGTACGATGTGAAGGCTATTCAGGATGCCGATCAAACAACACTTATGGATATTAAGGTTTTAAGGAACGGAAAAAGAATTCCGGTCAAGATCCTGCAAAGTGACGGGCGATTTATGCCGGTAAAAGCCATTACTGAAGAAGGTCAGATTCTTGATATCAAAGCCTTTGATCAAAAGGGAGAAAAGCTTGATATAAAAGGTATTGGTCATTCAGGTAATGTAATTCATATTAAAGCCATCACAAAGAACAAAGAGTTTTTTGGCGTTAAAGCCATTTCCCCCACGGGTCAATTGAATGATGTAAAAGGTGTCAAGGTAACAAAAGATGCTGTCGAAGGCAGTGTTAACGGGGTTCTGATCCATGCACATGTTAAAGCTATGTCGCAAACCGGTTGTTCTTCTGATAGTTTTATCTGGCATATCAAAGCGATCCACCCAGACGGGTATACGCTGGATGTAAAAGCTATTGATGCCGAAGGTAATCTATTTGATGTAAAGGCAATTCAGAATTCAAATCAAAGAAGTCTGCTAGATATTAAGGCATTTATTGGAGATGCTTTACAACTGCCGGTAAAAGTGATTTATCCAGGCGATAAAAACTCAACAATAAATGCAATTGGCGAAGATGGTCATCTCTATGACATCAAAGCTATTGATAAAAATGGGAACAGGTTGGATGTCATAGGAAGCAGCAGGTCAGGTAACCTGATCCATATAAAAGCGGTTCAAAATAACGGCGATCTATACGGGGTTAAAGCGATCTCGCCCGAAGGAGAATTGAACGATGTAAAAGGCGTTAAAATGCTCAGAGAGGATGTGGAAATTGAAATTTCAGGAGTAAAGATCTACGCGCATATCAAGGCAGTACCGCAATAAATAAGGAGAATTTTATTTTTCTTTATATTCTGATGATACAGCAGCACAGTTATTATAGGGTGCGGATGTTTTTATGAAAATTCGAAATTATTTTGCTTATTTTTACTTGACAAGCAAAAGGTAATTTGTAGGATAACCTCATGAATGAACTTACGAACTTTAAGGAAATATAATATGGATAAAGATCAGCACAGGTATGATAAAATGAAATACAGCAGATGTGGTAAAAGCGGATTGCTGCTACCCAAAATTTCTTTGGGACTCTGGCATAATTTCGCCGGCGTCGATGTTTTTGAGAATTCCAAGGAAATGGTGTTAAGCGCTTTTGACCTCGGTATTACACATTTTGATCTGGCAAATAATTATGGTCCTCCTCCTGGTTCAGCCGAAGAGACCTTCGGGAAAATCCTTAAACAGGAATTATCGACCTATAGAGATCAAATGATCATTACTTCTAAGGCTGGGTATTTGATGTGGCCGGGCCCATACGGAGAGTGGGGTTCAAGAAAGTACCTGATTTCCAGTTGTGACCAAAGCTTAAAAAGAATGGGGCTCGACTATGTAGATATTTTTTACAGTCACAGACCTGATCCTGATACACCATTAGAAGAAACTATGATGGCATTGGATCAAATTGTTAGATCAGGTAAGGCTTTATATGTTGGTATTTCCAATTATGATCCGGTACAATCTCAACAAGCTTTCGATATACTCAGATCCTTGGGAACTCCTTGTGTGGTTCACCAACCTTCTTATAGTATGTTCAATCGTTGGGTTGAAGATGGTTTGTTGGATGTCTTAGAAAATAATGGAGTAGGTTCTGCGGTGTTTAGCCCTTTATTTCAAGGTTTGCTAACTGATAAATACCTAAAGGGTATCCCTGAAGATTCGAGAGCAGCCAAATCGCATGGATTTTTACAAACCTCACAAATAACAACAGAAAAGATTGAAAAAGTAAAGGCCTTGAATATAATTGCGCAGGAAAGAGGGCAGAAAATGTCTCAATTGGCCCTTTGCTGGGTATTACGTGATCCTCGCATTACCAGTGTCATCATAGGAGCCAGTAAGGTTTCGCAAATTGAAGATGCGGTTGGAATTTTGGATAAGCTGGATTTTACGAGTGATGAACTCGATAGGATCGAGAAAATTCTAAAAGCCTGATCACTTTCCTTTCATATATGTACTTACACTGATTTATTGTTTAAAACTTTGCAAAATCCGAGAGAATACTCAGACAACTATTTGGGTAAAAATCAATAACAGGCAAGTGCTATCGATATTGATTTTTGACTTATTATGGATCAGTTTAATTCGCGAAATCAACAAGGAATTATTTTTTATATTTACTTTTGTAAACCGACTAATCAAGATATCATGAATATTTGCTTTTTAATGTACCCTTGGGAAGAAATTAATCCTGAAAATGATTCTTCTCTTGCCTTGATCAAAGAATGTGTAAAAAGAGGCCATGGCGTTGCATTATGCAGCCCATCAAATCTTACGATCAGGAATAGCGTCACCAACGCTTTCTGTACCGTGATTGGGCGGATGGAAAAAGTACCAGTAGTTCCAAATCTTTTTATGCAAAGGCGAAGTTAAGGGTCGAAATGCTTCCATTGGCAGGTTTTGATGTTATCTTTTTTAGGGCAAATCCGCCTTTGGATCCTATCATGCTTAATTTTTTGGATTCGGTAAAAGATGATGTTTTTATCATGAATTCTGTTGAGGGTATGAGAGAGGCTAACAATAAATTGTATACAGCTGCATTTGGAGACGCCCATAGCAATATCATTCCCAACACGCATGTGTCGAAGAACAAACAATATCTTATCGATATGATCAAAGAATCTGAAGCAGATAAAATGATCTTAAAACCATTGAATGGCTTTGGAGGTTCCGGCGTTATATTGATCGAAAAAACTGCTATGAACAATATCAATTCCCTGTTAGATTTTTATATCAATAGCGGGGGTGAAACGAATTATGTGATTCTTCAGGATTATATAGAAGGAGCAGATCAGGGAGATGTTAGAATACTGATGCTTAATGGGTTGCCCATTGGAGCCATGAAAAGGGTTCCGGGACAAGGGGATCACCGTTCAAATGTGTCTGCAGGTGGATCGGTGCAAAGACATAGCATGACCAAGGTTGAAAAGGCTTTGTGCAAACAGATAGGGCCAAAATTGGTGAATGATGGACTCTATTTTGTAGGTATTGATGTAATTGGTGGAAAGCTTGTAGAAGTCAATGTGATGTCCCCAGGAGGTATTACCTATATAAACAAGGTCTATAAGACCAAAACAAAGGTTGAAGAAAAAGTAATCGACTTTCTTGAGAGCAAGGTGATTGACAAACTTCAGGCCTTCGACAGAAGATCCAGATTGCGTAAAACAGTCCAGGACGCTTAGTCTGATGATACTGATTTAGTTAATAATGATACAAAGACTTAGCATAAAGAAAATCATTGAGAATATTGAGTCAGAAATCCCTTTTGAGGCGGTTACTGAAGATTATTCTTTTACTATTAAAATAGAGGCTTATACCCATTATGTCTGTGCAGCAGTGCATGACGGGCATCAATTGAGAAAGGAATTATGGGATAATTGTTTGCATACCGCCTATGAAAGATGGTATGAAGATGATCCTGCTACAAAATCTATGATAGCAACACATCCAATCGTTATTGCAGGCCTGGATACAAGATTTGAATACGACTTGAACAGGGCACCTGAAGTGGCTATTTATGAGGATGCTTGGGGCAAACAGTTATGGAAAAAAGCCTTGTCAGAAGAAATGATATCAAAAAGTTTGGCAAAACACCATGCCTTTTATGAGGTAGTGCAAGCACTTATAAAAAAACTGGAATCACTTCACCCTGTTTGTGTAGTGTATGATATGCATAGTTATAATTGGAGGCGATGGCCTAGAGAAGTACCTACTTGGAATTTAGGGACGCAGAATGTCGATAATGATAGGTTTGGAAAAAATATAGAGGACTGGAGACAAAGCCTTTCTGAAATAGAATTACCTAATGACATTTTATCCACAGCAGCTATCAATGATACGTTTTACGGAAATGGATATTTTTTGAAATTTATTACTTCATATTTTGAAAATACCTTAGTTTTGGCAACTGAAGTGGCAAAGATCTACTGTAATGAATACGAGCAGCTATTATTTCCAGAGGTCATAGGAAGTATCGCTGCTGAATTAAAAAATCGAATTCCCCAGCACGCTGAAGCATTTATAAAGGGGTTTCGTAAATAAAGCTAAGATGATAAAAAACAGCAAGGTATCAACCCAGGCATTATTGGAAATTGACCGGGATATTGATCAGTTGGTCAAGCAAATTGAATTGCTGAGCTATGTAAATCCGATCAATATTGAAGAAGAAAAAGCGAAATTCTTTTCATCCAAATACCTAACAGATCCGAAATTTTCGTATCCGGACATAAACTTTGACAAGTTCAATCTTCATAGGGAATTGTTTTCCCAACCTATTGAGCGCATTGAAGATCCAGATATTAGAAATTTGTATGAAGACATTATTTACACCTATTCGGGTCTGATCCAATGCATTGAAACAATAGGTTTTGGTAAAAAGTTTTATTATAACTGCTTACATTGTTTTGGAACACCAACCGAAAAAGATGTTGAAAACGCTAAGTTTATACTGCATTTTAAAGATGAAAATCCAAATGAGGAAAGATTTATACCTACCTATAAGTCAAAAGAAACGGAAGTATTCTTTAAGGAATTCTCAAAGGATTATGATTTTAGCTATGAGATAAGACATTCCAAGAAAATTTCAGCTGCGGCCATGGTTTTGAACAATCTTAAAACACTGGTTTTAAATGAGAATCACATGTTTTCGCCGCATGAGCTTAAGGTTTTGAATAATCATGAAATAGGCGTTCATATGGTCACAACTATGAACGGTCTGTTGCATCCTCTTAAGATCTTTTCACATGGATTTCCCAATTACGAGGAAACACAGGAAGGATTGGCTGTTTTTGCAGAGTATATGAGTAATAACCTTACTATAAAACGATTAAAAGAGTTGGCATATAGGGTAATTGCTGTCGATAGTTTGGCAAAAGGGTATGATTTTTCAAAAACATTCAGATTACTTCACGATCAATTTGACCTGGATAGAGAAACAGCTTTTTACATCACCCTAAGAGTACATAGAGGAGGAGGCTTTACCAAAGATTATCTTTATTTGACCGGGCTTAAAAAAATATATGATTTTTATAAAAAAGGGAATGACCTTTCCCTTTTGCTTACCGGTAAGGTGACTCTGGAGTATTTAGATGAAATCACCTCTCTTATTGATAAAGGATTGGCTCTGCCTTCAAAACATATTACAGGAGCTTATCTCGAAAATAACAATACCAACAAAACTATTGATTTTATCCTTAATAGTTTGAAATAGAGTAGTTTCATGACTATATTTTTTTAACGGTAAATTACCTTTATGAGTATGCTTAATATAATTAGAAATGGCCTTTTTATATTGGTGCTTTTTACAGGTTTTTGCCAGGCGCAAAATGCTTCTCAAACAAGATTTCAAGTACTTGATCAAGAATCTGAACAGCCAGTTGTATATGCAACAGTTATACTTCAGCAGGCTAAAGTTGGTGTCGTTTCTGATGACAACGGCAATTTTAGAATACCAGGTATCTATAAAACCCGTCAGGATACACTCAAAATATCAAGTATCGGATATCAGACATTATTTGTTCCATTAAAAGAACAAAAAGAAAATGAGATCAATATTATTCTTTTATCACCCAAAGTTGAAGCTTTGGATGAAGTGAGTTTACTATTCCGAAAGAATAAGAAAAAAATATCCGCCGGAAGGATCGTAAAGGAAGCCATCAAACGAATTCCTGATAATTACCCAGTCAGACCTTTTTCATATATAGCTTATTACAGAGACTATCAGCAGGTTACTGACAGTAGCTATTTAGCCACTATGAATATAGAAAATGAGCAGGCCTATATCAATTTAAATGAAGGTGTTATTCAGGTTTTTGACGCTGGTTTTGGCACAAATCGCCTTACCAATCAATTAAATCAAACGGTTCTTTATGAATTTCAAAGTAATAAAGATTTTCCAGTTGACACCTTGCTTACAATTCCTTATGACAATAGAAAGGAAAAATACCTTGATGGAGTCATCATCTCTCCACTTGGAGGAAATGAGTTAAACCTGCTAAACCTGACCAATGCCCTGAGAAATTATAATCGCATGTCATTTTCTTTTGCACATGTATTCAACAGAGATTTTTTAGGAAACCATATCTATAAGCTTGATAGTATATTATTCTTGGATGACGTGCCCATTTACAAAATCAATTTCTCATCAAGTTATAGTCGGGTGAACTCAAATTATTATGCCAAAGGGAATATTTTTATCTCAAAACAAGATTTTGGCATCTATGGTCTTGATTATAAGTTATTTGATGAGAGTCATAAATTGTTGTACAGGGTGAATATTTCATATAAACCGAATGGGGACAAATACTTTTTAAACTATATCACTTTTAATAATTATTTTGAAGTAACTGGTGGTGTTTATTTTAAGGTCAATGAGGTGGTTTATGATGCTATAAATTCAAGTTTTCAAGTTTTTTTTAATGAGGATATAGATCCCTCTTCGATCAGATCTTGGCAAAAACAATTTAGGTTTTTAACGAACAACACGCCTTTACAAATTTTGGATCTTATCATGATAAAACCTGATGTGATACAAGTAAGTATTGAGTCGTCACGACAAATAAATGAAGTCATTATGCATGATGGAATTCGCTATGAGATCAATAAATTAAAAGATACCAGGGGTAGACTTTTAAATGAACAAAAATCATTAAGAGCCAATCAATTCAGAGAGATCTTCGTACAAAAGGTCTTCCCTGAATCTTATATTGATTCAGCCTTTGAATTTGTCAATAAGGGGCTTCCACTGAAAGCCTCAAAACAAAATTCATTACAACAAAAAGAAACCTATTGGATCAACACTCCATTAAAAGCAACTAAATAAAATTTAAAGGATAAATTCGTATCTTTGTAAGACTATCAAGAAGGCAAGGTATAAGACAATAGAGTTTTAATTAAATGATATTCAGTCTATTACTTTGGAGCAAAATCAATCAGTCACATATATATAAAAGGGCATGTCACGTTATATTTGTAGGCCTTAGAAAGTATTTTTAAGGTTTTATAACATCATTTGTCCATATACTTATGATATAAAGAATAGATGAAAAGAAATAAAAAAAGAACTGGTTTTCAATTTGAACTTTTCGAAAAGGTAGTTAAGAGCCCATTTGATACCCTTTTTGATATTTTCAAAGAATTGATTACACATACATCAGGTGATTTTGAAGAGGCCCTTGATTGGTTAGAACAACTTGATCAGGAATATAAGCTCACAAGCGAAGATTATACGCTTGATGATTTTGTAGAGGAGCTTAAAGAGAAGGGGTATATCAAAGAAGAAATTAAGCCTGATGGAACGTATGATAAAAAGATCACAGCCAAAACAGAGAGAGCGATACGTAAAAATGCACTAAATCAAATATTTGGCCAGATCAGAAAAAAAGGTTCGGGAACGCATAAAACCAAAAGTAGTGGTTTAGGTGATGAACATACAGGAGACCTAAGGGAATTTCGCTTTGGAGATGGCCTTGAAAACATCAATGTTACAGAAAGTTTAAAAAATGCCCAAGTCAATCACGGCTTTGGTAATTTCCAACTCACCGAAAATGACCTCATCGTTGAAGATACCCATCATAAGGCTCAAATGAGTACCGTATTGATGATCGATATAAGCCATAGTATGATCTTATATGGAGAAGACAGGATCACACCTGCAAAGAAAGTAGCGATGGCCCTTGCAGAATTGATTACCACCCGTTATGCCAAGGATACACTGGATATACTGGTTTTTGGAAATGACGCCTGGCCTATTCAACTTAAAGATTTACCATATTTACAGGTTGGCCCATACCATACCAATACGGTGGCGGGCTTACAATTGGCCCTTGATCTGCTAAGAAGAAAAAGAAATACCAACAAGCAGATCTTTATGATCACAGATGGAAAGCCAAGCTGTGTTAGAATGCCCGATGGGACCTATTATAAAAATAGTAATGGTCTTGATGGATTTATTGTGGATAAATGCTATCAAATGGCGGCACAAGCAAGAAAGCTCCATATTCCAATTACTACTTTTATGATTGCACAGGATCCATATTTACAAACATTTGTGGATGAATTTACCCTATCAAACAGAGGTAAAGCATTTTACACAGGACTTGACGGCCTTGGGGAAATGATCTTTCACGACTATGAAAACAACAGAAAAAAAAGAATTCGATAATGAACAATAGTATAAAAACACTCGGCGAACTAAAGCAACAAGGGTATCGCAGCAGAAGTATAAAATCGGAACTCAGAGAGAACCTTATAGAGAACATTAAAAACGGAAAAGCTTCGTTTACAGGTATTCACGGTTACGACGAAACAGTGATTCCACAGTTGGAAAGAGCGATCCTTTCAGAACACAATATTAATCTTTTGGGCCTAAGAGGCCAGGCAAAAACAAGGTTGGCAAGATTAATGGTTCAGCTTCTGGATGAATATATTCCTGCCATCGCAGGATCAGAGATCAATGACGACCCATTAATGCCAATTAGTAATTTTGGAATGGAGCAGGTTGCCTTAATGGGTGATGAAACTCCCATAACATGGATTCACAGAGATCAAAGATTTTATGAAAAACTGGCAACCCCTGATGTGACCATCTCCGATTTGATAGGTGATATCGACCCGATAAAAGCAGCGAATCTAAAATTGAGTTATGCTGATGAAAGGGTGATTCATTTTGGAATGATCCCACGTGCGAATCGCAGTATTTTTGTGATTAATGAATTACCTGATCTTCAATCAAGAATTCAAGTAGCATTATTTAATATATTGGAAGAAGGAGATATACAAATAAGAGGATTTCAAGTAAGATTACCTTTGGACCTGCAATTCGTATTTACAGCCAACCCTGAAGATTATACAAACAGAGGGAGTATTGTAACCCCCCTAAAAGACAGAATAGGATCGCAGATTTTAACGCATTATCCTGATTCTATTGAGGTGGCAAAGACCATTACGGCACAGGAAGCAAAACTGCAGAAGAACAGAGTATGTGAGATTCACATTCCTGAATTGGCTAAAGATTTAGTGGAGCAAATTGGTTTCGAGGCAAGAAATAGTGAATTCGTAGATAGTAAAAGTGGTATTAGTGCCAGAATGAGCATTACGGCTTATGAAAATTTATTAAGCACGGCCGAACACAGATGTATTGCTTCAGGTGAAAGTCGAACCAGTATTCGCTTTGCCGATATTTTAGGGATGATACCTTCGATCATTGGAAAAGTAGAGCTCGTGTATGAAGGAGAGCAGGAGGGAGCCGCTTTTGTGGCGGAAAGATTGATTGGATCTGCCTCAAAAACACTGTTTGACAATTATTTTCCGGCCATCAAGAAACTAAAACATGAAGACGAAAAGGATACTTATGATGGCATCATGCAATGGTTCTTTGAGCAAAGCGCATTTGAATTAATGGACGATGGCTCTGAATCTGAATATAGTGCAGCTTTGAATGACATCGCTCCTCTTGACGATTTGATCAGTACCTATATGCCAAAAGCTATTGCTGCAGACAGGTTATTTATCAAGGAGTTTATGCTTTGGGCCTTGGTTGAATACAAGAAATTAAATAAAAAACGCATACGTAAAGGATTTGAATTCAAAGATTCTTATGGTGCGTATCTATCTAATTTATAAATGTATATGAATAAAGTGCCAGGGTTGTGTTTTATTTTAATTTTGAATCCCCATTAAAGATTAATTCAAGGGAAATTTATGATAACATCAGTAATTCTATTGATCCTTGGATTCGGCCTTCCTTTTGTATACTATTATGTAAAGAAGAATCCCCAATTTGGAGGAAAAGTGACAAAGGAGGAAGTGTTACGTCTGCAAAGATCCGAACAGTGGAAAAAAGGAATTTTTCAGAATCAGTCAAAAACCACTATGGACATGAGCCTGACTTCTTTACCCAAACTGATAAAGGAAAGTATACAAGGGAGAAAAATCAGAAACCCAAAAGAGGAAATACCCATTGTACCATTTGATGCAAATAGGTTTAAGCTGGATGGTATTCCTAAGTTTATATGGTATGGTCACTCCACACTTTTGATTCAGATCAATAATAAAAACCTGCTTATAGATCCGATGTTTGGTTCAGATGCATCACCCGTGGGCCCGATCAGAACAAAAAGGTTTTCAAAAGATAGTTTAGATGTCATAAAGGACCTTCCTCCAATTGATGCAATTTTAATGACTCATGATCACTACGACCATCTCGATTTTGGCAGTATACGCGAGCTAAGGCAAAAAGTAAATCGCTTTTTGGTGCCACTGGGTGTTGGAAGACATTTGGAACATTGGGGCGTAAACAAAAGCATGATCACAGAATTTGACTGGTGGCAGGAAATAAAGCTTTTTGATTTGCAACTTATATTTACACCTTCAAGACATTTTTCGGGACGTGGAGCATTTGATCGAGCAAAATCATTATGGGGTGGCTGGGTGATCAAATCTTCAACACACAACATTTACTGGAGTGGAGACGGCGGCTATGATGAGCATTTTAAACTTGTTGGTGAAAAATTTGGTCCCTTTGACTGGGGCTTTATGGAATGTGGACAATACAATGAAAGATGGCATCAGATCCATATGTATCCTGAAGAAGCTGTACAAGCAGCCATAGATTCTAAGGTGAAATATGCTATCCCGGTTCATTGGGGTGGCTTTAGTCTTGCCCTGCATCACTGGAAAGAACCAATTATAAGATTTGTCTCAGAATCTGAGCAAAAACAGCAGGCCTATTTAACCCCAAAGCCCGGAGCTATTATTGGTATAAATATGAATAAGAATGAATTTTGGTGGGAATCATTCGACTAGTTTCAATAACCTTTTTATCAATCATTGTATGTCACTATGACATTATAACTGAGCAATTAATGTCATTATGGCGTTATTTTTATGTAAACTTTATCGATTTCGCACTAAATGTGCAATTGGTATTAGGATTGCTATAGGGATACTAAACATTAAAACAAAAGTATAACCCAATAAAAAAGATAAAAATGAGCAATCTAATGTTAACTAAAAATGGGAATATCGTTAAAAGAAATCAACAAACTTTAGGGAATTTTCCAGCGTGGACCTCTTTTATAGACGACTTGTTTAATGACGAATTGAGCAATATAAAAAATGTCGACTTTAATAAGGGAATCACTTCACCTAAAGTAAATATTAAGGAATCTGTTGATGCCTATACTTTGGAAATGGCTGTTCCCGGATTTAAAAAATCTGACTTTGTCATTGATTTAGAAAATGAAACGCTATCAATTTCTGCAGAGATCAAGACTGAAGAAAGTGAAACAAAAGATAATTATACAAGAAAAGAATTTGGATATGCATCTTTTAAAAGAACTTTTGTTCTTCCTGATACCGTGGAAGAAGACAAGATAGAAGCTACGTATGCAGAAGGGATCCTCAGCTTAAACATCCCTAAGAGGGAAGAAGCAAAACCTAAACCTGCGCGTAAGATCACAATTGGCTAAGCGCAAGGCTTGTAGATTGGATTAGTAGAGTTGGCCCTCTTCCGTTTATAATGGAAGAGGGCCAAATTTTTACAATTCATCTCAATGAATCAACAGTTCGGTAAGTCAGAATTCCCCAATACTTACCCTTGACATACATTTGTTGTATAATAATTAAATATATATATCATGAAAACAATAATCGACAGTAACGCATCAAATGGAACAAGATTCACAAATTTTTCAACTTTTAGAGAAAGTAAGCGCATCAAATGGTCAAACTACAGAAACTACGGATATTAGAAAAATGCAGTTTTGACTTTCACTTAAAAAATGATGTATGGAACAAAAATTAATTCCACCGTAAAAAGCCTTAACAAATTTGTTAAGGCTTTTTTTATGTTATGCTGTATTCACGACATATTTCCGTTTTCTAAAGAAGATCGATGAGTTCAAAAAAACAAGTCAAACACGATTGAGAGCCAGTAAGCAGCATAAAGAGATGCTAATAAAATTGTATATTTAGCCTTAACAAAGACAAGTCACACAATGAGTATAGCGGATAGTATAAAAAGTTTTTTTAAGGCCAAAGAAAAAAATGAAGCAACAGGCAGTGCTCCGGAAGGTATCTGTCCTAATTGTTGGGGAAGACAAGAGTGGGAAGGTAATTATTACAAACTCATGAAGGCCAGAAACATTACTCCTGAATCGAACACATACAATAGCTTTATTAATGAAGTTGCCTCAAAGCTAGACAAAATAACCTTGAAGCAGGATACTTATGAATGTACAACCTGCCAAATGAAAACTAAAAGTAGTAAGTAGTTTTGAGTAGTACAAAAATTGGATTGGGATTAGCGGCAATTGGACGGCCTGAATATATTAATATCAGACAGGTTTTTGATACTGATAAATCTGAACAGTATTATAGAGATAATGCTTTTAGCATGTTAGATTTTGCCTATAGTCAAGGGATACGTCATTTTGATACTGCTCCTTCCTATGGTAAGGGAGAAGAATTCTTGCAGCAATGGTACAAAGATAATTCTTATCAGGATCTGACTTTTAGCACCAAATGGGGTTATACCTATGTGGCGAACTGGAATCTGAAGTTTAAGGGAGCTCATGAAATCAAGGAACATAGTTTAGAGAAACTTCAAGAGCAGTGGTCTGTATCACAGCATCTTTTACCTGCCTTAAAAGTGTACCAGATCCATTCGGCTACTTTTGAAAGTGGTGTACTGGAAAATGTTGAAGTCTTGGAAAAACTTCATGAGATTAAAAAGGAAACAGGCCTCAAAATGGGTATCTCTGCCAGCGGGGAACGTCAAAATGCCATCGTGGAATATGCTTCACAAATAAAAATTGAGAATGAACCACTATTTGAAAGTTTTCAAGTCACTTATAATATTTTGGAAACCAGTTCTCATAATGTATTAAGGAATTTGATTAAAGCTGGAAAAATGGTGATCGTAAAGGAAGCTTTAGCGAATGGAAGGGTGTTTAAGAATGATGCTTATCAACATTATGAAGGTTTGTACACAGAACTGCAAGGCTTATCAGAAAAGTACAAGGTTTCGATCGATGCTATAGCTTTGAGATTCATTATGGACTATCTTGAGCCTGGACTTGTTCTAAGCGGAGCTTCAAATACTGCACAACTATCGGAAAATATGAAGGCTTTAAAAATTAAGCTTGAAAAAGAAGAATTGATATCTTTGAAACAGTATACTGTCAATTCAAATGATTACTGGAATGAAAGGAAGCAGCTTCAGTGGAATTAAAAAATAAACGGAAGAGAAATTGACATCTATATCGTATTATAATTTGTATTGAAATGAAAAGAAGATCATTTTTAAAGAAAACGGGGCTGGGTACAATAGCCTCGATAGCAGGTGTTCATATTGTTTTTGCATCGAATATACCTGAGGGCTATGAACTTCTTGCTTTTCAGGATCCGGATCCTTTTAAGATGTTTGATCTTGACAGTTCTATGGTCGTTTTAAATAATAGACCATATAATATTGAAGCTCAAGCACATCTGCTAGATGATAAAGTTACTCCTAACGATAAAATGTTTATCAGGAATAACGGTCTTATCCCTAAGGAAATTAATACGGACAAGTGGATGTTGACCATAGATGGTGAATCCGTTAACGGGATAAAATCTTATTCTTTGGCTGATCTTAAAACAAAATTTAAGGCCTATACGTATCAGGTGACCCTGGAGTGCGGCGGCAATGGAAGAAGTGAGTTTGATCCTCCGGCAAAAGGAAATCAATGGACAATTGGAGCGGTTCATTGTGCAAGATGGACAGGAGTTAGATTAAAGGACCTCCTGGAAGATACAGGAATAAAAGATGATGCCGTATACATAGGCTATCACGCAACAGATGTGCATTTAAGCGGAGATGCAAAAAAAGAACCTATCTCGAGAGGTGTTCCTCTTCATAAAGCAAATCAAAATGAAACTTTGATCGCATATCTGATGAATGATAAGCCCATACCTTTGGCTCATGGACACCCTTTACGTTTAATAGCGGGAGGCTGGCCGGCATCAGCTTCAGGTAAATGGATCAACAGGATTAGTGTGAGAAACAAAGAGCATGATGGTACCAAAATGACAGGTACATCATATAGGGTCCCTAGGTATCCGGTATCTCCAGGCGAGGAAGTTCCTGAAGAGGACATGCAAATTATTGAATCAATGCCCGTAAAATCATTGATTACCTTCCCTAAATCAGGTGCTGTATTTAATAAAACTAAAAAACTGGATATTAGAGGACATGCCTGGGCAGGAGAATTAGAGGTGAGCAAAATGGAATATTCTATTGATTTTGGTGCGACCTGGCAGTTATGTACTCTTGAAAAGCCGGTAAACAGACTGGCCTGGCAGCATTTTAAGGCGCAAATCATATTTCCCGAAACTGGTTACTATGAAATTTGGGCCAAAGCGACCGACAAAAATGGTACAGCTCAACCCATGTTGGTACCAGGTTGGAATCCAAAGGGTTATTTGAACAATGCTTGTCATAGAATAGCAGTTAAAGTAGTGTAAGGGGTCTATGGAAAGAAAAAACAATAATCACGGTGTTGCTAAGACAAAGAAAATGAGACTATTTGGTTCTCTTTTGGCTATTGGTCTGCTGTTGGTTTTTATTCTGGGATATTTGTTTTACTTTCAATCTGACAAGAAACCTGACAACATTATCACTGATCATCCAGTTACGGGTAATGAGATAAAAAATGGGATCCATGTAAGAACAGGTTTAAAAGAGGGTGAGGGCTTGATGACCGTGGTTGCCCATTGTACGGCCTGTCATTCAGCTCAATTGATCATCCAAAACAGGATGAACAAGGAGAGATGGAATGCTACGATAAGATGGATGCAAGAAACTCAGAACTTGTGGGACTTGGGAGATAGTCAAGAGGTGATTGTCGATTATTTGGTTAAAAATTACCCTGTATACAGTAAGGGTAGACGAGAGAATATTGAAAATATTGAATGGTATGAATTATCAGAATAACTATTTTACTTCTTTGGGATAAGTATGCGCTTAAATACGAATGGATTACCTATTATTTTCGAACTAATATCACGCCTTAAATAGTTAAAAAATAACCTGATGTTTAAAACAGATTGACGTCAAGGTGCTTGGTAAGACCAAAAAGTAATTGCCTTTTCATTGTTAATTACTTCCCTGACTGGAAGTGAATTAGATTTTTAAGACTATTAAATTAGTTTGTAAATCCTTTATTTTAATAGATTTTCACTATTTAATTATCATAAAAAACAATAACTAAAGCCTGTTTATATTGTTTTTAATAAAAAATAAAATAAAATGTTGTATATATTAAAAATAGTATTATTTTTGCGCCCTCAAATATTAATAACCTATGAAAGTAAGTATAACAAAGAAAATGGTAAGTTCTAAAGAAGGTGTTCAGACACTGTACTTTAGCAACGCGAAGGCAGTCAATTGGAATGTCAAGCGAAGATTCAGATAATAAGTTAAACCAGAGGCTCCTTTTTAAGGAGCCTTTTTTGTACCACTACCGTTACATGTAGGCTCTTTGTTTAAAAAAGTCCTTAAAGAATTACAAACTTAATGAGTACAGGAATAAGGCTTCTTGGGAAATCTTGATCATTGTTGCCATTTTATAGCTTATCGTAACTATCTTTACATAAAATAATTATATGTCAAAACAATTTTCCCAATTGGGAATCATTGAGCCATTAATCAGGAGCTTGACTGATTCTGAAATTTCAATTCCAACCGATATTCAACAAAAAAGCATTCCTCTATTTTTAAAGGAAACAAATGATCTGGTTGCATTGGCTAAAACGGGAACTGGTAAAACAGCAGCCTTTGGCCTGCCTTTACTGCAGCTGGTAGATCAGGATCAGCCCCATATTCAAGGTGTAATTTTAGCTCCCACCAGAGAACTAGGACAACAGATATACAATAATCTGGTTTCGTTTGCCAAATATCTTCCTGAGATTTCAATTGCCTCAATTTGTGGAGGTGTTCCCATTAAACCTCAAATAGAACGTCTCACTCAGACAACCCATATCATCGTTGCGACGCCGGGAAGACTTATTGATCTGATTCAAAGAAAGGCCATAGATATGAAGCGCACCCGTTATTTGGTTTTAGATGAAGCAGATGAAATGCTCAGTGCCTTAAAAGATGGTTTGGACCTTGTAACAGCCGAGCTGCCAAAAAACAGAAGAACATTTTTGTTTACTGCAACTATGCCCGGAACCATTAAACAGTTGATTCAAAACTACATGTCAAAGCATGTAATTCAGATTGAGGCTGATATGGAAACGGTTGGCCATCAAGGTATAGATCATCAATTTGTAGTAGTGCAGCCTATTGAAAAACTCGATGTTTTGATGCACTTTTTAAATTCAAAAATAGGGCAAAGAGGTATTATATTTTGCAAAACCAAAGCAGCTGTCAACAAACTGGCAAAGAATCTGGCAATTCATAAATTTTCATCAGGGGCCTTACATGGAAGTTTATCTCAAGGGATAAGAGACCGAATCATGGGGCAATTCAGAGAAGGGCATATCGATATTCTGGTTGCTACTGACCTTGCGGCAAGAGGAATTGACGTCAAGGAAATTTCCTATGTGGTGAATTATCATTTGCCGGATGTGTATGAAACCTATGTGCACAGAAGTGGCCGGACCGCAAGGGCAGGAGCCAAGGGGTTGTCGCTTACCGTAATACAACAGGAAGAATTGTTTGAAATAGCAGATTTTGAAAAGGAGTTGGGAATTAGTTTTAAGCGGATGGCTAAGGCAGATGCTAAGAGTCTTGAAGAAAATAGTGCCTTGCTATGGGCAAAGAAAATATTCAAGACCAAACCTAATCATGAGTTTTCTTCTGATATTAAGCAACAAGTGCATACAATTTTTCACCATTTGACAAAAGAGGAATTGGTAGAGAAAGCTTTGGCTCATTATTTGGCTCAAAACCAAACAAAGCCAAACCCGGTGAAAAAAAGAAAAAAGAATAATACCCGATAAACAAAAGCAATGTCAGATACAATTAGAGAACAGGACGCCATTTTACGAAAGTTGAATATCCATCAACTAAACCCTATGCAAGAGGAGGCAATTCCCACGATTGAACGGGTAAAAAACACCATTTTATTATCGCCAACAGGAACGGGTAAAACCCTGGCTTTCTTATTGCCTATCATCAACAATTTAGACATTACTTGTAAAGAGATTCAAGCACTTATCCTCGTGCCTTCCAGAGAGCTTGCCATTCAAATAGAACAAGTGATCAGGAACATGGGTTCCGGAGTTAAAGTGAATGCCGTATATGGGGGCAGGCCCATTTCCAAGGATAAAATAGAATTAAAACATCCTCCAGCCATTCTTGTCGGGACACCCGGTAGAATAGAGGATCATTTCAGAAGTGATCGTTTTTCAAGAGAGGATATTCAAACGCTTGTTTTGGATGAATTTGATAAGTCTTTAGAAACCGGTTTCGAATCAGAGATGAAAGCTATTGTAAAGCAATTGCCTAATTTGAAAAAGCGAATTTTAACCTCAGCTACACAGGGTATAGAAATACCTGAATTCGTAGGGTTGCATAAACCGACCGTGATTAGTTATCTGAAAGATGCTCCTTCAAAGCTGGTGTTAAAAACGGTTATTTCACCATCAAAAAACAAACTGAATACCCTTTTATCTCTTTTAAACTATCTTGGAAATCAGCCGGGAATTGTTTTTTGTAACCTTCGAGAAAGTGTAGAGGGCGTCAGCGAGTTTTTGCATAAAAATAATATCAGTCATGGTTGTTTTAGTGGGGGTATGGAGCAAAGGGACCGTGAACGAACCTTGATCAAATTCAGAAACGGAACCTATCAGGTCATTATAGCTACAGATTTAGCGGCCAGAGGTATCGATATTCCGGAATTGAAGTATATCATACATTATGAGTTGCCAAGAACGGCCCAGGAATTTACCCATAGAAATGGGCGTACTGCAAGAGTTAATGCAAAAGGAACAGCTTATATCCTGAGTTGGGAGAAGGAGTACCAACCAGATTTTATTAAAGATGTGCCTATTGAGACCATTGACAGTGTTGGAAAACGAAAAGCACAGTTCTGGCAAACCCTATTTATTTCAGGGGGTAGAAAAGACAAGATTTCAAAAGGTGATGTAGCGGGATTATTTTTTAAACAAGGAAACCTTAGCAAGGACCAACTTGGGGTTATTGAATTGAAACAGGATTGTACTTTTGTCGCAGTACCTGTTGACTTGGCGCAGGACCTGGTCGCCAAGCTCAACAATAGCAGACTTAAAAAGAAAAAGGTGAGAATTACTAAGGTGTAGTAATTCCATCTTTTTGTTATGAGTTCTATTTATGATCTGCAAGTCTTGTTTTTATGGAATGATAATTGCGATATGCTGGTTTTATTGATGATTAACTAACATTAACATATGAGCAAGAATCTACCTTTCCTAATGATGATATTGATGACATTTCAATATTCTTGGTCCCAATCGAATTTTAAAGTACAGATTGGACAAATTGATAGTCTGTATTCAAATGTTCTTCAAGAGTCAAGAGAAATTTACATTCAGTTACCTGAATCTTTTGATTCTGAAAGTGATACAAAATATCCCGTCGTCTATATTTTAGACGGAGATGTAATGCTCAATGCCTTGCATACCGTACACAGTTACTATAATGGAGGGTTTATGCCGGAAATGATTCTTATCGGTATATCAAATTCTGAAAATAGAACAAGAGATCTGACGACGTCGGAACTCTCTGAAAGAAGGGGGCAGGCCTATCATCAAGAAAATGGGGCAGCAGAAAAATTCGCCTTATTTATTGAATCTGAATTAATCCCATTTATTGAGAATCAATATCCTGTGACGAATTACAGGACCTTGATCGGTCATTCTTACGGGGGACTTTTTACGGTGAACATGCTATTGAAACATACTGATGTATTCGAAAACTATCTCGCTATTGATCCGAGTATGGATTGGGATGAGCAGAAATTACTTCAAGAATCCAAAGAGATTTTAAGTCAAAATAGTTTTGTTGGTAAGTCTTTGTTTGTATCGCTAGGTGGTCAATTACATATGGCTGATACCGATATTACCATTGACAATGTGATGAAAGATACTACGGAACTCACTTTGTTCTCGAGATCTAATATTGAACTTTCTGAAATAGCCAAAGCTAACAAAGACAATGGCCTGAATTTTTATTGGAAATTTTACCCCAACGATTTGCATGGAACCATTCCTTTACCTTCTATCATGGATGGGTTGATTGACATATTTTCCTGGTATCAGATGGAGGATATCAATAAATTCAATGATCCGGAAACTCCTAAAGAGGTTTTATATGATATCATCAAACGTCGGGAAGCAAAACTAAAATCCCACTTTGGTTATGCCGTTGCGCCATACCCTAATTTTTTATTCAATATGAGTGGTTATATGAGTATGGATCTGGGAAAACCTGAGAAAGCCCTAATGTATTTTCAATTGAATACTGAATACTTCCCCAATGATGCGAATGCCTATGATTCATTGGCGGACTATTATGAAGCGCAAAACGATACTGAAAATGCCTTAAAAAACGTCACAAAAGCCTATGAATTATCTGGTTCAGACTATCATAAAAAGCGCATGGAGGAATTAAAAGCCAAGTAAATAGAATTTCTTTAGTACAAAAATGGAATGACTCGGTATTTTACTCTTTTGTATATATTCTTGCCATAAATCTCCATATTTAGCGGCACAACGTTTGTCATCATCTATTTGTCTTGGCAGTAAAAGAGCAACATAATACAATGGATAAAGCCATACCCATAATACTTCAGGATAACCCACACTCAAAGCGATGGCGGTGCCCATTAGAATTTCTCCCAAATAATTAATGTGGCGGCTGAGCCCCCAAAAACCATTTACTAATAGGGTTTTGTTTCCGTCTGAAATTGTTTCGGGTTTGATTCCTAAAAATATTTTTTCAGGGGAAGTCTTAAAAAAATATTTCTGCATGTTGGCGCCACGAGCAAGCGTCCAACCCGATAAAAATAGAATTGCATAACAAACAAGGAGCCATAAAGGCGTATTTGGATCAGGTAAATTCACGGTTGCCCAAATAACGATCAGATAAAAGTAAGGGTAAAAGGCAAGGCAGCCCCATCCCAATTTGATGCCTACACGTTCTGCAAAAAAATCATAGGTATACAAATGCACCTTTTCAAAGCTCAAGTAGTCAAAAATAAAATAGGTCAACATGGCTGCGCAAAGCATTAAACCAGGTGAAATAGTCCCGAAAGTTAGATAGTGATGTGCCACAAAGCTCAGTATATTTAATTCAAGCATCACGGCCCCAATCAGGTATAACCACATTTTCGCATCTATTCTGCCATTTTTGAACTGCGGATTTTCGAGTCGGCCTAAAAATACGTCCGATAGCCAGGATTTTCCGGTTGAGGGATGGGGTAACACGATCCATAAAGAAAACACCAATCCAAAAACAAAGGCACCGGCAAGACTATACCATCTGATCGTATAGAGCCAATCATAAGGAATCCAACCCATAAAACCAGCGCCAAGCCAAAGTATGATGCTCATCAATAAAACCAATCTACCATTTAGTCTATACCTTAATAATTCTCCCGTTTGAGCATGTTTTACATAACCAGTGACCCATCGTCCGGGAAGGAAATAATGTAAAATAGTAATCAGCAGGTAGATGATCCAGGGTGTGAAGAAACCAAGTGCTTGTGTCATTATGATAAATCTTTAGTGTTTTTATCCATTATTGAAATGGCCCATTTTCTTGGAAATACGCGATTCATAAAAAAATATGCCAGTTTATTTGTAAAACCAGGAATTATTGTCGGGCCCTTACCAAGTGCTTGTAAGGTGTTTTCTGCTACTTGCTTTGCCGACATCGTACCAGGCGCATCTTTTGTGTTTTGGGCATTCTTATAGCCAGGAGTGGAAATGGCACCTGCACAAGAGGCCAGCACATCAATGCCCTGTTTTTCTAATTCATGCCAAAGTCCTTCAGCAAAAATGGCATTAAAGGCTTTTGAAGCGGCATAAGTAGCAATTTTAGGGCTTCCCTGGTTTCCGGCAAGGGAAGACATCAAAACAATACCTCCTTTTTTTCTTTTGATCATTTTTTGTGAGGTGAGTTTTGATAATAGCAGAGGTGCCTTAATGTTGACATCAACTATTTGCTCAAGGCTTCGCTCTGAAATATGTTCAAAATATCCAATAGGTGCATATGCTGCGTTATAGATCAGTAAGCCTATGACTTCGTTCCATTGAATAAGTTTATTTTTTACAGACTCAAAATCTGCTAAATCCAAAGCGTAAATTTTTATTTTGATGTGATGAACTTTCTTGAGTTGAAGTGCAAGATCTTCTAATTTATCCAATCGCCGGGCTATCAAAATAAGATGTAGTCCACGTTCAGCCAAAGCCTCTGCAAAGGCAGCGCCCAATCCTTCGGATGCCCCTGCAACCAAAGCCCATGGTCCGTATTTTGTCTTAAAGTCAGTCATCATATTTAGCTTTGTGAATATAATTAAATTGACCAACATTCAGCAGTAAGATTCAGGTTTTATTCCGACCGTTTTACAAAGTCTAAAGCCCATTGGAATTATGGATGCAAGGTTTTGTTGTCAAGAATACAATTCTCGTCGAAACGGGCAAAAATCAGATAGCGCTTTTAAATTTACTATCTTTATATAAAAATCAAGCCATTCTGTTTAGATGGCTTGTCATAAATTAATCTTGCAAGGGTCCATTTGTTTTCACTTGATTTTTTATTTGATAAAAATTTGTTTTAAACCTAATGAATATAATTTTTTAATTCATAAAATTTTAGTGATATATTAAAAATAATGAAAATATCGTTATTAATATAAGGGTTGCATAAAATATTAGTTATCATTTTAACTAAAAAGGAATATATTTACTAAAATTTCAACATTGAAAAAAATAAGCAAATTTCCTATATTTTCATCTTATGAACTAGATTCCAGATTCTATGATGAATTGTTCGAGTCGAATCATGAAGTAAGAGATATTTATAAAACCCTATATAAACTATTTGGAGAATATTCAATTCATGAATTTGATAGATTAAATAAGCAGGCGAAGGATTCTTTTTTCAATTTGGGAATCACTTTCCAAGTATATGGAGAAGATAAAGTTCAGGAAAAAATATTTCCATTCGATCTATTTCCCAGAATTATAGCACATAAAGAATGGAATGTTATTGAAAAAGGTGTTTTACAAAGAAGTAAGGCACTGAATTTATTTCTTTGGGATGTCTACCATGATCAAAAAATAATAAAGGATGGTATAGTTCCCTTGGACCTGATCAATTCTTCGGTTAATTTTTTACCTGAAATGGTGAACCTCAATCCTCCCGAAGGTATTTATAATCATATTTCTGGTACAGATCTTATAAAGCACAAAGATGGAAATTACTATGTATTAGAAGATAATATTAGATGTCCTTCAGGAGTGAGCTATGTTGTTGGCAACAGAACAGCCGTAAAACATGCACTTTATGGGGTTTTCAATAAATACAAGGCGCACACAGTTGTGGATTATGGAGCCAATTTATTAGATATTCTGGAATCTGTAAAACCAAAAGGTGTTGACGCTCCTGTTTGTGTTATTATTACACCAGGCGTCTATAATTCAGCATATTACGAGCATTCCTTCTTAGCCAAACAGATGGGTGTGGAACTGGTTGAAGGTCGAGATTTATTTGTTGAAAATGATTTTGTCTATAAAAGGACTATCTATGGACCTGAAAAAGTAGATGTGATTTACAGACGCGTGGATGATTTATTTATTGATCCACTGGTGTTTAAATCAGATTCACTTTTAGGTGTTCCGGGCTTATTTTCAGTTTATAAAAAGGGAAATGTTTGCTTGGTAAATGCACCTGGAACGGGTGTTGCAGATGATAAGGCGGTTTACACATATATGCCAGATATTATAAAATATTACTTAGATGAAGCGCCCGTGTTACAGAATGTACATACTTACCATTGCAGTCGTAAAAATGAATTGGAATATGTTTTGGAAAATGTGGATAAATTGGTGATCAAACCAGTTGATGAATCAGGTGGCTATGGCATATCAATTGGAAACAAACTCACCAAGGAAGAAATTAAAAAAGTTAAACAAGTCGTTAAGGAAAACCCTAGAAAGTATATTGCACAACCGATCATGTCATTGTCAACCCATCCTACTTATATTGAAGAAAATGAATCTTTTGATGCACGTCATGTTGATCTGAGAACTTTCACGCTTCTGGGAAAAGACAAGGATTATGTCTTAAAAGGAGGGCTGTCAAGAGTGGCACTTAAAAAAGGGAATTTGGTGGTTAATTCATCTCAAGGTGGGGGGTCAAAAGACACCTGGGTCTTAAAAAATTAAAAATTTATGTTAGCAAGGGTAGCCAATAATTTATTTTGGATGGGACGTTATATTGAGCGATCTGAACATCTGGCCAGATATTTAAATGTCAACTATTTTTCATCGCTTGACGCTCCTGATGAGTTGTCACAATCACGGCAATTTGTATTGCGATCTATAATGTATATGGCTGATAATGAAATAATTGAATCTGAATTGGATCTAAAGGAAGAAGATGTCTTATTTGATGTTGGCTTAAATCCTGAAAAGCCAAACTCCATCATTAACATATTCAAATATGCCCATGAAAATGCACGGAGTTCCCGAGATTTGATATCGACAGAATTGTTTGAGACTATAAATAGAATTAATCACAGTGTTAAAAATTATTCGGTAGAGAGTTTTGTTAAAAATGGATTGTATGATTTTACCTTAATGATTACCCAATCGACTGCCGAAATCAGGAGCAAAATTAAGGGTACACTTTTGCATGATGAGGTGTATGCGATTATTATGCTGGGTGTTTATCTTGAGAGAGTCCTGCAAGTTACAAGAATCATAAATTCAAAGTATAGTGATGTTCTGGCTGAGCAAAAAAGCAATCCGGACTTGGTTGGGAACAGTTATCAATGGTCAACTTTATTAAAATGTGTCTCATCCTATGATATGATGCGACGCTATTATAAAAAGACCCCTTCGAAAGTTACCACACTGGAGTTTTTGATACTGAACTCAAAATGCCCAAGATCAATCAAAAATTGTTTGAACAGGATTTATTATTATATCTGCATTATTTCAAAACATCATCTTGTTGCCGATAATTCGGCGGCATTTTTAATCGGAAAAATAAAATCTGAGTTTGAGTATAAATTAATTGAGGACATAGATGATAATTTGGAAGAATTTATCACTGAATTAATTCATAAGTTAGCTGTAATTGCAGACAAGTTGGAAGAAGATTATTTCAACGTTCATCAGCGCTTGTCATCTGGTGCAAATAAAGCCGCTCAAGCCAGTCAATAAGGTTTTGAGGATCTCTATTAAAGAGATTTTAACAAGGCGGGTCGAATATCTACAGAAACTTCCATTTCATTTTTTCCAGTACTGTAAATAACTCCTTTTAAGGGTGCAACATCATAATAGTCTCTTCCATGCGCTACAACAATATGTTGGTTTTTTGGGATTTGATTATTTGTCGGATCAAAATCAATCCAACCAAATGTTGGGAAAAACACAGAGAACCAGGCATGAGAGGCATCTGTTCCTACCAATTTTTCCATACCTTCCGGAGGAATAGTTTCAATATATCCACTCACATATCTTGCGGGTAATCCCATCGATCTGACACAGGCAATCGCTATTTGAGCAAAATCCTGACAAACACCTTTTTTCTCATACATAACCTCATTAAGTGGCGTCGCAATATTGGTAAATCCTGAAACAAAATCAAAATCTTGAAATATACGTTGCATCAGTTCAAAAGAAGCTTCGAATAAGAGAACGATCAGGCCGAAATGACTTACGGGCATATTTTTTTATTTCCTTAGAGTAATTTGAGATTAAAGGTGATTCTAAAACGAATTGTCTTGCATTTAATATGTCATGATCAATTCCCTTCATGAATTCGATGGTTTCTTTGATCGTTAATAGTTTGGCTTTTTTTAAGTCTTGCAGTTCAAGTTGTAGATTGTAATCACGGTTGATACGGCTTTTGGCCCTGACAATTAATTCTTTATGATGCTTTTGAATTGAAAATCTTGTAATTACATTATCAAAAAAATCCTTACGTTCAGATATATCCGTTGGCATCGGACTAATATCCAGCTGATAATCCATCAATGTTTGGCCAGGAAACGATTTTGGTTTTAGGGTTGCGATATTATGACAAAATGAAACTCCGTATTCGTAAGTGTATTTTGTAATATGTTCTATGTCAAAAATCATCTTAATCAGTAATGTTTTGATGGACCAATTGCTTTTGTCGGTATGAATGATTAAAGTAAGTATCCGAAATCGATAAAGAGGTAGCATGCAAAAGTTCACTCAATTCTGACAACAATTCTTCTAAATTCAATCGCATTTTAACATTGTGATCAACAGCTACCAGATCATCAATACTAATATCCTGAATTTTAACAGAAGCTTCCATGATGGTCTTTTTACATGCAGTTAAATCGTCAGAGCTTCTAACGGGTAGCATATCAATATCTTTTTTTAATCTATTGATCTGATAGGCGAGGGATCGGGTATATTCTTTGTCAAATAAAATTAAACTCAGCACATTTTCAAGACTTAAATAAGATCTGTAACTATATCGATAAATATTGAGACTTTCATGACTGCTTAAAAGAGATTCCAGAATGTCATATTCCAAATCTTCCTCATATTGAACAATGACCAATGACCTGAATTTCGCAATCGTCATCATGGCCTGTTCCATTTGCAATCCAATAAAATAGAGTAACAGACCTTGTTTCACAAGTACACTTTCATCAATTAATGCCATAAAGGCAATGAGCCGAGTCAAAATTCTGTCAAAAAACTTTGTATGAATGGCAATTGTATACTGTTTTAATGCCTTATAGTCTGTCCAGACCTTTTGTATACTCTCAAAAACACGCCACATATCTCTTGACCATAAGTTGCGAAGTGAATAGAATGAATTATTAAAACTGGACAAAGTTTGAGCAAAGGAACCGCTTTTGTTGATGTCAAAGATAACCGACTCAATTTCCTTCAAAGGATTGTTCATCGCTTTGCCATCTTTATCATCCATAAAACCCGGGAAAGTCGAAGTAATATTTGTAATTGATTTAAAAAGGATCTTTAAATTATCTGACTGAGATTCGCTATCGTTATACTGAACTTTATTCATTTGGTTCATCACCATTCTCATGTATCTCGCAGTAATAATCGTGCGGCCCAAATAGCGTCCTGACCAAAATAGATTTTCAGCTGTATTGCTGGGCACATCTTCAAGGCCGTAAGATTCATTTGAAGAGGATTTCTGCCATGAATAATGTTGAATGTTATGCTGAGGCTTATCTGTTGTGATCCAAAAATCTTTGCTGGTTCCACCGCGTTGATTTGAAACCATTAATTCTTCACGCTTTGCGGCAACCCGCACCAATCCTCCGGGCATGACACTATAGCCATTTTCTGTTGCAATCGAAAAGGAACGACATACGATGTTTCTAGGTTCCAATTGCCCTTTTATAAAATTTGGTGCAGAGGAAAAATGTATTCTTTCCTGAGCAACAAACTTATAGGGGTTTGTCATCATCTCAAGTTTGAGGTCGTTCAGCTCTTTTTTGCTAAGAAATTCGCAGAAAAAGATACGTTCCCTATTTGGGCGATCTATTTTTTTAATGACCAAAGAAGGCAAATGGCTCATGACATAATTCCTTTCTTTCTCCTGACCGCACCACCAAGAAGCAATTTGAGGCAATAAAAGATCCTCATCAAGAAAATACTTACAGATATTGCTCATAAAAGGAATCAAGGCTGGATTTTCAAGAATACCACTACCCACCGGATTTACGATAGCCACATTTTGAAGCCTAACCACTTCCATTAATCCGGCAATACCCAGATAAGAATCTTCTTTTAATTCCAAAGGATCAACAAAAACATCATCAACTCTTCTTAAAATAACATCGATCTGTTTTAAGCCAATTAACGATTTCATCCATAACTTCCCATACCGAACAAGTAAATCGTTTCCTTTTACCAAGGGCAATCCAAGGAATGAGGAAAGATATGAATGCTCAAAATAGGTTTCATTGTGAGGCCCTGGTGTCAAAATGACTATCGTAGGATTTTCCTTGTTGGTTGACGCCGCATTGAGTAATAGCCCGTTCAAGTCTTTAAAAAACTGTGAGGGCTGTTTTACATTGATATCACTAAATATTTCAGGAACGGTTTGACTTATCGAGAACCTGTTTTCCAAGGCGTAACCCATACCTGATGGTGCCTGGGTTCGGTCATTGACTACCCACATCTGACCATCCGGACCCCGAGCTAAATCAGCCGCATGAATCAATAATTGTTTGGAAGTGTTATATTGAATTTGATCACAAGATCTTAAAAAGCCCCGATGTGCATAAATAACCTCGGGTGGAATAATCCCTTTGGCCAACAACTCGCGTTTACCATAAATATCTGTCAATATTAAATTCAGTATTTCAGAGCGCTGTTGCACCCCTTTTTCTATAGTATTCCATTCATTTTGATGAATGATAAAGGGAACTATATTTAAATTCCATGGACGATTTAATCCTTTTGGATCGTTGTAAACATTATAAGTAACACCGTTTTCTTCAAGCAACCAATCAATATCTGATTGTTTAGAAATCAGTTCCTTACTGCCAATAGTAATTAAGTTATTTAAAAGCCTTTCCCAATCTGGTTTGATTTTTAAATCTTTAGTAAGTAATTCCTCGTAATTACTATAATCCAATAAATAATTTTGGAATAATGTATTCGTTTTAACTGACATTAATTTCGTCTATTTTTTTCTTAGATCAAGTGTGTTTGGAAATTCATTATTTACGGGTATCACCTTATATCTAAATTTTTTGCTACTTCCTTTTTCAGATACAGTTCTGGTGGTACCATCAAGGCTTTCCGAAAAACTTTCTTCAACTACATCAATATCTCCCTGTGTATGCCCAAATTCCCAAAATCTATTAATTCTTCTCGATTCTGCCTCATAACTGTTCACAGGGTAGGTCTCATAAGATCTGCCTCCTGGATGCGCTACATGATACACACATCCTCCAATAGACCTTCTGTTCCAGGTATCAACAATATCAAAAGTTAAAGGAGTATCTACTCCGATAGTAGGGTGGAGCGCTGAATGCGGATCCCAGGCTTTATATCGGATACCCGCAACAAACTCACCTTTGATCGCAGTTTCTTTCAATTGCACTTTTATACCATTGCAAGTTAGTACATATCTTTCATTTGTAAAATTAGTCACTTTTACTTGAATACGTTCCAAAGATGAATCAACATATCTGGCAGTTCCTCCACCCGACATTTCTTCACCCAAAACATTCCAGGGCTCAATAGCTGCCCTTAATTCTAAATGGATATTATTAATCGTGACCATACCATGTAAAGGAAATCTGAACTCAAAAAATGGATCAAACCAATCCTCTTTAAATCTATAGCCAGCTTTGTTTAGTTGGGTAACGATATCTTTGATATCCTCCCTTACAAAATGTTCAATTAAGAATTTATCATGCAATTCAGTTCCCCAACGCACCAATTTATGCTCATAGGGTTTCTTCCAAAACCAGGCCACCAGAGTTCTGACCAATAACATTTGCATTAAACTCATTTTTGGATGAGGAGGCATGTCAAATGCTCGAAGTTCTAAAATTCCTAAACGTCCTGATGAGGAATCGGGTGAATATAATTTATCAATACAAAACTCAGCTCTATGTGTATTTCCGGTGAGATCTGTGAGCAAATGTCTAAAGAGGCGATCTGTGAGCCAAAAAGGGACCTTACCATTTTTGGGAATCTGTTCAAATGCGATCTCTAATTCATACAGGTTTTCTAAACGGGCTTCATCAATCCTCGGAGCCTGACTGGTCGGCCCAACAAATGAGCCTGAGAATAAGTAAGAGAGTCCGGGATGGTGCTGCCAAAAGGTCAACAAACTTCTCAGTAAACTAGGTTTCCTCAATAGAGGACTATCTTTTGGCGATATGCCTCCTAAGGTTACGTGATTACCACCACCTGTGCCGGTATGTTTCCCGTCAAGCATAAATTTTTCAGTTCCCAATCTGGCCTCTTTGGCGTGAGCATATAATTTGAAAGTATTTTCAGTTAATTCTGTCCAATTCTTTGTTGGATGCACATTTACTTCAATAACTCCAGGATCTGGTGTTATTTTCAAGGAATCCAAACGATTGTCTTTAGGCGGTTCATAGCCCTCCAAAATAACAGGTATTTTTAATTCTTTTGCTGTAGCTTCAATAGATGCTGTTAAATCTAAAAATGCTTCGGCTGAATCTAGTGGAGGAAGAAAAATATAAAATTTTCCATCTCGAATTTCGGTGCATATAGCAGTGCGGACAAAATATTTAGGTTTGTCCGTATCAAGACCATTTTCAAGAAAATCCTTATGTCTTCTTGATACCAATCTTTTAAAACTGGGTAAGCGCTTTTTTTTAGCAAAAAGATCAGGCTCATATACCGGAAAAACATCGTGTTCAGGTTTGCTCATAAGAGATTCCAAAGGTAACCTAAAGCCAATAGGTGAGGTGCCAGGCGTCAAAAACACATGATTGCGTCTAAAAGTCCATTCACTACTAAACCATTTATCATTTGTATGGTTCAATGGCAGCACGTATCCGGAGGGTGTTGAAGTTCCTTTCTCAAGAATTTCTGCTAGTTTTTCTTGGATAAGCGAATCTGTTTCATCTTTTGAAGGGTCAATATCTAAAGGAAGTTTACCTGCTTCCCATTGAAGATAAAAAGCATCTTCATAAGTTGGCAAAATATATGCGTTGCTAACATTCAGGTATTTTGTCAAAACTTGTAGGAATTCTAAATCTTGTCCTTTTGAAACTTTTGGATTATCGCTAAAAGTGGTTAAAAGAGACTTGTCATGCCATATGCTTTTCCCGTCTTTACGCCAACAAATTTCAATTGACCATCTGGGTAGTGGTTCTCCGGGGTACCATTTTCCTTGTGCATGATGCAAAACACCTCCCTTGCCAAATTCGTTCAGCAATCTGCCGGAAAGATCTTTGGCCAGAGCTCTTTTATGTTCGCCGTCGGCTGCTGTATTCCATTCAGGAGATTCCATATCATCAATCGATACAAAAGTAGGCTCACCTCCCATGGTCAATCTAACGTCCCCTTTCTCCAATTGTTTTTCAACCTTAAATCCGAGTTTATAAATGTCTCTCCATTGTTTGTCTGTATACGGCTTGGTTACTCTGGGTGATTCGAAAATACGCTTCACGGAATTTTCATAAAAAAACTCAGTTTCGCATACATCGGTAAGGCCTTCAACCGGCGCTGCGCTTTCAAAAGAAGGCGTACAGGCCAGGGGGATATGCCCTTCTCCGGCCAGCAATCCTGAAGTGGCATCAAAACCGATCCAGCCAGCACCCGGCAGATATACTTCTACCCAGGCATGTAAATCTGTAAAATCTTCCGGAGGGCCAGATGGACCATCCAGTGATTTTTCATCCGACTTTAATTGCACTAAATACCCTGAAACAAAGCGAGCTCCAAAACCCAGATGACGCAATACTTGCACAAAAAGCCAGGCAAAGTCCCTGCAGGATCCATTTTTCCGTTCCAATGACTCTTCACAGCTCTGAACACCAGGTTCCATCCGAATATTATAATTCAGGTATTCATATATTTTTCTATTCAGATCAATTAAAAAGTAGATTGTCTTACGTGGCGTTGTATCAATATCTTTTAGAAAATCATCCAAAAGAGGACCATCTTCATCTATCTCTAAATAAGGTTGTAATTCTTTCTTAGTTGTTTCCTTATACTTGAAAGGATATTCCTCAGCATATTCCTCGACGAAAAAATCAAATGGATTGATCGTTTTTAAATCTGCGATAATTTCGACCTCAATCGATAATTCTTTTGTTTTTTCAGGAAAAACCAATCGTGCCAAATAGTTACCAAAGGGATCTTGTTGCCAATTAAAAAACTGATTTTCCGGTTTTATTTTTATACTATAAGCTTCTATGGGAGTTCTGCTATGAGGAGCTGGCCTTAATCTAAAAATATGGGGCGATAACGATACCGAACGATCATATTTATATAAGGTTTTATGTGAAATTACTATTTTTAATGCCATACTGGATGTTTGCTAAAACTTAAATTGTCTTTTGAAAAAGAATTACACGCATGATTGCAAATATATTCGAAACTTAGTTGCTTTTAGGTTCTAAGTAACTACAATAATACAGAAGAAATTAACATTGATTGATGTAAGTTGTTCATGTATTAAAAATTTTTTTTTGCAGTCAAAGTCAGGGATGCTCACACATAAATCATTTTTAAATAATTTAACAAAAATATCTTTTTATTACATATAATGTATCCATTTTTGCAAAACGTTAGTATTTAATTTAAAAATAGTGAAATAGATTAAAAATACGGTCAATTAAAAAAAGATAATGCTTGCTGTCGGAGTGCTTGAAAAAATATA
Source organism: uncultured Flavobacteriaceae bacterium (assembly GCA_963780405.1). Lineage (GTDB taxonomy): Bacteria > Bacteroidota > Bacteroidia > Flavobacteriales > Flavobacteriaceae > Lutimonas. The sequence goes on from CAWABX010000013.1 coordinate 96,367, forward strand.
GACAAAAGGGGGTCAATGCAATTTCATTATTTGCTTCACATCTCCAGGAGTCAAATCTTGCAAATAAATGGAACCAATTCTGACCCTGATCAATCTTTGGGTTGGGAAACCGACTGCGGCTGTCATTTTTCTAATTTGTCTGAATTTACCTTCAGTGATGCAGATACTGATCCAGGATGATGGTCTGTGCCTTTCAATACGCAATTTAGGGTGGGCAGGAGATACTTTAGGCGCAGGTTCTAATAACGCAACTTTACAAGGTTTGGTAAGATAGCGGCTTCCTTTGATACCAATTTCCACCCCTTTACCTAGTTTCTGAATCGCCTCAGCGCTTATTAAACCATCCAATTGCACCCAATATTCCTTTTCAATCCCTGAGCGATTGATGTGATCACTGAGTTTTCCATCTGAGGTCAGTAACAATAATCCTTCTGATTTCACATCCAATCTGCCAATGGGCATCATGCCCTGCGGGAAATCATAGAGTTCGCGAAGAAAGGTTTTGGTTCTTATTTCTTTTGGGTCATTGGAAGTCAATTGACTTAGCATCCCAAAGGGTTTATGTATTTTAAAATGTATCGAATCAGACATTTTCGTTTTGAAAATGCGCCGAGTTGATAAAATCAAGGTCCAGCACGTTAAAATTATTGGCAGCTTTGACCAACAGTGTAGAGCCAATGGTTTCAAAAAGATTGTTTGTTCTTAAGACAAATTTAGCCTGCTTTTCAATTTGAAAATTTGGAATCCCGACAAGGGTAAGATCGGTTGTCGCTGACTCCTCCTTAATAATATCGTAAAAAGCCTTTTGTTCAACGGCATTGTTAATGATCTTGATGACCACATTTACACGTAGATCGTCTACAAGCTCAGAGATCTTATCCTCAATAATGGTCTTGTCTACATTATTATTGTTAACAAATAACACCCTGATATGAGGGTTGTTCCATCTTGGAGAAGCGATGATAAATCGTGCAATGTTCAACATCATTTCTGCATTTTTACTATCAGTTTCACGCCACCACAGATCAACCGTATCATAGTTTCCAAATTTAGTTTTAAGGTCAAAATCCAGGTAAAGCAAGTTATAATCCAAATAAAGCAAAGTTTGGGTCATTTTGGAATATTCTTCGGAATTTTCCAAACCTTTGGGCCAACCCATCATGATGGTGTTTGGTTCAACGCCAGAAAACCCGAAAGTTGATGCTATATTGGTGATGCCGTCATAGATATTACTTACTTTCAATTGTCTTCCAAAAATACCCAGTTCTTTAAAATCAGGATTCACGACAACTTGCTCGGTTCTCTTAAGAGGCTTGTCATTCTTCTTGTCGACAATCAGTTTGAAATTGGTCACCATTCCCGTTCTTCCCGAAACCGTTTTACACAATTCTAATAAATAATGCTGATGATCACTTTGCCCGCTAAATAGAATAATATTAGGGTTCCAATTTGAATGCTCTTCTATTTGGGCGTCAATTTTCTTAAGCCCTTTATTGACAATATTTTCCCAGACACTTCGCCACACATCATTAGACTGTAGTTTCACCTCCTTACGCTGCAAACCAAAATACAAGGCTCCGATTACGGCTAAAGACCCTAGCATTGCTGTGGTATCTAATTTGAACATCACCGCAAAACAAGCAATAAACCCCAATAAACCGATCCATCGTTTGATCTTAAATGAAGGCTGAAAATCAGGGTTGGCCCAGCTTTCGAGAAAATAACAAATATTAATAAAGCCATAGGCCGTTAGATAGAACATGGAAACTAGCCTTGCGATCACATCAAGTTCACCAATTAAGATTCCGATCTCAGCTATGACAAAAACGAGTAAAAGCGCATTGACAGGTTCGTTATTCACACCTTTACCTTTACCAAAGATTTTAGGTGTAACAAGATCCTGAGACATGGCCTGCAATATTCTAGGTCCACCCAGAATTCCTCCAATTGCCGATGAGAGTGTGGCTCCCCATATTCCAGCTACTACAGCCGGGGCAAACAGGGCTATTTTCATCAGGATATTGTAATCCGTTTTCAATAATTCAGGATCTACAGCAAAGGCCAGGAAAATGGCCAAGGACAGATAAACGACTAGTCCTACACCTATAGCCATTAGGGTACCCATGGGTATAGACTTTTTAGAATCCTTTAAGTCTCCACTCATGGCAATTCCTGCAGTAAATCCAGTAACTGCCGGGAAAAATATGGCAAATACCATCTCCAGGGGAACAGAATTCTCAGAAGGGATCAAATTGACCGTTTCAGGAGCAAATTCAGTACTCCCTAAAAAAATGGACAAAATCGATATCACAATGGCAGCAAGAATAAAAAATTGCGCCTTTAATGCAATTGAAGTACTGATGAGTGCCAATATCGTGAGCGAAAATAAGGCCAAACTAGCGGTTATCCTGAAGTCATTGGTTGTCATTCCCAGGTCAAAATATTCATTAAAACTTTCAGAAAATCCGATCAAATAAAGAGAAATAGAAAATGCAGTACCTACAAAAATAGCGATCCCAATGGACCCACCGATCGGTATTCCCATACTTCGCGACAGTACATAATAAATACCGCCGGCACCAATTTTTTTATCTGTAGCTACTGATGAAACACTTAAACCTGTAGTTACTGCAATTACGTGGGCTATAAATATAATGGCAATGGTTCCAAAAAGCCCGGAATTTCCTACGACCCATCCCAATCGCATATACATGATCACACCAAGTATGGTCAGAATAGATGGGGTAAACACCCCTGCAAAAGTTCCAAATTTCTTTTTTGAAGACATAAATAGTTGTGCCTTTTCTATTAAAATAAGGGGTCAATATAGCTAATCTTTTTTTAAAAAGTAGTATCCTTTTAAAATGCATATGTTGATAGCATAAATGCAAGATGCATATTGATGTGATCAAATTTTATAATAGTTTTTCGGCGATTTCAAGCCAGCTGCCAACACGTTCATGACTGTTTTCATGGACATTATGAGGAGAATTAAACAGCAAGGTGTTTCCATCAAATTCATCAAGGTTAAAGGTTCGGTCGTCGATCAGCAGGTCACCTTTCAAAATAAACTTATAGCCGCACATGATTCGGTAGTGCCAGCTAATAAAGGGAAAGTATTGGTCTAGCCAGTCACTTTTTTCACGAAGCGAATTTGGAAACTGGGTGGCAGCAGTGGCAATATATACTTCATGTTTCTGACATAATTGTTCTAATACGGCTATACTGTCTTTAATGGGCTCAAGACAACGGAAGAAGCCCTCTGTAGCGTGCATGTCGGCGAATACTGTCCTGATGCATTTCAGGTACATTTTGCCAGACTTCTCCACTTTTAAAATCACTCAGCGACAGGTTTTTACTAAACTCTTCATTATACATTTCAATGTGCTTCCCATAGGTGTCGGCTATCACATCATCCATATCTACAAATATGACCATAATTCTATTTTTTTTGTAAAATAAGTCAATAATTTAAAATTTCCAATGGTAAGAAATAAAACTTGATCGTTTAATAGCATTCACATCATCTTTCTGCTATAAAACTGAGTTTTTAATAATAATTAGTGATTAGAAATCTCTAAAATGGCATGACAAGAATTAAATTGAGTAATTTCGCGTCATTTTAAAAGGATTGCTTCAGGAACCATTTTATAACTCAGATCAATGGCAATTAAAAGGACCATAAAATTTATGGTGATCAGCACGTTTTCTTTCGCCTGTATGAATATGGTTGTCAAATATCTGGTCGATATCAACCCACACCAAATTGTGTTTTTCAGATCAGCTGGATCACTTTTTTTTACTTTTGGGTTTCTTTTAAAAAACAAAATTCCAATTTTAGGAAATAGAAGAAAGTTATTGGTAATGAGAGGTGTAGTTGGAGTTACCTCAATGACTTTGTTCTTTATGTCAATTAAATATTTACCTGTGGGTACAGCCGTATCTCTGCGGTATTTAGCGCCCATATTTGCTGCAATATTTGCCATTGTATTTTTAAGGCAAAAGGTAGCAGCCGTTCGTTGGCTGTTTTTTTTAATGGCTTTTTCAGGAGTCCTAATTTTAAAAGGCTTTGACACCGAAATGAATTCCTATGGTCTTTTACTTGTGTTGATTGCTTCTGTTTTTAGTGGACTGGTATATGTGATTATTGGTAAAATTGGAAGAGATGACCATCCTGTTGTAGTTGTAAATTATTTTATGGTTATCGCAACTTTAACGGGAGGCCTGTTATCGATAGGTAATTGGGTCAATCCAGTAGGAGTAGAGTGGTTGCTATTGATCAGTTTGGGAGTATTTGGCTATTTTGGACAGATCTTTATGACCAGAGCATTTCAAATAGCGTCTACCAGTCATGTAGCGCCCTTAAAATATATAGAAGTCGTATTTACCGTGTTTTTTGGTTTTGTTTTATTTGGAGAGCTGTATACTTTTTGGAGCCTGCTGGGAATTACGCTCATCATTGTTGGGTTGATCTTAAACGTAACTTATAAAGACAAAAATCATCGTTGATAGCTTCAATGAGCCTTGACTAGGACTGAAATTTTAGTAGATGATGTTTCATGCATGTATCCCTAGGTAAAACAAAAATCATATAAAAATGTTAAGAACATAAATGTTATACTAATAATTATGAATATGAGTTATATTTGCAACTCTTTAAATAAGCAGGATTAGAATTGCAGTGAAAACGATGCCAAAACAAAGTGTAAAAAAATCCAGAATTCAATTACTTCATCAGTATTACTCCTATACTGGTTTTTATGCTTTTGTCAGATCAAGTATAGGTAAAGCGATTATTCCTATTATGCTGTTTATTGTAGCCTTGTGGATCGTACATGCTTTTGTTATAGATTTTGATGATTTATTTACTTCAATAACAACAACTTTTAGTCCTATAGCCATATTATCCGTTTTCTTTGCTTCCGAATCTATACTGGGTTTGATTCCTCCGGAAATATTTATAGCCTGGGCAGATAAAACACAAACTCCCATTTTCTATTTATCATTGCTGGCTGCCTTGTCTTATTTAGGAGGGATTATCTCTTATTTTATCGGAAGGGCTATTGCAAACATGCCTTCTGTTTACGAGTATCTCGAATTGAAAATGTACAAACATGTAAAAATGATTCGTAAATGGGGAGGATTTTTAATCGTTGTTGGGGCCTTATTGCCGATTCCTTATTCAATGACGAGTATAGCTGCCGGTCTTATAAAATATGATTTTAAGCATTATTTATTATTCGGCTTGTTGCGATTTTTAAGATTTTATCTTTATGCAGTAGTGATTTTTAATGTTTTCTAATTGAAGAAAGCTTTATAAAAATACTGATGAATTGTCCTCATACTTCAAAAAAAACAGGTAACAATCCAAGGATCATTACCTGCTCGAAATCTTTAGCGTTTTAGTTTATTTAAAGCCAATTTTTTTAAGCCCATCATGACTTATTTGAATCGCTTCGAGCGGCTTCATGTCAAAAGTCCTGTCTTGCTCGACAAAATAATATTTCATTCCTGAAAGCTCTTTGTTTTCAAGAATTTTAGCGAAATCAATATTTCCATTTCCTACCGGAGCAAATCTTCCTTCGTCATCCATGTCTTTTACATGCCATAGTTTAAATCTGCCAGGATATTTATTAAAATAGGCGATAGGATCGGCTCCAGCCTTGGTTACCCAGTAAAGATCCATTTGAAAATTGACATATTTTGGGTCCAGATGTTCTAATAGGTAATCAATAACAACCACCCCATCCTTATCTTTCTTAAATTCAAAATCATGGTTGTGGTAGAGTAATTTCAAACCGGCTTTTTCAGATTTCTTACCTAATGTTGTTAGGATTTTGGCAAGATTCTCAGCGCCACCTTCCATTCCCATAGATTGGGTTTCCTGGTAATATTTAAATAAGCCCATAGGAGGAACGGGGACAACGAAGTACTCAAAACCGGCTGCTTTAGCATCGGCAAACATTGCATCGGCCTCATCGATATTGATATCAGACTGATGCGTACTGATAGGGGTTAAGTTTAACTCAGTAAGCAGTTTTTTAAAGTCTTCGGGCGTCATATTATAATATTTCCCATCTTTATATCCTGCAGCCTCCACATTTTGATAACCGATTTTAGCTACAGATGTGAGTGTTGCCTTGACATCTACACCCATGTCATTTCTTACTGTATAAAGCGCCAGACCGCCAAACTGGTTTTGTGCCAGCGTTGACAAGGAGCTTAGCATAATGATGCTAAGGGTAACCAATTTTAGCATGTTTAGATTTATTAATTTTTTCATGATGATATGTTTTAGTTTTTAATCGTTTAAAAATAAGGATAAAAGTCTGTAAATACTGCAATTCTTTTTCTAAAATTATTACCTACTTTCACCGCAAAATATAAAGGTGTTGAAAAAGCCCAATTACAGAATAATGATTTTGTTGGCATTCTTTGCCATATACGTGATTTGGGGGTCTACTTACCTGCTGAATAAAATATTGGTTAGCGAAGTTTCACCGCTTTATTTAGCAGCAATCCGATTTATTGCTGCCGGATTGTTGATCTTCCTTATGGCTAAGTTTATGAAATATGACCTGGCAATTTCTAAAAGGCAATTTATCAATACTGTGATAGCAGGATTTTTGTTTCTGGCTTATGGAAACGGTGTTTTCGTGTGGGCATTAAAATATGTGGATAGCGGTTTTGGAGCACTTTTGGCGTCAACACAACCTCTATTTGTATTATTTTTAATGCGGGCTCTGTATGGACAGAAAATATTGCCCAAAGCCATTATTGGTGTTTTTCTAGGTATTTTGGGTATGATTCTTTTGGTTCATCAGCAAGGGTTGAATTTCGGGGAAAATAGTTTTATCGGAATTTTAATGATCTTTTCCTGTGTCTTATGCTGGAGTTATGCCAGTGTTTTTGTTTCTAAAAATGAATTCCCTGTGAATCAGTTTGTGAGTGCCGGTTATCAAATGATCACAGCAGGTTTTCTGTTACTGTTAGGCAGTTTAACATTAGGGGAATCCTGGTTGGCTCCAAGTCAATGGAGTATGCCGGCTCAAGTATCCATGCTGTTGTTGATCCTCTTTGGAAGCATAATTGCCTTTACATCTTTTAATTATTTACTGAAGGTTGTGCCTCCGGAGAAAGTGGCAACATCAGCCTATGTGAATCCAGTTATTGCTTTGATCCTTGGCTGGTATGTTTTAGACGAGCAAATCTCTGTACAGTCAATGATAGCCGCATTGATTCTTTTAACAGGAGTTTATTTTATCAACAGGAAAAAACGCCTATTCATCAAATAATTTTGATAGCTTCTTGGAATGGGGTAAATTGTGATCATAATTATTTAACCCATGGATTACTTTTTTATCATTTCAGTATTGGTCGTTATTTCTGCCGTTTTTGGTTATATCAATGTTCGGTTTTTAAAATTACCCAATACCATAGGCTTAATGTTGATCACTATCGTCTTTACGCTGGGTGTGTTTGCTTTGAGTTATTATAATTCAGCCTTATTAAATGCAGAAAAATACATCATTACACATATAGATTTTAAAGAGGTTTTATTAGATATTATGTTGAGTTTTTTGCTCTTTGCAGGGGCTTTACATACTAATTTTAACCAACTGAGGGTACAAAGGTGGCCCGTTTTTGCCTTTTCAACGCTAGGGGTCTTGATTTCTACTTTCCTGGTTGGTTTTGCCATGTATTATATCCTGCCACTGATAGGAATGGAGGTAGCTTTGATCTATTGTTTGTTATTTGGAGCCTTGATCTCACCAACAGATCCAATTGCGGTATTGAGTATCTTAAAACAGGCAGGGGCTCCGAAAAAACTAGAGACTAAAATTGTAGGTGAATCGCTGTTCAATGATGGTGTTGGCGTAGTTGTTTTTTTAACCATTTTTAATATTGCCCGTTTAGGCGGTCAACAGGTAGACGTTATGGATGTGATCAAATTATTTAGCCAGGAAGTGTTTGGAGGGGTTGTCTTAGGATTGATTTTGGGTTGGGTGACCTATAAATTAATGAAATCAATTGATGATTATGACATAGAAGTGATTATCACTTTGGCAACGGTCATGGGTGGAACCCTAATTGCACATAAATTGCATGTATCGGCTCCATTGGCAATGGTTACTGCAGGATTGGTCGTAGGAAATGATACCGTAAGAAACTCAGCAATGTCTAAGATTACCGAGAATTATGTAGATAAATTCTGGGAACTGATCGATATATTGTTGAATACTATTTTATTTGTTTTAATAGGAATGGAAATGCTTGTATTGTCATTCGAGATCAACTACTTTATAGCTGGTATCATAGCGGTACCTGTGGTTTAATGTGCAGATATTTATCTTTGATTTTACCTGTTAAATTTTTTGAAAAACGCCTGGATTTTGTTCCGAAGAACAAATTTGATCATGACCTGGGGTGGTTTGCGTGGAGGAATTTCCATCGCATTGGCTTTAGGTCTTACGCAAGATATGCAGAGGGATCTGTTTTTGGTCATCACCTATATTGTTGTTGTATTTTCTATTATTGTTCAAGGACTTACAGTTGGGTCATTTGGTAAAAAAGGTTACAAAAGACCTTGACCCTGTTTATCTTGATTAGGGCTTATGGCAGGTTAATGAGCCAACTTAAAACAAATTAGATAAGCGTAATGTAAGAACATTAAATGCGACTATGACCTTGGTTTTATTGCACTAACGGTTTAGAAAGATTTATGATGAATTTAAATATTAAAGATACATTTAACAAAGAATTACCCGCAGATCCTATCCTAGAGAATGGCAGAAGACAGGTCAGAGAGGCTTGTTTTTCTTATGTGACTCCTAGAAAAACATCGCAAACCGGAAATCATACACGTCTCTCCGGAAATGTTGTCGGCCTTAGGAATTTCTGAAGTTGATGCCAAGAGTGAAGCGTTTTTAAATATGGTCACAGGAAATACGTGTCTTGCCAAACACCAAACCCTATGCCATGTGTTATGGTGGCCATCAATTTGGAAATTGGGCAGGACAATTGGGAGATGGTAGAGCCATTAATTTGGCTGAAGTGGAGCATCTGGATCAACGATGGACCATTCAACTAAAAGGAGCAGGGGAGACGCCCTATTCCAGGTCTGCAGATGGTCTGGCTGTTTTGCGGTCTTCGGTACGTGAATATTTATGCAGTGAAGCCATGTTCCATTTAGGCGTTCCCACTACAAGAGCCCTGTCATTGGCACTATCTGGAGATGAAGTCTTACGCGATGTGCTTTACGATGGGAACCCGGCTTATGAGAAGGGTGCCATTGTATCGAGAATTGCTCCTACATTTTTACGTTTTGGTAATTATGAAATATTTTCGGCCCATCAGGATGTAAAAACTTTAAAAATATTGGTTGATTATACCATAAAGCATTTCTTTTCACATCTTGGTAAACCGTCAAAAGAGACCTATTTGGCTTTTTTTAATGAAGTTGTGAATCTCAATATCGATATGGTGGTTCATTGGCAGCGCATTGGTTTTGTGCATGGTGTGATGAATACCGATAACATGTCTATTTTAGGGTTGACAATAGACTATGGCCCTTATGGTTGGCTGGAAGGATTTGATTTTGGATGGACACCAAATACAACAGATAGCCAGTTTAAACGATATAAGATTTGGTACGCAGCCTGAAATTGTTCATTGGAACCTGTTTAAGTTGGCCAATGCACTTTATCCGCTTATTGAAGAAGCGAGTGGTTTGGAGGCCATACTAGGAGAGTATGAAAGAGAAATATACGGTAAAGTACAATGAAATGATGCGTTCTAAATTAGGTTTATTGGAAGAACATAAAGAGGATGTACTTCTTATTAAAGATCTGGAAAGCATTTGCATGTAACAGAAACAGACATGACTATTTTCTTTAGAAATCTAAATAAATTTAGTCGCTGATCAGGTTTTCTGAAGGAGTTGAAATTATTAAAGAGGCATTTTATATGCCAAAAGAGGTTACAGGAGTGATCAGAAAAAAATGGGATGATTGGTTTAGAGCTTATGCAAGCAGGCTTGAGCTGGAATTAGTTTCTTTTGAAGAGAGAAGCAGTAGCATGAACCTTGTCAATCCCAAATACGTACTTCGTAATTATATGGCCCAATTGGCCATTGAGGCTGCAGACAAAGGTGATTATACTTGATCAGTGAGTTGTTCAACCTGCTGAAAAAACCTTATGAGGAGCAAGCAGAGTATGAAAAATGGTTCGCAAAAAGACCAGATTGGGCCAGGCATAAAGTAGGGTGTTCCATGCTTTCTTGTAGTTCCTGATGTGAAAAGAGCCATGAATAGAAACTGCATTTGCAGCTTTTCACGGTGATTACAAAAATAATCGGCCAAATCCCTTTAAATGGCAAGCAAAAATCTTTTACATTTGAATGATCATCGCTATTTATGTCTCCTTCAAATAAGTTTTCTTTTCTAAATCCAGATAAATTCCCATTTTTTTATGGTTATATAGTGCTATTTATTGGCAGCATTGGTGTTTTGGCGAGTATACCTGGGCAAACAGTAGGTGTATCCGTTTTTACCGATCCGGTAAAAGACGCGCTAGGGACTTAGCAGAAATCAGTTTAGCAACGCCTATATGATAGGAACCCTATTAAGTGCTTTTTTTGTAGCAAAGGCGGGTATTCTATTTGATGCTTATGGAGCACGTTATGTGGCTTTTTCGCTTCTTTTTTTCTAGGAATTTCGTTGCTGTTATGTTCTGTTTCTGTTGAAATAAGTGAAGGTATCAAGGGTTTTTTAAATATCAACTCATGGATGGTCCCGTTTGGACTGATGACCATATTGTTTTTCTTTATAAGATTTATGGGTCAAGGTGTTCTAACCATGGCATCGCGCAATATGATCATGATTTGGTTCGATAAAAACAGGGGTAAGGTAAATTCTATTAGCAGTATAGCTGTTTCATTGGGTTTTTCAAGCTCACCAATTTTTATCAGCAAACTTATTGATGATCAAGGTTGGGAAATGACCTGGCAAATTCTAGCCATTTGCTTATTTATTTTTAGCTTTTGTATCATGCAATTGTACCGTGATCAGACCGGAAGATTTCAATATGAAGCCCGATGGGCATTACAAAAAAATAAAACGGATAAATCTCAAACAAGCTGGAAACAAATTTCACACTAAAAGAAGCAAAGAAAACAAGAGCTTTCTGGATGTTTGGTTTGACCTTGGCCTTTAATAGTTTTTTTATTACAGGTTTCACCTTTCACGTGGTATCGATTTTTGCTAGTCAGGATTATAGTAAAACCCAAGCCATCGCCGTTTTTGTGCCCATAGCGGTCATCGCCATTTCTGTATCTACACTTTGTAATATTTTAAGTGATTATATCAGTCATAAAATCTATCTGTACATCATGTTGGCAAGTGGTGTCTTAGCTTCTTTAGGCTTGTTGTTTTTGTCTCACACACTTGGTGTATACATGTTAATGACCGGTTTAGGCGTGTTTGGCGGATTATTTGCGGTGGTCAATGCCGTCACCTGGCCAAGATTTTTTGGAGGAAAAATTTGGGAGCCATAACAGGAAAGGTGATGAGTTTTTTAGTCATTGGAAGCGCTATAGCACCAAGTTTGTTTAGCTATTGTTTTACAAACCTGGGGTCATATAGTTATATTAGTTATGTGACCTTAGCTTTTCTTTTGTTCCTGATCATAGGGTCCGTTAAGGTTAAAAATCCGCAATAAAAGTCATTTTTCCATCTGGTATATAAGTGGCAAATTCAAAAATAATCTGTCAAAAAGGCTTAAAAAGTGATACCTTTGAGGAAATAATTATAAAACATCTTAAATTACGAATGGCAAAATCACAACAAACATTTAACAAAAGTGAGAAGGAGAAAAAACGTTTAAAGAAACGTGCAGACAAGAAAAAGAAAATGGAAGCTCGGAAAGCCGAGGCGAAAGAAAGTGGAAAAAAGGGAATTGAATTTGCCTATGTAGATCACAACGGTCATTTAACAGATACACCTCCGGATCCTTCAATGAAAATTAAAGTTGATGCCAAAAGTATTGAAATAAGTATTCCAAAATCTGTACCCGGAGAGGAAGAGGATCCTGTAAGAAAAGGTTCAGTGTCATTTTTTGATTCCTCTAAAGGATTCGGGTTTATCATTGATACTGAGAACAATGAAAAATATTTTTGTCATGTAAGTGGTTTGGTAGATGAAATTGCTGAAAATGATAAAGTTTCCTTCGAACTTGAAAGAGGGATGAAAGGCATGAATGCAGTAAAAGTTACTTTGATAAAATATGGCTAAAGTTATACTTACCTTATTCATGTAACATCATTCTATTATTATAGCATTGCATCATAACACCATGGCAACATTTCTCAAGTTACACTCTGGTTTATAAGATGTAAAAATTACCTTAGTGGAATAAAATTATCCTAAAGAAATTACTATATTTATAGTTAAATTCAATTAGGATATATGAATATTAACTATTCAAAAGGCCCTAAAAAGTTCGTAAAATCAACCCAACCTTTCAAAAGGCGATCTAGTGCTTTTCAACTGTAACATATCTATATTTATGTTGTTTCTTTTTTAATATTTTCCTAGCAGTACAAGCCCAAAAAACAAATGCCGATTATCGCTTACATATCCGAAGGACCACTTCACCCGTAACAGTCGATGGAAAAATTGATGAGGATGCCTGGAAAAATACTGATGTAGCCAAAGATTTTTTTATGGTTTTACCTGAAGATACAGGTAAAGCCGAACAGCTATCTGAGGTTAGGATGTGCTATGATGATAAAATATTTATCTGGCAGCTACTTTTTATAACAATCCTGTTGGGCCCTATTATGTTGAATCTTTAAGGAGTGATTTTTCATTTGGAAAGAATGATAATTTTTTAATTTTTATTGATCCGTTTAACAATCAAACCACCGGTTTTTCTTTTGGAGCAAATGCTGCCGGTGCACAATGGGATGGAACGATGAATAACGGATCTAGAGTAGACTTGAATTGGGATAGTAAATGGATCTCTGAAGTAAAGCGTGATCAAGACAAATGGGTGCTGGAGATGGCAGTTCCATTTAAATCTATTCGATATAAAAAAGGCGTAAAAGAATGGGGAATCAATTTTAGCAGATTGGACTTAAAGTCAAGTGAGAAATCCAGTTGGACACCTATTCCCAGGCAATTTCCTACAGCTTCTTTAGCCTATAGCGGGGTTTTGGTGTGGGATGAGGCACCACCTGAAACAGGGGTTAATTTTTCTGTAATTCCATATGTCCTGGGAAGTGCAAATAACAACTCAAATGAAAATACAACAGATTATGACACTAAAATTGGTGGAGATGTTAAGTTCGCGCTGTCTTCTGCGCTAAATTTAGACCTTACCATTAATCCTGATTTTTCTCAGGTTGAAGTAGACCAGCAGATTGTTAATTTGGATCGCTTTGAATTGTTTTATCCTGAAAGAAGACAATTTTTTTTAGAAAATGCCGATCTGTTTGCCAATTTTGGTTATGCCAATATAAGACCGTTTTTTTCAAGAAGAATCGGTCTGGAGGTCCCGATACATGCAGGGATCAGGTTGAGTGGTAATTTAAATGAAAATTGGCGTATGGGACTCATGGATATGCAGACTGCCAGTGATGATGAGACTGGTTTGCCCAGCCAAAATTTTGCAGCGGTTTCTTTTCAGAGAAAGGTATTTAGCCAATCAAGTCTGGGATTTATGTTTGTCAATAAAGAATCTGTAAAATACCCGGAAGACACCGATGAATTTCAGGAATTGTATCCTAAATTCAATCGAAATTTTGGGCTGGAATACAATCTGGCTTCCTATAATAATTTATGGACAGGAAAAGCTTTTGTTTTTAAATCATTTTCTCCCGACGACTCAGGAAATGGATTTACGCAAGCAGCCAATATTGAATACAGAACACAGTTCTGGAATTTTGGCGTAAAGGAAGAGTATGTGGATAAGGACTTTAGGGCCGAAGTGGGGTTTGTTCCGCGAAATAATTATTTTAAAATAAATCCTTTTGTGGGTTATTTGTTTTACCCTAAAAAGAACAATACCTTGTTGAGCCATGGTCCGAAATGGACAAGTATTTATTACTTTGATGAAGACTTAAAGAAAACGGATAATTTAAATTTACTTCAATACTATTTAAATTTCAGAAACCGAAGTTCTTTTCGAATTACATTGATCAATGAATATGTTGAACTACTGGAACCTTTTGATCCGACAGGAACAGGGAAACCGGAACTTCCTGCAGGTTCAAAACATCATTGGAATGCATTGCGAATGAATTATAGCTCAAAACCCCAAAGCATGTTTACCTATGCTCTAGGAGGTAGGGTTGGTGGCTATTATGAAGATGGTTCCTGGTTTAGTGTAAATAGTGAATTGGGCTATAGGTTTCAACCTTATGTGAGCTTAGCTCAGTGATCAATTATAATAATATTGAGATGCCGCAGCCCTGGAATACGACCGAATTTTGGTTGATAGGGGCAAAAGCAGATATTACTTTTACCAATAAACTTTTCTTTGCAACGCTATTTCAGTACAATGAACAAACTAAAAATTTCAATTTAAATTCACGATTTCAATGGCGGTACCAACCGGCATCAGATCTGTTTATTGTGTATACCTATAACGATTTGCTTCCGCCTTTCGATGAAAGAACCCATTCACTTACTTTAAAATTAGTCTATTGGTTCAATAAATAGCGTGACTTCAAGATTTAATTAGAGCATATTTATTTGGTTTTTAAGCAATTTTAGGCTAAAATACTTTCGTGTCCGGAGTCTCTCACAAACAGGCAGGAGCTCTTTGTTTTTACTGACATTTCCTTTACAAAGTCAAATTTAAGGTCTTCATCCATGCCAAATATATTCAGGTCGGCATTTGGGGCTTTGTTTACGATGGTATAGAAATCTACCAACATAAACTTCTCTTAAAGTTTGTGGTAATCGAGCCAGATTGGTCAGTGTTTCTAAGAATTCTTTGGCGTTTTCTTCTTCATCCGGGTCATTAACGACTGTGATCAACCTGATGCGTGCTCCCCAATTCATTTTAAGTTTATAGGCCACAAGAATTGACAGATCTAGGTTGCCAATGTCCCAGCCCAAATTCCAACTTCCTTTTCTATCACTAACCCAAACGTTAATGGTATTTCGTTGACCTAATAAGGCCGTTGGATGAGACAGATATAAAAGTACACCAATTTCTAATCGAATAGATTCTTTCATGACCGGTCTTAATTCGGTTTCATAGTCGTCATGATCCTGCATATTCAAAAAAACAATATTGGGTCTAAAAAATGCACCTTGCAAGCGCCTGACTTCCATAATTTACCCCTTTAGTAAATTCTTCCGTATGGATAACCGATGAAGATGAAAACACTCCTTTTTGTCTGAAAGCAGCAGAAACGGCTTCTAATTCAGTGGCTAAAGAGCTTGTTTCAGAAAATGGTTCAATGCCTAATAATTTTATGGAGCCTTTTGGTTTGGCAATATTTCGTAAGAATTCAAAACTCCCTTTTAAGCCATTTAGATCTCTTACGGGTACCATTAAATTTGCTTTCCATGCCCGTTGTTGCATTTTTTTCATTCCCCAGGTATGTTTGGCGGCCCATTCTGCAAAGGAAACAAAAAGCCCCGATCGTACATCTTCAAAAGGGGTTTCTAAATTTTGTCTTGATAAATACCAATACACCATCAAAACGATCATGATAGAGATTAAACTAACTGCCGGGTTTATAATGAACATGGCAAAGACAGAGGAAAAAAGTCCAAACCAGGGTACCCATCTGTGGATCTTAAAAACTGGTCTATAGCTAATTAAGCCAAGATTTTGTTCGATAATCACCACAATGTTGATCATGGCATAAGTAATCAAAAAGAACAGGGTCACTAATGGGGCTACAGCATTTAGATTTCTCAATAATAAGGTAAAAAATATCAGTATTCCCGTTACCATCATGGCATTTCTAGGCTGACCATTTTTACTTTGCCCATTTAAAAAATTAGAATAGGGGAGTACTTTATGTTCACCCATGGCAAAAAGAATTCTTGAGGAACCTACAATTGAGGCCAAGGCAGAAGAAAATGTGGCGCCAAGTATTCCGGCAATGATCAAAGGCCCGAAGTAGGCTTTGTCGACCATGATATAATAGTCATTGAGCAATTCATATTCGGTGGCACTTCTGGCGACCCAAAAGGCAAGAAGCATATAAATCACAAAACTTACCCCTATGGCCCAAAGCGTTCCACTTGGGATACTTTTCTTCGGATGTTCCAATTCTCCAGACATATTTGCACCTGCCATGATACCTGTGGCGGCCGGAAAGAATACGGCAAAAACGATCCAAAAATTACTGCCGCTAAATCCGTTTTCTATGGATCCTTTGAATGAACCCCAACTTAAAGCCTCGCTTGTGGGAATATTCATCGAACCATCATAAGCTGCTATAACAATTGAAATCAGCGACAAGACGATGATGCCCATGATAATAAACTGGGTTTTGATGGCCAGATTTGCACTGATATAGGCAATGGTAAAAAGAACTATAAATACGATGATATCAACTAAAAATGCATTGTGGTCAGGGAAAATACCCAACCAGCCTTCTCTAAAACCAAAAATATACATCGTGACCGCCAGGCCTTGTGAAATGTACCTGGGAATTCCTAAACTACCTCCAACTTCCAGACCTAAGGCTTGAGAAACAATAGCATAAGCACCTCCGGCACCAATGCGTATATTGGTCGTAATGGCCGACATGGAAAGTGCCGTGCAAAGGGTGATCAAAAAGGAAATAATGATGATCAACCAAGCTCCGAGAAGTCCTGCATTTCCAACAACCCAGCCCAAACGCAGGTACATGATGACCCCTAATATGGTTAGTAAGGTAGGCGTGAATACACCCCCAAAGGTTCCAAATTTTTTAATTGTTTTAGGTTGAGTATTCATAAAATGAATCTAGCTGATTGAATGCATCAATTTACTAATTTAAATGATTAAAAGTATATTTTGAATCTTGACGCTCATTATTATATCAATACATCATTAAATCATTACATCATTAGATCATTACATCATTACATCATTAGATCATTACATCATGAATACCCCCACCAAACGACAAAAAACTTTTGCATGATGCCATTTGGAAATTTGATCCAGCATAAGGGGGCTTTTTTTTCAGCAATGAGCGCCATGATCTTTATTTGAAATTGATCAAAAGACAGCCATGCTACATTTGATTGAACCTCTACCAACCAATCAACTTTAATAGGCATATAAAATTTACAATTTGAAAATTGTTCAATTTCAGAATAATGAATATAAAAACCAGTTAAACAGTTTTTGTTCAGTGTTTTAAAAGATATCGTTTCGTTAAAAGGTTTAAATAATTGTGCTTTAAAAAGAACCCTTTGTAAAGTATGTACCGGGTCTATATTGACCTTATTCAGGATCGTTTTTGAATGGGGGTTATGCAGTAAAGGCAATTGTTTATGTCTTAATTTATCCAGTTTTTTCGCCAAAGAATCCTTTCTGTTCGGCCCGATCCAATGGTCAATTTCAGTGCTACCGACGCTTGCATCGTACAAATAAAACTTATAAACGATTTCCAAATGAATCGGAACATCAGCTTGTTTTAAAATACAGTCGATTTCACCTATCGTTGTTTTTTGGTTTTGGATTTGAACATTTTCTAGTAGGATTTGTATATTTTCTTGCTGTTCTAATTCTATATTCACAAATCGTTCCACACGTTTTCCTAAAAGCATAGATGCTGCAATATTTTCATGAAAATGAGTTGTCAGCTGCGTCGTAAATTGCAATTGCTCCAAGCCTAAAAGAGGATGACCAGTCCACAATAGTGGGGTGTTTATATAACCCTGGTATTGTCGTTGTATGCTTTTTGAAGTGATATCCATAAACAGCTAATGTAATGGTTTGTATACAAATTAAGAACACCAAAAAGGCTGATTTCTTTTTATTTGAACAAATTATATGAACTTGTCATTTATGCTATATTATATAGTACCTTTTAAGCATCTTAAAAATACAAGGATGGTAGTTAAATTAAAGAGTTTAATTTTCTTTTGTTTGATAACAGTATCAATACACGCTCAAAAGGATGATCCGGCAAAAGAATTTTGGAATACATTGCAAAGTCATTGTGGAAAAGCCTATGAAGGAGTTTTGGAAATTCCAAAAGATGACGAAGCTTTTGGTGGTAAAAAACTTATGATGCATGTGCGCTCTTGCAGTGATACAGTGATTAAAATTCCATTTTATGTGGGAGAAGACAAATCACGTACCTGGATATTGACTTATCAAAATGATCGCATTTCTTTACAGCATGATCACCGACATGAAGATGGGTCTGAAGATGAGATCAATTTTTATGGAGGAACTGCCACCAATCGTGGAAAAGCTGACATTCAATTTTTTCCGGCAGATGAACATACCCAAAAAATGATTCCAGCGGCAGCTACCAACGTATGGTGGATCACCTTAAACAAAACCTCATTCACTTATAACCTTAGACGTTTAGGCACAGACCGTGTCTTTAGAGTAGTAATGGACTTGACTTCAACAATTCCAATTCCTGAGGCACCCTGGGGTTGGAAAGAAGACTAAATGCTCATAGCTCAGCAAAAGAAATATTGTTTCCTGTAAAAGTCCTTTACCAAGGATAAAGGTGACAAACAATCTTGTGTATTTTTTAACGGCTTTTCTTATCAATTAGAAGTGTATTTATTTATCTTTGCGCGCCGTAAATTGATAAATATACTATAATGAAATCATTCTTTTTAGCCTTTTTTGTGCTTCTTTTTGTTTCATGTAATTCTGATGATGACTCAAATTCAACTGATTATAGAGCAGAAAATGAACAAGAAATATTAGCTTATATAGAGCAAAATAACCTGGATGCTGAGGCATCGGGTACAGGTTTGTACTATGTGATAGATGAAGTAGGAGCGGGAGCAAATATAACTGCAGCTTCGGATGTATCGGTCAGATATAAGGGATCTTATACAGATGGTACCTTATTGGAGGAGAATACCCAAGGTGTTTCATTTAATTTACAGCAGGTTATTCCAGGCTGGAGAGAAGGACTTCAGTACTTTAATGAAGGTGGGAGTGGAATGCTTTTGATTCCGTCACATCTGGCATATGGTAGTGACGATTTTAATGGTATACCGGGCGGATCTGTACTTATCTTTGAAATTGAAGTGATTGATTATGATGTTGAAAATGAAGCAGAAATTGTACAATATATTGCAGATAATAATTTAGACGCCACAGCTAGTGGAACGGGTTTATATTATGTGATTGAAGAAGAAGGCACCGGGGCACAACCTGAAGCAGACTCAAATGTAACAGTGGTCTACAAGGGATATTTTACCAACGGTACCGTTTTTGACGAAAGTGATGAGATTGGCATATCTCTTAATTTAAACCAGGTGATTCCAGGATGGTCTGAAGGCATGCAATATTTTAAAGAAGGTGGAAGTGGCAAATTATTGATACCCTCATCTTTAGCTTATGGAAGATATGGAAATGCAACCATCCCTGAGGGTGCAGTAGTTATTTTTGATGTGAATTTAAAGTCGGTCAATTAATTCTAATGATGTATTATTGAATCAATGATGTCATTTCTTAGTTGCGATCTCTCTTATTTTGTCTGAAGTTATAATTTGTGTTCCTGAAGTTGAATTTGCCAGGTTGATCATCGCCTGAGCAATGTGCTCAGCTTCCGTACTTCTGTATTTTTTTAATTTCCCAAAGAACAAGGGTTGAACTAATTTAAAAAGAACCAAGCCTATTTGTTCTCCAATGCGCTGTTCATTGCGCTCTCCTTCAATGATAGAGGGTTGTAGCATGTAGGTATGATCAATTTCTTGGGAAAGCACATCGCGCTCCATTTCACCTTTTGTTTTGTTGTAAAAAATACTGCTTTTGGCATTGGCTCCAAGTGCTGAAACTACTAAAAAAGTAGCTATTCCATTTTCTTTTGACAGTTTTGCTGCAGTCACCGGAATTCCATAATCAATGGCTGTATAAACCGCTTTGTCTGGCGTTTTTTTTGCTGTTGTTCCAATGCAACAATATACTTCATCACCTGTAAAATCGGCTTTAAAATTTTCCAGTTCAAATAAATTGCCCACATATTGATTTACTTTTGATGGAAGCCCTTCAATTTCTTTTCTCGAAAAAAGTTTGATGGTTTTATAGCGATCATCATTCAAAAGCTTTTTTAAAAGAATTGAACCTGTTAAGCCTGTAGCCCCTAAAATTATGGCGGTTTTTTTCATTTTTATTCGTTTGAATTTTGGTAATTCGCCTTACTATCATATCGAGGTCAAGTTAACATAATATTGCTCAATTTGTTCTATAATGTGCTGCGTTATATAACTTGAGTAGACCAAAGGCGCCATCAACATGTATCAATTTCAAAAAGCAATAGGAGAGGAGCAGGTAAATAAAGCATTAAGGCGCTTTCTTGAGGATTGGAATACCACAAAAATGAATGCAGATAGATTACCTGTTTCAGTTTTGTAAGGTCAATCTTTTTTACTTTTATTTTGAGGATCTCATCAGTT
Source organism: uncultured Flavobacteriaceae bacterium (assembly GCA_963780405.1). GTDB lineage: Bacteria > Bacteroidota > Bacteroidia > Flavobacteriales > Flavobacteriaceae > Lutimonas. The sequence continues at coordinate 116,979 of CAWABX010000013.1, forward strand.
GTGCTAATATTGGAGAATTAATCGTATTAAAAATAGGTATTTATGACTCCTTCAGAAGTATTTTCAATAGCTAACATCATGGTTTTTCCAATGTGGATCCTGATGATCCTTTTTCCAAAGTGGAAAGCAACGCGTTTCTTGATCGATTTTAAAGTGATCCCCATAGTCTTATCACTTTTATATGCTTTTTATATCATCAGTTCAATTATAGAAGGACCTTCTATGGATTTTGGCAGTCTGCAAGCGGTCATGCAATTATTCACTGTTGAGGATGCTGTGTTAGGTGGCTGGTTGCATTATTTGGCCTTTGATCTTTTGGTGGGTATGTGGATGTTGGATGAAAATAAAACCTTAAAAATTCACCCGATGATCATGGCGCCATGTTTACTTGGCGCATTTATGATGGGACCTATTGGATTTTTACTATTTATGGGTGTACGGGCTTTTCATATATCTAAGAAAAAGTCAATTGCTTAAGTTTATACGATTAGCACCATCCAGGGGATATGCTGAGTAGTTACGAACTCTTATTATGTAAAATAGCACCTAAGACGCTCTACGAGAATTACTATAAATGTTCTATAATGTACCGCGTTATGTAACTTGAGCTTTGGTTAAAAACAGGGCAGAGCGTCAAGAAATAGTCCAGTGGACTATTTGAGCGAATGAGCCAATTCACGCTATGGCAAACTACAGTTTCTTCAAAAAATTTATTCTAAAAGTTTCTTCTACGATGTTAATGAAATCGAGCTTTATAGCGAGATTCATGAACTTCTTTAAAATCAATAGAAAGCTTGTGAATAAACACTTTTTATGCGACGACGCAGGAGGGAAGCGTAATGTGTGTGGAATAATATAATGGAAAATATTCTCTACTTCATATCGTATAATGGAAAATATTCCACTATTTAAGTTATAAAGCACTTTTTAATGGAAAATATTCTCTATGCCAATTTATAAGTATATTTTTAATACATAAAGTTATAATGGAAAATATTCTCTTATTATTTACTTATAATGGAAAATATTCTCTATATTTGTATTGTAAAGCAGTCTAAATGGAAAAAAATCTCCCAATACATGTTCAAGAAATTATTTTCTCCTCAAGTGATAAAAGCTTAAGTAAGCAGATTTCAAAATTAGAGAAAAATGGAGAAATAAAAAAAATTGCACCTCGCATCTATACGTCTAATTTTGCAGATGAACCAGAAGAAATTATTAGAAGAAATATTTTTAAAATTATAGGCACACAATACCCAAATTCAGTATTAAGTCATAGGTCTGCAATAGAATTTAAGCCTACAGCAGCAAGTCACATTTTTGTTACATATAAGTACACAAAAAAAATCAAATTGCCTGGAATTACTATACGCTTTTTAGAAGGTAGTGGTCCAATCCAAGGTGATAATCCCTTTTCAGGCGAATTATTTGTTTCTCAACAAGAGAGAGCGTTTTTAGAAAATTTACAAGTTTCTAGGAAATCAGGTCCCCAGTCAAAAACATTAACAATTCCGGAAATTGAAGCCAAGTTAGAACAAATTATTCGTGTAAATGGTGAAGATGGGTTAAACGAATTGAGAGATAAAGCAAAAGTGATTGCTGATAAGTTGGATATGCAGAATGAATTTGCAAAATTAAACAAGCTAATAAGCGCGCTACTAAATACTCAACCATCAAAAATATTATCATCTCCAATTGCTATGGCTAGGGCTTTTGGCTATCCATATGATCCAGCAAGGATAGAAATTTTTGAAATATTATTCCAACATCTGCAGCAAATTGAGTTTAGTAATATTCCAGAAATAAATGTAAGTAAAACAGCTTTTAAAAATTTTGCTTTTTTTGAAGCATACTTTTCAAACTATATTGAGGGAACAATTTTTGAATTAGAAGAAGCTAAAAATATTGTTAAAACAGAAACTCCAGCTGCAAATAGAGATGAGGATTCGCATGATGTTTTAGGTACATATAGAATTGTTAGTAATTTAAAAGAGATGAGCTTAACTCCATCAACACCTGAAGAATTTTTAGAAATATTGCAATATCGACATCAGATTCTATTAGAAGCTAGAAAATCAAAAAATCCAGGACAATTTAAAAACAAGAACAATAGAGCAGGAGAAACCCATTTTGTTGATTTTAATTTGGTAAGAGGAACTCTTATAAGAGGGTTTGATTATTATAGAGCCCTAAACAATCCATTTGCTAAAGCTGCTTATATAATGTTTTTGATTAGTGAAATACATCCCTTTCTTGATGGTAATGGAAGAATTGCTAGAGTAATGATGAATGCTGAACTGACAAAAGAAAAACAAACTAAAATAATTATTCCAACGGTTTATAGAGATGATTATTTAGGTGCATTAAGACGTTTAACAAGAAAGAAAGATCCAATTGTTTATGTGAAAATGTTGCAGAGAGCACAGGAGTTTAGCTCAACAATCAAAGCAAATGATATGAACGAAGCTGAATTGCATTTAGAAGCTTGCAATGCTTTTAAAGAGCATGATCAAGCTATTCTCAAAATAATTAAATAAGAATAAAAAGGATTGGCTAGGTTCTAATATATTTTAACTACCTATGAATACCAGTTGTATTAATTCTATAATTAACCATTTGTAAGCTAGCAGAATAATTAGTTGATATTTAATTAGTCTTTGAATCCCGTAATTACTCACTCAATAATATTGCTTTAAGTGTTCGTGAATCTTCGATAAGTCATTCGTAAATATAAAATTACAATTGGTTAATCTCAGATTTCCCTTTAACATAAATTACTCGCAATTTATAATTATATAATTCGGAGCTCATGAATCTCCTAAAGTCGATTTCTTTGCCGTTCTGATTCTAAAGAAGTCAGAACTGATTTTATGTAAAATAGCGCCTGAAACGTCGCTATACGGGAAATACTATATTTGTTCTATAGAAAATTCTATTGCTGAGTATTTCAATTAGTCTTTGAATCCCGTATTTACTCACTTATTAATATTGTTTTAAGTGTTCGTGAATCTTCGATAAGTAATGCGCTGATATAATTTAAGAATTCGTTAATCTCAGATTTCCCTTTAACATAAATTATTCGCAATTTATAATTATATAATTTGGAGCTCGTGAATCTCCTAAAGTCGATTTCGCTAACGTTCTGTTCCTAAAGGAGACAGAACTGATTTTATGTAAAATAGCTCCTAGACGTCGCTATACGGGAATTACTATATTTGTTCTATAATTAATATTATGTTAAATAGAATAAGTCAAGCTTAGCTCCTATCCTTCAAGAAAATGATGACTTTATATCTCAGGTTACTGTTAATAAACTATTAAACGATATTGTAACTTTTTTCTATTTATGAAGTCGTATAGAAAGACAAGTTTGCGCATGAAATATTTATCATTGTTTTTTATTGTATTTGTTTTCAACTTGTTATCGCTCAGCAAACTGATTTCTCAGGTTTGTACAGTAGTGATTTCACCTATAGAAATTTTCAGTACGGATATTGAATTTGAAATGACGATTACAAATAAACAGTATCAGGTAAAATTCAATAGTTTGAGTCAAAATGCATTTGGAATTCCAGCTGGAGATGTTTTAATTTCCGGTGATACCTTACATTTGCCTTACAAAGTGATTATTATCGCTATGACTTTAGCTGTTAGCCTCTTGGCGAAAACTCGTTATGAATGGAACTTTATAGGTAGATGGAAATCAATATGATTTAAAGCTTGATAAAAAAACAATGTAACCGATACAGCCGTTAGAACAAAGGATGTTAGATTCAGATCTCAAGGATTATTGCTTTATGGAACCATCTATTATCCTGAAAAACCCAATGGAAAAGCCATTTACCTGGTTACATCTTCTGGTGATCAGGATCGAAGTGCATCAAGAGCTGAGGCCATTATTATTTTCAAAAGCCGGTTATATCAGCTTTCATATAGATAAACGTGGTACCGGAATATCTGACGGAAATTGGCAGTTGGCAACTATCCCTGAACTTTGTGAAGATGACCTGCATGCTCTTGAGTTTCTTACATCAATCTGAAAAAATAGACTATGCTGATATAGGGATAAAAGGAAGTAGTCAGGGAGCTGCTAAGGTGCCCTATATTCTTCAAAAAGAGCCTAAATTGGGCTTTTGGTATTGTGGTAAGTTGCCCGGCATCTACCCTTTTGGAAAGTGATCTCAATTATTGGAGAAACAGGAACATTGAGGCTTATTGGTAAAGAAAATATTGATGAGGCTTCAGATTTACAAGAAGCTGTATTTCAGTATATAGCTGGAGGTATATCTAAACAAACACTTGAAGTTAAAATTGAAAAAAATAAATCAAAAACCTGGTTTCAATAATATCTGGATTCCAGATCTGGATCAGGTGGAATTTGATACAAAACTCAATTATTCGCCACTGCCCTATTTTAAGAACAATACATCAGCTATGCTCATTATTCAAGGAACAAACGATGAGATTATTCGCTTAAATAGTCTTGACTTAATAAAAGACAGCATTGGGAAAAATGGCAACAGAAAGAATAAATACGTAGCTCTAAAAAATGCCAATCACGCTATGATGATGGTTGAAGACAGTGACTTCAAATATTGGCAATCCTTGCATTCAAAATACATGCCGACGATATTAAAGTGGATTCGAAAACTGTAAAACCAAAAACTTGTTTTTATAAAGTTGTCATATAATCCTTACTATTATGCCTATAATATAAAGAGATCTCATCAAAATTTATTTGAATTCTATTCGTTAATACAAGTAAGTATACTTGTTAACGAATTCATGAATCCCAGAAAAAAAATAATTTTTCTTATTATTTACTTATTTACTGCGTTAATAAGTTTTGGCCAACATTCTGTAGCCAGGGAATGGAATGAGCAATTATTAGATGCCATCCGTAATGATGTTGCAAGACCAACCTCCCATGCCAGAAATCTATTTCATGGTGCGGTGATCATGTATGATGCCTGGGCCATATTTGATGAGGAAGCCGAAACTGTCTTGCTGGGAAAACAATTTGGAAACTTATACATCTACTTTTAATGGAATTATCAACCAGCTAATATTGAGCTGGCTATACATGAAGTATTAAGTTACGCTATGTATAGGATGTTAAATCATAGATTCCATAATTCACCTGGTTCAAGCGCATCTAAACAAGCATTTTTAGACCTCTTTATTCCTATGGATACGATGCTAATTTTACTTCAACAGACTACAGTCAGGGATCTTATGCTGCCCTGGGTAATTATTTAGCCAGTGAAATAATCGCTTTTGGTATGCAAGATGGTTCAAATGAACAGGATAACTATGAAAATAAGTATTACCAACCGGTAAATACACCTTTAATTCTTGATAATTATACAGAAAATATCGATATCGACCCTAATCGTTGGCAACCACTTGCCTTTGATGTATTTATAGATCAAAGTGGTAATATTTCTCCTTCTAATACACCAGATTTTCTGGGTCCTGAATGGGGCAGAGTAACCCCTTTTTGTTTAAATGAAGCAGACCTGACTGTATTAAATAATGGTTTTAATTCTTATGTTTATAATGATCCGGGTCCACCCAATTACATAGAAAATTCCAATGGAAATGGTATTGATGATGCTTATAAATGGAATTTTGCATTGGTAGCCTCATGGTCTTCACATTTAGATCCTGATGATCCAACCATGATTGATATATCTCCCGGATCCATTGGTAATGCTGATCTTGCAGATTTTGAGGATACACTTATGGGGTATCAATCATTTTATGATTTTACAAATGGCGGTGATGCGGGTAACAGGTCATGCCTTAAATCCTGTTACAAATCAGCCTTATGACCCCACAATTCGTAAAACGTGCAGATTATGCGAGAGTTTTAGCTGAGTTTTGGGCAGATGGTCCGGATTCGGAAACCCCACCTGGACATTGGTTTACTATCTTAAATTATGTCAATGATCATCCATTATTAGAAAAAAGAATTGGTGGAAAGGGGAAATTACTAAGTAATTTAGAATGGGATGTAAAATCATATTTAATGCTGGGAGGAGCTATGCATGATTGTGCCGTAAACACCTGGGGAATAAAAGGTTATTATGATTATATACGTCCAATTTCAGCCATAAGATATATGGCAGACAAAGGACAAAGTACAGATGCTGTCCTTGCCTACTTATCATCCACATGGAATTCCTTTAATTGACGGACTTAACTGCCATTATTGAAGAAGGAGATGAACTTGCGGGGTTGAATAATGAAAATGTTGGGAAAATAAAAATATATGCATGGAAAGGGCCTGATTATATTGATGACCCATCATCAGATGTGGCCGGTGTTGATTGGATTTTAGGGACCCATTGGTGGCCATATCAACGCGGTACTTTTGTAACACCTCCTTTCGCGGGTTATGTTTCTGGCCATTCAACTTTTTCCAGAGCAGCAGCCGAAGTTTTAACTGCACTTACTGGCAATGAGTTCTTTCCTGGTGGAATGGGTGATATTTGATATCAAGCAGAACGATTTTTTGGTATTTGAACAAGGTCCTACAGAAAATTTAACGCTGCAATGGGCTACCTATAGAGATGCCTCTGATCAAACCAGTTTATCGCGAATTTGGGGTGGCATTCATCCTCCAATAGATGATATAAGAGGTCGTATTATTGGTGAAAAAATTGGAATAGAATCGTATAACAAGGGCTTTGCAATATTTTACAGGTAATTTGAATGATGCTCCCTTAAATCAAATGAATGGAGCCTTTACCCTATCCCATTTGATCATCAAATTACACTGCGTCAAGAAGAACTTGAAGCTTTTCAAATTGATATATTTACTTTTGAGGGCAAACATGTCTATAAAAATATGAACGGTGAGGGAGTCAATGTAGTTTCCTTAGATTTGAGCCATTTAAAAAAAGGCATATATATCACTAAGATTAAGAATCTCACCAGTAACAGCATTCATTATCAAAAAATCATAAAAAAATAATTCAATTAACTTAACAACAACCTCTGTTTAAGTCAATTTATTTATACTATTTTTGCCGCAGTGACCAAAAATAGCCCTTCCCCATAGAATTTATCATACTCATGGCATCACTGATGTCTATCGTGGCATTGGCTATTGATGCTTTACTTCCTGCATTAGATTACATCGGATTTTCAATCGGAACAACCAAGTCAAGTGATACCCAATTATTGATCACAATGATATTTCTTGGTCTTGGGATTGGCCCGCTTACTTTTCGGCCCTATTTCGGATAGTCTTGGCAGAAAACCATTGTTTATATGGGTTTTGCAGTGTTTATAATAGCCAGTTTGATCTGTATTTATTCGGAGAGTCTTTTTTGGATGGTGATCGGCAGGATTATTGCAAGGTGTCGGTTTATCAGCTCCAAGAACTATTGCAATTGCCATGGTTAGAGACAGTTATAGCGGTGATTATATGGCCAGAATCATGTCGTTTATTACCGTGGTTTTTATCTTGGTTCCTATCGTTGCTCCTGCCATGGGGAAATTTGTATTGGATCATTACAATTGGCAAGCTATATTTTATATACAGTTGATATTCAGTGTATTGGTTTCTTTTTGGTTTTGGAAAAGACAACCCGAAACCCTACCTGAAGAAAAGCGTGTCAAATTTTCAGGGCACATATTTATGGATGGTTTAAAAGAACTTGCTCAAGCATAAAAAAACAATTGGATATACACTTGGTTTCAGGATTTGTTACCGGTTCTTTTATGGTTTATTTAAGTGCTTCTCAACAAATATTTCACACTCAATACGGTCTCAAAGAAGAGTTTCCTTTTATTTTTGCAGGCTTGGCTATTTCCATAGGGTCGGCCACTTTTCTCAACGGTACGCTGGTGGTAAGATACGGTATGGAAAGAATCATTAATTTGTCTGTTTTATCATTTTTTTGTATTTCATTGCTTGTATCTGATCTTGTTTTACAACACGATAACCCAGTGTCGTTGTGCTTCTGGCCTTCTTTGCGATGCAATTTTTTTCCATTGGTTTTCTTTTTGGTAATCTAAGGGCAATGGCCATGCAGCCTATCGGTCATATTGCAGGTATTGGTGCGGCGATCACAGGTTTTTTATCGACAATGATGGCTGTTCCGATAAGTATCTATATCGGTAAATTTGTAGAGCAAAGGGCCTACCTCTTTTTATAGGATTTTTAGTATGTAGTTTCTTATCAATTCTGATTATCAGTTATCTAAGATTATGACAGCAAAGCGTCAACGAGAAAAAAGTAATTGTCTTAAACTTTATACCTAAAGCTTATTGACCCAGATCTTTGGCCTCAAAATGAACTAAGGTCATGTCTTCGTCAAAGGTAGCATTGATCTCTATAGGATTACAACATACTTCACAATCTTCCACCAGATATTGCTTCAGTACAGAGGATCTAATAGCACAGAAATGCTTTCCCAGCAATAAGGGCATTGAAAAAAATGTTCCTCCATGAATATCTTTTAAGAATGTAAGATAATTCAAAATAAAGAAAAATATCTTTCTTATTTTAGAAGTGATTTTAATTTGTTTGGAAACACCCGCGCTTTTTTATGGATACTACTGGAATAAAATACGCAATCATTGATGTTGAGACCACCGGAATGGGAATACAGGGCAACCGTATCACCGAAATTGCTATTTTGGTGCATGATGGAGTAAAGGTGATCAGTGAATTTCATAGCCTGGTGAATCCCGAATCTGCCATTCCATATGCTATTACCAGATTGACCGGTATCAATGATCAGATGGTGGCTGATGCTCCGAAATTCTATGAAATTGCGAAAGATGTTATTGAAATTACTACTGACTGTATTTTTGTGGCTCACAATGTGAACTTCGATTATAATGTAATTCATAAAGAATTTGCAGATCTTGGTTTTCCGTACAAACGTAAAAAATTATGCACGGTACGGCTCTCGCGAAAATTGATACCAGGGCTTCCCTCCTACAGCTTGGGAAAACTTTGCGCTGCGATAGGTATACCTTTGAATGACAGACACCGTGCCATGGGTGATACAAAAGCAACGACCCTGCTTTTTGAAAGATTACTAAAACTGGATACTGAACAGAAAGTGTTTACTTCATTTTTAAAGACTGGATCCAGGCAGGCTACCTTACCTCCCGGACTGCCAAAAGATGTTTTTGACCAATTACCTGAAAGAACAGGTATCTATTATTTCAGAGATGAAAAAGAAGAAATCATTTATGTAGGAAAAGCTTTAAACATTAAGAAAAGAGTCTTAAGCCATTTTTATGATAAGAAAAACCGTGAAGTTGCCATGTGCCAGCAAACGGTTAATGTCACTTATGAAATAACAGGAAGTGAATTGGTGGCGCTGTTACTGGAATCATCAGAAATCAAAAAACACTACCCTGTATATAACAGAGCGCAGAGGAGAAATAATGAGGGCTATGGTATTTTTTCTTATGAAGACAGATCTGGGCTGATTCATTTGGCCTGGAATAGTTTAAAAAACGTGCCCAACCCTATCATGAAGTTTTATAATACAACCGAAAGCCGGCTATTTATGGAACGGCTTTGTGAGGAATTTGAATTATGCCCCAAATATTGCCATTTACAATCAAACGTGAATTCATGTTTTCATTATCAGATCAAAAAATGTAAAGGAATATGCCGTGGAGAAGAATCGTTGGCAAGCTATAATGAGCGGGTGAAAAAAGCGATTGACTATATGTCGAACGACACTAAAAGTTATGTGATTCCTCAAAGAGGGAGAAACAAAGAAGAAAAATCTTTTGTGTTGATAGAAAACGGTATTTACCAAGGCTATGGTTATATTGATCATCAGCAGCAAGTGAGCAGCCTCTCAGAGCTTAAGGAGTTTTTAATTCTAAAGAAGGATAACAGAGATGTACAAAGAATCCTAAGAGGTTTTAGAAATAAGAATGAGAGTAAATTTATGTTACTCGAAGAAGCGTCAGGCTTCCTCATTTAATACAATACATCTTTACATCATTATATCATTACAGAATATCATTAAATCATTGTATCATTAAATCATTGTATCATTAAATCATTACATGCCCCATGTGCTACCAAACGAAAATCACCAAAAAGAAAGAAGAAATGCAAAGGCATTTTGATGCCAGAATAACAGGGCTAGACGAGTTTGATCCCAGTGAAGTAGTCAAGGCTTTTGATTTTCCAAAAACACCAGTGATTACCGATGAAGATGAGCGTTTGATTCAATTATATCAATGGGGCCTTATCCCGTTTTGGGCCGATGCTTCATGGAACAGAACCTATACCTTAAACGCGAGAATAGAAACACTTAAAGAGAAACCTTCATTTAAAAAAATTACGGGAAACAGATGTTTGATCCTGGTCAATGGTTTTTACGAATGGCAGCATGTCGGCAGTTCCAAGATTAAATATGAGATTGGTTTTAACAATGAACTTTTTGCTTTGGCAGGATTGTATGATCATTGGGCCGACACCAAAACCTATACAGTTGTTACCACAGAGGCGAAAGGTGTTATGCGAGAAATTCACAATACCAAATTAAGAATGCCTGTCGCCTTGTATAGTGAGGAGGAAATGCAATCCTGGCTTCATGGCGAATCAGTAAAACCCAGATTTGATTTTACGACGAATCCGGGCTTATATCAGCAACACACCTTATTTTGAATTGAACAAAATGAATACATTTCTTCGGTGGTACTTGGCATGATGCTGTGCTGGTCATCATTCGAGATTTAAAAAATTAAAAAACCCTCACAGATAGTACTGAGAGGGTTTTTGATAAAAATAATTCAAAATTATTACAAAATTACAATTCCTTTATGTCGATATTTCTCCATTTTACCTTAATGCCACCTCCGTCATGGATTTGCAAAGCAACCGATCCTTCGCCTTTACCAATTTTAGCATCAGTAATGGTAATCATTTCAACTCCATTTAAATAAGACGTGATAGTATCTCCATTTACTACGATTTTCATCTGGTTCCATTCACCTTCTTTTAGCACTTCTTCCTTGTCGGCCTCAGGTTTGATCAACCAGCCTCTTCCGTAAGACTCATAAACACCACCGGTATGTTTTCCCTTTGGAGCTACCTCTACTTGCCAGCCACTTACTTTTACACCTTCGATGGTTGATCTGATGAATACCCCACTGTTCCCATCTGCTTCTTGCTTGAATTCAAGATTTAGTTCGAAATTTTTATAGTGTTTATCAGTTGCCAAATAACCATATGCTTTATCTGGACCGCTTTCACAAATCAATAAGCCATCTTCTACATACCACTTTTCTGTTCCATATGCCTTCCAGCCTGAAAGATCTTTCCCGTTAAACAAACTTGTTTGTGCCAACATTACAGGTCCTAAACCCATAAAGATCATCAACATGATCAAACTAACTTTTTTCATTTCGATTTTATATTTAATTAATATTTACTTAAATCTCTAACCTCAATAGCGCAACCACTTATCTTGCAGAAGTTGAGTTTTCTCTATTGACCTTAAAATTAATCATAAAGTAATTGTTGTAAAATAAAATTCGCTCTATAACATCTCTTGTCTTACAGAAAGAACAGAGATGCTCATTAACGTGATGAAATTCGCCACAAAGCGTTAATTTAATCTGTGAAAACCTCTGATTTATACTTAAATCAATCAGGAATTCTGACTTCAATTTCATAGGAATTTCCAGCTTCAAAATTTTCTATGATGTTGTCATTGAGTAATTGGCCGTTTTGAAGAACTTGAATCTGTTCAATCTTCGGCGTTCTTAGCATTTGGATATGGAATGTGGCAGCTCTAAATATTCTGGTCACCTGAACCTTCTCCCAATCCTTAGGCAATTGCGGCGCAATTCTCATACCCCGTGGTTCGCCCTTCAACCCGAAAAGACCATCAATCAGGCAGCGAAAGATCCAGTGCACTGTGCCTGTATTGAACAATTGGCTCGATCTTCCGGCCGTTCTTGGAAACTGTTTAAAAGCACCCCGATAATAATTAGGAATAAAGACAGGCAACTGACCTCTTTGCAACAAATCTTTATCATTTCCTCCGGGAATCATTTTATCAATTAAACGATACGCATTTTCTTTGTGGCCTTTTCTATAGAGTGCATATATATAAAAAGCTGCTGCATGATTGTAAACTGAACCATTCTCTGCTGAACCTGGATGTTTTTGTGTTACTCTCCCCACGTCTTCGCGCATGGCCGTAAAAGAAGGATTGAGCATTTCCACTCCATAAGGACTTTCCAGTTCTTGGGCTACTGAAGCAATCAGTTTTTCTTCCTGATCCGGGTCTGCAGCATCACTAAGAAGTGACCAAGCCTGAGGATTCAGAAAAATACGACCTTCAGGATCCTCTTTGATCCCGAAAATAACATTGTCATCGGTAATACCTCTGGCATACCAATTTCCATCCCATAAATGCTGGTTGACCGCATTGTTCAACATGGAGATGGCCTCACTAAATACAGTAAACTGGGTTTCGATTTTGAAACACTTACAGATCTCAAGCCATTCTTTGATGGCATATGAAGTGGCCAGAGTTAACCATCCCGAAACTCCTCTGCCCTTATAGCCCACCATATTCATAGGATCGCACCAATCACCCTGATTGATAAAGTTTAAACCTCTCTTATCTCGATTGATCAAAAGCCAAGCCATGGCCCTGTTGATGTGTTCTGCTACCGTAACTTTTTCATCTCCATCGGCAAAACCAATAATTTCATTTAGCAATTGATGGTCATTGGTTTCGTCCAAATAAGCTTTTAAACAAACAGGTAACCAGACACAATGATCTGTATGGGGTACCTGATTGATATATTTTAATTCGGCGTTTTCTTCAATTAAAATTCCATCCGGCATCGCTCCCGAAGATTCCTGCTGCCCCAGGGCCGTTAAAAAAGCCTGCCTGGTGACCAGAGGCTTGATATAACCCATGCCCATATTGTCTTGCAGGTAATTTCTGGTTTGAGGATCGGTGCTTAACCTATTGGTTTCGCCATGATAATAAACCTGTCTGGGGAGCCAGTAGTTCACAAAATTGTCCAGTTTTTGATCTGGTGTCGAAATATGGAGGCAGGTTTTACCAGCATCAATATAATTTTTATAGCTCGAATACGCATTTTCAAACCCCTTGTGATCGTCAAGGTATTGGTTCTTAATGGCCTTTATTTCAGAAGTATCCTTGGCAGGACCAAACACAAATTTAAATTCATTTGATTCCCCAGGCTCCAATGTAAGATCGTATTGCATCACACAGGCCGGGGTTTCATAACATGCCTCCCCGTTTTGAAGATTTCCATTTTTTATGGCAGAAGGGTTAGCGAGTCCTCCCTCGCCTTCAAAAGACTCCTGATTCACCTCAAAGGCATCGGGTATCGTTCCAGCCAATAGAAATGTTTTGTCTTTATAATGTTTTACTTTATCGTAATCCTGGTATTTTTGATAAGGTGAAATACTACTACACACAATAGCATTGAGCTTATCGTCATAAGTACCTGATTGATTCATCCATGACATATAACCCACTGGAAAATATGGAAATAACCTGAGCTTTCTTGTTTGCTGAGCTTTATTCGTCACCTTTACGCTCCAAAGTTCTACAAGATCTTCATGGGTCAGGTGAAGTTGCATCTTAAGCTCCAGTTCGTTCTTTTTTACGATCCAGAAAATATCACTCTGCCCCGCAGAAAAGCAAAACTCATCCGGCTGAGATTTTACAGGTTCATGGGGTATAGAGAATAACTCTTTATGATCAAGATCATCGATATAACAAAATCTACCTGCATGATGCGCATAATATGGTTGTTCAGGTTGCATAAAGGTTTTCGCCTCTAAATTCGGTGCATGCGCGTACTTGGCAGGTTCAGGTTGCATAAACTGGGCAACCGCAAAACCTCTGCAGTTCATATGGATCATCATTCTGGTATTCCAAAGAAAGGCAGATGCCTTTGGCATTGTTGTAGGGCTGTATAGATTTAATCTTTTCCCTTTATCAATAGTTTCTATGAACATATGCTGCTATTTCACTGGTTATTTCGTTTCTGAAGCATTTCTTTCGCTTAGGTCTTTTTGAATTTGCGCTAACTTACTTTCACTCAAGTCATAAAACTTAAGTGCAAAAATAGCTACAAAGGCAAAAAATGCAGGAACTAAAGTTTGAAGCCATACAATTCCGGTTAAAGAAGCTCCTTCTTGGATCTCGTTAGCAGCATAGCCTAAAGAAGCCAGTACCCACAGGATCCCTGCAGAACCGAGAGCGCCTCCAAGTTTTTGTGAAAATGTAGCTGCCGAAAAAGTCATTGCCGTCGCCCTTCTGCCTGTCTTCCATTCATTAAAATCAGCGGCATCTGCGTACATGGACCAGGCAATAGGTGATTTCGGACCCAGAGCCAGACTGATCAAGATATTCAGTAAGAACATCAGTTTAATTTCTATAGGAAAGTCAGCACTGTCAATCAACACCTCTCCCTGATCATCTAATTTATAAACGCTGATCACCCGCTTCCCCTCTTCTCCATTTGTCGATGCCTCTAATTCTAAGCTCCCTGAATCGTCGCCTATGGTCACTAAATCTTTTATAAACCAGAAAACACCCGATTGATGTTCTACCCATCTATAGCTGCCCTCAGGATCATATTGACCATCCAGTAATTCAGAGGCTACCAATTGAATTGATTCCTCTTTGTTTACTGTAACCACTCCTATGGATTCTGGTTTAGGGATAAAAGAAAAAGCTACGCTCAGAGTCCCTACAATAGCCATCAATAGCATTAAAAGCTTGGCCTTGTCCATTAATTTGGTCAGATAAGGAGAGAATAAACAGCCTACCGCATAGGCTGCCATCTGCACCCCTATAAAGGCTCCCATCAAATCTGGTCTTTCCACAAAATATTTAAAATAATAAGTAGCAGAACTACCCCTGAAAACTATGGTCATCATGATGATCATCGCCAATACAAAAAGAATGATCCATGGTTTATTATTAAGCAGGTCTTTAATGTCGTCAAGGGGTTTTGTGTTTTGCCCTTTCGGGGGATGTATCCTTTCTTTGGTAGTTAAAAATGTAATGAGAAATAAAATGGTAGCTACACTTGAATAAAGTACCATGGTCATTTTCCAGCCATAGGCCTCATTTCCATCAGCAAAATATGCTGCCAGACCGGGTGTAAAAGCACCCACAATGATACCGGTAGTATAGGCAAAGAAAAACCGCCAGCCGAAAATCTTGTTTCTTTCTGCAGCATTGGCTGTAATGACCCCGGCCAGAGAAGAATAAGGCGTGCTTAAAATAGTATAACAAAGCATCATCATGGTATAGGTCGCATAGGCCCATATGATCTTTCCGGTATCACCCAGATCGGGAGTGCTCATGGTAAGAATAGCTGCTGCTGCCATCGGTATTGCCCCAAACAGCAGATAGGGCCTGAATTTTCCCCAACGGGAATTTGTACGATCTGCAATGGCTCCCATAGCAGGATCTGTAAAGGCATCTACAATTTTTGTCACCAGAAACATAGTTCCAGCAGCTGCCGCTGACATACCAAATATATCTGTATAAAAATAAGAGAGATAAGATCCGATAATGATCCAATAGAAATTAAATCCAGCGTCTCCTACCGCGTATCCAATGACTTCTTTTAATGAAATAGGTGATAATGTATCTTTTTGTGCAAGCGTCTTTTTTTCTGACATGTAATTGGCTGAATAATTGATTTTTTTTTGAAAAAATTCTCTCAAATGTAAGAAAATAAAATTATAATTTTTCGGACCGAATCAAGTCGTTATATACCCTTAAAACCTGGGCCATTTAACTGAACAAGATGATAAGAGCACCTATGGCTGTTACCAATAGCACAAGTTTTCTATACAATTCATTATTGATGACCTTGACCAGTTTGATTCCCAATAAGAAGCCTATAAGAATGGCAGGTGCCAGGACCAAATTTAACTGCAGTGTTTCTGTAGTGACCGTTTTCCAAACAAACAAATGAAATGGTAACTTAAAAACATTGATGATAAAGAATAACCAAGCGGCGGTTCCGATAAACTCATTTTTAGGTAATCTTATGGCCAGTAAATAGATACTGGCAAAAGAGCCTGCGAGGTTACCTATCATAGAGGTGACTCCAGATAATAAACCCATAAAACTGGAGAAAGCCCAATGTTTGGGTATTCCAAAGGTCTTTGTTCTATCCATCCAGATCATGATCAACACGGTAAGCAGGATAAACACTGCCATGATCTGTTTAAAAAGTACCTCAGAAATATCATTTCCCAACCAAACTCCTAAAACAACACCCACTACCATCATGGGCAGCAGCTTTTTTAAAAAGTACCATTGTGTGTGCCTGTGGTAATAGATCACAGCAAAAATATCTGCTGTGATCATCATGGGAATAAGAATTCCAGTAGACGCTTTTCCTCCAAATACGATAGCCATCAAAGTTACAATAACGGCACCTAGTCCTTTGATGCCCGATTTACCCACACCTAGCAACAAAGTTGCCGTTATCGCCAAACCCAAATCGAGCTTAGACATGTCAAAATAATCGAGCAGTGCTATCAAGCTGGTTTTAATTTAAAGCGAAATTTAAGAATAAAACCTAAGATTGGTTTTCTATAACTACATTCCATGTGTGTGGTAATATAGCTCATATCTTTCTTTGGTATCAAGGTCAATGGCTGCTTCAGGTGCATCAATTTGAATTAATCGATCCAGGTGGTTTTTAACAATAGATTTGGCCCCTACATCGTTTTCTAAAGTGCTTAACTCTTTGAAATATAATTTATCGAAGACCACAGGTATGCCCAAGCCATCATTATAAGAAGTGGCAATAATTCTACCATCATTTATACAACTGTTAATAAGCTTTTTATAATGAGTTAACTTAATTAATGGTTGATCACATGTCGCAATAAGTAAACCGTCAAATTCAAGTTGCTGGTCTTTAAAATAGGTAATGGTTTTCGCAATGGAAGTGCCCATTCCCTGCGACCAATCCTTGTTGTGAATGATGCTTATATCTGTTGAGTTTATTTTATTTAGAATTTCTTTTTTATGGGCTCCCAATACCACAAAGACATGATCTGCTCCGGCTTCTTTTAGCTGTTTGATCACATAACCAAGCATCGTTGTATGTTTCCAGGGTAACAATTG
Source organism: uncultured Flavobacteriaceae bacterium (assembly GCA_963780405.1). Lineage (GTDB taxonomy): Bacteria > Bacteroidota > Bacteroidia > Flavobacteriales > Flavobacteriaceae > Lutimonas. The sequence continues at coordinate 134,132 of CAWABX010000013.1, forward strand.
CTTAATAGCTGACATCCTGCTTGAGGCGCCTGCAGCCACTATCACTGCTGCCACTTTTGTGTCAAAAGAAGCTCCACTCATCTTGATTTATATTTAAAATGAAAAGGGCTCATAAAAAGATGAGCCCTTTAATTGGAATAGATCAATTATTCTGCCTGAGCTTTTGCGTCTTGTATCATTTCTTCATTAGCCGCTACTCCTATTTCAACACGTCTGTTCTTAGCCTGACCCTCTTTTGTGTCATTTTCAAACCTCGGGCGTGTTTCACCAAATGCTTCTACCTTGAATCGATTACCTGCCACTCCTTGTGCTTTCAAGTAACTCGCTACAGCGTCTGCCCTCCTTTTTGAGAGCTTCATATTGTAGTTATCATCACCCACACTATCTGTGTGACCTTCAATCATCAATTCGGTATCGGGGAATTCTAAGAACACCTCCGCTACTGCATTCAGATTCTTTTTAGCATCTGCAGTAAGCTCAGCACTATCAAAAGCAAAATTTACACCACTTTTATCATCAAAAATAATCTGAATACCTTCTCCAACTCGTTTAACTTCCGCTCCGGGAACAGCTGCTTCAATTTTATCAGCCTGTTTATCCATTTGCCTTCCAATAATTCCACCGGCAGCTCCACCAATAGCAGCACCAATAAGTGCGCCTCCAATATTTCCGCCAATTAGGCCACCAACTAAAGCACCTGCAGCCACACCAATTCCAGCACCACGTTGCGTTTTATTTGAATTTTGAATGGCAGTACAACTAAGGTTTAACGAGAGTATCACTGCCAAGGATAATCCATATAATTTTATTTTTTTTATCATGTTTTTGGGAATTTTAAAGTGCAAAATCTTCTGAAATTTTTGTAAAAGAAAGAATTACATCAAATTCCTTTCCTTCATAAGTTGTTTTAACTCTCATTGACATGGCGTTTTCTTCCAAAGAATCTATTGTTGACCTGTAGCCACGGTTAGCAGAGTCAATTGCTTTATTCTTTTCATCAACATATTTGAATTGAAACTGATAGGTACCATCTCCTGGTTCGTAAAATGACCAATGAATTCTTGTCGTAACGGCCTCACATTGAGAACCTGTATTGATACTGTATTTTCCAGAGCCATTATTAGGAATAAATACCCATTCACTTTCTTTAAAACAAGCCGAATCGGCCATGTCAAATAAATTTGCTTTATAAAGACCTTGTTCACCCACAAATCTGATGTTGGTTACTTGCCAGGTTCCTTTTAATGTTTTTTTACTGGGCTTTGCCTCAGAACTAGATTGTGTTGATCCACAGGAACTTAAAAAGAGGATCACAAAAGAGAAGAATAATAGCTTTTTCATTGGTTAGTTTTTAAAATTACTTTATTTTCAAATTTACAAAATAATTTCAACCAGAAATAAAATTAAATCAATATGCCAATAATTTGATCACTGCCTTTTCAAACCGTTCATTGGGTAGGTACAAGGCCTCTAAATTCTTAGCAAAAGGGATGGGCATTTCAGGAGAAGCAATTCTGATTACAGGAGCATCCAAGTACTCAAAGCAATGTTCACCTATTAAAGCTGAAATATCTGATGCGATGCCTCCGAAAAGAGAATCTTCCTGTAAAATGATCACTTTACCTGTTTTTTTAACGGAATCATAAATACAATCTACATCAAGGGGCTGAAGAGTTCTCAAGTCAATAAGGTCTGCAGAAAGCTTAAGTTTATCCACACTAGATAATGCCCAGTGTACTCCAGCGCCATAGCTAATAATCGTGACGTCATTGCCTTCTCTGAGCAAGGCTGCCTTTCCTAAAGGAATGGTATAATAATCATCAGGTACTTCTTGATAAATAGACCTATATAGTTGTTTATGTTCAAAGAACAGCACCGGGTTTGGATCTTCAATTGAAGCGCATAGCAAACCTTTTGCATCAACAGGAAATGCGGGATAGACTACTTTTAAACCTGGAGTTTTGGTAAACCAGGCCTCATTGGTCTGGCTGTGAAAGGGTCCTGCACCAACTCCTGCCCCGCAAGGCATACGCAATACAACATCAGCGATCTGTCCCCAGCGATAGTGAGATTTGGCAAGCAGATTTACAACCGGATTAAAACCAGAGCTGATAAAATCACCAAACTGCAGTTCAACCACTGACTTGATACCATTGATAGACAAACCATAAGCTGCCTCAATGATGGATGATTCACAAATTGGGGTGTTTCTTACTCTTTCTTCACCAAAGGCGTCCATAAATCCTTCAGTGATCTTAAAAACACCTCCATAAGAGGCGATGTCCTGCCCCATGATCACCATGTCTTTATGGCGTTCCATACCCTGGTACAAGCCCTTGGAAATAGCGTCTACTAATCTTATTCGAGATCTTTTATGACCAGGTTCAAACACCTGTAAATCAAAATGTTTATAAACATCATCTAATTCATTTTCTAAAGTAGAAATTACTTCATTTTCTGTAAAAGCAATCTCAAGATTTTCAGTAATTTCCTGACTAAATTCTGTTTTGATAACAACTTCTGCTTCTTCTGTTAAAATATTAATTTCCCTAAGATAGGCCTGGAAATTTTCTATCGGATCTTTGCTCGCCCATTCATTAAGTATTTCTTTTGGTACATACTTTGTGCCACTGGCCTCTTCGTGCCCTCTCATTCTAAAGGTTTTGAATTCCAGTAAAACAGGGCGGGGATTCTTTCTTAAACTTTCTGCTAATTCGCTTACCCTGCTATATACTTCAACAATATTATTTCCATCAATAATATGACTTTCCATACCATATCCCTTGCCTTTATCAGCAATATGCTCACAGCTAAATTGTTCGCTACTAGGAGTGGATAAACCATAGCCATTATTTTCAATACAGAAGAGCACGGGTAATTTCCAAACAGCAGCTACATTAAGGGCCTCGTGAAAATCTCCTTCACTTGTAGCACCATCCCCTGAAAACACTGCAGTTACTTTTTCTTCTCCTCTTAATTTACTGGCCAAAGCAATACCATTGGCAACACCGAGTTGGGGTCCTAAATGTGAAATCATCCCAACAATCTTAAATTCCTGGGTTCCAAAATGGAAAGACCGGTCGCGCCCCTTAGTAAAACCACCCATTTTACCTTGCCATTGAGAAAAGAGCCTATGCAATGGAATATTTCTTGAGGTAAACACACTTAAATTCCTATGCATGGGTAAAATATATTCCTCTTTATTCAGGGCGAGTGCCACTCCTGCAGAAATGGCCTCTTGCCCAATACCGGAAAACCACTTGGAAATCTTTCCTTGTCTTAATAGGATCAACATTTTCTCTTCGATCATCCTTGATTTAAGCATAGCTTTATAGAGGTCAAGAAGTTGGTCGGTCTCAAGTTTAGGATTGCTATAGTCAAAATTCATAGAAAATAATTTCTTAGTATGAATCAATTAAATTAAGACTCAAATATCGATTTTTTTATCATCATTTAACCATGATATATAAAAAATCCTCTTCATTAAATTCATAATGAAGAGGATAGTTTTAAATTGTTGTATGTTCTAGAATGAGATCTCTTTAAAGATCTGATGCATTAACCTTTTCTTATCGTTGATCACTTCTTCAAGAGAGATAGACGTTTCCGTGCGCTTGATTCCTTCAATTCTATCAAGTCTAAAAATAATTTCCTTCGCGTGCATGGTGTCTTTTGCCCGAATCTTACAAAAAATTGAGAATTTTCCTGTAGTAAGGTGAGCCACCGTAACTTCAGCTATTTGCCTTACCTCTTCTATAACCGACTGAGTGGTCGAAGAATTCTCCAAAAATAAACCAACATAAGCAATAAAGGTATAGCCCATTTTGTTGTAATCAACACTTAGCGTCGATCCTTTTATCACACCTTCATCTTCCATCTTTTTTACCCTAACATGAATGGTACCTGCTGAAACCAAAAGGTTCTTTGCGATATCTGTAAATGGTGTTCTGGCATTTTCAATCAAGGCTTCTAAAATCTGATGATCAAGCTCATCCAATTTGAATTTTGACATAAGTAATTTTTTTGTTTAATTTGCAAATATGACAAATATCCGTTAAATAATTACACTTTTTAGTAAAAAAGATTAGCTTTTTGTAGACAATATTTAATTAAACATATTTTTAACCCAATTCTCTACATCGTTTTTGTTAGCAAAATCAAGGTCTTGACCCTCTATAATCTGATCCGCATTAAAACCACTCAGATCGCTAATTTGATCTATACTGGGTTCAAATACAATGCCTCCATCCTTTAATTTTTCGATATACAGTATACCTATATCTTGATTTTCACCTGCAATCTTGCTGTTCCTAACGATAATATCAAGGTATTTCTTTTCGTTATTCGGAATGTCAAAATATCTTTTGTGATCAATATGTTCCTGTTTTTCAGCTATATAACGTAATCCTTCCAGTAAGGCCAAAAAAGTGGCTCGCCTTGATGTAACCCTTTTATAATCAGCTTTACTGTGTCCTGATTCGATCAAAATCGTGTTATGTCCCATTTTCTGAAAATTATCTCCTGTTGCCGTAGGATAAAATTCATCGGTATATCTTCCTATTCTTCCTGGAATCACCTGCTGTAAGACATTATTTATGGAAGCAATTACACTCATGGTTTCTTTCCTCCCAATTGTAAGGGTTCGCTCAGGGTCGATAGAAGGGGCTAAAAAAGACATGGTAGCTGTTTCATTGTCTGGAGCTATGCTGAATATAGTTCTCTGGTCATGCAGATTGAAGCAGTATTGGGGGTTAACCTTTTTTAAAACTTGTTGAAGAAGTTGGCTCTCTAATGCCTTTACATCTATGACATCACGATTCAGGTCTATGCCTTGGGCGTTCACCCTGGTATAGGCTTCTGCCCCATCAGGATTAAGCATAGGGATGCAGTATACGGTACACTCCTGCAATATAAGGTCTGCAAGCCATTTGTGTTCTCCCGGACTTGAAATAAACTTTATCAGATCAAGAAAAGCCTTAGTTCCTGTACTTTCATTACCATGCATTTGCGTCCATAACAGAATAGGAATATCTCCTTGACCAAAAACTAAATCGCAAATATCCCGTCCTTCAAATGATTCTCCAATTTTCTTTACCGAAAATTGCTCATCGAGTCCAGCGAGAAAAGGTTGCATTTGCTTTAGGGTAAGGTAGCGATCTTTAAGCTTCTTCTCATGGTGCAAGTCATGCCAGATGCACAAATTTTCAATGTCATTTTTTTTCATTTTACAAATGTAAACAAATACTTTGTTACAATTGTAAACAAACAAAATTTACAATTTTATTACAAATGTAAACAAACGCTTGTGATTTCAACAGCAAAGGTATTGTCGTTTATAAAATATATTTATCCAAGATTAAATATAAATACTTAGTGTTGTATATCAGTTTATTAAATACATTAAACTAATCTAAATATTTAATATATTTTGAGTTCAAAGAAGTGAAATTATTTATAAATTAGGTGTAGTAGTTGATATTATTTACATTTGTAATACTTAATTCGTTTACAATGATAAACAATTCTGAATTTGCGGATAGACTAACCATTATCATGAGATTCTATCAATTATCAGCTTCGGCTTTTGCCGATAAAATACAGGTACCCAGATCAAGTATTTCACATCTGCTTTCAGGGAGAAACAAACCGAGTTTAGATTTTGTTCTAAAAGTGGTCAAAGAATTTGATGATGTTGAATTATACTGGTTGTTAAATGGGAAAGGAACATTTCCATTGAGCGAATCCTCAGCTCCTGCTCTGCAACAGGAAGTTCAGAAATCTGAATTAACAGCTAAGCCTAGATTTGATGCATCAGAAGTTGAAACAAATACCCAGTCAAAAAAAATAGAGCGCATCGTGATCTTTTTTGATGATGGCACATTCAAGGAGTATGTGACATAAAAATACCCTTAAGCGCATAGACACTTAAGGGCATGAATTATTAAATTATAAAGGACCTACTTATTCAAGACGACTAATCGCTCCTTCAACTATTTTTACCAAAGCTTCCTTATTCTCAAAGTCTGACTGCTTTTTGACCTCCAGGATTTGTTGTAATACCTGACTTGCCAGTTTATCAGCTCCATAAATATTATATTGAGAGCCAAGATCCACAAACGAATCTGCCAGATTTTGAGTCGCCTCTTCACTGGAACTTCTAGCTACCCATTGGAAACCATCTTTATATAAATCTGCCTTCTCTCTATCCGGATTAAAAAACATTCCTTCTATTAAATTGTCAGCTACAAAAGCTTCTTGGCCTTCTGTCTTATCCATAATGTATAAGGGGACCAAGGCCTCTTTCAAACTATTTTTGTCCAAATCATTGTCAATAGAAGAGGCAAATTGTAAGGCAGCTTCCTTGTCTTCCCAATAAAGAGCACTTAAGGCACTTGTTCTAATAGCGCTAGATTCATTGGTTAAAGATGTCTTATATAAATCTATATATGCATCACCCTGATATTCAGATAATTTACTAATAGCTTTTGCCTTTACTAAGGTTTTTTCGTCATTAGCTGCTATTTTTTCAATGGTTTTAACAGCCTTCTTTGCATCGGTATTGACAAGGTCAATATTCTCCAAAGCCATAATCCTTAAACCATAGTAGGGATCGGCCAAGGCAGTCTGCATGGTTTTAAACACTTCTTCATTATTCTGATGCTCAATCAAGCCTTCGATGGCCTCTCGCCTGTCTTCATATTTCTTACCAACTTTATACAAATGCACCAGATTCTCTACTGATTTTTCATCATTGATTTCAGCTAAAAGCGTTCTGTCAGCATCAACATTTACCAATTTAGGCATATTGTCATATTTAAAAGAGAAAGATTTGCTTTTTTCATCTACCCAAACCTCATAACGCTTTGGACTATCTCCTTCAAAAACCTCAATGGCCAGCGGGAACTGAAAAAGGCCTTCTTGAGTTTGCTCGATCTGAACAGTTACGATCTTGGCTTCTTCACTATAAACATATTTTATATCTAGTTTCGGATGACCATTGTTAAAGTACCATTGGTTAAAGAACCAATTCAAATCTTTTCCGGTTACCTTTTCATAAGCAAGTCTCAATTGATGGGCTTCTCCTGTCCCATACTGGTTATCAGTCAAATATTGCTTCATTCCAGCTTTAAATGCATCATCACCAATATAATTTCTCAACATATGTAAAATGATACCGCCTTTATTGTAAGATACGGCGTCAAACATATCTTCTCGAGAGTTATAGTGAAAACGAACAAGGTCCTTTAGTTCGTTGTCAGGGCTTATATAACCCACAACTTCATTATATCGATGAGCATCTGCGGCATCTCTGCCATATTTATACTCAATCCATAAGTACTCACTATAATTGGCAAAGGATTCATTCACCGTAAGATTGCTCCAGCTTTCGGTAGTTACCAGATCTCCAAACCAATGGTGGAAGGCTTCATGAGCAATAACCCTGTCCCAAGTATTGTCATCAATAAGCTGGCCGGATGTTTGGTAAGCCATCTCACCATGCATTACTGCGGTGGTATTTTCCATGGCACCACTCACATAATCTCTTCCTACAATTTGTGCATATTTGGGCCACATATAGGGTACTCCTGTATATTCAGAAAAGAAGTCGAGCATTTCGGGGGTATTCCCAAAAATACCTTTTGCATAAGGTTCATATTCTTCTTCAACATAATAATCAACGGGAATATTCTTCCATTTGTCTTTGACAATACTATATTCACCAACACCCATAAAAAACAGGTATGGCGCATGCTTTTGATCAAACTTCCAATAGTCTGTTCGTGTACCGTCACTATTTTTAGTTTGCTCCTTCAAAAGTCCGTTTGACAGGGTCACATATTTATCAGGAACAGTCATATAAATTTCCTGAGAAGTCTTCTGATTTGGGGAATCAATGGTTGGGAACCAACAACTATTCGCTTCAGTTTCTCCCTGTGTCCAGATTTGAGTTGGTTTTTTAGGATCTGTATCTAAGGGATCAATAAAATAGAGTCCTTTGGCGCTTGTAATGGCAGCACTACCTTGTTGCTTCACTTCTTCAGGACGAGCGGTATATTTGATGTAAACGGTGTACTCTTCTCCCTTGGCATAGGTATTTCCAAGCTTGATCTGCAGCTTTGTCTCATCATAATCATAGGTCAACTCTTTACCATTGGAAGTAATTGAGTGAATAAGCATGGCTTTGGCATCCAGTTCCAATTCACTTACATGATAGAAATGAGGTGTTAGTGTGATCCAGGCTTCACCAGCCATCTGACTTTTTTCATAATCAAAACTCACCTTGAGTTTCGTATGAACAAGATCACTCACCTTTTCCCGTTCACCTCTGTATTGGGTATTTATAGCGTCTGTTTCCTGGGCAATGGTTAAGCCTGAAATCAGAAAAAAGCATACGATCAGTACTTTAATTTTCATAGAATTCTTTAAAATTAATGGATTGAGGGGCAAATATAAATTAATAATAGGTGAATTCCTCGTTAAAAATTGGTTAAAAAAAAGCCGTTTTAGCATAGCTAAAACGGCTTTTGATAAGAAAGGATACTTTCTTAATCCATATCAAGATCTCCAAAGAGTTCTGTTATTTGACCTAAGGCATCACCCGCTCCTTCTTTATCTATATTTTTAAAATCCTCAGCCATTTTCATGATTTTTTCAGGCTGCATTTTATTACCCAAAACTCTGGCAAGAGCAAAGCCTTTTTCATTGTCAGCAGCAAATAATACAAATTCGTTGATCGCGTCATCAGCTCCTTCATAGTTGATGATGATATTCATGTTTTTATGCTTCATACGCATCAATTCATTGTACTTTTTACCCTTGAGAATTTCTTTTACCTGAGTAGCTTCAGCTATATATGCTGCTTTATTTTCTTCGGTGATCTTAAAGGCCAGGATGTTCAATTTCTTAATGGTAGCCATGGTTTCCTTAGTTTCCTGGGAAGCTTCATCTCCAACCTTCAGTAAACTGGCCGGAAGATCGATGGCTATAAAATTATTACTTTCCTGTTTTTGAACGTAGTATTCCTGAATCGTTGGTTGTTTATTGCAAGCCACTAAAAGTAGCGAGGCAAAAAGCAATATTGAGAGTGTTTTGATCATCTTGTTCATGGTTTCTTGTGTTATTTGTTTTTACTTGCTTTTTCCAAGTGCTCACCTCCTGGAAGATCCATCTTTTCTGTCAATTTGGCAATTTGATTTAAATCGATATTACCTGTTAAAGAAATGATCACTGATTCATTAGAAGAGTTGTCACCATCCCTTACGAACATAAACAATTCCTTTACAAAGTCTTCTGACTTTCCTTCTTTTACATAAATGGTTACATTACTGTTGCCATCTTTCACTCTCATTAATTCTTCCAAATTGGCAGTTTTTAAATAACTTTTTGCAGCGGCTTCCATTTGCTTCGCTACATCAGCATTTTCAGTGGCAAAAACTTTGAGAGATTCTATATTCTTGATCAGGTCCATATACTCGTCGTCAGACTCTGATCCTATTTTACTCATTAAAGAAAATGCTTTTTGGGTAACGACTACAGAAGTTACACCGTCAATGTCTTCGAACTTGTCGAATTGTGATTGAGCACTGGCGATCCAGCCAGACATTACCATCACTGCTACTAAAATGATTCTATTGATTTTCATGATCTTATTGTTTAATTGTTTATTAGACTTGTTTTATTGATTAAATATTCTTTTTTGGGTACTCTCAAAGGTTCTTAGCTGGGCCATGGCATCAGTACCTTTGTTGAAATTATCCAGATGCGCAATGGCTTCTGTGCCTTTGTTTAAGCTTTGTGAGATCAGTTCAAGTGCTTTCTGGGTTTCCATATAAGCTAACCTTGCCTCCTCTTTTTCAGTTTCGTTTTGTTGATAAACAGAATAGATTCCTATAAAGAATACCAGCATAGCTGCAATCGACAACCATTTGATACTAATGGTTCTTTTACTTTCTTTTTTCAATTGGATGGTTCTGTTTGACGTTTCCAAGGAACTATTGCTAAAGAAATTAAACATTTCTTTATATTGTATTAAATGTTCCGGAACTTCATCCTGTGCAAAATATTCTTGTAAAATAGCTTCTTCCTTTATGCTGGTTTCTGCCTCAAAATATTTTTCCAGTAAGTTTTCGATTTTAGCCAATTCCATAATTCTGTTTTTTAATAAAATTTTCTCTTAATGTTTTTCTTGCTCTCGAAAGGGCCACGCGTATGGCAGTGGGCTCCATATCCATGATCTTTCCTATTTCTTGATACTCATAATTTTCAACATCTCTTAATTGAATGATCATTCTTTGTTTTTCAGGCAGATCATTCATCATTCTTTTCAAGATGCTTGCACTGTCTTTAAATTCCACATCCGTCTCAACATTCTGCTGATTCATCTTTATAGTTACTATGAACCAGTGTCATATTTGACGCTCTTTTTGATTTTAACTGATCCAGGCAATAATTTTTGGTCATCATCATGGCATAAGCCTCTACATTGTCATAGCCTTCAATTTTACTCTTGTTTTTCCAAAGTTTAAAGTACAGTTCCTGTGTAGCATCTTCTGCTTCATCCGAGGAAACCAACAGTCTTTTCGCTAATCGAAAAACTTTGTCTTTAAATGGTAAAACCGTTTCTAGAAATTCTTTCTGGTTCATTGATTCTAAATAAAAAAGCAATTTATCAAATCTGCTACACCTTTAACACGAGCAGAGTGTCTAATTATGTTACAGGAAATTAAAAAAATTAAAAAATATTGTTATTTTTACGCGATATCAAGAATTGCAGATGAAAAGAAGATGAAAAGTGTTACTATTGAAGCATTAGCAAAAGAGTAAACAAGATTTGAATTTAAGCTATAAGCCTTTAACCAAGCGATACAACCAAATAATTATCAAACTATCAATTAATTTTATCACAGCGCAAAATCCTTATGTTAAAGGAGCGTTTTTTATGGTATTTTGAGCAGCCATAGAAAAGATAAGTGGTCAGACAATATCAGTTTTTTTTAACTGGTCTTAAGGTAAATAGTCATATAATAATTAAGAAATAATTAAAAAAAAAGAAAAATGAAAAAGTATTTTCCCCATTTAACGGCCATGTTATTTTTATTTTTAGTTGCTTGTGGCGATTCCAATGAAGTAGAAGAAGTCGTTGCCCCGATTGAAAACGGCCCTGAAGTTGTTGAGCCGAATCCTAATGCAGACATCAATAATTTTATTTGGAACGGGATGAATCAAATTTATTTGTGGCAAGGAAATGTACCTGACCTTGCAGATGATCGTTTTGCCAGTGAGGAAGAGTATGATGCCTACTTACAGGTTTCAGATGCTCCTGAGTTTTTCTTTAACAGCTTAATTTACGATTCTAGATAATGTAGATACATTTAGTTTTTTTATTGAGGATTATACGGAATTTGAAAATCAAAACCAAGGGATCTCTCTTTCTAATGGACTGGATTTTGGTTTAGCGCGATATGGTTCTGCTGATAACATACTTGGTTATGTGCGTTTGGTGCTGCCGGGTTCTGATGCGGATGGAAAAAATATTAAGAGAGGTGATGTTTTCACCGAAGTGGACGGTAAACAATTGACTGTTGGAAATTACAGATCTTTGTTATTTGGTGAAAATACAACCTATACATTGGCCATATCCGAAATTATTGGAAATACCATTACCCCTACCGGAGAATCTGTGGAACTCACAAAAACAGATTATACAGAGCCTTCAATTAATAAAGTTGCAGTTATTGAAGAAGCAGGAAGAAGAATTGGATACATACATTATACGCAGTTTTCTTCACAAGAAAGTGAACTGAACGCTGCTTTTCTGGAACTAAAAAATGAAGGTATCACCGATTTGGTTTTGGACCTTAAGGTATAATCCAGGTGGATTGGCTACGGTATCAACTTCCTTAGCAAGCATGATCACCGGACAATTTAAGGGAGAAGTGATTAAAAAGGAGACTTGGAACAATAGGTACCAAACCTATTGGGAATCTGAATGTCCGGAATGTCTCGTTGAAGTATTTGATGATAGAACTTCAGGATTTTTATCTGACGAAGCCATCAATAGTTTGAATTTAAATAGCGTACATGTTATTGGTTTAAGTGGTACAGCTTCTGCAAGCGAATCTTTAATTAGTGGTTTACAGCCTTATATAATGTAACTTTAGTTGGGGAGCCAACTTTTGGGAAATATACCGGATCAACCACTATTTATGATTCTGAAGGCGTTTTTACCAGTGAAGGTGCCAACCCTGACCATACCTTTGCGATTCAGCCTATTATTTACAAGTTTAGCAATAAATTAGGAGGTAGTCCGCAAGGAGGACTTCAACCTGATATTCCTTGTTTCTGAAGACCTTGGTAAAATGGGTGTAATCGGTAGTCCAAATGAGCCTTTATTAAGAGCTGCTATCGATGATATAATTGGTGTTTCTGCCAAACATGTTGATGCCAAAGTCTTTTGAGTATGAGAAAATTACAGATTATAGACTAGAGAAAAAGTTTGCTACTTCCTTGATTGATACCAAGCCACAGATTGGTGAGGCCATGAAAAAAATGCGTTCAAAGAAATAAGCCATTAGAAAGATATTTTACATGTTTGGCTCATTTGTCGCTAACTAATAGACTTGAACATATCCTTTGGTATTAATATTAGTGGTGAAGGGTTGTAAAAAAAGAGTATGAAAAAGTATTTGATATGGGTTCTTGCCTTGGCCTCGTCATGGTTGCAGGCTGTAGTGATACCTTTGAAATTGAAGAAGCAGAACTCTGGACTCAATGATCCTGTCAATGATTTTATCTGGAAAGGTTTAAATTCCTGGTATAACTGGCAAAGTGAATCCGTTAAACTTGATGATCCAAGGATGATGTATTGAGGATTATCATAATTTCTTAAACGGTTATCGATGATTATAGAGATTTGATGTATGGATCTTATGCTATAAACACACGTATAGTAGTTGGTCGGAAAATGCTATGGATCGGTTTTCGTGGTTTATAGATGATTATGAAGTTCAGAATCAGGCTTTTCAAGGTATCAGGACCCGATTTGGTTTTACCTCTAAAATGATCAATTTAAATGACGGTTCAGACAAAGTCGTTATATTGGTTGCTATGGTTGAACCCAATTCGCCTGCAGGGGATGCCCAGATGAAAAGAGGAGACCTCATAAGCGCCATCAATGGCACCGTATTAAATACAAGTAACTATAGCAGTACCTATGCTGAACTGTCAAATGAAACCGTTACCTTATCGTTTGTTGATGAAGAAGATGGTAAATTTTCCCAACTAGAAGACAAAACCATGACACGTGCCTTGGTGGCTGCTAACCCTATTCACGTGACCAGGATATTTAATAATATCGGCGGTAAAAAAGTAGGTTATCTGGTCTATAATCAATTTAGCGGATCCTTTAACGACGAATTGAATGATGCCTTTGCCGATTTTAAGGCAGAAGGTGTTCAGGAATTCGTTCTGGATTTAAGATTTAACGGTGGTGGGTCTGTTTTGACATCAGCATTACTGGCCAGTATGATATATAGGACGCAGGTACAGGTGTATTTGCCGAACTTAAGTTCAATGACAAGCACAGTGACGAAGATGATACTTACACCTTTGAGAACCGTAATTATGTTTTTAATTCGGAAGGTGATTTCCAGGGAGAAGAGCCGATTAACAGGTTAAATTCAGTCGATCGATTGTATGTATTAACCTCAGGTGGAACTGCCTCTGCGAGTGAAATGGTCATCAATGGTTTAAGACCCTATATGTCATCGGTCAAGTTGATTGGCAGTACCACCTATGGTAAAAATGTGGGTTCTATTACCTTATATGATTCCCCTAAAAATGATTATGCCAGTGAATCGAGGGCGAATCCTGCACATAAATACGCGATGCAGCCTATCGTTTTTCAAATCTATAACAAAGATCGTGAAAGCGATTATATTCAAGGATTTACACCCGATATTGAAATAAATGAATATAATTACTGGAATAATTTATTGCCCTTAGGAGATCGAAATGAAGCGCTTTTAAAAGCTGCATTGGATGATATCAGTGGTGTTGTTTCAAAGCAGGAGCTTTCAAAAGCACAGTTGCAAGCTAAATTAATTGATCTTACCTTGCCAGAAGAGAGGTTTGATAAAGAAATGTACATTGATCCTAATTTTCCTAAAAGAAAGCAATAAAAGTTAATGAATTGATATGCGAATAGACAAGTATTTATGGTGTACTCGATATTATAAAACGAGAAGTATTGCCACAGAGGCTTGTAAAAAAGGGCATGTTAAATTAAATGGCGCCAATGTAAAGCCTTCAAAAGACGTTTTTACCGGCGAAAAATTAACCATCCGTAAGGACCAGATCAATTATGAGATACTGGTGCTTGACATTCCCAAGAACCGGGTAGGTGCCAAACTTGTTGATCTGTATAGAAAGGATATTACGCCTGAAGAAGCTTTTCAAAATCAGGACCTATTAAAGTTTTCAAAAGATTATTACAGGAAAAAAGGGATGGGCAGACCTACTAAAAAAGACCGAAGAGATATAGATACTTATCATGATGGAGATTCCGAAGTTTGACAAAGCCTTTTGGAGTAGTAAATACCAAGAAGGGCAAACCGGATGGGATATGGGAGAGGTCTCTCCTCCTATTCAGGCCTATATAGATCAACTCAGCAACAAGCAGTTGTCAATTTTAATTCCGGGTGCGGGAAATGCCTATGAAGCAGCCTACTTGTTTGAACAAGGTTTTCAAAATGTAACTGTTTTGGATCTAGCCAAAGAACCCCTGGATAATTTTAAAAAACGAGTGCCTGATTTCCCTGACAGTAATTTAATACAAGATGATTTCTTTAACCATAAAGGTCAATATGATTTGATCATTGAACAAACTTTTTTTTGCGCCTTAGACCCTTCTTTAAGAGTAGATTATATAGATAAAATGAAAGTGCTACTTAAATATGGGGGTAAGTTGGTGGGCTTGCTCTTTGACTTCAGACTGACCGAGGAAGGCCCTCCTTTTGGTGGTGATGCAGATGCTTATTCCCTGGCATTCCAAAATCGTTTTGACATTAAGACATTAGCGCCTTGTTATAATTCTATAAAACCAAGAGCTGGGAGAGAACTTTTTATTATTTTTGAAAAGACAAATTGATCTCAGATGCAAAAAACGATTATCTTAAACAATGAGCAGATCCAACACAAGACAAAAAGGATTGCTTATCAGATCTACGAATCAAATATCAATGAAAATGAAGTGATTTTGGCCGGAATCAAAGAGAATGGTTTTATTTTCGCAAAAAGGATCCAAGATGTTCTTTCCGAAATCTCTCCTATTAAGGTAACGCTATGCGAAGTGATTATTGATAAGAAAAAACCACGCGGTCCTATTTCAACCAGTTTGGCTACGGCTGACTACAAAAACAAATCATTGATATTGGTGGATGATGTGTTGAATTCGGGTACTACCCTTATCTATGCCGCTAAATTATTTTTAGAAGTTCCTTTAAAAAGATTCAAGACTGTGGTTCTTGTAAACAGAAATCACAAAAAATACCCTATTAAAGCTGATTTTAAAGGCATTTCCTTGTCTACCTCTATGCAAGAGCATATCTATGTAGAATTTAAAGGGAAAAACGCTCAGGCCTTTTTAGAGTAGCTCTTTTTAATGATGACAAGCAATTCCTGTACTAGTTCGTCCAAAGATTTATGGTCAATTTGTATTGTTTTACTGGCTTGTTCATAAAAGCTGCGTCTTTCAAACAAGTGTTTCGCTACAAATTCGGTGAGTTGCTCGTCGTTTAGAGAAGCAATCAAAGGTCGTTGTTCTTTTTCAGATCGAAGTCTTTGAGAAATGGTAGAAATACTTCCTTTCAGGTAAAAGGCGAGTGCTTCCTCTTTGATCAATTCCATATTATTGGCATAACAAGGTGTTCCGCCACCTAATGCCAAAACCATATCTTTTTGATATGCCAGTAATTCTTTTAAATACTTGCTTTCCTGTAATCTGAAATAGATCTCACCCTTTGACTTAAAAATGTCCTTAATCGACATGTTTTCCTTTTCTATGATATAATCATCGAGATCGGTAAAGGGAAGACCAAGGATGGCGGCCAGCTCTTGGGCCACTGTTGACTTTCCGCTGCCCATATATCCAAGTAGAATGATCTTCATAAAATGCTGATTAATAGTAAACTGAATTGGTCACAAATATCTTTATTTTTTTTTAATAAAAAGCCTTGTATAATTAATAATTGCTAGTATATTTGCATCCGAATTAATTGACCTGGTAGCTCAGTTGGTAGAGCATCTCCCTTTTAAGGAGAGGGTCCTGGGTTCGAGCCCCAGCCAGGTCACCAAAATTCTAAAATTTATCCCGCAATAGCGGGATTTTTTTTTAGATTTGTACTTCTACAATGCACATGTGGTGAAATTGGTAGACACGCCAGCTTGAGGGGCTGGTGTTCGCTTTAGAACGTGCTGGTTCGAGTCCAGTCATGTGCACTTTTTTAGACTTAACTTGTCGAAATATAGCTCATTAAAAACAGAGTTGACGGCATGGATAATCCTATAACTTCTATAATTTAAGTACTTCCCTACTCCTATTTAACTGTTAATTATAGTAAGTTTCTCTTATTAAAAAGTCTATCTGAATCATTAACTCTGGATTATGACTTTACTTGAATTAGTTGATTTGTACAATTCACAACCAGCGCATCAAGAAGCGATAATATTTACTAGTTGGAAGTATTGGCAGAAGGAGTTTGATGGACTGATTCATAAAAATGGCCCCTTATTAAACGAGTGTTATTCTCGCTATTATTCTATGTAATACAATACTTTACTCGTTTTCTTTGTTTCTGAATAATATTCGTTTAACTCTATATCAAATGAGTCATTTGAATATCTACGAATTTTTAAAGTAGTTTCTATTCCACCATCTTTTTCGGGAATACCGATTCTATATAGGTGCAAAATGGTATCTCGTGTTTTATTTGTTTGTTCAACTATTGAATCTTTTATGGTGAAATAACAATCTTCAAGATGTGATTCCTGTTGGAACGAAGGTGTAACGAACTTAGCGGTTAAAAGCTAGTAAAGCACTTCTGTCATTTGTTAAAAGCCGAAGTTTGCGTCTTATCCGACTGAAAAAGGAAGTCATAGGTTCGGGTTTGAGATATATAGTGATATTCTATGTATGACTTCTTGAGGAAATGGATGCATGGGCATATTTATTTAGGGATACAAGAAAAATAGCATGAGGTAAAGCCACTAGAATGGAAAAAATATGTTGCATTAATTTATATATTTGGAGAAAATATTCTCATATGAAATTTATTTATGTTGTTTGCTTTGTTCTATTTTTTTGGTTGTGGACCAACTGAAAAAGATAAAAAAGAAATCGAGGAAGAAATTATTTCAATTAAAGCGCGTATGATAAATTTAATGGATGAAAGCAGTGATCTGGTGATCGATATAGACGCATAAAATACCATAAGACAAATATTGAAAATGGCGAAACCAAACTGGATGAGATAAATCAGGAATTGAAAAAAGCTGCTCCAGGTTCAGTTGAAGAAAAGAATTTAAAAATGAAAGAGGAAAGAATTTTGAGCAGGTTAGCCAGTAGAGAAGGAAAAACTTCATCGCACAGGCAATCTTCAAATGATGGAAAACGAGCTGAATCATATGGAAAACAATACGATTCTCTAGAGGAATTATTAACCGAGAAAAGTTATTTGATCAATTAAGGCAAATTGGCCACAAGATCATGTTCAACCTCATTACATCCTACTGCAATACACCATACTTAATGGGCACCAGTCTATTCAATACACAATAGCTGTCTTAAAAAGATATTGATCTGATTTAACGCTCGCGCTTAAAAGGATGCCTTTTTAAATAGCTTAAGTTTCTCCATAACCATTCCAATGGGACCATATTGATAATATTTTAGCCAAATTGGGCTTACAATTAATTGGAAGGTCCATATGGCAAATACGATGTATAATAACTCAAAACGTTGGAATGTTCCAAACAGTCCAAAACCTGCACCCGTAAAAATAAACATGGCAAAAACCGAATGCATCACGTAATTGGTCAATGCCATTTTACCTACAGCCGCAAGACTGATTTTTAACCATTTTAAAATAGGTAATTTACAAAACAGCATGATGGCGCCTACATGGCCCATGGCAACAGGAACCCTTCCTAAATCATAGGTAATACTTGCCTTGGAAAAGCTTAGTAGCGAAAAATTACCTTCCATAATTGAATAGATTTCATAATAATTGATACTGAGCCCGATCAAGTAACCTAATGCAGCCATGATACCATAGAATTTATAAGATTTTTCACCTGAAAGAATATTCCATTTAAAAAGAGCGATCCCTAATAACATCATGCTAAGTACATCCCATAGATCATATCTGTAAGGCCAATTTTCATCATAATGTTGATTTTCCGGAGCAAGAAACTTTACGACATCCAAATATCCTTTGCGCATATTTGTATTATATTCTGCAATGCCTTCAGGAGATCTTTTCCATTCGCGTTCTTCCCATTTCACATCAACTTCTTGAAGTTCTCTGGTTAATGTTTTCCCTTCTAGATTTATAGTTTTCTACAAGTGCTACTTCTTCAACAAATTTCACATCCTTTTTATAATCTGCATAATTCCATAACGCACCAATTGAAAAGAGTAATAATGCAATAAGCGTTAATTTAATCGGGGGTAAATATCTAAATGAAAATACCAAAAAGCCCATAAGCGCATATTGGTAAAGAATTTCTCCGGTCCAAAGCAATAAATATCCATGTATCAACCCGAAAACGAGCAACCACATAAGTCTTCTAAAATAAATATTTGCAGCATTTATTCCTGCTCCTTTTTTTTCAAGCCTATCCATAAATATGAACATACCTACTCCAAATAATAGCGAGAAAAGTGCTCTCATTGTTCCTTCAAATGAAAAATTTGCGGTAATCCATGTTGTAAGATTCCATCCTGTAGCACCACCAGAAACTGTTGGATCTCCATAGGCTCCGGCTAGCCCCATGCCATTAATGTTCATGATTAGTATTCCCAATAGCACAACTCCTCTCATAATGTCAAGAGACTGTATTCGGTCAGAAGATTTTAAAGAACTGAATGATTTCTTAGTGGTAGTCATATGTATAAGTTTGGTGAGTTATGTTAATGTCTGTTTACATAAAAAAAATAAGGTCCAAATTAAACGCTTATTTTTTGTGGGAAGATATAGGCTAAGTAGACAATAAAATTCACATGTAGGACGAACGTATGGTTTAATTGTCCGAAGAGTATGAATAATCTATCAAAGAAGTTTCGAATAGGATTAATCTATATATAGATTTAGAAATACTGGGTAAATCATTAGAATAGGGGTCAAAATAAAAATCCGAATAAAGTGTATTCGGATTACAATTATATGGCCGGTAAACGGGCTTAAAAATGGCTTCACTAACAGGTCTCTCTATTCCATTGTTCTGCTGTAATCATATCTAATGGGAACCAGGTGCATATCAATGATCACTATCTTAAGGCTGTCTTGTGTTTTATATTTGACGCGAACCACATTATAATCCATTTGTGGCTTCATTTCATGGCTAAGCTCAAGGGCTTTCCACTTTTTCAATGTTTTAACCTGAACGATATCGATCGGATAGGGTTCCATGTGATCGATGACTTCCTTTGCAGCATTTTCTGTAATTTTTATGGCTTGAGCTGAGACAAGTAATGGTGTTAAAAACAAGAAAAGTAAGATGAGGGGCTTCATTACAGATCTTTTAGGATTAATTAGTGCTTTTTGACTTTAAATACAGTCAAAAACATCAAGCCCTAAGTTACAAAATAATGAGTGTAATGTATCGGTAATTTTCAATTTTAAGTCTAGTGTAAACGAAAATAAATAAGTCGGCAATAAGATCTAAATGATAAATCTTCCTTCATCAACAACTGCTGTTGCATCATTTATCATGAGAACAGGAAGTGTTATAAGCAGCACAAGTCCTATAAAAAATGCGATTATTAATTCAAAAATATTTCTCATTCTATTTACTTGTTGATAGTATAAAGATAATACTAAACTGTGATTGATAAGATGAGAAATGTCATACAGAAATTAAGCCTAAATAAATGAATTTCAGGGATAAAGACAATGTATAGGGCCCAAACATAAGAGTTTATGTTTGGGCCCTTAAATTTGATCTAACCCCTTTCATTAAATTCTAGAATAGCAGTATGCCTATTTTCAAATGGGATAGATACGAATAACCCCACTGAAAATTAAGATTTAAATCTTTTTTACTGAAAATCGGCGTCGTTTTCTCCTTCTCCAATAGGTTCTTTCCCGGTTCTGATATAACCCAATTTTGATTTTTCAGAATAACTAAAATAAATTGGTTTTTCATTTCTCAGAATGTCTATAATACTGTCATACATATGTAAATGGAACCGCAGGTAAACTAATTTTGAATTAACATCATGATAATTTACCGGCAAGGTTTTATTATCTGGATAGAAGCTTGCTTGTAAAACATAATCTTCATCATGATAACATTTTATAATGACCCTTGGGTAAATAACAGTATTTCCTGCACGTCCTGCTTGAAAGTGAACCCAATAATGGTTTATTTCGCTAATTATTATCTTTGTTGACTTCATTTTGTAATCGGTTTAAATGGATTAATTAATATGCCACAAGTTAAAGATTATTTCTTAAGTGAAAAATAGATTTTGACGAATAGTAATAATTTTTATCCGAAAGGGGCTGATTCCTTATCAAGAAGAAATGAGTTTTAACTTCGGCGTCTGATTAAAATAGTTTTTATCACATTGTTTAAATACCCTGATTATACATCATTCCTATTTTAAATTTTATAGAAATCAAAGATCGATTTGATGCCTTACTATCAGAAAAAAAGATTTCTTATTAGTTTTTGGATAGTTGGTACATCTCTCTTAATAATGCAGTAGGTTTTAAATTACCTGTTAGCCCGGTTAGCACAGAGTCGTGTTTAAAAATGAGGACATCATACTTGAAATATTGTCCTGTTTCTTTTTCCTTGATTCTTTTGATCCCATTAATGACTCCTTCTATATAGACAATATTCATCATTCGCCGAAACTGGTCAGCACTTAAATTGGGTTGGCCATTGTCTTTGGTCACAGAAGAAAAGTAATTGGCATAGATCATTTACCAAAATTATAAAAAGAGACCCTTGGTGATTGATTAGGATTGTACCATTTTGAAAAAAGATCACTGTTTTTTTTACAAAAAACCCAAGCGATAATTCACCTGGGTTTTTAAAATAACATTATTTTAAACTTGTTTATTCTCTTGTTAAGGCCAATACACTTAATTGCCTTTGACTTTGGTAGCGCAAAAGATCCCAAGACCCACTCCTCGATACTTTGTAAAATACTTCTACATTATTTTCTCCTGCAGGGATCTCAGTTTTGGCATGTAAATTTACGCCAATGGCTTTTTTTGTATCTCTTGGATTCGACACATGATACTGAACTATTGGTTTACCATTAACTTCAATCTTATAGTACAAAGAGCCCTTATGGTTTTTTGTCATATCATCAACAGGAGCCCCCAAAAATTCCAAAGAGGCCGCAATAAAAATCTCACTTCTCTTGTCTTCTTTTATTTTAAGGCTCATAGGATGAGGTAAACTTGACCATTGGGTGCTTATGTCTCCTTCAATTCTGCTTTTCCAAGATCTTGTATAGGTCTTCATATCCTTAAAATTAATTTTACAGGATAAATTTAAAATAAAATTCAGGGATTTTTTGTGATTTTAATCATGGTATACAAATAAATATAGCCTTACGCCCTATTGGTCTCAAAAAGAAAACCCCTTTATTATAAAGGGGTTTTAGGGGGAAAAGGATTGTATTAAATTAATTCAAATATTCTAGATTATTTCTAAATATTAAAAAAAGGGCATGTCTGCAATTCTATGGGTATTTTCAAACATGCCCGTAAAATGTCAATCTACTTGTATATTCTTTCTAATTCTCAACTATAAATCAAACCAAATCTAAATTAAAACACTTTAGTAATAGAATTTTGTGAAATATCAAATACAAGTGCTTGATTACTATTTTGTTTGGAAAATTTAAAAGAACTTTAAGTAAACCTATATATATGGATAAAAAAGCTGTGCTGAAATTCAAGAACAATTATATGTCTTAACTCAAAATTCTAAATAAACTAACCTAGTTCCTTTCTTAAAACACTTACTTTTTTATTGTTCAACAAATATATATATAAAGTTAAACATAAACAAGTTTTTTGTTAAAAATGTTTAATTATATGCGTAAATAGTTAAACATCGCTGGTATTATTTACAACTCAATAGGATCATTAAATTTAAAAAGCCCGGTTGAAACTGATCAACCGGGCCCTTGTGTCTAATAATAATTTTAAATATATTTACTTTAAAGCATTCCCCCTCAAAAATCTTTAAAGTACTCAAAGTTATCATTTTAAAAACTTTTATACCATGATTTTTATCATAGTAGAATCGTGTTTTTTCTAAAAAGGATGTCTGAGAAAATAGTTGATGAAGATAGGATTATAAAAGTTTCAGCTCAGCAATAAATTATTCCAATCGATCTAGATAATCATATCGAATAGGAACAAGATTTCTATCTATAATGACCGTTTTCTTTGCTCCATTTGACATGTATTTTACCAACACTATATTATAATCCATTTGGGGTTTCATCTCATGACTCAGTTCGAGTGCCTTCCATTTCCTCATGGTTTTAACCTGAATTATATCAACTTCAGCATTTTCAAATTGGATCAGGACCTCTTCAACTTTTTTCTCTGTAATACGCACTTGGGCGCTAAGGGTTATGGGAATAAAAAAGATACATAAGAGCAATAGTAGTGATTTTATCATAGCGAGGGGGTTTATGATTAAAAGCGACTAAGATACAAATTATTTTAAAAGTTCAATTTTCGTAACCTTTTCGAAAGATAAATGGTATTATTGCATCGCAAAAAATTATAACATATAGTTTGTTTTATTTGGAATGTCCGTTTATATTTGCACTCGCTTAAAATGAGGAGTTCATCTTGTATGAAATAGCTAAAGCTTTTAAGTAAAAATAAAATGGTCGCGTAGCTCAGCTGGATAGAGCATCTGCCTTCTAAGCAGACGGTCACAGGTTCGAATCCTGTCGCGATCACAGATGAATGATCTAAAAGCCCTGCAAATTGCGGGCTTTTATTATTTGGACCAACTGTCAAAACTTCAGTTTTGTAAGGGAGGGACAAATAATAAAAGAGATCCGACGTCAGGAGGATAGGCTTTTAGATCATTCTCAAAATGGAGTGCATTCAGGATCACGTTAGTAATCCTTATTGCTTAAAGTGAGAAGGCAGATGTGAGAAGTGAGAAGTGATCCGTCGCCAGACGGATAAGGGTTTTTCATTCTCAAAATGGATTGCATTCAGGATCACGTTAGTAATCCTTATTGCTTAAAGTGATAAGGCAGATGTGAGAAGGGAGTTTTCTCATCGATAGACCGATAATGGTGTTATATAGTAACTGATAATGTAATTAGATTGAATCATAGGTTAAGAAGTAAATGCTAGATGATTTACATCTCGCTTTTGAGAAATGAAAACCCCGAATGACCAATCACTCGGTGTTTTGCTTTCGTTATTTTGCTTGCTTTTTGCATTTTTTTACTAAAAGTTGGTAAGATGTTTCCATTAAACTATTAATTGCTGATAAATGCTGTTTTTTTCTGTCTGCCATAGCAATATTGAACAAAAGTGCCTGTTGTAAATTTTTATAATAGTCGCTGTTTTTATCTTTTGTCCAATCATCATGAGTTAAAATTTGTAGAATTTCTGGATCAAGTAATTCATGCACATATTCAAATATCTTGAATTGCACCAATTTCAAGGGAAGTGTTAACAAATGAAAAAAAAAAAAAAATTCAAAAACCTTTTTTGTTATCTCATCTCTATTTTGTTTCAATTGAAACTGTTTATTCTCCAATTCACTGTAAAATTGAATCAAGCTATTTTTTATAGTGATATCGTTTAGCAATTTTAGGTTACCTGAAGAAATTAAATCTTTGAAGGCCACATTACGAGGTTCATAAACTTCGCTTCTTGTCGCCAATATGAACAGATTCATTATATTATGCTTGTCTTTTGCTCCTGAATCCAAATCCAAGAGAACCTTTTGGCTCATATCAATTCTATAATTTGACTCATTCTTTAATTCGTCTATTCGTTGTTTGTCAAGTTCAAAATCTTCTAAAATTCTACAATAATAAATAACTTCTGCCTGCTCGTTCTTTTTTTGATCATTCCAGTCGTTAATGGACAAGGCAATCAAAATACCAATCACGACAAGAACTATCTCCCCAACAGCATATCTCATATACTTCAAGGGCTTATTATCATCTGCCATTTTTTTACGGATTCGTCTAAAAAAATTTATCATAGTTATTATTATCAATGCCTGCGCGTCATCTGTCCCATACGCTAAAAATGTCTACTTTGCCTCGCCTCATCTGGCTCATCATTCAAAAGCCAAATCGATGGCTTTTTCATTCTGCCCTCTTGACGCTCTGTCCTCTGAAGAATGGAATCATAGTTCAGTTGTTGAACTTTAAATATAGTTATTTTAAGCAAATCAATATATTGAGGCGGTAATGGAAAATGAAGTTAGATCAAATGTTTGAGAAGTTGGATATTTCCACTATCAAGGTAAAGGCTGGTAATATCCTATAAATTAATTCTTCAGACTTTAATTACTATAATTATCTATTTTATAAGCTATTATATATTTCAAAAATACGCATTAAGTCTTTTTCTTTTTTATACTCTAATTTTTCAGACTTCATTCTTTTTTTCATCTCCTGTGACTGATCTCCAAAAACATCCACTAAGTTCGCCTTTGAAGGCTTAAACTTCATAAGTTGATCCTGAGACAACACGTAGTAATCATCCATAATCACTAGGCGACTTGAACCTTTGGTCCGATCAGTTACATTTACCTGACCTTCTGCAATTCTTGTTTGATACTTTTTAAACAAGGACACCTTGGGTCCGGTCTCAATCACTTCGAAGAACTGTCCATCCATCTTATGTAGCCTCTTATCATCAATTTTCACTGAATCTATAAGTTGACTATCATAAACAAATACAGAATCTTCCTCTTTAAATGTCACAATTTGATTCTGATAAATATTATAATTTAAACTATCTCCTTCAAATGAATTTCCTTTAGAATAAATGATTCCTTTTTTATCCTTGTCTGCAAAAAGAAAAGGATTTCCTTTTAATTCCGAAGTTCTCTCACTCCTCTCAGCCATCTCCCTCGGTGATATTTGATCCCCATGATAAGAAGGAGGGTACGCCGCTGAATTAGCTTGAGCTTGTAATCCAATATTAATCACGATAGTAAACGAATTTATTAGTAGGAATGCAAATAAATTTTTCATAATGTTTGATTAGATGATTTAAAGATAAAAAAAATCACCTACACTAGATAATTGCAAGCATGATAGTTATCAGCATGAAAAGAGGCCAGCGATCACGCTGGCCTCTTTTAACTATGGAAAATTGTTCAATAGATCTAAGCTAAATTTTAACTATTTCTTTATAAACTTCACCGATCTCCTATTACAGGAACTTCAATCGTGAAGAAAATATCTTGTCCATCAGCATCTTCGCCTTGATAAAAATTAAAAATATATGGCTCAGACTGCAGTACTTGTACGGGTATAGAAAAAGTAGTTTCCCTAATGTTTGGTGTACATGGCACTCCATCATCAACATGGGCTATAGGATAAATAAGCCTTGAGGTTCCTTCATAGAAATAATCATATTGATTATAGAAATAATAGCAGCTATTTGGCAATTCTATAGTAACATTAATTCGATAGGTATTTCCATAGATGAATTCATCTGGCACATCCGCACTTGTTGCACCTATATACTCTAGGTGGTATTCATGGTAATTGTCGTCGTCGTCGCTACATGATACCGATACCGCCAGGGTAACAATCATCAATAGCAGATACTTAAAATTTTTCATATCGTATTATTATTAATTTCCTCAAATATAACCCCCAGGTAAATATAATTTCACGACATTCAATGTCTTAAGTTTACAAAGTCATAGATTAATATTTTGATCTATTGAATAAAAAATTCGAATAACTCTTTACTCGGTTCAACGATGAATATGAATCTTCTCATTCAAACAGCTTTTAATCCCTCCAAAATTCTTTTAGGTGTAATAGGTATCCTGTTGACCCTGGCTCCACAGGCGTCAAAAATAGCATTGGCTATAGCGCCTCCAACACAGATGATGGCGGGTTCTCCTCCTCCCTCTGGTTTGGTATCCATTTTATCCATAAAGACACAGGTTATTTCAGGCGTTTTTGAAAATCTAGTGATTTCATAATTGTTAAAACTGCTTGATTTTACATGTCCACCATTAAATTCAATGTCTTCGTATAAGGCATATCCTAATCCCATTGTAATACCTCCTTCTGTTTGAACCGTTGCTCCGTGAGGATTAACTACCTGCCCCATATCCTGTGCACAAACAACTCTTACAGGCTGAACGATTCCGGTAGTTTTATCCACATGAACCTCAGCTATCAAAGCAACAGTGGTACCCGCATCCTCTCCCAATGCAATGCCATACCCATGCCCCTCTGCTTTTTTTCTTTTCCAATCAAAGGTTTTAGCGGCAAGTTCTAAGGTGGCTTTCATCCTTTCATCTTTCAGATTATTTAATCTAAATTCCAGAGGGTCAATGCCGGCCGCATGAGCTGTTAGATCGATTTGAGATTCACGAGCAAATGTCGTAGAGTTATTTCCAGGGGCCCTCCAAGCTCCTGTATCAAAAGGATGGACACTGTTGTCTTCAAACATCCTTGTGCGATTGTTTTCAACCTCATAGAATAGTTTTGTTCCTCTTGTACCAGCACAATAAATATCAAAATCCCATAGGTTGAGTTTGCCATTCGCGTCCACACCTGAGTTAATTTTTACCAAAGCAGCCGTTCTAAATCTATCATACATAAACTCCTCCCTTCTCGTCCATACCAGTTGAACAGGCTTGCCACATATCTTCGCAATTCTGGCTGCCTCAATGGCTTGATTGTTGTATATTTTTCCACCAAAACCACCTCCGATAAATATTTGTTTCACATGAACTTTTTCCAACGGCATGTCAAATTCTTTGGCAAGTTGCTCCCTGGTTCCAAAAGGTGTTTGAGACGAAGCCCATATAGTGAGTTTGTCATCTTTAAAATAACAAGTTGCACTATGGGTTTCAATAGAGGCATGTGCCTTATAACCATCCTGATAATCAGCTTGAACTAATGTTTTAGCCATACTTTTACCTGTTTCCAAACTACCCTTTTGCTCAACAACTTTATGATTAGTGATTTGTTCTTCCAAATATTGAAATATAGATTCATGATCTGCCCTTGCCTGCGGTTCTTCCCAACTCACTTCTATTTGCCTTGATGCTTTATAGGCCATTTCAGGATTTTGATGTACAACCGCAACCAGGTTATTATATTCTACCAATTCAGCACCTTTAAAGCCTGCCAATTTCGAGGCATCTACTTTTAGCTTTTTTGAACCAAAAACAGAGGGTCTCACGATACTCGCATACACCATATCAGGCAATTTGATGTCTCCTGCATATTTTGCTTTCCCTGTAACCTTTGCCTCAGCATCCAGGCTAATAAAGGGTTTTCCTATAATTTTAAAATCTTTATGCTTTTTGATTTCAGGTTTATTTTTCAAGGTCTGAATGATCTTTTGGCCCTTGGTCAATTCAGCATAAGTAACTTTTTTAGCAGGTTCGTTTTTTACAAATACGGTTCCATCGACTGCTTTTAGACTTGATTTATCCATTCCAAAATGATCTGCTGCAAGATCGATCAGTATTTCTCTTGCTTCAGCAGCGGCAGCTCTTATTACCGGATCAGCGAATCGCGTGGTCAATGAACCCCAGGTTCCGGCATCATACGGACAAAGCTCCGTATCTCCCATGATCATATCCACTGAATAAATGGAAATTTCCAACTCTTCAGCCAATACCTGAGCCAAAGAAGTGTTTACCCCCTGCCCCATTTCAATTTTACCGGTATAACAATCTACCCGTCCATTTTCTTTAACCCTTAAATAGGCGTTAAAGTTCAATTCCTCTTCTGTGGAATTTTGTCCCCAGCCTTCGAACAAGGATAGCTTTCCTATGCTAAAAACTACGATGACTCCGCCTCCCATTTTTTTTAAAAAGTCTCGCCTGTTATTCAAATGGGTTTTATTCACGATACTTTTGTATGCCAGGTCTTGCTTATCTGATTTCATGACTTAATTTTTTGATTCATTTCTAATGCGGCTGTTTGAATAGCGTCAACAATGCGGTTATAAGAACCGCATCTACATAAGTTTTCTTCCATGCCTGCGATAATTTCTTCTCGAGATGGATCAGGATTCCGCAGCAGCAGACCATAGGCATTCATGATCATTCCGGGGGTACAAAAACCACACTGTAAAGCGCCATGTTTGACAAATGCATTTTGGAGAGGATGCAGCTTATCATTTAAGACCAATCCTTCAATGGTCAGAATTTCTTTTTCTGCCACATTTTCGATTGATACCATACATGACCGTATTGGCTCTCTGTCAACGATTACCGTGCAGGCACCGCAATCGCCCAGTCCACAACCATATTTAGTACCGGTTTGATCAAGATATTCTCTGATGACCGTCAAAAGCGATTCATCTCCATCAACATCTACCGTGATCAATTGATGGTTTAATGTAAAACTAACAGATTGTTTCATTTTTGAATATTTTGGGATTTTAAAGCAATAAGGACGCTTCGAAGCTAAATTTACGGGATACAACTCTAAATTTCTATGACTTTTGTCAATTCTGCCATGTTTGAATTGATGAATTCTCTCGCATTCCTGTTGGTCTTACTATGGTCAAAAAGAAAAGCACCTCTCCCAAAAATCAGCTAAAAGACCATGAAAAATATTGGCAAATTTCAAGATAATTACGTAACTTAGAGTCCCTTATCTTATCAGATCTGCATAATCATAAGAGTTTTTACTTATGAAATGGAGAACTTTAATAGCAGAACTTAAACGTAGACACGTATTCAAATCTACCATAGCCTATTTAGCAATTTCATGGGTTGTCATCCAAATTGCCTCAATTATACTGCCCACCTTTAATGTTCCGGCCTATGCGTTCCAAATCTTGATTTATGTTTTAGCTATAGGCCTCATTTTTTGGATTGGTTTTTCCTGGTATTATGATTTAACTATTGATGGAATTCAAAAGACGGATGATAAGGATACAGACTCAGAGTCATCAATAGTTGCCAACCGAAGACTCAACAAGGTAATAGCAGGTTCCCTGGGTTTAGGTGTGTTATTACTCATCGTAATTAGTTTTTGGGCAGGCTCGAATTGGAATGAGGGCCCTAAAATACCGGAAACTAAAAAAGTAGCTGTTATACCTTTTTCATCTTCAGCCATGGATGAAGAAGAAGCTTATGTTAAGACGGGTATGACTCAGCAGCTTATCGATGAACTCTCCATGGTTGATCAGTTAAAGGTAATCCGCCAAAGATCCACAAAAGTATTAACCTCAGGTTTTGATCAGACCAGTTCACTGATTCTAAATGTAATCAAGGGTATTGATTATTTTGTCAAAGGAACTTTTGAGCGCAAGGTTAATATGATTCATGTTCATATCACCCTTAGTGAATCGATCAATGGGGAGCCCTATTGGCAAAAAAAGTATTCCAAGGATTTTTCTGAAGTAAAGATATTATGGGCGGAGGTTGCCGCAGATCTTACAAGACAAATGGGTATTATTGTCAAGCCTGGAGATGCTGTTTTATGGTCAGGTCAGCGATCAGTTAAGCCCGAAGTTTATGAGCTCTACCTGAAAGGTCAATACTATTTAAATAAATCCACCCCTGAAAGTTGGAATCGAGGTTTGGTATATTTACAAGAGGCTTTGGATAAAAATCCCGCTGATGCCTATACATGGGCAGGGCTGGCGGAGGCCTATGTTACCATTGGACACAGCCCGGATCCTCCTCCTGATGTTTTTCCGAAAGCCTTAGCTGCCGCTAATAGAGCGATCCAGTTGGATTCTACTCTAGCCTTGGGGTGGGCATCTTTATCGCACTATCATACTTATTTTGGAAAAGACAGGGCCATGGCCGAATATGCTTTTCATAGAGCCAATTCATTAAACCCTAATCTTGCTTTTAACCATTTCCATAGATCATGGTACCTTGCTTTATTTGGAAGAATGAATGAGGCTATTCAAGAGCATAAACTGGCTCAGGATCTGGACCCCTTTACGCCTGACCAGACAGCATGGTTGGGAGAATTATATCGTTGGGTTGGCCTGTATGAAGAAGGCATAATTCAAACGGAAAAAGCCTCCCTTATGGAGGATGACGCTCATTATGCTTTAGGAATGTTTATCAGGGGAAGGATATTTATTGACGAGGGAAAAGTGGAAGAAGGTCTTGAACTCTTAAGACTGAGTTCTGAAATAAATCCTGGCTGGAGATATGCGGGATATGGCACGGCTCTGATTGAGAATGGGTTTATTGAGGAAGGAAAAGCGATTCTTGCTGAAATGGAACAAATGCCTAAATCTGGATTTAGTACTTTATTTATTGGTGTGTATTACGCTCATTTGGGTGATTTTGACAAGGCCTTTGAAGCCTGGAACTATGAAAACAAGGCAGCATGGTACCCTTGGTTAAGAGTAATGTGGGTAAAAGATGATATTAGGAAAGATCCTAGATTTTTAAAAATGATGAGAGACCTCGACCTGCCTGATCCAGGACCCCTGGTTTATCACTCGGATTAATACGCGGAACAAATATTTTACAAGATGAAATGGAACAACTTAATATCGGAACTTAAACGCAGGCATGTTTTTAAGTCTACCATCGCCTATTTGGCAATTTCATGGGTTGTTATTCAGATTGCTTCCATTTTATTACCGGCCTTAGACGCTCCGGATACTGCCCTCAAAACCTTGATCTATATTTTAGCCGCCGGGCTTATTTTTTGGATTGGTTTTTCCTGGTACTATGATTTGACAAGAGATGGAATTCAAAAAACGGATGCCATTGATACGAGTCCGGAATCATTACAATTAGCCAATAGCAGATTGAATAAAGTAATCGCCGGTTCCTTGCCGTCGGAGTCTTATTGCTTATTGTCATTAGTTTTTGGGCGGGCTCGAATTGGAATGAAGGCCCCACCATAACAGATATTAAAAAAGTGGCGGTAATCCCGTTTTCAACTTCAACGCCGGATGAAGAAGAATCCTATTTTCAGAGCGGAATGACCCAGGAGCTAATCGATGAACTCGGCAAAGTAGATAGGCTAAAGGTGATCAGCCAAAAATCGACGAAGGTTTTGACTTCAGGCTTTGATCTACCAGTTCCCTGGTTTTAAATGTGATCAAGGCCATAGATTATTTTGTTGAGGGAAGCTTTGAGCGGGAAACCGATGGGATTCACGTCCAGATCATCCTGAGAGAAACGATAAACGGGGAGCCTGTTTGGCAGAAAAGGTATGCTAAAGGCCTTTCTGAAATAAGAGCAATATGGGCGGATGTTGCTGCAGATCTGGCAAGTCAAATGGGAATTATTGTCAAACCGGCAAATGTCAAATTCGCGTCGGGTCGTCAACCGGTTGACCCGGAGGCCTATGCGCTGTATCTTAAAGGGAAACACTATCTGAATAAATCGACACCTGGCTGACACGGAGCGAGGTTTGTTGTATTTGCAGGAGGCGCTGGATAGAAACCCTGCAGATGCAAATACCTGGGCCTGGTTGTCAGAGGCCTATATTAATCTGGGGCATGAAGGCGCGCCTCCCGAAGTATTTCACAAAGCGCTTGAAGCGGCAGAGAGGGCGATAGAACTCGATTCCACTGTTGCCCTGGGTTGGGCTTCATTATCCCATTATCACACCTATTATGGAAGAGATTGGGCCATGGCTGAATACGCTTTTAATCGTGCCAATGCATTGGATCCGAATCTTGCAGACAATCATTACCATAGGGCATGGTACCTGGCACTATTTGGAAGAATGAATGAAGCCATTGAAGAGCATAAAATGGCTAAGGAGCTGGATCCTTTCACCCCTAATCAAACAGCCTGGTTGGGAGGATTATATATGATGGTTGACAGGTATGAAGAAGCATTAATGGAAGTCGAAAAAGCCTCCCTTATAGCGAGAGAGCAGGGGGATTTACAGTATCCTCTAGGAAAAATGCTCAAAGGGCAGATCTTAATAAATCAGGGAAAAGTGGAAGAGGGCCTGGAGCTTTTAAAACAAAATACTGAAATGGATCCGACGTCTGTGGTGTTTTATAACTGGGCGCTGATACAAACCGGATTTGTCGAGGAAGGGAAAGTCATTCTCGACCAAATGGAAAAAATGCCTCCCAGTGATCTCATGGACTTAATGATCGGTATTTCTTACGCGTATTTGGGCGATTATGACAAATCCTTTGAATACTGGAATGCTGAAAACAAGACTGCCACTTTTCCATGGTTAAGAACGTATGGGTTGAATGGGTTGAGCGATGAAATACGTAAGGATCCGAGGTTCATTCAGCTCATGCGAGACATGAACTTGCCCGATCCGGCACCTTTGGTGTATGATCCGGAGTTATAGACATCGTTAACTATTTTACAAGATGAAATGGAACAAATTAATATCGGAACTTAAACGCAGGCACGTTTTTAAATCTACCATCGCGTATTTGGCAATTTCATGGATTGTTATTCAAATTGCCTCAATTTTATTACCGGCCTTAGACGCTCCGGATACTGCCCTCAAAACCTTGATATATATTTTGGCCGCAGGGCTTGTTTTTTGGATTGGTTTTTCCTGGTATTATGATTTGACAAGAGATGGAATTCAAAAGACGGATGCTATTGATACGAGTCTGGAATCATTACAATTAGCGAATCGCAGATTGAATAAAGTGATCGCCGGTTCCCTTTCTGTTGGGGTCTTATTGCTTTTAGTCATTAGTTTTTGGGCGGGCTCGAATTGGAACGAAGGCCCTGTCATACCTGATATTAAAAAAGTAGCTGTTATCCCCTTTTCAACTTCAATGGCAGATAAAGAAGAAGCCTATTTCCAGACTGGTCTGACCGACGAGCTTATCGATGAACTGTCTAAAATGGATCAGTTAAAGGTGATCCGTCAGAGATCTACCAAGGTTTTGACTTCAGGATTTGATCAAACCAGCTCCCTTATTTTAAATGTGATCAAGGGCATTGATTATTTTGTTGAGGGAAGTTTTGAGCGGGAAACCGATGGGGTTCACGTTCATATCATCCTGAGAGAAACGATAAACGGGGAGCCCGTCTGGCAGAAAAGGTATACCAAAGCGTTTAGTGAAGTACGGACCCTATGCGTGGGTGTAGCTGCTGATCTGGCAAGTCAAATGGGTCTTGTAGTCAGGCCTGCAAATGTCAAATTCGGGTCAGGTCGTGATCCGGTTGATCCCGAGGCCTATGCGCTGTACCTGAAGGGGAAACACTATCTGAATAAATCCACCCCGGCTGACTGGCAACAAGGTTTGGTGTATTTGCAGGAGGCACTGGATAGAAACCCTGCAGATGCAAATACCTGGGCCTGGCTGTCACAGGCCTATATTAATCTAGGACATGGAAACGGAGTTCCTGACGTATTTCCCAAAGCACTTGAAGCAGCAGAAAGGGCGATTGAAATTGATTCAACCCTTGCCCTGGGCTGGGCCTCTTTATCGCAATATCATACTTATGTTGGAAGAGATTGGGCCGTGGCCGACTACGCTTTTAATCGTGCCAATGCATTGGATCCCAATCTTGCAGACAATCACTTTCACAGGGCTTGGTACCTGGCTTTATTTGGAAGAATGAATGAAGCCATTGAAGAGCATAAACTGGCTCAGGAGCTGGATCCTTTCACCCCTGCTCAGACAGCATGGTTGGGAGAACTATATCGTTGGGTTGGTAGGTATGAAGAAGGTTTAGAACAAACGGAAAGAGCTTCTCTCATGGGTGAAAGGGGTGATTTTGATTATGCGGTAGGCATGTTTATTCAAGGCAGGATCTATATTGACCAGGGTAAAAGTGGATGAGGGCCTGGAACTTTTAAAACAATGTGCTGAACTAAATCCTTTCTGGAAATACTCGGGATATGGCCTTGCTCTATTCGAGACTTGGGTATTTTGAAGAGGGTAAAGCCATTCTCAATGAATTGGAAGAAATGCCTCCAAATGATTGGTTTGACTTATTTATCGGTACTTATTACGCGTATTTGGGAGATTATGACAAAAGTTTTGAATACTGGAAGATTGACAACAAGGCTGCCTGGTTTCCATGGTTAAGAGTAATGTTTTTGCCCGATGAAATACGTAAGGATCCGAGATTCATACAGCTCATGCGAGACATGAACTTGCCCGATCCGGCACCTTTGGTGTATGATCCGGAGTTATAGACAGCGTTAACTATTTTACAAGATGAAATGGAACAACTTAATATCGGAACTTAAACGCAGGCACGTTTTTAAATCTACCATCGCCTATTTGGCAATTTCATGGATTGTTATTCAGATTGCCTCAATTTTATTACCGGCCTTAGACGCACCGGATACTGCCCTCAAAACCTTGATATATATTTTGGCTGCCGGGCTTGTTTTATGGATTGGTTTTTCCTGGTATTATGATTTGACACGAGATGGAATTCAAAAGACGGATGATACAGATACGAGTCCGGAATCATTACAATTAGCCAATCGGAGACTCAATAAAGTGATTGCCGGTTCTCTTGCCGTTGGAGTCTTGTTGCTTATTGTCATTAGTTTTTGGGCGGGCTCTAATTGGAATGACCAGCCAGCTACTCCAGAAATTAAAAAAATAGCCGTGATTCCTCTTGTGCTAAAAACAGGTGGAGAGGAAGATGCATACCTGGAGACTGGAATGACACAGGAACTTATTGATCAATTATCCAAAGTAGAACAGTTAACCGTGATCAACCAAAGATCTACTAAAGTTTTAACCTCGGGTTTTGATCAAACCAATACACTTATTCTAAACGTGATCAAGGGCGTAGATTTTTTTGTAGACGGAAGTATTGAAAGGGAATTTGACAGGATCAACGTCCAGATTGCGCTCAGAGAATCCATAGGTGTGGAACCCGTCTGGCAGAAAGGTTATTCGAGTGATATTCTGGAAGTAAGATTGCTATGGGCTAATGTTGCAGCCGATCTTGCAAGTCAAATGGGTATTGTGGTCAAGCCGGAAAATCAGCTATTCTGGTCAGGTCTTCGACCCGTAAATCCGAAAGCTTATGAGCTATATTTGAAGGGAAGACACTATTTGAATAAATCAACCCTCGATGAAAGGAAACAAGGCCTGCTTTATTTGCAAGAGGCTATAGATCTAAACCCATCCGACCCCCATGCCTATGCCTGGCTCTCTGAGGCCTATATAATGCTGGGGCACAACGGTCCCGATGCTCCCCCGGACGCATTTCCCAATGCCCTTAAAGCAGCAGAAAGGGCCATTGAACTAGATTCAACTATAGCTTTGGGATGGGCATCTTTATCGCACTATCACACTTATTATGGAAGAGATTGGGCCAAAGCTGAAAGCGCATTTTATCGAGCCAATGAATTAGATCCAAATCTGGCAGATAATCATTTCCACAGATCCTGGTACCTGGCGCTATTTGGAGAAATGAACGAAGCCATAGAAGAGCATAAACTCGCCAGGGATTTAGACCCATTCACGCCTTACCAGACGGCTTGGCTGGGAGAATTATATCGATGGGTTGGCATGTATGAGGAAGGCTTAAGGGAGGTGGACAGAGTTAATTATATGGACGACAAATTTGCGTTAGGCTTGTTCATTAGGGGCAGAATATTCATCGACCAAGGGAAGGTAAAAGAGGGCCTAGAACTTTTAAAACAATGTGCTGAAATAGATGGTTTCTGGAAATACCCAGGATATGGCCTTGCCCTAATGCAGACTGGGTATACTGATGAAGGCAAAGCCATTCTCAAGGAAATGGAGGAATTACCTCCCAATGATTTTATTGACTTATTTATAGGGGTTTATTACGCGTATTTAGGTGATTATGACAAATCATTTGAAATGTGGAGCTCTGAAAATAAGGCTGCCTGGTTCAAAGGGTTGCGCGTAATGTTTGTACCCGATGAAATTCGAAAAGACCCGAGGTTCATACAGCTCATGCGAGACATGAATTTACCCGATCCTGCTCCTTTGGTTTATCATCCGGAAGGGTCAGCGTCTGCATTGTAAGGTTGCGATGTTCTTCTAAATTTTACAAGTCACAGAAAATCAAAATTCCGTTTTCATAAACCGGTCCCAAAAGGTAAAGTATAATCCAAAATTATTTTTGGCATGACGATGATGAACATCATGATGTGTTGCCCCTATGACGTATTTTCTAAATCCATTAAAATGGGAACTTCTCGGATAGATCTCTACACCAGCGTGGTTGATAATTGCCGAAATGGTCATCAGTAAAAGTATGACGAGAATGGATATAAAATGCATAGGTATCAGCATAAACAAAATGGGTAAAATAATGGCTTGCAAAAAAGACTCCACAGGATGAAAAGAGAAAGAAGTAAGCACTGTTGTATCAATACTTTTATGATGAACTAAATGAAAACGCCGTAACCATTTAAAGTCATGCATCCATTTATGCATCCAATAATAATAAGTGTCATGCAAAACCATGAATAATACAA
The DNA here is from genome assembly GCA_963780405.1 of uncultured Flavobacteriaceae bacterium. Classification (GTDB taxonomy): domain Bacteria; phylum Bacteroidota; class Bacteroidia; order Flavobacteriales; family Flavobacteriaceae; genus Lutimonas. Next base: position 170,991 of record CAWABX010000013.1, read on the forward strand.
TACTAAAAGGAAAATACCAAAGCGGTAAATCGCTTAGGTTTGTATAAATCATTGTATATCCATTTTGCCAAAGAGCAAAAAGCCCCACGCCAATCAGTCCAAAAATAAAAGTACTGTAAAGAGAAAGCCATAATTCTCTTTTGATTTGATTCGAGGAAGGCAACTTCGTTAACAGAAATCGGTCTGCGTAATTCTTTTTTAAAACAACATGAAACAGGTAATAATACGAATAAGAAAAAACGACATATCTCAATAGAATGATTGAAAAGATGATAAGGTATAAGAAAACGAGTGTCTTATAATCAATCAAGTCAATGTTCCTTATTGTTTCTATATCCATATTATAAGATTAAAGTGAACATTTCAATAGATTAGAATCATCTTTAAATTAAAAGTGTTCTACTTGAATTATGAACATTAAATATTGATGAGATCTAACTCTCACTGCGGCAACTGATTGTTAGAAAATATAATGTTACGTATTGCAACATTTTTGAATTAGCATATTACCTGGAAATATTATCTATAATTCTCCATGAATTCATCCAGGGTCAAGGCCGGTTTTAAGTTTTTGGATCTAAAATGTTCTTGATAAATCATATAGCTTCTTTTGGCAAAACTACTCACATTTTTAGTCGAATTTAATTCATCTTTTAATACCGTTTTCATAGTAGAAGTTTTTAGAGGGGCTTAACTTTTCTTACACCTTAATTATCAGGGTTGTATCCAATATTACAAAAATTATTCTATACTACCAAAACATTCATCATAATCCAATGATCCATTGATGTAATGATATCATGATGTAATGCTACAATGCTACAATAAGAATGCGTAAATGCATTAGCTCCGCTGAATCTTTGATTTCATTCAAAAGCTTCTCTAATTCAACTTCCGCCCTTTTGTATAAGGCGCTCCTGCAGCTTCCAATGCTGTTTCATAATTTTCCAAGTCGTTTAAATACATCAGTAAACTTTTCTTGAATTAGCAAAATCCTTCGATGCAATTTCAATATTGCGCTTCTGTGTTTCTGTGGGAGTTTGACGCGTATCCCAATGTCCATAAGCAACTTGCCCAACTCTGGAACTTATTGAAGGTGCAGTTGATTCATCTTTACTGCGAAGAATTCGATCACCTGATAAGTCACTCCGTAATTCGGCTAATCTTTTATTTAATTGGTCCATCCTTTCAAAAAGCTCAGGTGAAGCTTTTGGTGTCTGTTTTAATGCCGCGCTAAGATGTGTCAATCTTTCATTGGCCTCACGCATTTTACTGTTGGCACTTGATATCTGTCTTCCAAGTTCACTGGTAATTTGCTGGAATTCGGCAACAGCCTGAAAGTCGGTGCCCGAAGCTCCTGTTGGAACTGGTTTTACTTGAAATTCTTTGGGTGTTCCTTGCGATACTAAGTTGCCATTATGCACAATAAATAATTCCACACTGTACTTTCCGGGAGCCGCAAGAGGACCTTCAGAAGAACCCGCCCATGGCGGTTTAAATTCAGGCTATAACCAAGTTGATAGGATCAAGCGCCGGAAGTTTTAAATCCCAGCTCGTTCTATGCATGCCCTTTTTTGCGGTACCTTCTAACCAACGAACCCCTTCGCCCTTTTCATCGCGCACCAATAGCATAACATGTGGTTCATTTTCATAAGATTCTTCCCGTAGGCTTTCCCAACCCGGAAAGGGTGTACTTATATTTTGTTTGCGCTGCGATTTTTCAGCTTCTTTTCGCTCTGTTTTAGCCGTTTTTGGTAAATCATGCAAATAATAGGTAAATACAGCTCCAAAAGGAGGATTATCACTCACAAAGCTTGTGGAACCTAGAGTAGGCATTCCTTTGGCCTGCATAGGCACATTTGGAACGTACCACCAGGCATCCCTTACCTCAAAGAGCGTATTTGATCCATTATTTATTGTACTGCTAATACCTCTCAAAGGAGCGTAATCATCCAAGACATAGAATCCACGTCCAAAAGTGGCACCGACTATGTCATCATCTCTTTTGTGAAGCTCAATGTCCCGAAAAGGAATTGTCGGTACTCCCCCGTTCAATTTTATCCAATGAGACCCCTTATTGGAGAAAAATAGATCCCGAATTCAGTTCCGACAAATAGCAGATTTTCATCTTTATGATCTTGTTTTAATACCCATACGATGGTTCCTTTTGGCAAATCTCCTGCAATTGATTTCCAAGATCTACCCCTGATCATTACTCATAAATACATAGGGGCTGAAGTCACCAAATTTATGCGCATCTGCCACCGCAAATACGGTACTGGCGCTATGGCTTGAGGCTTCGATATCATTGATGAATGAACGGGAAGGTACTTTAGGAAGGTTGCTACTTTTTCTCCAACTTTGCCCTCCATCTTCACTCACCTGAATTAATCCATCATCAGAACCCGTATAAAGCAGCCCTTCAACTTTTGGCGATTCAGAGATAGAAGTCAGCGTGGCATATTTTGACATCGCACCATTATCATATAGATCATCCACACTCCAAACCCTTCCTATCATTTCCAATTCATAGCGATTGGTATTTGTCGTCAAATCCTTACTAACAGGCGTCCAGGAATTTCCCCGGTCATCACTTTTCCATAAACGTTGAGATCCGAAATAAAGGCGATTGCTATTATGCGGACTAATAAGAATCGGGCTATCCCAATTCCATCTTTCCGGTGCATCTCCTGCCCCAGCCTGAGGCTGAATATTTAAAACTTCTTCGCTGCGCCTGTCATGACGATGTAAAAGGCCCTGTTGAATTTCCATATACACCGTGTTTGGATCTTTGGGATCAAAAGCACTATCGTAGCCATCTGCACCAAGTGGCACATACCAATCCTGGTTACGTACGCCTTCGGCATTCATGGTTCTTGAAGGACCAATTAATGTACCCAGATCTTGTGCACCTCCTACGATATTATAAAAAGGTTCTGAATTGTCAAGCCCCAATTTATAAAACTGTGAAATAGGAAGGTTGGGGAAATGTCGCCATGTTGTTCCCTCATCAAAGGTTTCATACAAACCCGCATCCGTTCCGGCGATCAAATGTTTACCATTGTCAGGATCAATCCAAAGCGCATGGTTGTCACTGTGCTTCTCACGACCTGTACCCAAATAATTAAAACTCTTTCCCCCATCTCTCGTCACATGAAGAAAAACATCCATTTGGTAGATAAGCTCCGGATTTATTGAGGATACTTCAATTTCCTGATAGTAGTGAGGCCCTGTTCCTCCAGATATATAACTATTGCGTTTTTCCCAGCTTTCTCCTCTATTCACAGACCTGTAAAAACCCTTCTCTTTATTATTTGCCTCAATGGTTGCATAGACCAATTCAGGATTTGCCGGCGTCACAGCAAGTCCTATTTTTCCCATGTCACCATTTGGTAAACCGTTTTTTAGCTGACGAAAAGTAGCGCCATTATCTACAGATTTATAAAGCCCCGACTTAGGTCCGCCAGAAAGCAAGGCCCAAGTATGACGGCGTCGCTGATAAGCCGCTGCATAAATAACATCTGGATTTGATGGATCAAATTCAATATCGGTGACTCCGGTATTTTCATCTATATTAAGGGTCAACTGCCATGATTTTCCGCCATCTTCAGTTTTAAACATACCTCTTTCGCCACCGGATGACCATAGAGGGCCTTCCGCAGCAACGAATACAACATCACTATTTCTAGGGTCTACTAATATTTTACCGATGTGCTCAGATTTCGTAAGCCCCATATTTTTCCATGTTTTTCCACCGTCTATACTTTTATACACACCGTCACCCCAACCCACATGGCGGCCACTTACGTTCTCTCCGGTTCCCACCCAGATCACATTTGGGTTATTCGGATCTATGCTTACGGTTCCAATGGAATAAGATGCCTGAGCGTCAAAAACAGGTTCCCAGGTGATCCCGCTATTGCTGGTTTTCCACAAGCCACCAGAACCAGCAGCCACATACCAGGTACTTTTGTCGGAATGACTTACTGCGATATCGGCAATACGCCCACCCATGACAGCTGGACCAATACTGCGAAGTGTAAGGGCTGACGCGGCTTTTGATAGGTCTTCTTTGTTTTGCGTTTGCGCATAAACAGTACTAAAAATAAAAGTAGTGATGATGAAAACTACTGAGGAAATAAGGTTGTTTTTAAACGTCATGAGGAGTCGTGTTAGTTGTATTTAAATGATTTTAAATTCGCAACCCAAGTTAAATAATGTAGCCTTAAATACCTAGAATAATATGCAGGATCCCATACAATCGATTTTACGTTGAGAAAAACTCATGTGGACAGTTAAAAAAAAAGAAAAACCCGAATGATGAATCAGACGGGTTAATCAGCAATGTTGAGGGGGAATCTAATTGCAATTAGTTGAGTAAATATAAATTCCTCTTTTATTTTCCGCAATCTGTTTTGGACGAAGCTTACAGATTATTGTCCGAAGCAAGGGCCGAATTGTCCGAAAGGATTTTGATATAAAAAAATACCCCTTGAAAACTTCAAGGGGTACATCAAAATTTGACAAATGTTATCTAATAAGATGATTTATATATGAATAAAATTCATTCCACTTACATTCCAACGATTTTCATCACCTTATTCAGCATTTCAGGATTGTTCGAAATCCAATCAATTGCAGCTGACGTTAATTGACTATCCCCTAAAACAGATTTCATGATACCATCAATGGAGTCTTTGTTATCTGCAATAATTTTAGTTAAAGCGCTTGTCGTTTCAGGATTTTCCTTTAAATAATTGATGGTTTCTTTTTGTAAACCTTCATCCTTCATCAAGGCATCCTTAATTTGTTTATCCATCTTAGGATTTTGTTCGGCCAGAGCCTGAGCCCCTGCGCTCTTCACATCATCTGTTTTAAGAGAAGGCATTGTTTGCGCAGATACTGCAGTTGTAATTGCCATTGCAAACATTAAAAATAGTACTTTTTTCATTGTTGATTTTTTAAAATTTAGTCGGGCAAATATAACTAAAAAACATGATAAGGAATGAGGAAAATAAACGACCATTTACCCCGCTACTTTTGCTTATCTTAGTTCTTTGAGAAAAAAGATTATGAAAACATGTAAGCTTTATGTTTTTTAAATACCCAATAAATTAGAAACCATGACCAAATTAAAAGAAGAAGAAATTCAAAGTAATATGAACCTTATTGACCCTGCCTGGGTATTAAAAGGAAAATTCATCCATCGCGAAGTTGTTTTAAAGAATTTCATTGAGGCTTTTTCATTTATGACAGCTGTAGCTTTGGTTGCGGAAAAACAAGGGCATCATCCCAATTGGAAAAATGTATATAACAAAGTAAATATTGCGCTCAACACGCATGATGCAGACGGGTTAACCAGTAAAGACTTCGATCTGGCCAAAGCGATAGACAAGATCTTAAAAAATTAAAACTTTCAAAAATGAATAGTCCCGATTCCCCCATCCAATTTTCATGTGGTAAAATAATGAAAAACAGATTTATGCTGGCGCCACTCACCAACCGACAAAGTTTTGAAAATGGTCAATTATCAGATGAGGAATACCATTGGCTGACCATGCGCGCCCAAGGGCAATTCGGCCTGGTAATGACTTGCGCCTCTCATGTGCAAGAAGTGGGTAAAGGTTTTTCAGGGCAGTTGGGTATTTTCAATGATGATCATATTGAAGGCCATCAAAAGTTAAGCGCTAAAATTAAAGCCTATGGCAGTTTGGCCGTTATTCAATTGCATCATGCAGGAATGCGGTCTCCAGTTGACATCATTGATCAGGCTCCGGTTTGCCCTTCAGAAAATGAAAAAACAGGCGCGCGTGCCCTCTCTTTAATCGAGGTTGAACAGCTTCGGGATGATTTTATAGCAGCAGCGATCAGGGCCAAAAAAAGTGGTTATGACGGGGTTGAAGTTCACGGGGCCCATGGTTATATTCTCACCCAGTTTATCAGTAAGGACATCAACAAAAGAACGGATGCCTATGGAGGAGATCTCAACAATCGGTCGCGATTGCTTTTTGAAATCGTCGATGGCGTTCGAAAAACATGCGGTAAAGATTTCTTACTAGGTGTTAGATTGTCACCAGAAAAGTTTGGTATGGAATTATCCGAAGTAAAAACACTGTGTAAAAGATTGGTGGATGAAGGGAACGTTGATTTTCTTGACATCTCTCTTTGGGATTGTTTTAAGTTGCCGGAAGACCCGAAATATCAAAATATCAGTTTGTTGGAACATTTTACCAGTCTCGATTTTAAACAGGTCAAACTCACCGTTGCCGGTAAGATAAGCAAGGCCAAGGAGGTACAACAGATTTTAGATGCGGGTGTTGATTTTGTGACCATCGGTCGATCTGCCATTCTACACCATGACTTCCCTGTCAAGGTCATAGAAAATCCTGATTTTGAACCTATTCAGATTCCGGTATCTAAAGCATACCTTCGAAAGGAAGGTTTGAGTGATACGTTTATTGACTATATGAACAGGTGGCCCAATTTTGTACAGGAAGGCTCCTAAAAAGATGTTCAATGGGTCTAGGATCAATCAATGATCAATTTTTTAAGGATAATAAGCAGCATATGTATGTATCGCTAACTGGTAAAATAATGACTAATCTTAATACACTTTCTGAACAATTACTACTCACAGTTAAAAAGGAGGATGATTATATCTCTCTACTGGAAACATTAGCGAATTATTCAACCGATGACTTTAAAAATCAACTCGCAGAGGACAAGTATAAAATCGCCTTCTGGATCAATATCTATAATGCCTTTTTTCAAATCTTAAGGAAAGACAAGCATTTAAAGCAACCAAAAATTTATACGGCAAAAGTAATGTCGTATGGCTGGGCATAAATTAAGCCTGGACGATATTGAACATGGGATTTTAAGGCGTTTCCGGTATAAATATTCACTTGGTTATTTACCAAACCCATTCGCTTCAGCCTTGATCAAAAGTTGGGCCGTAAGGTCTATAGATTTCAGGATTCATTTTGCCTTAAACTGCGGTGCCAAAAGCTGCCCGCCCATTGCATTCTATTCAGTTGATCAATTGGAAGAGCAACTCGATCTTGCCGGTACATCTTTTATTGAAGTAGACTCGCAAATCAACCATGAAAAAAAAGTAATGCATATCAGCAGGTTATTCTTGTGGTTCCTAAAAGATTTTGGAGGAACTAAAGGAACCAGACAAATCATTGAGAAGTATCTTCAGCAAGATGTTACAGGATATAAAATAGTTTATAACCACTATTCCTGGGAAGAGCATTTAGATAATTACGATGAGAAAAGATTTAATTCACCTGGATCGATAAGTGAATAAATAACATCTAAGCATTTATCCTGATCAGATCATGATCATGCTTGATTCTCAATAGCGCTAATAAGAAGAAAGTCCGTATCAAACGAATATTCTTCTAATGATAGTTGAAGATTACTTTTACAGCTAGTATATCGCTGATTTTATCCCCATAAAATGACCAGCACAGCAGATACTGAAACCACAGCCATTAAAATTTCATTAAATCTTTTACCTTCTAGAATATTTACCAGATTGATTGTTTGATTATTGTTTGATTCTTTTTTTGAAATTGAAGTATTCATTGGACTAATATTTTATTTTCGACATGTAAAGTTACTACTCTTCTTTTCAAATAATATGATATATATCAGTGCCTGAGTCATTTGTATTACCATGAGTTTTTACGTTGTTTGGCCTTTGACATCCCCAATGATTTAAATATATTATTTTTGTAAAAAAAAAAGACCAAGTTATACGTTGAAAAATATTCATTTCATTAGGACCTGCTTCTTAATGATATAAAGAAATCTTTATGAAAGGGATAAAATTATCCATTTTACTACTATTGATCTTAACACTTGCCGTCGGATGCAATGACGATGAACAAAACATGAATCAAAATCTAATTTCGGAGTCATCAGCTAGCCCTTCAGATAATTTGAGCAGTGTTCAGTCATATACCTATTTGGCGCTAGGCGATTCTTATACCATAGGCCAGGGTGTTGACGAGGAGGCCAGATGGCCCAATCAATTAAAAACCGAATTAAAGAAAAAATTAATTGACCTGAATACGGTCGATATTATTGCCCAAACAGGATGGACCACCAATGATCTTATACGCGCTATAAACGAACAAAATCCTGGAAATTATGACCTGGTTTCCCTAATGATAGGGGTCAATAACCAATATCAAAAGAAACCATTTTCTGAATTTGAAAAGGAATTTGATGAACTACTCGAGATAGCCATCGGTCTTGCCGGAGGAAAGCAACATGTTTTTGTAGTGTCTATTCCAGATTATGGCGTCACTCGTTTTGGTTCGGGAAACCCTGGTGGTATTGCCTCAGAGATTAATGGTTACAACGGCTATATAAGGCAACAATGCCTGGCAAGAGAAATTCTTTTAATTGATATTACTGAGATTTCAAGAGATTTGGGTTCCACTGATGGTGCTCTGGCCGGTGATGGCCTGCATCCTAGTGCTCAACAATATGCTAAATGGGTGGAAAAGATACTACCCGAGGTAAATAACTTGCTGAAAAATAACAATGACTAGATGTTTTCTTAGGATCTTCGACTATCGATTGCATCCAAAATAAAAAACCGGCTGCAGAAAACTATAACCGGTTTTTTAGAGGGGAAAAGTTATTTATTTGAATCAAATCTACTATCCATTTTTACATCACGAAATGACCTGGGTCAATAGAAAAATTGATTGTCATCATTTTTCAAAAAATATATTGTTTTTATCAGAAATTATTCATCCCTAAACTACTCTTTCCAGAAGGGAATATTGTCTGTTTGTTGGAATATAAGGGTGTCTTTGCCTTTAATATTTCTAGAAAACAATACCTCTATTTTTAATTTGTGTTCTCCCCTATTCAAAAAACTGACATCAAAAATTGTAGCCAATCCTTTATTCTTACGTTGAGGATGATCATAAAACCGATATTTTACATCACTAAACAGGCTATCATTAACATAAATCTTAAATCTTTGACTGTGGCAGTCTAAAGCCGCTGCAGCATTCATCATATTTCGTGCCTTATCACCATTACCGAAGAAGAAAACACCCTTTTTTGCTGGTTCAATATCCGGACATAGAATTTTGATCACATTGTCATCGGTTCTGCCTATATAGGGTAAATACAGTTCCAGGTAGCCATTGTCTACAAATTTTGAATGGAGGCTTGCTGAACTCATCAGCGTGTTTCCATCCCACGTATCGTCATAAGAGTTGTTTCCCAGTGTTTCATTAAAGCGAAAGTTTGGAAGAAAAGACTGGGTCTGAAATGACATTGAAGAAATCAATGTAAAGATTATCGCATATGGAATCAAGAATAGCACAACTTTACGTCCATATCTATTATCGATCAGATTATAGTAAAGAGGTCTGTAAACAAAAGATAATGTGATGATACTGAAAAATAGGTAAATGGGAAAATACATACCTGAGATGCTCTTCCTTTTTTTTATCCATCCAAGTGTTATAAAATCAATAAAGTAGATAAGACCACCGAAAACATAAAACAATAGGAACGGAATCAAAAATATAAGCCATTCAGGCTGGTTCATATCTATAGACATCTCTAGTGAAAAGTGCCAACAACATGATACCGGTAATAAATATTCCGCAAGAAATTAGAATAAAAATGATCAGAAAAGTAAAACCGAATACAATACTGCACAGCTGTTCCAGCTTTTCAATATAAACATCAAAACTGACAATTCGCTTTTTTAAGAAAATGATCAAACTTTGGGCTGAAATTGAGTACTTCAAATTCAATTTCACCAGAAACATAGCGAATTCCGATGGTGCTTATCCATAATCCTCTCAATAAAACGTGTAAAATCAAATTGATAATCAGCACATACCAGGATCCACGAAGTAATTGAAATGGAAGTACAAGCGTTCCGAAATAATTGCTTCCAGTAGTCAATAAATATATCTGATATTCAAAACTATCCAATTCATCATAGGCACTGGCCAATAGAAATATGGCAAAACCAGAAATCAACAATTCGAGTTGCCAGCTTTCCTGTTGCAGAATTTCCAGCCATTTTACAAATGATTTCTTTTTGTCCTTAGCCATATCATTTATTTAAATGTGGTGGTCTAAGTTACACAATTTGAAATATTTCAACAATTTGAAAGATTGATTTTTCCAGCGATCACTTAATTCTTGAAATAAAACTGCCCAAACAGTCTTAATTTCCCTTTTCTCTTTTGGAAACAACGAGCCAGAAATATATAAAATCGTGTAGAAAATTCCTGCGAAACCCATCAGTAATGCTATTGCAGGAGAGAATAATAAGACCAATACAGCCATAAAATAGTACAAACCTACGCCTTGAATACATTTTTTGAGTCTTCGTCTTTCCTCCTCATCATCGGGCCATAAGCGGACTGCCTTTGAAAAAATCTTTATAAGCCGGATGCACAAATTTTTCAATCAAAATAGCGATCCAAAGAATCAGCGTAATAATGACCAAAATAGTACTTCCAACATCTACCAGTAGTATAATATTCATATCAAATACAACACGAATATGAGTCGTGCTTGCCTATAAAACTCTAAAAATGAGGTTTTAGTATGTTATTGATATAATGATTCAGTGAAGTAATGATCTAGTGAGTTTGAAGTGATCTAGTGATGTAATGATGTAATGCATTAAATCAAGGCTTAAGATATATTAGAGTATTATAGTCATTCAAGTGGATCTAGCTTCAAAAGAATCACGATTTTTCATTCCTTAACCTCCGACTGATTAATCACCAGCTGCAAAAGGGAACGATTTAGGCTAGGGCTGAGAAATATGAAGAAAAAATTGTGAAGCCCTCGCCCGTGAACCCCTCACTTCCGAAGGGGTGAGAAATCAGAGGGTGAGTAAAATGAATATTGATTTTAAGATTTGAAAATTGAATTAATAAAGGCATTAACCCCAATCACTCCAAAGTATAACGAGACTCAATACTATCCGGATCACCGATTCCTGCATTGTTTTTTTTGGTTTCCATTTCTGTGGCAAATTCAGCAGGCAGATCGATCAAGCCATTTTCCTGGTACACACGGAGCATATTACTTCTAAAGTGATAGACATTGATATTGTCATTATCAAGGTCAATAAAAAAATCATAGGCATTACTGGGGCAAGAATGTTGCTTACACCCACTCATATGGGCAATATTGTCAACAATAACGATAGGTGTTTCGGTATTATAGTTTTGAAGCAAAGCCTCATAATTAAACCTGTTAAGTCCTTTTAAACGAGTCTGCCAATGTTTCATTTTCAAACAATTTTTCCTGAGTTGCATATTTGCCTTGATAAGTCACTAAAAAACCTAAAGGCACATCTGGAATAACGATGGCGGGTTCCTCCTCTTCTACTATTACAGGTTCAATTTCTTCTTGTTGTTCCATGGCAGGTTCAGATGGTAATTCAGTTTTTGATTTTGTTTTGTTACAACCTAATAGAATGCTTATTAAAAACAGCGAAAGGATGATTTGCTTTCTCATGGGATAGGTTAAATAATTGATTGGTAAATATAAGAAATTGAAGCTTTAATTTTTGACCCCTCTAATTTTGACGAATAAGTGCAGCGATTCATTTTATTATAATTTAAGCATTCAAAACAGCTAACACCCTTTCAGGTGTAAATGGTAAATGCCTTAAAGATTTTCCGGTAAGGGCCAAAAAAGCGTTCGCAATAGCACAGGCAACCAAGGGTGTGCCCGATTCCCCTACTCCTTTAGGCGGATTAGAAGAAGCGATCAAAGCCGTTTCAATACTTTCAGGCATGTCTTCCATTCTGAGCAATTTATAATCGTCAAAATTCGATTCTTGTACTACTCCGTCAACAATGGTGATCTGTTCTAATAAGGTACTGCTCATTCCCATAATGATACCCCCTTCCATTTGTGCCTTCACATTGTCAGGTTGCACAATGACTCCGCGCATCACTGGCCGACCAAAAACGATGCACTTTGATTTTACCTGTTTCATGGTTCAAGTGAAATTTCGCAAACTCCGGTGCTCAATGTACCGCTTCGTTCTAAAAATGCGACTCCTTTTGCCCTTCCCTGCTTGCAGAGGAGCTCCCCAATTTGCCATGGAAGCTACCTTTTCCAGCGTAGCCAGGGCTCTGGGTGATTTTGACATCAGTTGTTTTCTAAAATCTACTGGGTCTCGTTTTTTGATCCTCGGCGATTTCATCGATCATCGATTCTATCGCAAATTTATTCGGACCATGGCCCACCGACGCGCCAATGTTTTAAACGAGTTTCATTAGGCTCAATTCGAAATTCGGCCAATTGGTGTATCAATATCATAGATATTCATTTTTGATCCCACTGGCCAAAAGATTATCCCCGTTACCCACAATACAATGAGAAAAACCTGTCAATTTACCATTGGCATCAACACTTGCTTTTAGGCGTTGCAAGGAAAGCGGCCTGATAGGCTCCATAAGTCAGATCATCTTGTCTTGTCCAAAACAATTTAACCGGTTTTGGAATCATTTCTTTTGCCAGAATGTGTACATTCCTGAACAAAATCAGTCATACTTCTTCTGCCAAAGCCACCTCCCAAATAACACATATTGATCTTAACATTTTCAGGTGGAAGGTTTAACAATTTGGGAACACCTAATTTGGAATCAAAACCCTGTTGTGTACCCACCCATACTTCTGCTGACATATTCATCTTTAGCAATTTGCACCACCGCATTTAAGTGGTTCCATTTGAGCATGGTATACATAATCATTTTGATAATCTACTTTCATAGGTTTTCGACAGCATTTTTAAAGGCAGATTTGAAACATTGCCTTTTTCAACGACTATATCACCTGATTAGTGTCATTGCGGCAATATTTTTATAAGCTGGTAAATTTTCTGAGAGTCAAAACCCCTGGCTTTTGCATTTGACCAATTGATCTTGAGTTATCTTTAGCGGTCAATGCCTGTTCGATACTACAGGGCGATAATACCAATGCCGTGGTCCAAAGGAACTACCTTGATCACACCAGGCAATTCTAAAATGTCTTTTTCATTTTGCAATTCCGGTCGCGCTCCGTGAATACGACCCCTTTCGATAACGCCATAGACCATATCAGGTAGTTGTATGTCTCCAGCAAATATGGCAGAACCATCAACTTTTTCAGGAATATCGGTTCGGGGAATCACCGTGCCTATCAACCTAAATTCTTTGGGATCCTTTAATTGAGCCTCACTTATTTCAGGCAATGTTTCCGGCATCACTAAACCATTGACTAAGTGCTCCATAGCCTATTTTTTTGTCACTGTCAAGATGCACCACCATACCAGGCGTTGTAGTCAATTCTTCCATGGGCAGCTGCCATTTTTGCTGCGGCCTGCAGGAATAATTGACGGGTTTGAGCTCCTGCTTTTCTGCAGCATGGCTATAATAACCCATGAGTGACCCTGCTACCTGCCGAAAGCATGATCTTTCTGTTGGGTCCCCAACCTTCGGAACCGTAAATTTCTGATATTTGAGGCGAAAATTTCACGCTTACCTTAGACCAGTCAGCATCCATTTCTTCTGCAAAAATAACAGGAAGTGAGGTCATGGAACCCTGACCCATTTCTGCCGCCGGATTGTAGATGATCATGTTTCCATCTGTATCCATCTCTATCCAGGCGGTAAGTTGCTGCTTTTGAAGAATGGCTTTGACCTTCTTTTCATTTGTACAGGCCACTACTTGCGTTAGTAAGCCCGAGGTGCCAATAAACAGTGTAACACCCGCCAGCATTTTTCAGGAATTTCCTTCTGCTGATGCCTTGTTTTGTTTTGGGGGTTTTATCCATTCTAAAAGATGTTAAATAATTATGCTCTTCGATTTATTGGTTTATTCTGAAGCCATTTTTATGGCTTTTACGATACGCATATACGTACCGCATCTGCAAATATTTCCATTCATATGACTTACAATTTCTTCATGAGTAGGGTTGGGATTTGCTTCTAAAAGCGTTGCAGCCTGCATGATCTGTCCACTTTGACAATAACCACATTGAGGTACCTGTGCCTCGATCCAGGCACGTTGTAAGGGATGATCCGCATTTTCAGAAAGACCTTCTATGGTTTTGATCTTTTGACCCTTGGCTACATTTTCTACAGGTACCGTACAAGCTTTTACTGCCATTCCATCCACATGAATGGTACAAGAGCCACATTGACCAATTCCACAGCCATATTTGGTTCCGGTAAGCCCAAGATGCTCGCGTAATAACCCATAAAACAGGTGTTTTTTCAGAAACATCTACCTTGTGATCTTTACCATTGATATGAAGTTGATAGGTGGGCATATAAATTTGATTTGCTAACGTTTAAAGTTAAATAAAATAATTCAATTACAATATAACTCATGATAGTTTGCATATAGACTTGCTATATTATTCCTCATTCAATTGTTTTCTATACAATTCCAAATTGGCCTTGATCTCTTCATCCAAATCAGGTTCCTTGATATCTTTATAGGTTTTTAAGGTGTCAAATAGAATACGTGCCACCAAATAACGTGCGCTGGCTTTATCATCTGCAGGGATAGTATACCAGGGTGCATGAGCTTTGGAAGTATTGTTAATGGCTTCCTGATAGCAATGCTGATATTGGTCCCATAGTTTTCTTTCTTTAAGGTCGCCAGGAGAAAACTTCCAATGCTTTTCTTCCTTGATCAGCCTTCTTAGCAAGCGGTTCTTTTGTTCATCTTTAGACAAATGCAGAAAGAATTTAAAAATGATGGTCCCGTTTTTGGCGATATGTTCTTCAAAATGATTGATTTGCTCAAAGCGTTGTGTCCAAAAGTCATCCGTAATATCATCAACTGAATGAATTCCGGGAATATTCTCAGCCATAATATAACTCGGATGTACCCTTGTGACCAATACATTTTCATAATGTGTACGGTTAAAAATGCCAAATTTTCCCTTTGCGGGAAGGGCTATATAATGGCGCCATAAATAATCATGACCCAATTCAAGGGGGGTGGGTACTTTAAAACTATGGACCACTACCCCACGGGAATTAAAATCTTTAAACACTTCTCTGATCATACTGTCTTTACCTGCGGTATCCATACCTTGAATGCAAACCAAGCACTGCATATTTACCATGTGCATAAAGCGTATCCTGAAGCTTACCCAGTTTTTTTCGAACCCGCCTCAACTCTTTTTCAATCGATTTCTCATCGGTCTCAAGATCGAGCAAGGTAGGTCTGTTGATCAATTCTATTGGGGATCCGACTTTAAACTCGTCAATTGCTATACTTTTCATTTTCATTTTTTTTGCCATCGTTATGGAATCAATGTAAATATAGGGATTATATCCTTTTTTCGATCGATGAAAAAATAATGGACCCCGGTTTTACATGCATCAGATGACTTTATCTGATCATTTGACGGTATTAATAAAAGTAATTTGTAGATGTGTTTTTTAGAGGAGATCTCAAACAAATGTATAGCTCGTTATACGTGTCTTTCATAAGTTTACCAGACATGAATTGCTTCAATGCATAAAATCCTAGTTTCAGCGGAGCTAATGCGTAAATCTTCAAATTTTAAATCAATATTTGTTTTTTCATTTTACTCACCCTCTGTTTTCTCACCCCTTCGGAAGTGAAGGGTCACGCGCAAGTTTCACGCGCGAAGGTTTCGCACTTTAATTAAAAAAATTTAAACTCATGGTTCAATCCTTATGCTTCGAGGGGAAAAGACCAAAGGGTGAACCAATCGTTTAAATTTGGTTTAAAAACGGGGTATTGATAGTTTTATTGTCAAATACCTGGTTTACTCCAGCCGATATGAATACTAGAAATAAGAAAAAAAAGGCTTATTGATTGTATCTTTGTCGGGTATATTTGACCCTTATGAAACAAACAGAATTTGATATCATTATCATCGGCGCGGGGCTTAGTGGTTTATGCCTGGCCTATTTCTTAAGAAAACAAAATTATGGCATCAAAATCCTTGAAGGAAGGTCAAGAATTGGCGGAAGAATACATACTGCTTTTGAAAAAGACACCCGTATTGAGATGGGCGCCACCTGGTTTAGTCCTCAACACACCGAACTTCAAAAATTATTAAAAGAGCTCGATCTGGAGATCTTTGAACAAGAGCTTGGAAAAATAGCTATCTATGAACCCACTTCCACCACTCCGCACCAAGTGGTGACCTTGCCTGCACATCAGGAACCGAGTTATCGTATTAAGGGAGGAACATATACATTGATCGAGGCCTTAGAAAGTCGAAAGGGTGCTGTTGAACTTCAGCTTGACTGTGTTGTAAGCAGTATTCAGGAGGAAGCGAATGCTCTATTGGTAAATACTTCACAGGGAGATTTTAAGGCAAAAAGAGTCGTGTCTACGCTCCCACCCTTTTTATTTCAAAACAAAATAAAGGTAAGCCCACCTTTGCCTGAGGGCTTAATTGATGTTGCCAACAAGACGCATACCTGGATGGGAGAATCCATTAAAATAGGGCTTAGCTATTCTCGCCCATTTTGGAAAGATAAGGGTCTTAGCGGAACGATTTTTAGTAATCCCGGACCTATTCCTGAAATGTATGATCATTCTAATGCAGAGAACTCAACATTTGCTTTAAAAGGTTTTCTAAACGGAGCTTATTTTTCAATAACACAAGAACAACGACTGGAATTGATCTTAAAACAACTTGAAAAATACTATGGCCCGCAGGTTAGAGAATACTTAGACTATCAGGAATTGATCTGGCAAAACGAACCACTCACCTTTAGCCCTTATAAGGATCATCTTTTTCCACATCAAAATAATGGAAATGAGGTTTTTAGAAAATCTTATCTAAATAATAACTTATTTATTTCAGGCACTGAAACTTCTGCTGATTTTCCTGGTTATATGGAAGGAGCGGTAAGAAGTGCACAATGGGTTGCGGAGGGGTTACAATGATGTAATGATACAATGATTTAATGATGTAATGATACAATGATTTAATGTAGCATTGTAGCATTAAAACATTTAAATTTTGATTTTAAATCAAAGTATTATTGTATTTTCTATGACTTCATTATTTCAACTTCACCGGCTTGAGTTCTTCAAAAAAGATGTCATCATTGGGTACATCAAAATCAAAACCCAATACCTCCTGATCTTCGTCACTATTGAATTTTACAGTTCCAAAGCTAAACCAGGCCTGATCTTTGTCCCAATTGATCAAATATGTATCATAGTTCCAATGTGTTAAAGTTGCCGATAACAAGGCGTGGTGCTCAAAGTAAAGTTTAAGTTTATTATCAATTTTAACAATACTGATCTGACCAACCAGATCAGAATTATAATCACCTAGAATTTTGTCTTCAGACAGGGTTGGTTTTGTGTTCAATACTCTTTTCTCAATCCTGTCGGAAATTCGTTTGTCATTATGCAATTCTCTGTATTAGTACGCTCTAAATAAGTGGCTGACCAATCAGTGGTTTCAACTCCTAAAAACTGATCTAAGGCATAATAGGTAGCTGCCATAATGGGGCTTTTGACTCCATTGGTCAGTACTACCACTCCTAGATTTTCTTCTGGGATCATGGTAACTGCTGTGATCATGCCATCATAACCTCCCGTATGACTCACTTGCATCTTTCCGTGATAGTCACTTAATCCCCATCCAAGTCCATAGCCACGAAAGTGCCTATCAAAAGGATTTGGTTTTGTATGGTCAACTTTAAAATTATTATGGGGTGTCCAAAGTATATTCCGGGTTGCAGGAGTCAATAAAGTATCTGTTTCATGGACACCGTGATTCATATTAAAAATCATCCATTTGGATACGTCTGTTATAGACGAAATCAATCCGCCAGTAGCTGCAACTTCTTCCCAATCTACCCAATCAATGGCTACATTCTTATCATCCTTTCTCATATGGGGCGTAGCAAAGTTCCCTTTTTTCTCCAGCTCTTTTAATGAATAAATACTTCGGTTCATATTTAGGGGCGTCAGAATGCGTTCTTGGACATTTTCACCCCAGGTTTTACCTGTAACTTTTCTGATAATTTCTCCTGCCGTGACATACATCAAATTAGAATAGCCATAGCCCGCCCTAAACTCATAGGCCTGAGGCACGTATTTTATGCGCTTGATGATCTCCTCGGCTGTTTCATCTGACTTGTACCAGATATTATCTCCGCTAAAAGTACCCAAGCCGATTCGATGACTCAACAGGTCTCGAATAGTCGTATGCTCACTTACCCAATCATCATAGACCGCAAAATATGGCAGGTATTTTTGTACTTTATCATCCCAATCCAGTTTACCTTCTTGCACCAACATGCCAATGATCGCTGAAGTAAAGGCCTTGGAATTAGAGGCTATTGCATAAAGGGTATGTTGATTAGGTTGTTCTGGTTTTCCTACTTCCAGTACTCCGTAATTTCCTGTAAATACCAATTCTCCGTCTTTGACGATCCCAATTGAAGCCGAAGGCAGGTCCCAGTCTTTGACCATTTTAGCATAATAGGCATCAAGGGCCTCGAAATCAATGTTTGTTTTTGTTTGTGCCAAAGCACTGCTAACCATTAGTGTTAATAGGATGACAAGGCTTTTAAAAAAATTCATAGAAAGAGAATTTGAGTTGTTTTTGTTTGTAGCAATTTAGAAAAAATGTAAGCAATATAAAAGGACTGTTATGTGTAAAATAAAAACAATCCTACAACGAGTGAATCTTCTAATTTTAAATCAATTTTATTTTATTTATTTAACTCACCCTCTGTTTTCTCACCCCCTCGGAAGTGAAGGGTTCACGTGCGAGGGTTTCGCACTTTTCATCAGGAGTGTTATTTTATATCCTAATGGCTGAATCCATAATTTCCCTATATTTAAGGTTTCAGTTCGGGGCCAATGATCCATATATTTAGAAAAAAACGTCAAAAATTAATGGGAAGTAACAACTTTATTAAATATGCTAAATATGCCATAGGGGAAATCATCCTTATTGTTATTGGTATTTTACTAGCCCTTTATTTGAATCATTTGAATACTGAACGAGGTATTAAAGCTGAGCAAATAAAAGTATTGAAAGAGATCAAATCGAATTTAAATAGCAGTATCATTTCTTTTGACAGGGCGATTGAATCAGAGAAGAGTTATATGGCCTATAATCTGATGATACTCGATTATATGGATCATAACAAGCCGTATGACAGTGTTTTGGATAGAGCTTTCGGCACTTATTTCTGGACCATTTCTTCCAGTGCCGTTACGGGGGCGTATGATTATCTAAAATCAAAAGGCATAGACCTGATTACTAATGATCAGCTTCGTTCCGAGATCAGTTATTTCTTTGAAAGTGAACTATTGGTGCTTAAAAATGAAAATGAGGTTTGGGCCAATAACCTGCAACAAAATATCTCTTATCCTTTTCATGTAAAGCACTTTAGAAAATACTACCCAGAAGGCAGTGCTTCCTCAGATTTTGAATATGCAAGTCCCTTTAATTATGACTTACTGCTTAAAGATGACTATTTTAAAAGTATCAATGCAGAGATCATTTCAAACAGAAGATGGAATATCAACAGTTTGCAGGAGACCATTGACCATATTAAAACACTTGTTGAGGATATTGATAAGGAGCTTGTTCTTTTGAATTGATGTCTTCAATAATAATGAATATATGTTTCAATTTTCAAATCAATATATCATTACAACATTATATCATTACATCATTACATCATTAATCATTAGATCATTGTATCAATATATCATTCACACATTAATACGGCTGTATCACAACTTCAAAAGAATCTAAGCCAGAACAGGTTTTAAACAGGTCTTTGCCCAATATGTTCTTTCCTGTATAGGGATAAGCTGTAATGGGTTCTATACAAACCATATTAGGGACTTCTGTCCAAAGCATAAAGTTGTCAAAACCTTTCGTGATCAGTCTAATATTATAGCCTTCCTCTTTGATCAATGTAACTTCATCAGTATTTAGCGCCGGGAAAGCGATCGATCCTACATCGAGTATATCCTGAAGGGTCATTTTTTTCATTCCTGCCATAAAACTTTCAGTGTTATTTCCTGATAATTTAAAGGCTGGATGATATCCTAACATAAAAGGCATTCCTTTTTCTCCTTTTATAACAAATTCAATACTCAGGTAGTCATCAGTAAGGTTAAATATCTTTGTGAAGGAAAAATTATAGGGCCAAAAAACGATTTCTTTAGTTGACTTTTCAGGGTATTTGGAATTTTTACCAGTGCTGTTTTTTTTATAGGTTTTGTTATAGGTAACAGATTGGTCTGATTCACTCATCACTTTATAACTTAACTCACGTAATAATCCATGTTGATCTTGAACAGCCTCACCCCTTTCGGTTTTCACTATAAAACCATTCGCCTCGGTGGGCCCGATGATGGGAAACATTTCTGTGTCTGCATTTCTCCAACCAGGATCTCCTTTCTGATGGATCAATTCTTCTCCAAATTTGCTGTAACTGATCAGTTCTCCCTGATCGATCACAACGGTTGATTCTTTATCTGGGCTGGTAATGACTTGTTGGTTCATGGTTATAATGATGTAATGATACAATGATCTAATGCTACAATGCTGTAATGATGTATTGCTAATATTAATTTAAATTTTACTGATTACAGGCGACTGAGTTCATTAATTTGAGCTAAAAAAACTAGTTATTTCCAATAACATTGCCAATTGTGATTCGGGAATAAAAACAATATGCCCGGGAAGTATTTGACCCCATTCGTCCTAAGAGACTATTCTAAACTTCCTAAATGTATTACCTTAAAGGTGAAGTAAAATGCTTACTTCTCTAAAGATCCAATACAGGTAATAGTCCAGCCTATCAATAGAACTAGAAAATTTCGGAAAAAAAAGGGATATCCCTTGGCATATTATCAGTTTTACCTTGTATCCTGATCGTAAGAGCGATCCCGAAATCCGGGTACACTATTAATTTTCTCAGAAAATGAAGAATTTTTATTTCTTACTCATACTCGTATTTTCCGGACCGTTCTCCTTTGCACAAAATCAAATAGTGGCTGATAGTCTGATCACTTGTATAATTCAGGATCTTACCAAATGGATGAGTTGGACTTACTAGTTAAAATTGCAGCTAAATGAGACAGATCCGAAAAAAAGTCTTCAATATGCAGAGGCGCTGATTAACAAAGCAGCCAGAGATTCTTAATATTTGAATTTATTTTACAGGCTATTTACAAAAAGGAAATGCGCTTCAGGCTACAGGAAAAAATGTGCTGGCGCTTGAGGCTTTTTTCAATGCCAAAAATATGCCCTTCGAGCCAGAAATGAAACATCTGGGAAGGGCATTATATCGATAGCAGGAACTTATGCAAACATAGACAACTTTGAAAATGCTAAGCGCTATTATCATGAGAGTATTGATTTGCTAAGAGGATTACAAGATTCTATCGGAATGGCAAGCGCATTGAACCAACCTTGGAGATCTTTATATTACGCAAAATAAATTGGATTCAGCCTTGATTTTTACACGAGAGGCATCTGCCATTTTCAACATAAAAGGCCATGCCATTGGAAGGGCTTATAGCATGGGTAATACTGGAATGATCTACGCCAAACAAGGAAATGATGAAATTGCTGAAGTGTATTTAAGGGAACCCATTGAAATATTAGAAGAATTTGGAAGATTTTTACCCGGTTTGTGTTTATCTCACCTATATGGCAGATATCTATTTCAGAAAAAATGAATGGAACAAAGCATTAGGTTTTGCACAAAGTAGCCTGGATATAGCGTAGCAAATGATCTGACTGAGCAGATCAGTGATGCCCACCTTAAACTCTCGGAACTATATGACGTATAATAAGAACTATGAAAGAATCAAACGGCCATTTGAAAAATTACTACTGCTTTTAGAGACAGTATTCTGAACATTGAAACGATTAAAAAAATGGCCGATCTGAGAACAGATTTTGAATTATCACAGAAACAAATAGAGGTTGATCTATTGAATGAAAAACAAGGTAAACAGCGAATTACAGTTACTTCTGCCATCGTAGCCCTTAGTTTTGATCGCGCTACTGGCCCTTGGCTTATTGCATCGTAACCGCTTTATGCAAAAAACCAGTCATATCATCAGAGGAGAAAGGGATCGTTCAGATAGTCTGCTGTGTAATATACTGCCAGAGAAAACGGCACAGGAACTTAAAGAAGCGGGTAAGGTTCAGGCCAAACACTTTGAATCTGTTACGGTTATGTTTACCGATTTTAAAGCCTTTACTGCAAATTCGAACCTGCTTTCTCCCGAGGAACTCGTAGAGAGCATAGATTTTTACTTTTCAAAATTCGATGAAATCATGGAAAAGTACGGGCTTGAAAAGATCAAGACCATTGGAGACGCCTATATGTGTGCCGGGGGACTTCCTTTTCCTACTTCGGATCATGCTCATAAAATGGTTGAAGCCGCACTTGAAATAGCTGAATTTGTGGATGAATCAAAAAAAGAAGATCCAAATAATTTAACCCGTTTTGATATTCGTATCGGGATCAATACAGGAGCGGTAGTTGCAGGTGTGGTTGGTACAAAAAAGTTTGCCTATGATATTTGGGGTGATACCGTGAATATCGCTTCCCGCATGGAATCAAACTCAGAAGCCGGAAAGATCAATGTTTCTGAAAACACTTACCAGCTCATCAAAGAAGACTATTATTGCAGTTATAGAGGGGAGATAGAGGCCAAATACAAAGGTAAATTAAACATGTATTTTGTGAATGCAAAAAAAGATCAGGATGCAATCGAAAAAAGAAAGGAAAGTTCAATGAGAACAATTCTCATGGATAATCATTCGATGAGTTCATAAAGGTGTAACCTCCAAGTATTGCTAAAGATAAATTACTCTAAAACTTTTTTATTGTACCTTTATAAATAGCTGTGAATCAACTTTCAAAATAGCAATAAAATTCGTATCTTCACGTTGTATGATGAGACTAACAATGATAAACAATGCGGCTATGAAAACAATAAACGATCTTATCCAAGAATTGCAAAAACTAGACCCACAAACAGAAAAATTTACCTTTTGTACTGTATGATACAGAGCACAATCAAGAATTCAATTTGATTGGTGTTGATGTTTCTGATCGTACTAGGATTGAGTTGAATTTGATGTAAGCGTGTTAAGGATACAATGATTTAATGATAAATTGATGGTAATGCTTAAATCAAAAATCAGCAATCTTCAATTTTAAATCAAAACCTTACTTAGACATTCAAAAATAAAGGCTTGAATGATTCAATGCTGCAATAAATCATTGCATCATTGCATCATTGCATCATTACATCATTATACCCCACTCCAATAAATCCGACCCTTCTTTTACAATATGAAATCTAATAACGGCTTTTCCCTGTGTTAATGGAATTCCTTCTATTGTTATTGTTTCCCAGCTGTCAGAGGCCTGGGTGGTGGGGAGCTGTACCTTGTCTTTCACGATGGTACCGTTTACTTCGATATTAAGCATACCTCCGGATTCTTTAGAAGCCGACTTGATGCGCATCGTATAATTTCCTGCTTCGGATATGTCAAGGGTATATTGCAGCCATTCACCGGCTTCGGTCCAACCCACATAAGGAATTTGGTCAATGTGGCCAATATCTACCCCATCATTTCGGTAATGGTTTCCTGAATTCCAGTCGATCCAACTTGTGCCATCATCCAGATGGTAGTCGGCCGAAACCATATCATGATAGGCATAGCCATCACGACCCATATCATAATCGGCAAACCAAATGGGCTTGTTCACAGTATGTGGCTTTAAAATGGCTGTGGTAGCATTGCTTTTGACTTGCTTGGTCATGGCATAAATGACATCTTTGGCAACAATGTAATTTTCAATTTTATGATTGTTGGCATATTGCATGACAGCCTTATAGGTTTGGATCAGCAGTAAAGGCTTTTTGTTTTTCCATGACTCGATCAATTGATGGTAGGCATTCATCTGTACGTACCTTTAGTACATTATTGATCTTACTTTTTTTAACCGGCCACCATGACCAGCCGATCTTATTCTTTTCATAAAGTGCGATACATTCAGAAAACCAGGTGTTTGAATTTTCACCTCCTTCACTCATCCATAAAGGCATTGATATTGTTCTCTCATGGCCACCCATTGGTCTAAGGCATCCTGCATCATTGTTGTTCCAGTATTTATGAAAAGTAATCACCATATTATCATCTGCCTTTGAAAGCGAATGCTTGTCAAAACTCTTGTAATTACCACCCCAGCAGTTTCCTGAGATATACACAATATGATTTGTATTTACTGTTCTAATGGCCTCGATAATGCGCTGATGCAGCTCCCAGATATCGTCATTGTTTTCACAATCACAACCATTTTGATTCTTAGTGCCGTCAACACTCCAATTGGGTTCATTGATCATGTCAAAACCACCTATCCATATGGCATCTTTATAGCGCTCGGCCAGTTTGGTCCACAAAGCGATCAGTTTTTGTTTATTGTCTTCACTTTCCCAAAGTGAAGGAAGGTTTTCATCATAATCAGAGATAGAGGCATTTTTTCCCTGTCCGCCAGGTGCCCCATGCATATCGAGAATCAAATACATCTCATTTTGTTCGCACCAGCTCAATAATTCATCAATTTTCTCAAAGCCTTTTTCCAGCCAGGTATTTTGCAGGCTGCCATCACTATTGCGCTGTTCATCTTCTATCGGCAGGGTAAGTGTTTTATAGTGCAATGCCGCCCTTACCGCGTTAAAACCCCATACCTTCATGGAGTCGAGATCGGTTTTGGTAAAGTGATTCTCGGTCCAGGTATCAAAAAATTCATCGGTACGCTCCTCACCCATCGTTTCAACCAATTTATTCCTATACTGCGTATGGGTTCCGATTCCCGCCGAAGAAGACTGCATCATATAGCCTTCCATGATCATCCAGTTACCGGTACCAATACTTCGTAAAATCACAGGTCCGTTGTCATTGACGATTTCCGTGCCTTGAGTTCTTAAAAATCCCTGAGAAAAAGTGCTAAATGCAATAAATAGTGTTAGTATTGATAGGGATTGGTTTTTAATTTTCATGAGATATGAGTTTATGTTTTTTTAAGTTGGAGGTGATTTTTTAAAGTTAGGGTAATTTTTTTTTTTCTTTTTAATTGAAACATAATTTGTAAGATATTTTCTTTTTTCATTTTTTTACTCATCCCCTTACTATTGTTTTAAGTATTCGTGATGTGCTTCGCAGTTGCTGCTCCAAAAAATGAAATCAAGGAACGAGATTCACGAACTGCCTTAATTGAAAATAACAACAACGTGAGTAACCTTAAAAAGGAGCTTTATTTTACAAGGTGTTTTTTAAGCTTTTCTATCGAACGTATAAAAACCGTTTAAAAAGCACTAAATTTCTTCTAAGCCTGCCTGTCGACAAGGCAGGGCTTCTAAAATTCTTAACGCGCTTTTTATCCTGCACTTCCGCAAAAGATTCGATCTAAACAACAATTTCGGTAGGGAGTTAACTTCAAAAATCAACAATCTTAAATCTTAAATCTTAAATCAAAAGAGCACTTCGATATTCGAAATCCCTATTCGACATTCGATATTCAAATTTCACAATACTACAATAAATCAATACATCATTACATTGCATTATACACATTACATCATTAACAAAAAAAGGACCCAACACCGTCGGATCCTTTTAGTTTTAATAGCGAAGCGTTTCTATTCTGCCAAAAATTCTTCATAGTTCATTAAGCCCAGATCATCTACTTTAGCTTTGCTTTTTAATTTGGCAAAATCCGTTTTGGCTTTTTCAAACCTGTTTTCAATAATGGTCAAATTATCCAATTCAGCAGCTGAAGGCTTGTCATAAGAAGAAGCCACTTTACTGTAAAGATCAGCCATTTTCTCTCTTAATTGCGGCTCTGCAGTACCTACATAATTGTCACCTGTAGTAATTACCAAGGTTTCTTTTAATTCGGTCAATTTCGCAGAAACTTTTTTATTACTGTCTTTGGTAGCTTCGGTATAAGCGTCTACTTCATAGACCAAAAACGCTAGTTCTTCGGTCATATGAAACAATTTCATGGTCGTATCATATTTCAGGTCCCTGTCCTTTGCAGACAAACCGGTTCTTTCATCATAGACCACTTCAAACTCCTTTTCAAAAGTATCTTTACCTTTTGTCAATACAGCTTTATAGGTGCCTGCTTTCACCGAAGGGGCCGTAAATGCGCCAAAACTAAAGGTTTTACCTTTTGCTGCTTTGGGTTGTTTTGTTTTAAAACCCCAATTCACAATGTTGATTCCTTTTGCTTTACCTGCACCTAAGTGTGGTCAGCACATTGCCTTCCATATCCTGGATCTCCAATGTCATTTTACCAAAAGTATGACGCTTCGGCAAGAAATATTTGATCTGAGCTGAAGTTGTGGAGTTTGCGCCCTACAAACTGAGTTTCGGTTCCGAAACCTCCATCAAAGCCACTTTGATCTGTCATGACAAAAGGTTCTGAACTAAAAAAGTGAACTTTTTCCTTCATCACCTCTTTATTGATCTCACGTAAAGGAGAAATATCGTCAATGATAATGATTCCCCTTCCATGGGTTCCCATCACCAGGTCATTGGTTCGTTTTTGCAGATCGATAAAATGAACCGCCGTGGAAGGCATATTATTGCCGAATTTTGTCCAGCTCTTCCCACCATCCAACGTAATGTACAAACCAAATTCTGTTCCCAGGAACAGTAAATCAGGATTCACATAATCTTCCTGAATATTTCTAACAAATCCTATAACATCCTCCGTAATAATATTCTTCCAGGTTTTACCAAAATCTGTTGTTTTATAAGTATAAGGTTTCATGTCACCACTGGTATGGCCTTCAAAAACAGCATAAGCCGTTGCTTTGTCATGAGAACTTGCTTCTATATGATATACCCAGGTATTTTTTGGCAAGCCTGTCAATTTCCATGGAGGTGTTTGTCCAATTTTTTCCACCATCGGTGGTTACCTGAACGTTACCATCATCTGTACCTACCCAAATCACATTTTCATCCAGAGGAGATTCGGCAATGGTAAAAATAGTGGTATGGTTTTCAGCACCCGAATTATCAACAGACAATCCTCCTGAATCCGCCTGGTCCTGCTTGCTTTTATCATTGGTCGTCAGGTCTGGTGAGATAATTTTCCAGGTATCACCCATATCGTTCGATACATGTAAAAACTGACTTCCCACATAGAACCTGTCTGGATGAAAAGCACTAATAGCTATGGGTGCATTCCAGTTGAAACGCAATTTAGGCATCTCCTTCCTTGGGTAAAGGCTGAACCGTTTTGATCAATTTTTTATCTACATCATAACGCCAGATATTCTCGGCACCTTGCATCTCAGAATAAATGATATTCTTTGTGGGATGTTTTAACACCCTAAAACCATCTCCGGGGCCAATTGAATTCCAATCTCTGGCTTTGATACCTCCGGTAGCTCTTGAAGGACCATACCAGGATCCGTTATCTTGCAGACCTCCGTATATATTATACGGCTCTTCATTATCAACACTCACATGATAGAACTGAGAAAGTGGTATGTTCTCGACAATTTCCATGGTCGTACCTCCGTTCCATGAACGATAAACACCACCGTCTGTTCCAACATACATTCTGTCAGAATCATTGATATCAAAAACAACATCATGAATATCACTGTGCATATTCCCCAGATCTTTAAATGTCAAGCCACCGTCTCGTGAAATCGAGCCGCTTAAGCCTCCTTTTACAATGACATTTTCATCTTTCGGATCTACTGTAATTCGCGAGAAATAAAATGGACGCACCGTAATACCAAAATCATTGTTGAGTTGCTTCCAGCTTTCACCGGCGTCTTCACTTTTGTACAATCCTTTTCTCGCATCCTCTTCAGCTTCTATAACGGTATACAGAATTTTTGGATTTGATGGCGCTATGGCAATACCTAATCTTCCCAGATTGCCTTCAGGGAAACCGTTATGGATCTTGTTCCAGGTTTTTCCTGCATCAGTAGATTTATAAAGTGCACTACTTTTCACCCCCTGATTCAAATGACCAGGCTGTTCTTCTGAATTCCCACATGGAGGCATATAAAATGTCCGGATTAGTAGGATCCATGATAAAATCTGCACATCCCGTTTTAGGATTCAGATATAAGATCTTTTCCCAGTGTGGCTCCGCCATCTGAAGATTTGAACACGCCTCGCTCTTCACTGTCGGACCAAAGTGCTCCTAAAACTGCTACATAAATTTCATTTGAATTGTTCGGGTTGACTGCGATGTTTGCGATCCGTTCAGAATTTTCCAAACCAATTTTGTTCCAGTTGGTTCCGCCATCTACAGACTTGTATAAGCCATCACCAACAGATACACTGTTTCTGGTCCATGTTTCTCCTGTCCCAACATAAATGATATTGTCCGGATCATTAGGATCAAGGGCCACCGCACCAATAGATTGTGTATAATCGTCAAAAATTGGGTTAAAGGTAGTTGCCGCATCATTAGATTTCCAAACCCCACCACCGGCTGTTCCTGCATAGATGATCCTTGGATTTGTAGGATGGGTTTCCATGTCAATGATCCGACCACTCATTAAAGCCGGCCCTATGTGCCTTGCACTAAGATCGCCAAATAGATTTTTTGCGCTTAAAGTATCTGATACTTGTGCACGACTCGTCGCTGGAATCATCAAAAAGATTCCAATTAAGGTAACTAATAATTTCTTCATCTACTTGTAGTTATTGGATTGCTTGAAATTATTTTTCGCTACCTTCAGCTGGTGCAGCTTCTTCTTCAGGAAATTTAAATGCTTTTGGGTCGACCTCCGGGTTTAGTTCAATTGAATCAAAAGTAATGGCCTGACCAGGTTGTCCCTTTAGACCTTGCGTCATGGAAAAAGGAAAGTACATCCCATCAACTTCCTGATAATCACTAAATTTAGCCTCAGACATTTGTCCTTTAAACTGACCTGATTTCATTTCGCTATGCATCACTATAGGAATAAAGTTCTCTGTGTCAAAGTAGTAAAATGAAATATTTTCTTCCTTGTTCCCATCAACCGTCATGGGTTCTTTCACCAGTTTGATTTTAAAGGTTTCAGTACCTTCAATATCTTCTTTCCCTAGTAATTCAACGGTATAATTGTTCTCCTTATAATATAAGAATGGATCAGGAAAATCATTTTTTTCCAGCATCATATTATCTGTCGCTTCTTTGTCACTTTTTTCAGCTTTTTGGGTCATAAAATTTGTGCTCCAAAGTGTTTCTCCATTGAATACTCCTTGTTTCAATTCTTTTCCCTGAAAGTTGATCACGGTCATTTGCTTTCCTCCTTTTAACTGAACGATCTCAATTGGAATTTCCATGCCTTGTTGATTTACTTTGGCCTCATTTTAACACCATTTAATTTTTTCCAATTGTCGGCACCACCTGTATTTTCCAAATAATTTGCAATGATTTCGTCGGCAGTTTGTGCATTAACAGATGAGGCGAAGCCTATAAGCAATGCAAGAGTTAGTAGTTTTAATGTTTTCATAATAATTGTTTAGGGGGTTAAATTTTAAGTTTGAGGGACGAATTTACGAATTTGAATTTGTTTTTTAAAAAAAAATGCTACAATGCTGAAATGCTACAATGCTACAATGCTAAAATGCATGAAATCGAGATTCAGTGAAGTGAATGCGTGAATCATGATGTGACCGCTCAGCGGTTGACTTCAGCTCACCCGCTGAGTTTTCTGTTTTGACCGGGCCGGAATGTTTCAATAAAACGTATTGAAATTCGGAATTCTATCTTCGCCATGCCTAAGGCAGGCTTAAATATCGTGAACGCATGGATTGTTGCAGAGAAGCGTAACTGAAGCACAGGAATTCACTTTTCGAAAATCGATATTCTCCAATCTCTGCAATCTCCAATCTCATACAACCACTACATTTCGAATGAGGTTTCACTT
Organism: uncultured Flavobacteriaceae bacterium; assembly: GCA_963780405.1. GTDB lineage: Bacteria > Bacteroidota > Bacteroidia > Flavobacteriales > Flavobacteriaceae > Lutimonas. Next base: position 200,967 of record CAWABX010000013.1, read on the forward strand.
GTATGAATTCCAACGATGTTCAGAACCTGGTCGTTTGAATAGACTTCAATTTCGTTCCTTGTTCGATATTCGATATTCAAAAACAAAATGCTACAACGTTTATATAAAACATTGTAGCATTGAAGCATTTTTGATGCAGCATTAACTATTTCCCCGGTCCATCTAAGGCTTTCGATACCCATTGCTGCCAGACTTGCTTTTCGAATGGGTTCTACCGCGTCATTAAGTGCTTGAAAGCCAAAATCCAAGTCCTGCGATGGTTCTTAGCGGACGCGTACCATTAGGACTATTGATCAATTTTTCAAATATTTTTACAACGATCATAGGATCTGTTGGGGCATTGTCATCTGCAAACATGCTTTGTACCTGTTGTCCGAAGCCATCGAAAAATTCTCCAACATGGCCGTATGCTGAGGCAATCTCTTCACTGGTACCCGCCACTATATTTCCGAAGAAATTGGTTGAGAACGGTCCTGGTTCAACGAGCACAACGTCAATTCCTAAAGGAGCAAGTTCATAGCGCATGGCTTCACTCAGGCCTTCCAGTCCCCATTTGCTGGCATGATACACCCCAAATCCAGGGAAAGCACCCCTTCCGGCAGTAGAACTCACTTGAATGATCAAGCCTGATTTACGAGCGCGCATTCCTGGTAAAACGGCTTTCGCTGTGCGCACCGTACCAACAATATTTAAATCTAATTGTGCTAAAACCTGATCAGAAGTAAATGCTTCAATGGCTCCTCCAAAGCCGACACCTGCATTATTGATCAGTACATCTACAACAGGTATTTGAGCAACTGCTGCATTCACACTGTCGTCTGAAGTAACGTCCATTTCCAGCACATCTAAATTCACATGTTTGTTGTTGGCAAAATCTTTCAATTCAGCCGCAGCTTCGGCATTTTTTGCTTTTACATTTCTCATGGTTGCATAGACATGATGGCCTTTTCCTGCTAAATATTTTGCTGCGTTAAAACCAAATCCTGTACTGCATCCAGTAATCAATATGTTTTTCATAATTGTTAGTGTTATTGTGTTAGCGTTAATTTTGTTCTAAGATATTGAAATTTACGGAATGCTACAAAAGGCAGTGTTTCAATGCTGAAATGCTTAAATAAATCATTACATCATTGTATCAATAGATCACTCAGCGGTTGACTTCAGCTCACCCGTTGAGTTTTGTGTTTTGGACCGAGAAATGCAATACATCAATTACATCACATTCATCAATAAATCATTACATCAATAAATCATTACATCAATACATCATTCAATAATGACTCTCTTGTGAATAGTGTTCTTTGATAATATCTTTACCAAAATCACCATCAAAATCGCGCCATACCGTGTGGATATGGTTGGCATTGGCTAAGGTATTGTCAAACTCGATCAAAAAGCTATGGCCTTGTATCCGGTAATAGTGCCCTTTTCCTAATTCGGTGGCGCCGGCCCAGCCGAAGCGTATCTCGTCAAAATGCTCTTGTTCTATCTGTTCCATGCGCTGTTTTGCAAGTGCTTCTGGCATGGTAGAGAGGTGTTCGGCAATCAGTTCTTTTAAATGCTTTTGCTGGTCCTCGTTCAGTTCACTCATTTTAATCCCGACAAGACTCAAAGGCGCTACTTCTGTGGCATTGGAAGTTACAATTTCCAGGTAGGGTTTGGTACTAAAAATAGTTTTCACCCGCTGTTCTGTGCTCATAGAATTGATCAGTTCAAGCCCCATATCATCTTCTGCAGCGAGTGTGCGCTCTCCTTTTCTGTATCCTGAAGGAATGATAGCCGGATCAGCGCCCAGGAAGCGAGGTGTCATGCTCACCTTATGATCTGTTATCGTGAAATTAAGTGATATATGATAACCCTCGAATGACCAGGCCCATAATTTATCTTGAATCGGATTGCCGTAGATGGCCACAAAATATTTTTCCGGATCTCTCATTTCAGCATCCTGTCCCATTTTGGCCATTACACTTTCAAGGTCCATAATACTCATGATCTTTTCGAATCCAGCCTCGCTTAGGTGATGCCTTAAGAGTGCAAACACTTTTTGTTTTTGGGTACGATTCAAATCTTTGAGCATGATACCGTCTCGCGGCCACATGCTTCCGGGTAAAAAATGCCACACCTGCCTGGACAGGTGATCAAAAGGAAGCTGTACTTTTTTCAGTTGTGCTGTATCGAGTGTTGTTAGAAAATCTTCTACCGGTGTTTTGTTGGTGTATTTAAAAGCTGTAACAAGAAATGACATCACCAGTATTATGACCAGGGTTTCTTTATTTATTTTCATGCAAATTTTTTGATAAACAGATCTTATTCGATCTTAATTTACTACAAAAAATTGAATTTTAAAATTATCCAGGACGAAAGTGCTGTTTTTGTTTCCGAAGAGGGGGTTTGTCAATGCTCCAATGCTACAATGCTAAAATGAGGCAATGCTAATGCATAAATGCATGAATGAATGAATGAATGAATGAATCATGATGTGACCGCTCAGCGGTTGACTTCAGCTCACCCGCTGAGTTTTGTGTTTTGGACCGAGAAATGCTACAATGCTGAAATGATACAATGCTACAATGCTGCAATATGAATGCATGAAATCAAACCTACCTGCCGGCTGACAGGTATTCGATATTCATTTTTGAAAATGCAATACATCATTAAATCATTACATCATTGAGCCAATACATCATTCCACCTATTCGCTAGGAACTAAAGACTTTTCAGGCTTGTTCTTCACATATTTATCCAACCACTGATCTTGTTCCCAAAGCACGTGAAGAATACTTTCCTTGGCCCTGTATCCATGGCTTTCTTTGGGTAAAATCACCAAGTCGGGCCGTGGCTCCCAATCCTTTAAGGGCATTGAAATACCTTTCACTTTGCATGGGATAGGTACCTGAATTGTTATCTGCTTCTCCGTGAATCAGCAGGATGGGTTCATTAACTTTTTCCGCATGCATAAATGGAGACATGGTGTTATAGATTTCCGGGGCCTCCCAATAGTTTCTTTCTTCTCTTTGAAACCCAAATGGCGTAAGGGTTCTGTTGTATGCGCCACTTCTGGCTATACCTGCTGCAAACAAGTCGGAATGGGCCAACAGATTCGCCACCATAAAAGCCCCATAACTATGTCCACCAACAGCAACTCTTTCTCCTGTCAATATATCCCAAATTGTCCAATGCGTCTATCGCTGCCTTTGCATTGGCCACCAGTTGGGGTCTAAACGTATCGTTTGGCTCCTCCTCTCCTTCTCCAACAATAGGAAAAGAAGCATCATCCAAACAGCATAGCCTTGCGTAATCCAGTAGATCATCGAACCATAATAGGGATAAGTGAATTCATTCGGGTTTTTGGTATTCTGTCCGGCGCTTGACTTATCTTTAAATTCTTCCGGATATGCCCATATCAGCAAGGGTAATTTTTCCTTTATTGTCCATGTCATAGCCTACAGGTAAATATAAGGTTCCTGACAGCTCAAGCCCATCATCTCTTTTGTATTTGATCACTTCCTTATGACCTCCTTGAATACTCTTGAACGGATTCTCATTAGAGGTAAGTTGGCTGAGCTTATCCTGTTTCAAATTCCTGAAATAGTAATTCGGATAGGCTGTCGGTGATTCTATATTGACCAACGAGCCGATTAGATTAGAGGATCAAAATCATCAAAGACTCTTTTTTGCCTTTGATGTCAGAGGTATATACTCTTTTTTTATCCGAGGAACTTAAATCAATTTGATCCAGAAACGGAAACTGACCTTTGTCGGTAAACCCATCTCCCAGCAAATAGGCTTTTCCCTTATTCAAGGCCAAAACCTCACTACCCATTTTGTTTCTTGTCATGACAAAACTTCCAGGATCACTGTAGCTATCCTGATAATTTCGATCAAAAAGAATTTTAGGTTTTTTTGAACTGTCTGATGGATCTATCACATAAGTCTTCAAGTTTCTTGTATTCCACCAATAATCATACACAAGTGCTGTTTGTTCATTTCCCCATAGAATCCCATTAATCTATTGATGGTTTTTAAATACTTTTCCCTTCACCCTTAACGGGGCTTCAAGTGCAAAGACTTCATCCCTGTACGCAACTTTATTTTCAGGATCACCTTCATCCAGTGCCGTCACATAAATTAGCGTAGCGGGTTGGTCATTTCTCCAGCTCAAGGATCTTCTCCCCTTTCGTACTGACATAAATCCTTTAGGCAGATCTTCGATCAGCGGAACCTCTGAAACGATCTCTATCAACTCACCTTCTTTGCTATAAATGCTTGTCTTTGACGGGAACCTTCTATAAGGTACCAAATAAGAAAAGGGTTTACCAATGGTGTTGACCATCACGTAATTTCCGTCTGGAGAGAAAGAAATATTGTTGTACATATCGCTATCCATCCATTTATGCATTGATCCATCTAAACTGACTTTAAAAATTTCAGCACGCGCTAATTGCTCAAAATTATATTCGTCATTTTTATTTTTTAGCAGATCCTGATAGGTTCTGTTCTGCGCTTTCTTCCCTTCGTTGACCGATATGGTTGGACCAGTTGGCACAGCAGCCTTGGTATCAATAAGCGCCTGCCTGATCAGAACTGATCATTTTTACCAGCATTGAATTTCCGTCCTCGAACCAGTTGATGACATCTCTTAAATTGGCATTGATTCTTGCTGCTGTTAATTTTTTTACTGAAGCTGTTTCCAGATCCAGCACCCATAATTCGACCCCTTCTTTTACCGTATTGGTCATGGCAATTTTAGTCTGATCCGGAGACCAGGTGAAATTGGCAAAACTCGGATGCTCAGGAAGTCCTGTTACCTGAACTTGTTTGCTGTCGTTTTTACTCAGGTCCTTGACCTGAATATTGTGATAATAAGTAGTTCTGCTTCCAATATTTGTTTTAGGGTCAATTCTAAGCCCGGCAAGTCTTAATTCATTTTTAGAAAGTTCCTCAATAGATTTGTATTGATTTCTATAGGCCAATACCATAAAATCCTGACTGTCATTAAGAAGTACCCAGGGCGCTCTTTGAATATCTACCAATTCAAGTATTTCTTTAGGAGGTTTTTGGTATTCCAGATTCTCTTGGCCAGATCCGATGGCGCTCGACAATAATAAGGCAATAAGTACAAATTTTTTCATGACATGTTGGTTTCAAAATGATTCAAGTTGCACAAATTTAGGAAAATTTGCTTGTTTAAAACAGTTTCGCACCAACCGAATTAGAATGAAATAAGGGTGTTTTCAATATGTTTTTTTATCATTCAATGCTGTCTTTGGCAGTACCCCGATGGAGCTTATTTATACTAAATCAGGGTTTTATCCGTTTGTTATGGGTCAATAGAGTAGAAACTATAACTAAACAGGCCGTTCTTGAAAAGCCAAATGAGTAAAGAATTTTAATGAATTAAAAAAATAATATTATGAAAAATTTAAAGTATGTATTAATTATGTTTGTTGCTTTAACCGCTACTATTGCATGTAGTGATGACAATGATAATGCTAACCCTATTGTAGGAACCTGGGAATTATCAGAATCTGCTGAAGGTCTGGAAGTGAGCATTGAAGCTACTTTTAACGATAACAATAAAGGAACCATGCTTGCGACATTTAGTCTTTTAGGAGAAACAGCTACTGAAAATAGTTCTTTTACCTGGAGTACAGATGGAGATCAATTGACCTTGACGATAGAGGGAGAAACTGAAGTATCCACCTATTCGATTTCCGGAAACAAATTAACCATTACAGATAGCGAAGGGTCGGTTACCGTATTGACAAGAGCTTAAAACTTGTTTGTTTGGGCGATTAGCGCTCATAAAAATATATAAACCTCACTTCTTAGTGGGGTTTTTTTTGTAAAGTGCAGTGTCTCGATTCAAGTTAAAGATTTCTTAATTTGGTTAACGCTTTAAAATTATTACTAAATTCGCAGCGTGAAGTATAATCGTTATCAACAGTTTGTCTCTGTGGCCATGGCCCTATTGGTGTTCATTTCAACGCTATCTGTTAGCATTGAAAAACATTACTGCGGCGATCATCTTGTAGATGTTGGCATTTTTTCGGATGCAGAAGATTGTGGAATGGAAACTTCTGATATTGTTTTATCGAAAGCTACCGAAGGAACAGTACTTACCAAAAAATCCTGTTGCAAAGATGTGATTGACCTGCACGAAGGACAAGATGAACTCAGTGTAGAAATTACCAAGGAATTGAACACAAATCAAAAAGTGTTTATCCTATCAATGGCCTATGTATTTAGTGGCTTAGACTTCTTAGAGCCAAAGAATAACATCCCGTTTCAACATTATATTCCCCCCACATACAGCAGGGATTTTCAGGCCCTGAATCAGGTGTTCCTAATTTGATTTTAATTGATTAACAGTGCGTTGCCCTTCAACCATTGGGCACATATTCGTTATGATCAATTAAATTAAATTTCATGTTATACAAATATCAAATACAGATTATTGCCTTACTCTTTTCCTTACCCTTGTTTGCACAAGGTCAGGAGTCATTAAATGGACTTATTGCAGAGGTTATTGACGGTAAGGAAACGCCAGTTATAGGAGCCAATGTTTATTGGTCAGACACTTCCATTGGCACGGTCACCGACGAGAATGGAAAATTTTCAGTTCCCTATACGGGGGAGCACAAAAAATTGGTGATCTCATATATAGGGTTCAAAACAAAAACCCTGACAATCAATTCAAATACTTATATAAAGGAGATACTGCAATCGACTTCTGAGCTGGATGAAGTAACGCTTTCATCTGAAAAACAGACAACTACCAAGTCTTACCTGAAGGCAGCCAATACCTTTACAGTGAGTAATGATGAGTTATTAAAAGCGGCATGTTGTAACCTTTCGGAAAGTTTTGAAACCAACCCTTCCATCGATGTTAATTTTGCAGACGCAGTGACGGGTACACGACAGATCAAGATGTTGGGTCTCACCTCTCCCTATATTTTGATTACCACTGAAAACATTCCTGCCATAAGAGGCGCCTCTCAGGCCTTTGGCCTTAGTTTTATTCCGGGTACCTGGGTTGAAAGTATTCAAATTACCAAAGGTGCGGGAAGTGTGGTCAATGGATTTGAAAGCATCACAGGTCAAATCAATGCCGAGTTGGTCAAACCCAGTAAAGACCATAAGTTTTTCTTAAACCTCTTTGGGGCCTCAAGTCAGCGTCTTGAGCTCAACGCGCATTTCAACACCCAGGTATCAGAGAAATGGAGTACTGGTATTTACCTTCATGGCAACAGCCAGCAAAAGAAGCACGATGTTAATGATGACGGCTTTCTTGATATGCCCTTATACAATCAAATCAATGTGATGAATCGCTGGCAATACACCAATCCCGAAAAGGGAATTGTCAGTTTTATCAACCTTCGTTATTTAAACGATGGGAAACAGGCCGGGCAGGTAGATTTTAATCCGGATACAGATAAGCTAACCACCAATGCCTGGGGTAGTGAGATTGATACTGAACGTTTTGAGGGCTCATTCAAACTGGGCTATGTCAACCCGCAAATACCTTATCAAAGTCTTGGCTTCCAAATGGCTTACAGCGATCATCAGCAGCGCTCTTATTTTGGCTTACGCATTTATGATATCCATCACAAGAGTTTTTACTCCAATCTGATATACAATTCGATCATATCCGATTCAAGGCATAAAATCAAAACAGGTATTAGCTTTACCTATGATCAATATGAAGAGCTTGTTGAGACCATTGATTACAACAGGAACGACAATGCTGTAGGTGGTTTTTTTGAATATGCTTTTGACAATCTCGATAAATTCACCATGACTGCCGGGATTCGTATGGATCAACACAACAGACTGGGCTTCTTTATTACGCCCCGTCTTCATATGCGTTATACTCCATGGGAAAAGTCGGCGCTAAGGGCCTCTATTGGTCGTGGAAAACGCAGTGCCAATATCTTTGCAGAGAATCAGAGTCTGTTTGCCAGTTCCAGGCAGATCAATATTTTAAACTCTGGAGGACAAATCTACGGGTTGGATCCTGAAATTGCCTGGAATTACGGTCTGAGCTTTTTACAGGGTTTTAACCTCTTTGGGCGCAAGGCAGACATTACCCTGGATTACTACCGTACCTCATTTGAAAACCAAGTGGTAGTAGATTGGGAAAACCCGTATGAGATCAACTTTTACAATCTGGAAGGAGAGAGTTTTGCCAATAGCTTCCAATTTGAACTCAATTATAATATTGCCAACAATCTGGATTTTAGAACCGCCTACAAATACTATGATATACAAACTGATTATACGACCGAAAGAAGGATCAAACCTCTGGTGCCCAAGCATCGGGTCTTTGCCAATCTGGCCTATGAACTGGCAGGAGCAAAATAAACAAGCTCCCTGGAAGTTTGATGCCACTTATAATTGGCTCAGTGAACAACGTTACCCAGACACATCTCTTAGCCCGGAAGCTTATCAACTGGATGATTTTTCACCTACAGTGGGCACGCTTAACTTGCAGGTCACCAAAGTTTTTTCAACTAAATTTGAAGTATATTTGGGAGGTGAAAATGTGACCAACGTGAGACAAGCAGATCCTATTGTAAGTCCTGAGGATCCTTTTGGTGCTAATTTTGACACCAATTTTGTCTATGGTCCAATTTTTGGAAGTATGTATTATGCAGGATTACGCTTAAAACTGAATTAAAAAATTATAAAATAAAACAGAACATGAAACAGATCATCACACTTTTAGCACTTTGTATAATGAATTTTTCATTTGCTCAAGATAAGAATGCCAGGGCTACCATGGAGGTAGATGGGGTTTGTGCAATGTGCAAGGAGCGAATTGAAAAGGCTGCCATTAAAACAAAAGGAGTTAAGTCGGCTGTTTGGAGTATAGAAACGCATGAGTTGTCTCTGATATATGATGCTCGTAAAACCAATTTAGACAGTGTCGCTAATCATGTTGCGGCTGTTGGGCATGATACCAAGGCTATCAAAGCAACCGAAGAGGCCTATCTTTCTGTCCATGAATGTTGTAGGTATCGGGATGATGAGGTCAAGAAGGATCATGAGACACCGGGAAAGAATTAGGTTTACCATTGATATTTTATAATGCATTTCACTTGAAGTCTTGCAGCATCGTAAGATTTCATCATTGATTTCCCTATATTTAGCACTCAACTAACAACCCAATGATTCCTTTTTATAGAGTACAGAGCATCAAGAGGGCAGAATGACAAAGCCATTGATTTGGCTTTTCAATGATGAGCCAGATGAGGTGAGGCAAAGAAGACATTTTTAGCGCGTGGGCATTGATAGTAATAATTATGATAAATTTTTTTAGACGAACCCGTAAAAAAATGGCAGACGACAACAAACCCATTAAATACGCCAGATATGCCATTGGTGAAATAGTACTGGTAGTGATCGGTATTTTGATTGCTTTGCAGATCAATAATTGGAATGAGGAGAGGAAGACTCGAATTGAAGAAAGAGATGTTCTTTTGGAATTGAGAAGAGATTTGAATCTCAACTTGAAAGAACTAAATGTATACAACAATCGATCCGACAGCATCAGACAAAGAATCCCATCCTATTGGAATTATTTTAAAAATAGGGAAAGTGCTATCAACAATGATTCCTTAGCGCCTTTTGTTCTCAATATTGCATATGGAGCAGTTTATATCTCAGAATTTAACTCTTTGTATTCAATTCTTACGACCTCACGAATAGAACTGATTAAAAACGAAGAATTGAGGTATTATATGAATCGCTTATCCGCGGCATCTAAAGCATTGAAAGGTTATGATGAGCAAACAGTTGCTTTAAGAAACGAACGAGTTGTTCCTGAACTATCAAAATATTTCTATTTAGGTAGTATTTATAATTACAGTATGAATCCTGGACCGACTGTCGAGAAACTCTATACTGACAACGTTGACGATTTTTTCACAAAAATCGAATACCAAAACTTGATCACCACATATTTTGCGCTAGTTAGTTCCGAATTTTATACAGGTGCTTGGGTAATTAACATTTTAAAAGATACCTTAGTAATTATTGATGAGGAGTTAGAAAAATATGATGACATTGCGATAAACTCATTTTACAGTCAGATCAATCTTGAAGGCTCAGCCTTAGGCGAAAACGACAGGAGAATTCCTCTGCAATCCCAAAATAAGGAAAACACCTTGTGGAAAGGCAACGCTAAGCTTGGGGAAGGATCTGTCAGATTCATGAATCGAAATGGTTCTGCTATTAACTGGTCAGGAACAACCTTTCCAAAAGGAGCATTTACAGATAAGGTTGGTGTTTATATACCAGTTTCAAAAGGAACTTATACAGTACTCCTTGATTTAGAAAACAATACCTATGAATTTATAAAGATCGAGGATTGATTTCTTTAGTTTGATTTCTTTTCGATCTAAACAACAAGTCGTGTTGTGACCGCTCAGCGGTTGACTTCAGCTCACCCGCTGAGTTTTGTGTTTTGGACCGAAGGCGCCAATGCTTCAAAAGATGATCCCTTCAAAAATTTTAAATCAACATTCATGTATTTAGAATAACACCAATATATCATTCACTTTCCCTATATTTAGTCGCCAAGAAAAACCCCAATGATACCCTTCTTTAGAAAAATAAGAAAAAAAATGGCAGATGATAACAAACCCCTGAAATACGCCAGATATGCCATTGGTGAAATAGTACTGGTAGTGATCGGTATTTTGATTGCTTTGCAGATCAATAATTGGAATGAGGAGAGGAAGACTCACAAGTTTGAGGATGAAATTCTGTATTTAATCGATCAAAATCTTATGAATGATTCCATTTCGTTATCCAGTCAATTCATTCAGGCCAAGCAGGCCATGACCTTGACAGATCGTCTGCTTGAGGAAGTTTCTAAAAAAAATTACGGAGACAGCTTAAATTACTGGATGGGGAAAATCATCGTATTTGAACGATTTAAATCCCAATCAAGCGCTTTTGAAGTATTGAAATCTAAGGGTATCGAATCTATTTCAAACAAGGAACTACAAATGGGATTGATTTCTTATTATGAACAAAACCTGTTCGACACCTATCAAAGTTTACAGGATGTTGAAGAATCATTTAAAGCTGATTGGGTTCCGGTGATCAAAGAAGATTTTTTAGAATTTAACTGGATGGATTATAATTTACCGACCAATTCAAAAGAGTTTTTTGAAAAGCCGTCTTCCATTGTGCTCTTTAAAATATTTAAGAACAACAGAGCTGGATCGGTCAGTGCCTTGCAAAAATCACTGGATGAAATTTCTAAATTAAGGGTTTTGATTCGCGATTATAAAAATGATTGAGTCGATTTCTTCTATTTCTTTTTGTCGTTTTAGGCAGTCGCGGCGTGCTTCGAAGTTGTTGCTCAAATAATAACACCCAAAGATTTACTCGATAAATATATAATCTCCTTCGCACAAGGTTTGAGGCCGTTCGTCCTACTTCATTTTTTTAAAAATGACAAGAAGATTATATTTATCCTTATAAATCAACTCTATTATGAAACCAAATCATCTTTTTTGCATGGCGCTTGTATTGTTTTTAGGTATGACAATCGTCAGTTGTGATCAAAAACCTAAAGAAGCACCTGCTCCGGCAGAAGCTCCTGCCCCACCTCCAGCGGCAGAGCCTATAGAACCTTATACGGTAGATGAGGCGATGAACCCTTTAAATGTATACCGGGACAAAACCAAAGTGTACGCTGACTCACTTAATGTGCAGCTCTATGAATTAATTTTAAAGCCGGGAGATTCTATTGGACTTCACTCTCACCTTGACCACTCCATTTATGTACTGGAAGGTGGTACGGCAACGATCTGGGTCGGTGGAACTGATCCAAAAGAAATGACCTTTACGGCCGGTCAGGGCTGGTTGGGTGGACCGCTTACTGATGCGGCCAAAAATACTGGGGACACAACACTAAGGCTCCTGATTACAGAGATCTTTAGGCCTCGAATGCAATAAGGTTAATGTGAAATGCTACATTAAATCATTACATCATTGTATCAATAGATCACTCAGCGGTTGACTTCAGCTCACCCGCTGAGTTTTTTGTTTTGGATAATTAATCGTTTGGTTAGATTTCTTATGGTTTTATACCAACATTCATAATTCTCTGTAGCTTTTCCTTCTTATTTTCTCTACTGCAGCCTAAGCCCTTTTACTCGACGGCTGCTCCTCCTCCACTCTAGAATAAGTCAGAAGTTAAGACGAGAAATCGAAGATTCAGCGCAGCTAATTAAAATAGGCCGCTTCCGATATAAACAATCATTCTTGTTCACTAGAAACTTCGATATTCGAAATTCCCTGTTCGATATTTGATATTCCATTTCTTAAAACAAAAATCTCAAATCTCCAATCTCCAATCATTTCCCTATATTTAACAACCAACTAACAACCCGATGATTCCCGTATTTAGAAAAATCCGAAAAAAAATGGCTGATGACAACCGACCTTTAAAATATGCCCGCTATGCGATTGGTGAAATAGTACTTGTTGTCATTGGGATATTGATTGCGTTGCAGATCAATACCTGGAATCAAAACCGGATGAAGGCAGCCGAAGAGTTGCATATTTTGAAAGCCATAAAAATTGGTTTGGAAAAAGACCTGAAAGATTTAGAGTTTAATGCCGGAAGTATTGCCAGGAGTATTTCTTCCGGTAATAAAATCATTTACGCCCTTGAAAATGATCTGCCCTATCAGGATTCAATAGCAGATCACTTTGGTCTTTTTATGATGCCAGTGATGTTCTTGCATTCTACAAGTGCTTTTGAAACATTAAAATCGAAAGGTATTGATTTGATCAGTAATGCTAACCTAAGAGATCAGATTATTGGTGTTTACGATTCAGGCTATACCTTTTTTCTAAAAAATGAGGCTATTACTTTAGATGAGGCCGAACGGGGATTAAAAGAAATTTTTCCTACAAGATTTCATGAGTCTTATGTGTATGATCTTGATAAGGATGGCTATGAACCCCGAATCACCCCTATAGATTATGAGGCTTTAAAAAGCGATGAGAGATTTAAATATTATCTAAAATCATATAAAAACAGGCTCAATATTCTATTGGATTTTCATTATAAACTTAGACTCCTAATAAGTGTTCAAGCGCTTATTGATTCATTGGGTCAAGAGATTGATTTAATGGAGGAATAATTGTGATGTGACCGCTCAGCGGTTGACTTCAGCTCACCCGCTGAGTTTTTCGTTGTTAAGGTCCAATCTCCAATCAAAAACCTACTTCGACATTCGATATTCATTTTTGCCTCAATTCTCATCGATGTTAATTTCCAAATAGAGGTTTTTTACTAAATCTTTACCATATTGACGCTCTAATCTTCTAATTGCAAAATGTGCTTTAGCCACCTTTTGAAAGTGATTAATAAATACTAAATTAATTGCACCACCAGCTGCTGCACCTGCAATTGGTACGGCTTGTGCCATGAATTTTTCTGATACTTGGACTGTAAAACGAGAAGTGATCATACTTAACAACTTCATTAGTGGATTTGCACTATTCATTAAGAGTTTGTTTAAACCTTGAATACCATTCTTAGCCAAATAACTACCTGCAGCCTTTACAGCATTATCCAAAGCAACTCTTCCACCATAATAAATGGTATCCATGCTGTCATCATCTTTAGAATTTCCACCCATTGCAAAGACTTGAATACAGTTTAGTTGTGTTTCTAAATTATACAAATCTTCACCTTCACTTCTTGCAATATCCATAATTGATCTCATCATTATATTTGTTGCAAAACTTAAATCCGCAACAAATGCCAAGGTTCCAATACCTGTTGTTGATCCAAAGAAACCACCTAACATACCACTACCTGTTACAATTGTTTTATAGGTTTTTTCTGAAGGTTCTTTAAATTCTTGGCCTTTTTCCATCGTTGAAAGGTTTACACTCACAATTTTTGCCAACAAACCACTTATCTTTTTTTGAAACCACACTTGCTGTTTTTTCGGGATATATTTTGTTCCAGAATCAATAACTCCACCCATACTATTGACACCTTTCATGATCACACCAATAGTTTCCAGATCCTTTTTAGCTTCGGTTAAGGTTTCTAAATCTTCTGGAGACAATGTTAATATGTGCTTAGGCTCGTCCATTTTATTTCACTAATTCTCCTTTAAATGTTTTTTGTAAAAGGCTATTAAACAAATTTCCTGCATGTAGGAAACTATCTTTTGCTTGGTTTTTTTGAGTTTCAATGGCTTTTAATTCATATTCAATCTTTTGAGATATCTTTTTTAATTGGCCATGTTACAATTATAAATATAATTATATATTCAATGTAAATTAAACCATATGATAATTTATAATCAATATATTTAATTAAGCAAATGAAAGATTAATCGTATCTCTTACTGCCATTGGAGAGATCCTCCTTGTGGTAGTTGGGATACTGATTGCGTTGCAGATCGACACCTGGAATGAGGAGCGTAAGAGTAAAAATGCTCATATGGCATACATGGACCGCTTGATAGGTGGTTTAAAATCAGATACGCTTATGCTATCCGATCATATAACGGTTGCAGAAATCTATTGATAGTTTCTTATGTATTTTTTTTAGCTTAAAAAAAGAGGAAATCATAAACAAAAAAAAACGGGGCCCTTTTCAAAGCCCCGATTTACTATTAGCATTACGCTGTTTGCTTGTCTTGAGAAGCGGCTACAGCCAAACTATAGACCACCAATCCGAAACCTATTTTATTAACGGCGTCTCCTATATTATAGACTACATCCATTGCAAGACCTCCGAAAAGACTTTCATACCAACCCGGAGTTCCAGCCATATATCCCAAAGGATAAATAGCCCACCCTACCAGAACAAACCAACTGAGCATTTTGTGTGTTTTTAGAATATTTCCACCCGCCTTCACAGCTAATTTCTTAGCTGATCCAAGCCATATTTCATAGACAATTCCAAAATAAGCGACTCCTGAAATAAAGCCCCATAGTGCAGCGCTGTCTCTGTAGACTGCTTCTCCTAAATAGCCCGTAACCAGCATCACTACAGATAGAAAGATCAGTCTCCACATTAATGAAGTTTTAGCTCCGGCTACTTTCAGTATGAGATAAAATTCTACGCACATCAAAGGCACCGTTAGAACCCAGTCTACATATCTGAAAAATGTAGGGGATTCAGCATTTGATATCCAATAATCTCGCATGTACCAATAATGTACCGCGGCAATAAAAGTTATTAACCCTGAAACCAGGATAGATGTTCTCCACTTCTTATCAAATCCATTCATAGAAAGGAAAAAGAAAGCCGAAGCAGCCATCATGGCCATTGCTCCAACAAAGAAGGTAAATCCGACATAATCGTCAGAAGCCATCGGAGGCATCTGAGCCATAAAAATATTTAGTGTTGTCATAATATAAAGTTTTATTTGTTTAACAAATATATAAAAATATTAAACAAAAACATATAAAATCAATATTTTGTTTACCTTTGATAAAAAAAAGATAGACAAATTGACCCAATCATTAGCTAACATAAAATTATTGATTACGTTTTTTTTACTTTGGATAACCACGGTAATCAGCGTTCAAACTGAGGCTTATCTGGCCTATACAATGATTTTAACTGTCGGTATTTTACATGGTTCAAATGATATTGAACTATTATTTGGGTCTTTTAAGCTTCAAAAAAAACAAACCTTTCAGGTAGTGAGCCTATATATACTTATGATTTTGTTGACTGTGGGCCTTTTCTATTTTATACCTGGCATCACCCTGGCAATCTTTATACTCTTTAGTGCCTATCATTTTGGAGAGCAGCACTTCGTTAAAAAAGTCAGTTCCCTGAGCGTAATCAAAGACCTTTTCTTTCTGTCATATGGCATGATCATTTTATCAATGCTATTTGTTTTGAACGAAACAGAAGTTATTATGATCATTTCTCAAATAACAGGCGTGAGTCTTTACTTCTTTTCTCTTCTCAACGGTCCTGATCGTATCAGTTTGTCTTACCTTAATTTTTGGTATCAAACTTTTTATTGAGAACAAAT
This sequence comes from uncultured Flavobacteriaceae bacterium, assembly GCA_963780405.1. Classification (GTDB taxonomy): domain Bacteria; phylum Bacteroidota; class Bacteroidia; order Flavobacteriales; family Flavobacteriaceae; genus Lutimonas. The sequence goes on from CAWABX010000013.1 coordinate 217,010, forward strand.
TAAAGATAAGTTTGATTCGAGAAGTTTTCTTGCTCCTTGTTTTTTATATCATTTTTAAATTTGCAACTGTTTTGTGGGCTTTTGCCATTTACTTTATTGTTTGGCATGCTTACCCCTCAATTATGGACCAAATCAGCGTCTTAAGAAACAATATGAAAACATTCAGTCTGAAACAATATATGAAAACTTCATTTATTTATTGGCTGATTTCAGTTACCGGCATTGGTATTTTATTCTTGCTCACCTCAGAAACGCCCGAATTGTTCAATGCCCTCTTTTTCACTTTTATTGCAGCCATCAGTTTTCCACATATCTATGTGATTAGAAAAATGAATAGTGATCAAGGAGGAAATCAAACAAAAGGATAAAAAAGTAAATTTTATTTTTTTGTATATTTAAAAACGTAAAGTAAAAGATAATGTTAAAAAAACTTAGTAAAACAGATTTAATTTTATTGTTCACAGCACTGGCCACTTTAATTTTTTCGGAGCTCATGTGGTTTAATGGAGAAAGACAAGGGGCTTTGTTTGTTGGTCTATGGGTGCCTTCGATTTTAGGGTTTGCCATTTTTTTAAAACTTTTAAAAGGTAACAAATGATGGAACTTATCCCATATGCGGCAGGAGTAGTAACGCTCTTTTTTGGAATTGCATTTTATTTTTTCCTTGAAGAGATAAGAGATAGTGATTCATAAGAATTCTAAGATCGACCTAATTACTTCAGCTGCTTATTAGTTGTTTCAAGTAGCTAACGAAAAGAAATTAATTGTTAAAAACAATGTTGTTCTTAAGCAACTCCCCTGCTTTATTCTCAAATTATTAATCCTCCACTTTGATCAGGTTTCCGTGATGGAGAGTAAAATTCTATTTCATTGAATTCTCCCATCCCTTCCTGCCGCTTTACCTGCCTTAGGCATGGCAGGCAGGTCCCATCATTTTAAAGTTTCCCTATATTTAACAACCAACTAACAACCCAATGATTCCCGTATTCCGAAAAATCCGTAAAAAAATGGCAGATGACAAATTCTGTTCTTTTACCTTGATGTAAAAGAACCAAAAGATCAAGACTGCTTTTAATTTTCTGTAGCTTTTCCTTCTTATTTTCTCCACCGTAGCCTAAGCCGTTTCACTCGACGGCTACTACTCTACCTTTCAAAAATAAGTCGGAAGCTAAGACGAAAATTAAAAGAGGTCGCTTCGATCTAAATAATATTTGTCGATAGGAGAACACTTCGTTATTCGGAGTTCCTTATTCGAAATTAAAATTCAAACAATTCTAAATCAAATCTTAATCTCCAATCTCAATCATTTCCCTATATTTAACAACCAACTAACAACCTAATGATCTCCTGTATTTAGAAAAATCCGAAAAAAAATGGCAGATGATAAATTCTGTTCTTTTACCTTGATGTAAAAGAACCAAAAGATCAAGACTGCTTTTAATTTTCTGTAGCTTTTCCTTCTTATTTTCTCCACCGTAGCCTAAGCCGTTTCACTCGACGGCTACTACTCTACCTTTCAAAAACAAGTCGGAAGCTAAGACGAAAATTAAAAGAGGTCGCTTTCGATCTAAATAATATTTGTCGATAGGAGAACACTTCGTTATTCGGAGTTCCTTATTCGATATTCAAAATTCAAACAATTCTTAAATCAAAAATCTCCAATCTCCAATCTCCAATCATTTCCCTATATTTAACAACCAACTAACGACCCAATGATCCCCGTATTCCGAAAAATCCGTAAAAAAATGGCAGATGATAAATTCTGTTCTTTTACCTTGATGTAAAAGAACCAAAAGATCAAGACTGCTTTTAATTTTCTGTAGCTTTTCCTTCTTATTTTCTCCACCGTAGCCTAAGCCGTTTCACTCGACGGCTACTACTCTACCTTTCAAAAATAAGTCGGAAGCTAAGACGAAAATTAAAAGAGGTCGCTTTCGATCTAAATAATATTTGTCGATAGGAGAACACTTCGGTTATTCGGAGTTCCTTATTCGATATTCAAAATTCAAAACCTTTCTCCAATCATTTAAAAGTTCCTTATATTTATTGACAACAAACTAACCCAATGATCCCCTTCTTCAGAAAAATCCGTAAAAAAATGGCTGATGATAACAGACCAATAAAATATATGAGATATGCGATTGGTGAAATAGTGCTTGTGGTGATTGGGATTTTGATAGCGCTTGCAGATCAATACCTGGAATGAAAGTAGAAAGGAAAAAAACAAGGCAAAGATTTATACCAATAAGTTGATCAATGATATCGTTCAGGATACCTTAAATATCAATGAGCTTATTAACACCGGACATGAAAAAACTGCAAACATCAATGCTTATTTTAAATTTTTCAGCGAAGGAGATCAAACCATTGATGCCTATATTGACAGTGTGACAAAAGTGAATTGGACATTTTTCAGATACCAGCCTCTCAATTATACCTTTGAAGACATGAAGTCTTCGGGGAATCTGGCTTTATTAACTGAAGCGCAAAGAAGATCGATGATGGAATTGTTGAATCTTCAAGAACAACTTCGAATTATTATTGAAAAAACCGTAACGGGAACTATCGATTATAACTATGAAGGGAATAAGTACCTCGATCTGTCTGATAATGATTATAATTTTCATGAAATATTAGGAACAGACCTTAGCTAAAAGAGAAAAAGAGAAAGGTCTTTTGGCCAAACACAATGCTTTTGAGCAATTACTCTCTTTATATTTTTATATGGACTCTTTTGGTACACAAATCAAAGAGAAAAGTAAAATGACGATTGAGTTGTTGGAGGGGGAATGATATTTTCAATGCTGAAATTGCATCACAAAAAAAGCAAATTGCACCCCGTCATAAAGCGCATGAGAAATAATAAGGGGTAATATCCTTCGGTATTTATAAAAATAGAAACTCATGATGACGCTTTTTAGCCCTATAGATATGATTCCGGCGGTGCCTTGGTAGAGATGGGCTATACCGATAAGTGCAGAGGCTAAAAAGATGGCTACTATATGCCAGTTCTTGTTGTCATTGATATTCCACAGGCATTTGAGCAAAAACACCCTTGATAGTTCTTCAAACAGCGCAATACCTATCCATAAGACCGGGCCAAACCAGACCAGCAGTAATAGCGGGTTATTGGCCAATTCGGCCATGGTATCGATCAATTCTGTATTGGGCGGATTACGGTTGGGGATCCATCTGTACAAAGTAGCTCTTTCTATAAAGAACATGGTGAAATAGATGACGGTCAAGCCGATACCTACCATGTATATCGCCATACCAATTTCCTTTTCCTGAATTAAAGGTTTCTTGAAATGAATCTTTTATGAGGTATTTGTTCAGTAGTAAAATCAACAGGCTAATTCCTCCTCCAAATAATAAAGGATAAACGATCATATCAGATGTTGAGAAATTTTCGGTCTGTGTAAGCCTGTACCATATCATGATACCATTGACCGGTAAAATGGCAATGGATATGGCGAGAAGGTTTTTAAATGTTTTGCTCATAATGTCAATGCTCCAATGCATAAATGAATGCATTTCAATTGCAGCATTAAAACAGTTCCTATTTGTTATTAATCCTGGCTGGCGTCGGATATGGCGGGTGTTCTACCTTTATTTCTCCTTTTTTCTCAACCATTTTAAGCACCTCTTTTACAGCTCTTTCCAGCTGAGGATCTATTCCTTTAGACAAGGAAAGTCCATCCTGCCTTACTTCAATATCCGGAGCTATCCCTTTATTTTCACCGATCCATTCATTCTTGATGGGATCAAAGACCGCATTATCAGGCGCTGTTAGGGCACCACCATCAACAAGACTGTAATGTACCGAAGATTTTACCAATCCACCCCAGGTCGTTTTTCCAATTAATGGCCCTATGTCGAGATTTCTAAAAGCCCAAGGAAAATAATCACCTCCTGACCCGGCCATTTCATTGATCAACAATGCCTTTGGACCTAAGATCCCAGCTGGCAATCTGAAGTGTCTGCCATTGGGAGCTTCATTGGTTACGGCGGCCCTTAGCTCACGATTCATCAGATCGACCATATAATCATCTAAATATCCACCTCCATTAAATCTTTCATCGATCACGGCCCCTAGCTTGTCTTGCTGCGCGAAATAGTACCTGTTGAACGACACAAAGCCAGGTCCGCCTGTATTGGGTACCCACACATAGGCCAGCTTCCCATTAGACAATTTGTCGACCATTCTACGGTTATTTTCAACCCAGGCTCTTTGTCTTAAGCCATACTCACTGTCAATCGGTTCTACGGTTTCTTTCCATGCACCCTCAAAAGAAGGCGAGGAATTAATATGTATCACGGTTTGCACGCCTGCAGTTCCATCCAGTAATTGGTAAGGATCTTGTGAGGCAGTCAGTTCTTTGCCATTCACCCCAACCAAATAATACCCTTCCTTCACCTTCATATTGGGTCTGTCCAAAGGGCTTGATAAATCAGGGTTCCAGCTTTCGGTGGTAAATATTTTCTCAATTTTCCATCTTCCATCATCAGCTATTAAATCAGCGCCCAGAAGCCCGGCTACTGAGCTTTCTACTTCAGGATAATCACCTCCAAAAACAAAGCTATGCCCCACCGACAGCTCCCCACTTACTTGATCCAGCACATAGGTCAGGTCATCACGATGTTTGATAAAAGGTACCAAAGGCGCATATTTTTTATAGACGACATCCCAGTCTCTTCCGTGCAATGCAGGGTCATAGAAATAATCTCTTTCATAACGCCATGCTTCATCAAACATTTGTTGCCACTCTTGAGACCTGTCTAATTGCATGCGTAGCTTAACTTGTACTTCCTTGCCCCCATCAGGATTGGCATCTGAGCTCGCCGCTACTTTCCAACTGTCATTGATCTGTACCAGTACCTGTTTGCCATCGGCTGAAACGGACATTTGGTTGACACCACTGGCAAATTCTTTGGCTTCTCTTTTTTCCAAATCATATTTATGAACCGTATATCCTCTGGCATTAGGAATTCTCTCCCCAATAAACACACTTCCCGAATCACCACTTACGATAAAACTATAATTCCTTACGGGAAGAGAAAGCGGCATCGTTCTGCGATCGATATCGGCAAAATCAATCGTTACAGGCTCGGTTTTCTTTTCATCATCTGCTTCCTTTTTACTGTCAGCTTTCTTTTTTTTCTTTGATTTTGAATCAGTCTGATCGTCACTCTTTTCTTCCTTTACCGACTCTTCATCACTTTTGGGTACGAAGGGAGAGGGATCATCTTTTTTAAGATTTACCACATAGACCGCATATTCTGGATTGGCAGTCATTGAGCTGGTATTGGCCCAACCAGAGCCTAAGGCATAATCTGTACTGGCTAAAAAATAAAGATGCTTACCATCTCGGTCCCATGAAGGCGCAACGGCATCGGCAAAGTCATTGGTGATTTTATGGATAGTGCCCTCCGTCTTTGACCAAATATGGATTCCTCTGAAGCTATTATCACCGGTTTTCGAATAGGCCAGCCATTTTGAATCTGGTGACCATCTGATATTCATATCCCCTCTCTCTATATTATTACCTCCTACATCAACAGTCTGGATATTTCCGGAAGCGATATCAATTGTCCTAATTCTGGGCTGATCATCAACAAAGGCGATCGACTTACCATCGGGAGACCAGGTTGGCTCCCAGGCCATTTTAGAATCGCCTATGGAAATACTTTTGGGCTTTGAAAGTCCGTCTTGCTGCGCAATCATCAATTGATACCCTTTTCCACCAGCATCCGAAAACCAGGCTATCTGATCTCCATTGGGTGACCATACAGGAGCTCTATCGGCAACATCCGAACTTTGGGTTATATTTCTTGTATCACCATGTTCGATGGGTAAGGTAAATATCTCTCCCCGAGCTTCCATAATAACCCTTTTACCTGTAGAAGACAGCGCAACATTCCTGGCGCTTTTACTCACATCTTCCCACTTGGTTTCGGCCCATGGAAAATCTCCAAGCACTGAAATAGTCAATTGTTTCACCGCATTGTTCGTCAGATCAAGCGTACTTAAATAGCCGTCTCTTTCAAATACCAAGGTATTGCCTTTGCCGTTCAACCATTTGATGTCTATATCCTTAAATGAGGTCAACTGATTTAGCGCTGATGTTGTTGCATTGTATGACCAGATATTCATAATTCCATCTCTATCTGACAGAAAATAGATATTGTCTGAAAGCCAAACAGGATGTATATCAATGGTTTTGTCATTAGGGATCAAACGCTCTGACCAATCAGCACTATTTACAATGATGAGCGAGGTGTTTTGTCCACCGCGATAGCCTCTGAATTCTGCTTCCCATCTCGACATCCTGTCGATGACCAGATGCTTACCATCAGGTGCATAGGCACCATCATAACCCCACTGCTCACAAACTTTGGCAGAGGGCCCGCCATTGATATTTACCGTCCATAAATAGCCAATCCTTGTAGGTGCACTATCTCTAGAACTTGAGTAAATGATCTGACTTCCATCAACAGACCAGCCTCTTACATTGGCTGAACTTGGGTGCCAGGTATGACGTGTAGCCTCACCTCCTGTTATGGCAACGGAATAAACAGCATTATCTCCTGAACGATTAGAAGAAAAGGCGATTCTTTGCCCATCTGGAGAAATATGCGGATCTGATTCCACCGCAGCAGTACTGGTGATGCGCTGTACCCTATCGCTGTTTAAATCTTTTACCCAAACATCACCGCCATAGGTAAAAGCCACATGGGTGTCGCTTATAGTAGGTTGCCTCAACAGCCTTGTTCCTTGTGCAAAGGATAGCGAAGAGACCAATAGGAATATAATGATTAGAGATCTTGATAAAAGACCATTAGAGTAATGGCAAGCAGATGTAGACATAGGGGTTGTGGATTTGATAAGGTTGGTATATTTTTTTAATGCACGCTAAGATATGTAATTAATTTTCAATGCTACAATGCTTAAATAAATCATTAAATCATTACATCATTGTATCAATAGATCACTCAGCGGTTGACTTCAGCTCACCCGCTGAGTTTTTTGTTTTGGACGGAAGGTTGAAAATGCAAGACTCATTCTTCATTCCTGTCAATTTCATTTCTTCTCATGGGCATGGCATCTACGATGTTAAACAGCGCTTCTTTTGTCAAGACATCTGTTTGCCGAAGTTTTACCCCTCCGTCTAATCCTATTAAAATGACTTCAAAGTTTTCTTTGTCATTTAGGGTCATCTCTGTTGATTTTGAGGCTATTTTTCCGGAATCGTTTAATGTAGGATTCTCATAATTGATCATTTCATACTCATCTCCGGTTATTTTATACAACACGAATTTCCTGACTTCCAGTTCGTCAGTAGCATTGTCAAATTCTTTGATTTGCTGCTGGTATATTTCTGATGCACTATCGGATGTTTTAACGAGTAGTATTCTGTTTTTCCAGGTATGTTTTTCCAAATTTTGTGCGTTTACATCACAAATGATGCACATCCCAGTCATGATTAAAAACATACTCAACTTTAATAGTTTTTGTTGTATCATTTTTGCTGTTTATTGTGCCTTTAGCATAGGGTTTGGGGCTTTTCTAAAGGTTAGGATATATCTTGATGCAAGATAAGATTTATTTTAGGGATAGTGTGTTAAAATTGTCTGGTCGAGGTTTTTAGACAAGTTAAAAAAAATCAGTGTGTGAGCGCTCAGCGGTTGACTTCAGCTCACCCGCTGAGTTTTTTGTTTTGGAAAGGGTGAAAGATTTGAAGAAGTTATGAAGCGGAGCCAAAAGAAAAATTCAAATATGTTAAGATCAAAACCTTAACAGAACTCAGTGGCTATATTGCATATTTTGAGCCGTTATGAACACAGCCTGCTCCCCTGCTCAATTACATTCCAATGAAAGAATTGCCGTACTGTCTTTTTTGATATAGGTAGCATTTAACTGATCTTCATTGACCTTTATACAAGTCAGTTGATTATCTGTCACATCTACATTGTATAAACGTGTATGTTGACTTAAATCTAATTCCGTCAAGGCATTATTGCTAAAACTGATATATTCAAGCTCCAGATTTTTTGATATATCTATTTGGGTAAGCTCATTGAATTGACAAAATAGACTCCGCATATTGATGTTATTGCTTATATCAATTTCCTCCAAAGGATTATTTGAGCAAAAAAGATATATTAAATCTAAATTTGAGCTTACATCTATTTCTTGTAGATCATTTTCAAAACACCTTAAGTTTCTTATATCAGGGTTATTGCTCAAGTCAAGTTGGCTCAAATTATTTCCTCCACAACTTAAAGTAGTCAGGCTTCCCTGTTTAGAAGTGTTTAGTTGCTGAATTTCATTAAACTCACAATCAAGTTCTTCTAATTTTATGTTATTAGATATATCCAATGAGCTTATATCATTAAATCTACAGCTTATTGATTTTAATTCAAGATTATCGGTAACGTCAAGTGTTTCAATTTGATTCCCTGAACAGTTTAAGGTTCTAAGCTTTTTTAAATGATTGATTTTTAGAAGTTCAATTTTGTTTGATCTAACATCCAAGATTTCCAGGCTATCGAGGCCTTCCAATTTGATTTCTGTAATTTTGTTGCCTCCACAGGATATTCCTGCCAGTAATTTATTACTTGTCACATCAAGAGTTTGAATTAGATTATCATTGCAATCCAATGAATACAAATTTTTTAGTTTTGTTAAACTGAGACCATTGATGAAGTTTTCAGAGCAATCGATTACAATCAGATTTTCCATGCTGCTTACATCCAAAGAAAGTAGTTTATTTTCTCTGCAGCGGAGTACATTTAATGATGACGGATCGCTAAATTGAATTGTTTCCAGTTCATTTTCTGAGCAGTTTACATATTCAAGAGATGTATTTTGACTTAGGTCTAATGAAGTTAGTTCGTTTTCCATACAATCTAAGGATTTGAGACTTTTAAAATCTTGAATACCCGTTAGATCTTTGATACGCAATCTATTTAAATTTAGTTCTTTAACGCCTGTTATATTTGCTGTTAGAACGTACTGATCATATGTGTCATCCAATCCAAGTCGAATGAGCTCCCTTTCAAAAAGGAGATCGGGAATGATGGTTTTGCCTTCAACAGGAACCGCGTCATTGTCGTTTTTTTCAGAATCGCAGCGAATAAATAAACCGATGGAGACCAAAAAAATCAGATTTTTCAGCAATGAGAAATAGTGTTGCATAATAAATACTAACTACTAAAAATAAGACCTTTACAAAATATTTTTTATGACTTATGTCATCGAAAGCAAGTTCGGCCAGCCATTAAAACACTGGTTATTAGCTTAACCTTGGTTTTTTTGTATTCAATCTAAGATTATCGAATCAAAGGTCTGCTGCTGGCAGGGATTCAGCGAAGCTTATAAACGAAAGCATGATGTGACCGCTCAGCGGTTGACTTCAGCTCACCCGCTGAGTTTATTGTTTTTGAGCAAAGCTTCGATTTATTTTAAGCTTTAAACACAAAAAACATGTCCATTTCTCCTTTTCCTTTGGCATCTATTTTACCCCGATGTTCGAAAGAAAAATCAGGATCCGCTTTGAGTAGTTCATAAGTGGCAAGACTTATATTCACTTTGGCCACCTCACCGCTGCTCTCCATTCTGCTTGCCGTATTTACCGTGTCGCCCCAAATATCATATTGAAATTTCTTTACACCTACAATTCCTGCCACAACCGGACCCGTGTGTATACCTGCTCGCATTTCGAAGGCTGGTAAGTTTTTCTCATTCATGATCTTTAGGCGTTCAGAGATAAAAGTTTGCATTTCAATCGCAGCCAGTACCGTGTTCTTGACCGACTCGTCACTTTGTATGGGCAGACCTCCTGCAGCCATATAAGCATCGCCAATAGTTTTAATTTTTTCAATGTTATACTTCTCAACGATATGGTCAAACGCTTCAAAGCAAGTATTGATTTCTTCAATAAGTTCATGTGCGCTTAACTGTGAAGAAGTTTCTGTAAAGGATTTAAAATCGGTAAACAGAATAGAAACTTTCTCGAATTCACGTGCAACAGATCGTCCTGTATTTTTCAGTTCTTTTGCGATCTCTTCAGGGAGTATATTGAGCAGTAAGTTCTCTGATCGATCTTTCTCCAATTGTAATTTTGTTTTTGACTTTCTTACATAATTGAGTCTGCTCCATAAAGCAAATGATATAAATAAAACCAAAAGTCCTGAAGCTATAGAAATGTTTCGTTGATTCTCATTAGCCAGCACCTCTTCCCTATGGGCAATATTTAATAGCCTGTCTTTTTCAACCTGCGCAATGCTATCAGTAGTGACCTGTTTCTGAAATTCCATTTGAAGCAGTTTGTTGGAGGTTTCTTCTACATTAAGGGAATCTTTGATAGCGGATAACGATTCGAGGTACTCCAAGGCTTTGTTTCCATTGCCAACAGCTTTATAAACCTCGTACAGACACGCACATCCTTCTTTCTGTTCTAACAAAGCATCTATGGCCTTGGCGAGTTTAAATCCTTTTTGGCAGTAGTCAATGGCTTGCTGATAATCGCCAATGGTTTTGTATATATTTCCAATATTGTTCAGTGACATGGCCATGCCTTGTTGGTCACCTATTGCTTCTTTGATTTTTAAACTTTTGAAATAATAATCAAGGGCATTGGTATAATCACTTTGATTGCGATAGATATAGCCAAAGTTGTTTAAAACGGTAGCCACTCCTTGTTGGTTATCGATTTCTTGAAAAATAGTTAAACTTCGTGAATAGAAATCCAGGGCTTTTTTATAATCTTCTTGAGTGCTATAAATTTCTCCAATATTGACAAGAGAAGTGGCAATACCCTGTTGATCTTCTATTTCTTCTCTAATCGCTAAGCTTTGTGAATAGTAATCCAAAGCACTAGAGAATTCTTCCTGGCTATGGTATATATACCCGATATTGTTGAGCACACTGGCAACACCCTCTTTATCATCTAGTTCTTCTCTTATCTTCAAACTTTGCAGGAAATATTCAAGTGCTTGATTATAATTGTTCTTGTAGAGGTAAATCAGACCCGTCGCATTTAAACAAGCCCCAACACCTGTTTTATCATTGACTTCTTTAAAAATACCAGAGCCATTCTGATAATAAACCAATGCTTCATTATACATTCCGCGCAGGTGTAATGATACGCCCTGAATATAAAAGCGCTGTGCATTTGCCCTGCTATAATTTTGTTGAGTGGCAAAATCATGTAAAACCTCTGCCAGGATAAACGCAGTATCTGGTTTGGAAAACATAAAACCATCCCATATATATGTTTTATATGCTTCAACCCTAACAGAATCTGTTTGAGCCTGGTCTTGCCAAACTGTATAAATGGAATCAAGATTCGTCTGCGCAAACAGACCAAAGTTACAAGCAAGGATCATCATGAGGAAACCCTTTTTCACACTTTGGTTATCGCTGATGATCTGGTTCATATAATTCTTTTCTTTATCTCTGGCTGCTCGGAAAACATCAATGATGATTTGCCGGTAGTCTAAAATACGTAATTATAACAGATTAAGGCATTTTCTGTTTTAACAATGCTGTAAGGGATTCAGTGAAGCTTATAAACGAAAGCATGATGTGTGCGCTCAGCGGTTGACTTCAGCTCACCCGCTGAGTTTAT
>CAWABX010000014.1:0-56610 GCA_963780405.1 uncultured Flavobacteriaceae bacterium
AGACTGCCGATGCGGGTTATCTTACAAGAAGATTGGTTGATGTTGCACAGGATGTAATTATCAATGAAGAAGATTGTGGTACCTTAAGAGGGCTAGAGGTAAGACCATTAAAAAATAATGATGAGATCGTAGAATCGCTTTCTGAAAGAATATTCGGTAGGGTGTCTCTACACGACGTATACAATCCGGTATCTGATGAGTTGATCATAGAAGCTGGCGAATTGTTTACAGAAGAATCTGTGAAGAAAGTTGAGGCAGCTGAGCTTGATGCCATTGAGGTGCGTTCGGCCCTTACTTGTGAAGCGAAAAAAGGAATATGTACAAAATGTTACGGGGTTAGTTTATCAACCAACAGCATGGTTCAAAGAGGTGAAGCTGTGGGTGTAGTTGCCGCACAGTCAATTGGAGAACCCGGAACACAGTTAACACTGAGAACCTTCCACGTAGGTGGTATTGCAGGAAACATTTCTGAAGATAGTCGTATGGTTGCAAACCATGCTGGTGATCTTGTGATTGATGATCTTAAAACAGTAGACGGATTAGATAGTGAAGGAAACCCGGTTAAAATTGTAATTTCAAGAACCAGTGAGTTTAAGATTTTTGATAAAACTTCTGGTATTGTATTAAGTACAAATAACATTCCTTATGGTTCACATATTTTTGTAGGTGATAAGACTAAAGTTAAAAAAGGAGATCTTATATGTCAATGGGATCCATATAACGGGGTAATCGTATCTGAATTTGGAGGTAAAGCTGTGTTTGAAGAAGTAACTGAAGGAGTTACGTACCAAGTTGAGATGGATGAACAAACTGGATTTAAGGAGAAGGTAATTTCTGATTCTAAAAAGAAAAGAGTTATCCCAACCTTGCACGTTCAAACGAAAAAAGGAGAAACTCAAAGATCTTATTCTTTGCCAGTAGGTGCTCACTTATTGATTGAAGAAGGTCAGAAAATTGAACCTGGACAAATTTTAGTAAAGATCCCACGTAAGTCTGGTAAAGCAGGTGATATTACAGGTGGTCTTCCAAGGGTAACAGAATTATTTGAAGCGAGGAACCCATCTAATCCAGCGGTAGTTTCGGAGATTGATGGTGTGATTTCATTTGGTAAGATCAAAAGAGGAAATAGAGAGATTATCGTGGAGTCCAAACTTGGTGATGTTAAAAAGTATTTGGTTAAATTATCTAATCAGATCCTGGTACAGGAAAATGACTTTGTAAAAGCGGGAATGTCTTTATCAGATGGAGCAACAACACCAACTGATATATTAAATATCATGGGGCCTGCAAAGGTTCAGGAATATTTGGTGAATGAGATTCAGGAAGTCTACCGACTGCAAGGTGTAAAGATCAATGACAAGCATTTTGAAGTTGTTGTAAGACAGATGATGCGTAAAGTTAAAGTGATTGATTCTGGTGATACTATTTTCCTTGAAAACCAATTGATCCATAAGAATGATTTCATGGAAATCAACGATAATATTTACGGACTTAAAGTCATTGAAGATTCAGGTGATTCTGATAATTTTAAAGCAGGACAGATTGTATCGGCCAGAGCATTGAGAGATGAGAATTCTATTTTAAGAAGAAATGACAAGAATTTGATGGATGCACGTGATGCTATTCCAGCCACGGCGGAACCTATTTTACAGGGTATTACCCGTGCTTCACTTCAAACGAAATCATTTATTTCTGCTGCGTCGTTCCAGGAAACAACCAAAGTATTGAACGAGGCTGCTGTAAGTGGTAAAGAAGATTATCTTGAAGGATTGAAAGAGAATGTGATTGTTGGTAAAAGAATTCCTGCAGGAACAGGAATGAGAGAATATGATCATATCATTGTTGGTTCAAAAGATGAATTAGAAGGATAACAATAAAGGCACGATATATCGTGCCTTTTTTTTTATAAAAAAATCAGTCATGTCAAAAGAAGCAAAACAAAATCAGTTAAATATTGAGATAGATGAGAAAACGGCAGATGGTACTTATGCCAACCTGGCCATTATCAACCATTCTATTTCAGAATTTGTTGTCGATTTTATCAATGTCATGCCGGGTTCACCCAAATCAAAGGTAAAATCAAGAATTATTTTAACACCCCAACATGCCAAAAGACTAGCCAAAGCTTTAGCTGAAAACATAAGCCGTTTTGAAGCAAACAATGGTGAAATTAAAGATTATGAGCAACCTCCGATTCCCTTGAATTTTGGGCCCACGGGGCAAGCTTAAATTGATTTAAAAAACGAGTATTTACTCGTTTTTTTTTATTTTAGCCATATGAAATTTCCTTCAAAACTGCTTGATAAATTGGAAGGGCGTCGCCTGAGTGGCAGTTTGAGAAGCCTGTCAGCCCGAACTGATCTTACTGATTTTTCCTCGAATGACTACCTTGGATTTTCAAGAAATGAAGATCTATCTGATCTTGTAATAAATAAGTTGAAGACCAGTCAAACCAATAATGGGAGTACAGGTTCGAGGTTGTTATCAGGTAATTTTTCTTTTCATGAAGCTCTGGAGACTGAACTTGCTAAATTTTTGCATGCTGAAGGAGCCTTGCTTTTCAATTCAGGCTATGATGCAAATATGGGTTTGCTCTCATCGGTTCCACAGCGGGGAGACCGGATTTTTTACGATGAATTCTCCCATGCTTCTATAAGAGATGGCATCAGGCTGTCTCATGCGAAGGCTTTTGGATTTAAACACAATGATCTCCAAGATCTGCAACAAAAAATAAAAGGCACAAATTCAGAAGGAGAGGTATATGTTGTTGTCGAGTCAGTGTATTCAATGGACGGAGATCATCCCCCTTTAAAAGAATTATGCCATTTATCGAAGATCTTAGGTTTTAAATTGATTGTTGATGAAGCTCATGCAACAGGTGTATATGGACCAAAGGGACAAGGTATGGTTGTTGACCAAAAACTAGAGGCCGATGTCTTTGCCAGAATACACACTTTTGGGAAGGCCCTTGGTTGTCATGGAGCCACTATTGCAGGAGATCATTTACTCATTCAATACCTTGTGAATTTTGCAAGACCTTTTATCTACACAACTGCTATGCCCCTGCATACTGTTTTGACAATACATTTTGCCGTACAGATGCTGTCGAGTACAAAAGAAAGAGAAATTTTAAGTAGCAATATTTCTTACTTTAAGGAAATGATCAACCGATATAAACTACAAGATATTTTTATCGATAGCACTTCTCCTATTCAAAGCGCCGTGATTGCGTCACCTGAGAGAGTTAAGGAGGTTACCATGAAATTAAAGGAACATCATTTCGATGCAAAAGCGATATTGAGCCCTACGGTTCCTTTGGGTCAGGAGCGGATCAGGTTCTGTGTTCATAGCTATAATACTTCTAAGGAGATTCAGGAAATTCTTTTTTTATTGAGTACTTTTGTCTAGATTTTTTTAAGTGCTTCATGAATACATATTTTATCACTGGAATTGGAACCGATGTCGGTAAAACGGTAGCAGCAGCCATTGTGACAGAAGCCCTGGAAGCTGATTACTGGAAGCCTGTACAAGCCGGAGAATTACAACATACCGATACACATAGTGTTGAAGAATTGATCTCGAATTCAAAGTCAGTTATGCACGATCATAGTTATGCCCTGCGAACACCTATGAGCCCTCATGCTGCGGCAGTCATCGATGGCATTCAAATAGACCTTGAAACTATTCAGAAACCGTATACTGAGAATCATTTGGTGATTGAAGGAGCAGGAGGCCTGTTGGTTCCTTTGAATGAGCAGCAAACCATATCAGATCTGATCAAGAGTGATTATAAGGTGATCGTGGTGTCCAGACATTATTTGGGAAGTATCAATCACACCCTTTTAACATTGAGTGAATTAAGAAGGAGAGGTGTAGCGGTATCCGGAATTATTTTTAATGGCGAAGCGCATCCGAGTACAGAAAATATTATCAAGAAAATGGGCCGTGTTGAGGAAATTGGAAGAATTGAAGAGGAAGAACTGATCGATAAGAAGGTCATCAAAAAGTATGCAGGATTATTTAAATCAAGACTTGAAGCCTTATAATGAATTTTAAAGAAAGAGATCGGAAGCATTTATGGCATCCGCTGACACAACATAAATTACACCCTGAACACCTGCCGATTGTCAAAGCAAAAGGTGTTTGGTTATATGACCAGGACGGCAAACAGTATATTGATGGTATTGCCAGTTGGTACACCTGTATGTACGGTCATAGTCATCCTCAAATCATTTCAAGGGTGAAGCAACAACTTGATGTTTTGGATCAGGTGGTGTTTAGTGGTTTTACGCATCCTCCGGCCATAGAGTTATCTGAAAAATTGATGACAGTATTGCCCGCAACAATGGCAAAGATATTTTTTTCTGATAATGGATCAACTTCGGTTGATGTTGCGATTAAAATGTCTTTGCAATATCATTTTAACCAGGGGCAAAAAAGGAGAAGAATTATTGCGTTTGACAATGCTTTTCACGGAGATACTTTTGGCGCGATGTCTGTCTCAGGACTATCTGTTTATAATGGCCCTTTTGAGGATTTTTTATTGACTGTTGACCGGCTGGAAGTTCCTGATGAGCAGAACTTAGCCGCTGTTTTGAGCAATTTTAAGGCGATGTTGGACACAGGGGAGGTAGCAGCGTTTATCTATGAACCTTTGGTGCAAGGTGCCGCCGCCATGCATATGTATCGACCAGACCATCTTGAAATGCTTATACAGATGGCCCGGGAAGCCGATGTATTGACAATTGCTGATGAAGTCATGACTGGTTTCGGTAAAACCGGAAAGAATTTCGCTTCAGAATATATGGTATCTCAACCTGATATGATTTGCTTATCCAAATCTCTGACAGCAGGAGTCGCACCGATGGCCCTAACTTGCTGTAGTCAAAAAATATATGATGCGTTTTACGATGATGAGATCAGCAAGGGTTTCTTTCATGGGCATACTTATTCTGCAAATCCATTAGCCTGCACTGCAGCCATAGCTGGATTGGACCTTTTGAGATCCGAAGAAATTCAAAGCGATATAAAAAGAATCCATCATAGACATCTCGAATTTCAAGCACGTATTCAGGACCATGAAAAAGTGAAACAAACCAGGGTTATGGGAGTGATTTTCGCCTTGGATCTAGACATCGAAATAGATCGATATGGGAAATTAAGAGACCAACTCTATTCTTTTTTTATGGGAAAAGGGGTGTTTTTAAGACCTTTGGGCAATACAATTTATACCTTGCCTCCTTATGTCATCACAGATAGTGAATTGGATTTGATTTATAAGGTAATGGAAGAATGTTTGGAAATTATATGATATGAGAGAAAGAATATCCATAGTCTCGATGGCATCCGTATCGGCCCTTGGTATATCAGAAGATGAGAGCTGGCAGCATTATATGGAGAAGAGATCCTTCATTAAAGAAAGAGATTTTAAAAAATTTGCCGCACTGGTGAGTAGTATCAGTAAGGAACATTGGGCTGATATCAATGAACTTAAAAAAGCCAAGAATTATAAAGATCTAGATCCTTCTGTATTAATGGCAATTTATTGTTCGAGAAAAGCTTTTGAGAAAACCCAGTGGAAAGACAAAGAGTTTGGAGTGAATATAGGCTCATCCAGGGGGGCCACATCTCTGTTTGAGAAATATTTTAAGGAATTTAGCGAAAGTGATAAAGGACTGGTCAATACTTTGAGTTCTCCTACAACTACTTTAGGAAATATCTCATCATGGGTAGGGCATGATCTGCATACTCAAGGCCCCGTAATAAGTCATTCAATTGCCTGTTCCACGGCCTTGCATGGTCTTTTAAACGGAATTGCATGGATCAATAGTGGGATGAGTGAACGATTTTTGATCGGTGGAAGTGAAGCCTCCAATACGGCCTTTACCCTTGCCCAAATGAGGGCGCTGAAAATATATGCCAGAGAACAAAGTGACTATCCTTGCAGAAGTCTTGACATGGATAAAATTCAAAACACCATGGTTTTGGGTGAGGCGGCTTCTGTATTCTGTATCGAACGTGGGGTGCAAAAATCGAGCCTGGCGATTGTCCAGGGAATAGGGTATGCAACAGAACCTTTGAAGCACAATATATCTATTTCAACCCATGCTGATTGCTTTCAGCGCTCCATGAAAATGGCACTAAATGGGATAGATAGCAGTGAGGTTGATGTCATCGTTATGCATGCACCGGGTACCATCAAAGGAGACAGTTCTGAATACAATGCCATTAAAAAAGTATTTGGAGATTCGCATCCTGCACTCACTTCGAATAAATGGGTTATTGGGCATTCACTAGGCGCCTCGGGAGGGATGAGTCTTGAACTTGCAATTCTCATGATGAAACATCAGCAGTTTATAGAAGTGCCCTTCGGTAGTTTTAGAAAGAAGCCAGATCAGATCAATAAGGTAATGATCAATGCAGTTGGATTTGGTGGAAATGCAGTAAGTGTATTACTTTCTTTAAATTGAACTCAGGTTAATACATAAGGTTTACGTATTTTTGAATTTTTAAAATCAGCACATGAAAACGTATTCAAAAGAAGATATCATAGCAATATATAACAAACCATTAATGGAATTGGTCTTTGAGGCCGCACAAGTACACAGGGAGTTTCATGACCCGTCAAAGATCCAGGTCAGCACATTAATTTCCATAAAAACAGGAGGTTGCCCTGAAGATTGTGGCTATTGTCCCCAGGCAGCAAGATACCATACCCAGATCGAAAAGAATGATCTTTTACCTTATGAAACCGTGATCAATCTGGCGAAAAAAGCAAAAGAGAATGGTTCTTCCAGGGTTTGCATGGGTGCTGCATGGAGAAATGTAAAAGAAGGAGAAGATTTTGAAAGTGTATTGAAAATGGTGAGCGGTATCAGTGAATTAAATATGGAAGTTTGCTGTACTTTGGGTATGGTCACTGAAAGTCAGGCCACTCGCCTGGCAGAAGCTGGATTGCATTATTATAACCATAATCTGGATACCTCAGAAGAGTATTATAAGGAAGTGATCTCTACAAGAGGATATGATGATCGATTGGAAACTTTAGAAAATGTTAGAAAAAGCGCTTTAAAAGTATGTTCGGGAGGAATTATTGGAATGGGAGAAAGTATAGAGGACAGAGCAGGAATGTTATTGAGTCTCGCTACTTTGAACCCACAGCCTGAATCCGTACCGATCAATGCTTTGGTTCCTGTTGAAGGAACGCCGATGGCTGAAGAGCATGTGGTACCTGCATGGGATGTTATCAGAATGATCGCAACAACAAGAATTGTGATGCCTAAAACAACTGTTCGCCTTTCTGCCGGGAGAACTGAAATGAGTACCGAGGCTCAGGCTTTATGTTTTATGGCCGGAGCATCGTCTATATTCGCAGGTGAAAAGTTGTTGACCACGCCTAACCCGGGTGAGGATAAGGATGCTGAAATGTTTGGTATACTTGGATTGATTCCAACTGAAAAGAAAAAGGATGATACGGGAAAATTCAAGATCAGAAAATCTCTTGTAGAAGCTGAAGAGACGAAAAAATGGAGCAGACCAGGACATACCATCGAGAGAAATGTTCAAGCTACAGTAAAGGCAAAAGAGATCAGAAAAGCTTTAAAAGAAAATTAATCGATTCGGATTGTACTAGGCCTTATACTGCCAGTTTGTTGGCTAAACAGGACTTTTTTATGATTACACTAGCACAATAGTTATCGTGTGCGCTGTATTACACTTTTTCTTTTTGTAAAAGTATTTTTGTATTTTCATTCACTCTTCATAGATTGATATGAAATAATTTACACATGAAAAGAATCGAAACCTATAGTGAATTCTATCGTTTTTACCTTACGGAACATAAAAACAAAACCTGCCGGGCCCTCCACTTTATAGGAACCCTTTTGGTTTTTGTGTTGATTTTTATGGCCATTTATTTGGGCCGTTCTAATTTGTGGTATTTTGTGCCAATTACGGGTTATGGATTTGCCTGGGTTGGCCATTATTATTTTGAGAAGAATAAGCCTGCTACTTTTAAGTATCCAATTTGGAGTTTAACTTCTGATTTTAAAATGTTTTTCGACCTTATTCTTGGCAGAATTTCTTTTGATGCAAATAAAGACCCTGTGTAATGTTAATGATATGACACGTCTAAAAAATAAAATAAAATCATGAAAATATTGCTCAACTTTTTACTTATGCTAGCAACAGCTTCAATGCTTGCTCAAATTGACTCAGATCATTTATTGGTTGGAGAAACGGCACCTCTTATTGTTTCCCAAGATCAAAATGGCGAGCAAATCAATACTCAGGAGATTTTAAAGGAACAACAGGTTTTACTGATTTTCTATAGAGGGAATTGGTGTCCTCATTGTAAAAAACATTTGAGTTCATTGCAAAGCCATTTAAAGGAGTTTGAGGAAAAAGGAGTTTTTGTCATGGTGGTTACCCCTGAGAAATTGGAAAAGACAATAGAAACTGGTGATATGTACAATAATGAGTTTTCCATCATTCATGATGTCAACAATAAAATTATGATGGATTATAAGGTAGCCTTTGAAGTGAATGAGGAAACCGTTCCAGGGTATTATGAGAAATTGAATAAAAGACTAGAGGACTACAATGATAATAGTAATGTGTTGCCGGTTCCCGCAACTTATTTAATTGATAGATCGGGTAAAATAACATTTGTACAGTATGATCCCGATTATAAGAAAAGATCAGACTTCAGTGAAATTTTAGCGCTGCTGAATTGACCATAGTTATTGTTGATTTTGTATCATAAAAAAACGCCTGTCTCATCAAATGAGCAGGCGCTTTTATTTTTAACACTAATGATTTTACATTACATCATTACATCATTACATCATACATCATTATATCAATACATCAATGAATCATAATTCCCTTACATCATCCCTGGCATACCACCACCCATTGGAGGCATTCCAGCTCCTGCAGGAGCATCTTCCTTGATGTCTACCAATGCACATTCAGTAGTTAGGATCATACCGGCAACTGATGCCGCATTTTCTAAAGCTATACGTGTCACTTTCGTAGGATCAATAATTCCAGCTTTATGCATGTTTACGAACTCCTCTGTTTTCGCATTAAAACCAAAGTCTCCTTTTCCTTCTAAAACTTTAGATACGATTACAGATCCTTCATTCCCAGCATTTTCTGCAATCTGGCGTAAAGGTTCTTCGATAGCTCGGGCTACGATCTTTACTCCAGTAGCTTCGTCCTGATTATCAGTTTTTAAATTAACAAGTTTTTGTTTTGCTCTTACCAAAGCAACTCCACCACCTGCGATAATTCCTTCTTCTACAGCTGCTCTCGTAGCGTGTAAAGCATCATCAACACGGTCTTTTTTCTCTTTCATTTCAACCTCACTTGCAGCACCAACATATAGTACAGCCACACCTCCGGCTAATTTTGCCAAACGCTCCTGAAGTTTTTCTTTATCGTAATCAGATGTGGTTGTCTCGATCTGTGACTTGATCTGGTTTACTCTTCCTTTAATAGTTTCAGTATCTCCAAAACCGTTTACTACAGTTGTATTGTCTTTATCAATACTCACTCTTTCTGCGGTACCAAGCATATCAATAGTTGCATTTTCAAGTGTAAAACCTCTTTCTTCAGCAACAACGGTACCACCGGTTAAGATGGCTATGTCTTCAAGCATGGCTTTTCTTCTATCACCGAATCCTGGCGCTTTTACAGCGGCAATTTTAAGAGACCCTCTTAATTTGTTTACCACTAAAGTAGCCAAAGCTTCCCCGTCAATGTCTTCAGCAATGATTAATAAAGGCTTCCCAGACTGAGCTACAGGCTCAAGTACAGGTAAAAGATCTTTCATTGTTGAGATTTTTTTGTCATATAAAAGGATGTATGGAGATTCAAGATCAGCAATCATTTTTTCAGAATCAGTCACAAAATAAGGTGATAAATAACCCCTGTCAAATTGCATACCTTCAACGATATCAACATGGGTTTCAGTACCTTTAGCTTCCTCAACAGTGATAACACCTTCCTTTCCAACTTTGTCAAATGCTTCAGCAATTAAATTTCCGACAGACTCGTCATTATTTGCAGAAATAGAAGCTACTTGTTTGATCTTATCAAGTTTATCACCTACAAGTTGTGATTGTTTGTGAAGATCTTCGATGATTACTGTAACAGCCTTGTCTATACCGTGTTTTAAATCAAGTGGATTCGCTCCGGCTGCTACGTTCTTTAAACCTTCTTTTACGATGGCTTGAGCTAAAACTGTAGCAGTTGTAGTACCATCACCTGCAAGATCATTCGTTTTAGAAGCTACTTCCTTCACCATTTGAGCACCCATGTTTTCATGCGGATCCTCTAATTCGATTTCTTTGGCTACAGTAACACCATCTTTAGTGATCTGTGGTCCGCCAAAAGCTTTTCCAATTACTACATTTCTACCTTTTGGTCCTAATGTTACTTTAACTGCATTAGCTAAAGCATCAACACCACGTTTCAATCCGTCGCGTGATTCTATATCAAAAATTATATTTTTTGCCATTTTATTGTTTTTTTTGTTTTTTAATTTGGATTAAAGAATTGCGAAAATATCACTCTCTCTCATGATCAGATAGTCGTTTCCATCAAATTTCAATTCGGTACCGGCAAATTTGCCATACAACACTGTATCACCAATTTTTACAGTCATGGGTTCATCTTTGGTTCCGTTACCAACTGCAACAACTTTTCCTTGTTGTGGTTTTTCTTTGGCTGAATCTGGGATGTAAATTCCGGATGCTGTTTTGGTTTCTGCCGCTAATGGCTCAACAAGAACTCTATCTGCTAGAGGCTTAATTGTTAATTTACTCATTATATATAATTTTAGGTTATTAATGTTTTCTTCAAGTATGCAAATATATTGCCATTGTGTAAAAACTGACAAATAGGAAAAAAAAATGCCAACGTGTCATTACGTTGGCATTTTTTTTAAGTTTTAGATCGCTTAATTGCTACTGTCAATTAATTTGTCAGTGTCTAAAGTTTCAGGAGTATCTAATACTTCCCTGTTATTGATGATACCTTCTGTTTCAGATCTTAAGTCAACTGCGTTATTTCTTGGAATTGCAAAGTTCGACAAAAGAATTAAAGCGAATAAGGCTATGGCCAGCGCCCAGGTACTTTTATCCAGAAAATTCGTAGTGTTTTGAACACCACCAAGGTTCTGAGAACCACCTCCACCGAAAGAAGAAGATAGACCTCCGCCTTTTGGATTTTGTACCATAATGACCAGTATTAGCAATACTGAAACGATAATAATCAATATTAAAAATAAAAAGTACGACATAATCTATATTATTTTTCTTGTAATTTTTTGATTGCTTCAATTTGGTGTGCAAAGAAACTACTTTTTTCCGGATATTTCAAACTTAAAATCGTAAATGCTGTAATTGCTTTTTGGTACTTTTTTTGTTCCACATAGACATGGGCCAATGTCTCTGTCATCAGGCTTTCGTTCTCTTGAACACTGTCCATAGCTACATCAGCGTAACTATCGTATAAAGAAGGATTTATCTTTGGGCTTGAGGCGATAAATTTATCGATAAGGTCCATTTCTTCATTGCCTTTGGTCAGACTTTTATTCTCCTGGGTTGGTTCAGATTCCTTTGGGGCTGTGCCCGATTTTGTTCTGTCAATGGGTTCGAAACTACTTAATTGCAACCATTCCCGAAATGAATAAGATTCATCACTTTTAAATTTTAGTGGACGTCCTATTTCCAGTGTTTCTTCTGGTGAGGTATAATCTTCTATTGTTTTCTCTATCACGCTGTTGTCAACGACCTGTTGTTCTTCTTTTTGTTCACTTTGTGCAATGATCAGGTCGGCAGGTGCCGGATGTATATCCAAGTCATCAGATGTGATGCTGTCAAACAACAAAGAGCGGTCAGTAGTATAGGCCGCGGTCTTTTTTAAATAATCGTTGTATTTAAAACTGTGCTGCGTTTTGAGGGCTTTAAGATGAAGGAAATGCGCGACCTGAAAGAAAGGGTATGCTTCAATAATAGCTTTTAAGCCACCAATCTGATCTTTTTTGATCTGACTTGGTTGAATTAAAATCTTATTGAATTCGATTAAGTTCATAGCTTACCATTTGGCAACTGCCGCGTTAAATATATCCTGTGTAAGTCTTTCAAAAATTTCCTCATAGGCTGACTCCAGTACTGATCCTGTCAATTGTAAACTTCCGTCATAATCACTGTAGAAGGAAAAAACCTGTTCAAAATTATCTTCCTCGTTAAGGCGATTGTAAAAACGAACACGTACAGCGATTGTCAACCTGTTCTGGGCAGCTGTTTGTTCTGCTGTTGCCGCAATTGGAATTATCCTGTATTGTGTAATCTCTCCTTCAAAATGAAGATCACCTCCGGCATCAGTCAATTTTAGGTTGGTCTGTCTGAGGAACAGATCCTGCAGTGCCAATGTAAAACTCTGACTTAAGGTTGGCTCTACCAAAACTGCCGTATTCTGAAAAAAGTCTATCTGAATGGTTTTTGCATCTCCTGTACTTCCTCCTGTAAAAGAATATACGCCACAACCCAGCGGTAGGATAAGCAGAAAGAAGATCAAACCAAATAGAATATTTTTCATCGTTTAGGGTAATAGATAAGGACCAAAGCTTTTTCTTGCTCGCCTCCTTGTAGAAGCTTATTTGTTAAGCAAATAAACAATTAAAGCATTGAAATCACAAATTATATTGGTTTATTTTTCGGTACAGTGTCCTTTCCGAAATACCTAACTCTTTGGCTGCCAGTTTTCTTTTTCCCTTGTTTCTTTCCAGGGACTGTTTGATCATTTCTACCTCTTTTTCCTGAAGAGATAAGGTTTCTTCAATGGTCTCGGCATCATCAAAAGAGACAAGCTCTTCCATTGGTTCGTATTTATCCCTGTTATTCTTAGAAATGATTTCCAAAGTGTGGCCTTCATCATGTTCATCCTTTTCACCATAGATCTTGTCGATAAGCACTTGTGTCTTTTTTTCCGTTTGTCGAGGTGATTCATCACTGATGAGCTCCTTGGTCAATTTTTTAAGGTCTGTAATGTCATTTCTCATGTCAAAAAGGATTTTATACAGAATTTCTCTTTCATTGGCAAAGTCACTGTCTCTCTTTTTTTCTGCCACCAAGGCAGGTAGATTTTGATTGTGATCAGGTAGGTAGGATCGAAGAAGCTCTCCTGTTATATTTCGGTTTTGTTCAATGACAGAAATTTGTTCGGTGAGGTTTCTCAATTGTCTGATATTCCCTTTCCATTGATTCGAAACCAATGCCTCAATGGCTGCATCGTCTAGTCTGATGGTGGGCATATTGTATTTTGTAGCAAAATCAGAAGCAAATTTCCTAAATAGAAGATGGATGTCATCGGGTCTGTTTCTTAGTGCAGGAAGGTGAATTTCTACTGTACTCAGACGGTAATAAAGATCTTCTCTGAATTTTCCTTTTTGAATGGCTTCCACCATATTTAAATTCGTCGCTGCAACAATCCTTACATCTGTTTTTTGAACTTTTGAGGATCCCACTTTAAGAAATTCGCCATTTTCAAGAACCCTGAGCAACCTTACCTGTGTCGTCAACGGAAGTTCACCAACTTCATCCAGAAAGATAGTTCCGCCATCGGCTACTTCAAAATAACCGTTTCTGGTCTGGGAAGCTCCCGTAAAGGATCCCTTTTCATGACCAAACAATTCACTGTCTATTGTTCCCTCGGGTATGGCCCCGCAGTTTACGGCAATATATTTGGCGTGTTTTCTATGGGATAAATTGTGAATGATCTTTGGAATAACTTCTTTACCAACCCCGCTTTCTCCGGTAACCAGCACCGAAATATCTGTGGGCGCAACCCTCATGGCCTTTTGAATCGCTAAATTGAGTTGGTTATTGTTACCAATGATCCCGAATCGTTGTTTTATGGTTTGTAATGAATCCAAAATGATCTATTTATACACCTACTTTGAGCAGGTCATGTTATCAAACTAATTAAGCCACTCTTTTTCCTATTAAGGTAGCAGAGGTACAATCTTCAACTTGCACCATGACAAGGTCTCCAATTTTTTCATCGGCTTTGGGGAATACTGCAACTGCATTTTGAGAATTTCTTCCCATCCAGTGTTCAGCTGATTTTTTAGAATCTCCTTCAATAAGAATTTCAACCGTTTTGCCAATAAATTGCTGCATTCTGTAAAGGCCGTGTTTTTGTTGAAGGTTGATGATCTCAGATAATCTTCTTTTTTTAATTTCCAATGGCACGTCATCCTCCATTTTTTTGGCCGCAGGCGTTCCGGGTCGTTCCGAATAGGCAAACATAAACCCAAAGTCGTATTTGACATATTCCATTAAAGACAGTGTGTCCTGATGGTCTTCTTCAGTCTCTCCGCAAAAGCCAGCGATCATGTCCTGAGAAATAGCGCACTCCGGAATAATCCTGTTGATATTGTCTATCAATTCTATATAGTCTTCACGTGTATGCTGACGGTTCATCCTTTCAAGCATTCTAGTGCTCCCTGTTTGAACTGGCAAATGGATATAATTACAAATATTATCATATTTGGCCATACTATGTAATACATCGATACTCATGTCCTGAGGATTGGAGGTTGCAAATCGGATTCTCATTTTGGGAACCTCAAGCGCCACCATTTCAAGTAGTTTAGCAAAATCTATAGCAGTTGCGCGAGCAATTTCTGAAGCATTCTTAAAATCTTTTTTTAAGCCGCCTCCGTACCATAAATATGAATCCACGTTCTGACCCAAT
Source organism: uncultured Flavobacteriaceae bacterium (assembly GCA_963780405.1). Lineage (GTDB taxonomy): Bacteria > Bacteroidota > Bacteroidia > Flavobacteriales > Flavobacteriaceae > Lutimonas. The sequence continues at coordinate 14,770 of CAWABX010000014.1, forward strand.
AGGGTAATCTCTTTGTAGCCTTTTTGCCAAAGGTCTTGGGCTTCTCTGAGGATACTTTGAGGATCACGACTTCTTTCTCTTCCTCGGGTGAAAGGCACTACACAAAAAGTGCACATATTGTCACAGCCTCTGGTTATTGATATAAATGCGGAAACACCATTGGTGTTCAGTCTTACAGGGGTGACATCTCCATAAGTCTCTTCTTTTGACAAGATCACATTGATCGCATCTTTACCGCTTTCAATTTCTTTGACCAGATTTGGCAGATCTCTGTAGGCATCGGGTCCAACCACCAGATCAACCATTTTTTCTTCTTCCAGAAATTTGGTTTTTAATCGCTCAGCCATGCATCCCAAAACCCCAATCTTCATTTCCGGATTGATCCTTTTGACACGGTTGTACTTCTGCAATCTTTTTCGGATCGTTTGTTCTGCTTTTTCCCGAATGGAGCAGGTATTGACCAGAACCAAATCGGCTTCCTCGAGTAAATGCGTCGTATTGAATCCTTCTTTGGCAAGTATAGAGGCGACGATTTCACTGTCATTTAAATTCATCTGACACCCGTAACTTTCTATAAAAAGCTTTTTTCTATTGGTGTTATTTGAGTTAAGTAATTGACTTACAGTAACTTCACCATTAAATTCATTAGGATTTTTATGGGTGTAACTCTGGGTGTAATTATCATTTTTTGAATTCTCTTTTGTACCTTTCATTCTATCAATCAATTCTTTACGGTTATTATCAATTTCCATTTGGGTATAACTAAAAAATATATTTGTTTTGAAAAAAAGTTACACCCAAAATTGAATATAACTTTTTTTTGTTTCTAAATTTCGGTACAAATGTAATCAAAATACTATGAAAAACAGACATTCTGTCATGTAGTATTTTTTTATTTAAAATGGTATGTATCTCGGTAGATGGTATAAAATCAATTATATCAAAAATCAAATCCTGTTTTACTTTTAATACAATCTAATATGTTTTCGGTTGTATAATATTTTTCTCTTTTGTACTTGTTTGATATTAAGTAATTTACTTTTTTCATATTTGGTAAGTGTTTTATGTGAAACACCTAATATTTCCAATGTATCGGTCGTGTGAATATTCTTTTATTTTAATTTTTCTATATCAATTCCTAATGTGTTTAATACTTCTTCCATTTCGTGATTTTTGTGTTATATAATTTGTTGTTGATTTTTGTATTTGGTAGTAATTTATTCTTCCAAAAGGGTTGAGTTGAATATGTTTCTATTTAACATGTCAGAATCAATATATTCCAACTAACTAAACGAGAATTTGAATATTTCCAAAATGGGATTAATCACACCCGAACTATGGTGTTCGGTAGTTGTGGTATGAACCACTCATAATTATACCCTTGGACAATTATGACCGTTCCAGTTTTAACGTATCCCAACGTTGGGATTTCTCGGTTCTCTGGATTTAATACTGATATGGTTATAAACGGTAAACTCCCCATATCCCTCTAAATACCTGATTTACCAATTCCACCAACAAGGTTTTGGTACAAGTATCTACGTATAAGTATATGGTTTTTTCCTAAACGTAAAATTTATTTTATAAATGTTTTTTTTCTAATTCTTTATACTTGTTTTAATCGGTTTTAAGAAGTTTTAATCACTTGTATATATATTATATCCATTTTACTATTTTTGTATCATATGAGTAAGAAAAATACAGTTGTCAGTGAAGTGGTTCGTGTTCCAATAAGTTTAATTAAGGAGAACCCGAAGAACTACGAAATTTATTCCTCAACCCACTCAAAAGAGGATGAAGATTTATATCAATCCATTAAGTTGTATGGACAACTTGAACCGTGTTTGGTAAATAAGAAAAATAATCAACTAATATCTGGTCACCGAAGATATAACACTATTAAGAACCTCAATATCAACACCATTGATGTAATATACAGGGAAGTTGATGATTTGGAAATTCTTGAACTAATACAATCCAATCGTCATCGTGAGAAAAGTATGGTGGAGAAGGTGAATGAATATCGTGAACTGAAAAATTCTATGAAATCACTTCCATTGAAACGGAGAAGGGAACTCATGAAGAATATGAACCTACGAGAATATTTACATAATGAAGTTGGTATATCCCAAACGAACGAATGTCTCGTTTGAAACTAATTGAAGATAGTGGGAATGAAGAAATTATAAACCAAGTTTTGAACGGTGAAATATCTATGAAAAAGGTATCTTTCTCTTATCAATACCGAAGGGAGTAGGGAGAAAGAAAGGAAATCACGGTTGAAATATGATATTAGGAAACAATTAGAGTTATGTAAAGGGGAACTTTCCTACTATGAAGTTTTATCACTTCTTGATGAAGTCTACACAAAAGAGTGATGTTTTTAAGAAAACTGATGGAGTGATGGGATTTGAAGTTTGAGAGTGGTATATCAAATTACGATATTATGTACCCAACTAACTCCACCAATTAACTACCTACTAATCTAATTGTCTATTGTTCTTGAATTTTTGGGTTCGTAACGAATAAAGTATCTCCTTTTTTAACTCAACTCCTTCTACCTCACGAGGTCGTAATACTTTCATTTTAAGTAAGTAACCCATAAGTGAACCTGTTGAAATTAACCTTCTATTCCTTGATTTTATACTTTTGTATTTTCCCTCTCGTATTTGTTTGAATACCGTGGTTTTACTCACTTGTAGTAATTCCATCACATCTTGAACAAATAACCATTTACCAATATTTTCACCTTCTTCATTAAGAATACTCGGTATTTTCACTTTCTTGTAATTCTTTCATAATATCCCATTTTCCTTACGAATTTCTTTTAATTTATCTATACCCCACTTTAATATAGATGGTGTAATACTCCAATGAGAACTCCAAGTAATATGTAACCCTTCATTTATAATACCCAACCGTATTAGGTTATTTGAACTGCAATTATAAATACTGTATTGTTTCCCCTCTTTTACTATACCAACCATCCTATTATCAATATATGTAAATGGAATATGGGATTTTATAAATGGTATTAACTTTATCCAATTTATCGTTTAACTCCACAGAATAACTAGGTAAGGATTTTTCCATTTTATTATACAAGTTTACCATATCAACAATATCGTGGTAAAGAAACTCCGTATGGTTACGTAACTCGTTTATTAACTGTGTTCTATCCTTACTTAAATAACCTCTCCTAATTAAGTGGTGAATAATTATACTATCACTATATTTTAATACTCCACGAATACCAGATTCGTTAAGTACTTTGGTTAATGTCGTACTTCGTGATTCTTGAATATTTCTCCGTTTGTCATCATTTTCATATTATAATTTTATTGTACGAACTTATTTTCATTCTTGAACCCTTCTATCAAAATTTGATCTTTGATTCCCGTATCAATTCATCAAGTGATTCATCATCTTTATCACGAAGGTCATCATCAATATCATCATTCATTGTAGTTTTTAACTCTTTCATAAATTCATCTATATCAAATTCCTCGTTATTTTCATCAATTGTACTGTTCTCAATTTCTTCCATTGATTTTTGAAGGGAGAGTACCCTTTTAATTTCTAAACTTATCATTTTTGTCAACTCCCCATAAGTAAGATTTTCTATGAATTCATCCTTTTTGGTAAACATGGAACTCTGACCATTATGTTATGTTCTTTTTAATCGTTCAACCACATCCTTTTTATTTTTACACTCTTTAAGTTGTTTTGTAATACATCGTATCTCCTTTATTATTTTACTTTACCACGATTTACCATGATTTATTTATAAGTATTAAGAGATAAAAAAAACCACTGTTTTACGAGTGGTTTTTGTTGGATATTTCTTGTTTTACGAAGAAATTATTGAACCGAATTATATTTTCTCATACTATACAGTATGAAAACCGTTTGTATGTATAAATATGAAGATTTTAATAAAATGATTTATTGAAACACTTTATTTTATATAGACCATTATTGGTTCTACTTTTACCCACTTCTCTTTATCTTCATCATAATATCGGTTGTATATTTTTTTGGTGTTTAACCCAATATATCCTGATCTTCATTCCAATTTCATACTGAAACTTGAAACCAATTTCTTCTAATACACCAAGGGTGTCTAATTCCAAGGGGAATTCCTTTGTATCACTAATATTAAGAACAAGAACACCATTCTTTTTCAACAATTCATACCCAATTTGAAAAGTTTGTTTTATATAACCATTTATCCATTTTTCATACGAAGGAAATAAGTTGTAACTCTGTTCTTTATCTGTTGAATATCTTTCCAGGTTGAAGTAGGGTGGAGAGGTAAGTATCATATCAACTTTCCCTTTGTATTTTTTGTAATCATCGGTTTTATTGAATTCTGTTGAACTTATTTGGTGTACTTTATAATTTGATTTTATACCAATCTCTTTTTCCACGAACTCACCAATTCTTTCATATGAACGAGTTTTAAATATCTCACTATTTACATCACATCCAATATATGTAATATCCTTTTTTGAAGTAATACTACCGAGTAATCTACCACCCCAACCACTACAGGGGTTATATACTACACTTTTTTTATTCGGTAAATACTTTTCATACAAGAACCTTGAAACAAGTGGAGAGAAGTTTATTGGGATGTTGGTGAAACCAACACGGAGTATATGAATAATATGTTTTACTATTTTTTCATTACGTTTGAAATACCTAATACTGAAATTTTCATAATCATGAAATTCTCTACCTAGGTTCGTTATATGGTAATCTTTAATCACTCCTTTTTTGTGAAGGTGTTTAATCTCCTTTTTACTGAATGAAATATCATTTTTTTCTTTTACTATTTGGAGTATGAACCCATATTGTTCTATATCAATTTCCTTGTAATCGTTTTTATTCTTGAAGTTTTTTGAAACCATATACATTTTATCCTCTTCAAATTTCTTGTAAAGGTTCTAATCCACAATAATTCTAAAGAAGGTTCTTTAAGTACATCATACATACTCATTTTACCAATACGAGTTTTATGTAACGATGGTTGAAATTGGTTACATGAACTACCAAGTTTGTAATCATTTGAAATCACATACTTGTACGTATCATTACCGTTTTTCTCTAATTTACCAATATCAAAATTTATCAACCCCTTTATATCTTCTACAATACCATCTTTATCTTTTCCAATATATGGTGGAGTGTTTTTTTCATCCCAATTATGAAGTAATTCCTTTCGAACACGAAGAATAAATTCCTTGAATTCGGTGTAATTCATTTTATTTACTTCATCAAATGAATTATTGATATTTGGGTTCTCTTGTATATCATTTCTACCGTATGGGAGTTGATTTGAAAGAGTCTCCAAGGGTTTTGTGATTTTTGTAGAGTGTATGTATCCTTTTGTTCCACGACTCTTGTATCCCTCTATATTGAGTAATTCACTCATACAATGGTTGTATCCTTCTTGAAGTGTCACCTCACCATCCAAATACATCTGGTGGATTTGGGGGTATTTTTCTAAAGTTTTAAGTTTTAATTCTTTTTCCTTCTTTTTCTTAAACTCATTGAATATTTTTCTTTGTTCACTTCTATTACTCATATACAAAAATTACATATTTTATCTATACAAAACTGAAAACCGAGAACTCACTTTTTTCCACGAGTGAAAAATTAATAAGAAATTTCAAGGTAGATGTAACAATTTTATCTTCTTAATCAATTGTAAATTTATAAATACTACCATCAATTTTACCTTCCTTTTTACTATTCCAAAAGGTTTTATCAATTAACTGAAATCCACATTCTACGTATAGTTTGATGGTACGAAAATTATCACTCCTAACAGTTAAATAGATATTTTCACCTTTTTGATTTCTACAATACTTTATAAATTCATTCATAACACGAAATCCACTTCTCCTAATCATTTGTGAAGAAACTATTTGATTTACTGAGAAATCACCTTTTTTAACAACAATATTTGAGTTCCTTGAAATACGTGAGTTTCTTTTGTACTTCCTAAATACTATCACTACACCACTTTTCAAAATCACTCTACCTTGAAGAATTCTATCCTTTATCTTGAAACTTTGTTTGTATAAGTGTGGAAATATTTTAGGATATTTATTTATTATTCTCATAATATAATCCGTGTTAGTATCAATATTCTCAATCGTTATAGGTTTTATAGTTTCCTTTTGAATAAAGTGTTTTGTGTAAATATTAGTTATCATACCCTTGTATGGTTCATTTTTTACAAAATCACTATGTGAACCGGATTGAAAAGTTTTTTTAGGTCTTGATATTATCTCATTTGGTAATTCATTTTTGAAGGATTCCCTTAATACATACTTCATCAATTTACCCTTTCCAGATTTTTCATCTCTATATTTGGTTGGTAAATTTATTGAAAACTCAACTAATTCCTTTGAAAGAAACGGTGTTCTTAACTCAACTTCACCACCATACATAAAGGTTTTGTTACTACGTGAAATATTTTTTTCATACAATTTATCTATCAAGTTTACTTTCCTCTTTTGGTAAAAGAATCCTTCTTTCCAAGAGAATCTTTTCACATCACCGTATGATTACAAATAATTCATCACTACCATCACCACCGAAAACAACTTTGAACCCTTTTTTTCTAATATAATTTGATAAAAGTATCTGTGGAACACTTGAAGAAACTTCAACCCAGTTGTTATACTCACTACCTAACACACCATCTTCTAAGAACCTTGTAATATCATCCTTTGTTATAATTAATTCATGTAATCTTAGACCTAGGTGTTTGGAGAGGAAACGAGAGTAGTATAAATCATCCTTTAATTCTCTTTTTGAATCGGTTTTAACACTAACAACGAAACATTCTATATTTGGTATTCTTTTTGAAATCAAATAAGTAATTATGGAACTATCAATACCACCACTTAAAATACTGGAGATTGGAACATCACTTATCAATTCATCATCAATTGATTTATCTAATAGGTCACTTAATTTATTTGAATAATACTCAATTCCCTTATCCGTATCCTCTACAATCTTTAGTTCCTCAATTGTTTTTGGGTAAGTTGGATTTTCTTCACCAACATATCTTTTAATTCTGTAATATTCTTGAATTTGAATACTTCCATCTTTTCCGTTATATACCAATAAATTCCCACCTTTTAACTCTTGTATTTTATCTTTTACTTTTGGTATATCTTTGTTTTTTATTGAACGATAAAACTGTAATTCTTTTCTTTCAACCAAAAGTGGTTTTACTTCACTACAAAATATAATTTGTGTTCCATCATGGTAAAAGTGTAAAGGTATTCTACCAATAAAATCCCTACCAAGTATTAATGTATCTTCAATATTATCATAAAACCCAAAAGAAAACATCCCATTAAGTTTTGGAAGTTGAGTTACTAAATCATCTTTGTGGTGTATTAAGAAATATAAAAGTAATTCGGTATCACTTTTTTTGGTTACGAAATCATACCTCTCTCTCAAATATTTATCCCATTCTTGAAAAGTGGAATTCCATAACTCACCGTTATATACCAAGTAATATCTACCACAATTTGATTTGAATGAGTTGATTTGATTTATTGGAAATATCTTGTATTGATAAACGAGTGTGTCCAAAATACATCTTGTTTTTTAACGAAACCACAGAGGAAAAATCACTTCCTCTATAATTCATTGTTTTGAGTATTTCACCAACAATTTTCTTACTCTCAAAATTATTCCCACCTAGTATTCCACACATTTTCTAAAAGTATATAATATATCTATCCAAAAGTGAAAACCGAGAACTCACTTTTTTTCCACGAGTGAAAAGTGAACCTCTATATGAAAATCACCCCTACCAACATATTAACTTTTTTTGTTTTTCACAGTTACAAATAAGTGTTTAACTCTAAAAAAAAATGATATAAATCATTTTAACTATAAGAATATATCCATAAGTTTATCGTTATTAGTTTGTAAATTATTCACCCCTTTTATTCTTTACAACAATATTGTTATTTACATTTATCTGTGGGTGACGATACGTAAGTATTGGTAATATCTGAAAAAGTATTTTAATCACTTTAAATTCTATCGTAATTAGGATGTTTTTTGGGTAGTACAATCAAGATTTTCACTCAATATGGAACTCACTCTCTCACGAAAATGAAAAGGTTTTTTGATACATTAATTGAATCAAAAACGAGTAATAACAAAGGATAACAGAAGGTGAAGATAATTACAGATAAACACTATATACACTTTATTTACTAGTTGGGACTACATTCAACAAAATTATCAAGACCATTGAATTCATTAATTGTAAAGTATAATGATTTATAGTTATTCAAATAAAATCGGGTTTAAATATTTGGGTTACTCCTTTAATTATAACATTGACAATAAACTTTTTAATTTCGATTTTAATTGGTATTTTAATCAATGGACTTTAAGATATTTTTTTGAGTTGTTTTTGTTAGTTTTTATGGTTTAACGATTCTTGAATATTTCCCATTGATCTTATTTAATAATAATTATTTAAAGAAAAGTAAGAATATAAAACTATATTATGATGATTTTAATAAAGAGTTTATTTTCAAAAATAAAACAGATGAATTACATTTCAAGTCTAAAGAAATAGTAAAAGTTGATTCATATATGTACATAATTTATGCGAAGATGGCCCAATACTTTTATTTTGGTATAATTATTTTTACGTTAAAATCTATACTGTCAAAGATGAAATTATTGTTACTTGTTTGACATGTAGTAATATTCTCGATATACTTCCAAAAGAAAAAATAAATAAAAAATGTATTGTTTTAAATAATTTGATAAAGATTTAACGTAAACCAACAACGGGTATAATTAATTGTGGTTCAGAGTTATATCGAAGTTAGATCAAATCAAAAAGTAAGAGTGAAAAGAGAAAGTAAAGTTAAATCTATCCACAACTAACCATACCCAATACGTTGTAAATAATTGTGAAACAAACATTCGTCATATTATTAAACTTAGTATTTCTGATTTTAGTTGGTTACAGATCAAACAATATATCGGAATTAAATAAACGAATAAATACTTCGAACAATTTGAGTATTGAAAAATCTCCTTTTCCGTCGGCAAACGAATGGGAATAGAATTAAAAAGACAACTTAAATTTAGAGATGAATAAGCAATTAAACTGACTGAATTAAGGACAACTTTCCCTGATAAACCAATAATTCTAACTGAAAGTTATATGTTTATCTGTCTTGGTTAAGTCAACTGATTATGTGGAAATATTTACGGATGGAATATTATATGAATATACATACGACTCAAGTCTAAAGAAATACATAGAAAAATCAAAACAAGTCTCAGTTGATGACTTAGTTTTCGAAGGTGGACCCAAGATGATATTAAAGAAATTTATGAATCTGTGGTTGTAAATGAAAATTGGAATGAAAATCCAAAAAAATATGGAGACGAAAACTGTTTTGATGGAAGTCAAACTTTTTATACAGTTTATAAAACCGATAATCAGATTGAGAGTATGTATAGCCAATGTTGGACACCAACTGATTTTAGAACAAAAAAGTGGACGAAAACAACTATTTACAACAACGTATATAACTCATAGTCTAGTAAGTTTCTTAATCGAAATTAAGTTATATTTGCCTAGTCTTACAAATTTTTTAATTTAACTTATTGTAAAAAGATAATAAGAAAAATTAAAAAATTTAGATTCGTAATTAACCGAAAAATTATCACTAATTTACACCATTACCAACTATATACAAGCCGTTACCACAATATGAAAAAAATCGTACATCCAATAATATTACTTCTAATTTTGACGACTTTTTGGCATAAATCACAATCAAATTCCGAAAATAAAATGACTGAATTTCAGAAAGAAACTTTAGAAAAGGAAAATTACGACAGATATATTTTAGTCAAAGGAAGAAATCTAAAGGACGTTGAACAAAAATAATAGAATGGGAAAAAATTTTGGAGAAGGAGAATCTGTGAATATGATTATACAGAAATCTGAACTTGACAATGTCGGACTATTCTCAAACTACGCAAAAACGAAATTTTAACTACTTACAATTATCACAATTTTGTTTATTGGTTTTTAGGAACACCACCAGAAGACCAAAATTATAGGACTTTTCAATTGGGATTTCAATTGACAAAAACGGACAATCAACATATCTGATTTACAACGATTATGATTTACGGACTGAAATCACAACGGATGATGACGTATTTGGAATATTTAAAAGTAATCAGAAATTCATTTTGAACATACCGTTTGACGAAATGAAACCGACTGAAAACAAAAATATATTGGATTTCAACAAGTTTTTAAGATAACGAAAATATTGATATATCCAAAATTCAACCTGACCGATTGGAATGGAAAAATATTGAAATTAAAATATAATAGTAATAAGGAAAAATACTGTGGGGAACAACGTATATAGTTCATAAATAATTAGTTACCAAACCAAAGTTAAGACATATTTGGAAAGTCAACAAATTTTTAAATTTGACGATTTCCAATAAAAAAGATAAATAGTAAAATTTAAAAATCTGGATTGTCCTTAACCGTAAATAATTTTCTAATTTTAACAAGCCGAATATCATACAAGACCGTTGTAAACAGTTGAAAAAAACCAAACTTGATAAAGAATACAAGAAAGAAATTGAATAGAAAAAATAAAAGTGGAAAAAAACCATTTCTTATTCTCACTCTGATTTGTTTATGTGTATTGACATACGGAATCTATAGTGAGTATTCTAAAAAGTATGGGATTGAAAAAGTTCCCAAAATTACAATCGGAACAATTGACAAGAAATATAGTATAATAAGTCGAGGTTATTACATAAACTATAAATATGTAGTTGACGGACAAGAATATAAAGGAACGAAAAAATTAAACAAAACTGATTTGGAACAAGTAAATGTTGGAGACAACTTCAAAATCACCTACTCTGAAAACAATCCTCAATACAACGAAATATCATTTGAAAACCCAGTTAAAAAATGAAAAACTCAGTTACAACATCGGGTATAACCAACAGTTTCCGTTCATCCTTCCAATCAAAATTGAAACTGAAATACAAACCAAATAAAAACTAACAACTACGGTCAGTGAACAACTGGCAATACCCACACCGTTGTAAACAATTTAAGACAAACATTGAGAAAACATTAAAATACGGATTTCTAATTTTAAGTTTCAATAATTCTAATTGGATTTTAGATTAAAGGAAATATCACTCATGAACAATTTGACTCTGAAAAGTGGAAAAACTGGACGGAATCAGAATCTGAATGGTCATTACAGTTGGGATATGATGAATAGTTTGAGGAATAATCACGAACTGAGAGGAAAATCCAAGACTGAAATAATTGAATTATTAGGAATTCCAGAAACTAAAAACGAATCCGAATTTGGTTACTATTTGGGAATGTCGACTAAACACGGAATTGACACAGGACATTTAACAATCAAATTTGACAAAAACGGAAAAGTAATAGAGTTTAATGTTAGACATAGTTAATAAATGAAACAGATAATAAGTACATTGACTTTATTAATTACAATTTTCCATTAAGCAGAAATAACAATCAAATGTTGATGTTAATGAAATGGTCGGATTTGGTTGTTACGAAGACGGAAGTCAATCAAAACCTGTCCAAAAAGTATCACGTCTGATTGACAAGGAAAAATTCAATTCGATTATTAAATTACTCGATTCGGAAAATAACACCTGAAAAATATTTGGAAGTAATAGTTTAGAAAAATTCACATAAATTCGGACAAACTAATTCTAACTAAAGAAATGAACGAAAAAATTACAGGAATTATATAAATCTGACGGAATTGTATCTGTATGTTCAGACTGTGTTTATTGGGACAAATTGACTTTAAAAAATATGTTTGAAAAAGAAAATAATACTAGAATATCCTCAAATTATTCAAACTTGATTATAAATTTAAATCGGAATAAAAACTGTTTACAACACCGTATAAAATTAATAGATTAGCTTACTCACACTATTTACGAAAATCCTCAGAGGATTTTCTATCTGTGGTGTTTATTTACTAAATTAGGTTCTTAAACACCACACTAATCTTATACAAAACCGTTACCTACAATATGAAAAAAGAAAAATTACTACTCCTTTTTATATTATTTACAACCTTAATTTCTTACTCTCAGAACACGAAAGAATCGAATACCGTGATTGTAAATTCAGAAAAATGTATCGAATGGGGTTTACCTGAATTAAATTTAGTCTCTGAAATTCCAAAGGAATATAAATTGTCATATAATGAAAGTGGAGGTTTTTATTTTCAAGAACCGAAAATTTGATAAAGATGGAAAACTATTAACTGAAATTTCAATTGGAAGAATTGAAGGTGAATTAGAAGAAAGACACGTTATGAAAAGCTTAAATGATACGGATAAAGAATTAGTAAATCAACTTGAAAATGTAGAACAAATTAATTACATAACGACTTTTAAAGGAGAAGAATTAATCAATGGAAAAAAAATTAAAACTCTTCGTGGAATAATTGAATTTAAGGAATATCAAATAACAATGAATGGAAAATTTTATTCATTTACGGATTCCTATAATCTTAGACAAGAATAATAAGTTTATAATTTCATCTATATTTAAAGAAAATGAGAGGTTAGATGAAAATAAAATTGGAATTGATTTATTGAATTTCATGAATTCTATTAATACATCAGAATAAAATACTGTAGGTAACAACGGGTATAACCAATAGAACCTATTCACTCTCTGAAACGACAATGAAACTAAACAACAAACACATTAATTAAAACAAACCAACGTGAATAAACCACCCTTTAATACCCAAACCACACAACATGAAATAATTCATAAAGATATTTCTCCCCCTTGTTAAAAGTGTATTCTTAATTGGATACACTTTTTTATTGGTTATTTACATTTTAATATTTTTTTTGGGGATGAAAAATTTAACCTCGATATAAATACACACTATACCCACGTTTTAACTTTTTTTATTTTTCACAGTTACATTGTAACTCCTTTATACATTTTTGTGGTATAGTTTTTTTTATACACTAAAATCTTTGTTAAGTCCCGTATTATAAGGATTTTTACTTGTTTTTCATACAATTATAACGTACCTTAGGGTATATGATAAAAGTGTAAGAATTATGAGAAATAAATTAGTGGTTAGGTACGTACGTGTTTCAACTTTGGAACAAACAACTGATAAATACAAAAAGGAAGATGATGAAAAAAATGGTATTCATACCATGGAAGAAAAAATAAGTGGGTATAAAGTACCTCTGTTTGAACGAGAACAAGGAATACTACTTAAAGAAATGATATTTGAAGGTAAAGTAAAAGAAATTATCTGTTATAGTGTTGACAGGATTTCTCGTTCGGTAAAAGATTTAACTGATATTATCTCTTTCCTTCATTCACACAATGTGTGTTTAAGTATTGAAAATCTAGGTGTAAAGAGTTTGGTTGAAAAAGAAGTGGATGGAAAGGTTAAGTTTGTGGAAACACCAACTATAAATTTCTTGATTTATCTACAAGGTTGTTTTCACTGAGTTGAACTACTTTGAACGTAGAGAAAAACAACTTCTAGGAATAAATAAACTAAACAAAAGGGTGTGTATAAGTTAAGAACACAAGTAAGGGGAAAAGAAAAACTTGAAGATTGGTTGAAAAAACCGAAAATTAAGAAGGATTATTGATTTTTTAAGGAAGAACCCACACATGAAAAACTGTGATGTGGGTAAAATGTGTGATTTACACTATCATTCCATAAGAAAAATAAGAACCGTATGTGATATACCCAAATTAAGAAGTGTAGTTTGAATAAGATCCAAAAGAAAATACGAAAACTCAACTCCATAAGAATTATGGAACAAAGAAAGGTTGAGGTGTGGAAGAAAGAGGATGTATTTAAGGAAATATCTGTTTTTGAATGGGTTGAGTTGATGGTTTCTACTGATTTAGGGTAGTTTTATTGTTCCGTATAACGGTTTTAAGGTCTATTTTTAACCAGAGTATCTAACATATCCCTCGTGTTGAACCTAATATAGTACTTCATCACAGTATTTACCGATTGTCCCGTAATTGTAATTATACTTTCCATTTTCACATCCTTTTTACTACATAAATAACTTATAAAATATGAACGAAGGTGGTGTGTTGATTTAATACCTCTACTTTCCCAATTATATTCTTCACTTTTCACCAATTTTTCTTTGAAAAGATTTAAGTAATAATTAGTTGAATAACCTTTATCGTTTTTTTCAATACGATTTGGTGAAGGGAATGTTTTAACATGTTCTTTTGGGTAAAATAACTCAAATATCACATCAATTATATTGGTTTCAAAAATGTCATATTTTTCATAATCTGTTTTTCTATAAGTAACTCCAGTTGGTGGTTCATACCACGAGTATATTGTATCATTTATTGGAACGGTTCTATCCTTTTTCTTGGAGTTTATAATATTTAATTTGTAATAATCCATTTCTTCATCTTCACCCTTTTCTTTTGTGAAATATGAAGAAACTTCTGTGTTATTTTGGTGTTTTTTCCACCCCTCTCGGTTTCTGTATGATTGTAAAATCTCTGTAATTCTTGTACCGTAACCTAACTGAATAAATGAAACGAAAAACACAACATCACTCATAACTATCAATTCTTTTGGTTGATTTTTGTGTTTTTTACCACTCAATGAACCATCCTTCAATTTCTCATTATATGAAAATCGTTCTTCACGTATTTTTTCTCTATTCCCTTTGTATTTACAGTACAAATTCCAAATTTCTCTAATGTCAGTTTTGGAATTCCTCTAATGATTTTTCATAATTGGTTTTGGAAAAATCATCAAATAATCTTTGTGTATCATTTTGGTTCTTCCCAAAAGAATTATTTAATAATAAATTTAAATAATCCGTTGAAATTGGGTTTTCTTTGAATAACCCTCTACCGTACTCACTTTCAGACTTAACTAACCACTCAATAAACATTCTAATTGATTGTAGGTGAAGTTTAATTGTTGACCTAGACAAGGAAGATTTACTCACCTCTAATCCATTTCTATTTTTCTTTTTTCTACTTTTCAATAACTCAAAATAATCTTTATAAATTATTCTAAATTTTTCTTGTTCTCCTATGGAAGAGGTCTTTATATTTTTTTCTAAACAGTATTCTTTGAATTCTTTGAGAACCAATACCCTTCTTCTCATTGTACTACTGTTCTTGGTGTAGGTTACATCATCATTCTCCACAACTACTGATACTGATTTTTACCTTTACCCTTGATTTTATACATTAACCCACCATCTTTCATACAGATTTCTAAGAATTCATCAATGTATTTACCCAAATTTAGTTCAATGATATTTTTATTGGAAAAATTGATATTTATTTTTTCCAAAAAGATTTGTGTGTAAAGTGTTGAAACGAAGTTTCATTGGTGTTTTCTTTCATTTCACACCCACATAAATATTTTATTCTTGGAGTTATTCTATCACTACTGAATTTATAATACCAGAACCATTTACCTTTTATTTTTCTTATCGTAAATGTACCCTTGAATTTATCACCAATAATTTGGTTTGTATGACGAAAAAAAAGTTTTTGTTCATTTTGAGTCCATCCATACAGTTTTAAGCTACTTGTGTTCTCTCCAAATTTCTTTTCATAATTGATTTATTTGGTGTAATCAAATATAATAAAAAATATGTATATGGGTGTAACTTGGGTGTAACTAAAGTTATGTATATTCTAAAGTCTTGAAAAAGAGTAAGTTACTAACAAACGTAGTGTTCTATAAAAAGCTTTTTTCTATTACCCGCTACATTATGCGTAACCAGAGCCTGACCCTGCTTTTTCTCTTCTATGATATTTTCACTTGCCATTAACAATTTTTTGGGGTGGCAAAGATACGATCAAATTTTGTTTTTATGACATTTTGACAGAAAAAATCTACAGAGGATAAAGTTAAAATATACCTAAAATCTATGAATTTTACCTTTAAAAATTCCGATTTAAAAATTTCTATATACTTTTGCAATCTCAAAAAGGAGTTTTCAACTTTCCGGTATAGCAACCGTTTTACGTTGCATCCATCATAAAAAAAACAAGAATGTCGAAGAATTTAGTTATTGTAGAATCACCAGCCAAAGCAAAAACCATTGAAAAATTTTTAGGAAAAGATTTTGTGGTGGAATCTAGTTTTGGACATATTGCTGATCTGCCATCCAAAGAGTTAGGAGTAAATGTTGATGGAGATTTTAAACCCAACTATACGGTGTCAACCGACAAGAAAGCGGTAGTGAAGAAACTGAAATCACTTGCAAAAAAAGCGGATACGGTTTGGTTGGCTAGTGATGAGGATCGGGAGGGAGAAGCAATCGCCTGGCATTTATTTGAGCAACTGAAATTGAAGGATGAGAATACAAAACGTATTGTTTTTCATGAAATAACTAAAAAAGCGATTCTCAAAGCCATAGAAAACCCAAGAAGTATCAACTATAACCTTGTTAACGCTCAACAGGCAAGACGGGTACTAGACAGATTAGTGGGTTATGAATTATCTCCTGTGCTATGGAAGAAGGTAAAAGGAGGGTTATCAGCGGGAAGAGTCCAGTCAGTTGCCGTAAGACTGATCGTTGAAAGAGAACGGGAAATAGAAAATTTTCAACCGGAGGCGTCGTATAGGGTAGTAGGGGAATTTATCAATCAGGATGGTAAAACATTCAAGGCCAAGTTGCCCAAAAATTTCAGCACCAGAGAAGAAGCTGAATCATTTTTGGAATCTTGTGTAGGAGCTGGATTCAAAATAGATGATCTTAGCACTAAGCCTGCAAAGAAATCGCCAACAGCACCATTTACTACATCAACTTTACAACAGGAAGCTTCAAGGAAGCTATACTTTCCGGTAGCTAAAACAATGGTTGTCGCTCAGCGTTTATATGAAGCAGGTCTCATTACTTATATGAGAACCGATAGCGTGAACCTGTCTGATGACGCTAAAAGTGCAGCTCAGGAGGAGATCGTCAGTTCCTATGGAGCTGAATACAGTCATCCAAGAAATTTTACGACCAAATCAAAAGGAGCTCAGGAAGCTCACGAGGCGATCAGACCTACCAATATGAGTACCAGGACTGTTCAGATTGAAAGCGATCAGGCGAGATTATATGATTTGATTTGGAAGAGAACGCTTGCTTCTCAAATGAGCGATGCCCAACTGGAAAGAACGAATGTTCGTATTGCGAACAATAAGAACAAGGAGGTTTTTACAGCGAATGGTGAAGTAATCACTTTTGATGGTTTTTTAAAGGTATACCTTGAAGGAGATGATTTTGAAGACGAGGATCAGGCAGGTATGCTTCCAAAATTAATGATCAATGAAGTGCTTGATAGTGAATATATCAATGCAACAGAAAGGTATACCAAAGCCCCCTATCGATATACAGAGGCATCACTGGTGCGAAAGCTTGAGGAGCTTGGAATAGGAAGACCCTCTACCTACGCACCAACAATTTCTACAATTCAAAGAAGAGAGTACGTTGAGAAAGGTACCATTGAAGGAAAAGACAGAACGTATACTGAAATGACATTGGCAGATGATCGAATTGCTTCGAAAACACTTACTGAAAAGGTAGGCGCTGATAAAGGGAAAATGGTGCCCACTGATATAGGGAAAATCGTCAACGACTTTTTGGTTGAAAACTTTGCCTCAATTATGGAATTGAGTTTTACCGCCAATGTTGAAAAGGAATTCGACGATATTGCAGAGGGAAAAGAAAATTGGTTGGAAATGATCAAAGAGTTTTACGGAACCTTCCACGATTCTGTGGAGCATGTTTCTGAAAACGCAGAAAGAGCAAAAGGAGAACGACTTTTAGGAGTTGACCCGGATTCAGGTAAGAATGTGTATGCCCGTCTGGGAAGGTTTGGTGCCATGGTACAAATCGGTGAAGCAACTGACGAGGAAAAACCAAAGTTCGCGAGTTTACAAGGGGAACAAACTTTAGGGAATATCACTTATGAAGAAGCCATGGATCTTTTCAAGTTACCCAAAACACTTGGTGAATATGAAGATCAAGAAGTGGTTGTGGCCAATGGTAGATTTGGACCATATGTTAGATTTGGAAAAGCATTTGTTTCTCTATCCAAGGATGAAAATCCAATGTCAGTAGACATGGACAGGGCGATAGAATTAATAGAAGAGAAGCGAAAGGCTGATGCACCTATAGCTGAATACGAGGAACTTCCGGTGCAAAAAGGTGTGGGTCGATTTGGACCATTTATCAAGTGGAACAATATGTTCATTAATGTGAATCGAAAATATGATTTTGATAATTTAACCTATGATGACATTGTCGACTTGATAGAGACCAAGAAGCAAAAGGAGATTGATAAAGTGGTTCACAATTGGGAAGAAGAAGGAATCAGAGTTGAAAAAGCCCGTTGGGGACGTCATCATATATTAAAAGGAAAGACCAAAATAGAATTGCCTAAAACGGTCGATGCACCAGCATTGACTCTTGAGGAAGTGCAAGGACTTATTGAAAAAAATGCACCTAAGAAAACTGTTAAGAAGAAAAGGGTCACCAAAAAGAAATAAGATTATAAAACGCTTGTTAAAAAGTCCTTTCAGCAAATCAGCTGAAAGGACTTTTTAATTTTTGTAAACACTAATTTCATTCAAGTGGAAATTTAATTACATTGCGTCGATTTATATCTTTAACAATAAACTATGAGCCTAGAGCTACTTTTACCAGTAGAAGAAATAGCAGTTGCCCATACTGCCTTGCAATCAGATTTGACCTTAGGAAGAAAAATGAAGATCCATACCAAAAAAGATGGGTTACCCAATCTGAAGAATGTTCAAATTGCTATTATTGGTATTTCTGAGAGTAGGGGAGCTGTTGATAATGTAGGGACAGGAAAAGGCTTGGAGATCATCAGAAAATATCTCTACCAAATGTTTCCTGGTAACTGGCATTTGAGTTTGGCAGATCTCGGCAATATCCCTGAAGGAAATGAAACCGGAGACACTTATTTTTTGATTCAGGAAATTTTGGGAGAATTATTGGAACTAAATATTACCCCGGTCATCATCGGTGGGAGCCAGGATATTACCTATGCGAGTTACAGAGCCTATGATCGCTTGCACAAACCGGTAAATATAGTATCGGTTGACAATCGATTTGATATTGGGGAAATGGATCCTAAACTAAATGCACATAATTATCTGCACTATATCGTGATGGACAAGCCGAATAATATGTTCAATTACAGCAATATTGGGTTTCAAACTTTTTTTAATTCTCAGGAGGAGATTGATCTTATGGATAAATTGTTCTTTGAGGCTTACAGATTGGGAGAGGTCACCCATGACCTTACAGCAGTAGAACCTATTCTTCGGGATGCCGATATTGTCAGTATAGATTTAGGGGCTGTAAGAATGAGCGATGCCCCGGCCAATAACAATGCTGTTCCAAATGGATTCTATGGAGATCAGATTTGCGCCATTAGCCGATATGCCGGAATCAGCAGTAAAGTGTCTTCTTTTGGAATTTATGAATACAATTTAAAATTTGATCAAAGAGAAAACACAGCTCATTTGATCGCTCAAATGATATGGTATTTTATGGAAGGCTTTAATTTGAGAATTCAGGAGTATCCTTTTGAATCGATAAAGAATTATAAAAAGTATATCGTCTTAGTCGAAGACGAAACGATAAATTTCTACAAAAGCAATAAAAGCGAAAGATGGTGGATGGAGATTAACTTTATCCATAATAATATGGAAAAATCTTCGTTAGTACCATGTACCTATCAGGATTATTTAACAGCGAATAATCAGATAATTCCTGAAAGATGGTTAAAAACCTTTAGAAAATTGAATTAGTACACACTAAACTAGGTTTTTTAGCGTTCTTAGGGAACAAAAGATTAAATTTTGTGTGGATTTTTATTTGTTTTTTTTGAATAAAAACCTCTCTTTAAAGTAGTAACAATAAGTTTTAATGTAACAATAACATTTTGTTAGAAAAGTAAAAATTATGAAAAAGTTATCCCTAATCCTATTATTATTTGTCTTTGCTTTCCTTAGCAGTTGTAAATCTGGTAACGACAGAGGGCAATTGGTAGGAGTTTCGGCAAATAAGAAATTTTTTCCTGAAAAGCCATTCGGAATGGTACTGATTCCAGGTGGTGCATTCACTATGGGAAAAAGTGGTGAGGATGTGGCAGGAGCCTTTAGCGCCCCTTCCAGAACCGTTACTGTACGACCTTATTATATGGACGATACGGAAATCACCAATAGTGAATACAGAGAGTTTGTTTTTAGAGTGAGAGATTCAATTCTAAGAACCAAATTGGCCATTTTAGCAGAAGAAGCTGATATAGGCGGAGGAGCAGATATAGAACAGAATAAAGGAGACCTAAGTGGGATTTCAAAATATAAATTCAAGGAACAAGACAGTACTGATAATGCTTATTATAAGTATATGATGGACAATTATGGTAGTTTGGGAGATATTAATTCACCAACCGAAGGTCGTTATTTGAATTGGGATGTGGAATTGGTTTGGAATACAAGTGAGTTTCCTGATCAATACTATGCCGAAGCCATGGATAGTTTATACGTACCTATGGATGAAGCCATGGAGAGAAAAAGAAAAATCGATACGAAAAAGTTAAAATATGTTTACTTAAGTTTTGACGGAGCAGGAGCTGCAAAAAGAAGTGCTAATGCAAAAGATTTCGTTAAAAAAGTAGAAGTAGAAGTATATCCTGATACTGCTGTTTGGGTAAAAGATTTTAATTACTCATATAATGATCCAATGCATCAGGATTACTTTTGGCACCAAGCTTACAATGAATATCCTGTAGTAGGTGTTAGCTGGAATCAGGCAAAAGCATTTTGTAACTTCAGAACTCAAAAAAGAAATGATTTCCTTGCGGGTAAAAAGAAAGGAACAGGCAGAGAGCCAAGTTTCAGATTGCCTACAGAGGCAGAATGGGAATATGCTGCCAGGGGAGGTCTTGAATATGCTAAATACCCATGGGGTGGTCCTTATACCACTACAGACAGAGGATGTTTCCTTGCTAATTTCAAACCAGAAAGAGGTAATTATGCAGCCGATGGAGCACTTTATACTGTAGAAGCAAGATCGTATAACGCGAACGACTACGGATTATACAATATGGCTGGTAACGTCTCGGAATGGACAAATACAGCATACAACCCTTCATCTTATTACTTAGGTTCAACGATCAACCCAAATGTTGTTGATAATGATAACCAGAGAAAAGTGATCAGAGGTGGTTCCTGGAAAGATGTAGCTTATTTCCTAGAAGTAGGAACAAGAGACTACGAATACGGAGATTCAGCCAGAAGTTATATAGGCTTTAGAACTGTACAGGATTACATGGGGACAAAAATGACAGATAGTAACAAATAAGAAATAGCTTAATCAATAATAATTAAAAATCAAAAATTATGGCACAATCGAAAACCAAAAAGAAAATGTTCAACATGGCCTATGGTCTGGGAGCAGCAGTAGTAATTTTAGGAGCTCTTTTTAAGATTGCTCACTTCCCCGGAGGAACAGAAATGTTAACCATTGGGATGATCGTAGAAGCAGCAGTATTTGCATTATCAGCTTTTGAACCAGTTGAAGAAGATTTGGATTGGACTAATGTGTATCCTGAATTAGCAGGAGGAGCGGCAAAAGATAAAGAAGAGGCAAATGATGCACAGGGATTGTTGTCACAAAAATTAGATGATCTTTTACAGGAAGCAAATTTGGATGCTGAAAAAATGACAAGATTGTCTGAAAGTATCAGCAATTTTGCTGGTGCAGCAGAAGGTATGAAACCAGCAACAGATTCTATAGCAGCTTCTAACAGATATGCAGAACAATTATCAGTTGCTGCCATTGAATTGGAATCATTAAATAGCATGTATATTATACAGAAAGAAAACGCTGAGCGTCAAGCTTCTTTAAATCAGGAGACTTTAGATAATGCTGAACGTTTAAAGGAACAAATGGAGTCCTTAGCCACAAACCTATCTTCTTTGAATGGAGTATATGGAGGTATGTTATCTGCTATGTCAAATAGAAATTCATAGAGTTATAATTCTTTTAACAACCAATTATTAACCCTATAAAAACTATTAGAAATGGCAGGAGGTAAGCAATCACCAAGGCAAAAAATGATTAATTTGATGTATTTGATTTTCATCGCTATGTTGGCAATGAATATGTCAAAGGAAGTTTTACAGGCCTTTGGTTTAATGGACAATAAACTGGTTGCGGCGAATGACGCTGCTACATCCAGGAACAAAAGATCCTATGAGGATCTTGCTCTTAAAGCAGTAGAGCAATCTGAGAAGTATAGCGATGAGGCCGCAAAGGCAGATAAAATTCAAAAGTTATCTGATGATTATTATGCCTACATCGAAGGTATTAAAGAGGAAATGAAAGCTACTGTTGATGATCCAACCGATTACGAAACAATGGATTCTGGTAAATTTCTTGATGAGAAGTTCTTTAAAGGAAATGACGGAGTGTATCACGAGGCTGGTCAGGAATTTGTTGATAGAATGAACAAATACCGTAGTGATCTTGCTGCAATAATGGGCAATGGAAATGAAGGTCTTAAAAAAGATGTTGAATCAAGATTTGCTACTGATAAAGTAGCGAATAGAGAAGGGAAAGAGATTTTTTGGCTAGACTACAATTATAAAGGATTTCCTTTAGTGGCGTCTATCACCAAAATGACTCAGATCCAGGCAGATATCAAAACAACTGAATCAGAAGTTTTGGGTAATATGTTACAAGGTCAGATGGCTAGTGATGTTTCCATGAATAACTATCAGGCTATTTTGATACCAAACACACCTGCTACTTTACAGGGAGAAAATTTCCAGGGAAAGATCGTTTTAGGACGATATGATGGATCTCTTAAACCTACAAAAGTGGTGATCAACGGTAAAGAAATTACCAATATCAAAGATGGTGGAGCAGTTCTTGATTTTCCAGCTGGAAATGTTGGAGAGAATGAAATCAAAGGTAAGTTCATTTTTATGGAAAATGGAAAACCAGTTGAGATTCCGGTAGAAACTTCATATGCTGTTGTTGCTAAACCAAACAGTGCAGTAATCTCAGCCGATAAAATGAATGTGGTCTATAGAGGTGTTCAAAACCCGATTACAGTTTCTGTACCTGGTGTAGCTGATAATGCTGTTAAAGCAAGCGCACCTGGATTGAAAAAAGTAAAAGGTATTGGAAAATATGAAATGGCTCCTGGTAAAGGAAGAGAAGTTAAAATTACCGTAAGTGCTAAATTACCTGACGGTACACCAATTACTTCAAGTCAAATGTTTAGAATTAAAGATATCCCGGCTCCTGTTGCGGCAGTAAGAGGTGAATACGGAATGATCAAAATGCCAAAGAGTACCTTGCAAAAGGCTACCATAAGTTCATTGTTACCTGATTTTGTATTCGATCTTAAGATCAGTACAACCGGTTTTAGTGTCAAAGTGCCAGGACAACCAACCGTGATCGTAAAAGGTGATAAATTTGATGCCTCAGCAATCAGAGTATTGAATAAAGCTAGAAGAGGAGACGTGGTGATCGTTTTTGATATCAAACAAAAATTAGTGGGGAATTCAGGTTATTACTTGAAGAATGCTTCTCCAGTAAATGTTGAAATAACAAATTAATCCATATAGAATTATGAAATTGAGAAGTTTAATAATAGCAGTAATAGGTTTACTATCTGTTGGGTCAGTAAGTGCTCAGGCAAATTTACTGAATTCAAAGATCCCGGAGCAGGTAGGTATGAAAACGCCGGAGCAGCTTGCTGCGGACAATGATACGCCATTACCATATGGATATATTGATGATAGAGATATCTTATGGTCAAAAGTAGTGTGGGAATACGTAGATCTTAATGAAAAGATCAACATGCCTTTCTATTACCCTGTTGATACAAGTAATATCAGTTCAACAAGAAGGTCTTTATACGATACTTTATTAAGAGGAATCAAAAGCGGTGAGATCATTGATGTATATGATGATTCTTATTTCGAAGACAAGTTGACGCTGAAGGACATTTCAGGCAGGTTGGCCAGAATTGATACCTCAGATGCCGGTATTGAAAGATTAAATGCAGGTGAGGTACTAACTGATGAATATGTTGACAGAAGAGATATTACTGCCGGAGACATCGAAGGTTTCAGAATTAAGGGTGTGTGGTATTTTGACAAGCGTCAAGGAGAACTGAAATACAGATTGTTGGGAGTTGCACCGGTAGCACCGGACGTAAACTTCATCGATAGTGAAGGTTCACAAGATGAATTGATTGAGTTGTTTTGGGTATGGTATCCGGGAGCGAGATATACTACCCATGAAATGAAAGTGTTCAACCAAAAGAATTCAGCTTTTCCGCTGTCTTATGACCACTTGCTCAACGCGAGACGATTCAACGCAATCATCTACAGAGAAGAGAATATTTATGGTAACAGAGATGTTGCAGAATATATTAAAGGAAATTCACTTTTTCAAGTTTTGGAATCAGATAAACTTAAAGAAGACATTCGAGATAGGGAGCTCGATATGTGGAATTACTAATTACTGAGTTAATAAGAAAAGAACCTCTGCTGCAAAGCAGGGGTTTTTTTTATGCTTTGTTTCCGTGGTGATCGGAAGTGAGGGGGTGAGAAGTGAAGGGGTGAGATAAGGGGTGAGATGTGAAGGGGTGAGAAGTGAGGGGGTGAGACATGAGGGTTTGGGCTCCGAACCCTTCGGAAATTATAACATATAGTTAAGCACTATATAGTATCTTTGAACCCTGAATGAATTTTAAAGAGATTGTAGACTTTGGATACAAATGTTGATTATATTATCGTAGGATTGGGGTTGGCCGGAATAGCTTTGGCGGAAGAACTCAAAAGGCAAGATAAGTCCTTTTTGGTATATGAAGACAGCTCTCAAACTTCTTCCTTGGTGGCCGGAGGCATGTATAATCCTGTAATTCTGAAAAGATTCACGCCTGTGTGGAATGCCAAAGAACAGTTGGATGTTGCGATACCATTCTACCTTTCACTTGAAAAGAAACTGAAAGTTACTTTTGATCAGCCACTTGATATTTACCGGACATTTAAAAGTATAGAAGAGCAAAACAACTGGTTTATCGCCAGTGATAAGTCCGCGCTTCAGGAATTTATGCATCCCGAACTGGTCAAGTTGGAAGCTAAGCATGTTGTGGCACCCTATCAAGCTGGCAGAGTGAAACATACAGGGCGTATCAGAGTTAGGGAATTGGTCTCTGCTTACCGTGAGTATTTAAAAAATGAAGGTAGATTGATAGAAGAAACCTTTAGGCATGAGCGTATCATTACCTGGGAGACACATATTGAATATAAAAATTGCGCTGCCAATAGAATCGTTTTTTGTGAGGGCAATGGATTGAAGAGCAATCCATTTTTTAATAAGTTACCACTAAACGGAACCAAAGGTGAATTATTGACCATCCATGCACCTGATCTAAAACTGGATGATGTTATTAAATCAGCTGTTTTTGTAATGCCTTTAGGCGACGATCTCTACAAAGTTGGTGCAACGTTTAACTGGTCTGATAAAACGAATATCCCGACGGTTGAAGGGAGAAAGGAACTTGAAGATAAATTGAAAACAGTAATTACCTGCCATTATGATATTGTAGCGCATGAAGCAGGTGTAAGACCCACTACAGGAGACAGACGGCCATTACTGGGGATTCATAAAGACAATCACAGGCTTGCTTTGCTCAATGGTTTGGGAACCAGGGGGGTGATGATCGCTCCTTTAATGGCTAAAAAACTGTATCAATTTCTTGAAAATGACAAGGCTTTGGATGAGGATATTGACATCAAAAGGTTTAAACAAAAGAATTAATCTTCTTTCTTTTTAAAATGCACAAACATATTGATATACACCAATCTGGAAATCCTCATGGTAAGAGGAATCAACGCAATTAGTATAACGAAGATTGCTATAAAAGAACCGATGAGGCCTAAGCCCAGCAAATAGGAAATTATAAAAATGGCAACAGCTAGGCCAACGGTTAGCGCATAAGATACATACATGGCTCCGTAGAAAAAAGAAGGTTCGATCATGTATTTTAATCCGCAACTTTCACAGTTCGTATCTACTTCTAAATTTCGCTTTAAATTTAGAGTTATGCCATGTTGAAAGAATCTACCTTCCTGACATTGAGGACATTTGTTGTAAAAAACAGAGTATAATTTAGAACCTTTTTTCAGCATTGTGGATTGACAAGTTTCAGTTACTTTTGCAAAGATAAATTTTTAAGACTGAATAATGCTTAACGCCCATGATATTACCGTTTCTTTTTCTGGAGAAGAATTGTTTTCGGGAATTACTTTTAAGTTAAATGCCGGAGATCGAATAGGGCTCGTTGGTAAAAATGGAGCTGGAAAATCCACTTTATTGAAAATCGTTTCCGGAGAACAGGAATATGATCGGGGATCGATGGCCTTTGATAAGGATATCAGTCTTGGCTTTCTGAAGCAAGATATAGATTTTGAAGAGGGAAGAACAGTGATTGAAGAAGCGTATCAGGCTTTTAAGGAAATTAAAGGCATTGAGGAAAAACTGGAAGTGGTGAATACTCAGTTGGCTGAAAGAACGGACTACGAAAGCGAGTATTACCATGATTTAATGCACGACCTAGATGAATTATCACACAGATATGAATTGATCGGGGGATATAATTATCAGGGGGAAACAGAAAAAATTCTTTCGGGGCTTGGCTTTAAACAAGAGAATCTTCATCAAATGACCAATACTTTTTCGGGAGGATGGAGAATGAGGATAGAATTGGCAAAATTGTTATTACAAAAACACGATATTTTGTTACTGGATGAGCCTACCAATCATTTGGACATAGAATCTATCATATGGTTTGAAAACTTTTTGAAAGGCTTTAGTGGAGCGATCATGATGGTGTCTCACGATAAAATGTTTCTTGATAACGTGACCAACAGAACTATTGAGATATCCTTAGGTCAGATCTATGACTATAAGAAGCCTTATTCTCAATATTTGTTGCTGAGAAACGAGATCAAAGAAAAACAGTTGCAATCTCAAAAAAACCAGGAAAAAGAAATCAAACAGACCGAACAGTTGATTGAAAAATTTCGAGCCAAAGCCAGTAAGGCTTCCATGGCTCAGTCATTGATCAAAAAACTGAATAAGGTGCAACGTATTGAGGTAGATGTAGATGATAATGCCGTAATGAATGTGCGCTTTTCAGTTTCAAAAACACCGGGAAAAGTTGTTGTGGAGGCAGAAGAAATTGCCAAGAACTACGACAGTAATCAGGTCTTAGAAGGTGTCAATATGTTGATTGAACGAGGGAGTAAAATTGCCTTTGTAGGTCAAAATGGTCAAGGAAAATCGACACTTGCCAAGATCATGGTCGGTGAAATCAGTTTTGATGGAGATTTGAAATTGGGTCACAATGTGCAAATTGGTTACTTCGCACAAAATCAGTCAGAATATCTCGATGGAGAGTTGACTGTTCTTGAAACCATGGAGAATGAAGCCACTGATGGCAATAGGGTTAGGGTTCGTGATATGTTAGGTTCTTTTCTTTTTAGAGGAGATGAGGTAGAGAAAAAAGTAAAAGTGTTGTCTGGAGGAGAAAGAAATCGCCTGGCTTTGTGCAAAATGCTGTTGCATCCGTTTAATGTTCTTATCATGGATGAGCCTACGAACCACCTTGATATTGCATCAAAAAATGTACTTAAAAGGGCCTTAAAACAATTTGAAGGTACGCTGATCCTTGTATCTCACGACAGGGATTTTTTACAAGACCTGGCTACAACCGTTTATTCTTTTAGAGAAGGAGGAATTAAGGAGTATCTTGGAGATATTAATTATTTCCTGGAGCAACATGAGCTGGAAGATATGAGGGCGGTCGAAATGAAAACTAAAAAGGAATCAACCGACAATGTCGCCAAAGGAGGTAAGCAAAACCATACGGATCAAAAGCAACGTAAAAAACTTCAAAATAGACTGAGTAAGATTGAAGCAGAAATTTCAGATTTGGAGAAGAAGATCATTAACGATGACGCTCAGATTGCCGAAAACTTTAAGTTACTTCAGGAGGATGAACAATTCTTTAAGTCGTATAATGACAAGAAGCTAAAGGTCGAAGAACTTATGGGTCAGTGGGAACTAGTGCAGGAAGAAATTGATTCAATTTAAACGGCTAAGTGCTAAAATTTTCTAAGCTTTGTTCAACCACTACTCCTTTAATACTGGTGGGTATTGGGTCATGATGTGGTTGACAAATTCATTGATACGCGCTTCTTTTTTTTCAATATTCTTGTGATAAGAGAGTAAACCAATTCCTATGCCTTGCCATGAAAGCTCTTTCTTCCTGGCGTCAATCAAATCGATAAATAAGGTGCCTTCAGTAGAACTCGTTACATTAGTATAACCAAATCCATAACCAGGACCGCCAAATCCATAACCATATCCATAGTACCAAGGATACCAGCCATAATAATTGTTGTTATATACGTCGATTTTTTCTCGGGACTTTGTAAAGATATTTACCAGAAGATCTGGATTTTCAGAAGGAGCCAATCCTTTTAATTTGAGCTCTTTTTCAATGGCTCTAAGGATTCTTTTTTTATCAAGATCAGAAATTTCTACCTTATCGATTCCTTTTTTATAAAATGCATAGGTTTTAAACTCGGTAAAATCTGTTTCCTTATCATAATCTGAATATACATTTACAGAAGTACAGGAACTAACGATAAGAATTAAAATCAATGATGCCAAAAAGTAAATATTCTTCATAAAAATAGATTTAATCAAAACTTTGCGCTCAGCAAAATATTATCAAGAATCATACCAAAGAAATGACTGTAAACATGTAATTGTCGACCATTAAATCTGGTTAAACCTCATGGGGGGAGTAGTTTGTGTTGGTTTTGAATTTAGGAGCTGAAAGCTTAAGGAACTTTAGGGTCAAAGCCATAGGGACAATGTCTGCAATTGTTTTTACAGCAATATCCTCTTTTTAAATGATAAGTTTCTGGTAAATACTTTAAAGCCTTCTTTACTGTAATAAAAATCTTCAGGGTCTAATTTATTATTGTTAAATTGCATTGTCAACTTTTTTTTTTCTTTATCTTTATGCAAATCAACCAGCATGCTTATTTTTCTTAAAGCTCAGACGGCAAAAATAGTGAATTATTGACGCAGTTTTAGACTATTTCATGCCAGTTGTCAATTCAACCTATTGATTGTCTGTACCTATTTGTGTCTCGGAACAGTCTGATCAAATCATATTCTTGTTCATGATTTTTATAAGGTATGAGTTAGAAGCAGAAATCAACTCATCAATTTAGAGATCCTCAAACAAAAGGGAATAAGCCTTGTCTTAAAGCGAGAAGATGAATTGCATCCTTTTATTTCGGGCAATAAATACCGAAACTAAAGTACAACCTTGTAGAGGCAAAAGAAAAAGGGTTTACCACCCTGCTTTCCTTTGGAGGAGCTTATTCTAACCATATAAGTGCTTTGTCATATGCAGGTGAAGACGGGAGGTTTTAGAACGATAGGAATTATTCGAGGCGAGGAACTAGGTCTTGATCTTAATCATTTGTTTCAAACCAACCCAACCTTAAAATTTGCTCATGATAATGGTATGCGGTTTAAATTCGTATCCAGAGAGGAATACAGAAGAAAGTCAGCTCCTGAATTTTATAGCGGCTTTAAAGTCAGAATTTGGAGATTTTTATCAGATACCTGAAGGGGGAACCAATGAACTGGCTATAAAAGGATGTGAAGAGATTTTGACTAAAGAAGATATACGTTTGATTATATATGCGTTTCAGTCGGCACAGGAGGGACGATTTCAGGACTTATAAACACTGCCACAAACCGACAAACCATACTCGGATTTCCAAGTTTGAAAGGGGAGTTTTTACAGGATATTATTCATAAAAAAACCTTCACCAAGAACAACTGGAAGTTGATTCATGAATATCATTTTGGAGGATATGCGAAAATCAATGAAATTTTGATTAGTTTTATCAACGATTTTAATCAACAAACTGCCATACCTTTAGATCCAATTTATACCGGAAAAATGATGTTCGGTATTATGGATCTAGTCAAAAAGAATTTTTTTAAGAGAAACAGTTCTATACTCGCTATGCATACCGGAGGCCTGCAAGGGATAGAAGGAATGAATAAGCGTTTAAGCAAGAAGAAATTACCATTAATCGAAGTATGAAACACTTAGTAAATTTTTAATATTGGTACTTGGCCTGTTGGTTTTGGTGGCTTGTGGTACTAATCGCTCCACCAGCAGCAAAGGGAAAAAGAAAGAAATAGATACCAGGGAACAATATCTGAACGCCAAAAGTGACGCTATTTTTGAATCCTATAAAAAGGAATATACCGGTCAGGTCAATGATTTTACCGTTGCCTATATCGGAACTTATAAAGATATTGCCATTGATAAAATGGAAAAGTATAACATTCCTGCCAGTATTACGCTTGCTCAAGGCATCTTGGAATCCGGAAATGGACTGAGTACCTTGGCGAAAAAGTCTAATAATCATTTCGGTATTAAATGTCACTCTGGATGGAAAGGAAAACGCGTCTATCACGATGACGATAAAAAGGGAGAATGTTTTAGAAAATACCCAACGCCAGAGGGTTCATTTAACGATCATTCCATATTTTTGACAGGTCAGGGGGAGGTATGAGTTTTTGTTTGACCTAAAACCAGATGACTATAAAGCATGGGCAAAGGGGCTTAAAAAAGCCGGATATGCGACAGATCGAAAATATCCCAAGAAATTAATTTCTTTTATTGAAACTTTTGAATTATATAAGTATGACGACCTTGTACTTGACGATAAAGGTTATAAGAGGGCAGTAAAAATTGACAAAGGCAAGTTTAGGGATGAAGAGGATAGTATCGCTGATAATACGATTGCTGTTAACGCCATCGCTGATAACGTTATAGATGATAGCGATATTTTTATAACTGTGGAAAGAGGAGATACATTATATTCGATCGCAAGAAGCAACAATTTATCGGTAGATGATTTAAAAAGGATCAATGGTCTAGATTCCAATGAGCTGAGTATAGGAATGAAGTTGTTGGTCTCTAAATAAAAAACCACCCATATTGGGTGGTTCTCGTCTAAACTCAAAATCAATCTAATAATCCAATGTCATTATTTTTGGCCATTTCTCGTGTTTCTTGTGTTGATGCCCGGTTCTTCCTTTTGACTCTTTCTTCATTTTATTTGAAGATTTTTTCCAACTGGTATATTGGTCTTCATCAAGTATTTTTTTAAGCTCATTTTGACGGGCCAATTTCTCATCAAGCATTGTGTTCATATAGTTGAACCTGTCAGTAGAACTCATTTCTTCTTTATTTAAAGACTTCATCTCGGCCCTTTTCTGGCTTTTACTTCGGCCCATTTTTTGTTCAAATCAGCAATTGTTTTTGCTGATTGTCATTGAGGTCTAATTCCAGTGCCATTTTTTTAGTTTGTAAAATGGCCTGTTGTTCTGTGCTGAAGTCTTCATTCATTTTTTTCTGTTTGCCTTCCTGCTGACCAAAACTTAATAGTGAAGATCCTAAAAGAAGATGATCATTATTTTTTTCATGTTTTTATGATTATATGTTTAATGATTTGACCATAATTAACCTCTTAGGTTTAAACGATACCCATTAAAATTTTGTTAAAACTAAATTTCGCCTTTACCTTAAGTGACTCAAAGATTTCAATATCTTTGAGTCAATAAGCCTTATATACATTGACTCAAAACATAAACCTTTCTTATTTTGGGAATTTCAATTAAAACACGTTTATATGAATAGTCTCAGTAAAATTATGATTGTTTTTTTTATAGCGGTAAGCTTTGGCTCTTGTAAAAAAGAGGAGGTAGTAGTACCGAAAAGACCCAATATCTTATTTATCATGTCAGATGACCACGCATATCAGGCCATAAGTGCCTACGGCAGTCAACTGATCAAAACACCCAATATTGATAGAATAGCAGAGGAAGGTCTTTTATTTACAAATGCTTGTGTGACGAATTCTATTTGTGCGCCTTCCAGAGCTACGATACTTACAGGGAAAGCATACCCATATCAATGGTAAGATTGACAATAAAATGCCTTTTGACACGACTCAGGTTACTTTCCCGCAATTGTTTCAAAAAGCAGGCTATCAAACGGCCATGTTTGGTAAATTACATTTCGGAAATAACCCCAAGGGAGTGGATGATTTTATGATTCTTCCGGGTCAGGGAAATTATATCAATCCTGATTTTATCACCCCTAGAGGTGATACAACCATTACGGGGTATGTTACAGATATTATCACTGACCTTACCATAGGCTGGCTGGATAAAAAAAGAGACAAGGAGAAGCCTTTTATGATGATGTACCTTCATAAGGCGCCTCACAGACCCTGGTGGCCAAGCCCTGAGAAATTTAAAGCAATTCAAAAAAAACATTTCCTGAACCTGAATCTTTGTTTGATGATTATAAAAATCGAGGAACAGCAGCGAAAACGGCAGAAATGAATTTATACACAGCATATGATGTATAGTCATGACAGTAAGATTCGACCAGAAACCATTGGGAAATGGATGTCGTAGATCCTCAGGTTGAAGAATGACAAAATGGGTTTTATGGACCTTATGGACGGGCAAATGCTGCTCAAAAAGAGCAGTATGATATTGTGTTGGATAGTATCAATGAAGATTTTAAGAATCATTGGCCTTCTATGAGCAAGAGAGAAAAAATGCAATGGAAATATCAAAGGTATATGCAGGATTATCTGGGAACCATATCTTCTGTCGATGATAATGTTGGACGAGTTTTGGACTATCTGGATAAAAGTGGATTGGCCGAAAATACCATTGTTGTATATACTTCAGATCAGGGCTTTTATTTAGGAGAACACGGTTGGTTTGACAAGCGATTTGTATATGATGAATCTTTTAAAACACCACTATTGATCAGATGGCCCAATGAGATCAAAGCCGGGAACCACCAATGATGAAATGGTTCAAAACCTGGATTTCGCCCAAACTTTTTTAGACGCTGCAGGAATTACAGCGCCTGATGATATGCAGGGAGAAAGTCTGATGCCTTTGCTGAAAGGAGATACAGCCTCCTGGTCAAGAGAAGCAGTATATTATCATTATTATGAGTATCCTTCTGTGCATATGGTGAAACGTCATTATGCCATAGTGACCAAAGAATTTAAATTGGTTCACTTTTACTACGATGTTGATGAATGGGAACTATATGACAGGCTAAGAGATCCTCAGGAAATGAATAATGTTTATGCTGACCCTGCTTATGCTGAGGTAGTGAGAAAGCTTCATACAGCGCTGAATGAGCTTAGAATTCAATATAAGGACTCCCCTGAATTGGATCAGAAATACATTGAAATGTATCATGATTAAATCTTTTTATTTTATCATAAAATAAGTTCAATATTAATCTCATAAGTGTAATGATTTTAGGATATTCTGATCGTCATATTATATATAATCCGTAATTATTCATAATAGAGCAAGGACATACAATGGCCTAAGAACAGAAATGCTCTAATAAAACGAATTTGTTTCTGAACAAACAGTTAAATTTTGAAAAAAGAGCAATAGTCACCTCGTTTTGGATTGTATTGCTGTTTGTTTCACAGTTATCGGCTCAGCAATTCGTGGATGGTGAAAAATTAGAAGTATTGGAGAATCAAGTTGTGGTTCAAAATTCTCATGAAGCAGTTTGGAAGGCCCTGACTGCTTTTGGAAATGTGAGTAAATTTCATACTTCTATTGATGATTCTATGGCGCTTAATGGAACAAAAGAAGAAGCCAAGCTTGGAGCGGAAAGAGAAGTTCAGATTCCCGATGGGATTAATAATATTATTCATAAAGAGCGTATCGTCACATTTATTGATGGTGTTTATTATACCTATGAAGTATATGAATCTGAGAATTTTCCAACAAAAAAGATGCAAATCACTTATGGGGTAAGATTAGATGAAAAAGGCAGGACTATTTTGTTTAGTAAAACATTTTACAAACTAAATAACGCGATTAGTACCAGAGTTTTTGAAAAGGAAATTGAAAAGATTTGGCAATGGATAGTCTATTGGCTTATAAATATTATATTGAAACAGGTGAAAGGAATACGGATATAAAAATCCTTCGGAAAAGGTATCAAAAAGAGGATCATGAAAATAATCCCGATTATATAGCGGTGAGCCATTGAGTGATTTTAAACCAATCAAATAGTATTTAAAAGCTTCAAATTTATTTGGAGTTTTTTTATGTGATCTATTGTTACATCTTTTTATCGACTTCAATAAAACCTAACCAATATCATATTCGGCTTGATGTCCTATTACTACCTTTGTAAAGAATTCAGAATTTAATAAGATTTAAGAGTGGAAAATAGAATTTGGCTTTTATGTTTTTTGCTTACTCCAATAATGATACTGAGGGGTCAGAATCAAAGATTTTTATGAAACTACGACAACTAACGAGCAGGAGGTAGTATGGCATGTGAAAGCCATGCATCCTGAGGGTTACACTATGGATGTAAAAGCCTTTGATGATGAAGGGAACCAATATGATGTTAAGGCCTTGGAAGATGGTAACCAGAGATACATTATGGATGTTAAAGCTTTTGTTGGTGGGAAAAAATTGCCTGTTAAAGTTTTGGTCAGTGAAGAACAGTATAAACCTGTAGTTGCCATTGAAGAGGAGGGGAAGGTTTTCAAGATTATGGCAATTACAAAAGACGGAACTTTATTGGACGTTCGTGGAGTGCGTAAATCAGGCTATATAATTCATATCAAAGCCGTTGCTAAAGACGGATCTTTTTATGGAGTGAAAGCCATTTCTCAACAAGGAAAACTCAATGACGTCAAAGGGATAAAAATGTATGATAAAAGATTGGAAGTAACCATGAATGGTGTTGAAGTTCACGCCCATGTTGTGGCCCTGCCCCAACTTCAATAACTAGATATGGAGCTATGATCAAATCTGAAATAGGTGAGTCAGCAACTAAAAAGGACTTCTGGGAAAGGGTATATCAGAATAGATCGTTGATCGAATCTGGCTGGTATCAGCCAGTTCCTGAAAGTTCTCTTGATTTAATAGCCGCTTCTAAAATCTCTAAAAAAAGCAGAATCCTTGACGTTGGAGGAGGAGATAGTTTGCTTGTGGATCATTTGTTAAGCAGGGGATATCAGGACATCACTGTGCTCGATATATCTAAAAAAGCCATTGATAAAGCAAAAAAGAGGCTTGGAGCATTGGCTGAAAAGGTCACCTGGATCTGTTCTGATATTACCAAGTATCAAGTCAATACTCCTTTTGACTTATGGCATGACAGAGCCTGCTTGCATTTTTTAACTCAGGATAGTGATGTTAAATTGTATCAGGAAAAGGCTGCACAGAGTATATCCCCTGGCGGGACTCTTATTTTAGGGGCCTTTTCTAAAACAGGACCTGAAAAATGCAGTGGTCTGCCTATTCATCAATACGATAGTAGCGAACTGACTGAACTTTTTTTAGGTAAATTCGAATCTGTAGAAAATTTTGAGACAGTTCATGTCACACCGTCAAAGGCGACTCAGAATTATGTATTTTGTCGTTTTAAAAAGAAATAATCAATTAAATATAATAGAATGAGAACCACGTTATTAATATTAAGTATCACATTACTCATGTCATGTGAAAGTAAAAAAAAGGATTACGCACCCGTATCGGAAGAAATCGCCCAAAATGAAGTTGTGGTCAATGAAGTACAACAAACAGGTAATTACACCTATATACTTGTGCAGAAATCCGATCAGGAGTTTTGGCTGGCGGTATCAAAGACAGATGTTAAAGTAGGAGAAAGGCTTTATTATATCGAGGCTATGGAAATGAAAAACTTTGAAAGCAAAGAATTAAACCGGGTTTTTGAAAGTATCTTTTTTGTGGACCAAATTAGCAGAGAACCCATTAGTGCTGAAACAAAAAAGGCAGAGGTCAGCGCTAAAAGACAGGAAGGAATTCAGAAATTACTCGATAGTATAAAGATCAGTCCGGTTGCCGGGGGGCATAGTATTGCTGATCTGTATGAAAATTCTGAAAAGTATAATAAGCAAACAGTTAAAGTTCGTGGTCAAGTTGTAAAAGTGAATATGGATATTATGGATCGCAATTGGGTGCATCTTATGGATGGGACCAAGGGAGACAGTAGATCTGACCTTACTTTTACCACAATGGAAATCGTAAAAGTAGGCGATACTGTTACTTTTGAGGGTGTTCTTGCCATTGACAAAGAGTTTGGAGCCGGCTATGTATACCCCTTGATTGTTGAGAATGCTGAATTAAAGTAATGGTATAAATAGAGCCAGTTATGGTGTTTTTTTTCTATTTTTAAAGGGTATAAAATGAGCAGGCCTTCAACCCTGCTTTTAAAGACTTTTTAATCATGAACAACACAATTTCAGTGGGGTTAACTCTTCTATTTATGATGTTTTTTCATTACAATGTATTAGCCCAATCAAATGTGACCGGTATATTTTATAACAATACTGATATTGGTGCAGTGAATCACAAGGGTAAAGTTTCATATCACAGTACTGATCAGGAATATTTAATTGAAGGTTCTGGTGCGAATATGTGGTTTGCAGACGATCAGTTCCATTTTCTTTGGAATAGCATTCAAGGTGATTTTATACTAAGGGCTAAAGTTAAATTTGTAGGAGACGGGGTCGATCCTCATCGGAAATTAGGATGGATGGCAAGGAATAGTTTTCAGCCTGATGCGGAGCATGTCAGTGCAGCTGTTCATGGAGACGGGCTGGTTTCTCTTCAATACAGAAAGAAGAAAGGCGAAGATACTGAGGAGAAAACTTCGGTTGATGTAGCGCCAGATATCATACAGCTGGAAAGAAAGGGAGATACTTTTACCATGGGGACTGCAAAAATGGGCCAACCCTTGGTGAAAGTTTCACAGGATATTACCGGTTTACACAATGAAGTATTCGTAGGCCTTTTTGTATGCTCTCATAATCCGGAAGTCATAGAGAAAGCCATTTTTAGTGATGTCAGGATCATCAAGCCTTTTGATGAATCAGGAGAGCGCTATCAAAACTATTTAGGAAGTCATATGGAGGTGTTGGATGTAGAGAGTTTAGAAAGAAAGGTTTTGTTTTCTTCCAGTCATTCTTTACAGGCCCCGAATTGGACAGTTGATGGAAAGGCCTTGATCTATAATTCAAATGGTTATTTGTACAGATATGATCTGGAAAGTCAGGCTACAACAACCATCAATACAGGTTTTGCGGTAAAAAATAACAATGACCATGTTCTATCCTTTGATGGAACACAAATGGCTATTAGCCATCACGATGATGAGGATAATGGAGATTCAGCAATTTATACCTTGCCCGTCGAAGGAAGTTCTGAGCCATTCAGGGTAACAAAAAAAGGATTGGGCGCTTCGTATCTGCACGGTTGGTCTACCGATAGCAATGAATTGGTTTTTACCGGAAACAGAAATGGCCAATATGACATCTATAGTGTGAATATAAAAACAGGAGATGAGACTCAATTGACCGACACACCCGGATTGGATGATGGCCCGGAGTATGATCCTCAGGGAAAGTATATTTATTTCAATTCCAATCGCAGTGGAACGATGCAGCTCTATAGAATGAAACCTGATGGCAGCGATGTAAAACAACTCACTTTTGACGAGTTAAACGATTGGTTCCCTCATATATCTCCAGACGGGAAAAAAATAGTGTTTTTGTCTTTTGGGACAGATGTTGAGTCGGGAGATCATCCTTTTTATAAGCATGTATATCTTAGGATGATGTCTGTCGAGGGAGGTGAACCCAAGATTCTTAGTTATGTTTATGGAGGACAGGGCACAATTAATGTCCCCAGCTGGTCACCTGACAGTAAAAAGGTAGCTTTTGTCAGCAATTCCAACTAAACACTGATTGATACCCACCCCTTATATTTTATACAATTATGATGAAAATAAAAATCATGCTTAGTCTTTTGACAATCTTTGTAGTAGGAAGTCAATTAAAGGCACAACAAGGAAAAGTTTTTGATCAACTCAGTATGAAGAGCTCTATCCTGAATGCAGAAAGGCATTTTGCGATCTA
Source organism: uncultured Flavobacteriaceae bacterium (assembly GCA_963780405.1). GTDB lineage: Bacteria > Bacteroidota > Bacteroidia > Flavobacteriales > Flavobacteriaceae > Lutimonas. The sequence goes on from CAWABX010000014.1 coordinate 53,058, forward strand.
CCTGCCTCCTGATTATGAAAGCTCTACCAGGAGTTATCCTGTGCTCTATCTGTTGCATGGGGCGGGAGATGACCAAACCGGTTGGATCCAGTTTGGTGAAGTTTTACGCATTACTGATGAGGCAATAAGAAAGGGTAAAGCCACTCCAATGATCATTGTTATGCCCGATGCCAATACGGGGCAACGAGGTTATTATAATGATATCAACGGAAAATGGAATTACGAGGATTTCTTTTTTAAGGAATTAATGCCTCATGTTGAGAAAACCTATAGGATCAAAAAAGAAAAACGATACAGGGCCATATCAGGGCTTTCTATGGGAGGTGGTGGCTCTTTTATGTATGCGCTTCATCATCCTGAACTCTTTTCTTCATCAGCCCCTTTAAGTGCTTATGTTGGTCCATTGACCATTGAAGATTTAAAGGGAAATTTGGATAGGAATGGACAAACGAATTATACAGAGCAAGAGCTTGAAGATTATTTTAAAAGCCATAATGCTGTAGAATTGATAAAGAACATGCCGGCAGATCAATTGTCTTCGGTTCGATGGTATATTGATTGCGGTGATGACGACTTTCTGTTTGAAGGTAATAGCCTGATCCATATAGAAATGAAAAAGAAACAAATTGCCCATCAATACAGGGTGAGAGACGGCGCACACAATTGGACGTATTGGCGTGAATCTCTCCCGGAAGTTCTCGAGTTTGTTTCTCAAGCTTTTCATCAATATTGATTGCGAGGGCCTCGCACGTGAGGGCCTCACTTCCGAGGGGGTGAGAGCTGAGGGCTTTACTTCCGAGGGGGTGAGCGTTGAGGTGATGACCTCCGATCACCTCGCTCCTTTTTTAATTTGAATGGTTATATCGCGCTGTTTCCTAGGTATTATTGACTTAAAACCTTATTTTTATATTTCATTCACTCAAGGGAAATGTTATGAAATTTAAAACACTTTCTTTTACGCTGCTCTTCTTTATTTTTTTTAGTTATCAATCTGTTATTTCTCAGGAACAACTTACAGCCATGCAAATTGTGCAGAAGGCTGATGAAAAAGTGAGAGGTAAAACCAATCATACCATTATGGAGATGGAAATTATCAGACCTACCTGGAAACGAAATATTTCCATGAAGGGCTGGGGAAGAGGACTTGACTTTTCGATGACCTATATTACTTCACCGGCCAAAGATAAAGGACAGGTCTTTATGAAAAGGAAAACTGAAATGTGGAACTGGATGCCTTCTATTAGCAGGATGATCAAAATACCTGCTTCCATGATGTCTCAAGGTTGGATGGGTTCTGATTATACCAACGATGATATTTTAAAGGAAAGTTCGATGGTAGTGGATTATGATCATAAGTTGGAAAAAGAAGAATCAGTGGAAGGGTTTGCCTGCTATAAGATTGAGATGCTTCCTAAGGCAGAGGCAGCAGTCATTTGGGCTAAAGTGTATAAATGGATTACCAAAGACGAGTTTATACAAATTAAATCAGAGTATTACGATGAAGACAATGAACTGGTAAAAAGTGATTTTGGATATGATTTCAAGAAAATGGATGGTAGACTGATACCTTCACGAATAGAAATCGTTCCGGCAAATGAGGAAGGAAAAAAGACGGTTTTATACATCAAAGAAGTTCAATTTGATATTGATCTTCCGGAGTCATATTTCTCACAGCAAAATATGAAACGTATAAGATAGGCGCTAAAAGTATTGTCATGAAGAACATAGTAAAGATAGCTTGGCGGAATATTTGGCGGAATAAACGCCGAACCCTGATCACCATAGCTTCTATCATGTTTGCCTTGTTTTTTGCCATTATTATGCGAGGTTTTGGCCGAGGTTCGTATGAGAAAATGAAAGAGAATGCTGTAAAATCCTATTCCGGTTATATTCAAATACATAAAAATGGTTATTGGGATGATAAGAATATCAACAATATTTTTTACCTGGACGAAAATGTCATTAGCAAACTGCAATCAGACAAAAGGTTGAATGCTGTTATCCCAAGACTTGAATCATTTGCTTTGGCTTCTTCAGGAGAATCTACAAAAGGGGTTGCGGTGATTGGAATATCTCCCGAAAAGGAGGATCGGATGACAAAGATCAAATCCTATCTAAAAGAAGGTGAATTTATAATGTCAAATGATCAATCAGTTTTGATAGCATCCGGATTGGCTAAGTTTTTAAAGGTAAAAGTGAATGACACCCTTGTTTTATTTTCTTCCGGATACCATGGAACTACTGCTGCGGCCTTATATCCCGTAAAGGGGATTTTAAAGCTTCCAACACCAGAAATGGATAGAAGCACAATATACATGCCCCTTAAAGAGGCTCAGAATTTTTTTTCTACAGGAAATCAGTTAACTGCTTTGGTTTTTGATTTACATGACATTAAAGATGTTGGGGATGTTGAGCAATTGATCACTTCGAGTATTGACTTAGATAAATATGAAGTGATGGACTGGACAGTCATGAATAAGGAACTTTTGCAAATGATCGAAACAGATAACGCAGGGGGAGTAATCATGATTTCGATACTCTATCTGGTTATTGCCTTTGGAATTTTTGGGACTGTTCTGATGATGACCAATGAAAGAATGAGAGAGTTTTCTGTCATGATTTCTGTGGGTATGCAAAAGAGCAAATTGGCTCTGGTCATTATTGTTGAACTCGTTTTTCTTACTTCGATTGCGGTTCTTGCAGGGATAGCGATCAGTTTGCCAGTGATGTTCTATTTCTATTATAATCCAATCGAATTTACGGGCGATGCGGTGCAGGCAATGAAAGATTTCAATTTTGAGCCAGTGATGCCAATGAGCTTGGATATTCAAATTTTTGTTTTTCAAGGAATAGCCATATCCATATTAATGCTGATTGCCATGTCATACCCAACCATAAAAATAATGAATTTGCAAGTGGCCAAAGGATTAAGATCTTGAAATTATGATGTTAATAAAAATAGCCTGGAGGAATATTTGGAGAAGCCGAATGCGAAGTGCGGTGGTAATTTTTGCCATTGCATCGGGTTTGATCGGAGGTTTGTTTTCTTCTGCGTGGATGAATGGAATGGCGGTTCAAAGAGTGCAAAGTACTTTTGCTTTGGAGACGGCTCATATTCAGTTCCATCACCCTGAATTTTCTGATAATTTTGACATCAAGAAAACCATTAAATCGACGAATACCAAGTTAAAAGAAATTGCTGAAACAGAAGGCGTAAAAGCTGTGACCAGTAGGTTTAAAACTTCGGCTATGGCGGCAACAGCCAATAAGAATATGGGTGTAACGCTAGTTGGTGTCAGAACGGAAGGTGAGAAAGAAGTTTTTGAATTATATAAAAAAATTGATTCATCTTCTGGTAGTTTTTTCGAGACAAACAGGAAAAACAGTATCGTGATCTCGAAGGCTTTGGCCAAAGAATTAAAGGTAAGGCTCAAGTCTAAAATTGTGTTGACCTTTCAAGACTATAACGGTGAAATTACAGGTGCCGCTTTTAAAGTGGTTGGTATTTTTAAAACTGATAACAGTACCTGGGATAAAATGCATGTGTTTGTGC